>JAVJSW010000001.1:0-157793 GCA_040219255.1 Sumerlaeia bacterium
CTTGGCGAGAAAAGGCTTGCAAAAAGCGAAGGATTGGAGAAAGAGGGGTTAGGCGTTCTTGCGGATTCTTAAATTTCACCGCTGAGGCGCAGAGAGCGCTGAGTATGGGGTTCGGGAGGGGCGAGGCAGACCATCGAACGCCTCCACAGGAGCCCCCCGATGGTCTGCCTCGCCCCTCCCGAACCCCATACTCAGCGCTCTCTGCGCCTCAGCGGTGAAATTTAAGAATCCGCAAGAACGCCTAACCCCTCTTTCTCCAATCCTTCGCTTTTTGCAAGCCTTTTCTCGCCAAGAAACCCCCTTGATTGGGGTCGGCGTCGGGGGGCAATCTCGCGGCCCGTACCGACTCCCGGAGCCCCCGCCCCCATGAACGCCGCCGACTTCAAGCCCAGCGACTTCGTCCACCTCCACGTCCACAGCGAGTTCAGTTTCCTCGATGGCGCCAACCGCATCGGGCCGATGCTGGACTATGTGAAGAGCATGGGCCAGGAGGCGGTCGCCCTGACCGATCACGGCGTGATGTGCGGCGTGCTGGATTTTTACGAGAAAGCGAAAAAGAAAGCGCTCAAGCCCATCGTGGGCTGCGAACTCTACATCACGCCCAACAGCCGCCACACGAAAACCGGCGGCAACCTGGAAAAGAAAAACATCCACCACCTGCTGCTGCTGGCGGAAAACCTCCAGGGCTACCAGAACCTCTGCAAACTTTCCTCCATCGCGCACCTGGAAGGCTACTACTACAAACCCCGCATCGATTTCGAGACGCTGGAGAAGCATAAGGACGGCCTCATCGCCACGTCGTCGTGTCTGGCGGGCCTGATCCCGCAGTCGCTGCTGGCGAACGATGAAAAGAAGGCCCGCGATTACGCCGGTCAGTTCGTGGACATTTTCGGTCCGGAACGTTTCTTCATGGAGATCCAGGACCACGGCATCCCGGAGCAGCGCGAGACCAACCCCTACATCATCGACATCGCCAAGAAGCTCGGTCTGAAGCTGATCGCGTCGAACGATGCCCACTACATGCGCAAGCAGGACGCCAAGATGCACGACGTGCTGCTCTGCGTCCAGACCGGGTGCCGCCACGCGGATCAGAACCGGATGCGATTTTCCGGCAACGAGTTCTACATGAAGTCGGCCCAGGAAATGGCCGCCGTCTTTGGCGACATCCCGGAATCGCTGCTGAACACAAAGCTCGTGGCGGAGATGTGCAACCTCGAGTTTCCGGAAAAAAGCTACCACCTGCCCCGCTTTCCCTGTCCCGACGGCATGGACGAAAAGTCCCTGATGCGGCAGAATGTCTGGGAAGGCGCGGCGATGCGCTACCGGGATGGCGTCACGCCGGAAATCAAGGAACGCATCGAATTCGAAATCGGTGTCATCGAGCGCATGGGCTTCAGCGCCTACTTCCTGATCGTCGCCGACTTCATCGCCCACGCCCGCGGCATCGGCATTCCTGTCGGTCCCGGCCGGGGCAGCGCGGCGGGCAGCGTGGTGGCCTATTGCCTGCGCATTACCGAGCTGGACCCGCTCAAGCACGGGCTGCTGTTCGAGCGTTTCCTGAACCCGGACCGGCTCTCGATGCCCGACATCGATGTGGATTTCTGCTTCGAACGGCGCGGCGAGGTGATCGAATACGTCCGCCGCAAGTACGGCGCGGACTGCGTTTCCCAGATCATCACCTTCGGAACGATGAAGGCCAAAGCCGCCGTGCGCGATGTGGGCCGCGTGTTCGAAAACCAGAACGCCGACCGCATGGCGCGCCTGATCCCCGGCGGCGATCCGAAGATGACCCTCAAGAAAGCCTGGGACGATACGCCGGAACTGCAGCAGCTCGTCAACAGCGACCCCCAGGTCCACCAGGTCTGGGACTATGCCAACCAGTTGGAGGGCATGGTCCGCCACGCCAGCATCCACGCCGCCGGCCTCGTGATTTCCGACAAGCCCCTGGTGGAATACTGCCCCCTGTACCAGGACACCAAGGAAGGCAGCATCCCCGCGACCCAGTTCACCATGACCGAGGTCGAGGAATCCATCGGCCTGCTGAAGATGGACTTCCTGGGCATCAAGAACCTGACGATCATCAAGCGCGTCATGGATTGGGTGGAGGAGCGCGAAGGCCTCAAAGTCGAGTTCGACGAATCCAAAATGGACGACCCGGCGGCCTATGAAATGCTGCAAAAGGGCCAGACCCTCGGCGTGTTCCAGTTGGAAGGCGAGGGCATTACGCGCCTCGTGAAGAAGATGAAGCCGTCGAACTTCAACGACTTGACGGCCCTGATCGCGCTTTATCGGCCGGGGCCGCTGCAGGCCGGCATGGACACCATGTACGTCGAGCGCAAGCACGGCCGCCAGGAAGTCACCTACGACCACCCGGTCCTCGAACCCATCCTCGGCGAGTCCTACGGCACCATTCTCTATCAAGAGCAGGTCATGCGCATCAGCCGCGACCTCTGCGGCTTTACCGGCGGCGAAGCGGATACGCTGCGCAAAGCCATGGGCAAGAAGAAGCTCGATGTGATGGAGAAGATGAAGGTCAAATTCATCGACGGCGCCAAGGAGAAGCACGGCGTCGATCCGTCGCTGAGCGAGGCGATCTGGAACAACATCGTGACCTTCGCCGGGTATGGTTTCAACAAGAGCCACTCCGCCGCCTACGCCGTGCTGACCTACCAGACGGCTTACCTGCGCGCTCATTACCCGACGTACTTCATGGCGGCGCTGCTGACGAACGAACTGAACGGCACCACCGACGCCATCGCGAAGTACGTGTCGAACTGCCGCGAGATGGGCATCGAGGTCCTGCCGGTGGACATCAATCGCTCCATCGAGCTGTTCAATCCCGACGGCAACAAAATCTACTACGCGCTCAACGGGCTGAAGGGCGTCGGCGAGGGTTTCGCCAAAGCGGTCGTCGCCGAGCGCGCGGCCAACGGGCCCTTCAAGAGCCTACAGGATCTGTGCGTCCGAATGCCAAAGGAGGAGCTGAACAGCCGCGTGCTGGAGTGCCTGACCCGGGTGGGCGCCTTCGATCAGCTCCACCCCAACCGCCCCGCGCTGCTGGCCGTGCTCAAAGACATCATGGCGGTGGCGTCCGACAAAGCCCGCCAGGACGAACGCGGCGAGTTCGACATGTTCGACGGCGGCGGCGGCGAGAGCGAACTCTCAATCCTGCAAAGCGTCCAGATCCCCGCCAACCTCCCGGACTGGGACGACCGCGAGAAGGCGCTTCAGGAAAAGGAAGTGCTGGGGTTGTACCTGGCCTCGCACCCGCTCAATCGCTACCGCGTCGAGATCGCGTCCTTTGGCGACCACAGCGCCCACAAGCTGGAGAATACCGCCCTGGAAGCCGGCGAAAACGCCCGCACGCCGGTGACCATCGTGGGGATGCTGATCGACGTGGAAACCCGCACCACGCGCGCCGGAAAGATGATGCACATCCTGAAGTTCGAGGACTTCGACGGCCCCTTCGAGTGCATCGCCTGGGAAGAAATCTACGAGGACCACCGCGCCGTGCTGGAGCTGGACACGGTGGTTCAGGTGGCAGGCAAGATCAGCCTGCGCAACGGGCGCTTGTCCTTCGCCGCCGATACCTTCCGGCGGATCGAGGAGCTGCGCTCCTCGTCGCGCGGCATCGAAGTGGAGATCGACGCGGAAGCCTTGACGGAAAAGGGCCTGGTGGCTCTGCGCGAAACCTGCCAGAAGTGGTTCGGCGCCGACGCCAAACCCGTCCGCATCGTGATCCACCACCCCGGCCGCGACGGCCGCGAACCGGTCAAGGCGGGCTTTGTCGCCAGCGGCAGCATCAAGGTGGCGCCCAAGCCGGAAGCCCTGGCGGCCATCATGGCGCTGGACGGCAAACCGCGCGTGCGCTACATTCCCGGCCCCATGCCTCAACGCCCGAATAACAACCGCCGCCGCGAATGGGACAACGGCAACGGCCGGCCCTCTTCGTTCTCGCCGAGTTACAGCGGGACGGCGTAAGGCGGCGGCTCCTGAGAGTGGAACCCAACCAAGAGCGCGGGCGTCGGAAGGAGCTGGCTGGCCAAGGGCCGGACGCCCGTGGCACCTTGATTCGATAAGACTTACTTGCCGAAGCGAACCTTCACCAAGGTCCAGAGGCTGGCCACGCCGTCGCCCCAGTAGATTTTCTTCCCCTCGGTCTTGCCCCGGGGAAAGTAGCGGATGGGGATTTCGACGATGCGGTGGCGCTTCATGATGAAGCGGGCGGTCAGTTCGACGGTGAAGGCGAAGTGGTTGTTTTCGACGCGCAGGCCCTTGAGGCAGCGGCGGCGGAAGACCTGGTAGCAGGTCTCCACATCGGTGAGGCGCTGGCCACGCAGCTCCGGCGCGTAGAGCGTGTTGACGGCGATGTTGATGACCCGGTTGCCCCAGTATTGCAGAAACGTCATCTTGGGCTTTCCGCTGAGAAAGCGCGAGCCGAAGACCACGTCGGCCTCGCCATTCTTGATGGGCGCCAGGAGGCCGGGGTAATCGTCGGGGTCCAGCTCGAGGTCGGCGTCCTGGAAGATGATGACGTGGCCGGTGCATTGCTTCATGCCGACCTTCAGGGCGTTGCCACGCCCACGGCGCACGGATTGATAGATGACAGTCGTGTCGTCGAATCTTTCCTGCTCGCGCAGCTTCTCCGCCGTGCCGTCTTCGCTGGCGCCGTCGATAACGATGATTTCCTTGCGAACCGGCGAGCGGCGCACCTTCTCGAGCAGCAGGTCGATGGTTCGGACTTCGTTGTAGACCGGCACGATGACCGACAGGAGGAAGTCCTCGTCGCTGGGAAAGGAATCGGGATCGGCGGGGGTGACGATGGCGGTTGGGCTCATGGGTGAAGGGCGGATTCGCTGGGAAGTTCGAGGACGTAAGCGGTGGCGGGGGGCAGGAAGACCCGGCCGCTGAGCTGGGCCTCGGTGATTTCCTCGGACGACAGGAGGAGTTTGCCCTCGAGCACGGCGAGGTTGTATTTAGACGCCAGTTCGCGCAGCAGCGCTCCGTCGCCCGTGGAGAGCACGACGGGGACCCGGCCGATGTTGGGGGCGATGGCGGTGCGGTCGAGATAGGCGGCGAATTCGCCGGGGCCGCGGAGGGGTTCGACGAGAGCCTCGGGCCGCAGGACGCGCCCGGCCTCATCGGGAGTTTCCGTCGGCAGAGACTCGGCGGCCCAATCGAAGCGCAGGAAGTTGCTGCCCACGACCAGGACGTCGGGGCGCTTGCCCTCGACCAGTTGACCGTACCAGACGGAGTAGAGGTCGGCGTCGCCGGAGGTCAGCAGCAGGGCATCCTGGGGCAGGTCGTCGAAGAGGCGTTCGAGCCAGACGGGGGCGAGGACTTCGCCGGCGCGGCCCGCCGTCTTCCAATTCGCCCCGAGCGCGATCAGGGCCACCAGGCCCATCAGCACCACCAGCCGGCCGGCCCGCGCCGGATCGACCGCGTAGCCGAGCCGCCGCGCCGCCGCCCGCAGGACAAACGCCCAGCCGAGCACAAAGAACGGCAACGCCGACATCCAAAGGCCCAGAAAATAATCGCCAATGTCGGGAATGTTGTAGGTGAAAATGAAGAGGATCTGCAGATCGAAAGCCACCCCGAGCGCGATGCAGCCAGACCGCGATAGGCGCCACAGCTCACGCACCCCCAGCAGCATCACCAGGAAGCCCAGTGCCCCCGCCGAGAACAGCGCCACCACCATCGCGGCGGAGGCCAGGCCGGGCAGAGGCGCGCCGCCGATCCACTGGCCGCCGAGATCGGTCAGCACCTGGACGAGCCGCGCCAGCGCGAACTGGACGAACTGGCCGCCGGTCATGGGCATCCCGGGGGCGAGTTGGAGAAACTGCATCTGACCGTATTCCCCGCCGCCGACGAGCCACCAGAAGCCCTGCCAGGAATCGGCGCCGCCCCAGTTGATCGAAGGGTCCTTGGCGGCGCGCAGCGGCAGCGCCAGGTAGGGCAGCAGGCCCGCCACGCCCGCCAGCAGCGCAGCCCCGAGGCGGACGGGCGATTCCTTGCCGGCGGAGTGGGCCTGGCGGAGGCGCCACAGGAGCAGCGGGGCGAGGCAGAGCGAGGTGAGATGATTGCTGGCGGCGAGGCCCTGGAAGAGGGCCGCCACAGCGAGGGCCTTCCAGCCGATGGGCTGATCGAGCCGGGGCACGAGAATGTAAAGCAGGCCCGCCATCAGCAGGGCGTTGAGGGCGTAGGCTTCGACCAATGTGGCGGCGCTCCAGAGACTGGCGCTGAGGCCTACCAGGAGCACCGTCGCCAAGGGCAGCCAGCGTTCCAGCACGCCGGCGATGACGGAGGGTTCGGCGTCCGGCGCAGGCACAAGCAACCGCCCCGCCAGCAACCCCGCCAGCCACGCCGCCCCCGCCGCGAAGAGACTGCACAGGAGGGTGCTGAGGAAGTAGGCGCTCTTGCCCGCTGGCACCAGACTGAGCAGCAGCAGCAGCAGCGGATAACCAGTGGGGTGCGGGACGCCGCCGCTTTGCGCCGCGGCCACGAATTCCAGGCCGTCGCCAAACTGCGGATAACGCGCCGCCGACAGCAGATAGACCACCAGCACGCCCGCCGCCGCCAAGCCGGTGCGGCCTTTCAAGGACGCGAGCGGGCTCATCGGGGGCCCTCGACGCGCAGAACGATGGTGCTGAATCGCTGCCAGCGATAGCGATACAGGAACCACGCCGGGCTCTGGTCCGTGCCGGGAACGCTCATATTGTCGGGGAAAACGGGCAGGAGGCTGGCCTGAAATTCGGCCACCGGCTCCAGTGTATAGAACCGCGACAGGTAATCCACATAGGCCGGGGCATTATACAGGTTCGACAGCACGACCAGCGACCCCGGCGGCAGAGCCTTTGACGGGGGCAGGGGGCGGCCGTCGTCGCTGAAACGGACGTAGGGATCGTCGAGCAGGCGGGCGTTTTCCCGCGCGAAGAAATCGACCTTACTGGTGACGATCGGGTGCGGCTCCAGGCGGTAGACTTCGTTGGTGAAAATCATCGGCCCGTCGGCTTCTCCGGCGCGCTCCTCGCGAACGAGATCACCCGCCAGCCGCGACGCCCTCGCCAGATCGCCCCAGGCTTCGCGCTGGCCGATGAGGACGAACAGCCCGAAGGCGGCGCTGAACGTGAACGTCCCGATCGCCAGGTAGGGAAACAGGCGGCGGCGCACGATGTAGCGCGCCCGGCGCCATCGTTCGCCCACGGCGTACATCCCCGCCCCCGCCAGCACCCAGAAAAACCCGTGGAGCGGCAGGAAATAGCGCTCCTGGAAACTGGAGAAGGCCGACTGGGCGATGAGCAGGACGACGCCCGTGTAGAGCATCATCCAGCCAAAGAACGGACCGCGCCGCATTCGAACCCAGTACATGCCGGTCAAGGCCCAGATGAAAACCGGGATCGTCAGGAAATAGGGCAGGTAGTAGATGAAGGGCTCGGCCATGGCCAGGATCACCTCCCACCAGCCGACGGCTGGGGCGGCGCCTAGGCGCTCGGTGAACTGGTCGCCGTGGATGAATCCGTTGAGCCAAATCCAGAGCGGCAAAATCGCCAGGCCCAGCGCCGGCGCCAACGGTTTCCAGATAAACACCCGAAAGCGCCGCACCAGGATGCCGTAGCACACCAGGAGCGGCGGCAGCAGCATGAGTCCCTGCCACCGCGTCAGGCAGGCCAGCGTGGCGAAAAGGCTGGCGCCCGTCAGGGCGCGGCGGGCCGAGAACTCCTCGCGCTCGTCGCTGGCAAAGCAGAGGCGCTCGACCGCCCACCAGAACCACAGCGAGAACATCGCGTCGGTCATCATCCGCACGCCCCACCGCATGGCCACCGGCGCCACGATATAAAACACGCCGGTATAGAGCGCGGCGCGGGTGCCGAAGGCACGGCGCGCCATGCGGTAAAGCGGGTAAAGGGCGGCGGCGCTGGCAATGGCGCTAATCAGCCGGCCAGTCCACAGATAGCCGAAGAGGAATTTGAAGGGATAAACCACCGCCGAGTAGAGCGGCGGCCAGATCCCCGTCGGTTCGGTCAGCTGGGTCACCTGCAAGACGCCGTCAGTGTACTCGCCGACGTTCATCGGGGTCATGACAAGACGCACCACGAGGCATATCGCCAGCAATACCCAAACGTCACGCTGGGGATAGGGGAGCTTTTCTTTAGCGAGGGCGGCGGCGGTTTTCAGCTTCTTCATCCGGCGGGTTCCGTCGGGGAGTGAGGATCAGCGGGCACTCCCACACAGCGCCCCGGCGCGGCGCAACCGGGGAAAAGGGGCGCCCGCGCGTGGAGGGCGAGGGCGGCGGGAAAAATCCGACAGGAAAAGTGGCGGCCGCTACAATCCGGTGGTGAAGGCTTCGCGCAATGTCACCGGATCGCGGCCGATGCGAACGTCGTAGATGGCGCCTTCGTCGGCCACGGGGATTTCGCTGTCCAGGTCCTCAATGTTGTCAGGGACGTGGATCAGGAGCATCTTGCGGCGGATCGGCGGGGGCAGAGCGAGCAGATCCTTGAGCGGCGTATGGCCGGCGCCGGGGCCGCATTCGTGCAGGATCAGGTCCGCGTCCTCGAGAAAGGCGATGTGCTCCGGGTCGAAGGCCGTGTCGCAGCTATAGCCGAGCTTGATGCCATTGAACTCCGCCACGAGGCCGAAGCAGGGCAGGAAATGCTGGGTGCGGCGGATGCGGAAGGTCATGGCGGGGGCGTCCCGGTCGTCATGGCAGAGGGACAGTTCGCGGCCCGGCATCCAGGCGTGGGTGCGGAAGTAATCGCCCATACGCTGGGCTGCGGGTGCGCTCTCGCCGGGCGTCGTCAGAACGCCCATGCTGGCCATGAGGCGATGCTCCCACAGGCTTTCCAGGACCTCGGGCAAGGCGTACAGATCGGGCGGAGAATGGGGGCGGTTGCCGTGGACGAAACGTTTGAAAAAGCCGAACTCCTCGACGCCATTGCAGTGATCGCCGTGCAGATGCGTCAGCACCAGGTGATCGAAATCGGGGATGTCGAGGGCGACGCGGGCCTTTTTTTCCGCGTCGCCGAGTACCCGGCGGAGCGGCGACGGACAATCGACGAGCACGCCGCGGCCCTCGGCGATGAGCAGCAGGCTGGTGTTGAAGAAGCGCTTGGTGAAGGCGTTGCCGATGCCGAGGGGAATGACGAACAGCCGGTGGCTGTCGAAGTCGGCGATTCGTGTCGTTGGCGGTTCGGTGGGTGCCAAGGCTTCGGCGCGCCCGCGGGGCGTCCCCTTTCCACGATTCAAGACCCTAGGAAATCGCGTCATACCCCGGATCCGCAATGGTTTTTGAAGCGGGGCGGAATTGGGGGCTGGCCAGTGAATAAGCAAGTTGCCCGCCCGTAGACATCGCAGCCATGAATGAGCGCGGCGAACCCCAGGGGTGCCTCATCTCCCCCGCGCATGCTCGCCTCAGGGCGCTGGAACCGAGACTGAAAGGACGCGAGCAATCCATGATTTCGTCGATGAATCGCCGGATGGAGTGGCTCCGCGTCCAGGCGCGCACCAATCCGATTTATCGGCGACAGAGGAAGCCGGTCTTTTGGGCGAGCTTGCTCGGCTCCCTTATTCTCATCGGCTATGGCGTTCTTTATGGCTTGGGTTACTGGGGGATTTGGACGATGGCGACAACGGCGTATCCTGGCCTCAGCACGTCCACGACGGCCTCGCTCTCGCTCACCTTTTTCCATGTTTTCGTCGGCAACGCAGTGGTGTTTTTCATGCTGGCCGCGTTTCCACGCTGGATTTGGCGCCGGGTCTTCGAGAAGGAATCGAACTTGGCCATGTTGCCGCTGCCGCCTGCAGAAAGATTCTGGGGGCTCGCGTTGTTATTTCTACAAGCGACGAGCACCTACATAATCTTAACTCTTCTTATTTCTCTTGCCCATTTATGCTACTTCATATTACAAAACGGATACTCTTTTCTTTTTGAGAATTTGGGATCATATTTCGTTTCCCTGTTCCTGCACAGCCTACCTTATTGGCTCCTCCTGACTTTTATTGGATTGACAATCCTCCAACGATGGATAATCAGCGCGCTAGGCAACCGCCAGCTAAATCGCCTTTGGTTCCTTGCACCTCTTGGCGTGCACATTGTCTTCTTATTTATTGAGTCGCTTTCCAATAATTTCCTCATTCGAATTTTAGTCGGGACTCTGCCCCCGCAATGGCTCAACACCGCGCATACCTGGGTGTTGCGATTGCTTTCGATCACGCTGTTCGCGGGTCAGCCAATGATCCTCTACAAGTTCTTCTGGCTCAAAGACAAAGCCGCCTGCTACGAGGCTATTTCCTCGACCGAGATCATGTCCCCGCCACGGCCGTGACCGGGTTCGGTTTTTCCGAGCGCAGCACGCCTTGCACCATCAGGCGAAGAACGTGATAAACGCTTGTGTCGAGTTTCCGGCTCCTCCCTAGCGGTTGACTCAGGTGTGTTTCCACCACCGCGTGGGTTTCCGTGTCGAACTCGACCAAGAGGAACTCGTCCCGCAAGAACGCCCGATTCCGCTCGCGCAGCATTTCGAACTCGTATTCGCGGCCCTCATAGCGCGCGAAGCACCAATCGGCATCCGCCCTTCGCTCCATAAAGAACCCGTCTTCCCGCGCCCGTTGCCACTCCAGACGGTCATTGAAAAAACGTGGTTTCACCAATTGCGGGCCGCCCGGCTGGGGGCAGTAGGTTTGGCAGTTGGAACACTCATTGCACCAATCGGCGAAGTTCGCCAACTGATGCTCTTTCTTCACGTTCAGCACGCCATCGTCGTGCAGATGAAAGCCGAAGTCGGGGCTGTATTGGACTTCCTGGACTTTGAATTCGCCGGGGACGATTTCGAAGGAGAACATCGCGTCGTTCGGGCAGACGGGAATGCACTTATCGCAGTTGATGCAATCGAAGAATTCCAGCGGCGGCTTGATCTTTTTCGGCTCTTTGCTATTACGCGCGTAGCTATAGCGATCATCGGCCTGCACTGCTTCGGCGTAGGCGCGCCAGTTCTTGGCGGTGGCTTCGGCGAGGGACACATCGACCCCGAGGCCAGCCCGGTGGCGGATATAATCGGCAACGCAGCCAGCGCCCGCTTCGGCCATAGAGGCCTTCAAATTCTCGAGATACGCGGTCATGCGGCCGTAGCCACCGGGCTTCAGCAAGTCCGTGCAGGTCGTGATCGGCGTGCAGCCGCAGGCCACCATATCGGGGAAATTTGCTGCGTCGACGCCGGCGCTGAAGGAAAGCGGCGCCTGCCAATCCATCGCGTCGCGCCATTTTGCCGCCAGGGTGCTCGTGATCACGTGCAGCGGCGCGCCGGACAGGTAGATGACCCGCTCGCTCTTGGGCAGCACGCCCTCGTCGTTGATGACTTCCAGAGTGTTGCTGAACTTCGCGCCCACATGCAGGCCCAGCGCGTCGCCCTTTGCCTTCAGCCGCCGCATCATTTCGAGCGATTCATCGAACGGCAGGCCGACCTCGTAGGCGTGCGGGTTTGTGCGCAATTCTTTGTAACCCAATGTTTCGCGCAGCAGACCCTCGACCCCGTCGCGCCCGAGCATAGTCGGGTTCATCTTCACGATGGTGTGCAGTCCGATGTCCTCCAGCAAGAATTCCACGATCCCCTCGATTTCCTTGGGCGGGCATCCATGGAACGTCGAAAGCGTCGCGCTGCGCGACAGCTTCGGGTCCGGGCGGTGCTTCTTCAGGTGGGCGAACTCGGCCGGGATTTCCTCGTCCAGCCGGTCGAAAACCGCCGTGGCGTCCATCATCGTCTTCAAGAATTCCACGACCCGCCGGCTCTTGATGCCCTTCAGGTCGTAACCGACGCTGATGTCCCAGATGACCGGGTCGTCCTCAGGGGCAAGGGGGTTCTCGCAGCCCAGAATGTTTTCGCCGCGCAGAATGCTGATTAGATAGGCGCCGACGCAGTATTCGTAGATGGACTCTTCGATGCGCAGTTCCTGGCTCCACTCGGCGTTGTAGCCGATGTTGCGCACGTCGATGCACGGCCGCGGGATCGGCAGGCGATCCATGATCTGCACGGTCTTCAGCTCGAAAATGCGCCCGCCGGCCACATAAGCCAGCACAATGTTCTGAGCCATCTGCGTGTGCGGTCCGGCCGCCGGGCCGACGGGCGTGCCGGCCTTCATGCCGTGCATGGAAACGGACAGATCCGGTCCGCCTTTTTCCGGTTTGTACCAAACGCGTTCCGGCAGATCGTAAATCGCCTGGTGCGTTTTCGCCTCGGACATGAGGCGGCGGAGCTGAGCGGCAAAGGGCTGGGGACGAAGTTCACGCACGGTCGGTCTGGGGCCTCGCTTTCGAATTCAAATGAGCCAACGCAAGAGCACAGCAAACGCCCGCCGGGCGCTCAAGTGCTTTTCGGCGCTGGAGCGCTCAAATGACAAGTCCGGCCGCTTCGAGCTGCGGCTTGCGTCCAAGGCGCCCCGGTGGGAGGCTGATTCTTTACTCCCCCCCCACGGACCCACGCCCCCATGCTGACCGATGCTGAGCGCGCCGAAATCAAGGCCCTGATCGAATCGGAAATCGAGGACATGAAAAACCGCCTCGATCAGTTGAAGGAGCGCACCGGCCCCGTCGAGCCGGACGCGGCCATTGGCCGGCTGAGCCGGCTGGACTCGATGATCAACGCGGGCACGGTGAGCATGGCGATGGAGGAGACGCGCAAGCGGCTCGGCAAGTTGCGCGATAAGCTGACCCAGATCGACGACCCGGATTTTGGCCAATGCGCCAATTGCGGCCAGCCGATCGCGATGGAGCGGCTGCGCGTGGCGCCCGAGCGGGGCGTTTGTATGCCATGCCTGCGTCAGTTGCGCAAAGGCCGCTGACGCAGGCGCGGTAAAGGCGATTAGCCGCGGTAGAGCGGGTCGGCGCCGATGGTACCGACAAGGCTCCGGAGGTAATCGTAGGATTTGACGCGGTCGAGTTGGCGCTTGGCGGTTTCAAGGCGTTTCTGAATCTCGAGGCGCCGGGCCACTTCGGCGTGGCTGCGCATCGCCAGGAAGTTCTGGAGCGAGGCGACATGGCGTGCCCAGAGTTCCTGGTCGCGGTGGGCCTTGGTGAGCAGCCGTTCCTGATACCAGTCGCTCTTGAGCAGGTATTCGCGCGTGAACATCTGGCGGACTTCCGGGTCGTGGGCAGTCTTGCCGTTCCAGGAGCCGGTGGCCATGATGTGGATCAGGGCCTGGATGGGGGGCACGGCGCCGGCGACGCTGCCGTCGTCGAGGTAGTTCTTGGCGACGCGTTGCTGGGCCTCGGTGATGTTCTTCACGCCATCGATAAAGGCTTCCATGTTCTGCTTCTCGGGGTGCAGCATGCGGTCGTCGAAAACGACGTCGGGGCTGTCAAAGATGCGGCCGAGGAATAGGCGGCAGAAGTTTTCGGTGATGCGCCAACCGAGGCGGCTGGCGTGGACCGTCTCGCCGTTGACTTCCATATCGTCGATGCGTTCGAGGCAGCGGTTCTTGATCAGGAACTCGGGCTGGCGCTCGTGGGGAGCGAGGCGGGACCAGATTTCCGGCACCAGCAGGCTGATGTCGTGATCGACGCGGTATTCCTCGCCCACATAGCCAGCGGCCGTCGAGAAGCCCGCGTAGCCGGTGAGGATAAAGGACACAAGGGCGGAGTTGAGATCGGCGGTGGCATGGATGGCGTTGAAGGGTCCCTTGGTCAGGGCGCCTTCGCTGCCGGCGCCGGTGGTCGAGGGCGACTTGCCGGTGAGCGAGCAGATGAAATCCATGAAGAGTTCGGGAAGTTCCTGATAATGGATGGGGTTATAGACCGCCAGGGGCCGTATGCCGGCCTTCACATCGACCGGGTTGTTGCGCCGGCCGGGAAGAACGGCGGTCACGGGATGAACGAGGCGCTGGTTGGCGGGAACGCGGCGGTTGAGGCGCACGCTGACATCGGCGAGGTAGGTGTCGCGGGCGTTGATGTAATCGGGGCGCACCTGAAGATAGCGGGGGTTTTTCGAGGGTTTGCCGTCGACGATGCGGGGATGGGCGCTGCTGACGACGAATTCGCCCTCCGGCCCATCGGCGGTGGAGGCGAGCAATTCCTGCATCAGCCGGGTGTATTGGGAATAGCCAAGGGCTTCATCGCGGATGTGGCGGGCGTCTTCCGTGGTGAGGGGCTCGAAATTCGACAGGAAGTTGTCTTCGCTGGCGATGTCGGCTTCGGCCTGATGATCGACGCCGCGGTTGATGGCTTCGTCGGGGCGCTGGAAGAGACGGTTCTCGCAGTTCACGGCGACCTTCAGGCATTCGAAGACCTCCTCCGGATCACGCGTCGCCAGCAGGTTCGCGGGCACCACGGTGGAAACCGTGATATCGTCCTCCATCTGGACCTTGGCGGCGGCGATGAAGTCCTGGCGCATTTTGAACGTGCGCCAGCCGCCATTGCGGGCGAAACCGATCCGCAGGAACTGGCCCACCAGTTCGCGGCCCTGATGCTTGAGCGCGTGACCCGGTTGCCCGTTGACGAGGTCGGCGGTGAATTGGCTCTTCCAATCCGTGCCCCATTCCTCGCGATAGAACCGCTTGATGATATAAACCACGGCCTTGATGTAATCGGGGATCGAGCGCAGCCAGTCGTTGTAGTCCCGCGTGTACTCCTCGCTGGGGGTGAGAAGCTTGATGACGGAACCGACGGAACGGCGGCTGCTGAGCAACCGGCGCGAAGGCTCTTGTTTCTCGATCTTCTCTTCGAAGCGGTCGCTGTAATCCTTGTCGATGATCTCTTC
The DNA here is from genome assembly GCA_040219255.1 of Sumerlaeia bacterium. Lineage (GTDB taxonomy): Bacteria > Sumerlaeota > Sumerlaeia > SLMS01 > JAHLLQ01 > JAVJSW01. The sequence continues at coordinate 14,748 of JAVJSW010000001.1, forward strand.
GACGAGGCGGATGTCGCGCTCGTAATCGCCGACGAAAATCGGGCCGTAGATCACGAAATCCAGGATCGACTTGCTAATCTCGCTCTTGCCGCCACCCGAGACGGTACAGGGCTTGTGGCAGTAGGTCGCCTCTGGCGCCGTGCCCACCAGCCGCCACGAAGGCGCCGCCTGGTGTTTCAGCATTTCGACCCGGTAGCCGGAGGGATGGACGTAGACGTGGCCCTTGCGGATCGGCAGCGCGTGCTCCTGGCCGTTATGGACCCATTTCACGGTCTGCGTGCCCAGATCCATTTCCGCGTCTTCCGGGATGTAGAAAACCGAGTCCGGGAACTGCATGTCCACGCCATAACCCTCGGGCCTCATGGTGAAGAGGGTGCCTTCGTAGCTGTTCGCCTGCGCCTCGAATTCGAAACCCGGTGGCACGCGCGAATCGCTGCGGAACTGATCGCCCCAGTTGTACTGGGGGAAAACGAGGGCCCCGCCGGCATGCTCTTCTTCGCAGCCGCCAATCAGATTCGCCGCGTAGCCGATCTGGGTTTTGACTTCTTTCTTGCAGTAGCCGAAATAATTGTCGGCGATAAGCGTCACGACCAAACCTTCGTCCGTGCGGCAGGTGCACTTGAAGGCCGAGCCGTCGTTGTACAGTTCCGCCTCGTGTTCCCAGCACATGCCTTCGCGGCGCTGGCGGGCCGTGGCTTCGCTGATGTGGGGCAGGCCCAGTTCCTTCTTGGTCACATGATTGAGGTGCGGCGCCAGGATCACGCAGCCCGTGCAACCGACCCAGTGATCGGTGTCCAGTGCGGCGTCGTTCTCCGGCAGATGCGGATCGCCGCCGTTGCCGAAAATGCTTTCCACAAAGTCCAGATTGCAGACCAGGCTGCCCGGCGCGAAAAAGCGCGTTTCCATGGTCTTGTGGGGCGACGCGCCGGGGACTTCGGGGCAAACCAGCGGCCGCAGCAGAAGAGAGACCCAGGCCTCCGCCTGCTCCTCTTCCTCGGCCAGAAAGGGAAGGCGCAGCATTTCCGCCGGCGCCTGGAAGGCCTTCGTCAGCATCCGGGCGAAGGTCGCCTTGGGCACCGCCCGCTTGTCCAGCGGGATCGGCAGGCCGCCCTCGGCCACATGGAACACGCCCTTGGTCGTGCGGCGGTCGTGGCGCGGGTTGTGGAGCACGCCGTTCTTCACCCGGTAGGAATCGACGAGTTCGCTGCGGAAATGATTTCCTTCCACCGGCAGCGACAACTCGCGGGCCAGCCCGACGCGGTCCAGCGTCAACGTATTCCAAGGCAGACGGGGCCGAGTCACCGGCCGGCCATGGCTGTTGCCGTCCTCATTGATGACATCCTTCAGGTGGGAATCGAGAAAAGCCTGGATGCGCTGATCCGCGGGGCAAAGCTGGCCCGCCAGTTGGCGATTCTTCTCCTGATGGTTGCGCACCAGTTCCTCGGTCATTTCCAGGAACTCGCGGCTCGCTTTGTGGTACGACGGCAAACCCATCGTCGCCAGTTTGAGGCTGATATATCGGATCAAGTGCCGGCGTTGTGCGCGATGGAAAACCTGATCCGCGGTCGGGGTGGCCGTGGGCGAGAGGACAGTCATTCTTGTGAACCTTCTTCTTCTGCCAAGGGAGGGATTGGGTCGCGCCAAGGTCCCATGAGGCCCCGGACGCCGCCCCCTTCTACGGCGTGAGGACGGCGTCCGCCAGCGGAATCGGAGTTTGATGACAAAAAGGATGCATTTTGTCTCTCAATTGCCGCGCAGCCCCTCACCAAGGCCCCGAATAGTCCCGCTCCACGGCTCTGATGCCACCGGTCTCTCCTTCGAGAAATGCCTGACGACCCCTGCCCTCGGTCTTGTCAGGAGGTCGAAAAAAACCATGCCATGAAAAAAATTGCGCGCTTATCTCTCCTCGTCCTCCCTCCCGATTTTCATCTTCGGCGCCTGTAAACGCGAAAGCCGACCAATGTCATGACCAGAGAGAAGAAACCCAGGATGCCAGCCCAGAAGGCGACCGCGCCGCTATTTCTCTTCGGTTCATCGGTGCCACCGGACCGGTCGATCATAGGTGGCGCGACTGGCGGAATTTCCTCCCGCCCCTTCGTTGGCGCGGCCAATCCATCGACCTCGGACAAATCCAACGAATCGACGACGGACAGTGTTTGCTTTACATCGTGTTCCTGAACGGCTTGCCTCGCCCTCAGACCGGCCTTTGTCTGAGGAAACATCGCAGCAATCTGCCGTAACTCTTCCAGCGTTGAGTCCTCGATGATAAAAATAACCAATCGTTCATACTCCTTCTTTAAATTCTCAACGTGGAAGCTTCCAATCCGTTCTCTCTCCCAATCTTCCAACGGTACGGGGCGGCCATCTATTACTCCTTGGATCGCCCGAATCCCAAACACATCTTCGGCACTCATACCGCCTTCGCAATATTGAGTTTCCTTCCCCAGGTATTCCAGCCGAAAATCCGTACGATCTTTAGCGCCAACTGCCAACCAACTCAAGACGGCAAAACTCATCGAGTTGTACTTGCCATCGAATTCTTTCCACGCCATGCGGTAATAGTGTTCCGCCAATTCCGAATCCCCCTCCTCCCGATGGTGATTGAGATTCGTAGAATACATGGAACCCAGGCGATAGTATATCTCCGCTTTCAGCGGGCTTTTCGGATTGGCTTCCAGCCAATCCAAAAAGTCCCGCTCGACTTGATCCCTGTCCCTGCCTTCCCAATCCTTGTAATGTTCATAGACATCTCGCAAGGCCTCCAAGTCCGATCCGTACAATGCCACTTGGGCGGTCAGAAAAAGCAGTAATAAAAAGGAGAGCTTCATTGGGACCCGTTCTGGCCTCGGCGCTATCGGAATTGCCCGAATAGAACATTTTAGAGTCGATGGCTGAGCGACAACAGAAAGTACAGCCATCCGGTCGTGTCAGGAGATTGTCAACGACCGACCGCTTATAAGCCATGCTCACAGCGCTCGCCCCTCCCGTCAACTGCGGCGACTGGATCCTCCTATTATGACGAAGTAAGGCCCTCATGCGCAAACCGCCCACCTCCATCCCGTGCGGACCGGTCGCGTTGCCAAGCGGCGGCCTTCTGGGGAGGCTACCGCTGCGGCGCCACTGGCGCGGGTCTTGCCACCCAGGAAACCGCACCCACCCGGAAAGGCTCCGCCGATGCCCCTCAAAGCCCTATTCTACGACCTCGACGGCACCTTGGGCGATACGCTGCCGGTGACTTACGTGGCGTTTCGCGCCACCTTCGAGCGCTTCCTCGGCCAATCGCCTTCCGACGAAGCGATTCACGAGTTGTTCGGTCCGACCGACGAGGGCATTCTGCGCGACCGTATTCCGGCGAATCGAGCCGACGAAGCCCTCGCCTTCTATCTGGAGCGCCAGGAAGCGGCGTTGCGCGAAATGGCGCCCGAGCCCTTCGAGGGTCTGCGGGAAGTCCTTGGCCGGCTCGCCGCCGCCGGTGTCACGCAAGGCGTCATCACCGGTAAGGGTCCGCGCTCCCTTGAGATGATTCTCCGAGAATGGAAGCTGGCGAATTTCTTCCGAACGTCCCTTCCTGGGTCTCCGGACGGCAACATCAAACCTCAGCGGTTGCGGGAGGCGATGGCCGAATGGGAACTCGAACCGGGAGAAACGGTCTATGCCGGCGACTCGCCGAGCGACATCACCGACGCCCGCTCGGCGGGAGTCTTCGCCGTGGCGGCGGCCTGGGCCCCCGGTGCGCGGCGCGAGGATTTGCTGCGGCGCGAACCAGACAAGCTCTTCACCAACGTCCACGACTTCGCCGAGTGGGCCCTCGAGGCCGCCTCGGCGGGGAAGCCGTCGGTCGCCAACTGATCCGCTAGAAGAACATCCAGCCGTCCGGGTCCAGGGGGCGTGCCGTGCCGTTGTAATAGGTCAGAGCCTTTTCCCAGGCCTTGCGCCCGGCGACGGCGCCCATGCGGCGCCCCGGGAAATCGTCGCCCCGCGGGTGGATCCCGCCCCAAAGGCGCGACAGCGACGCTTCGTCCGCCGCGTCGTAGTACGTCGCCCACTGCAACTGAAGCGATTCGCTCGGTCCCTGCTCGAACACCAGGAATTCGTCCTTGGGGCAATCAAACACGCCGAGGCCACCGGGAAAATACATGCTTCCGGTGAAGGCGGTCATCACCTCCGCGCCGGCCCGCGAGAAGGTCGAGTGGCCCGACACGTAACCGGCGAAGGGGGGCGTGACGAAGGTGTCACGCTGGTACGGAACCCAGTCCGCGCCCAGAATCCACGCGACACCGCTGTGTTGCGTATCCGGGTCCTCGGGGACGCCGGGCCAAGCCAGCACGGCGATCTCGCCAATGTGATCGGCCAGATGCGCATGGCGGCTTCCGCTGGTGGCGGAGTCGGCCGTGATGACCTCGATAACGCCGGGCTCCAGCAGGATCCCGTGCGGATCGTAGGAGGGGCCGCCGGGGTCGGAGGACTGACCGCGCGAGCACATGTAGCGAATCGCCGAAATAGGCCGCACATAGTCGTAGTACCCTTTGCACCCCCAAGCCGCGATGGCGGCGTCGTACATGGCTCCGTTGAGTGCGAGATAGAGTTTGGCGTCCCATTCCAGGGGATCGACGGCGAACCCCTCGCCGGTGATGATGAGCGATTGGGTCTGATCGGTGACGTAATTCGCCAGCGTGTTCCAGTGGCCCGGCGGGGTCTCCGAATCCGGCCCGTCCGCCCAGAATTCGGCGATGCAGCGCGACCAATCGCCCAGCTTGACGAACTGGGGGGCATAGGACTGGCCGGTGACCGGATTTATCGGGTGGCCCGTGCCGTCGTTCGTGGCGAGGGGATTGTTGCCTCGGCTGGCGGGGCTGATGTCGATCGTTTCCGAAAGGTCGGGGGACATCTTCGCCTGAAGCCGAACGAGGTCCGTGAACATGTCGCGGAACTCCAGGTCTTCCGCGGGTTCGATGGGAAAGGCGGCGGTGTTGAGGAACGGCGGGCGGCCGGGATCGAGAAAGACGTCGCGGGGGCCTTCGTCGCTCGCGGCGAGGGCGAAGGGCGGCAACTGGCCCCAATGGGGGCCGAGGAAGTTCTGAATGCCGCCGGGCAGCGGATTGCCGGACTGATCGATGAAGGAGTCGAGGGCCAGCGGTTGCCAGCGGTTCGGATTGCTGAGGAACCCGACGCCCGTCTCCTTGACGATCATTGGGGGATTGATCGGCGCATAACCGTTGTTGGGAGCGTATTCGTTTTGCTCGTTCGACAGATCGGCCAGACCGTAGGCCTGGATGGTGAGCGCGATCCGATTGCCGATCGCCGCCGGTCTCTGACCCACGATGCCCACGTAGTCGGGATTGTAGCCGAGTTCGATCATCTTGGCGCGCAGGGGCGGCAGGGTCGTCGCGCGGCCCGGCGAATCGGCGAAGCGCGAAGTGATGAGGCGGTAGCAGGCGAAGCTCATCGTTTCCTCGCGAGCGGCCTGCAAATCGAACGGTTCGGAGACCTCCTCGGTCATCAGGTAAGGGGTGGCCGTCACGTCATAAATCGCCCAGGAATCCCAAACGGCGATGGAGAAATGGAACAGATTGCGCGCGTGCGTCGTGGGCCGGGCGAAATCGCGGCGGATGACGTCGAGGAGCAGGTCGTTCCATTGGCGCGCCACCGTGTGGGGCCGTTCGCCCGCCGAGGCGATCGCGGGCAGAGTGCAAAGGAGGAGCAAACACAAGAATAACGATGTGAGACGCCGAATCATTTTGAACCGATCCGAGTGGTTGAGGGTTGCAATTGAGTAAGAAACCCGCATCCCGAGGTCAAGTCAAGCCTGCCCGAAAGCAAAGCCGCTCTAATTCCGAAACGATGACGCGGCTTTCCCTTGAGCCTTTCGACCCGGTTTGCATGATCGACGGTTGACCTTGCGCAAGTACGCGGCAAGCCCACCCCTTCAGAGGATAGCCCCTTCCCTATGCAAACTCAACTCCGCGGCAAAGATTTCATCACCACCCAGGAGTGGTCCATCGACGAGCTGAACACGGCGCTGGAAGTCGCCCACGATCTCAAGAAGCGCTTCGCCCTCGGCGAAACGACCGATCTGCTGAAGAACAAGACCCTCTTCATGCTGTTCTTCTTCGCTTCCACCCGCACCCGCACCTCGTTCGAGGCTGGTATGACGCAACTCGGCGGCCACGCGGTTTTCCTCGATCCCGCGAAGACCCAGATCAGCCACGGCGAAAACGCCAAGGACACGGGCACCATACTCTCCCGCTATGGCCACGGCATCGCCATCCGCCAATGCGACTGGGGCGTCGGCAATCAGTACATCCGCGACATGGCCCACCATGCCACGGTCCCGGTTCTCAATATGCAGTGCGAAATCTACCACCCTTGCCAGATCATGGCCGACTACATGACCATCCAGGAAAAATTCGGCAAGAACGTCAAAGGCATGAAAATCGGCGTGTCCTGGACCAGCGCCCCCAACTACGTCCGACCCATCAGCGTGCCCCAGTCCCTGATCCTGATGATGGCCCGCATGGGCATGGATGTGACGCTGGCCTATCCGGAAGAATTCAAGCTGATGCCCGATATCGAAGCCCAGGCAAAGGCCAACGCCGAGAAATCCGGCGGCAAGTTCGAAATCACCCACGACTTCAACTCCGCCTTCGAAGGCGCCCACGTCGTCGTGCCCAAGTCCTGGGGCCCGCTTCTCCACACGACCGACAAGACCGAGGGCATCCGCCTGATCGAGAAGTACCCCGAGTGGCGCACCGAGCAAAAGCACATGGACCTGTGCCACAAGGACGGCGTGTACATGCACCCCCTGCCCGCCGACCGCGGCCGCGAAGTCACCGACGAAGTGATCGACGGCCCCCGCTCGGTCGTGTACGACGAAGCGGAAAACCGCCTGCACGTGCAGAAGGCCCTGATGGCGCTGACCATGGGCGGGAATCCGTAAAGAGCGGTCGTTCCCTCCCCCGCTGCCCGCGAAGTCTCCAGAGCCGCCGGACCGCCCGGTGGCTCTGTTGCGTTGATGGCAGCCGGCCGGAAGCCCATCCAGCCTAACGCCGAACGTTTGCCGCTTCTCTACTCCGATAGAAAATCTCCCGCCAAGCGACCCAGTTCTTGAGTTTCCCGAACGAAGCCGTTCGATGAAGTAGCGCCAAACCTCTCGTTCATTTGATCTTGCCGGGCTGCTTGCCCTTTCCTCTGTCTAGCCTTACCAAGTAATTCTGTGAAACCTCTGTCCGTTGAGACCTCTGTGGTTAAGGAAGTCCGCTCCCTGTCTCATACCCGGAAAACGCCGGTTGCGGCACGCGCGGGCCTTGGCGACGAAAGGGCATCTTACGCCCTCGTAGAGGACCCCAGCCCGCCATGAGCGACCTTTCCCAACGTGTGACTATCGTGGTAACGTCCTTCAACCGCCGCGACGACCTCGAGGTCTGCCTGCGGTCGGCCATCGCACAGCAGGGGTCACCCCGCGTTCTGGCCATCGACAACGGCTCCAACGATGGGTCCGGCGCCATGATCCGAGAAAAGTTCCCCCAGGTGGAGCTGAAGGAAATCGCCGTCAACGAACCCCTCATCGTCATCCGCAACAAAGCCGCCGACTGGGTCCAGACACCGCTCATCGTCTCCATCGACGACGACGCGGAATTCACCGCCACAGACATCGTGGCCGAGACGGCCAAGCTCTTCGACGACGAGCGGGTCGGTGTGGTGGCGATTCCCTATGAAGACGTGAAAGTGGACCCCGGCAAGGTCCGCCAGAAAAAGCCCGACAGTGCCGGACAGTTCGCCACCTCGTCCTTTACCGGGACGGCGTATGCCATGCGGCGCGAGATTTTCAAAGACGTTGGCGGCTACCGCGATTTCCTGGTGCGCCAGGGCGAAGAGCGCGATTTCACGCTGCGCATGTTCCGCCGCGGATACCTGGCTCTGCTCGGCGATTCGGCGATCATCAAGCACTACGCCAGCCCCCGCCGCAACTTCCGCGAAATCGACATCTACGGACGCCGCAATGACGTGCTGTTCATCTGGTTCTTTTGTCCCATGCCGGAAATGCTGTGGCACCTGCCCGGCGTGCTGGCCAAGGGCGTGCTCCACGGCCTGAAGAAAAAGCGCCTCGGCAACAACCTCACAGGGACGTTCAAGGGCCTGGCCGACATTTGGCGCTATCGCGGCCTGCGCGAGCCCGTGTCACGCCGGCTCTACGCCATATACCGTCGCCTGCGCACGGAAGCCGTTCCGGCGGAGGAACTGGAAGCCGTCATCAAGGACGAGCCGAAGGCCCGCGTTTGATGACTTTGATTGGAAGCGCTAAAAAAGAAATGGTGCCCCCAGCGGGATTCGAACCCGCGTTTCAGCCGTGAAAGGGCCGCGTCCTAGACCGGGCTAGACGATGGGGACACACAAGGCACCGACGCGGTCCACGGGTCCGGCATGAAGCCGTCCCGCCGTCGGGACGCAGAGAGTCATTAATGGCGCCTCGCAAGTCAAGGGGCGATTTGCACTTTTTTACGAATCCGGGAACATCCGGGAAGAGTTCGATCGGGGATCGGGAAATGCTGTGGAAAAGTGCCACGGGCGCATTTTGCCTCTTGACTCTTCCACTTCCGCGATGCCTACTGATTTCAGCCAATGAAAGGAGGTGGTCAATTAATGAATCATGACTGTACAGGCGAGGTGGCCGAGTCCTAACCTCAACTCCTTGAGATGGATGACACGGGTAGTTTTCACCTAACTCAAATTCCCTCAGTGAGGTTAGGTAAATTCGACTCGGTCACCGCACACTGGCTTTCCCATTCTTGGAAAAGCGGCCCGCCATCGGTTTCCCACCGGTGGCGGGTTTTCTTCTTTAATTTCCCCCGCCGACCCAAAGGAATCCCGATGTCCCGTTCGCTACTATTTCCCCTACTCCTCGCGCCGCTGGCGCTGACTCCCGGTGCCACCCCCGCCCAGGAAAACCCCCAGTCCCCCGCCGTCACCATCATCCGCCACTCCGCCTGGAGCGACCAGCCTCCCCTCGGGGTCGAAGCCAACGGCATCCGCCGCAATCTGGGCGAGGGCGACTCGGTCACCTTCGAGCGCCTGACGGTGACCCTGACGACTTCGACCCTTGGGCTGAACGAGCCGGACCGTGCGCACTTGCGCCTCCAGACCAGCAGTTCCATAGGCACCCGCGCCGTCCCCGAAGGCGGCGCCTTCAACTGGAGCGATTACCACATCGCTATCCCCGCCATCTACGCCGAGAAGGGCGAGCTCGGCTTTCCCTACACCGTCGTCGAAATCGCCGACGTGAACACCCTGCCCCCTCGCGTGGCCGAATCCACCTCCGCCAACGGCGCCGAAGACCGCCTGCGCGTGCCCCACACCCTCGACAAGCTGACCCTGCATCACAGCGCCACCGTCCTGCGCGAGGAAGACGATCTCGCCCAGAAGCTGCGCAACATGCAGAGCTGGGGCGCCAACGCCCGCCAATGGTGGGACCTGCCCTACCACTTCATCATCGATGTGGACGGCACCGTTTTCGAAGGCCGCGACTACCGCTTCGTCGGCGACACCAACACCCAATACGACCCGACGGGCCACTTCCTGATCAATTGCTACGGCAACTATAACGAGCAGGAACCCAGCCCCGCCCAGCTCGACGCCATCGTGAACCTGATGGCCTGGGCGGCGATGGAGTACGACATCGACCCCAGCGAAATCTACGGCCACAGCGATCTCGCCGAAACCGAATGCCCGGGCGATGCGCTCGAAGCGCTGCTGCACGACGGCACCATCGAACGCCGCGTGCGCGCGGTGATGGAAAAAGGCCAGCCCCGCCTTCGCTATGGGGACGAGGGCGGGGCCGGGGCGGAGGAAAAATAATTCACCACAGAGCCACAGAGGGCACCGAGGGTGAAGTTATTGGAGTGTTTCCTTCTATTATTGCCGGGTCTTCAGTCCACCTTACAACTCTGATAATAAATGACATAGGGCGAAACTCAGGCCCATGATCGAGAGGAGCTGAACCAAGAAACCTCTGTGCCCTCTGTTGCTCTGTGGTGATAATATGGAGCCTCTCAGCGGCCTTACTTCGCCGGCTGGCTCACCGGCTGGGGCGCTTTCTTGGCCCCTTTATCCGACGCGTTGCTCGTCAGGTCATCGGTCTGGCGATCGATCGTGTCGCCGTCCCATTCGTTGTCTTCCTTGATGGCCTTGGCAGCGGCGCGGGCGGCTTTCGCTTCGTCTTGCAACTCGCCCAGGTGCTTATGCGTCGAGAAGAACTGGAGCGAGTGGCCGCGGAAGTCTTCGATGGTTTCGAAGCCGTGCTCCTCCATAAAGGCTTCCAAGCCCGAAATCATCTCCTTGACCATGCCGTAGCCCTGGAGCATGGCGGCGGTGCAGACCTGGACCGTGTGGGCGCCGAGCAGCATGAACTGGATGGCGTCTTCGGCGCATTGGACGCCGCCGATGCCGGAGAGAGCGGACTTGGGATAGGCGCGGGCGATTTCGCTGACCATGCGCAGGGCGATGGGCCGCACCGCCTGGCAGGAGTAACCGCCGGGCACCGAGTAGCCGTAAACCGTCGGCATCGGCCGCAGCGTCTTCAGGTCCACACCGATCACGCTCAGGATGGTGTTGATGGCGGCGATGCCGCTCGCGCCGTTTGCGATGGCGGCTCCGGCGGGCTCGACGATATGGGTGATGTTCGGGGTCATCTTGGCCCAGACCGGCTTGCTGGTGGCGCCGCGGACCCAGGAGCAGACTTCGCCGACCATGTCGGGGTTCTGGCCCATGGCGCCGCCCATGCCGCGCTCGGGCAGGCCGTGGGGACAGGACAGGTTCAGCTCGAAGCCATCGACGCCGGCGGCTTCGCAGCGTTGCGTGATTTCCACCCAGCGGTCCTTCTCGAACTCCTCCATGATGGAAGCGATCAGGATGTGATCGGGGAATTCGTCCTTCAGCTCGCGGAACTCTTTTTCCCAGATTTCCAGGGGCCGGTCGCTGATCAGCTCGATGTTCTCGAAACCGATCACCTCGCCCGTTTCCATGCTCTTCAGCTTGCCATAACGGGGGGCGACGTTCTTGATCTTCTCGGCTTCCAGGCTGACCGTCTTGGCGATCATGCCGCCCCAGCCTTCGTTGAACGCTTTGGCGATGACTTTCTTGTTGGTTCCCGGAGGCCCGCTGGCGATCACAAAGGGATTGGGAAAGGTCAGTCCGTCCACATGGACGCGAATATCCGGCATGGGGCTCCTCCTCAAGGTCGGGGACAGATAGGATACGAATCGGGGCTTAGCAATGCCTCAACCAGTCACCAAAACGGCGATGGCCCGTTCGGTCAACTGGAGAATGGTTCGAAAGAAGGCTTCCGCGCTCCAAGGTGCGGGGGAAGGGGATTCGGCGGGGAGCGCTGGCTCTTCGCGGTTTTTGACCACAGAGTGCCACAGATGGCAGAGGTTTCACGGAGAAGGGAATGAAGGGGAATGGTGGGCGGATTCTCAACCTGCTTATTATCAGCCATCCATGGATCAAGAACAAGAACCGCCACCCTCCCGATTTGCTCACACACGAAGAAACTCCTGGGGAAATCTGGAAGCTTGCCTATTCTTTCTCCTTTATCCCCAAGACGCAACTCGGCTTCAACGATCACTCCGACAAGGTGCTGCGCTTCCTTCCTCTATCACGTAAACTCCCTCGCGACAATCGCCTCCGTGCCTCCGTGTCTCCGTGGTGATTCTCCCGTCGGTCAAGAGTCAGCCGCTCGTTTTCTCGACGGTTTTCCGCGCCCACCCAATCCCCCACCGCCGAATCCGCGAACTGAGCGTTGTCGGCGGCACGCCCAGGAGTTCCGCCGCGCCGCCGGGGCCGTAAATGCGGCCGCCGGTTTCGGCGAGGGCTTTTTCGATGTTGGCGATCATTTCCTGGCGCAGGTCGCGGTCGCGGCGCACCGTGGGTTTGGGGGCTTCGGCGGCGGGCGCGGAGGCACCGGGGGCGGCGGTGACGAAGGAAAAATCGGCCCGGCCTCCACGCGCCAGGATCACCGCGCGCTCGACCACATGGGCCAGTTCGCGCACGTTGCCGGGCCAGTCGTAGCCTTGCAGGCGCGCGAGTTCCGTGCGGCTGACGCTCGGCGCCGGCACGCCGAGACGCTGCGCCGCCTGGCCGATGAAGTGAGACAGCAGCACCGGGATGTCGTCGCGCCGTTCGCGCAGGGGCGGCAGCGACACGGGGAACACGCTGAGGCGATAGAACAAATCCTCACGAAAACGCCCGGCCTCGGCTTCGCGCTTCAGGTCGCGATTCGTCGCCGCCACAATCCGCACGTCCACCCGCCGCGTGGTGGTTTCGCCGATGCGTTCGAATTCGCCTTCCTGCAGGACGCGCAGCAGCTTGCTTTGCAGCTCCAGGGGAATCTCGCCCACTTCGTCCAGGAACAGCGTCCCCCGGTCCGCCAATTGGAACCGCCCGACGCGGTCTCGGACGGCGCCGGTGAAGGCGCCTTTGACGTGGCCGAAGAACTCGCTCTCGAACAGCTCGCGCGGGATGGCGGCGCAGTTCACCTTCACCAGCGGCTTGTCCGCTCGTTTGCTGCGGCGGTGGATGGCGCGGGCGACGAGTTCCTTGCCGCTGCCCGATTCGCCTTCGATCAGGATCGCCGCGCCGGTGGGCGCCACCAGATCGACCTGGCCCAGGACCCGCCGCAGCGCCTCGCTCTGGCCCACCATTTCCAGATCGTGGGCCGCGCCATCGCCCAGGAACTCCTCGCGCAGGAGGGCGTTTTCCTCCTCCAGTTCGAGCCGCAGGCGCTCGACTTCTTCGAACGCCCGCGCGTTCGCCAGCGCCACCGCCGCCTGATCGGCGAAGTAGCGCAGCCACTGGAACGCCTCGCCGTGGATGCCCTCGCGGCAGAAAATCCCGAGGACGCCCAGGACCTCGCCGCGAAACACCAGCGGTTGGCCGGCAAAGCTGCGGATGCGCTCGTCGCGCGCCCACTGCGGATTCACGATCCAGCGGCTGTCCGCGCCCACGTCCTCCAGCAGCAGGGCCTCGCCGGTGGCGCCGATGTGGCCGATCTTGCGCTGGCCCAGGGGAAAACGCGCGAACCGGCCCTCGGTGTTCGACCAGTCGGCGCCGGGATCGGTCAGCGACTGGCCCCGGCTGGCGACCAGGTGCAGGCACTCGCGCCGGTCCGGGCACTCGCGGCGCATCGCGCACCCCTCGCACCGATCCCCCGGCCCTCGCACCCACAGCCGCACCAGCGCATAGCCTCCGTCCGCCGACATGCCCTCCACAATGGTTTCGAATACGCGTTGCGTCGAGCGCTCGCGCGTCATGGCGAGCAGGATGGACTGAAGCATTTCGAGCTGCATGGGCGGGGGTCCCGATCAAAGTTGCGGGCGGCATGGCGAGAACAACGCATGTGCGTTGGAATACGCAACGCAAATTTATTTTCCACGCAATTGCGTTGTGTTGCGAAGCAGTCTCACAAAGTCGCAACCTGTCTCATAGCAGCTATCTACGACAAAAATGCACCCTGGCACAAACCGCGCCTTTGAGAGAGGCACCTGAGGATCGACAGAACTCCATCAGGACTCATTTCACCCTCTCAGAAGGAACTCCGCAATCATGCCCCGCATCGCTCAAGTCGACCACGAAACCGCCACTGGCAAGACCAAGGACCTGCTCGACGCCGTGAAGGCCAAGCTGGGTTTTGTCCCGAACCTGATGAGCACGCTGGCGGTTTCGCCCGCGGCGCTCGAAGCTTACCTGCAATTCAACACCACGCTGGGCGGAACGCTCGATGCCAAGACGCGCGAGATCATTTCGCTGATCGTCGCGGAAACGAACGGCTGCGGCTATTGCGCCTCGGCCCACACAGCTCTGGGCAAGATGGTCGGACTCTCGGAAGAGGAAATCCTGACGGTGCGCAAGGGCGGCGCCACCGACCCCAAGCACCGCGCCGTGATTGATCTGGCCCGCCGCCTGACGCTTAACCACGGCCGCCTGACGGAGGGCGAATACGCCGCCGCCGTGCAGGCTGGTCTGACCGAGCGGCAAATCACCGAGATCATCGCCAACGTGGCCCTGAACATCTTCACCAACACCTTCAACAACGTGGCCAAAACCACCGTCGATTTTCCGAAGATCGAAACGGTGAGCGTCTGATCGGCCCAAAACCTTCCCCCGGCGGCGCTCGGTCCGAATTCGGTGCTCACGAGCGCCCGCCGCGGGGAGTCGCGGAAACCCGGGGCGGCGGGCGGCAACAGCCGCCCCGGGACCGAGACTCCTGGGTGATCCATGGATAGAGATTAACGCAAAGCAGCGAAGCGGCAAAGGTGCAGAGAGGGGTGAGCAGACAGACACCCCTCTGTATAACCTCTGTTCTCTGAGTCCTCTGTGGCCAAGAGTCACAGCACCACCTCGCATCCTCAGCCAGCCTCATCCTGAATCACGTTTCCGGCATCCGGCAACGCCACCCTCGCCCTGTGCCTGCGGGCACCCTTGCAAAGGAAACTCCCCCCATGTCCGTACAACGTTACCTTCCCCTGATTGTCGCCGCCGCCTTGATGGTTTGCGGCTGCGGCGCCCTGAACGCCCAATCCACAAACAAGACCATGGCCTCCGCAGAGACCACCATGGCCCCCGTCGCCCTCGATGGCTACAGCGTCGTGTCCTATCAACAGCGCGCCAAAGCCGAGAAGGGCAGCCCCCGCTACGCCACCGTCCACGACGGCCAGACCTATTATTTCACCGACGGCGCCGAGCGCGACGCCTTCCTGGCCGAGCCCAACCGCTACCTGCCCGCTTTCGACGGCTGGTGCGCCTATGGCATCGCCAAGAACGCCAAGTTCGAATCCAACCCCCGCACCTTCAAAGTCGTCGGCGGCCGCACGTTCCTCTTTCTGAACGACGGCGAGACGAACACCTACGACCTCTGGAACGGCGAGAACGAGCAGCGGCTCTGCCGCGCTGCCAATGCCAACTGGGAAACCATGACCGGCGAAGCGCCGCTGGCCCATTACAACCTGGCCGCCGGCAGCACCGTCGGCATTCACGGCTACAGCCCCGTCGCCTACTTCACCCGCGGCAAAGCCGTGAAGGGCAACCCGGCCTACGCCGCCACTTACCGCGGCGTCACCTATCACTTCGCCAGCCGCGATGAGGTGGAAACCTTCAAGCAGAACCCCTCGAAGTACGAACCGGCCTACGGCGGATGGTGTGCCACGGGGATGATGATCGAGCAAAAGCTCCAGATCGACCCCGAGACCTTCAAGATCGTGGACAACCGCCTGTTCCTCTACAAGAACGACGCCGAAGTCAACGCCCTCCACGTCTGGAACAAGGGCGACGAAGCCGAGCAAGTCGCCAAGGCGGATGGGTACTGGGAGTCGCTGCTGGGGGAATAGAGAAGTCTAGCCGCCACGTCAAAACCGAGTTGTGTCCGGCACACAGGCAAATCCTCGCCGCCCGATCAGCCTGACCCCCTCACCCCATCGGATACCCGATCGCCCCCAGCTCCGCTCGGACCTTGCCGAGTTTCACCCCGGGCGCCAGCGTCTCGGCCAGCGCCGCATCGAGCGGCGTCAGTTGAAAGATCGCCTTCAGAGCTGGCGGGTCCGGCTTCACTTCGTGGTAATTCATGGCGTGGATGTAGAAGGATTTGGGCCCGACGCATATCAGGTCGAGGAATGGCTTGCCCATCTCCTCGCTCGTCTTGTTGTCCACGCGGAAGGCCAGACTCTGCCAGGGCTGGCCGCCTTCGCTCCAGGCCAGGAACGACATTTCCTGATAGCGAAGCTCGGGCTCGTTCA
This sequence comes from Sumerlaeia bacterium, assembly GCA_040219255.1. Classification (GTDB taxonomy): domain Bacteria; phylum Sumerlaeota; class Sumerlaeia; order SLMS01; family JAHLLQ01; genus JAVJSW01. The sequence continues at coordinate 30,530 of JAVJSW010000001.1, forward strand.
GCAGGCGCACGGCCAGTTCCGGCATCGGGACGGTCGGCTGGCGTTGAAACCGGCAGAGCATATCCGGCGACATCGAGAGGCGTAGCGCGCAGACCTTGATGGCGATGGTGTCGCCCGAGCGCAGAATGTAGTAATAGGACCCGCCGCCATCGTGGCGCCACGCGAGGGAAATGCCGTCTTTCCAGCGTTCCACGAAATGATACTGGCGGAAATCCGGATCGTCCGACAGCAGCAGGTCGGCGGCCGCCGCCGCTTTCGACCGCGCCATGATCACGTCGGGTTCGGGCAGCCAATCGATGGGGCAAAGCTCCATGGGTCAAACCTTTCAGGCACCAACAGGCCCCTGCTTCGGGGAGCCCGGAAACTTTGTCTCCAAGTCGGTAGCGACCGCACTCACCCTAGCCATCCCGCGTCCGGTCACAACCTCTAACTCGCCGCCCCGTCCTGTTCTTTCTCCCGCCGCTGCTTCTCCAGCACCGCGTGCAGCGTATGCAGAAACCGCGACCGGTCCGCCTTGGTAAACGGCGGCGGCCCCGTTTCCGGCCCGCCCCATTCGCGGAGCTGTTCGGCGAAATCGCGCCGCGCCAGCGCTTCGCCGATGTTATCCGGCGTGAACGCCTTGCCGTTCGGCGCGATCGGCACCGCGGCGTTTTCCTTGATCAACTGGTTCGCCAGCAGAATGTCGTTCGTCACCACCACATCGCCCGCCACCGCCCGCTCGGTGATCCAGCGATCCGCCGCGTCCGCCTTTTTCTCCACCAGCACCAGCGACACCCAATCGCGCTCCGGCACCCGCATCGGGCTGTTCGCCACCAGAATCACCCTCAGACCCCAGCGCTCCGCCACGCGGTACACTTCGTTCTTCACCGGACAGGCGTCCGCGTCGATATAGATGGTCGGGGGCATGATACGACAAGCTCTCCAGCGGGATCGAAAAACCAAGCCTCGCCCGGCTCGCCTGGCGGAATCAACGCGCAAGCTTCACCCTTCGCCCTCTCGCTCGTGGAGGCGGACATGCGGGCTTCAACGTCCGCTGGCTCCGCCGCGCCGGGCGAAGTGGTCGATCGGGCGCCATACCACCGCCGCCCGGTACCGCCGTCATGAGGGGGAAAATCCCGTTGAGGTGTGGTCCGAATCCTGATTGCTTGCCGGTACAAGGGCAACCGCAGCCCTTGAGACGGGCGGCGGGCGCAGGCCGGGCCGCTCGATTCTCTCAGTCACCCGGCGAGGAACGAGCGCGTTGAAATTCAACATGAAGTTGTTCAATCCCCCCCTCTGGGGCGTGTCCATTGCCCTGTCTTGGACATGGGGTTTAGGGCTGTTTTTCTCGGTCCAGATCGCGATCCAGTTCGGTCTGCCGGGCCTGTTGTGCTTCGCCATCCCGAACGCCATCGGGCTGGCGGCCTTCGGCTGGTTCACCGGCTGGATCAGTAAGCGCCAGAACTCGCCCCGCGATTTCGAGCGCCACTTCCTCACCACCGTCGGCAAACTGCGGTGGGTCTTTCTCTTGTATCAGATTATCGCGATTTCGCTGACCTTCTTCGCCTTGTTCAAGTACGTCTTCCTGCCGCTGAACGTGCCCTTGCCGATGGTGGGGCTGTTGGTTCTGGGCGCAGGGCTTTTGCTGGGAGAACAGTTCGACATCGACCGCATCAAGTGGACTCACTTGGCGTGGGGTCTTGTCATTCTCCTTTCGATCCTTCTGATCGGCTGGGGCGGGGCCTCATATTTTCGAACCAACATGCTCAGCGATATCGACATCCGGCGCTATCGCGGGGTCGAGAGCGTCCTGAGCTGGAAATTCGCCGGGTTTTTCGTACCCATCATCATCGGCTTCCTGCTCGGGCCATGGCTTGATATTCAGCAGTGGCAGCGGGCCCTGCGTATCAACCGCGAGAAAACCAGCGTCGGCATTTCCTACACCTTCGGTGGTATCATCTTCTTCGGCATTCTGTTGTTCCACGGTACGCTGGCGCTGGCCATCTGGGGCGAGGGCGTGCGGCTCGGGCTGAACCTGGCGGAACCCACTACCACGGCGATTTTCCACGCCAAGGACGCGGTTGTCCGCTTCCTGTTCCTGAGCGAGGGCGTCAACGCTCCGGTCCTCTTCAAGGTCATGTACGTCGTCTTCCTGTGCCTGTGCATCGTGGCGACGCTCGACAGCGGCTATGTGGCGCTGAAGTGGTTCCAGAGCGACGCGGTGAACAAGAGCGAAAGCCTGCTTCTGTCGCTCATTCCCAAAAGCTTCCTGAATTCGCCCATTCCGCCGTTCCTGCTGGCGGCGGCGGTGGGGCTGGCGACGGCTCCGCTCGAGGTCGAGCTGGAATACTACATGGCTTTCTACGGCAGTTTCCTGGTCGGCTACTCGATGGTGTTCCTCTTCCGAACGGTGTTCGAGCCCCGATTCACCTCCTTCACCCAGACCACACTGTTCGCGCTGGCGGCCTTCAGCCTGGGCTCCTTCGGCATCGGGTACTTCAAGGAAATCCCCGTGCTGATGATGCTGGGTTCGATTCTGCCTCTGGTGCATGCCATCGTTTGCATCGCCACGCGCAAGGCGGTGGAAGAAATCCGCCGCAGCGGCGTGATGGACAGCCTGGCGGAGGGCGACATCGCCGGCGCCGTGAAGAAAGTCCGGCCGCAGGGGGGCGGCGGGGAAAAGCCCCTCGCCAAAGAAGCGGCCCCCGAGACACCGCCCATGGTGGTCGAGAGCCATCCGGACCTCTCGCCGTCGATTTCGTCCGTCGCCTCGCAAGGGTCCGCCTGGATCGAAGGCAAATGGTTCGTCTATCGCTTCATGTCCACGTATCAGGACACGAACTCGGTGGGGAACGTGTATTTTGCCCAATACGGCATGTTCGTGGGCAAGACGCGCGAGCTTTTCTTCAATCACGCCATGCCGAATTTCGATCTGCGGACGACGCCGTTCTACATTTTGACGCGATCTTATGAGCACAAGTTCCTGAAGGAATCGCGGGAGTTCGAGGAAATCGAAGTCAAAATCCGCATCTCCGACGTGAACCGCAAGTTCGTGACGATGGAGCACAACATCTATAACAGCGCGAAAGAAATCCTGGGCAAAGGCAAGCAGGTGCTGCTCTTCGTGTCGTCGAAAGACTACAAACTCCTCGACGTGCCCGCCGAATGCCAGCGGGCGTTCCTGCCCTACCTGTAGCAGGCGGTGTGGGATCGGCTTTCTTGAAGGCTATTCGATCCCCGGGCCCCATGCGCGCGGCCCGGAGTGTCTGCTATCACCTTCCCGTGTGCTTTCAACCTTCCGTGTGCTGCTCGACTCGCTTCTCGCGCAGGCGTTTCGCCATCGGGGTTTGCTTCCAGATCTGACCCAGGATCATCGGGATCAGCGCCAGCCCCACCACCATGCCCCAACCCGCGAGGGGGACGCCCTCGGAGGTGTTGAGAACCGTGTTTAGCCCTGGCATGTAAACCGCCAAGAGCAGTAAACTCGCGCAAATGCCAACCGAACCCCAGACCCACGGGTTCTGGGTCACTTCATTCTTGATAAGCGGCGAACCGGCGGGGCGCATGCTGAAGACGTGAAGCAGTTGCGACAACGCCAGCGTCAGGAACGCGATGGCCGATCGCTGGCTATGGCTGATGTCGAAGAGGGCGCCGCTGGCGAAGTAGGCAGTCAGCGTGACGGCTGAGATCACCGATCCGTAAACCGCCAGCCCGATCCAGTCCGCATTGTTGATAATGGGGGCCTTGGGATTGCGCGCGGGCCGTTTCATGATGTCCGGGTCGCCCTCGCTGACGCCGAGGGCGAGGGCGGGGAAGACGTTGGTGACGAAGTTGAGGTAGAGAATCTGGAGCGGCGTGATCAGCAAATCGCCGGCCGCCTCGCCGCCGCTGGCTTCCGCGCCAGTGCCTTCGCCGCCCCCGCCGGGACCGACAACCGCCGCGGCGAGAACGGTGATCACTGCGCTGCTGTTGACGCTCAGCAGGAAAATCACGAAGTTGCGGATGTTGTTGAAAATCACGCGGCCTTCGCGCACCGCTTCCGCGATGGTCGTAAACGAATCGTCCTGCAGGACGATGTCGGAGGCTTCGCGCGCCACCTGGGTGCCGCGCTGGCCCATGGCGACACCGATGTCGGCCTTCTTCAGCGCCGGCGCATCGTTCACGCCATCGCCAGTCATGGCCACGATGTCGCCGTTTTCCTGGTGGGCGGTGATCAGTTCGAGCTTCTGCTTCGGGCTGACGCGGGCGAGGACCCGGGCGTGGACCAGCCGGCTGACCTCTTCGTCGGTCATGTCGTCGAAATCCTGGAGGTCGCGGCCCACGAGGACCTCCGAGTCCTGATCCTCGCCTTCGGTGAAGAGGCCGCATTCCGCGGCGATCTGGCGGGCCGTGGCGGGTTGATCGCCGGTGACCATGACGACCTGGATTCCCGCGCCACGGCAGGTCTCGATCGCGGCTTTCACGTCGGATCTGGGTGGATCGAGGAGGCCCACCAACCCCAGGAAGGTCAGGTCTTTATACGGCTCTTCTTCCACCGCGGCGACGCGTTTGCTCGCGAGGGCGAGAACGCGCAGGCCACCTTTGGCCAACTCCTTATTCTTGTCGTTCCATTCCTGCCGCTCGGCGTCGGAGAGTTCCGCCTCGCCGCCGTCCTCGGTGCGCTTACGGGTGCTGATGTCCAGGACCGATTCGGGCGCGCCTTTCACCGCGACGAAGTAGCCGTCGCTGTCCTTGTGGAAGGTTCCCATCAGAGCGGTGTCCGAGTCGAAGGGTTCCTCGCGCTCCTCCGGCCGCTCCTTGACGAGGGCCTCGCGCTTGAGGCCCGCCTTGGCAGCGGCGTAAAGCAGGGCGATTTCCGTGGGATCGCCGGACGGTTCGGCGACTTCGCCTCCCGAAGCTTCGTCTTTCCGCCTGTCCTTGGGCTTTTCTCCGGCCATGGAGGCGTTGTTGCAGAGCGCGCCGACAACCAGAAACTCGTGGAGCGGCGTGCCGTCCTTGATTTCGACGTTGTCGTTGTCGCGCCGGAAGCCCCCTTCCGTGTCATACCCCTGGCCGCTGATCTCGAAGTGCGCGCCGCTGGCCAGCATCAACGCCTTGGCCGTCATGCGGTTCTCCGTCAATGTGCCGGTCTTGTCGGTGCAGATGACCGTGGTGGAACCAAGCGTTTCCACCGCCGGAAGCCTGCGCACGAGAGCGTTGCGCTTGGCCATGCGGTACATGCCGCGGGCCAGGGCGATGGTCGCCACGATGGGCAGGCCCTCGGGAATCACGGCCACGGCCAGCGCCACGCCGGTCTTGACCATAAGCGCCAGTTCCCGCCCCGCCACCAGCCCGGCAACACCCACCACGACAGAGATGCCGATGGTGATCCAGACCAGTTTCTTGCCGAAATCGTCGAGCCGTTTCTGGATCGGCGCCTGCTCGCTCTCCGCTTCCTCGACCATGGAGGAAATGTTGCCCAGTTCGGTGTGCATGCCGGTGCCGACGACGACGCCTTCTCCCGTGCCGCGGCGGGCGGCGGTGCCTTTGTAGGCCATGTTCTTGCGCTCGGCCAGTTCGATGTCCGCCTCCACCGGCGCGAGCTTCTTGTCCACCGGCACGGACTCGCCGGTCAGGGCCGCTTCCTCGATTTGCAGGCGATTGATTTCGATGAGGCGCAGGTCGGCGCTGACGACGTCGCCGCCGTCGAGGATCACGATGTCGCCGGGAACGAGTTGTCGGGCTTCGACTTCCTGGGCCTGGCCGTTGCGCCGGACGCGGGCTTTCGACCCCCCCAGCTTCTTCAGAGCCTCCATGCTCTTCATCGCCTTCCATTCCGTCAAGAAGCCGATGATGGCGTTGACCAGCAGCACGATGGCGATGGCGCCGCTCTCGAGCCAGTCCTGCATGAAGAGCGTCACCCCCATGGCCACGATCAGGAGCCAGACGACCATGCCCTTGAATTGCGAGATAAAGATTTTCCAGGCGCTCGGGGGTTTGGTGGTGCGCAGCTGGTTCTCGCCGTACTTGTCGAGGCGTTCTTCGACGTCCGAGTCGCTCAGGCCCCGCTGCGGATCGACAGCGAGTTCCTGACAGATATCTTCCACGCCGCGTGCCCACGGATTGTCCACATAGGCTGGGTTGTCATCCGTGCGTTCGCGCGGCTTGTCCGGTCCCTGCTCCACCCGCTTGTCCTCCCGCCGCACCTGAGTTTCCGGGTTCGTGGCCGCCTGCTGCTTCTCGCGGGCGGCGGGTTTGGGGCTGGTCATGATGTGGTCCTCTTTGGGGTGGGTGTTGGGACTTACGTGCGTTGCCGTTCTGTATTCAGAAGTTGCTCGTAAAGGTGCTCGGTATCCTCGCGGCGGCAAAGTTCGGTGCCGGGGGTCATGACACAGGCGGCCCCGGCGGCGACGCCGAAGCGCACGGCGTGGTGAAGGTCTTTGCCCCTGGCGAGGGCGAGCACGAAGCCGGCCACGGTGCTGTCTCCGGCGCCGACGCGGCTTCGGATCTGCACGGTGGGCGCGGGGACGCGCTCGCACAGGTCGTGCGAGACCGCGAGCGCTCCCGCCGAGCCCAGCGATACGATGATGATCTCGGAAACACCCTTGCCGATCAAGTCGCGAGCGGCTTTCACGATCGCGTCGTCGTCTTCGAGTTCTCGCCCCACCAGGGTCTGCAATTCCGCGAAGTTGGGCTTGAGGAGATAACAGCGGCCCGACTCGGATACGCGCCGCAGCGCTTCGCCCGATGTATCGACGATGACCTTGATCCCTTCGTCGGCGGCGCGGCGGGACATCTCGGCGTAGAAGCCGGCCGGCACGCCGGGGGGCAGGCTGCCGCTCGCCACCAGGAAGTCGGGTTTGTCGGCGCCTTCTTCGCGGCCGAGAACGGCGGCGATGGCGTGGTCGAGTTCTTCGCGGGTCATTTCCGCGCCGGGCGTGTTGAAGCGGAACTGGCGGTTGGTGGAGGTCTCCAGCACCGTCAGGTTTTCGCGGGTGAGGCCGTGGATGTCGATGCGGTGCTTGTCGAGGCCCGCTTCCTCGAGGAGATTGGCGAGTAACTGGCCCGTCGGCCCGCCAGAGGTGTAGACGGTTTTCGATGTACCGCCGAGTTGCAGGATGGCGCGGGAGACGTTCAGGCCGCCGCCGCCGGCTTCGAAGCGGGGCTTGCCGCACCGCAGCTTCTTTTCGTCCACCACGTGGTCCACTTCCACGGACTTATCGATGGCGGGGTTCAGGGTCAGGGTCAGAATGGATTGCTGCATGGGACGGCTCTCGGAAAAGGGATCGGGAGGCACGGCGGCGCCACGGGGACTCGCAACCGACAAGAAGACCGGCTTGACCGCCTCTAGAGAGCACTTTAGAGGAGAAGCCAAGCCGGACAACCGTAGGATTATGTTGGATAAGGATTCGTTCCTGGGTTCCCTCCCGGCAGACTGGGTGGCGCAACTCTGCGTCGCAGCGATCGTACGTTATTCTAAAGCGAGGAGCCGGGAACTGCCGGTTCTCGCGGCGCCCTCGACGGTTACTGAGAAGGGCTTCTCGGCAAGAGCCGAGCCATGCCGCAAACCGACCATAACTTCAGCAATAGCAAAGAATGACAGGTGAAGCCGGATCCCACCCGGTGCCGAGGAACGCGGAATCTCGCCGAAATTGCGGCGTGATGTCTGGAAAACGGGCGCCTGCCGGCTTTCGAAGTTCGGCGGCATGATGGGTGCATAAGCTCCTCTCGAAAAAATAAACCTCTGACCGGAGATGACTTATGCAAATCGCCCTGTCCCGCTTACGAATCCTGGTGACCGCCGCCGCAGCCGGATTGGCGGTGTCCTGCGCCAGTGGCGCCCGCTACGCCAAGACCACCGGCGATGGCTCCCAGCCCAATGCCCCGGCGGCGCCCTCCCCCGCCACAGCGCTGGATCCAGCGCCCCCGGAAAATCCGCCCGCCGGAGCCTTTCCCATCGACCCGGTTCACTCCAGCGCCGTGTTCCGCATCAAGCACCTCGGAACCGATTTCTATGGGCGCTTTGACCAAATGGACGGCTACGTGCTCTTCGACCCGCGAAACCCCGGCGGCGGCGAAATCTTCGTCACTATCCCCACCGCCAGCGTGGACACCGACAAGGAAGCGCGCGACGAGCACCTGCGGTCGCCGGACTATTTCGCCGCGGACGAGTACGATGAGATGCGCTTCGTCAGTTCCGAGATCACGCCCTTGAGCGGTGATCGCTATCGCGTGGACGGCGATCTGACCATCCGAGGCGTGACGCGGCCCCTCTCGACCGAGTTCACCTATGGTGGCGAGAGCTTCGATCCATTCATGGAAACGATGAAGAAATCCGGCTCCGCGGAGTTCACCATCAGCCGAAGCGCCTTCGGCGTCGATGGCACCCCGAGCCTGCTGAGCGACGAGGTGGACGTGCTGCTCGGCATCGAGGCCAAAGCCCCGGAGGGCGCGTCAGAGGGCTGAGGCGCGCGTCGTCACCATGCGGTGCATGTCCATACCCAGCGCCCGCTCTGGCAACCCCGCCATCGTCATCAGGACGCGCTCCGGCGTCACTGGCAACTCATCGGAGCGATGGCCGGTGGCGTGGGCGATGGCATTGGCCAGGGCCGACGCGGCGGGGATCAGGCTCGGTTCGCCGATGCCCTTGATGCCGAAGGGCCCGGCGGGCGTGGGGTCCTCGATCAGCTTGATGTGGATCTTCGGGGCGTCCAGGGCGCTCGGTATCAGGTAGTCCGTAAAGCCCGGGTTGCGGCACTTGCCGCGGTCGAGAATCAAGTGCTCCATCACGCCCCAGCCCATGCCCTGGACCACGCCGCCTTCGATCTGGCCCTCGACCATGTTGGGGTTGATGGCGCGGCCGACGTCGTGGGCGCAGAAGAAATTCTTCACCTGGATGGCGCCGGTGGCGGCGTTGATTTCGACGTCGGCGATCTGCGTGGCGTAGGCGAAACTGTGATAGGCGATGCCCTGGCCGGTGGCCTTGTCCCAGGGCTGATCGGGCACGGCGTACCAGCCCACCTCCGTCAGATTCTCGCGCATGGCGTAGCAACTCTTCACGGCGTCGATGTAATCGAGAAGCGCCTTGCCCGATTCCACGTCCACGATCCTGCCGTCGTGCAGGTCCAGGCTCTCCACGTCGCGGCGCAGATCCTCGGCCACGCGGTTGAGGAGAGTGCGGCGGAGCTTGCCTGCGGCGTCGATCAGCGGGAAGCCGCTCATGATGGTGGCGCGGCTGGCCACCGTGGGGCCGCTGTCGGGGACCATGGCGGTGTCGATCTGGTTGCAGAAGACGCGTTCGCTGGGGACGCCGAGGGCTTCGGCGGCCATCTGGCAGGCGGCCGTCAGAAGGCCCTGGCCCATCTCCGTCAGGCCGATGGCGATGGCGACGCTGCCGTCCTCGAAAATCCGCATGTGGGCGCCGGAGCGATTGATGTACTGGCCCCCCGCGTGCAGGTTCACGCCATAGATGATGGTGGCCATGCCGAGCCCCTTAAGGAACAAGGGCTTGCTGGCGTTGTGGCGGTCGTACTCGGCGCGGCGTTCGGCCCAATTCGCCATGTCCACCGCCGTCTCGATGGTTTCCAGGCAGGGGACGCGGCCGGTCAGCTCCTGACCGGAAGCCATCGTGTCGCCGGGGCGCAGGGCGTTCTTGCGGCGGACCTCGGCCGGGTCCATGCCCAGCTCGGCGGCGAGTTCGTCGATGATGCTCTCGTGGCAGAACGTGACCTGGGGCGCCCCGAACCCGCGGAAAGCCCCGCCGAACAGGTTGTTCGTGTAAACGCAGTACGTATCGACGTGGATGTTGGGGACGCTGTAGGGCCCGATGCAGGAGATGTTGGCGCGGTCCGCGACGATCTGGCTGAGCCCCGCGTAGGCGCCGACGTCGGCGAGGACCTTGTTCTGCACCGCTTTAATCATGCCGTCCCGGGAGGCGCCGATCTTGACGTAAGTCGAATAGCGGTGGCGCTTCGAGGACCATTCGACGTCCTCTTCACGCTCGTAGATGAGCTTGATCGGCTTGCCCGTCGCCCAGGCCAGCAGCGCGGCACAGCAGGCCGGTTCCGTCGGGTAATCTTCCTTGCCGCCAAAGGCCCCGCCGGTGGCGCTTTGCAGCACCCGCACCAGGTGCGCGGGCACGCCGAGCACCTGGCGTACGCCGTTCTGCACGTAGAACGGGCACTGGCACGAGCTGTGGAGCGTCATCTGGCCCGCGTGGCCCGGAACGGCCACCACGCCCTGGGGCTCGAGGTAGGCGTGCTCCTGGTAATTGACCTGATAGTGGCGTTCCAGGACGACGTCGCTTTCCGCCCATCCGGCGTCCATGTCGCCGGTGATCACGTGCATCGTGTCCAGGATGTTGCCATGGTCGTGGATTTTGGGGGCTTCGGGAGCGAGGCCTTCCTCGGGGCTGAAAACGCCGGGCAGTTCGTCGTACTCGACCTTGATCAGGGCGGCGGCCTGGCGCGCGGCCTTCAGCGACCGGGCGGCCACGAGGGCGATGCGCTCGCCGTGCCAGCGAACCTTTTTCTCCGCCAGGAGCGGCTGATCCTTGATGATGATGCCGACCTGGTTGTCGCCGGGGATGTCCTTGGCCAGGAGGATCGCTTCGACGCCCGGGACCTGCATGGCGGCGGCGGTGTCGATGGATTTGATGAAGCCGTGGGGGATGTCGCTACAGCGGATGTGACCATGCAGCATGCCGGTGAAGTGGAGGTCGTCGGCGTACTGGGTCTGGCCTGTGACTTTGCCCCGGGCGTCCACGCGCAGCGGGCTTTGGCCGACGCTCGCGAAGCCCTGCGCCGGCGGTGCGGTGGCGGGAAGGTCCCTCGTTTCCGCCTTCGCCTCGCGCGCGGGATTCGGAGCCAAACCGGGGGAAGACGTGGGCGCCATGAACTGCGGGTCCTTGTGCGTGCGGGGATCGGCCGAGTTTCCGGCCAGACATTCAACGGAGCAGGCTAGGAAGGCCGCCCCCACCCGTCAACGGAGAAGGGCTTTTGAAGCGTTCCCACTCGCGAGCGAACCGCCTATTCGACCTTCGTGGACACCGAGATGGCCAGTTCGTGGATTTTGTTGAAGAGCGTTTTGTAGGACACGCCGAGTTGCTTGGCGGCTTCCGCTTTGTTACCGCCGCAAACCTTGAGGGCGCGGATGACGGCGCCGCGCTGGGCGTCGGCGGCGACGTCGCTCAGGTTGCGCACGGCTTCGTCTTCCGTGCCGAGGTTCACGATCATCTGGTGCTCGCCAATGATGGGACCAAAGGAGCTGGGAGCGCCGCCGGGGACTTCGGACTTTTTCATGCCCACGGCGCGCATCGGGGAAATCAGGGCCGCCGGTTCCTGCATGACGATGGCCTGCTCCACGGCGTTTTGCAGTTCCCGGATGTTGCCGGCCCAGGGCCGTTGAGACGCCGCCTGGATCAATTCAGTGGCGAATTCCGGCTCCGGCATGCGGTGTTTCGCGGCGAAGCGCCGGGCGAAGTGCTGGATCAGGCGCGGGATGTCGGACTGGCGTTCGCGCAGGGGCGGCAGGTGAATCGGAATCACGTTGAGGCGATAATAGAGGTCCTCGCGGAAGGAACCCTCCTCGATGGCCTTCTTCAAGTCGCGGTTCGTGGCGGCGATGATGCGCACGTCGGTCTTGATCTGCTTGTCGCCGCCGACGCGCTGGAAGGTTTGGTCTTGCAGGACGCGCAGGAACTTGACCTGGAGGTCGAGGGGCATTTCGCCGATTTCGTCGAGGAACAGGGTTCCGCCGCTGGCCAGCTCGAACTTGCCTTTCTGCAAGGCGTGGGCGCCGGTGAAAGCGCCGCGTTCGTGGCCGAAGAATTCGCTCTCCAGCAGATTTTCCGGCAGCGCCCCGCAATTCACCGCCACGAAGGGCTGATCGCGGCGGTCGCCGTTGTAGTGGATCGCTTGGGCCACCAGTTCCTTGCCGGTGCCCGATTCGCCGGTAATCAGGGCGCTGGTCTTCAGGCTCGCGATGCGGCGGATGATGTCGAAAATATCGGTCAGGCTGTCGTCGTTGCCGATGATGGGCAGGGGTTTGTTGTCTGGCCCGAGGAAGATGTGGTCGGGCTGCTGGGGCAGGAGGACGGGGTTACTGAGTTCGGCGCGGGTCAGCAGGTCGCGGCTCTCGTGGGCGCGGCGGACAGCGCTGCGGATGCGTTTGTTGTCGAAGGGCTTGACCACGAAATCGGTGGCGCCGGCGCGCATGGCCTTCACCGCGGCGTCGATGGTGCCATAGGCCGTCATGATGATGACGGCGGTGCGGACGTCGCGCTTGCGGAGCTGCTCGATGACCTGGAAGCCATCCATCCCCGGCATGGAGAGGTCGAGGACGGTGACCGGCAGGGGCACCTCCGCCTCCTCGTGGGCGCGCAGCGCTTCCTCGCCGTTGCTGGCGGTGAGGACCTGCCAGCCATCGTCCTCGAGGACGTCGGTGAGAAGCTGGCGCAGGTTTTTCTCGTCGTCGCAGACCAGGACGCGGCGAACGTCGGCGGCGGTTTCGGCGGGGGCAACGGGGGCGGCGGAAGTCATGGCGGAGGCCTTTTATTCAGAGGTGGCTTTTTGAGGAAATCCGTGAGGAAGCATAAGCGTTAAACGCTGGAAGGCCACGTCTCATTGCATTTCTAGAAAAAAATTCTTGGCCACGCGAGGGGTTTGACGGAGGTGGTGGGTAATTTTTTACAGGGGTGGGGAGGAAAAATCCAGGGGCAACCGAGAGGCGTAATCCGCCCTGGAACCATACTCCACGGACCCCTCCAGAATTCGTGGCGGAGACACATTTGTCTTGTCAGGAGCGGATCGTGAGGGAGGTTTAGCACATCTCAAGATCCAACTATTTTCGGACAATTGCTGATGAATTCCAAAATTCTCTCCTGCGCTCTGTCGAGCGCACTGCTGATTCCTTCTTGCCTAATGGCCCAATGGCCCGGCTTCGCGACCCGGGTTCTCTATTCCACAGCCAACGATCCCACGGATATCGTGACGGCCGATTTCGATGGTGATGGAATCCTGGATATCGCGACGGCCGACGCCGCGCTGTCGAATGTGAGCGTACGACTCGGCGATGGAGACGGGACCTTTGGGGGCCGCGCGAACTTTGCCACCATCAACCTGCCGGTCTCGATATTCGCCGCCGATTTGGACGGGGATGACATCCTCGATCTGGTCACCGCCAACAACTCACAGGACGTTCTGTGCATCCTGATCGGCAACGGCGATGGCACATTCCAGTCCTATTATACGGTGGCCACGGGGAATCTGGCGGCCGATGTGCAGGCTGGCGATTTCGACGGCGACCTGGTGATGGATCTGGCAATCGTCAATCAAACCGACAACGACATTTCCATCCGGCTCGGCAATGGTGACGGGACCTTCGGCGCAGCCACAGACTATGCGACCCAGACAACACCGAGGCGGCTTTTCATCGCCGAACTGAGCGGCGACTCTGACCTGGATATCGCGGTTTCCAACGAAGTCGGAGACAGCGTGTCCGTCTTCATCGGCAATGGCGATGGAACCTTCGCGAACGCCGTGAACTATTCCACCGGCAACCGCCCCTGGAATGTGCACGCGGCCGATCTGAATGGCGACGGCTTGCGGGACTTGATCCTGCCACTGGTCGATCCCGACACCGTTTCTATCCTGCTGAACAATGGCGGCGGTGTCTTCGGAGCACCGACGACTTACTCCACCGGCAATGGTCCACAGGGCGTTGACGCGGCGGACTTTGACGGCGATGGCAATTTGGACGTGGCGGTGGCGGTCGGCAGCGCCTCGTCGGTGTCGGTGCTCCTGGGCAACGGCAACGGAACGTTGCAGGCCGCGCAGACCTTCGCCTCCGGAGCCTCCGGGCCACAGAACCTGGCGGTTGGCGATTTCGACGCCGATGGCTCAATCGATTTGGCTTCGGCCAATTCAGGCTTTGCCGATACATTTTCGATCTACATCAACCTGGCCGAGCCCAGCCTGGATTACTCGCCAGCTTCTCTCGCATTTGGTGGGATTGAACTCGGCACCGGACCCAGCACCGAGACCATGGTTCTGACCAATGATGGCTCGGCGCTGCTCATCACGACAGCGACCTTGACCAACGATGGCGGGGGCGTTTTCGCGCTGAGCGAGGTTCCCGTGTCTCCACTGACGGCGGGGTCCACCACCACTCTGGCAGTCACTTTCGACCCCGATGGTCTCACCACCTACACGGGGCAAGTGACCCTGGAAACGAATCTCGCGAGCAGCCCGACGATCACGTTGGCGATCTCTGGCGAGGGCATCGACACGATGCCTCCGAGTACTCAAATCACAGGGCCTTCTTCCGGCACCCTGACCCAGCCTTCGCCCACCTTCGATGTCACCTGGACCGGTGACGACACGCCCGGCGGCAGTGGTCTGGCGACGGTAGAGCTGTTCTATAACTTCAGCGCCGCCAAGGGTGCGCCGCTCACCAGCTATGGCGTCTTCGCCAGTTCCCCGATCGTTTTCGACACCGGCACCACCGGCGGCGACGGCACCTACGAACTCTTCCTGGCGGGGACAGACGCCGCCGGAAACACGGAGCCGGTGACGGCCTCGGCGGAAGTGATCGTCACCTTCAACGATACGAGCGGCGTGGGCGGCTGGGACCAGTTGGAGTAAATCGGATCGCGTCCAATGTCCGAACATTTTTGATGCCTCGCGAGGGCGCTGCTTGCGCCGCGGGGGCGAGGAGGCGTAAGTGGCTGACTCTCTCGCTGCGGCTTGCTCCTGGGGGCATGCGCGCGGCGTTGTACCTGTGACTTAGAAGGAACCTCTCTCCATGCCTGATTTGATCTCAATCGCGGATTTGACCCGTTCGGACGCGGAGGACCTGTTGAAATTGGCCGCGAAGCTCAAGGCCGAGTGGCACGCGAGCCTGTCGGCCAACAAGGCTCAGAAGCCCCACCTGGCGGGCAAGACTCTCGCCATGATTTTCGAAAAGCCCAGCCTGCGGACCCGCTGCTCGTTCGAAGCCGGCATGTTCCAGCTCGGCGGCACGGCCATTAACCTCAACGCCAGCGAAGTCGGCCGCCTCGGCGAGCGCGAGTCCATCAGCGACACGGCGCGCAACCTGTCGCGCTGGGTCCAGATCATCCAGGCCCGCGTCTTCGCCCACAAGAGCGTCGAAGAGCTGGCCGAGTGGTCCGACGCGCCGGTCATCAACGGCCTCTCGGATTTCGAGCACCCGACCCAGATCATGGCCGATTACCTGACCATCCGCGAGCACCGGGCGAATTTCACCGACGGCCTGCGCCTGGCCTGGGTCGGCGACGGCAACAACGTGGCCCACTCGCTGATGATGATGGCGTGCATTTTTGGCCACGAAATGCACCTGGCCGTACCGGCGGGCTACGACCCGGCGGACCGCGCCTGGAGCCTGTGCGAGAAGCTGAACCCGAAAGCCCGCGACCTGATCCGCGTCTTCCGCGATCCCAAGGAAGCGGTCAAGGGCGCCCACGTCCTCTACACCGACGTGTGGGCCTCGATGGGCCAGGAAGCGGAGAAGGAAAAGCGCGCCAAAGCCTTCGAGGGCTTCCAGATCAACGACGCCCTCCTCGACCTCGCCGAGCCCGGCGCCTTCGCCATGCACGACCTGCCCGCCAAGCGCGGCCTGGAAATCACCGACGAAGTCATCGACGGCGACCGCAATGCGATCTTCGATCAGGCGGAAAACCGCATGCACACGATCAAAGCGGCGCTGTGCTGGTGCCTCGGGCTGGGGGGCTGAGGCGACTCTTCCGCAAAGAATCACCACGGAGACGCGGAGGCACGGAGAAGCTTCCCGCAAGAGAGGTGGCGCAAGACCGCTTCCGCTGTGTTCAAGGATTGCCTTGCCGGGGCGCCTTCTCGGCCTATGGCGTTGCGGCGGCGAGGGCGGAGTCGAGATCGGGATACGGAGCCAGGACCTCGCCGCTGGCGAAGGTGATGCGTTCGACTTCGCAACAGACCGTGAATTCGTCTGGGTTCAGCCGGGTGAAGTCTTCGAATGGAATGGGGTCTTGCAGTCCGCTGTAGGGAAACGAGAAGTGGATCGGTTCTCCCACCGGAAAAGGCCGCAGGACTTCGTGGTAAGCAAGCGGGCGCCCGGTGAAATCGAACACCATCGTGGGGCTGTTCGGATCGGATGAACTCAGAAGGAACCGGCCGCTGATTTCCCGAATGGGTTCCTTGCTCCCATTTCTCAATTCCACTGTGATGTAAAGATTGTCGCCCGGGGGATTGAGTCCCCGGAGTTGGGTCATTTCTTCAACTGCCGTAACGCGGGCGCTGACCAGCGCGGCGAGGAACGCGCGTCGCCGGGCGTTGATCTTCTCGAGGGAAGGGACAGCGGCTTGCGAGGCGGGGGCTTCGCCTACGGCGGTAGGAGCGGGTGGAGGGCTCTGCTTTGCGAGCACAATAAAAACCACGGATGCACCGAGGGCAGTAGACACGGCGAAAAGAGCGGCAAGACGTCGTTTCATGGTTGGCCCTCCCGTAGATGAGCAGGAGAATGGAGGGTGAACCAGTGGTGCTGGGCCGTCAATCCGATCCGGGCTGACGCGGAAGGCGGATCGGTGGCGGGCATTTTCCGCGTGACCCTGCCGCCGGGCGCGTGACAGGACTTCGGCGCATTTTCTTGGCGCCCGGCCCGAACCGAGGGCTGGCGGGGAGTTTTGGATGGATCAGGTGCTTCAACCGCTCTGGTGGCTCGAAGGGTGGGCCATGGGCCTTGGCTGGTGGCTGGTACTGGCGCTTTGGACGGTGCTGGCGCTGCCGCTGGCGCTGCGGGTGTTCCGGGGCTTGGCGGATCAGGGCGCCGGCCTGGCCCCGGGATTCGCCATCGCGGCGGTCAGCGCCTTGGCCTGGCTGATGAGCCTGCGGTGGTTCACTGACCCGACGGCGGCCAAGGTGCGGCTGCTCCTCCTGGTGGTGGCGGGCGGAGCGCTGGCGGCGCTGTTCTGGAAACGCAAAGCCATCCCACACGCCCCGGCCTATCTGGCGGTGGCCGGCGTGGTGGCGTTCTGCGCGTTCCTCCATCTGCCGCACGGTTTCCTGACAGTCTGGCTGGGGGCGCTGATGCTGGGGGGCCTGAGCGTCCTGGCCTGGTGGGGCGAGCTGGGGACCCTGATGCGGCGCTGGCGCCAGGTGCGCGTGCCGTTCCTCGTCTCGCAGATCGTTCTGCTGCTGGGCTTCGCGTTCTTTGTGCAGGTGCGGGCGATCATCCCATGGGCGACCTTCGACCCGGGCGAGTCGGGCGCCGAGAAGTTCGGCAACCTGACCCACCTGAACGCGGTGATGATGGCGAGCAGCCTGCCGCCGAGCGACCCCTGGTTCCACGGCCAGCCAACCAACTACTACTACGGCGGGCACCTGGTGGTGGCGACCATCGCCAAGGCGACTTTCACCGACACAGGCGAGGCGTTCAATTTGGGGCTGGCGACGATTTTCGCCCTGACGCTTTGCCTGGGCTTTTCGCTGACCTACAACATGGTGCATTGCCTGCCGAGGCCCCGCTTGGGCGCCGTGCGATGGAGCCATGGGTTGGGCTGGGGCATGCTGGGGGCGCTCGCCATCGGGATGTTCGGGAACCTGGACGCGGTGCAGCAGGCGATGGTTCGCAAGAGCGACGCCATCGAGCGCACGATCCGGACCGATTTCGAGCGCGAGTTGAAGCGCCAGCAGATGGTGGACGAGGAAGCCCTGACGGCGGCGGAGGCGGCGGCCCTGCCGAACCGCGAGGTGGATCGGCAGTTCATCGAAGCCTTTCCCGATCCGCAGAAGCAGCGCGAGTTGGCGGAGGCGCGGACGGAGCCGCTGGCGGAGGAGTTGGCGCGTGCGAGTCAGGGGGCGCTGATGCCCCAGTTTTCGGCGACATCGCTGGCCATGACCGATTTCTGGCGCAGCAGCCGCACCTATAAGTCTTCGCCCCCGGGGATGAACCAGAGCGGCACGGTGACGGAGTTCCCTTACTTCAGCGCGATCCTGGGCGATCTGCATCCGCATCATATGGCGCTGCCGTTCACGCTGCTGGTGCTGTCGGCGATGGTATCGCTTTTGAGGAAAGCGCGCCGGTTCATCCCCACGCCGACCGATAGCGATTGGTGGCGCCGGTGCGCGATCGACGTGTGCGCCATGGGTTTGGGCATCGGATTTGTTTTCCCGGTGAATATCTGGGATGCGGTCGTGCTGGCGCCGGCGATCGGTCTGGTGCTGCTTGTGGCGGTGTACCGGGTGGGGCCGTTCCTGGAGCGAATGGAGCGTGACCTCTGGGGCGCGGTGGCGTTTGCCGGATTTGGAATTCTGCTGTCGCTGGGGTTGGCGCTTGTGCTGAACGCGCGGGCGGAGGCGGTGCCGGTATTCACGGTGGCGCCGCTGTGGTTGCTGGCGGTGGTGGCGGTCGTGGTGGCACTGGGGGTCTTTCCGCTGGGCAGTTTGTACGGCATCGCCCTTTTCGTGGGGGCGGTGTTCCTGGTTTGCGGCGGAGGATTCGCGGCAGGCATCTCCGCCGAATCCAACGGCCTGCTGATCGGCGCCCGCGATGGGTTGCTGTTCATTGGCGTGATGGTGGCGGCCGCGCTTCTGACGGGCGAATTCTCGACCCGGCGCCGGGGGCGCATGCGGCCGATGGACGGCGTCCGGCGCTTCGCTCTGGCCGGTTCGGCGTACGCCCTTTGCGGCGGCCTGGCGCTGCTGACGATTCTGCCCTTCAAAGCCTACTTCGCTTCGCCCGTCGCCAAGACCGAGCCGATCATGGCCTCGGTGCTGCCGCCGGTGCCCGATCCCGGCTTGATGGAGAGCGGTGTGCGACTGATGGACGAGTTCTGGAAGCGGTCGGCCATCAACCCCTTCCCCGCGAACCTGCGGACCGAGTTGAGGGATTACCTCGTGTACTGGGGATTGTTCCTGGTGCCGGTGATGGCGTTGATTCTGGTCCGGTTGTTTCGCGGCGCGCGCCGGGTGAACGGTGGCGTGGCCTTCGCCGCCTTTGGCGGGTTGATGGCGCTGTTCGCCTACACGCGCCACGCGCTGACGACATGGACCGGGCCGGTGGCGTTGGCGTTGCTGGCGGTGTCGCTGGTTATGGCGTTCCGCAAAGGCTCCCGCGCCCGCGACGAAGCGCCCGTCTGGGCCTTCCTCGCGGTGGCGTTTTTCTTCCAGTGGTTCGTCGAGGGCCTGCACTTCGACGACAACATGAGCGGCGTCAACGAGCGCTACAACACGGTCTTCAAGATCATTTATCCGCTATGGCCGATGATGGCGGTGGCGGCGATTTTCGCGCTGGCGGGGCTGGGCCGATGGCTGACGAATCGCGCAGCGGGTTCGCGTGAAGGCGACGATTCGCTCCGCGGCCGCCTGACCGATCCCTATCTGGCGGGCGGGGTCTTCGGCGGGCTGGTCGCCGTGCCGTGGATTCTGGGGGTGCTTGGCATGGGCGCGATTCAGGGGTTCTGGTATCTGCTCTGTGTCGTGGTGGCGGTGATCGTGATGGCGGCGCTCGCCCTGCAAGTCTTCGTTCCCGGCCTCAAGAGCGGCAACGGAGCGCTGGGCTGGCTGGCGCTGGTGGCGAGGACTTCGCCCGCGTGGCTGCTGGCGGCGGCGATGCTGCTGCTGGGAATGGTGTATCCCTATGGCGCCACGGCGAACCGGACGAACGATATGCAGGCCGGCGGTGCGCCGTTCTGGGTGCAGGAAAACGAGCGGGCGCGCTGGGAGGAAAAGACCCTGGACGCGATCGCTTACATGAAGGTCAAGGAGCGGGGCCGCTTTGCCGGCGACGCGGAAGCCATCGCCTTTGTCCGAGAAGAAATCCCCCGCGGCAGCGTTATCCTGGAAGCCCCCGGCATCGAACCCTACGGCCCCGGCGGGCGATTCGCCGCCACCACCGGGCGCCCGACGCTGATGGGCTGGATGCACCATGAACTGCAATGGCGCGGCTGGGGCATCCCGGCCCAGGCCCACCTGATCGAACGCTATGGAGCCCGGTTCAACGTCGACGAACTCGGGGTGCGGGAGGCCGTCAGGACGGCCCTCGGCGGCGGAGGCTACGACGCGGAAGTGGTCGCGAAGGTCAAGCGCCTCGCGACGCTGCCCGAAAAAGACCGTGAGAACGGTCTGGAGGAATCCTTTCCGGAGTTCGACGAGGACAAGCGCGAGCGCATCCTCGAAAACCTGAAGGACGCCAAGCGCCCCACAATGGTCGAACTGGGAGGCAAACTCTCGCAGGACGCCACGGACATCTATCAGGCGGAGACGCTGCCGCGCGATCTGATGGAATTCTACGGCATCGATTACGTGGTGGTGGGGGCGCTGGAGCGCGAGCGCTACACGGAGCGGCAACTCGAGAAGTTCGAGGCGCTGGAAAAAGTCTTCGAGCAGAAAAACGAGCAAGGGCTGCCGGTGAAAAACGGGACCGCGATTTACCGCGTGGGAGGTGAGCAATGAGTACGAAAACTCTGATCGCCTCCCTCTCCGACGACAAAGGACAACCGATGACCAACGCCCAGGAATCCCTCGAAATCAAGGAAGCGGCTTCGCCCCTGGCAGCCGCCCCAGCTCCGCCGAGCTGGTGGACGCCGTGGCGCATCGCCTTCTTCGTCCTCCTGGTGGCCACCTGTTTCTTCACGCGGTTCTACGACCTGGGCACGCGGCCCATCATGCACGACGAGTCGCTCTTCGTTTACTACACGGAATTCCAGCTCCACCGCGAACTGAGCTACAAATACATGCCGATCCTCCACGGACCGGCCATGCTGCACATCCAGGCCCTGGTGTTCCACATATTCGGCGTCAGCGACTACACGATGCGCATCGGTGTGGCGG
The DNA here is from genome assembly GCA_040219255.1 of Sumerlaeia bacterium. Lineage (GTDB taxonomy): Bacteria > Sumerlaeota > Sumerlaeia > SLMS01 > JAHLLQ01 > JAVJSW01. Next base: position 51,310 of record JAVJSW010000001.1, read on the forward strand.
CGCTCGGGTTCTTCGGACTGTTTTGGATTTGGGCACTCAGGCGATGGCTCGGCAACGTGGGCATTTGGGTCGCGATGGCGTTCTATGTGTTCTCGCCGGCGCTGATGTTTTATCAGCGATTCTACCGGAACGACGCGCTCTTCGCGTTCACGACGCTGTGGATTTTCGCGTCGGCGGTGCGATGGTGGCACAGCCGCGATGCGCGCTGGGCGGCCAGCTTCATCCTGGCCTGCACGATCCTGTTCTGTAACAAGGAAAGCAGCCTCTTCATCTACTTCACGGCTATCACGTTCTTTGTGATGCTGATCGTGCATGACTTGGCGGCGTGGTTGCTGCGCGATAAATCGACGAATCGGGTCGTGGAGAAGCCCCCCTTCATTCACCCCGCCATCGGCGCCGGAATCGTGTTCGTGTTTGTGACACTGGTGCTGACGCGCGTGTTCGAAGGCATTGCCTACGAAGCCTCCGTGGTGCGGGCCATCGGAAAGGATTTTGTCCTGAAGGACGTGCGCAGCATTCCCATGGCGCTGGGCTGGCAACCGGCTGTCGAAGACGTCGGCCGGGCCGGCGATCCGGGGACGTGGCGGATCTTCTACGTGGTGCTGGCGGCCGGGTCGCTGGCGCTGATGGTGGCGCTGAAGAAAGCCATCGACGGCGGCTGGGGCCGCAGCGCTTTCCTGAGCGATTACTGGGGTTCGGTCCGCAAGGCTCGCTGGTGGATTCTCGGCGCCCTGGGCCTTGGATTCTTCCTCTACATGGCGATTTTCACCACATACTTTCTCAACACCAAAGGCCCCTTCGAACTCTACAAGGACACGCTGGCGTACTGGATGGGTCAGAACGCCCAGCATCGCATCAAGGGCCCCTTCCACATGCACTTGGTCAATATGCTGATTTACGAACTGCCGATGATGACCACGGTGCTGGTGGCGGCGATCGTGGCGAGTTTGCGCATCGCCTGGAACCGCGTCACCCCGGTCAGTTTGTTCCTGGTGGCGGTGGCGTTTTTCGGGTTCCACGCGCTCTTTTTCCGCGGCTCCGAGCAGCCCATGATCTACTTCCTGGCGCTGACCATCGGATGCGTGGCGCTGGGCATCGCCCTGCTGCTGCGGCCGCATTGGGGCACAGTCTTGTATCCGCTGGGTTTCGCCCTGTTTCTGGTTTTCTCCGCGCAATACCTGGGCAGCACGGAAATGGACACTTACCTGACCGAGCCGCACGTGGTCGATGGCGTTCAGATCGATCCTTCGGGCCGGGTTCATCTGGACGAAACGCTGTCGCTGGAGCATCCCTTCCACCTGTTCCTCATCGCGTTCCTGGTGCTGGGCGGGACGGTGCTGACATGGCACAAGATCGACCGGGGCGAGCGCTTCCACGGGCTCGCCATCTGGTGGCTGATCACCAACATCGGCGCCGTGTCCTATGCGCGCGAGAAAGTGCCATGGGTGGGCATCCACCTGGCACTGCCGCTGGTGTTCCTGACGGGCCTCTGGGCCCAGAAATGGGCGGTGCGGCTGGCGGAGAAGAAAGGCACCTGGCGCGGCGTATCCGTCGGCCAGACGGTGGCCATGGCGCTGCTGGCGGTGGCGCTCCTGTGGCAGAGCAAAGCGGCCTTCCAGCTCTGTTTCCGCAACCATTGGGACATCCGCGAGCGACTGATCTTCAGCATGACCCCCGACGACCTGAAGCACCACGCCGACATGGTGCAGCGCTACGCCGAAGTGGCCGGCATCCGCACCACGCCCCATCACTTCCAGGGAACCACCAATAACCCCACGGTGGCGGAATGGCTGGCCTTCTACAACGATCCGAAGCGCGAGAAGGACGTCCAGATCCTGGTCAAGGCGGAGGCCACGACCTGGCCCTTGATGTGGTATCTGCGCGACCTGGACTACACCCAATGGGTCGATCCGAAAACCGCCGTTGAGCAGGACTACGAGTTTCTGTTCCTGGAGGCCGCGCAGGAAAACAACGTCCCCGGCCTAAAGGACAAGTACCACGTCATCAAGGGGCGGGCACGTATGTTCTGGACCCCGAAGGTTCTGGAGTGGGACAAGCTGGTGGATGCGTGGAAGCTCCTGATTCCGGGCCATTACCTAAACACATCGCCCCAGCGCGCCGAGGCCGACGCCGCCAAGCAAGAGTGGGACAAGCTGAAGAACTACGTCCTGCATCGCCACACGTTTGACCGCAATGACGCGTATTGGCCCACGGTTTCCAGCCAGGGCGATTACCTGTTCTGCATCCACAAGGACCTGCCGCCATTTTAAGGAGTCATGGCCGTCGTGGCCATGATCAGCGGGCCTCGGCCCACGCCGCGACGCCTGCTGGCGGGAGCGCATGAAAAAGGCGGCGGCGCCCCAAGATGCCCTTTGTAATCCGCGGCAACCCGGTGCAGCCTCTGTCCGGTTTGCGCCGGGCAGTGAATCGGCGCGCCATTTTTCATTTTTTCCAGGACTCCTACATGCCCACTTTCGCCGAACTCCAACTCGATCCCGCCCTCCTCGCCGCCGTGGAGGGCATCGGTTGGCATACGCCCACGGAGATCCAGCAGCGGGCCATTCCGCCCCTGATCGAAGGCCGCGATTTCCTAGGCCGTTCTCAGACCGGCACAGGCAAGACGGGCGCCTTCGCGCTGGCGCTGCTGCAAAGCATCCTGGCCGAGGGCGAGGAGCGCGATCACCGCATCCGGGCGCTGGTGATGGCGCCGACGCGCGAACTGGCGGCCCAGGTCCACCTGAACCTGAGCACCCTGGCGGCCCGCACGGAACTCAGGGGCCTGCTGGTTCGCGGCGGCGAGGACACCATGGAGGCCGAGGAACACGCACTGCGCCAAGGCGCCGCCTGGATCGTCGCTACACCGGGGCGCCTGCGCGATCACCTCACGCGGGGCAACTACGTCGATACGTCGGCGGTCCGGATCCTGGTGGTCGACGAAGCGGACGAAATGCTGATCCTGGGCTTCCTGGAGGACTTACAGGCCATCGTGTCTTGCCTGACCTGTCCCGAACGCCAAACGATTCTCTTCGGCGCCACGCTGCCGCCGGACTTGCAGCAGTTGGCGCATACTCTCCTCACCCGGCCGGTGCGGATGGACGTCGGCGAAGCGGGCGCTGCGGAAACCGTGACAGAGGAAGCGTGGCCCGTGGCCCATGAGCAGAAGCTCGAATTCCTGCTGGCGCTCTCGGAGGCGGAGCAGATCGACCGGGCCCTGGTCTTCGTGCGCACCAAGGTGCGGGCCGAGAAGCTGGTGGCCCGGCTTCTCCGCAAGGATATCGCCGCCGTCGCTCTGCACTCCGACCGCCCCATGCACGAACGACGCCGGGCGCTGGAGACCTTCCAAAACGGCGAGGCGCGCTTTCTGGTGGCGACGGATCTGGCGGCGCGGGGGCTGGACATCCCAGGCGTCGAATGGGTCGTGAACCTCGACGTGCCATTGGCGCCCGAGGACTATGTCCACCGCATCGGCCGCACGGGCCGCGCGGGGCGCAAGGGCCGCGCCGCGACCTTCATGTCCCTGGCCGAGCAGGTTCTGGTCGCCAAGATCGAGCACTACACCCGCAAGCGCTTGCCCGAACGACGCCTCGAAGGCTTTGCCTACGAGGTGGAAGACGCCGACGCGGTGCGGGAAATCCAAGCCCGCGAGCGCGCCCCCGCCGATTACAGCACCCGCAAGACCCACAAGGACCGCAAGAAATCGCCCTTTACCAAGGGCGGGGAGGCCCGGCGCGGCTTTGAAGTCTTCGATGCGGACAAGCACTACAAGAAGAAGGCCAAAAAGCGCTTCAAAATGAAGAAGCGCCTGCCGCACGAACGCTGAGGCGGAACCGGGTCAGACCGCCATCTTGCGCTGCGAATCGCCACTGGGATGCAGTTCACGATCGATTTCACCGTTCGGAATGGCGGAGGCGGCTTCCGGGTTGAGAGGAAACCACAGAGTCACCCGCGCTCCGCAGGGGTCGCGTTTTTCGAACTGGGCGCGGCCATTGTGGACTTCGACGTGGCTTTTCACGATCGACAGCCCCAAGCCCGTGCCACCGGGTTTTTCCGTGTAAAACGGCGTGAAGAGCCGCGCGAGGGCTTCGTCGCTGAATCCGGGGCCCGAGTCCTCCACGATGATGGCGACCCCCCGCACGCCGTTTTCGTCTTCCTGCACCTCCGTGGTCAGGACGATTTCACCCCCCAGGCCCGCCAGTTGAACGGCCTCGATGGCGTTGCGGCACACGTTGGAGATGGCTTCTTCGACGCGTTCGCGGCAAATCAGAACGTCTGGCAGGTGCGGCGCCAGGTAGGTCCGCACGACAGGCGCCCCGGTATCCGAATCGGCGCCCTCGGACTCGAACCGCAGCAGCGTCGCGGCCCGCTCGACCATGGCATTGATGTCCTCCGGCTCGAAGGTCACGGCGGGTTTCTTCGCCATGTTCAGGAGCTGCCGCACCTTGCGGTCGATGGCTTCCACCTCTTCCGAAATGATCTCCAGGTGGCGCAGGAATCGGGTTCGATGGGGGAAATCCTCATCCGACATGTCGTCCAGCTTGTCGCGCATCATTTCCGTGTACCCCTTGATGGGGCCGAGCGGATTCTTGATTTCGTGAGCGATGCGGGCGGCGGTTTCGCCCACCACGGAGAGGCGCTCGGCGCGGCGCAGGCGCTCGCGCGTGTCGCGGAGCTGGAGCTGCGAGTCGCGGAACAGTTCGCGGTACTCCGCCACCCGCCGGAACATCACCCGGTCGAACATCGAACGCACCCGCGGCATGCTGGCCGCGATCACGAACAAGACGATGGTGACGAAGATGGTTGCCTGCACCGTGCGGGCCAGCAGCACCTTGCCCGCGACGCCCTCGTAGGCGGTGTAGAGCAACACGCTGACCGCGAAGCCCACGAGGACCGCGGCGGTGTAGTAAATCCAGCGCGAGAGCGCCATGGGGCGCTCGATCTCCTCCTGGCGAATGACCGCCAGGATGCTGAACTGGGCGATGAAAACGGCCAGCAGGCTTGGGCTCGGGGCCAGGGTTTCACCGCTGGTCTTCGTCGTGACGGCGAAAACCGAGGCGAAGGCGATGGGGCCGATGATGACGATCGAGAGATGCTTGCAAAGCGTCCGCACCGGGCTGGGGCCGATGGTTTCGTAGCGCACCGCCAGAACCACCATGCACCCCAGCACCATCACGATGCCGTAGAAAGTGGGCCAGACGCCCCCGGCCTCGAAGAAGGCGCGCCACTGCTCGCCGGTGTAGAAATTGCTCGTCAGTTTTTCCTGAGCCAGGACCCGGTAGTCCAGCAGCGGCGTCAGCAGCACCGGCGGCAAGAACAACGCCGCCAGCACCCAAGGCTGGGTCCAGCCGGGGCGGAAAGGCTTGGGCCGAGTGCCGACGAAGTACAACAGGTTGGCGGGTACGAGAAGGAGCGCGAAGCACGCCAGGGCCAGGACACGGGACTCGTGCATCCACTCCCAGGCCTGAACCCCGGCGGACCACAGAATCAGCGAAATCGCATTCACCACCAGGAAGAATCCCGACCGCGTCCGGTCCCGTTCCCGCACCACATAGGCGATGATGATCAGGTTGAGGAGGATGATGGCGGTGATGGGAATCCAGTGTAACATGAAAACTTGACAGTCTCCCGGCCTGCACCGACGAGTGAAGCAATCGGGTGGCGCCTTAGCGAGACGAAAGTGCTCTGGAATGTGCCGTGAGAGCCCAATGAGACTTCGAAGCGGGAAGGAATTTCCCCATTGCCGCCTTCAGCCCATTCCCCCCACGCTTTCAATTTGTTGGCTTCTATCGAAGAGGCTGACGTATTTGAGGTGACGCAGAGGTTTTCCGTGCCCGAACCGAACCCGGACGATACCGGGCCGTTCCAGCAAAACCTGATCGACGAAGATCTGGAGGCGCTCGATGAGGGCGCCCTGCGATCCCGGTTGCGCGAAGTGCAGCGTCAGCTCGAGGCCGCCCACAGCCAGGAAAGCGAACTGCAACGGCGCCTGAAAGACGTCCTGAGCGCCAGCCAGCGCCAGCTCGGCGAGATCGCCCGCGTCCACTCCCGCTTTCTCCCCAACCGCTTTCCCATTCTCGGAGGCCTCGGCTTCGCCGCCAATTGCCGCCCCTGCGCCGATGTGGGCGGCGATTTCTACGATGTCTTCGAATTGCGCGATGGCCGCGTCGCTTTCTGCATGGCCGACGTCTCTGGCCACGGCGCCATGGCCGCCATCAGCATGGCCACCACCCGCGCCCTGCTGCGAACCGCTCTGATCGAAGCGGAACCGGTCGATCAGCCCTCCGACGTCCTCGCCCGCCTGTCCTATTGGTTTGGCCCGCAGCTCGACGATGAGCAGTTCGTCACCATGTGGCTGGGCATTTATGACCCGCCGACGTGCCTGCTCTCCTACGCCAGCGCCGCTCATCCCTCAGCCATTCTCTGGCGCAAAGAAAAAGACGACCCGGAATACATCCCCGTCGAGCCCACCGTGCCCTTGGGCATCAGCGGCATCGTGCCGCCCCCAGCCGAAGACGGCATGCTCAAGCTCAAGCCCGGCGACCGCGTCCTGCTCTACACCGACGGATGGACCGAAACGCCGTCGCGCACAGGCGAGGTCCTGGACGGCGAACGCTTCCTGGAGTTCTTCGCCAACACCCAAGGCCAGATGCTGGCTCACGTGCCGCTCATGATGTTCATGGATTTCGAGCGCCACGCCGTCGGCACCCGCATCCGCGACGATTTGAGTCTGCTGGTGATGGATCGGGTCCAGTGACGCGAGGCAAGCCGCCCTCGTGAAGCCCTGGTTCGCGCGCAATTGGTTCAACGTGGGCCTGATCGCCGTGGTGATCCTCGGGTTTCTGCTGCCCCGCGAAATCGGCCAGTTCCTCTATCGCTGGTCCGCCTGGATCGCGGGGGGGGCGATTTTCGTCACCGGGCTCAAATTCGACGTGCGGACGCTCGACTTCCGGCGCTCCTTCGCCGTTGGCGTTGCCCTCTCCACTGTCATCAGCCTTCTTCTCGCCCCCGTGCTGTTCCGATACAGCGTTGGCTGGTTCTTCGACGGCGGCATGTTTCTCGGCCTCATTATCCTCAGCGCCCTGCCCACCACCATCGTCAGCAACATTGCCCTGTGCGACGCCGCGCGGGGAAACACGGCGATGTCGAGCGTCTCCACGGTGGTCATCAACACCGGCGGTCTGGTCACCATCCCTATCGTGCTGGCCCTGTTCGCGGGCGAGAACGCGGGCGCCCAAAGCGTTTCCGCCGCCGATCTGCTCCAAACGCTCTTCTGGGTCGTAGTCCTGCCCAACGTCGCGTCGCAATTCATGCACCTCCTGGTTCCCGCCAAGGCCACGCAGACCCTCGTCAAGGCCACCGCCTTCGTTCCCCGGGGCGTCGTGCTGCTGTTCATTTTCCTCGGGGTAATCCTGAACGCGGACCGGCTGCGGGACGCCGCCCAGGACAAACCCCTCTTCTTCGCCGAACTGGTGCTCATCGTGGTCCTTCTGCACGCGGCGCTGCTGGCGATTTCCTGGGTCAGCGCCCGCCTGCTCCGGCTCGGCTGGGAAGACCGCGTCAGCGTCCTCTTCGCCTCCAGCCAGAAAACCCTCACCATCGGCATCGCGCTGGTCTCCCAGCTCTTTCCCGACGTCACAGAGGCAATCCTGCCGCTCATCCTCTATCAGGTCACCTCGCTCTTCGCCGACGGAATCCTGGCCAACGGGCTGGCGAAGCGACACCCATCGCGCCGCGCCGAGCGTTGACCACGCAGCCACAAGCCGGTGCCAGTTGACGAACGCGACCGGGAGACCGTTACTACAGTCCTGAATGGCGTTCGGAGGCCTCCCGCAATTTTCCCTCGTTCTCTGTCTCTTCTTCACTTACGGAAATTCTGCCTCCTGACTGCGACCGCTCTCCTGCCGGCTGCGGCGGCGTGGCCGGGCGAGGGTCTCACGGCCCAGGCGCAATGGACCGGCGCGACCAGCGGCCTGCAGCTCGGCATGGCCTTGGCCGGCGTCGGCGATTTCAACGGCGACGGCCTGATGGATTTCGCCGCCGGGGCGCCCGGCTTCGACGCCGATACGGGGGCTGCGGGTCTGATCCTCGGCGGCACCAGTTCTCTTCCGAACCCCATCGGGCCGGATACGCTGACCGGCGCCAACGGCTTTTGGGCCCGCGCCAGCGACCCCCGCGAGCGGGCCGGAACCGACGTGGCCGCCGCCGGTGACGTCAACGGCGACGGCTTCGCCGATTTGCTCATCGGATCGGCCTACGCCCGGGGCTTCCGGGGCGCCGCTTACCTGATCTTCGGCAGCGCCGCCGCCTTTCCCCGCGCCTTCGAACTCGACCTCATCGGCGCACGCCAGGGCACCGCCGAAATCACCCTCGGCACAGTCATGCCGGGCGATACGCTGAGCGACCGCATGGGCACCGCCGTGGCGGGAATCGGCGACTTCAACGGCGATGGCTACGGCGATTTCGCCATCACGGCGGCACTGGCACAGGTGGGGGACGAGATTTTCGCCGGCCGGACCTTCGTGCTCTTCGGCCGCGAGAACTTCACCGGTCAACTCTCGCCCTTCGACTTGCTCCCCGCCCGTGGCGGCGACGGGTCCGAAGGCTTCGTCCTCAATGGCGCCTTGTCTTACGATCAAGCCGGGCAAGCCATCGCCGGTCTTGGCGATATCAACGGCGATGGCTTCGCTGATTTCGCCGTGGGGGCCCCCTATACCGACGCCACCGATCTGGGCACGGAAGGCAAGGTGTTCGTCCTATTCGGCCGGCCAAGCGTCCTGATGCCCGAGTCCACCCTCGGCGCCCTCTCCCCCGCCGAAGGCTTTGTCGTCGCCAGTTCCATCCCCGAAGACCGCATCGGGTTCGCCGTCGCCGCTGCTGGCGACGTCAACGGCGATGGGCTCGAAGATTTCCTGATCGGCGCCCCGCGCGCCGACGGACGAGACGGCGCCCTGGTGGCCGCCGGAAAGGTCTACATCGTCTTTGGCCGCAGCGTCTTTCCCTCGCGCATCGATGCCGCAGCGAGCCTGCTCAGCATGGAGGGCGCCAGTGATCAGGACTTCTTTGCCCAGGCCGTGACCGGAGTGGGCGATTGGACCGGCGATGGTTTCGCGGATATTCTGATCGGCGCGCCCCGCGTGGACTCGCCAGATCGCCTGCTGCTGGAATTGGGGCAGACCGCCCTCATCCCTGGCGCCGCTTCGACCGGTGCTATTGGGCCAATCGCGTCCACCCTGACCGGTACCGCCGAGCGCAGTCTCCTGGGACAGAGCCTCGCCCTGATCGGCGATCACGATGGCGACGGCCGCTTCGCTTTCCTGGCCGGAGCCCCCACCTCCCCAGGCCAGAACGCTTTGCCCCAGGCGGGCGCCGTTATCGTCGTTAGCGAACCCGCAGGCCTCGCGGCCGACGGCCAACGCGTGCTCTCGCCCGCAAACGCCGCGTTCCTGCCGGTGGGTTTTGCTGGCGGGGCCAGCGCCATCGCACCCCGCACCGCTCTCCACGCCCGCGCCATCGGAGGAACGACGCCGGTAACCCTCAACGCCCGCCGCGAAGCCCAAGCCCCACGGAACCTGCCCGATGCGACGCCGGTGCGGTGGCGCCTGGAAGCAAGCGATCCGGCGCGGCGTCTGGAAATCCGCGTGGCGTTGACCGCCGCCGAAGTCGCCGGACTCCTGGAGTCGCGGCTGGCCCTCTTCTCGGCACCCGCCGAGGACGGGCCCTGGACGCCAGTCGCCGGAGCGGTTCGCGTCGGCGGCCGCCTGCAATGGCAGGGAACCGTGACCGCGACCCCCGTCTGGCTCGCTATCGCAGAGCGCCAAAGCGCCGTCGTGCGACAGGAAATCGTCCGCTTTCTCCTCGGCATTCAGGCCTACCGCGACGCCCTCGACGTAAACCGAGATGGCGTCGTGGACAGCGCCGACATGACCGGTTTGTAGCCGATCTGGCACGGGTTGTGCACCTCTTATCCGCACCCAAATCGACACCCGCGGCCTCCGCGCCGCTGCCGATCCCAACGGAGGACTCAACCAGATGGCCACCAAGAAAAAAACCGACACCAAATCCGCCGCGGCCCCGACCAAGCCCCGCCGCGCCCAGACCGATATGGAAGAAAATCCGATCGGATTGCCGCAGGATTACTGCGAAGACATGGTGCCCGAGTTGGACAAGCTCCTCTCGACCGAATACACCCTACTGCACCAGTACCACAAGCATCACTGGCTGGTGAACGGCCCGCAGTTCCGCGATCTGCATCTCTTCTACCAGGAGGCCTACGAGGCGCTCTTCGCAAAGGTCGACGACATCGCCGAACGCGTGACACACCTAGGCGGGTTCCCGACCTGCGAACCGGCCAACATGCAGAAGAAGTCGATCATCGACCACGAACCGGAAGGTCTCTTCTCGGTCCGCGACATGCTGGCTCGCGACAAGGCGGCGGAAATCACCGTCGCGCAGAATCTGCGCAAAATGATCGCCTTCGCCCGCGACCACCAGGACTTTGGCACGGTCCGCCTGCTGGAGAAAGTTCTCCTCGGCGGCGAAGACCGCGCCCATCACATCGATCACTTCCTGGAGGAAGACTCGCTGGAAGAAGGCCGCGAGGACTGACTCGCGGGGTTCGCCCCCCACAGGTTTCCCATAAAAATGGCGCGCCCGGTCAGATTGTCTGGCCGGGCGTTTTTCTAGCCTCCGCCATCGCGCACTCAGCCCCCGCCCCCACCGACTTGCGCCAGCAAGCCGGTCGCCTTGCGGTGCGCGCCGTCCAACGCCGCGATGATCGCCGACAGCTCATTGCGCGTCAGGCTGGCGCCCTCGCGGCTTTCCACCAGCAGAAGCGTATCCTCGCGCAGGGCGAAGCTGACCGGTAGAATCTCGGAGTTGAAATCGAGCAGCACCCGGTACAAATCCGGCCCGGCGGCGCCGTTCAGCGCCCCCACCTCCGCCTCCAGATAGAACCGCTCGCCCTCGATCCGTAGCCGCACCGGCAGGCCGCCGTCGCGTTCCAGCAGGTACTCGGTGCGAGAGACTTCGCGGACGATAAACCCACTGCCTTCAAGGAACCGGCGCAGCGAACCGGCCTGGTTGAATTCGCCTTCCTTGGGCGACCAGACGAATTTGTTCTCGCTCGGCGCTGGCGGCGTGGGAGCGGACGCCGGGGCGCGCTCGGGAATCACGGCCATGGCCAGGCTGGTCAGGATCTCGTGCAATTGGGCCAGGCTCTCCGGCGGGAACGTCGCCCGCAGATCGCCGGAAATCGGCGCGGGCGCGGCGGCCTGCGGCGCTTCAGAGCGCGTGGAGGCCGCCTCGGCGAGCGCCGCCTTCAAATCCGCCAGTCCCGTCTGCAATCCCGCCAGGGCCTCCGGCGCGAATTCCGCCCGCACCGGCCGGTCCGATTCGGACTGCGCCTGGCGCATCGCGTCCAGGGCCAACTTCAATTCCGCCAGCGCTTCGCGCACCGGACCGAGGCTTTCGCCCTCGAGCGTCGCCCGCACCTCCTGCGGCCCCGTCGGGCGGCTTTGCTCGACCCGGTCCGCCAACTGCGTCAGGCCCCCCGCGATGCCCGCGTTCAGGCCGCCAACGCCCTCCGACAAATCGTTCAGCACGCCCATGATCTGGGTCATGCTGTCGGCTTGGCCGCCGCCGATGCCGCGGAACTTCTGGTTCCGGCGGAAGGTGTCGCAGATTTCCGCCCAGCGCTCGCGATCGCCCGGCTGTTCAAAGCCAAACGTCAGCTTGAAATTCAGCAGGTTCGCCTCGGCGCCGGTTGTGAGCGTCTGCGCCTCCTGATCGTAGTGCGAGAAAATCAGCGTCTTCAGCTCCGCATCGTTCATCACCGGCAGCACCTTCTCCGCCAGCTTGTTCATGTTGCGATAGGAGCCCTGGAGCTTGAACGGCGGCTGGGTGCGGAATTCGTCGGCTTGGGCGGCGCTCTCGATGTACATTTCGTTGATGCGCAGAATGACGTCGCGCACCGCCATCAGCTTCTTCAGCACGTCCACGTATTCGCTGATTTCGGTCGCGCTGTGGTTCGCTTCGAAATCCACGCCTTCGCGCGAACCGGTCTCGGCGATGCGCAGAATACCGTGCAGATCCTTGTGGCTCTTGGCCGACAACCGCGCCAGCGAGGCGTTCGAGGTCATGGCGTTTTCGATGTAGGACAGTTCGAACGCCGCCCGCGTGTCGCCAATGATGTCGCCCAGATTATACGTGTCGGCGCGGTTGGCCAGCATGTCGGGAATCTGGAACTTTTCGCCGCTCTCGGTGTAGGGATTGCCGGCCATGATGACGCAGACTTTCCGCCCGCGCAGGTCATAGGTTTTCGTGCGGCCCTTGTACACGCCCTCGATCTTGCGCTGGGCGTCGCAGAGGCTGATGAATTTCTGCAAGAATTCCGGGTTACAGTGCTGAATATCGTCGAGATAGATCATCACGTTGTCGCCCATTTCGAGCGACAGGTTCAGCTTCTCCAACTCCTGACGCGCTGTGGCGTTGGGGGCCTCCACCGGGTCCAGGCTGGTGACGTGGTGGCCGATGGCTGGACCATTGATTTTCATGAAGATAATGCCGAGCCGGTTCGCGATGTACTCCATCAGCGTCGTCTTACCATAGCCCGGCGGCGAAATCAGCAGCAGCATGCCCATCCGATCGGTGCGAGTATTCGCACCCACCGTCCCCATTTGTTTCGCCAGGTTGTCGCCGATCAGCGGCAGATAAACCTGATCCAGCAGCTTGTTGCGCACGAAGCTGGACAAGATGCGGGGCTTGAATTCTTCGAGCCGCAGTTGCTCGCGGAAGCGCTCGGCGCTGCGTTTCTTCGCCTCCTGGAACGTGCGGAACATCGGCCCCACGGTGCGGTCGTAGTGGGCAAGGCGGCTCATGAATTCCGGATAGCTGAGCCCATAGCGGCCCTCCGCGATGCGGCTGTGCGAACCCAGCATGCCCTCTAATTCCCGCGTGATCGAAGCCGACAGCACGCGCCGCTTCTCGAACGACCCGGTGAAGCAAAGCACCGCCGCTTCATCCAGGTACGGCCGCAGCGTTTCGGCCTCCTTCGCCTTCTCCAGATACCCCGCCAGCCATGCCCGCACCAGCGCGAAAGTCCCCACCGGATCGGCCTCCGCACCGGCCAACGTTTCCTCGAAGGCTTTGGCGCCATTGGCCTTTTTCAGGTGTGCGGTGAAGCCCTCGAAGAGCTTGGCGGCCTCCGGCGCGATCACGAAATCTTCGCCTGCCGTCAGCTCGAAATACAGATACTCAGCGCCTTCGCGGGCGGCCTCGGCGGGAAAAAGGGCCGTCGTCTCGGCGAACGCCACGAGCTGTTCCTCGAGCGGCGCCAGGAACCGCCCGCGGTCCAGCCGGTGCGGCAGCACCCGCAGAATCGCCCGCACACCCCGGAGTTGCTGGGCGAGGCGCCCCTTCAGTTCCCCATCGCCAAAGCGCCGGAACCACATCTGCGCGCACGCCCGCGAAGCCGTCGGGTAGCGCAGCAGGCCAACCGCCTGATTCATCTGCGCCAGCGCCCGCACGATCTTCGCCGCGTCACCGTCGTGGACGCCCTTGACGTAGCCCTCGGCGTAGCGCGGGCTCGCGAACTTCTGCACCGCGTCCAGCAGCGCCGCGTCCTCCATCACCGCCAATTCGGCCACCGGCGGTTGCGCGCCCGATTCGCTGGCCTTCAGGAACTGATAAGCCAGATATTCGGCGCGATAGACATTATTGTTTTCGGACACGATTTCCTGCGCCCAAACCGCCCGGGTCTCGTCCAATTCCGGATCGGACGCCATTTCATAGAAGTTCGTTCCGGTGATGTGGTAATAGATCTTGCCATCGCGAATGACCGTCGAAAGATCCAAAGGTTGCGTGTTGACGCTAAATTTCTGTTTTCCGAACTGGATGACATCGCCACCGTCGGCGTACAATTCCAGTTTGTCCTTCAGTTGACGAAGGGCGTCTTCCTTGATGGTTTTCAACCGGCTTTGAATTTCGTCGGATTTGACCGAGTCGCCCAGGTCCCGCAGTTTCTCGATCGTGTCGCGCACTTTATCAATCATCAAATCGGTGGCGAAGTAACTGTTGATTTCGTCCACCGACTTCATGCCGCGAGCGCGATTTTCGACGCCCTTCAGGATGCGGTCCGCCGCCCCCTGGAGCGTGACCGCCCGCTTCTGGCGGGCTTCCATCAGCGACGTCTTCTTGCTCTCGAACGCCTGATAAATCTCTTCCCGCTTGGTGGAAAGCTCCGTCACGAATTCATCGTAATCGGCAAACTTGCCTTCCAGCTCCTCGACCTGGACGAGTAACTTCGTCAGGTACTCGTCGCACTTCTCCGGTGTGTCGCAAAGGTCCATGAAGTTCACGACGCTCTGGCTGACGAGCTTGATTTGCGATCCGAACTCCGCGACCGCTTCCGCGCTGCCCAATTCCTTTTTCTTGTTTGTCAAGGCGGCGCGGACCTGATTGACCTTCTGGAAAATCGCGGAAATCGCATCGATGATTTGGGTCGTCTTCGTCGAATCGTCGATTTTCAAATTCCCGACGATTTCGATCAACAATTCGAGCTGCCCGCTGATTTCGTGAATCGCCTCTTCATGCTCGCGAGCTTCCGTGACTTTCGTCAATTTCGGAATCGCCGCCTTCTCCTCCGCGACTTTCTCTTCGTAGATATCGAGGGCGTTTGGCTGGAGCAAGAACTCCACCGTTTTCTCTGAGACCCCGTCGCTCTGCTCGGCGACCTGCTTCTCCAGCGCTTCCACGTGCGGCAAATCCACATAGCGGAGGTCCTTGAGCGAAATCACCTCGCCGCGCAGCAAACGCAATTCATTCAGCCCCGCCACATAGCCATCCACCGCGGGCCATTGCCGGCCGCGCAGGCTCCCAAGAATCTCTTCCGCTTTCTTTGTCGTTTCGCGGACTTTCGTTTCCGTCTGCTTGCGAAGCGCCGTGACTTTTTCGAACTCGTCGATGGCCGTGCCGGCGCTCCTGCGGATTTGCTCCAGCACTTCCTTTAAATTGAAGAGCTCGCCCTCGCCCACCCAAAAATACGAGTCCGTGATATCCGTGGTGTTCTTCACCAAGTCCAGATACAGACTCTCGTAAGGCGTTTCGCGGCGGCACAGCTTGATGACTTCCCAGCATTCCGCCATCGCTCGCACAACTTCTTTGTTTCCAATTTTGTAGAGGCGCGAATCGCCCTTTTGAGGAAGCTCGAAATTCGGCCCCACATACGGGGTCTGCCACACCTGCACGGGATGGTGCTTTTGCGGCTCGATCTGATCGCCGAAGTACACCATTTCTCCGTTTTCGAAAATCGAATAACCCTGGCCGACAATCGGTGTCGCGACCCGCTGCTCGATCATGTTGTACGACAACAGAATATACACGCCGCTCGCCCTGTTGTGAAACACGAACAGGTGATCTTCGCCGTTGGCCGATGGCACCCGCCGCTCGAACAGCATTTCCTTCAGACCATGCTCGAACTGCTTGTGCTCGCCATTGACCAGGTAATAACCACTGCTAAAGATAATTCCGTGATCGTCCGGCAGAAGAACGCAAGAATGCTGGATCGCATCCACGCGCCGCGCTTCCTTGATCTTGTCGTTATAGATGATATACCGATGATCTTTCTCCTGGTAAGGCTTGATCTTCAGCAATATCAGCGGCCCCACCACGGCGTAGGAAATCTCGGCGTCGTCCAGCACCTGGTCGGCGTTTTCCACCGGTTCCCGATAAATACCCTCACCCGACTCCGTATTGTCTTCCACCTTGATGGTCAAATCCCCGCCAACGGTTTCCACGAAAACTCGGTCTTCGATGGAAATGTGCGGGTGTTTCCCTTCGCGGTGCAGGTCGCGGTGCGTACGCTTCCAGGTGAACTCGTGCTGCGGCGGGTACTTGAACTCGTGATCGCTGCGGTTGTCCAGGTACGTCAACCCGTCCCCCTGAATCGCCCACTTGAAGGTCTTGATGTCCGTCGGCCGCTTGCCCACCTGGAAAACCATGAACAGGTGCGGCCCGATAATGGCGAATCGCGAGAACGTCGTTTCCTTGTAATACTTGTAGAGGTTGTTGAAATCCTCCTCGAACCGCTTGTCATCGATCAGGCTCAAATCCGCCGTGTGAAACTGGCGCTCCCGGTATTCGTAAACGGCGAAAACGTCCTTGAGCTCCGTCGTGCTCTTCAGACCGAAATGGACATTGTAGCCAAAGATAAACCGGGTTCCCACCGGCACCATATCGCGGGCGATGCAGTTATGCTCCGTCGTGATCCGCGCCCGGTCCAGGACCTGCAAATCGATCGAGCCAAAGGTGTCCTTCCGCACCGCGTTCAGCTTGTTGACGCGGTCCTGCAAATCCTTCGCCTGCGCCGCGAGACGATTGCGGATGATCTCGTAGGTGCCGCCTTCGAGCTGTGCTTGATCCTGTTGCGCCTGCGATTCTTTTTCAACGTCCGCCATGGTTGTCTCTCTTTCCCCATTCTGGCCTCGGTGGCCAATTCGTCATTTTTTTTGGCGAGATAAAGATTGTGTAAGGACAAGGCCGCTGTGGTTTCTTTCCACATAATGATCCAGCGCGAGTAGCAAATTCTCTCGCTTGCCAGATAGAGGTACAAAAGCAATCCGGCTATAGTCCCCATCATATGGTATTCTGGATAAACAAGTACCCAAAGAAATCCAACTGTCACTGCGATAGGAACCACAAAAGCCCATTTGTAACGCTTCCAGTTCTTCCGCGTTTGAAAACAGCTCTTGATAAAAGGAATCTGCTCCTCGGTGACACCTAGCCTGGGATTCACAACCAATGCGAGTTCCTGACTGCTTGGTTCTTCGAGTGTGCTGTTGGGTGTCACCGAGTACGATTTCCTTTCGGGTCCGGCTGGGCGGTTTGGGGGATTACCCCTTCTTCACCAGCCCCGGCTCGCCCAGCAACTGGGCCGCCGGTTTGTCGCTCAGGCCCGCCTGCTTCGCGCCGTCCAGCAGCCCTTGCAGCATCGCCTTCGTTTCCTTCTCCTTCGTCATGCCGATCAGGCGCAGCAGCAGCGCCGACGTCGTCAGGTTCTTCAGATCCGCCGTCGTCACGCCGAAGGTATCGACCAGCTCCTTGACCTTCACGCGCAGGGCTTCGCCCGCGTCGCTGGTGCCGTTGCCGTTGGGGATGAAAGCATCCCGCAGGCCCGACGCCACGTCGCTGTTCTGCACGAACCGGTCGACCGACTTGCCGTAGGAAATCGAGTTCACGATACGATCGAAGAACATCGAGTCGCCGCCGACGATGTCGATCTTGGCGCTCTTCAGGCCTTCGCGGATCACGCTGGCCTGGGCTTCGGCGATGTCGCGCTGGATCGTGATCTGGGCCAACTCGATTTCCTTGTCCTTGGCCAGGCGCAGCTTGAACTCCTCGTGCTCGCGGCCCACCGCGTCCAGCTTCTTCATCGCTTCGGCCTTTTGCGTGATGCCTTCCGCTTCCGCGTTCATCTTCTGGCGCATGACTTCCGCTTCCGCTTCGCCCTGCTTCTGGGTCGCTTCGGCTTTGGCGGCCAAGCCCATCGCTTCCGCTTCCGCCTTCTTCTGGATGACTTCCGCCTGGGCCGCGCCTTCCTTGGCCAGGGCCGACGCGCGGGCCTCCATCACGCGGACTTCCGACATGCCGTGCACGGCCTCTTCCTCGGCTTTCGCGGCGGCCAGGGTCTTCATCGCTTCGGCGCGTTGATCGGCGGCCAGCTTGTCCGCCTCCGCTTCCACCTGCACCTGCTTGGCGCGGTGGTCGGCGGCCTGGCGTTCGGCCTCGGCGGCTCTCACCCGCTTGATCATTTCCTCCTCGGCTTTGCGCTGCGCCTCCACCAGGGCCACATGCTTCTCGCGCTCGGCGCCGGCGTGGGCCTGCGTGTCCTTGATGCGCTCTTGCTCCTCGACCACCTGGCGCTCCACGACAACCCGTTCGCGGATGACGTCCTGGATGTTCTTGCGCTGCTCTTCGACGCTCTTCTCTTTTTCGATCTGCGCCAAGGTCACGATGCGTTCGCGCTCGTTTTGCTCCAACTGGCGAGCCTGCTCCACCCGTTCGCCTTCCACAGCGTCGGTGCGTTCCTTCGCCCGCCGGGCCACGATGACCTGGCGTTCGCGGTTTTGCTCCGCCACTTCCAGCTCTTCCGCCGTCGCGATGCGCGCCTGCTCGGACTTCTGCCATTCCTGAGCCTTCACGATGGCCGCTTCCGCTTCCTCGCGGCTTGTCAGGGCGGCGATCTCCTTCTTCTGCCGCTGCTCCGCTTCCGTGCGCTGCCGGTCCAGCTCCAGGATCGCCTCGCGCGCTTCCACGTCCTGCTGCTTGATCGTCTTCTCTTTATCGCGCTCGATCTTGTTCGCCAGCATCTGCTGCTTCGATGTCAGATCGGTGATCTTCTTGATACCCTCGGCGTCCAGGATGTTGTCCGGGTTCAACGTCTCCTTGGGCGTCTGCTCCAGGTAATCGATCGCCGCGTCGTCCAGGATGTAACCGTTCAGGTCCGTGCCGATGAT
Source organism: Sumerlaeia bacterium (assembly GCA_040219255.1). GTDB lineage: Bacteria > Sumerlaeota > Sumerlaeia > SLMS01 > JAHLLQ01 > JAVJSW01. The sequence continues at coordinate 69,816 of JAVJSW010000001.1, forward strand.
CTGCAGGATCTCGTTCTTGAACTTCTCGCGGCTCGAGTACAACTCGGTGAAGTCAAAGCCCTTACCGACCGTCTTCAGCGCCTCCGAGAACTTCGCGTCGAAGAACTCCACCAGCGCCGCCGGGTCGCTCGCCCGCTCGCAGCCAATGCTTTGCGCCACTTTCAAAACGTCCTGCTCCGTCTTGTTCACGCGGACAAAGAAGGCCACCTTGATATCGGCGCGCATGTTGTCCTTACAAACCAGGCCATCCTTGCCCGTGCGCCAGATTTCGATGCGCTTGACCGAGACGTCGATTTCTTCCAGGCGGTTGAACACTGGGTAATAGAAGCTCGCCGAGAAGACGACTTTCGATCCGCTGCGGCTGGTGATGATCAGGGCTTTGCCTTGTTTCGCTTTGACCAGGAAGAATCGGGCCGCGGCCACATAGCCGACAATCAGTATCAGGCCGACAAGAAAGGCGATACCGAGAATGAGATAAACGAGGTCCATCATGGGACGTTAGGGCTCCTTGGCGATAAGTTCGGAAGAGGGTAAGGGTTCGATTTGGTAAATGCCCCGGCTTTCGTCTTCGTTGACGATCACAGCCTGTTGCCGGGCGGCGAGGGTGATGCCTTCGCGGGTTCGCACGTTCAGACGCAGCGGCGCGCCCGTGATTTCGATTTCCGCCTGGCCGATACGGATCGCGTCCACGGCGGTCAGCGTCGTGCAGATACGCCCCGTCAGATCGCGAATCGTTATCTCGTTCGACTCCCGGGCGGCTTTCGCCAACGGCGCCGTGATCGCCTTCGTGGCGAAAATCGCCAGGATGTAGGCCACGAACAAAATCACCAGGCCAATACCCGGATCGTGGTTCGGATTCAGGACGATCGTCCCGATCATCGTGATGGTCCACATCACCAGGATCAAAATCCCGATCACGATCATCAACGGAACCTGATGGGCGTTGATGAAGGAAAGGAAACCCGACAGAATCCCGCCGCCACCGCTCCCCCCCTCCGCATCCAGGTCCGCATCCCCGTCCACGCCCGCATCCAGGTCCAGGTCGGCGTCGATTTCCGCCTCCATATCCAGCGAATCGCCACCCACGAATCCCAGAATCACGAACAGCCAGTAGGCCACGACCAAGAGCAACGGCACCGTCACGATCAGGTTGATCGGCGCAAAGACAACATTCAGCAACTCAGCCATCCATTTCTCGCTCCTTTCGGCACTTCGCGTTCGCATCCCTTACTTCACCACCGAGAGCCCTATTCACCGCCCCGGCGGAAAAATCGGCGGCGCCCATTGATTGCGCCCCTCGATCCGATTTTCGCCCCTGTTTTTTCGCCTCTATTCGTCTCGCCCTTTCCGCCAGTGGTCAAGCTCAGCCGACACCCGCCGAAGCCTTTTCTTTCGCCCTTTCCCCCTTGACAGATCGGCCCGCCTTGCCTTCCCCTTTTCCCTAGCTCCTGGCTCCGCTCCAACTCGCGGCCCGCCAGGCATAAGGGAAAGACTCCGCAGATGTTTTTCGCGACGCTCCAGCTTTTGGTTTTCGCCACTGCCCACAAGGCAGAGCGGTGGATCCTGGGCCGTCGCCTCGCCGTGGTCGTAGTACGAACGCTCTGAGACGGGGCCGCCCGCCGGCCCGCCCCTCGGGCCATGCGTCTCAGAGCCGAAAACACCAGCCGCTGACGTCCGTCGGCGGCCTTTTTGTTGTCACTGCGTCTCCAAAAGACACCACGGCTTTGCGAAACCCAACCCACACCGCCAAATCAAGAGAACCTCTCGCTATGATTCACGAAGAAATGTCCCCCGCCACCGAAGACGCCGTGGCTGAAGAATACGCCACCAACGGCCAGGACGTCGCGCTCCGCGCCCCCCACGCCCTCCGCGGACAGCAAATGACCGGCGCCGACACCATCATCCAGGTCCTCGCCGACGAAGGCGTCGATGTCATCTTCGGCTACAGCGGCGGCGCCATCCTGCCCACCTACGACGCCATTTTCCGCTACAACAAGAACCATCAGGAAGACCTCGAAAACCAAATCCGCCTCGTCGTCCCCGCCAACGAGCAGGGCGCCGGGTTCATGGCCGCCGGCTATGCCCGCGCCACCGGCAAAGTCGGCGTCTTCCTCGTCACCAGCGGCCCCGGCGCCACCAACTGCGTCACCCCCATCCGCGACTGCATGGCCGACAGCGTCCCCACCATCCTGATCTGCGGCCAGGTCCCCCGCCCCGCCATCGGCACCGACGCCTTCCAGGAAGCCCCCATCTTCAACATCATGAGCGCCTGCGCCAAGCACACCTTCCTGGTGACCAAACCCGAGGAACTGGAAGCCACCTTCCGCACCGCCTTTGAAATCGCCCGCAGCGGCCGCCCCGGCCCCGTCGTCATCGACGTCCCCAAGGACGTCCAGAACGCCCTGATGGAATACCAGGGCGACGGCGTGCTGGAACTGCGCGGCTTCCAGAAGCGCATGGAAAACCTGCGCGCCGCCAAAGTCTCCAAGAAAAACCAGGCGTCCTTCTTCCAGATGCTCGGCGAATCCAAACGCCCCCTCATCTACGCCGGCGGCGGCGTCATCAACAGCGCCGGAGCCGCCGAAGAACTGCGCGCCTTCGCCAAGCGCTTCCAAATCCCAGTGGTGACCACCCTGATGGGCATCGGCGCCTACGACACCACCGACTCCCTCAGCCTCCACATGCTCGGCATGCACGGCGCCGCCTACGCCAACTACGCCGTCGAAGACTGCGACATGCTCATCGCCGTCGGCAGCCGCTTCGACGACCGCGTCGCCGGCAAGGTTCTCGAGTTCGCCCCCCTGGCCCGCCACATCGCCCACCTCGACATCGACGCCGCCGAAATCGGCAAGGTCAAGAACATCCACTGGAGCCATGTCGGCGACGCCGGTGCCGGCCTCAAGATGCTCCGCGAATACGGCGAGCAGATCGACTTCAAGCGCGACTTCTCCGCCTGGGTCCAGCACGCCGCCGAACTCCGCGCGAATCACGCCTTCAACTTCGACCGCGAATCCGCCATGCTCCAGCCCTACGAAGTCCTCGAAGCCCTCAACCGCATCACCAAAGGCGAAGCCATCGTCTCCACCGGCGTCGGCCAGCACCAGATGTGGGCCGCCCAGTACATCGACTACAAGCACCCCCGCTCCTGGCTCACCAGCGGATCCATGGGCACCATGGGCTTCGGCCTCCCCGCCGCCATCGGCGCCAAAATCGCACGCCCCGACAAAATCGTCATCAACGTCGACGGCGACGGATCCATCCGTATGAACATCGGCGAACTTGAAACCGCCACCACCTACGGCGCCAACATCAAGGTCCTTCTCCTCAACAACGAGGGCGACGGCATGGTGCGCCAGTGGCAAAAACTCTTCTTCGACGAACGCTTCTCCGGCACCGACAAGACCATGCACACCAAGGACTTCGTCAAAGCCGCCGAAGCCGACGGCTACCGCTTCGCCAAACGCCTCGAACTCTACGACCGCGAAAACCTCGAGCAAGTCCTCCAGGAATTCGTCGCCTTCGACGAAGGCCCCGCCTTCCTCGAAGTCCGCATCGACCCCGACGCCTGCGTCTTTCCCATGGTCGGCCCCGGCAAAGGCTACAAAGACATGATCGTCGGCCCCCACATCACCCCCCGCGACGCCGCCGCCGCCCAAGAAGCCAAGGGCGCCGAAGCCGCCGACCTCTTCTAAACCATCGTCCCCGTTCGCAATCCCGCCAACCGGCGGAACGCGAACCCGCAAGGCCCCATCCCCCGCCAAAACGCCACCGCCCCGGCAAAGCCTTCGCGCTTCGCCGGGGCGGTTATCGTTTTTTCAGGAACCCTTCCCCGAAAAGGACAGAGCTTTCCCACAGATCATCAGGTCTCTGACGCGAGAATCCTGATGAAGCCATACAAGTTCAACAAAACAACTTCTCGTTCAGATCGTTACCCAACCCGCTTTTCTCTGAGAATCGACACACTCACCGATCGCTCCCTCTTGCTATCGGCCTTCGGCCGATCCGCCGAGCAACGGGCCGGGGTTTCGAGAGTCACCCGCACAAGCCTTCGCCCCCCCAAGATTGTCCTGCCTATCTCTCCTGTCCCCAATCTTCTCTGCGCCCTCTGTGACTCTGTGGTGAGTTCTAAAGGAACCGGGAGCTTCGAGACCTCCGCGCCCCGGCACTAAGTGCAACATGTGTAACTTGTCTATCTTGTACCCGAGTCTCCACATGAGAGGACAAACGGAAAGGCTTGTGATCTCATGCCCTCGCACTCACCGACCGGAGCCCTCGAGCCATGACCCTCAAGCCCTCAGCCACCCTACCCCTGCTTGCCCTCGATCAGGCACAGCAGCGTCGCCGCCGCCGCCCCCAGCCGCCGGTCCAGCCAACCGTGCGTGTCTTGCGAAAAATCCGCCGTCAGCTTCATGAGGAACGGATTGAAATTCTGCTTCATGAACCCCACCGGATGGCCGTTGATCGTGAAGTTGTACTGCTGGCTGAGGCACGAACAGCGACACAAAATCCACGAACCGCCGCAGCAGCGCCGTCAGCAAGCTGTCTTCCTGGATGATGCCGATGGGCTGGTCGTTCAGGTCCCAAATCTGCCATTCATCGCGCGCGATCGACTTCATCCCCATGCGCCGCAGCGCCCCGATCTTCACCTCGGGGCCCGTCGAAACGTCGAAGATGTCGAAGGTCACGCCGATGTCGAACACCTGCCGCGCCCGCATCCGCAGCAGCGGCTGGCTCAACGCCTCGTCGCCATACACGGTCAGGTCTTCCTTCAGCTTGAAAGCCTTCTGCTTGCACTTGAGCAGCAGCTCACCGCTCTCGCTGAAAACATTCGCCTCGGCGCCGAAGATCTTGAAGAACTTCCGCCTAATCAGGAACTTGTGGTGCTGGAAATGGGGGTGCAACTGGGCGAAGTGGGGCTGAGGAACCTCCGGGGGCATCTGGCCCGGGGGCACGTTTTGCGGGGCGCTGGGCGCGGCTTCCAAACTCATAATCGGACCTCGTGTCTCTTTGATAAATTTTTCAGGCTACGAATGCCGATGAAATCGTTTATTCCAGCCGCCGGATCAAGCTGGAAAAGCTCCCACTTCCCCCTTGCCGCGCACCGGAAATCAGAGTCTATGAGTCACCGATTCGATCCCACAGGAAAGACTAGGCCTCCCCTCATGACAAAGCCAAAAGCTTTCACACTCATTGAACTGCTAATCGTTGTCGCAATTATCGCCATTCTCGCCGCCATCGCCGTCCCCAACTTCCTCGAAGCCCAGACCCGCGCCAAAGTCAGCCGCGCCACCACCGATCTGCGCACCATCGCCACCGCCATCGAAGCCTACGCCGTCGACAACGGCAAGTACCCCACCATGATCGATCCCGGCTTCCCCGGCGGCGTCGCCCCCCTCGCCGGTTCCGACCTCAAATGGTGGTACGTGCCCGACGCCCTTTCGACCCCCATCGCCTACATCACCGATGCCAATCTGCGCTGCCCCTTCGGCGGCAACACGGACCGCAAGAACGACTTCCCCGATGAGATCTGGCGCCGTTACAGCTACGAAAACATCCCCGAACTGATGGGCAAGCGCGACGCCTTCCCGATCCTGCAGAACCGCTACCGCGACGAAGCCCTCGCCTGGAGCGGCCAATGGCGTCTGAACTGCGTCGGACCCGACAACATCTGGAACCCCTCGCGCGCCTACGATCCCACCAACGGCACCGTCAGCGAAGGCGACATCATCCGCAGCCAAGTCAGCACCCAAGGCAACGCCAACCCCGACACCTTGCCTTGACCCCCTTCTCTCAACCGTGAAACCGCACTCCCATGATGAACGCGGCCCCCTCTGAGAAAGAAAAAAGCCTGATGCGGCGGTTCCTGCTCGGAGCCGTCGCCTTCGCCATCCTTTGGGTCGTGGTGGGAGCCTTCGCCCTCAAGCTCAACCGCGACGAAGCCCAGCTCCTCTCCGTCGCCTGGCACATGGCCCAGGGCGAACGCCTCTACCTCGACATCTGGGACAACCATGGGCCCCTGCCCATGGTGGCCGCCTCCCTCTGGTTCCGCGCCGTCGCCTGGGAGAGCTACGCCATCCTCTACGTCTTCCGGGGCTTCGGCCTCGCGATGCTGCTGGCGGGCGCCTGGCTGCTCTGGCGCCTCGCCCGGCGCATCCTCCCCGCCCCCGAGTGGACCGCCCCGCTGACCGTACTCTTCTATCTGGCGTCCGTCATCACCGGCGAGATGGGCTTTCAGATTCGCTCCGACACGCCACTCACCCTCATCTGGATCGCCAGCCTGCTCCTCTATTTCCGCGCTCGAGATAAGGCCCGATGGCCCCATTGGCTCCTGGCCGGCGCCGTCATCGGCCTAGGTTTCACATGCAGCGTCAAGACCCTCATCCTCGGCTTCACCGTCGGCCTGATGTTCGTGGCGGAGACGATCTGGCACCGGCGCCTGATGTGGAAGGAGCTGCTGCTCTACGGGGCCGGCGCCGCCATTTCGACAGGCCTGCTCCTCCTCGCCCTTCGTTTGTTCGGCGTGTGGGACATTTTTTTCGAGACTGTCTTCGGCCAGAACTTCGACCGCGAGGCCGAGCCCCCCAGCTACGGCTGGGATCAGTACCGGGGCTACGACAGCGTTGGCTCCATCGTCCTGCTTCTCGCCCTGGCCTACACCTGGGTTCAGGCCGCGCGGCGCCGCGTGCCTCTGCTGGTGCTGCTGTTATCCTTGCCCATGGCGTTCTTGATTTTCCAGTTTGTCGTCCTCTTACCGACCAAGTACCCGCAAAGCCTGACCACCATGATTCCGCCCGCCGCCCTGGTTTGCGCCTGGGTCGCCTGGGACTTGGCGACTCGGATTCCGCGGGCCTCCTGGAAGCCCTTCCAGCGCCTTTCCCCCGCCCGATGGGCGATGGGCGCCCTCACGGTTTTCGCCCTCGCCATACCGTTCCGCGTGGACTATTTCGAGGACGACCGGCTGGCCACTCAAGTCCAATGGGGACAAAGGCTCCTGGCCAACACGCCGCCGGACACCACCGTCTTCGACGCCGACGGCCATCCCTTCTTCCGCGTCCACCCCGGTCCCTTCAAGTGCATCGTCAACACCATCCGCGACCGCGTCGAAGGCGGACAGTTCGACACCACCTTCCCTCAGATTATCGACGAGCACGACATCCAGTACGCCGTCATTGGCTCGCGGTTCGCCAAAGTCAAGAAAGAGACACTTCGCTTCCTCGAAGCCAACTACCTGCCCGCCAAAGGCCCCGCGCCCCTCTTTGCCGCCGGCAAAGTCATCGGTGAACCGGGCGAATTTCCCCTCCTGATCGCTGGCGAATACCACTGGGGCCTCTTCGACGACGCCGCCAACCCCATCACCACCGCCACGCTGACTCTCAACGGCCAACAGCCGCCCAATCCCACTGTACTTGGCGACGGCACGCACAGCGCCTCCTTCCCCGAGTGGGCGCGGCTGGTCATCTATCGGACCCCGCCAGAGAACTGGGGGAACTGGCATCGCGCCCTCACCCGGGAAATGCCCCACGACAACAAGCGGAAACTCAAGAAGTACCATGAGAAGGTCTGGCAGGAAGACATTCTCTACTACTGACTCGTCCAGAGTTAGATCGCCTTGGCCGCCAGCGCGTCCTGGAGCCATTGCGCCACCAGCCGCACACCGAAGCCACTGGCTCCCGGCCGCAGGAACCGGAAGCCCTTTGGCGCCAGGGCCGGACCCGCCAGGTCCACATGGGCCCAGCGTACGCCCTCCGGCACGAAGGCCTTCAGGAAGTTCGCCGCGTGGATCGCTCCGCCGTCGGCGCCGAGCTGGCTGATGTTGTTCATGTCCGCCAGCGGATGTCTCAGCGAAGACTCGTATTCTTTCCAGAGGGGCAGCCTCCAGAGCGTATCGCCCGAATCTCCAGCCGCTTTGAGCAGCGACGCGGAGAGCGCCTCGTCGTCGGTGAAGAGCGCCGCCATGCTCGGCCCCAGCGCCCGCACCGCCGCGCCGGTCAGCGTGGCGAAGTCGATCATCACCTGGGCCTTTTCCTCGCCCGCGCGGTGGAACGCGTCCGCCAGAATCAACCGCCCCTCGGCGTCCGTGTTTCCGATAAAGACTGTCTTGCCGGACTTGTGCGTCAGGATGCAGCCGGGCTGGTAAGCCGCCGCGTCGATGGCGTTGTGGGCACTCGGGATGATCGCCGTGACGCGCACCGGCAGTTCCATCGAAGCGATCGCCTGCATCGCCCCGAGCACAGTGGCCGCGCCTCCCATGTCGCCGTTCATGTGCGGCATGGACTCGCGCGTCTTGATGCTGTACCCGCCCGAATCGTAGGTCATGCCCTTACCCACCAGCACGACGTGCGGCAGGCCCTTGCGCGCGTTCTTGGGCGCGTAGCGCAGCACCACCATCCGCGGCGGGTACTCGCTGCCCCGGCCGACGTTCCAGAGCAGCCGGTAATCCTGGCGCTGGATCGCTTCCTCGTCGAGAACCGTCGCGCCGAGCTGATGGTATTCCGCCAGACGAAGCGCCTCATCCGCCAGCTCTTCAGGCGTCAGGATGTTATGCGGCGCGTTGACCAGCAGGCGGGCCAGCGAAATGCCTTCGCAGATACCCTGGCGCCGCTTCAGCGCGGCCTCCACGAACCGCTTCCGCTCCTTGTCCACCACGAAAACCAGCTTGATCACGGGCCGCGTTTCCGTCTTGGACTTGAAGCGCTCATCGGTGAAATCGCCCAGCGCCGCACCCTCGAACAGATCCGCCGCCAAATCCGCGGCATCGCCATTGCCGGAAGACAACATCACCTGGAGCCGCTCGACGCCCTGGCGCCGGGCCAGATCGATCACTCGGGCCATGGCGGCCTTGCGGCCCTCGACCCCCGGCAGCCAATTGCCCAGCGTCACCGAGTCCAGCAGCAGCATTGGCGCCGCCTCCGCCGCATCGCGCGGCAAGACCGCCACAACGGACGATTGGCAGGTTCCGGTTTCGATTTTCTCGGCGAATTCGCGCAGGAGACCCTCGATCGGTTCGCCCACGCCCGTGGGCCATGCACCGCTGCCGTGGAGCGCCACGATGGCGTCCGCGGAAAGCGGTTTGCCGCCACGCGCTTTGACCTCGGCCAAGACGGATAAGGAGGAGAGCATACGGATCGCAGCCTCTGTGTTCAGAAATTAGCGCTTCATGTTTTCGAAGGACAGCGGCCGCTCATAGTCGGCATCCTTGAGCAGCGCGATGACCTGCTGCAAGTCGTCGATCTGCTTGCCTTCGACGCGGACCTGGTCGCCCTGGATCGAGGTCTTGACCTTCAGCCCGCTGTCCTTGATGCGCTTGGTGATGTCTTTGGCGGTCTCTTTGTCGAGACCCTCGTGCATCTTGGCGTTGATGCGGATGGCGCCCAGGGAAGCGTCCTCGCGGTGCTCCCAGTCGAAGGTCTTCATCGAGACGCCCTGATCGTTGAGGGAACCGAGGACGATCTCGCGCACCGCCTTCAGCTTCATCTCGTCGGGCACGACCACCAGCAGTGTCTTGGTTTTCTTGTTCAACTCCAGCGTCACGTCGACGCCCTTGAAGTCGTAGCGCTGGGCGATCTTGCGGTTCGCCGTGTTGATGGCGTTGTCAACGAGCTGCAGGTCCGGTTTACAGACAATATCGAAAGTCGGCATCGTCGCTCAGGGCTCCCTGCTTTCGTCGAACACGCCCATGAAAAAGAACAGGGCGGTGACGAGGATGAACGATCCAAAAAAGAAAACACCGAAGTAGATCACAATGCGGCCTCGCACATGGAATTTCTCGGCCCGCACCGTGTCGATGGGCACCCTGCGGCGGCAATGCGAAAGACGTTGCCCCGCAAGAGAAAGCGCAGCCAAGGTGGCGCGATGAACGATGCCTCCCTTTCTTTCCTCAAACGCCTTCTCGACGTGCCCTCCCCCTCGGGCTTCGAAGAACCGGCTCAGGCCATCTGGAGCGACGAGGTCCGCCAGTTTGTCCCCGACATCCGACGCGGCGTCCACGGCGACGTCTACGCCGTCCTGCCGGGCCGGGGCGCCGGACTCTCCGTTGCCCTGATGGGTCATGCCGACGAAATCGGCCTCATCGTCCGCTTCATCTCCGAGGACGGCCTGCTCTACGTCGCAGGGATCGGCGGCGTGGACGTGACCCTGCTGCCGGGCGAGCGCGTCCGATTCCAGGGCCTCAAGGGCGAAGTCCACGGCGTGGTCGGCAGTCTCGCCATTCATCTCAAGACCGCCGAACAACGCAAGAAATCCGCGAACGACTGGAACGGCATCTGGGTCGACCTCGGCGCCAAATCCCGCGAGGAAGCGCTGACGCTGGTGGCCGTGGGAACTCCCGGGGTCTTCGGCGGCGGAGGCTTTCAGGAACTGCCCAACGGCCGGGCCATCGCCCGCTGCTGGGACAATCGCATCGGCTGCTTCATCGTCGCCGAGGTCCTGCGCCGCCTGGCCAAGGACGGCGAATCCGAGGTCCTCCCCACTGTTTTCGGCATCAGCACCGCTCAGGAGGAAATCTGCGGCCGGGGCGCCCAGACCATCCTGCACGGCATCAATCCCCACTTCGCCCTCGTTTACGATGTCACTCACGCCACCGACACGCCCGATTGCGACAAGCGCCGCCACGGCGACATACGCCTCGGTGCCGGCGGCGCCATCACCGTTGGCGTGCTGACAAACAACGCCCTGACCGCGGCCGTTCAGGCCTGCGCCAAGCGTCATGGCATTCCCCTGCAAACGGAAGCCGACAACGGCAAATCCAGCACCGACGCCGACCAGGTCTCCATCGTCCGCGCCGGAATTCCCGTGGCCGTCATGGGCTGCCCCCTGCGGTACATGCACACGGCCAGCGAAATCGCCCAATTGAGCGACATCGATGCCCTGATCGATGTCACCGTGGCGTTCTTGAAGGACCTGACGGAGGGCTTCCCGCTCTTCGCCGAGCAGGGATAAAACGGAACCTCAGTAAACCCAGGGAACGAGCAGCTTCGTCCGAGCCGCCCAGGCGGCGTGCCGGGGACCAAAGGCTTGCCCCAGAAGGCGATCCTCGAGCCTAGTCTGCTGAACGACGCAGGCAACCGCCAGCAGCCACAATCCCCACGCCAGACCATCCCCCGCCAGGCCTGCGAATCCTGTCAGCATCACCAGATCGCCCAAATACATCGGGTGCCGCACCCAACGCAGCAGCCCCCCGCCGGTCACCAGTTCGGAGGGCCGGCCAAGGGCGCGGGCCTTGCGCTTGAGAATGACGTAATGAGAAAGCTCGATCGATCCCCCCGCCACCGCCAGCCCGGCTCCCGCGGCATAGGGCGGCGCCAGCAACTCTCGGCCGAGCGGGATGCCCGGCACCCCCATCGAGGCCGCGGCGCCATAGCCGATCAGGCCCAGGCTCAGCCCCAACTTGGCCCACCAGGCGGGCGATGCGCTCATGCTTCGACGGTGGTGTGGCCGCTGGCGCCGCCGGTGCGCTCGATCAGGATCAGCGTCAAATCGTCGTGCGGCACTTCCCCGCGAATGTGAGAGGAAACATCGCCGGTCACAAGGTCGAGCGCTTCCTCCAGATCCATGTCGCCGGTGACCGACAGGAGCGAAATCAGTCGTTCCGTGCCATAGGTTTCCCCCGAACCGTCCCGGCCATGGAGGATTCCGTTCGTCATCAGAATCAACCGGCCTCCGATGGGAAGCGTGCTGAGCGAATCGTGATAGGTAATGTCATCGAAGATGCCGAGTGGTGGGCCGCCGGCGGGTTCGAGAAGGTCCGCCCGGTCTTCCTCCGGCAGGTGCAGGATGGGCGAGGGATGACCCGCCGCGGAGTGCACCAGAGTGCCCGATTCCGGGTCCACAACGGCGATATAGCAGGTCATCAGCTCCTCGGAGTCGAAGGTGCTCAGGAGGGTCTTGTTCATTTCCTGGAGGGTTTGCGCCGGGGAAAGCCCCCGCGCCAGCACGCACCGCAACACCGCCTGGGCCATGGCGGAATGCACCAGGGCCTGCAAGCCCGAGCCCTTGACATCCCAGACGACGTAAGCCACGCGCCCGTCGGGCAGCGCCAGCGCACCATACCCATCGCCCGATCCATCGCGCCCGCTGGCCTCGAAGTAAACGACTGAGCGCAGGTTGCGGAATTGAGGCAAAGCCTCTGGAATCAGCCGACTGCGCACACGCGTCATCTGCTCGCTCTTGCGGTCCAGCGTGGCCCTCGCCTCCGCCAACCGGTCATGCAAAAACTTGATCTTCAGGTGCGAAGCGACTCGCGCGGAGAGGAGTTGGGGATCGACCGGCTCGAAAAGGAAATCGTCGGCTCCGGCTTCCAGACCGGTGGCCCGGGCGGCGAAATCCTCGTCCGAGACCAGCATCAGGATCGGCAGATTTTGCCCCCGGCCCTGGCGTTTGCGCAGCTCTCGGGTCACATCCGCCGGGCGATTGTCTGAAAGTCTGCTGGGCAACAGGACCAGATCCGCCCCTTGACGCCCCACCTGATGCACCACGTCGTCGCCGTTCACACAGCACAGGACGTCGTAGCCGTTGGCCTGGAGCGTAGCCTTCATCAGCGCCGAGTCGGGAGTTAACGTATCCACCAGGACGACGCGATGCTTCGCCGATTGCAGATCGCCGGTCGTATTGGCGGGGAAAGGGGTCGGTACACTCAAGGCTATATCACGCCCACGATGGTCAGGAAGGATAATGAGAATTGTCGCCGAGGCCAAAGACCTTGAGCAACCGGGTCATCCTGAGGACATCCAGGACTTTCGGCGAGGGATTGACGAGCGAGAGCACCGTGCCCTGATGACGCAAGTGCTGGCGCAATCCCACCAGTACGCCGAGGCCGCTGGTGTCGAGAAAGGGCGTCTCCGACATGTCCAGGAGAACCGCCTTGGGCTGGCGCGCCGACGCGTCCATCACCATCTCGCGCAGGTCCGAGCAAGTGTCGGCGATCAGTTCGCCAATCACGCGTATCTGCAGCGTCTCCTTGTTGCCTTCCAACACCAGTTCCACGCTTGATCGGAGCCCCCGTTGGGAGAAAGATCGAATCGTTGCCATGGTCGCCGTCGACATGGTCAAATCATAGCCGAACATCGGGCGAAAAAGGCCCGTCGTCAACCGCTTAGTCAAGCGCCTCCAATCCCATCCCACCGGTTTGTCCGGCAACGAACATCGCCATGTCCCTGCTTCCCTTTTCCCTCAAAATGCCAGGCCGCTCCTTTCGCGGCAGCCCGCCGCCGCTGACACCGGCGGAAAGGGACCTCGCCGAGGAACTGCGCCACGACCTCGAACACCTCTGCCGCGACATCGGCGACCGCAGTCTTCCCTACCGCACCGCTCAACTGCGCCAGTCCGCAGAGTGGCTCACCGCCCAGCTCAAGGCCGCCGGCTGCGTTGTCGCGGGGCAGAGCTTCGCTGTCGAAGGCGAGCGGGTCGAAAACATCATCGGCGAAGCCCCCGGTCAGGACCCCGGCCTCCCGCCGCTTCTCGCCGGAGCCCACTATGACTCCCTTCGTGGAACTGTCGGCGCCAATGACAACGGCAGCGGCGTCGTCTGCGCCCTGGCCCTCGCCCGCCGGCTCGCCAAGGCGAACCTGGCCCGGACGCTGCGGTTCGTTTTTTTCGTGAACGAAGAACCGCCCTACTTTCAGACGCCCGAAATGGGCTCGGTGGTCTACGCCCAGCACTGCCGCGCCCAGCAGGAAGAGCTTCTCGGATTCATCAACCTCGAGACCATCGGCCACTACACGCAAGAGCCCAAGTCCCAGCACTATCCCTTGAAGGCGATGGAGTTCGTACTGCCCACCACGGGCAACTTCCTGGCTTTCGTCGCCAACGAAATGTCCAAGGACCTGCTTTACGCCACGATCGGCGAGTTCCGCGAGCACGCGACCCTGCCCAGCGTCGGCGCGGCCCTGCCGGACGACATGGAGGGCATTGGCTTTTCCGATCAGTGGAGTTTCTGGCAAGTGGGCTATCCGGCCATCATGCTCACCGACACGGCGCCCTTCCGCTATACGCACTACCACACCACCCAGGACACGCCGGACAAGTGCGACTTCGAATCGATGGCTCGGCTGACGTCAGCCATGGAGGCGGCGATCCGGGCGCTTTGCTCGAAGTAGGGCTCGGAGACTAGATATCCGAATCGCGGATGAGAGCCCAATTGGCCCTGAGATAGTTCAACCCCGACACCACCGTCAGCACGACCGCCACCAGGAACGCCAGGAACGGCCCCCACTCGTACACCAGATCGGCGCGGAACCGGGACACGAGAGGATCGGCCCAGACGCCCGCGGCGACCAGGAAGTCCTTGGTCATCAAGAACGTGATCGTCGTGATGATGGCGCCGAGTTGCCAGCCGGTCTTGTGTTTCCCCCAGCGGTCCGCCGCCATCACGAAGCCATTCACCGCGGCCAGCGTGCGCAGGCCTGTGACCAGAAATTCCCGGCACAGAATCACGATCACCAGCCAGGACGGAACGAGTTGCAATTCGACGAAAGCGACGAAGGCGGCGGTGACGAGAAGCTTGTCGGCGAGCGGGTCCAGGAGCTTTCCCAGGTTCGAAATCGCCCCCGTCTCGCGCGCCAGTTTGCCATCGTAATAATCCGTGATCGCCGCCGCCACGACAAGCAGCAGGCAGCACGCCCGGCTGATCGCCGCCAGAAGCGGGTTCGACGGGTCCGTTCCCGGCGCCAGCAGGGTCGCCAGAATCAAGGGAATGACGAGGATTCGGCTGAGGCTGAGTTTATTCGGAAGGGTCATGAAAGGTCCAAAAGCCCGGGGAATGAACGGGGGCGATTACCTCGACTCGCGGATTGCCGAGTCAATGACTTCTCCCACCAGTGTGTGCTCCTGTGCCGCGATTTGGAGCTGCGTGCCCCGCGCGGCCTTCAGCGCATCCACGAACGCGAGGGCTATGCCCATCCCCAGACGGGGGCTGCGCGCCGCCCGCGTGATCCGCCCCACCGGCATCCCGTCGTACATCACGCGGTCGCCGCCTCGCGGCATACGGCCATCCTCGAATCGGATATTCACCAGACGGCGGCTGAATTCTCCGCAGGTGCTGTGGAGCAACGCCCGGCGCCCCACGAAACGGCGCTTGTGGAACGCGATGTCCTCCGCCTCGCCCAGTTCGATGGGCGTCGTGTCCTCGTCGATCTCCGTGCCCACTTGGGGAATGCCGGCTTCGAGCGTCAGGATATCGACCGCTTGCTGACCGACGGGAACCAGACCGAGCTGCGCCCCCATCGAGTACAGCCGGTCCCAGACGTCCTCGAGAAACGGAGTGCCCATGTTGATCTGATAGCCTTCGATGCCGGCGAAGGGGGCGTTGAAAATCAGGCAGCGGGCCTGACCGATCTGGACGATGGTGGACTCTCCGGGCCGATGGGGGAGCGAACCGTCGAGCAGCGCGCTCTCAAGAATTCCATGGGCGAGCGGCCCGCGCACCTCGATCGTTCCCTGCGTTTTCGTGTTGTTGGCGATTTCGATCGCTTTGTCGGCGGTCTGGCTCTGCATCCATCCGAGCAGACGCTCGGACATGGAACCGGTGCCATGAAGCAGGTAGAACTTATCGGTGCGATGAATCGCCACGGAATCGATGATGCCGCCGCGCTCGTTGCACATGTAGCTTTGGCGGGTCTGGTTCGGCTCGAGCCCGGAGAGGACACTGGTGGTCAGGAAATCGAGAACCTCGCCCGCCGCCTCGCCCGTGAGGCGGAAACGGCTGTCGTGACACCGGTCGATGAGTCCGGCGGCGGTGCGCAGCGATTCGTACTCCGCTTCCGAAGTGCTGAACCGATAAGGCACCTCGATCCCATGGCTCTCCAGCAATCGTGCCCCATGGCTTTCGTGCCAGTGTGCAAGAGGAGAGCGTTTGCCAGCCATAGTTGCCCCATTCCCGAAAATTCTCTCTGCCGGAAACGAGTTCCCGGGCCAGAACGTGACCCTATTTCCTAGGTCCGCCGGGGGCAAGGAGCAAGAGAGACCGCCATCCCGGCTGAAAAAGGAAAAAGCCGGGAGAGCGATTCTTCGCTCTCCCGGCATCGATCCTGGGTCAGAGGCGCTTGTGAAGCGATGAAGGAGGGGTCTTAGAAGGTGGGCTTGTCCACCGACTCGACAGTGATGCTACGCAGCGTGATCGAGGGATTCTGGACCGAGCCGGCGCCACGAAGGTCGTAGACGTCGAAGCCAAGGTCGAGCGGCGAGCCGTTCGCCCCATCCGGAACCACGAAGAAGGCCTGATAAGACTCACCGTCCGCATCGGGGGCATCGGCCGGATCCGAGGCGGTCGAGTTCAAGGACAGATCGCCCACGAAGTCGTTGTTGCCGGCCGCGAAGCGCAGACGCACCACGGGAAGCTCGGCGGGAACCGCGTCCGCGGAGACGACCATCGTCACGCGGTAGAGCTTCGACGAGTTCGCCGTGCCGATGTTCAGGACGTCCCAGAACCCGTAGGAGAAGGCGCCGATGCTGAAGTCGGCGGGTCCGGCGCTGGTGACCTGAAGGCCATCGGCGGTGGCGGTCAGCGTCGCGCCGGGCAGCGCGCCGCCGGCGTCGACCGACGTGTTGTTCCAGCCGTTCGTGTTGCTGCCGGAGAAGTCGGCGGAGTACACGGGGGCGAAGGTGCCCAGGGCGGCCGGATCGATCACGCGCTCCGTCAGGCGGGCGAGCGTGATGCTCTCGTTGGCCGAACCAAGACCGATCTGAAGGATGTCCATCGCGATGTCGAAGCCGGAGCGGCCACCGACACTGTCGGCCACATGGGCCGGAACGGTGGAGACCACCGAATAGGTCTCGCCGTCGCCGTCGGGCGTGACGATGATGTTGTTGTTCGGGTCCGAGTCCTGGAAGAGGACGCCGGTGCCGCGGAAAGTATCGGCGGAGTTCAGACGCACACGTCCCGGAGGAACCGCGCCGCCGGAGGTCGAAGAGCTGACTTCGAAGGTGTTGTAGTAGATCACACCCTGCGGGGGCTGACCGAAGGCATCGGTCGTGAAGCCCGAGTCCCAGGTACCGAAGGAGAGGTCGCGATTCTTGGACAGAATCCGCAGACCGGCGCCCGGTACGGCGTTGCCTTCCGGCAGGTTGCCGGCGGGCAGAATGCCGTTGTAAGTCCAGGTTCCGGCGCCATTCACCTCGAAATCCGTAACCGACGGGAACGCTCCCGCCACCACGTTGACCGTGATGGTGTCGCCGGCCGGGCGGGTTTCGCCCTGGGCGTTGAGCGAGTTGCCGCTGGCATCGGAGATACCCAGCAGACCGGTGTTGTTGTCGATGGCGGAGACCAATTCCACAGCCACGTCACCGGTGCCCGAACCGGTCGGGATGCTGACGGTGGCGACGCGCTGGCTGGCGCTGGCGTTGAAGGTGGAAATGGGGTTGTTGCTGGTCGAATAAATCACCCCGCGGAACTCGATCACGTTGCCCGTGATCGTTCCACCGGAGACTCCGGTCCGATCGAGCTTCTCGTTGAACACGTAGGTGAACGTGCCGGCGAGACTGGGATCGATGGCCGAGGTGGCGTTGGCGAAATCGAGAAGAGCCCCATCGGCCTGCTCGATTCGCAAAGTGAAGTTCACACCCGCCACGCCTTCCGGCACGTTCTCGACGAAGATGTCGAGATCGAGGGTGGACAACGGCCGAACTTCGACCGAATCGCTCCCGAAGGAGAAGTCGTATGCCTGGGCCGAAGTGGCCGCCAGGCAGGTAGCGGCACCGGCAAGGGCTAATGCCTTGATGGACCTACGCGCCATTCGCTTCATGAGATACTCCTCTGAATCATTCTCTCTGCCACATCGTCTCCAATGAGGCGGAGGAAAAGCAAGACCAGGATTCATGCTTTCGCATTTCTCTCTTACCGTTCCCCTTCGCCGAAGCGTGAGTCAAGCTTGAACAGCAAGTGAGTGATGGGGTATCTAACCTTTTTCCCCAAGTGGATGGCAAGCCAGAAAGACCATCGCAGGGAATAAGTTCAGTACCCTACTTTCTATTTCTGGACCAACTCCCCCCTGTGTCAACCCACACTTCCATTTTTCTCCACCCTTCCCCGCCAATCTCAGCCACCCATCCAGAACGTTCAGGGAGCGGGCTCCACGATTTCCGCCAGCTTCTCCGCCAGAACCCGCACCTCCTCGACGCCTGTCAGGTGACTTAGGGAAATCCTCAGCCCTCCCCGGGCCCGCTCCTCATCCCCGGGAAACATCGACGCCAGAACCGGCGAAACCGACACCACGCCGGTCGAGCAGGCGGCTCCCGGCGAAACGGCGCAACCCCGCCCGTCCAGGGCGATCGCCAAATCCGTGGCGGCGATGGGGCCGAAGGAGAGGTTCAACACCCCTGGCAATCGGGGGGCCTCCCCATTGCGCCGGCAAATCACCCCGAGGTCCGCCAGCGCCCGCAGAAAAGCCTCCTCCAACCGATGCACCGCTCGGGTCCGCGCCTCCCGCTCTTCGCACGCCAGTTCGAGCGCCCGCGCGCAACCGATCGCCAGAACCACCGGCTCCGTGCCGCCCCGGATTTCGCTCTCCTGACTGCCCCCTGTGACCTGCGGGACGATCGTCTGCAAGTCTCGGCCCGCCAGGAATCCAATCCCCACCGGCCCATAGAACTTGTGCGCCGCCCCAAAGGCGAAATCCGCCCCCAGCGCGTCCAGACCCAGCGGCACTTTCCCCACCGACTGAGTGACGTCGCACAGCCAATGGGCGCCCAGTTCGGCGGTCCATCCCGGAATGCTTTCCACATCCTGCAAAACACCCGTTTCATTGTTGCTGTGCATGACACAAATAAGATCGGGAGGACTATTCACTTCTGCAATCCATTTTGATTCCGGAATACAAATCCGACCATTCGCTCCCGCTTCCATCCAATGGGGGACAACGCTTCCGCGCTCCGCCATCCCCGCCAGCGTCTTCTCGACACAGGAGTGTTCGAGGGCGGAGGCCCAGACCCGCATCGGCCGATCCAGAGTTTGCGCGAGGCCCCGGATCGCCAGGTTCGCCGCCTCTGTGGCACCCGAGGTGAAGACGAGATGATTGGGGTCTTCGATTCCGAGGCAAGCGGCCACGCGCTCGCGCGCGTCTTCGAGCAGCATGCGGGCGCGCTGGCCCAGGCGGTGCGTGCTCGAGGGGTTCAGGGGCAGGCCCTGGATCGCCGCCATCGCTTCCCAGACCCGGGGATCGAGGGGGGTGGTGGCGGCGTGGTCAAAGTAGTGGAGCGGGATGGGCATCGGCGATCCTCGAGAAATTGGCGCTTGGGGAAAATCAGGCTTTGGACTTGCGACGGAAATTGGTGGGCAGGCAGCTTAGCGTTCCGAAACTCGCGGTGCGCCCGACTTGGCGATGGGGGTGACGTGCCGGGTTCTTCACCCGGTCCAAAAGTTCATGAAGCCACTCGATCAAAAGCTTATCAACCGGCTCCGTAAGATGGGGGCTCTGGACGGCGAACAGTCGGACCTGGTGACTCGGCGTACCGAGGAATCGGGCCTGCCCGCGCAAACGGTCCTCGATGCCCTGGGGATCGTCGAACCGAAAATCGTGGCGCGCCAGGTCGCGCGCCTCAGCGGACTCGAGTTTCTGGACTTGGACGCTTTCGAACCGGCCCCCGAAGTTCTGCGCCAACTCCCCACGGAGCTGGTACAGCGTTACGCCGTGCTGCCCGTCGGCGAAGTCGGCGGTGATTTGATCCTCGCCGTCTCCGACGCCACCAATGTCCTCAAGATCGACGAGTTGAAGGCCCTGACGGGTCGCACCCTGCGGGTCGTGCTGGCGACGGAGAAGTCGATCCGGCGGGCCCTGGCGCTCTATTACAGCGTCACTCCGGCGGAGGAGGCGTTGTCCTCGCGCCGCAGCCGGACGCCCCAGCCGGAGTTCCGTTCCGAAGAACGCGAGCTCACCACGCGCGGCCGAGATATTCACGAGGTCGCCACCGTTTTCGACGCCACGCCCGCACCGGCGCCAGGCAAAGCCGCCGGGCCCGAGCGGCCGCCCGAAGCACCCGAAGCGCCCCAGGCTGGCACCTCGGCCAGCGAGTCCAGTTCGGACAGCGAGACCGAAGACATCAGCTTTCACGACCTGGAAACGCGCATCGATATGGGGTCGAAGGAGACGCGCCTGGACATGCCGGGCAGCTTGCCGCCGGACGCCATTCCCGTGGCCGGGTCCGCAAATTCCGCCTCCACCGAACTGCTTTCCGTCGGCGACGCCCAGACCTTTCTGGACCCCGCCGCACAATCGACCCGCATCGCCTCGCCGGAGAAGACCAGCCACAAGAACGGCTGGATTCGCCTCGCCATCGAGAACGACTCCGACCTCGAAGTCCTCAAGACGGTGGAAAAGGTTCTGGAAGAGGCTTTGGAATTCGGCGCCGAGGAAATCGAGCTGGCGCCGCCTACCGGCCCCGACGTCATCGTCCGCGCCCGCAAAGCCACCTCGTGGATCGATCTGCACAGCTACAATCCCCGCCTTCACGAGCCCGTGGTGGCGCATCTCCGCAAGATGTCGGGCTTACCAGCCGCCGAGCGGGAAAGCCACGACCTCCTCATCGAGCGGCGCTTCGACCTCTCGACGCGCCGCGGAGAAGTGCCTGTCGTCGCCCACTTCGCCACCACCGTCCGGGGCTCGCGGTGCCTGCTCCGTCTGCCGGAAAACACGCCGCTGCTTCAACGCCCGCTGCGCATCCTCGGCACCGACAACGATTTGCAGAAACGCATCGGCGAACGACTGGACAGTGGCGCCGGCGGAGCGATTTTCTTCTCCGCCACCACCCAGCGCATGGCCGCCCAGCTCTTTTCCTCGCTTCTGCACGAACAAGCCTCGCGCGGGCGGTCGGTCATCGCGCTCGAAATGGGCGAGAGCCGCACCATTCCCAACGTGTCGCAGATCTCCTGTGAAGACGCTCCCGCGCTGCTCGACAACCTGCATCACGCCAGCAAGGAAAACCCCGATGTACTCGGCGTTTCCTCCATCCCCGACGTGAAGACGATGCGCGAGGTCCTGAACCTGGCGCTCCAAGGCCAGACCATCGTGGGCGCTTTCAGCGCGCCCGACGCGTCCTCGGGCATGGCGATCTACGAGGCCGCCGGTCTCGACCCGCTCGAACTCTTCCGCGGCATCGTCGCCCACATTCACGCCAGCCAGGTGCCGCGCCTGTGCAGCCGCTGCCGCGCGGAAATGGAAGATCCCGCCGGCGTCTTCGTTTCGCCCTGGGCCGAGGCCTTCAAGGACCTGCCCCTCTACGAAGCGAAAGGCTGTCCCGACTGTCGCAATACCGGCCGCAAGGGCAGCAATTGGGTGGCCGAAGCGTTCGTGCCCCGCTCGGAACCGGAAGGCGAGCGCTTCCGCCAGGTCCGCCACCGCGAAACGGCCCTGCGCCAGCTCGTGCGCGAGGCTTGGCTCGACCCGCGCGACATCCGCTCGTAGGCCCGCCTTCAGGCGGAAAGTTGAGCAGTGAAAGTTGAGCAGTGCGTGTTCTCCCCCACCAGCCACTCTTCGGCCCATTCTCTGCAAGAACGAAAAACCCCCGGCCGCGACCTTGTGGTCCGCGGGCGGGGGCTGGGGATTATTGCTCGGACTTCTTCGCCGGGCGGCGGGGCCTTGAACTACACCAACATCAGGAACGGATCGTCGAGCGCCGCCTTGAGGTCCTTGAGATAAGCCGCCGCGACGGCCCCATCGACGACCCGGTGGTCCGACGACAGGGTCATGTTGAAGACCTTGCCGACGTCCAGGCCACCATTGCGGACGACGGGCTTTTCGAGCACCGCGCCAACCGCCAGAATGCTGGTCTCCGGCGGGTTGATGATGGCATCGAAGTGATCGATGCCGAACATGCCGAGATTGCTGATGGTCTGAACGCCGCCGGACATTTCGGCCGGCTTCAGGCCCTTGTCGCGCGCTTTGCCGGCCAGTTCCTTCAGGTCCTGTGAAATCTGCACGACGCCCTTGCGGTCGGCGTCGCGGATCACTGGCGTGACCAGACCTTCGGGCAGCGCCACGGCGCAGGAAATGTGCACCGCGTCCTTGCGGACCATCGTGTTGTTGGCTTCGTCCCATTGGGTGCGCAGCCACGGATGGCGGCGCAGGGTATTCGCCATGGCCTTGATGATGAAGTGGGTCACCGTGACCTTCTCGTCGGTCAGGTCGCGCACCTTCTTGACGGCGGCGAGAACGTTAGCGGCGTCCACCTCCACCGTAAGGCTGAAGGACGGCACCTGCTGGCGGCTCTGGACGAGGCGCTTGGCGATGACGCTGCGCATGCCGGAGACGGCGAGTTCTTCGTCGCCGCTGGCCGATTCCACCGCGACGGGCTTGCTCTTGACCGGGCTGGCGACGTCTTTGCCTTCGGCGGCGCCATAGCCGCCGGGGGCCGCGGCCGGGGAGGCCTTGCCGGTGCCGGACTGGAGAGCCTTCTCGATGTCGCGCTTCACGACGCGGCCGCGGGGGCCCGAGCCTTCGATCTGCTTCAGGTCCAGATCGTTGTCCGACGCCATCTTACGCGCGAGCGGGCTGGCCATGACGGAGCCATTGGAGGCCGCCGCCGGAGCGGACTTTTCTTCCTTGGGGGGAGCCGGTGCCTTGGCCACAGCCTGCGCCGGCTGCGCCTTGGCGGCCGGTTTGTCTTCCGGAGCCGCTTCCTTCTTCTCTTCCTTCTTGGCCGCCGCACCGCCGGAGGAAGCCGACGACACGTCTTCGCCGGCCTCGCCCACAAGGGCGATTTCATCGCCAACGCTGGCTTTATCGCCTTCCTTCACCGACAGCTTCAGCACGGTGCCGTCTTCAAAGGCTTCCTGTTCCATGACAGCTTTGTCGGTTTCGATTTCGGCCAGGATATCCCCGGCGGAGATCGAATCGCCCTCCTTCACGAGCCACCGCACGATCGTGCCTTCGCTCATGGTGGGCGACAATTGGAGCAGAGTCACTGGTGTTGCCATAAGGGTCCCATTCCGTTTTCTACATAGGGGGTCGAGCGTATCGGGTTGATGGAGCAGCGCTTAGCTGATGTAGGACACTTGCTTGACGGCCTCCACGACGTCCACCGGGCGAGGAAGAGAAATCTCCTCGAGGTTGAACGCGTAGCTCAGTGGCACGTCCTTCTGATATACCCGGGCGATTTCCGCGTCCAGGTAATCGAAGCAGCGCGCGTACATTTCGCTCGCGATCCACGCGCCAACGCTCGCCTTGGGCCAGCTTTCCTCCACCACGACGCAGCGACCGGTCTTCTTGACCGAGTTCGTCAGCGTCTCGAAGTCCAGCGGCGACAGGCTCCAGCAGTCGATGATTTCGCAACTGACGCCGAATTCGCCCTCCAGGATTTCCACCGCCGGCTCGACCACATGCGTCAACATCCGGCTCCACGTGATGATCGTCACGTCGGTGCCTTCCTTGTGGACGTTGGCCTTGCCGATGGGCAGGACGTAGTCGGGGTCTTCGTTCACCTCGCCACGCGAATTGTAGAGCTTCTCCGACTCGATAAAGATCACCGGGTCGGGGTCACGGATGGCGGCTTTCAAAAGCGCCTTCGCGTTGTCCGGCGTGGAAGGCATGACGACCTTGATGCCCGGAATGTGAACGTATTGCTGTTCGAGCGACTGGCTGTGCTGGCTGCCGAGGCTGCCGCCGGCGCCGCCCGGCCCGCGCAGAACCATGGGCACTTCGATCTGGCCGCCGGACATCTGCCGCAGCTTGGCCGCGTTGTTGATGATCTGGTCGAGGGCCAGGATCGCGAAGTTGAAGGTCATCACTTCGATCACGGGGCGCATGCCGACGTGGGCGGCACCGATGCCGAGACCCACGAAGCCCGCTTCCGTGATCGGTGCGTCGACGACGCGCTTCTCGCCGAATTTTTCCAGGAGACCCTGGGACACCTTGTAGGCGCCCTGGTACTGGGCCACTTCCTCGCCCATGAGGAAAATCTGATCGTCGCGCTCCATCTCCTGGGCCAAGGCCAAGCCGAGCGCTTCGCGGAAAGTCATTTCTGCCATGTTGTTCTCATGTACTCCGTCTGGAAGGTCGCAAACTGGGAAAAGGGGACTCGCCGGCTCTTAGCGGAATTCGCCGTCGGGGCCGATGTAGCCAGGGTAGTCGATGTAAACGTCGCTCCAGATTTCCCGATCGTTGGGGAACGGCGAGTCCTCCGCGAACTTGATCGCGTCCATCACTTCCTCTTTGATTTCCTTCTCCAACGCCTCGACCTTTTCCTCGGGGAACAGATCGGGGTATTGGGCTTCCAGACGCTTCATCGGGTCGCGAAGCTGCCACTGCGACACTTCGTCCTTGGTCCGGTAGGTCTTCGCCGGGTCGGACATCGAGTGTCCGCGATACCGATAGCACACAGCGTTGATAAAGGTCGGGCGCCCTTCTTCGATCGCGATGGTGCGCGCTTCGTCGATGGCGGCGTACATCTCCAGCACGTCCATGCCATCAACCTTCACGCCGCGAATGCGGTACGCGCCCGGCGTGCGCAGGTGCAGCTCGGGCTCGGCACTGGCGCGATGCACCGCCGTGCCCATGCCATACAGGTTGTTCTCGACGATGTAGATCACCGGCAGGTTCCACAACGACGCCATGTTGAGGCTCTCGTGGAAGACGCCCTGGTTCATGGCCGCTTCGCCCATGAAACAAACCGCAACGGCCTTTTCCTTGTTGTACATCAGCTTCCAGCCCACACCGGTGGCCAGCGGCACATGGCCGCCGACGATGCCGTTGCCGCCCATCATTCCGTGGCTGACCTTGAACATGTGCATCGAACCACCCTTGCCTTTGGAGCAACCGGTGGCTTTGCCGAACAATTCGGCCATCACTTCCCGCGAGGAGCAGCCTCGGATCAAAGCCTGGCCGTGATCGCGGTACGTCTGGAAAATGTAATCTTTCTCGCCAAGAGCGGCGACCGTGCCGACACCGACGGCTTCCTGACCGATGTACAGGTGGCAGAAGCCTTTGATCTTGCCCATCTGGTACTGCTGGGCGCACCGCTCCTCGAAGCGGCGGATCAGGAGCATCTGACGGTACATTTCCATCAGCTTCTCCGCGGGGAGATCGACTCGGGGCTTGGGGATTGCGGACTGGGAGTCCGACACTTCGGACGAAGACGGGCTTTTGGCGTTCTTCGCCTTATCCTCTGCTTGTGCGCTCGTGGCCATAGGCATCCTTTCGAATTCCGGACAGGCCGCGCTGGGCGGCCCGCGACACAGGTCCGGCAAAATGAGAACGTGTCATCAAAAAGGCGGGATCATTGCGCAAAGCCAGATGGGCCTGCGACCGCCCCCGCGGGCCGCCAGAGCAAGAGTCGTGCAGACCACCCCGGCATCCAGCGGCGCACTTTCGCACAATCCAACGGCCCACGATACGGGCCACCCGATCGCGCGAAAGAACCAGGGGAATTTACGGATCGCTCAAAACGCAACGCAACCGCGAAATGCGTCCGCGGGCGCGAAGGTGTGTGGAAAGGCTTTTTCGGAAACAGAGGGAAAGCGTCGTCGCGTCGCTTGCCGAAGGGTCCAAAGTCCGACGGCGGGCGCGGGGGGACGCAAAGAAAAAGCCCCGCCGCACCTCGGATGGGCGGCAGGGCTTTGGATTGCTCGGAATCCGCAGGCGTTGGGAAACCCGCGAAACGACCTATGTGGATTTACATCGGGAAGTCGGAGCCGGCTTCGGGAGCCGGATCGAAGGGGGCGGAGTCGCTGGTCTTCAACGTCGGCTTGATGACGATGGTGACCTTGGTGGTGGTGGTGTCGAAGACGGTTTCGCTGAAGAGCGGGTTGATGATCGGGATGTCTTTGAGGATCGGAATGCCGGTGCGGCTCTCGACCGAGTTCTGCTTGTCCAGGCCGCCGATGACGAGGGTTTCGCCGTTGCGGATGTTGGCCACGGTGGAGAGATCGCGGCTCGCGATGATCGGAATGTCGGCTTCCTTGCTGAAGCCTACGAGGCTGTTCACGACGACGTCGATGTCGAGGGTCATGCTTTCGGTGCCGATGAAGGAGAGCAGTTCGACCTTCACGCCTTCGAAGGCGTCGTCGACCACTTCGTTGAACTCGTTGAGGGAGTTGGTGGCGCCGATGTCGGGCTGCCAGACGGAGTAGGGAATGGCGCGGGTGGAGGAGATAACGGCTTTGTCGCCAGTGGCGGTGCCGCGGAGACCGCCGGCGAGGCCGCCGGGGACGTCTTCGCTGTTGACCATCGTGATCCGGGTCTTGGTGAGCACCTTGCTGTCGCCGGTCTGAACGGTGTAGTTCAGCAGTTCGGCGGCAATGCGGGCGTCAAAGGTCAGGATCGTGTCGTAGGTGGCGATTTCCTTATCGAAGAGGCCGGTGGTGCTGCCGGTGGCGGAGTAGCCGAAGGTACCCGTGACGGCGCGGCGGAAGGAACCCCAGTCGAGGCCGAGGGCGCCGTTGTCGCCCACTTCGGTCTCGTAGATGGTGACTTCGAGTTCGACTTGCAGCGGGGGCTTGTCGAAGAGTTCGAGAGCGATGATATCATCGGCGATGTCGGTCGGGTTTTCCACGATGTAGATCGTGTTGGTGGAGTCATCGGCGAAGGGCGGGAAGAGGAACACGCCGACGTTGCCGAGTTCGGTGGCGCCAAGAATGGCGGTCAACTCGGAGGCGGTGCGGTGCTTGCCGACGTAGGCCACGGCGCCGGGGCCGCCGCCGAAGTCCTTGCCGGTCGCGTCGAAGAACCGGAAACCGGGGCGGTCGGTCTTCTCGACGATTTCGGTGATGTAGGGCTCCATGAAGTCGGGCATCGTGACGAACAGGTACTGGACAACGCGTCCACTGGCGTCCTTGACGTCGTTGGCGCCCATGACTTCCGCGATGCCGCCTTCGTACGCGAGGGTGCGCAGAAGGTAGGACTGAATCTCGATGGCTTCGGCGTTGTAGATTTCGTACACCTTGCCGATGTAGTTGTTCTTGGCCAAGCCGGGGGCAGGACGGGTCAGATCGCTGGTCTCGCGCTCCAGCGTGTCGATCGTATCGAGGTAGTAGCGGGGAATACCGCTCGCCTTCACGTTATTGAAGTCGGCGGTGGGGCCGCGGCGATTCGTTTGGATTTCGTTGGTTTGTTGGGAGAAACCAGTCGCGGCGAGAGTGAGCGCGGCGGCGGAGAAAAGGGCCGCCCGGGTTGAGGAGACTTTGAGAGTCTGCTTCATAGTTTGTCGCTTCCATCAATTGGGATGGCCAGGATGTGGCGAACCTAACAGTTGAGAAACAACGAAAGATTGCGGCTAAGACAAATTTGGAGCGGTACGGTATTCTCGCATGTTTTTATTGCAATAATTTGCACCTACCGTCCCTAAATCAAAAGCCACTCACTTTTCCCTCAAAAATTCGCTCAGGACGGACTGGAAGGCGTCGGCTTTCTCCATCCATGGAAAGTGGCCACACTCAGGGATCCGCACGTGTTTCGCATGGCTGGGAAGAACTTCCATCCACATGTCGCCGATGCTCGCCGGCATCGCGTCTTCGGCTCCGCCGATTTGATAAACCGGCCTGTCGAGCTGCTTCAAATCCAAAAACCAGCCGGTTTCCCCATAAAGTTTTTCCACGCTCGCCGTCGTATCCCGGTGTACGGGCCAGCTAAATGCCGCAAGCCCAGGCTTTCCCGCCGCATTACTGGGCGCGAAATAGCCCTGATTCAGGAGCGCGTAGCGCTGGGCGTAGTGGCTGTTCACCTCGTCCTCACTGGGATGGGAAAGACCTTCCAGATGCGCGTCGAGATGGCGCAACTTCTCCTGACCTTCGGGACCCAGGCGCTCCCAAAGCGCGGCGTCGCGTTCCTCCTGCCAGCCACCGCGAGGCCCCATCGGACAGATCAGCATCAGGCGCTCGACCCGTTCGAGGTGCTGGCTGGCGTAGTACGCCGCCAGGAATCCGCCCCAACTGTGCGCCAGCAGCCCGATCTTTTCGAAGCCGCCCAGAACCTCGTCCAGCTCGCGCCGCACCGCCTCGATGTCGTCGCTGTTGGCCTGCACGGTGAAAGGCCCGTCGCTCGGCGATCCGGGACAGCCACGCTGGATGATCCCCACCGGGCGGTAGCCCGCGTCCCGCAAAGGCGGCCCGAACGCCTTCGACAAGTAATCCGTCACGCCCGGTCCTCCGTGGATCAGGAACATCGGCTTCAGGTCGGAATCGTCCACCCGCACGCGGACCGAGCCGCCGTCGACGGGAACGCTGCGCATGTGGTGTTGGGGAATGTCGGGCATGATGGGCTCCTCGGCCAGGATCGGGATAGGGTAGGGAAACGGTATGCCGGAAGCGTACCAGGGGGGAAAGAGTACAAACATCCTCTGACGCTATTCCGTAAGAAAATTCCGCTATTACAGAATTGATCGGTCCAAGTCTTTGTGTTCTCCTGAATCAATTCTGGACCGTCCCATGGCCTCCCTTGGCCGGTCCCCCGAATGCCACACTGAAATAAGGACTTCATCGATGCGCTTTTCCACATCCTCCGGCGCCCTTGCCCTTGGAGCCCTCCTCCTGGCTGGCCCGGCGCTTGCCCAGGACTCCCCCGCCGCCCACACCGTCACCTCGCCCGGCGACATCCACACGGTGACCTTCACCCTGCGCGACGGCGCGCCCTTCTACCGCGTCGATCGGCTCGGCGCGCCCTTGATCCTCGACTCGCGCCTGGGTCTGGTGCTCAAGGACGGTCCGAGCATGGACGCCGATTTCACGGTCGCCGATTCCTCGACTCGCTCCTTCGACGAAACCTGGACCACGGTCTGGGGAGAATCCGACTCCATCCGCAACAACTACAACGAACTGCGCGTCCAGCTCCGTAGCGACACCCAGCCCCCGCGCACCCTCGACATCGTCTTCCGCGCTTTCGACGACGGCGTCGGGCTGCGCTACGAAGTGCCAGAGCAGGAAGGCCTCGGCGCCTTCGAAATCATGGACGAGTTGACCGAGTTCGCCATGACCGGCGACCACATGGCCTGGTGGATCGGCGCCTATCAGGACAACCGCTACGAGTACCTGACCAACCACACTCCCGTCAGCGAATTCGAAACCGCGATTACCCCACTGACGATGGAGACCGACGACGGCGTCGCCATCGCGATCCACGAGGCCGCACTGCTGAATTATTCGAGCATGACGCTGCGTTCGACCGGTAACGCGACCCTGGAGGCGGACCTGATTCCCTGGTCCGATGGCGTGCGCGTCAAGACGGCGGCGCCGATGGTGACGCCTTGGCGCACGATCCAGGCGAGCGACGGCCCCGGAGGCCTGATCGAGTCGGACCTGGTCCTCAACCTCAACGAACCCAACAAGATCGAGGACACGTCCTGGATCGAGCCGGGCAAGTACGTCGGCATCTGGTGGGAAATGCACCTGGGCACCTCCTCCTGGTCCATTGGCGAGACGCATGGCGCCACCACGGAAAACACGAAGCGCTACATCGATTTCGCCGCCGAGCATGGATTCTCCGGTGTGCTCGTTGAGGGCTGGAACAAGGGCTGGGAGCAGGGCTGGGTCGGCACCGGCGATCACTTCAGCTTCACCGATCCCTACCCGGATTTCGACCTGGAGTACCTGGCGAAGTACGCCGTGGAGAAGGGCACGCGGCTGATCGGCCACCACGAAACGGGCGGCGGCATCGAGAACTACGAGCGCCAGATGGCCGATGCTTACGCGCTCTACAACGACCTGGGCGTTCGCGCGGTGAAGACCGGCTACGTGGCCTTTGGCCCGAACCTGCAACGTACCGGCGCCGACGGCCAGAAACACGGCGAATGGCACCATGGTCAATGGATGGTCGAGCATTACCAACGCTCGGTCGAAGAAGCCGCCAAACACCAGGTGATGGTCAACATCCACGAACCTATCAAAGACACCGGCATCCGCCGCACCTGGCCCAACCTGATGACCCGCGAAGGCGCCCGGGGCCAGGAGTACAACGCTTGGAACGAGGAAGGTAGCAACCCGCCGGACCACACGGTCATCGTGCCGTTCACGCGCATGCTGGGCGGGCCCTTCGATTACACGCCGGGCATCGTGGAGCTTCTCCTTCCCGCCCGCCCCAACAACCGCATCCAGGCCACACTGGCCCGGGAACTGGCCCACTACGTGACGATCTACAGCCCGCTGCAGATGGCCGCCGACCTGCCGGAAAACTACGAGGCCCATCCCGAACCCTTCGCCTTCATCAAGGCCGTCCCCGCCGATTGGGCGGAGACGCGGGTCCTGCACGCGGAAATCGGCGACTACCTGACCATGGTGCGCAAGGACCGCGACAGCGAAGACTGGTACCTGGGCAGCACCACCGACGAGCACGGACGCCTGCTCAAGGCCCCGCTCGCGTTTCTGACGCCGGGTGTGACTTACACGGCGCAAATCTATCGCGACAGCGCCGACGCCGATTGGGAATCCAATCCCTACGGCTTCATCGTGGAAGAAAAGACCGTGACCAGCGCCGACGTGCTGGATCTGCGACTGGCGCCCGGAGGCGGCCAAGCGATCCGCTTCACCCCGGCCGAGTGATCCCGTGGCGGCTCAGTGAGACGCCGCCACTTCCTTCTCGAACTTCCCTTCACCCTCAAGCAAGACCGGCCGCACCACGTCCCGCCAGAGTTCATAGCCCTGGCGGTTCATGTGCAGCATGTCCTCGACGAAGAGTTCGGGGCGGGGCGCGCCGTCCGCGCCGAGCATCGGCGCCGCGACATCGAGGAACGTCACGCGATAATCGCGCTTCGCTTCCTCGGCGAAGAGGGCGTTCATTTCCGCCACTTGCTCGGCGAAACCGGCGCGCGAAGGGCTGGGCTTGACCGCCAGCACGTACACCCGGGTGCCCGGCAAGCGGACCTCGAGGAGCGCCATGAAGTCTTGGAACTTTTCCAGGATGGTTTCGGGGAAGACACCGTGGGCGATGTCGTTGTCGCCTTCGTAGAGCAGGATCGCCCGCGGCTTGTAGGGCGTCACCACTTCATCGAAGTAATGCACCGCATCGTTCATCATGCTGCCGCCAAAGCCGCGGGGCAAGACGGTCAAGGGGGCGAGGTCTTCCTGGATGTGATCGTGCCAGTGAACGATGCTCGACGACCCGAGCGCCAGCACGCCGCCGGGGGCGGGCATGGCCTGAGCGTCCTGCGCCTTGAAGCGGTCGATATCCTCGCGCCACCGCTCTGGATCGGGATAGGGCACTTCATTGCTGAGGTCGCGGAAGCGATGCACATAGGCGGAAACTTCCGTGTCGTCCTGCACCAGAACGCGGAAGTTGTCCGGGACGTTGAAGTCCGCGGTGAGCATTTCCTGCTCCCAAGTGCCCAGGGTGAACTTGAACTCGACGAGGGTACCGCCAGGGACGACGAGATCGGCCTCGCGGCGGGTGCCTTCACCGTGCATCAGCTTGCCCTGCGGATGCCAATTGCGCAGCGAGTCGAGATTCCCGGCGATGTAGACGTCGCCGCTCTCCGGCGGCACAACGGCGGTGACCCGCAATGTCCGGGTCGTGGGCAAATCTTGGGCCGCGAGAGGCCCCCAAACGGCCATCAGCAGGCCCAGCAATACGAACAATCTTGGAACGCGCATCCTCAGTTTCCTATCGGGGATCGGATTTTCAACGTTTGTACCGATCCAGGAAAAGGCCATCAGAGTCAACGGACAATAATAAAATATCCCGCTTTTCAATAAGCAAAACGGGATACTCACCATCCGACCGAGGCTGACAGAGCAGGGTTTCCTAAACCCCCAGCATCAGCCGCTCCGGGTTCTCGATGCATTCCTTGACACGCACCAGAAAGCCGACCGCTTCCGCGCCGTCCACCATGCGATGATCATAGGACAGGGCGAGGTACATCATCGGGCGGATGACGACCTGGCCGTTCAGGGCGACAGGCCGGTCCTCGATGCGGTGCATGCCGAGGATGCCGCTCTGGGGGGCGTTGAGAATCGGGGTCGAAAGCATCGATCCGAAGACGCCGCCATTGCTGATGGTGAAGGTGCCGCCTTCCAAATCCTTCGGCCCGATCTTGTTCTCGCGGGCGCGCAGGGCGAAGTCCAGGATGGTCTTCTCGACCTGCGCGAAAGACATGTCCTGGGCATCGCGCACGACTGGCACGACGAGACCCTTGGGCGTGGAGACGGCCACGGAGATGTTCACCGAGTCGTTGTACACGATCTCGTTGCCTTCGATGAACGCGTTGACGCGGGGGTACTTCTTGACCGCTTCACAGGTGGCTTTGACGAAGAACGACATGAATCCGAGTCCGACTTCGTGCCGCTTCTTGAAGTCTTCCTTATAGCGCGCGCGAATGTCCATCACGGCGCTCATGTCCACGTCGTTGAAAGTGGTCAGGATGGCGGCGGTGTGCTGGGCGTTGACGAGGCGCTGGGCGATGGTGCGGCGCAGCATGGACATGCGTTCGCGGCGCTGGCCTTTTTGAGCGGCGGGCTGGGCGCCGTTACCCGGTGAAGCGGGGGCCGTATTGCCTTCGGTCAGTTTCCCGCGCCGCTCGAGTTCGAGCAGCACGTCCTCGCGGGTGATGCGGCCGCCGAGGCCGGTGCCGCGCACCGAGACCACATCGAGCTGATGCTCGTCGGCGATCTTGCGGGCCACACTGGAGATGCGCAGATCTTCGTCGGCCTGGGCGGTGGCGCTCGTGACCTTGGCCGGTTCGGAGACCTGTCCGGAATCGCTGGGCGGGCTGTAACTGGCGGGGGCGCCGCTGGCCTGAACGGCGGCGGGGGCGGATTCTTTGACCGGAGCGGGCTCAGGAGCTTTCTCGGCGGCCTTGGGCGCGTCGCCCACCGGTTGGTGCGCCGGGCCGCTTTCCTGGGCCGCGCCGTTGGTGGCCGCTCCGGCGGAGGCTTCCGTGTCGATTTCCGCCACCACGGCGCCGACGGCCACGTCGTCGCCTTCGGACACCAGGTGCTTGACCACGCCGGCGGCGGGGGCGGGCACTTCCGTGCTCACTTTTTCCGTCTCGATCTCAAAGAGCGTGGCGCCCTTTTCCACATAACCGCCATCGGGCACCGACCACACGGCCAGGATACCTTCGGATACGGACTCGCCTACGGAGGGAACTTTGACTTCTTCTTTCATAGTAACTCGACGGACAGGTTCGGCTTCGATCCTTGTGGGAATGGAGCCCGGAGGCCGGGCCTTTCGCGAGGAAATCAGAGGGGGTGGCTACGCGTCAGGGCAGTTTACTGACGATCGATTCGCTGCGGGGCGAGTCCGAATCTTCCGCCCGCGCGGAAAAAGCTTCCGCCAGAATACGGGCCTGCTCGGCGTTGTGCCGATTCAGTGAACCCACCGAGGGGCTGGCCGCCACATTCCGGCCCACATAGGTCACATGGCCGAACTGCTCGCGCAGCAGCGGTTCGATGAAGCGCCACGCTCCGCGATTGAGCGGCTCTTCCTGACACCAAACCAGATCCGCGCCCTTCTCCAGGTATGGCCCCACAATGCCGGCCATCAGCTTCTTGTGGTACGGATAGAACTGCTCGACGCGCACCAGAGCCACATCGTCGACGCCCTGCTCCTCGCGATACGCGGCCAGATCGTAGTAGACCTTGCCGCCACAGAGCACCACGCGGCGCACCGCGCCGGGCTTCTTGCCGGTCGGGTCGTCCTTGATTTCCTGGAAGGTGCCGTTCACCAGATCGTCCACCGTGGAGACGGCGCGCGGGTGGCGCAGCAGGCTCTTGGGCGACATCAGGATCAGGGGCTTGCGGAAGTCGCGCTTCATCTGGCGCCGCAGAAGATGGAAGTACTGGGCCGGGGTCGTCGCGTTGCAGACCTGGATATTCTCGTCCGCGCAGAGCGACAGGAACCGGTCGAGCCAGGCGTTGCTGTGCTCCGGGCCCTGGCCTTCGTAGCCGTGCGGCAGCAGCAGGACGAGGCCACTGCCGCGCCCCCACTTCGATTCGCCGCTGATGATGAACTGATCGATGATGACTTGGGCGCCGTTGACGAAGTCGCCGAACTGCGCTTCCCAGCAGATCAGCATGTCCGGGTTGTCGAGCGAGTAGCCATAGTCGAAGCCGAGGACGCTGGCTTCCGACAGGGGGCTGTCGTAACAGCAGAAGCGCGCCTGTTTGCCCGGCCGGACGTTGTTCAGCGGCATGTAGCCTTCGGCCGATTTCGTGTCCCAGATCATCGCGTGGCGCTGGCTGAAGGTGCCCCGCCGGCTGTCCTGGCCGCTGATGCGAACCGGGATGTTCTCCAGCAGCAGCGAACCGATGGCGAGGCCTTCGCCGGTGGCCCAATCGATGGTGCCGCCTTCCGTCGAAACGCCTTCCCATCGCTTGTCGAACACGCCGCGGCGCTTCTTCGGGTCCGAAAGCTTCTTGTGAACGTGGAAGCCTTCGGGGAATTCGTGCCAGATTTTCGCCACCGCGATCAGATCCTCGCGGCTTACCCGCGTGTCCACCGGATCGAAGGTGTAGCCGCGCTTGAACATGCGCCAGGTATCGCCCGAGAAAGCCCGCAGCGCCGTCTGAATCTTGGCGTCCTTCGCGCGCTCGTGCGCCGCCGCCAATTCGCTGTCCAACTCCTTCTCCATCGCCTCGAGCCGATCCATCGGCACGACTTCTTCCTCGATCAGGGTCTTCTTGTAGATCTCATAGGTGGACGGATGGTTCTTGATGGCCTGATACATCTGGGGTTGGGTGAAGCCAGGCTCGTCGCCTTCGTTGTGACCGAGGCGCCGGTAACACACCAAGTCGATCACCACGTCCTTGTGGAAGCGCTGGCGGAATTCGACGGCGATTTCCGCCGCCTGGAGCACCGCGTCCGGGTCGTCGGCGTTCACGTGGAAAATCGGCGCCTGCACCATCTTCGCCACGTCCGTCGGATAGCGCGTCGAGCGCCCTTCCTCCGGCGAGGTGGTGAAGCCGATCTGGTTGTTGACAATGACGTGGATGGTGCCGCCGGTGGCGTAACCCTTGAGCTGGCTGTAGTTCAGGATTTCCGCCACGATGCCCTGGCCCGCGAAGGCCGCGTCGCCGTGGATCAGCAGCGGCATGACCCGCACCCGCTCCATGTCGTTCAGGCGGCGCTGCTTGCCGCGCACCCGGCCCTGCACGACCGGGTTCACGGCCTCCAGGTGGCTGGGATTGGCGGTCAGGCTCAGGTGAACGTCCTGGCCGTGATAGGTCGTCCAGTCGGTCGAATAGCCCTTGTGATACTTCACGTCGCCGTCACCGAAGACCTGGCCTTCGGAGTAGTTGTCCTCGAAATCCGAAAAGATTTCCTCATGGCTTTTCTGCAGGATATTTGCCAGCACGTTCAGCCGCCCGCGGTGCGCCATGCCGAGGACGATCTCCTCGATGCCTTCGAGGCCCGCTTTTTCGACGATGGTGTCGAGGGTCGGAATCAGGGTCTCGCCACCTTCCAGGCTGAAGCGCTTCTGGCCAACGTAGGTGGTGTGGAGGAACTTCTCGAAAGCCTCGGCTTGGCGGAGACAGCGCGCCACGCGCAGCTTCTTGCCCGGTGCGGCATCCGTTTTGTTCAGGAACGGCTCCATACGCTTCTGCAGCCAGCGGCGCTCCGGCGTGTTCTGGATGTGCATGTACTCCACGCCGATGGTCTGACAGTAGATCGTCTTGAGCGAGTCGATGATCGCCCGCAACGTCATGCGCGCCGGACCGAAGAGCAGTTTGTCGGCGTGGAACTCCATGTCGAGGTGCTCGGGGCCGAGATCGAAGTTCTCGAGGTCGAGCAGCGGGTGCGTTTCACTGTTGATGCGGCCCAGCGGATCGATCCGGGCGATCAGGTGGCCCAAGTCGCGATAGTGGTAAATGAGCGAGTCGACGCGCGATTGCAGGCGTTCGAGGGCGGAATCGCCCAGCGGTGCGGCGGCGGGAGAAGCCGCGGCGGTCACCGTCGCGGCAGCCGCGGAGGCGCCTTCCTCCTCCAGCCGCGTTTGACCGAGGTCGAAGCCCTGGAAAAAGGGATGCCAGCTCTGGTCCACGCTGGAGGGATCGTCCAGCCATTGGCGATAGAGGTGGTCCACGTAGTCGCTGTTCCAGCCATTGACCGAGCCAGTCCAGCCTTGCTGCTCTGTTTCCTGCATGCCCGCATGCCTCGCGATGGTCCGCCAACCGATTGACGGAAAATGATTGATATCAGACGATCCGGGGCGTGAAGACGCACCGGAAACCGCTTTAGCGGCAGCGAAGATCATACCGCGCGCCCTGGAATGTCAAGGCACGCTCACATCTCTCCGGGCCGCTCATGTCATTTCCTTCGCCAGAACCCCCGCCGCTTCGAGCGCCCCGAAAAACCGCCGCATCTTTTCCGCGGACTTTCTCCGCGGCGCTTCCTCCAGACCGCTCGACACATCGAAGGCGTAAGGCAGCTCCGGCCCCAGTTCACCGGCCACGGCGCCGATGTTGTCCGGCGTCAGCCCGCCCGCCAGGAAAACACGCCCGCGGCCGAAGAACGGCCGCGCCACGTCGTGATCGAAGGTCTTGCCGGTGCCCCCATGCTGGCCCTTGGCGTATGTGTCGAGAAGCACCACCCCGCGGGCCGAGAGGATCGGTTCGATCTCGGCCGCCGACTCGGGCCCCTTGACCCGTACCGCCCGGATTGCCGGGACCGGCAGGGCCGAGAGGGCCTCGTCGGCGTGCGCCTCGCCGTGAAGCTGAACCGCCGCCAGGTCCAACTCGCGCACGATTGTAACCATTCGACCCACCGGTTCATGTACGAAGACGCCGAAGGGCCGGACCGGCCGGGCGCTCCTGGCGCGCACTTCGCCGAGCAACGCCCGGGCGTCCTCCAGCGTCAGGCACCGGGGCGTGCCTTCGGCGAAGATCAGGCCCAGGAACGAGGCACCCAACTCCAGCGCCAGCAAAGCGTCCTCCGCCAGCGTTAGGCCACACACCTTGACAAGAGCGCGCCTCTCCCCCGCCCTGGGGAAACGTTCGTCGAGTCGGGGTGAATAAATCGTCATGGCGGCGAGTAAGTCTTCCTGCGGCCCCGAGAGGCGGGGATGCGGTTAAAGGATTGCCGTCTGGGCCGCGCGGGTCAATGATGGCATCCATACAAATGACTTCTCGCGGAGGGACATCCCCATGAAGAAAGTGCTGATCGGCTGCGGAATCTTCGTCCTGCTGGCGGCCATCCTGTTCGTCGGCGCGATCGCCTTCGTCGGCATCAAGATCAATTCCTGGACCAAGGGCATCGAAGCCGCCGGCCAGGAGATTCAGACCCTGAATACGGATTATCCCTTTGTCGAGCCGAGCGAGGCGCAAAGCCTGGACCCGGACCGATTCCAGGACTACCTGGAAATCCGCCAGACCCTCTTCGATCAGTTCATGAACGTGAAGTTCATCCGCGAAATCGCCCTGGCCGCCGAAACCGGCCAGCAGCCCAACATCGGCCCCGGCGATGTCTTCACCGTCATCGGCGCCGTACCGGGCATGATGCGCGACTTCGCCGAGACCATGCGGGAAGCGGAAATGTCGCCGGACGAATACGCCTACATCATGCGCAACACGGTGGAAGCAGTGGACGACGCGGCGGACTCCGGCGATCCGGAGCTGGGGGCCCTGTGGGACGAGGTGAGCGCCTCGATGGAAAAACTGATCGTGGAAATGCAGGCCAACAATCAAGGCCAGCAGTTCGACCTGAGCACCTATCGCCAATTGCGCGACGGCGGAGCCATCGTCCCCGCCGCCGATGTGCAGCTCGTCCGGCGCCACAGCGCCCAGCTCTCGGAAAACCCCGCCATGCTGGTGATCGAGCTGTTCCTTATCGACGCCATGCAGAACGCCGCGGCGGGCGGCAATACCAACGTGCGCTGGCAAACCAACACCACCAACGGCCAGACCGACAGTTCCTTCCAATACGAGCAGTCGGCCCCAAAGGAAGTCATCTTCGGGCCCATGAGCGAACGCAGCAAAACCGCCGAGGACCGCGCGGCCGAAGTGGAACGGCAGACGCGCCGGGCCGAAGGCCTGCCCGCCGGCGAAGACTCCGCCAATGGCACCGGCGAGAACGGTGCCTTCTCCAGTTATCTTCAATGGGATCAACGCACCGCGTCCCGGACAACCCCCACCCCGGCGGCCGCTGGGGAAGATAAAGAAGAGTTCGTCGTTCGCTTCAGCGATCAAGACGAGTGACCCCGCACCCCCGCCTCTTTCCCAGGACCCTCCATCCGCCCATGCCCGCTCGTTTCGCCACGGTTCGATTCCTCACGATCGCCCTCGCTTTTTTCCTAGCTCCCGCCTGCGCCGATTCCCCTTCTACTGCCGATGCACTCGCAGAGAAAGTGGACGTCGAGGCCCCCATGCAACCCACCGATGAAATCGAAATCCGGCAAGGCGAAACCACCGTGCGGACCGCACCGGCCAGGGGCGCGCTCGTCACCAGCGTGGTCGTGGACGGCAAGGACCTCCTGACGCTCGACCGCCGGTCGTTCGAAGAAACGCACCGCCACGTGCGCGGCGGCATCCCGATCCTGTTTCCCTTCAGCGGCGCCCTGAAAGACGGAACGCTGGTGGCCTCGGGAACCCAGATGCCCCAGCACGGCTTCGCCCGAGAGAAAGCCTGGGACGTCGTTTCCCAATCGGAAAGCGAAATGGTCCTCGGCCTGTCGGACGACGAAGCGACCCGCGCCGTCTATCCCTGGCCCTTCCGCCTGACCTACACGGTGCGGGCGCTGGACCGGGGCGTCGAGGTGGTACTGACGGCCAGGAACCTCGGGGATTCGCCGATGCCCACCTCGCCGGGCTGGCACCCGTATTTTCCCCTGCCGGTGGAAGCCAAACCGGAATTCGCCACCTCCGTCGAGGGCGCGGGCGGCGGCACGGTGACCAACGACCGCGAGATCAACTTCGGCGTGCCCAGCCCCCCCGGCTCCAAGCTGATGTTCCAACTGCCCGGCACCGGCTTTCTGGAAATGGAATACAGCGAGTCGATGGAGCACCTCCAGATCTGGTCGCTGCCGCGCGGCGCCTTCGTCTGCGTGGAACCCTGGGACGGCGGCGTGAACGACATCAACACCCCCGGCGCCACCGTGATCGCGCCCGGAGAGATGGCCGAGTGGCGCATGGCCTTCCGCCTGAATCCCTGAGGTCCTGGGCGGACTCATCAAGGCTCCACTCGACTGTTTTGTGAAGACGTGTCGAAAGCTACTGAACCTGCATCATGCTCTTGCGCAGTTGGCGGATGTTTTCGCGCACGCCACCTTTGCCATAGACCGACGAGCCGGCCACCAGGATGTCGGCTCCGGCGGCGACCGCCAGGTGCGCCGTGGAGGGATCGATGCCGCCATCGACCTGGAGCAGATAGTTCAGCCCGATCTCCTCGCGCAGCAGCACCAGCTCGCGTACCTTGTTCAACGTGTGCGGGATCAGTCTCTGGCCACCGAAGCCCGGCTCGACGGTCATCACCAGCACCATGTCGGCGTCCGGCAGGCAATCGCGGATGGCGGACACGGGCGTGTCCGGTTTGATGGAAATGCCGGCCTGCACGCCTGCGGCCTTGATGTCGCGCAGAAGCCGGGGCGACTCGTCTCGGCCCGCCGCTTCCACGTGAAAGGTGATGTGGTTGGCGCCGGCTTCGACGAACCGTTCGAAGTAGCGGCGGGGTTCGGAAATCATCAGGTGCACGTCGAAAAACAGATTCGGATCGAGGGGCCGGATGTTGCCGATGACCGCGGGGCCGAAGCTGATGTTGGGCACGAAATGGCCGTCCATCACGTCGAGATGAAGCCAGCGCACGGAGAGACCCTTGAGGGGCTTGACCGCGTCCTCGAGGCAGGAGAAATCCGCCGCGAGCAAGGACGGGGCGATGCGCACTCCGGTGCCGCGGCGCGACACCGATCCGTTCCCTTTGGCGGGATCGTTCATCATCTTCACATGGCTCGAAGAACTGGCCTTACGCGGCACGATACAATAACCTCCCCGCTCCCTCGCTCCTGGCCGGATGAGGGGCGCTGCGTTCGTCGACGCTTGAACGCCCGGCAATGTGCCCGGACAGCCTCGGAAGTGCAAGGGAAGGATGGGGGATCAGGGTGGTCCTCGCCATCGTGTCTAACCCAAACAACGCGGGGTCTCTCCACAGCGGCCCCGGCTTTTGCGGAACCGCCGAAAATCTTCCGCCAACCCGTCTAATCGGGGACGGAGCATGCCAGCTCCCGGAAAAAGGGCTGGAGAAAATCCCGTCCCTCCGGGGGCAAGCGGCGATTGACCGACTCCTCGAGGCGCAAGAACGACGCCTGCATGACGCGCAGCTCCTGAAAGCTGCATTGCTGTGTCATAATCTGCTGAAGCCAGAACAACAGGTTATTGCGGAACAATTCCGGGTTGCCCAGCAACGCACACAAACACAGATGCCGCAGAACCGTGCCGAACCCTTGACCGCAAGGGCAAGTTCCCTGACACGCCAACTCGCACGACGCCGCCATCGGACATTCGACCTCCTTCTCGATCGCGTCGAGCGACGCGAAGACATGGTCGACGGTCCGGCAGGCCAGGTCGAGTTCCGGATGATCGCGGCGCAACTCCTCCAGCTCCTCGTGGCTCGGCACCGCGACCTGGGGCGCGAGGCGCAGCAGAAGGCGATTTCGTTCCTTCGCCACTTCAGCGGAACCGCAAGCCGCTTCCCTCTCGAATTCCGTTAATTCAGACATTGAGACACGTCCGTTCTAGTGGGCGGAAGGAAGACAGGAAGAGAGGAAGAGAGGAAGGCGGGGCGTTCAGTGAGCGAACTCGTTGCGACAAATCACGGCGACCATGTCGTCGAGGTAGGGTTCGATGGCGTTCCTGGCTTCGGGCGTAAGCCGCGACACGACGAGTTGACGCAGGACGCTGAAGGCCGCCACGACGACCGGATCGAGGCGCGCGAAGCCGGCGGCGTCGAGCACCTGGCGCATCCAGTAGAGACAGTGGCGCTGAAGCAGCGCGCGGTCGTCCAGGACCATGGTCAGCACAACGGAGCGAAGCAGGCGGGTCATGTCGGCTGCCAATGTGTCCTCCGCGTCTGCGCCGAATCGCTCTTCCATTTCCGGATAAACGCGGCAGACCAGATGGGCGGCCTGCCTCGTAATGGCATCGGCCCCGATCAGAACGTCAGCGGCAGCCTCGTAAACGGGTTCCCGTTCGGGTTGGAAGGCCCGGAGCGACTCGAGGTCGCCGGGTGCAAGGTCTGGCGCGACATCGCCCAATTGGCGCAGGTAGGGCAGTAAACACAAGTAGCTCATGGAAAGCTTACCTTCTCAACGATCTGGGTGGCCTCGACGGTGCGAGGGCGATCGACCTTCTGAAGGCAGACCTGAAGAATCCGGGGGTATGGTTTCCCAACGGAATCCCCAAAAAAAATCAAAACCAATTACGAAACCTGAATGAAAAACTCAAGCGGGCACCTCCGCGGAAGTTCACACTCGGCTCGACCAGCTACTGTCTAGAATTTCGGGATGGTTGTCAAGGTTTCCGTTTTCGCGAAGATTACGCATCATCCGATTCGCCGCCGGAAATTGAACGATCTCCAGATGAAAATATTTCGCCCCGCAGGTTGTCCCGGCAAAGAGGAACTCTTAATCCCGTAAGCGGCAAGAGGTGGCGAAATCGTAAGGGGGAAGATCCCGGGGCTCAGGCCTCCCGGGGCCGTTCGCCGCCTTCGTTGAGCTTGCCGACCGCTTCGAGGGTGGCGGGGCTGTCGGCGGTGCCGGCCTTGGCCGCGTAGCCGAACATGATTGTGGAGAAGCCCATGAAGAGCGAATTGATGCCCACCAGCGCGGCGATCGTGGCCAAGGGCTGCATCGCCAGAACCATCCAGATCAGTGTGGCCAGAATCAGCGAGACGACGCCGCTGAGCAACAGCCAGATCCAGGGCGCCCGTTGCCGCAGCCGAATGGCCAGCATCAGCGTGATGATCCCGTTGAGCGTCAGGTAGAGCCCGACGAGCGTTGTCGCCGTCCAGTATTGACTGGTCGGATGGACGAGGATCGTGGCGCCGAAGAGGATGACGACAAGGGCGGAGAGCATGGAGATGACAAGGCCGCCGAGTTCGCGGGACTTGAGCGCGTAGGCGATCTGCAGCGCACCCGTCAGGATGAACAGCACGCCCAGCAAGGGCTCGATGGCGCTGGGCATCGCCATCGGCAGACCGAAGCACAGGGCTCCGAACAAAACGTGAATGCACCCGATGATGACGAAGAGCATCCAGATGCGTTGCAGTGCGAAAGTCATAAGCCGAACCTCCGTTCGATCGACAAGAAGGGAAAAAGGGGCGGGCGGTGCTCAGCGATCGGACGGGAAGCCGATGCCCGGGCCGAACATGAAGAGGTCGCCATTGGATTGGGTGCCATTGGTCGGGTCGTAATGAACCGGAAAGGACACCGAATTGTCGTTCACCACACCGCCGGTGTCGGTCTTGCGGCCGAAACCGAAGTCGCGGTCGGCGTCCGGCCCGGGGCTGGCGATCAGCCAGAGGGCGTTGTTGTTCTCCCGCGGGGTGCCGACAAAGGTGCCGCCTTCGCGAAGGGACTCGTACACGTAGCCGACGAATTGGGTCTGGTTGACGCCGTTGAAAATCAGGCTGTTCTGCTCGTCATTCGAGTACATATAGGCCCGGTTCGGCGGCAGACAGGTGCCGGTTTCCGTCGGCGTGGGGAAAATGTCGAGGAAGACCACGTTGAGGTAGGCGACCGGGGTGGTGAGGCGGCGGCTGAGAAATCCGCGGCCCGGGCCATTGGGCCTCAGGCTCCAGCTGTCGCACTCGGTGGGAATGGGCCAGCGGTCCGCCGGGGGATAAATGCTCCAGTCGACCCGATAGGCCTCGACCCCGGTGGAGGCCGAGCGCGCGTCCGCCCGGAAGCGCGCAACCTTCGACCGCGTCAGAGCCTCGATATAGTTGGGCACGGCGATCGCCGCCATGATCCCGATGATGGCGACGACGATAATAAGCTCGATCAGAGTGAAGCCACGGGAGAATCGTTTGGTAAGCGGTTGGCCCATCAGGCACCTCTTCGACAATATGGGACTCCGGGCCGCCGGATCGTCCCGCTCCAATCAACTCCCCCGCGTCCCTCCATGGCAGCCACTCCCTTCCGAATGGACGAACAGCGACAGCGGACACAAGCAAAAGGCGGAAAGAGGCAAAAAACGAACACTTCGAAGCTCGGGACATGGCGCCTGCACAACGCGCCCGCGAGGAACGCGGCGGCCCAGGGGAGGCAGGCGGGCCGGCTCTCACGGCACGGGCTGGCGGCGGGGCGGGGGCGCACGAAGCGGCGCACGAAAAAATCCCCTCTCGACGGATGCCGAGAGGGGAAACGGATGGCGGGAGCGACGAGACTTGAACTCGCGACCTCCGGCGTGACAGGCCGGCGCTCTAACCGACTGAGCTACGCCCCCGCAGGTTTGAAAACGGTGCTCTGATCTCTCGGATCGGGTGGTGGGCGGACCGGGATTCGAACCTGGGACCCCCAGCTTGTAAGGCTGGTGCTCTAACCAACTGAGCTACCCGCCCGAGAGCGGCGCTTGCGCCGTTTTGCCGCAAGCGGATTGGGACTGTCCACGGCAGACCCCCGCCGGTCAACCACGAAATGCGGCGCGCGCGATTTTTTTTTCCAGGCCCCGCTTCTTTCCCGAAGCGCGAAGTTTCCTTGCTCCCCCCGCGCCCCCTGCGCCATGACTTTTCCTCAGATATGGCGCGCTAAAGGATATTTCTGGGGAATTCGCGAGTCTCCCCCACTCGCTCGCTCCCAATCCCGATCATGGCTATCTGCATCACCCTTGCCGAACAACCCGACGCTCTCAGCTCCTACGTCTTCGATCAGGACGTCGTGAAGCTGGGGCGTTCCTCCAACAACGAGGTGCAGTTCGATCCGGCACGCTTTCCCCAGGTCAGCCGCCATCACGGCCAGATCGAGCGCACGCCCCAGGGCTGGTACTTCCGCGACCTCGGCAGCAAGCACGGCTCCTTCAGCAATGGAAAGCCGGTCGTCGAACCGCTCCTCATCCGCCACGGCGAACAGATCCAACTCGGCCACGGCGGCCCCATCTTCACCGTGGCCTTTCCCATTCCCCGCATCACCGGCGGCGGCGGCACGCACCTCAAACTCGGCAATTTCATCGAGGAATTC
Organism: Sumerlaeia bacterium; assembly: GCA_040219255.1. Lineage (GTDB taxonomy): Bacteria > Sumerlaeota > Sumerlaeia > SLMS01 > JAHLLQ01 > JAVJSW01. The sequence goes on from JAVJSW010000001.1 coordinate 113,820, forward strand.
ACCTACTTCCCGCTCGCCTTCTCGGAAGCTTTCCTGGGCCGCTACGGCGAATACCACCGGATCGGCACCGGCGGGTTCGGCGAAGTGTGGCGCGCCAAACCCAGGGACGGCACCACCGACCGTGCCGTCAAGCTCCTGCGCCCCAAAATGCTCGTCGAAGAAGCGGAAAGCCCCGAGGAACTGGCCAAAGTCGTGCAGCGCTTCGTCCGCGAAGCCAAGCTCATGCACCTGCTCTCCGAAGCCGGCACGCCAGGCATCGCCCGCGTTTACGACTGGTCCGATCAGATCGATCTCGACTTTATCTACCTCGTCATGGATTTCATCGAGGGCCGCTCCCTCGAAAAGCTCCTCTTCGCCTACCGCACCGTTCCGCAGGAAGTGGCGGCGAACATCTTCCTGCAAGTGGCCAAGACCCTCAAGGCGGCCCACGAGTTCCGCTGGACCGACGAGAAGGGCATCGCCCATCAGGGCATCATCCACCGCGACGTCAAACCCAGCAATATCATGATCGAGCGCGACACGGGCCGCGCCTTTCTCGTCGATTTCGGAATCGCCGGGATTCTGGAAGGCGGCGAACGCCTGACCGCCACCCACATCGCCCTCGGCTCGGCCCGCTTCCTGCCCCTCGAAGCCCTCAAGAGCAGCCAGATCACACCGTCCCTCGACCTCTGGGGCTTCGCCGTCTCCCTCTATGTCACGCTGACTCGTGGAGCGTTCCCGTATCAGGCGCGCACCATCATGGAACTGTTCGAGGCGCTCAGCGAGTACCGCTACACTCCGCTCTCTTATTATCGTATTGATTTAGACAAGCGGGTCGTCGAATCCCTGGAGCGCACCTTGAAGCCCGAGGTCGAGCAGCGGGTCCAGTCCTTCGACGAATGGATCGGCCTGCTCACCCCGCTGACCGACGAGAACGTCCCTCTCAAGGTATAGACCGGCACAGCGCCCCCATTCCTCCCGAGAGACCGAACCCTTTACCCACATGGATTGGCCCAGCATCCCCGACGAAATGACGGGCAAATCGCCCCCGCTGATCGACCTCCTGCCCCGCGGGGACAGCGTCGCCGCCTGCGCCGAACTGCTCATCAAAAATCTTCCCGCCATGACCCAACCCGGCGACCGCGTCGAATACCAAGTCGTCGCCGAAGCCAAGCACCGCCGCGTCACCCTGCCGGCCCTCATGAAACGCCGCGGAGGCGAAGTCCTCATCCTGACCAGCCACGCCGGCAACTGGCGCCCCCAGGACATCGCCAACTTCGTCGACTGGCTCGTCCAGGTCCGCACCGTCGGCGCCCTTCAGCCCGCACCCATCCACCTCTTTCACGACATCGAATCCCTGCCCCCCACCATCGAGGAAGCCCTCTCGATGGACCGGATGATCAAGCTGGCTTACCTGGCCGCGCCCTACATCGTGAACCAGAACGAGCGCAAGAACGCCGAAGTCTTCGCCAAAGTCTTCGAGTACGTCTTCGAGGATCGCGTCGGTCAGCGCGCCGGCTATCGCGACCTCGAGCGCCTCGACGCCTGGCGCGTCGAAGACGCCCACTCCTTGCCCGACGACACGCCGGCGCGGCGCTGGCTGATCCAGACCATCGGCGCCTTTCTCGGCGAACTCATCATCAAACGACTCGAGGGTGCCGCCTGGAGCGGTGAATTGCTGACCGAACGCTCGCTCCGCCGAGTCCGCATCCATCGCTTCGACGCCAATGTCTTCGGAGCGGTGGAACGATGGCTGATCAACGGCCCTCCGGAGAACTACCTTTCGGAGTACGCGCTGTCGGTGGCGCGGATGGCCGAGGGCCAACTGCCCTAAAGAAGCCTTTGGCGACAAAACTTATCGCATATGTCAAAAATATCTGAGGCATACGTGCGTATCTGCCTTGACCGCTCCGCCTTCTCCGGCGGAACGTACCCGGCAATTTGAGTTCAAGAGACGGAGCCCCCAACCATGCCCATTGTCACAATGCGCCAGATTATGGAAGAAGCCGCCAAAAAAGGCTATGGCGTCGGCGCGTTCAACGTCAACAATATGGAGCAGATCCAGGCCATCATGGCCGCCGCGGAGAAGCTCGACGCCCCGGTCATCATCCAGGCCAGCCGAGGCGCCCTCGCCTACAGCCAGATGATCTACCTGAAGAAGCTGATGGAAGCCGCGGTGGAAGTCACCCCGAACGTCCCCGTCGCCCTTCACCTCGACCACGGCAACAGCCCCGAAACCTGCAAGCAGGCCATCGAACTCGGCTTCAGCAGCGTCATGATGGACGGCTCCCTGGAAGCCGACGGCAAGACCGTCGCCTCCTACGAATACAACGTCCGCGTCACCCGCGAAGTGGTCGAAATGGCCCACGAAGTCGGCGTCACCGTCGAAGGTGAACTGGGCGCCCTCGGCGGCATCGAAGACGGCCACGGAGCCGGCATCGCCCTCGACGACAAAGAGCACCTGACCGATCCGGACGAAGCCGTTCAGTTCGTGCAGGAAACCGGCGTGGACTGCCTCGCCGTCGCCATCGGCACCAGCCACGGCGCCTACAAGACGCTGCGCTACGACAAGGACGGCAACGCCCTGCCGCCGGCCCTGGCCCTCGAGCGCATCACCAAGATCAAAGAAAACCTGGAGAAGGCCGGCTACAAGAACTACCCCCTCGTCATGCACGGCTCCAGCTCCGTTCCCAAAGACCTCGTGGACATTGTCAACAAGTACGGTGGCGCCCTGAAGGGCTCGATGGGCATTCCGCTGGAAGACATCCGCTTCGGCATCGAACGCGGCGTTCGCAAGATCAACGTCGATACCGACGGCCGTCTCGCCATGACCGGCGCCGTCCGCAAGGTCCTCTTCGAGACCCCCGACAAGTTCGATCCGCGCGATTGGATGAAGCCCGCCCGCACCGCCCTGCAGGCCATGATCGAAGAGCGCATGAAGGCCTTCGGCCAAGCTGGCCACGGCAGCGACTACAAGCCGGTTTCCCTGACCGACATGGCCGAGAAGTACAAGGCCGAGCGCGCCGCCGCCGTCTAACGGACTGGCTGGTTAGCTGGGTTAAGCACTGAGGGCACAGAGGTTGACGGCTGCACGGAGGAAGAGATTCCTCCAGTTGCGGCCGCGGCCTCCGTGCCTTTTTTCATTGAGAGCGCCTCCTGAAAAGGAATAGCGGTCCATCGCACTCTGGCCGCCAAAGCCATCAGGAGCGACGGTTTCCCGTGCCACCTGATTGGCGGGTAGAGGAATTCGACAGCATCTCTCAAAGACACCACGATCTTTCCCCACAGAGAGACAGGCCGCACTGCCCGCCGCCGAAGTCTCTTTCTTTCAATTGATCACAAATGATGTTCAGATAACGGCAAGGCTTCTCCGATGCCCCTACTAACTCCAATAAAACCAATAATCTCCGTGTCCCCTGTGGCTCTGTGGTGATTTTCTGAAGACTCAAGGACAATGTCGAAGTACCTCGTTCACGTAACCTCATCCGATTCCTTATCCGTGACAATCCGTGGCAACCCTCTCTCTCTGTGCAACCTCTGTCCTCTGAGCCCTCTGTGGTGAATTCGTGAACCCCGTCCGTTTCTTCTTCTCCCTCACCCGCCTCGGCGGCAAAGCCCTCTGGCGCTGGAAAGACCTCGTCGCCCTCGCCGTCATCGGCGTGTGCTGGGTTCTGGCGCGGCGGGTCTATTCGTGGGATAATGGGGTGCCGTTCGACGACACGCGCCTTGCCTGGTCGATGCAGTTTCTCGATCCCGCCTGGCTGCGGGAAACGCCCTGGCGCTCGCTCTGGTTCCTGCACAGCCAACCGCCCCTTTTCAACGCCTACCTCGCGGCGATCCTGAACCTCTTCCCGGGGCAGGAAACCCGCTTCTTCGCCCTCAGCTACCGCCTCCTCGGCGTCCTCCTGGCCGTGTCGCTCTATGGGCTCCAGAGGGCCATCGGCATCACCCGCTTCTGGGCCGTGGCGGTCACGGTGCTGGTGTGCTGCGCGCCGGCGGCGCTGATTTACGAGCGCTACCTCTTCTACACCTATCCCGTCGCCGCCCTGATCGCCGTGGCCGGGGTGTTCGCCTGGCGCTTTGTCGAAAAGGGCTGGCGCGTAGCCGACGGCCTTGTCCTCTTCACGCTCCTGGGGGCGCTTATCTTCACCCGCAGCATGTTCCACCCGTTCCTGTGGCTGTTGCCGATGGCGGCGGGATTCTGCTGGATGGCGGGGCGCGGGAAATGGCGCCGCGTCGCCCTCCTGGCGGCGATTCCGATGGTGGCCAGCCTCGCCCTCTTCACCAAGAATGCTTTCCTCTTTGGCGAATTCACCTCCAGTTCCTGGCTCGGCATGAGCCTCGGCAAGTACGCCGTCCGCAACATGTCCCAGGACGAACTCGCCGCCTACCTGACCCGCGACGACTTCCCCGCCATCTTCGCCGTCGAAACCTTCGAGCCGGTCGATGACTACCGCCCGTACCTGCCGCGACCCCTCGCCGAGCCCACTGGCGTTCCCGCCCTCGACGCCGACCGCAAAGCCACCGGCGCGGCGAACATGAATCACCTGCAATTCATCGCGGCCTCGAACGAATTCGGCCGCGGCGCCAAGATCATTCTGCTCAACGATCCCGGCTATTTCCTGCGCACCTTCCGCGAGGCCCTCATCGTGTACAGCAAACCCGCCACCGATTACGTTCTCATCGCCCTGCGCGAGCGCCCCGTCGATCCCATCACCCGCTGGTACGCGCGCATCGTCTATGGCAAGTTCGGCCCCTCGCCCTTTCACTACAAGGAAATCGACGGCTGGCTCGAACGCCAGGACAAGCACCGGCTCGAGCAAATCGGCTGGTTCCTTCCCATCTACCTGCTGCTCGGCATCGGCGTGGGCGTGGCCGTGGCCTTGGCTCTGATCCGCGAGCGCCGCCGCCCCACCGGGTCCGAGTTCCTGATTCTCTTTCTCGCCTTCAACGTCCTCTACGTCAGCGGCATCGGCACGCTGCTCGAAGTCGGCGAAAACAACCGCTTCCGATACCAGATCGAACCGGTCCTTTTTGTCCTCGTCGCGGCGGCGATTCAGCGGCTCGCCATGGCAAGGACTTTGCACCGAAAATCCCCGCCATTCTGGACGCGATGGAGACGCCGCCGATGACCCGCCCCGACTACAACGCCCTGGCCGATTTGCTTCGTGTGCCCAGCATCGACATGGCCATCGCCCGCGAACTCCTCAAGATCGACATCACCCGCGTCCAGGACCTCATCGGCCGCGACCCGGAAGCGCTCTACGACGAACTGGTCCTGCGCCGAGGCAAACCGGTCGATCCCTTCTACCTCTACGTCCTGCGCAGCGCCGTGTACTTCGCCGAAACTCCCAATCCCGATCCCGAGCGGGTGCATTGGCACGCGTGGCAGGATTGAGGGCGTGAAATTGACTTGACGTGGTGGCAGGTTGAGGACCTGCTAAGTCATCATGTAGGAGAACTTGCCATGGGTAATATCTTTAATTTGGGCTATGCGTTGTTGGTTATTGCATTGATCCAATCGCCTGCCGCAGGTCAGATTCAGATCACACTTTTTGGCGAGGATCAGAATCAAGATGGTCAAGTCCTCCTACAGTTGGGTGAGACGGACCCAACAAATCCCCAATCTTTCCCATTAAACGAGCAAGACACTGATCGAGATGGATTGTCCGATGCGTTTGAAATCAACTTTGAGAAAGTGGTCAATGATCGGCTGATCAAGCTGGACTTTCTGGATCAGGATTCGGACGATGACGGGTTGTCCGATGGCGATGAATACAATGGGAAAGGTCTGTGCCGGGCCGGAGCAGAGTATTGGCAATCCCCTTTGGCGGTTCAGCCGTGGCTGCCTGATTCAGACTTTGATGGGATTCCGGACGGCACCGAGTTGGGGGTGAGGGTTCCGATTCCAGAGTTTTCCACCATATACAACGGGCAACAGGTTACTATCAAGGGAACCGACATCGAAGCAAAATTTGATTTTCGAGTTTGGCTGACGATGCTTCCTTTGCATTACAATGGAGGGGAAGAAGTTTCTCCATTGGATGACGTCGAGTATATCCAGTATCGATATTGTTTCCGTGTGGACGACGATCCTGGTTATGAGGGGCATTATTTTACCCACCCAGTCAATAGCGATACTAACAATGATGGAGTCGTGGATGGATTGCAGGATTTCAATCAACAGATCGTCCTGGAGGAGATGGATGACCCTTCGAAGTACAACGCTCCCGGAAACTACAATGGGAAATACAAGGATACGGAATTCGATGCATTGACCGGGCTCTATGAAGTTCCATCAGATTGGGAAACCCACGTTGGCCAGTATATGGGTGGAGGATTTGCATTCATTGGTGGTCAAGCTCAGGATATCGGAGGGCGGTCGCTTCGCCAAATCTATCTCATCGCCGGACCAAGCGTGGACGGAATGTGCATGAGGTTTGCATCTTCAGCACGAGATGTTCAAATTACTCCAACCACGATCAATATATTGAAGACGGGTGAGAAGTACTTGGTGGATTTCGTGGGGAATTTCAATCAATTGGGCAGATTTTCGGTCAGACGAGATTTTTATGAGTGTTCAGTTACTGCCAAAAAGGTCCACTCCAATCATCTCTTGGTATGGTTAGGGCATAAGTATGCATGGCCTTGTTAATCATACGAGATCCTTAATGCACCCTCAAGCCGCCATTCCCATCCTCAAACAACGCCGACAGCTGACCTTTCCCACACTAACTCTGTGGGTCATAGCGGATGACTTTCATTTACCCAATGGCGTAAGTCCTCACGCACCAACCTCTCAGCTTCGACGAACGTAGCACGTAGCACCCAGCACGCAGCACGTATTCCAGACAAACCCGTTGCCCCCCGCGCCGCCCCTCGCCCACCCTTCCTCCCCGATTGAATCGCTCAATCTAAACAAAGGACACGGACTCACATGACTCGGATCGAATCCATTATTGCCCGCGAGGTGCTTGACAGCCGCGGGAATCCCACCGTCGAGGTCGAGGTGCTGCTGGAAAGCGGCGCCCTGGGCCGCGCCATGGTGCCGAGCGGCGCCTCCACCGGCGAACACGAAGCCCTCGAACTGCGCGACGGCGACAAGGGCCGCTACCTCGGCAAGGGCGTCACCCAGGCCGTGGACAATGTGATGAGCAAGATCGCCCCTGAAATCATCGGCATGGACGCCACCGAGCAGGTCCTCATCGACCAGCGCATGCTCGAACTCGACGGCACCGAAACCAAGTCCAACCTCGGCGCCAACGCCATCCTCGGCGTCAGCATGGCCGTCGCCCGCGCCGCCGCCGAAGGCGTCGGCCTTCCCCTCTACCAATACATCGGCGGCTTCAACGCCAAGACCCTCCCGGTCCCCATGATGAACATCCTCAACGGCGGCGCCCACGCGGACAACACCGTCGATTTCCAGGAATTCATGATCATGCCGGTCGGCGCGCCGAGCTTCCGCGAAGCCCTGCGCATGGGCGCCGAAATCTTCCACGCCCTCAAGAAAGTCCTCAAGGGCAAGGGCCTCAACACCTCCGTCGGCGACGAAGGCGGCTTCGCCCCCAACCTCTCCACCGTTCCCGAAACCCTGGACACCATCATCCAGGCCATCAAGGACGCCGGCTATCGCCCCGGCGAGGACATCAAAATCGCCCTCGATGTCGCCTCCAGCGAGTTCTACGACAAGGAGAAGAAAAAGTACGTCTTCAAGAAGTCCACCAAGGAAGAGTTCACCTCCGACCAGATGGTGGACCTCTACGCCGACCTCTGCGAGAAGTACCCCATCATCAGCATCGAAGACGGTTGCGACGAAAACGACTGGGACGGCTGGGCCAAGCTCACCGCCCGCCTCGGCGGCAAGGTCCAACTGGTCGGCGACGACCTCTTCGTGACCAACACCAAGTTCCTGGCCCGCGGCATCCAGCAGAAGTGCGCCAATTCGATCCTGGTCAAGGTGAACCAAATCGGCACGCTGACGGAAACGCTCGACGCCATCGAAATGGCCAAGCGCGCCGGCTTCACCGCCGTCATCAGCCACCGCTCCGGCGAAACGGAAGACTCCACCATCGCCGACATCGCCGTCGCCACCAACGCCGGCCAGATCAAGACCGGTTCGGCCTCGCGCTCCGACCGCATCGCCAAGTACAACCAACTTCTCCGCATCGAGGAAGAACTGGAAACGGCCGCGATCTACCCCGGCCCCGCCGCGTTCTACAACATCAAGGGCTAAGCCCGCACTGGCTTACCAAGCCCCCATCGCATCCAACCCCACGCCCGGAGAGCCCCGCCGCTCTCCGGGCGTTTCTTTAAGGGTACCACGGCCGTCCCGGCCGTGACCTGCGGCGTTTCCCAGAGACCTGAAACTCTTTGACTTGGGCAGCCGAGTTTCCACCGCCCAAACCACCCACCCCCAAATGTCGCGCAGGCTCTCCAGCCTGCGTCCCCCCCCAGCCACCGCCAAGGCCCATAAGTGCAACAAGTGTATCTTGTCTATCTTGTCTGATAGTTGCCACATGAGGGGACAAACCGAAGCGCCTGTGTTTTCCTGATTGGCGTCAGCGGTTGGCGCCACCCGCCGCCGCTGGCCAACCGATTCCGGAGGCCACATCATGTCCGCTCTTCATCCCGCCCAAGACCCCTCAGCCCCCGCCCGGCGCGTCGCGCACGGCGTGGCGCCGCTCCTGCATCGGCAGGGACTCCTTCAGCCGGGGCGTCAGGGCGTTCAGGCCCTCGGCGAAGGCCGTCGCGTCCGCCTCCGTCAGACCGCAATCGGCGTCGTTCTCCCGGGCGTAGGCCGCCTTCTGGAACGGCCCCAGCACCGCCGCCGCCTCGGGCCCGCCGCTGCGCGACTCGGTGCCGTAGAGCGTGCGGTCCGTCAGGCTCGTGAGCAACCGCGCCAGGTACTCCGGCGCCGTCTCGCCTTTTTGCCGTTCGTAGCCTGCTTCGCCGATGTCGGCGGTAAACTGGCGGAAGCGGTGGAGAATGCGCGCCCGGGCTCCGGCGCCGTCGGACAGCTCCGGCTCGGCGCGCTCCCCCCGCGGGCGCCGCCGCCGGTCCTCCCGCACGCCCAGGAGGCCCTCCTCCGCGAGCGATTCCCCGGATTTCTCGGACCGCAGTTGCTTGTCCAGCCAGTAGATCACGCCCAGGCAGGCGGCCACCAGCGCGGCGAAAATCAACAACTCCCAGATCATCTTCGTGATGTCGAAGGTCTGCGCCGAATTCGTGAACTCGTAAGCCTGGGGCGTGCTGAAGGTCAGCGTCCGCGTCTGTCCGCCCCACCAGTGGTCCAGGGCGAAATACCCGCCCACGCCCAACGCCCACGGCAGCACGGCGGACCGGAACAGCTCCATCACGGCGGGCCAGAGCAGCAGCCCGCCCTGGAACGTGTACCGATCCAGCCGGGCGAACACATGGTCGGCCCGCATCGCCACCAGCAACCCCAGCGCGAACGCCGCCACCACCGGCATCGGCGGCAACGGAGGAAAGAGCGCCGACGCGCACACGATCGCCGAGGAAACCATCAGGATCCGCCCCAGCGTGACTCGCTGCACCTTGAGCAGACACATAAACGCCAGCAGCGCCCCGAAGGCCTGGAACACCCCCCGATAGCCCACCAGCATGGGCAGAAACATGACACCGACATGCACCAGAAAGAGAACGAACTTGTCGCGGTAGTTGAGTTGCACCATCGCGTCCAGCAGCACCGAATACAACCCCAGGCTCAGCAGCAACGCCATGCCGCAGAGCGCCATGTACAGCGCCAGCGACAGGTACGTCTCGCCGCTGCCCCAATGCAGCGCGAACAGCGCCGAGCAGACGACCACCCAGGTCGCGGCGGTTTCCACCGCCCGCCAGACCGTGGCGCCGAGGCGGAACCGGGGGCGGTAATCGGTCTGGTCGATCATGCCGTCATGCGGCTCAGGAACACCGTTTCGAGCCCCTCCGTCAGCGCGTCCTGCGGCGTTTTCGCCTTCGTCAACACATGCACCCGCGCCCCCAGCAGCGTCAGGTGCCGCACCGTTTCCTCCAGACTGAGAGCCGTCACATGACGAATTTCCTGCTCCGCGTACAGCTTGATAAACGACCGGTCGTCCACCAGCACCATGATGGGCAGAATGCGCCGCTGGGCGAAAGCCGCCACCAGCATCGCCGCCCGGTCCGGGTCGATGGTCGTCACGCCCTGAATCAGAATCGCCGTCCCCCCCCGCCTCAGCAGCGGCAGCCGCCGCATCGCCTCGGCGGGGAAATCGACGTCGCCCTCCGCCTTCATAAACGTCAGCCGGTCCAGAATCACCGCCAGGTGATTGTTGCCGCTGCCGGTGGGGATATGCTCGACGCGGTCGCCGCCGATGGCGAAGAGCTGCACGTGATGCGACAATTCGATGGCGCGCTTGGCCAGGCTGGCGGCGGCTTTGATGCCGTACTCCACGCTCGTCTGATCGCCCAGGCCCGTCAGCCCCATGCGCCCCAGATCCAGGAACACGGTCACCTCCGTCGTGATTTCCTCCTGGAACTCCTTCACCTTCAGATCGCCGGTGCGGGCGCTCGAACGCCAGTGCACGGCGTTCGGATTGTCGCCGACGCGGTATTCGCGCAGGCCCACGAATTCCTCGCTCTGCCCCGCGCGGCGCGTGGTCTGCACGCCGACGTGGGGCAGGGTCCCCTCGCCCAGGACCTGCGCGACCCGCAGTTCAGCCCCGGAAGGGTACAAGATCAAGTTGGTGAAATGATTCATGAAGAGCTGGCGCCGGAACAGCCCCAGGTCGTCGAGGGCTTCGAACCGCACCGGCCCCAGCGTGTAGGGCCCGCGCCGGTGCACGCACTCGCCGAGGTAGCCGAGGCTCGCCGTCTCGCCGCGCCGCAGCGGGTCCTCCACCAGGTGGCGGACTTTGTAGCTGGCGCCGGGGGGAAAAACATCCTCGACCAGCAGCATGGACGTGGCGGCGCGGTTTTCCGACTCGATCTCCAGGGTCACCGGCAGCGTCTGGCCCTCGAAAGCGCGCGAGTGGTGCTCGCGCCGGACCTTCATCCCCCGCAGCAACCGGAAGGCCTGCCACCCCGACCGCAGCAGCGCGCCCAACGCCACGAATCCCACCATCGCCGCCAACGGATTCCTCAGCATGATCCCGGCATACAAGCCAAAGCTGGCCAGCAGCAGCAGGATATTGCGGGAGGTGAGAATGCGGAGCGTGGGCTCGGTCTGCATGCGGAACGGCTAGCGCAGCGCAGGCGAAACCGCAACGCGCATTCGCGCAGGAATTGGCCGCAGATGAATAGGATCAATGGGATAAGATTTCGCCGTCACTGGCTTTCCTCCTTGAAACAGACTTTCGTCCATCAAGAATCCCATCCTATCCATCCCATTCATCCGCGGCTAATTCTTCTTCAGCAGCACCTGGAAGTTCGCCCCCGCGAAGCCATCCACGCCCACCACCCCCGCCGCCCGCAGCAGTCCCAGCCACGGCCCCCGCGCCCAGCGCAGTTTCGGGTGCGCCATCCACATCCAGGAGGCCCGCAGCAAATGCCACGCTTGAAAGCGCAAACCCGTGTTCTCCTCCGCCAGGGCGCGAAAGCTGTCGAAGGAGAAGCGCTGAATGTGCGGGCCGCGTTGGCTGCCGGCGACTTTCGTGGCGAGGCGGAAGAGGCGGTCTTCCAACGAGTACCCGTTCGGGATCGCCACGTAGCACCAGCCGCCGGGCTTCAGCACCCGCTCCGCCTCGCGCAGAAACGCCTCGGGTTTCTCCACGTGCTCCAGGATAAAGCCCAGCACCACGGCGTCCACGCTCGCGTCCTCGATGGGAAAGGCGTCCAGCTTGCCCAGCCGAAACTCGTCGCGGCCGGCCTTGAGGCCGTCGCGGTTGTCGGGCTCGAACATGTCGAAGGCGATGAAGCGGGGCGCGAAATCCTCGTACACGAACGGCCCCGTGCCACAGCCCACGTCCACCACGGTCTGCCCTTCGGTCAGGTTCGCATAGAGCAACTCCTTGAGGTTCGGGTGATCGACGGCGCCTTCCGGCGGCCAAGGCAGGGAGCGGTCGAGCGGCGGGCGCCAGGCCGGGTCGCGGGGATCGTTCTGGGGGGAAGGCTTGCGCTGGCTCATGCGAGTGGTTTTGACTTGGCTTGTCCCTGGAGCAAGCCCCTTCATGTTTTTCCGCCCAGCCAACACCGTGAAAATCAAGCGTGGAACCCTGCGCGGCTTCGCCCGCCCGGGGTACGAGGAGTTGTTGCCGGAGTCCATTTCCTGGGCCGACGTGCAGGCCAAGCGGCCCGTCGATCCGGACGTGCAGGTCGCGAAGCGGTCGCGGTCACGGCTCGTGGTGGCGGTGCCCTTTCGCGGCGAAACGCTCTACATCAAACGCGCTCTGGCCCGCACCTTCGAGCGCAAAGTTTCCGCCGTGCTGCTGGGACCGAAAACGTATCGCGAATGGCGCATGGCCGAGCGTTTTCGCGCCACCGGCGTCATCGTCCCCGAGCCCCTGTTCTACGCCCGGCGCGGGCAGTGGCTGTCGTGGCTGGCGACGCGCGGTTATCCGGAAAGCTGGCTGCCAATGGCGGACCTGTTCGAGGCCCGAGGATTGTCCGACAACGACTTACAGGACCTCGGCGCTCTGACGCGGGAGCTGCACGGCCGCCAGGTCTTCCATGGCGACTGGCGCACCGACCACATTTATCGCACAGGAGCGGACGAGGACGCGCCGCTACTGGAGAAGTACGCCCTGCTGGACCTCGACGGCGCCCGCTGTGGCCGGCCGGTGACGGAGAAGATGCGCGATGCGGCACTGCGCCAGCTCCTTCAATCGCTGATGCGAGCGGGCTTGACCGAGCCCATGGCGGAGTTGCTGATCCGGGCTTACGATGCCGAGCTGGACGCTTCTCCGCTCTTCGCGGAGGCCCAGGCGGCCTACGTCGCGACCCAGCCCGGGGCCTCGGCGGAGGACGAGGAGGACTGAGCGAAGAGGCTCGCCTAGAGCAGCCCCGACAGAAAGGCCACGGAGTGCTTGAGGCCGCGCTCGCGGCCCGCGTCGTCGGTGAATTCCGGGTCCCGCTCGGCCTCGATGGTCAGGGGGCCGCCGTAGTTCTGGGCCTTCAATTCCGCCACAATGGTGGCGAAATCGGTCTGGCCAAAGCCCGGGAAGCGATCGCGCGACGCCCGCAGATCGAAGCGGCCATGGCGGTAAAGCTCCTCGGCAACGACCTCGTGGTCCTTGGCGTGGACGTGCAGAATGCGGCCGCGGAAGTGCTGGAGAAAACGCACCGGATCGATCATCTGCTTCATCAGGTGGCTCGGGTCGTATTCGATGCCGAGGGCGGGGGAATCGACGGCTTGGAACATGGCGTCGAGGATCGCCGGGGTGCAGCTCATGTTGATGCCACGCGGGGGAAAGCCGCGCAGCATGGTGCAGTTCTCGAAGGCAAGGCGAACGCCCCGGTCCTCGGCGGTCTTGGCCAGCGGCGCCCACACGCGCTCGAATTCCGGCAGATTGTCCTCCAGCGTCTTGTCCGGGTCGCGGCCGGCGAAGACGCCAATCAGATCGGTCTCGAAGACCTCAGCCGCCTGCATCGTATTGTGGAGCCGGATCAGGTCGTCCTCCCGTTCGGCGGGGTTGGGCGCCAGCATGTTGCGGTAGAAGCCGAGGGCGCCGACGGTGAGGCCGTGGTCCTTCAACTGCCGGGCCGCGACCTTGACGTCCGCCAGCGTGCGGTCGCCCATATCGAGGGGAAACCCGGGGCCGACACGAAGCTGGACGGTGCCGAGTCCGAGGCGCTGGACAAGCTCGATGGCCGGCAGGGCGTGGGGGATTTGCAGAGCGATTTTCATGGAGGCGGAACCCGGAACAGACGCGCGAACCGGACGCGAGGGGCGGGCGGTGGCGAGGGAGATGGGCGTCGAGAATCGCCGCCGGGCCGCAGGGGGTCAAGGCGCGTCGGGGACGTCCGCGGGCGAGGCAGCCGGTCCCGCAGGCGCGGGCTGGAGACCGCCCGGAGGGGCCTCGTTCGGGGCACCGGCTTGGCCATCCTCCGCGGCCTCGGCGGGGGCGGGGGTTCGCCGGGCCTCAATGCGGAGCGCGGCCACCATGCGGGCGGGCATGAGGACGTCGTCGATCGCGTAAACGATGCCGTTGCGGGTCAGTACCGGCTGGCCCTGGATGCGGCTTTTCGAGCCGAGGACGATTTCGCCCCGGTCCTTGCGCACCTGGAGCTGTTCGCCGGAATTGGGGGGGATGAAGTCGACGCCGCACAGGTCCTCGGGGGCGAGGGCTTGATCCACGATGTGGTAGGCCATCACGTTGCGCAGCTGAGCGGGGCTGGAGGAAAGGGCGAGAAGAACCTCCGGCGGGAGTTTCTCGAAGGCCGCATCGGTGGGTGCGAAGAGGGTGAGTTCGACCTCCGGCGTGGCGAGCTTTTCGTCAAGGAGGGCTTTGCGCAGCAGTTCGCGGAGAACCTGATGGTTCCGGGAAACGCGCAGCGTGGCCGCGATGGACTGGGTGGCGGTGCTGCCGGTGTCGTCCGGCCGGGTTTGGGCGGTTCGAGCGGCGGGCCGGTTTGGTGCCCCCGGCATGAAGAGCGGCCGGTCGAGCACCAGGATCAACCCGTTCTGCGCATAGAGCAGTTGGGTGACCTCGGCATTGCCGACATAGGAGGTCGTGCCCTCGGTGCGGATGATCAGGGAGTTGCCGAACTCGGTTTCGACTTCGGCCGTGCGGCCGGGCGCCAAGGACTGCGGATCGACCACATCGCCCGCGAGGTGGGCGCGAAGCCATTGCCGGAGGCCTTCGCGATCGTTCGTAATGCGTTCCAGGGCGCTGGTGTCGGTATTGAGGAACGCCTGATCGGAAGGCGCCAGGATCGTTACGGGAGCCAAGGTGTTCAGCTCGCTGCGCATCTGGGCTTTGTTGAGCAGCCGGGAGAAAATCGTCAGGTCTTCCTCCTGGGCCAGAACGGAATCGAGACCGAGGATGAAGCTGCTGTCGTCGAGGTCCATCCCGGCGGGTTCCTGGATCTGCTGCGTCGGCGTGGTCAGTTGAAGGGGTTTGCCCTCTTGAGGGGGCAGGAGAGGCCGGTCCTGATCCTGGGCCGGCGCCGCGAGGGCACACAGCGCGATCAGGGCGGTGAGGGAGAGAAGGATCGGCTTTATGGTCTGTTTTCTATTCGACATGATGGGAGCCTCCATGGGCATTCATACAAGCCGGCGCGCTTAACGAGCCGTCGGCAGCGAGGTCCGATCCGGGGATGGATGAAGACCTCGCTGCCGACGGAAAAGGCAAGAAACGTACTTGGCCCAGGTGCCGAAAAATCAGCTTGTCCAGTTTTCGTGGAAAGAGCCGGGCTTGTCGAGGCGCTCGAAGGTGTGGGCACCGAAGAAATCGCGCTGGGCCTGGATGATATAGGCCGGACCGCGGGCGCGGCGATAGGTGTCGTAGTAGGCCAGCGAAGCCGACAGCGCGGGCACCGCGAGGCCACTGTTCACCGCCGTGGTGACGACCCGGCGCCAGGCTGCTTCGCAGTTCTGGAGAATCTGGGCGAACTCGGCGTCCATCATCAGGTTCGGCAGGCTGGCGTTGCGATCGAAGGCGGACTTGATCTTGTCCAGGAAAACCGCACGGATGATGCAGCCGCCCTTCCAGATGCGGGCCGTCTCGCCCAGGTTCGTTTCGTAGCCGAACTCCTTGCTGGCGTTGCCGATCAGGGCCATGCCCTGGGCGTAGGAGCAGACCTTCGCGGCATAGAGCGCGAGGCGCACGTCCTCGACGAAGGCGGCTTTGTCGAGAGCGCTGAGCGTAGCGGGTTTGACGCCGCTGAGGACCTTGGCCGCGGCGTGACGTTGGTCGAAGAGGGCGCTCATCAGCCGGCCGTCGACCGCCGCCGTGATGGTGGGAATCGGCACGCCGAGATCGAGAGCGGCCTGGCTGGTCCACTTGCCAGTGCCCTTTTGCGCGGCGGCGTCCTTGATCTTGTTGACCAGCAGATCACCAGTCTCCGCGTCCTTGTGGTTCACCAGTTGGGAGGTGATTTCGATCAGGAAACTTTGGAGTTCGCCGTCGTTCCAGTCCGTGAAAATCGAGGCCATCTCGTCGCCAGACTCGATGCCGCCGAGGTTGCGCAGGATGTCGTAGGCCTCGGCGATGAGCTGCATGTCGCCGTACTCGATGCCGTTGTGGACCATCTTGACGAAGTGGCCGGCACTGTTGTGGCCGCACCAGGTCACGCAAGGGCCGCTGTCGGTCTTGGCGGCGATCTTGGTCAGGATCGGCTCGAGATCGTTATAGGACGAGCGGGCGCCGCCAGGCATGAGACTAGGGCCCCAGAGGGCGCCTTCCTCGCCGCCGCTGATGCCCATGCCGAAGAAGTTGTAGGGCTTGTCTTCGGCGTCCTTGGCTCGGCGTTCCGTGTCGGGAAAGTGAGCGTTGCCGCCGTCGATCAGGATGTCGCCGTCTTCGAGGAACGGGGCGATCTGGTCGATGACGGCCTGGGTGGCCTTGCCGGCTTGGACCATGATGAGGATGCGGCGCGGCCGTTCGAGGGACGCGACGAAGTCCTGGAGTTCGGCCTGGCCGATCAGGTTGCGGCCTTCGCCGTGGGTGGCGACGAACTCTTCCATTTTGGAGGTCGTGCGGTTGTAGACGGAAACGGGGAAGCCGTTGCGTTCGACGTTGAGGGCGATGTTCTGGCCCATGACGCCGAGACCGATCACGCCGAACTTCTGAGTGCCCACCGCCTTGGGTGCAGACATCATTCGCTTACCTCTTCTTGTTTGACGGGAATATCGATCGAGAAATAATCGAGCTGTTCTTGGGAAAATTGGGAGATGGCGGCGTGATCGGCGAGCCAGATGACATTGGAGCCGTTGCCGCGGACGCCTTCGATGGGATAGGGGTTGGTGACGTTTTCTCGGCGCTGGGGGTCGAAGATTTCGCGCATGACAGGGGCTTTTTTCTCGCCCGTAACCATGATGAGAATGTGAGAGGCCGCGTTGATCGCCGAGTAGGTCATCGTCAGACGATGGGTGTTCAGTTGGGGCACTTCGTTGGAGACGAAGACGCGGTAGGGAGGGACATGGAGCGCCGCCGTGCCGGGGAAGAGGGAGGCGGTGTGGCCATCGGGACCCATGCCGAGAATGACGAGATCGAGGGAGGGAATGCCGGTGCCGGGAGAGAGGGGCACATGGCGCTTGATGGTGATTTCGTAGCGAAGGGCTTCGAGTTCGAGGTTGTCGGAGCCGCCATTGGGGACGTGGACGAGTTCGCGGGGGATGTCGCAGGGGCGGAAGAGGGTGTCGCGCGCCAGCTTGACATTGGATTCCTCATGATCGGGGGGAACGGAGCGCTCGTCTCCGAAGAAGAAGCGGGACTTGGCGATGATTTCGGGGGTGAAGTATTCGGAGTCGGCGAGATGGCGATGGAGAACGGGCGGAGTGGAGCCCCCCGAGAGCGCGACGTTGAAACTGTCGTGATCCAGGATGGCGTCCATCGCGGCCTCGACAAACATGCGGGCGGCGGCTTCGGCGAGCATCTCCGGGTCTTCGTAGCAGTAAATGATCACTGAGGCGGCTCCTCGGGGTTTGAGCGGATTTCAGGCACCTGGCTTGGGGCGATCCCGAAGGATTCGCCAGGCCACCGCCGCGGAATCTCGAAAGCTTCCGCTGCGGTGTCTGGTCGTCAAGGCAAGGCCCATGGCTTGTGCGTCCGAGAGAGGGCGGGCGAGATGTTGCTCGTGCTGTTTGCCGAACGAGACGGCTCCCAAACCGGGGACTTCCAGGACCAATTCGAGAAACCCGCCCTCCTCGGTGGCCGCTGTCTCATCGCACTCGATGGCGAAAGCGACCGGATTCGCCTGCGAAACAAAACCCGCGCCGCCGGTCCATTCCCAGCCCAATCGTGACGCAACCCAACCCGCTAACAAAGCTGCACAGACCGTCAAGCTGGAAGTGGGGTCCTTTTTCGAAGGTGCCAAACGAATGTGGAGGCGGGGCTTCTGGCAGCCGTTGGCGCGAACGCCGGGATCGTCGAAGGCGCCGGCGATTTGCTGGCGCAGGGGCTCGAAGCGGAACCAGGAGAGATCGACGACGGGGCAACTGCCGCTTTTCTTCGGGCACTCCGCCATCTCCCGCAGGGCCGCCGCCGGATCGGGCAGGTGGGCGCTGTCGCGGACCAGGTAATCGACGGACTTGCGCAGGCTGGTCAGCATGTCTTCCTGGAGCCCGAGGCCGGACCCGCGGGTCCACAAGGTGGTCGGCACATCGGAAACGAACAGGGGCAGAACGGCGCCGCGCAAGTGCCGGGCCGAGTCCTCGTTGAACCGCAGGTGGATTTCTTCGCAGCAGACTTGGCGCTGACCGCCGGTCAGGAAGCAGTAGGCGTTCACGCGGGCCTCGATGCCATCGGCCTGCGGGTGGCGTTCGAGGAGGAAGAGGCGACAGGGGTATTCGGTGACGAGTTGGCGGAAGGCGTCGCGGACCTGGGGGATTTGCTCGGGTCCGCCGAGCCACAGCAGGTTCCCCAGCGTGATGCGGGTGACGCCGCCATCGCCGTCGCCCGCTTCGTCCTGGCCGCCACGCACGTCCCAGAGTTCGGCGAGTTTGGCCTCGATGGCGTTGGGGTTCAGCGTCACGGGGAATCCCGGAACAAATTCCTGAGAGGAGAGTGCGGGCATGATGAGGTCCTTCCGCCTACAACCGGCGCCAGCCGCCGGGCAGGTCCTTGACGAGTTCTTTGGCCGAACGGGGGCCCCAGGTTCCCGCATCGTAGTTGGGGAAATCGGTGGGCGGGGCCTCGGCCCAGGCGGTATGGATACTGGTGACGAGGCGCCAGGCGCGCTCGACTTCGTCGGAGCGGGTGAAGAGCGAAGCGTCACCCACGACGCCGTCGAGAATGAGGCGCTCGTAGGCTTCCGGCGTGGCCTGGCCAAAGGACGAGCCATAGCGGAAATCCATCTTCACGTTCTGGAGAACCATGCTCATGCCGGGACGCTTGGCCTCGAACGAGATGGAGATGCCTTCGTCGGGGGATATGCGCATGACCAGCGTGTTGCTCTGGGTGGCGTCGTTGAAGATCTGGTGGGGCGGCTTCTTGAAGGTGACGGCGATTTCCGTGGCGCGTTTGGGCAGGCGCTTGCCCACGCGCAGCAGGAACGGCACACCGGCCCAGCGCCAGTTGTTCACGTTCAGCCGCAGCGCCACATAGGTTTCCGTGACGGACTCGGGGTTCACGCGTTCTTCCTGGCGATAGCCCTTCACTTCCTTGCCGTTCATCGATCCGGGGCCGTACTGGCCGCGGACGACACGGGCGGCGACTTCCTCGGGCGTCATTTTCGGCAGGGCCCGCAAGACCCGCACTTTCTCGTCGCGCAGGCTTTCGGCGTCGAGGCTGGCCGGGGGCTCCATCGCCACGAGACTGAGGAGTTGAAGGAGATGGTTCTGGCCCACGTCGCGCAGGGCGCCGGCGGTGTCGTAGTACTGGCCGCGATTGCCGCTCATGCCGAGGTCCTCGGCGGCGGTGATCTGCACGTCCTGGACGTATTGGCTGTTCCAGATGGGCTCGAAGATCGCGTTCGCGAACCGGAAGGTGAGGATGTTCTGGACGGTTTCCTTACCCAGATAATGATCGATGCGGAAGACTTGGCTTTCGTCGAAGACTTTCGTGACGTGGCGGTTGAGTTCGCGGGCGCTGTCGAGATCGTGGCCGAAGGGCTTCTCGATGATGAGGCGGGTCCAGGGACCCTTGGAGCTTGGCTTGTGGACCAGGCCGGTGCTGGCGAGATCGTCGAGAACGGACTCGAAGAACTGGGGATCGGTGGCCAGATAGATGAGGCGGTTGCCGGAGAGGTTGAGGTCCTTCTCGAGCTGCGCGACGCGTTCGTGAAGGGCCGGGTAGTCCTCGGAATTGCCGAAATTGAGCTGCTGGTAATAGACGCGGGCGAGGAATTCGCGCTCCTCGTCCGCCGTGGGCTTGCGGCGCGAGTGCTCGCGGAGAGCCTCGCGGACGTCCTCGCGCCAGCCATCGTCGCCCCGGGGCCGGCGGGCCACGCCCAGGATCACGGTATGGGGCGGCAGATAGCCATCGCGCATCAGGTTGAAAAGTGCGGGCGCCAGCTTGCGCTGCGTCAGATCGCCGGTCGCGCCGAAAACGATCACCACGGGCGGCTCGCCGGGACGCCGGGAACTGGATTCGGAGCGAAAGGGGTTTTCTTGGGAGACGGGGGCGGAGGCCATGATCCGGGGCGATTCCTTGCAACTGAGGACGTGCGGGCGCGAATCGGCCCGGCACGGCGTTAGGCAAACGATGGGCCGCGAGGCAACCGCGTTGCAAGACCGCGAACCGGAGCGTTTGTGTCCTACTGTGAGGAATTACCCGGCCAGTGGGGCGGCGGCTGGCGGCGCGGAAGTCCAAGGGGCGAAGGGGCGATTCCGCCAAAAAAAAGGGTTGCTTTTGGGCGAGAGTGAGGCACCGTCAATTACTTCAAAACAAAAAAAACGGGAGAATTTTCGATGAATTTCCTCAAGTCCCTTCCTTCCCTCCTCGTCGCCGCAGGCTGTCTCGTCTGCTTTTTCGCCCTCACCTCGACGGTTTCCGCCAGCGCGTGTTTGAATGGCCATCATTGTACGAATGGTGGCGAAAATTGTGGCCCAACTGTAGGAATGCGCATTTGCACGAAGGACGATCCAGGCATACCCGAACCGTATGGAAAACCCTGCTACGCTTGCACAGGTGGGAACCAATTGGGCAAGTTCTGCAAGGAAGGTAATGGAACCTGTTATGACGATGGGTTTACGCCGTGTGGAGATAAGATCAAGGGGGTCTGCAATGGAAGGGGCGGGTGTAACCTAATCGAATCTGTCGGCGGGTGCAACATTCCGGCGTGCACCTAATCACGGCGTCAGTAGGACATCCTGAATCCATCCTCCCCTCGGACTGGGAATAAAGAGTCAGTCGCGATGCGAAGCATTTTCCCGCCAAATGTTCCAGCTTTTTGCTGCGGACTTCGAGTCGCCACCATAATTGTCGCAATTGTCGTGGCTCCTTCTGGAGTACTTGGAAGTACCCTTAAGGATATACAGAAGGCCTGGGCAGAGACCTTTCCCCAAGACGCTAACTTCTCTGGATTGGTGCTCAAGAAGTCCGCGCCGCTGGGCAAACTGGACGATAGCTCCGAAATCTATGTGGTTCTCTCCACAGAGATTCGCGTCAACGGAGACCGTCTCTTCTATTCGTCCGAAATGTATCAAAACGAAGACCCCAGCACCCTGATCCAGAAGAACGTCGCTGCCTACGATGGCGAATACACCCGGGGATACGGCGATCCTCTCACACATCCGATGTCGGGCGCGGTCCGCACGGGCTACACGGAATCGTCGATGGACATTACCGAGTGGCATTTGTTCGGTCCTAAGACATGGAACTTTCGCGGCTACCTATGGGATTTGATTTCGGTTCCCGGAGCGTTTGTCGAGGAGACTGCCGATGAGGGTTTCAAGATATCCTTTCCGAACAACCCGTTCATGGAAAACAATTCTTATATTGTTTATGCCTCCAAAACATACCCATATCTTCCGACCAGACTGGAGGTGTACGTCGGTCCATGGGAGGAACGTCTTTTGATTTGCCGGGTGGACAATTTCTCCTTTCATGAAGTCCAAGGTGATCGCCTCTGGTTTGCAAGTTATAAAAATACATCTGTGCTCGGTGAAGTCGAGGCAACCGCCGTTCTGAAGGATTTTGTCTGGTACGACAACGCCGAAGAAAACGCCGATTTCAATATCGAATTCCCCATTGGCACCACCGTGTATTACGAGGAAACGGACCATTTCGAAAAGATCGGCGATCCGGTGGCCTCTGCGCTCGGCGCGGACGTCGTCGGAGGAAATCGACCGGGGGAATTTCTCGACGACTTGGACCTGCCGTCCAAGGGCGCGGCCACGGAGCAAGCCCTCGAGGAGCGTTCGTCTCCCATGCCGAAGCCATCGCCGAGTGCTCTGCTTCCGGTGGAGAGGGCGACTGGCGAAACTCCGTCTCCTGCCAGGAGTGGCAACTGGCCGATCTTCCTGATAGGGTTGGGTTTGGTCGCTCTCGGCGTGGCCGCCCACTTCCTTCTCCCCAAATTCCAGAACGGCAAGAAATAGTGCGATGAAGAGCGCCTCGCCCCTATTCCTGGTTCTTTCCCTGTTCGCCGTTTCGGTCGTTTCGCTGAGCGCGCTCAAGTTACGGCCAGCGGATCAATCCGTCGAGAATAATGAATCGCAGCCCGAAGCGACATCCAATGCGATTCACTCGGGAAACCTCGTTATCTTCCCTAAGGTAGTCGACTTGGGCGTGGGAATTCCGGAAACCGGCGTGTTGAGAAAGATTGTTTTCCGCAATACGGGGCGGGAAAATATCGAAATTTCCAGCGTTCGGACCAATTGCCCTTGCCACATGACGAACTGGAGCGAGGCCGTCTTGCCAGCGGGCGGGGAGATGGCGCTTGAGGTCGATTTTACGGTATATCGGGGGCAATACGTGGCCCAGGTGATGATTGCCGCCGTCCAAGACGGAGAGGAAACGATCCACCTGATCGACGCCTACGGCGTGGGCTCCTATCCCAACGAAATCGAATACGAGCACCCCTTCTTCGAGAGGCGGCCGGGCGACCACTTGGTCCTGCCAATCAAGTTCACGACAGAGGAAAAGCCGGAAGGCTGGGATTTTTTCTATAAACGCCATTCGGACAAGGAATCGCTGCCAGCCAACGAGGCCGCCATTCTCGAAACCGTTCACCATTCCGACCACTACGTCAGCCGGCTGCAAATGACAATTCCCGTCACGGAAGACTCGGTGCCGAAGTACTCGAAAATCCTCATCACGGGCAAGAAGCCGGGCCTCGAGCCGATCACTTGTCAGGTGGTCGTCCGTTAGGCTTGTCGGATCGTTCCGCGCTCGTCGCCAGCGATTTGCCCAAACTCGAAGTCATCAGAAACCGGCACCTCGCCGGGACATTCCTCTATCCCGGCGGCGGCCATCAACCGCGCGGGGCGTGCCTCAGTCGTAGCGCAGCGCCTCGACCGGGTCCATGCGGGCGGCTTTGAAAGCGGGGATGATGCCGGCGAGGAGGCAAATGAGGAGGGCGCAGCCTGCCAGGAAGCCGATGACGCCGGGTTCGACGATGACCGGCAGGCGGTCGATGAGGTAGACGGCGGAGGGGATTTGGAAAATTTTCTCGATGTCGCGGTCGACGAACCGGCAAATCCACAGGCCCCAGGCGGTTCCCAGGGTGGTGCCGACGACGCCGATGAAGAAGCCGTGGTAGAGGAAGATCCGCAGGATCATGGCGCTGGTGGCGCCCATGCTCTTCAGGATGCCGATTTCGCGGGTTTTTTGGGTCACGACCAGGATGAGCGTGCCGATGATGTTGAGCGAGGCGACGATGACGATGAGCAGCAGGATGATGAACATGGCCACCTTTTCGATCCAGAGGGCTTCGAAGAACTCGGGGTTGATTTCGTCCCAGGTGCGCGTGAAGACCGATTGGGTGCCGAAGGCTTCGAATAGATTCTCGCGAATCCGGGCGCGGACGACCTGCACCTTTTCCGGTTCGTCGATGCGGATGTGGATGCTGCCGACCTGATCCTCGGCGAGGAAGAGGTCCTGCACCGTTGCCATGGTGGCGTACGCGAAGTTCTCGTCCACGTTGTAGATGCCGGTCTGGAAGACGCCGGCGACGCGCAGGGAGCGGATGGCGCCCTTGGGCCCGAGGGCGGTGGGGCGGACTTTGCCGAGGGCGTAGATTTTGTCGCCCACGTCGACGCGCAGTTTGCGCGCCAACTCTTTGCCCAGCAGGACTTCGCGGAACTCGGGGTTTCCCGTGCCAGCCAGGATGCTGTCGGCGGCGGCGACTTCCGTGACTTTGTGTTCGCGGCTGAAATCGACGCCGCGCAGGAGGGCGCCGACTTTCTCTTCGCCGATGCCGGTGTCGGCCTGGAAGAAGGTCTGGCGGCTGAGCAGCGGCGCGGCGGCGACGACGCCGTCGGTGCCTTCCACGATTTCGATGATGCGTTCGGCGTCCTCGGCGGGGAACTCAAAGTCCTCGCCAGCGAAGGGCGGCCAGACCTCGACGTGGGCGAAGACGCCCATCATGCGCTTCACGAGAATGCTATCGAAACCGTTCATGACGCTGATGACAACGACCAGGGCCATGACGCCGACGCTGACGCCAAGAACGGAGACGACGGTGATGAGGTTGACCAGCGAACCGCTGGAGCGCGAGATGAGGTAGCGTTTGGAGACGAAGCTCTCGAAGCTGGCGTCGATGACTCGCGACAGGAGATAGCGGCGGGCTCTGAGGCCGCCGAGGAAGGCGAAGACGGCCGCCACGGCGATCGCAACGGCGAGGCCGAGGTCGCGCAAGTCGTTCACATGACGTTTGGGGTCCCAGTTCGGGAAGAGCCCATCGGCGACGAGGCGAGGGTCCGGGGCCTGGGCGTAGCCGACGACGAGGACGATGATCTTGATGAGGACATCGAGGGTGGCGACGCCGAGAAAAAGAAAGAGCGCGAGGAGAAGCAAGTCCATCGCGATACCGCCGAGCCGGGCAAGGAGTTCGTAGGCCGGGCCCCGGCGGGACGAGGAGCGCGGAGCTGTCGGCGCCGCGTTGGGATGGGACATGGATGATGCAATTCCGTTGGTGTTTTAGCTGCCGGCGAGAAGATCGTCGCGCGATTCGGCGCGGCGCTCGCGGTGAGCCCGCACGCGGGCCCGGTCGCGGCGCTTGGCCATCTCGTTCATAACGATCGAGCCGCGATAAGCCAGGTAGAGCAAGACGCCCAGCAGAAAAATTCCGCCGCCGGCAATCATCAGACTGCCGCCGACCATGGCGGTATCGCCGCCGCCCGCTCCACCCGCGACAAATCCCATGGCGAGAATGATCCCGCCGAAAGCACATAATTTCCACGAAAGGGAGAAAAGTTTCTCCCGTGTCGCCCGCCGAATTCGTTTCATCCGATTTGCCCCTTCCCATCCTTGGTTTCGGTCGATTTGGGGGAAGGTCACCACAGAGTTCGCTGTTTGGCAAGGGGGGCGATGGAAAGGAGCGCTTTGGCGGCCATAAAGCGGGATCAGTGCCGGCCCTTGACCTGGTCCACGTCCGCCTCGGCGGTGGTGATGAATCCCATCACCATCAAGACCATGCCGGCGATGATGGCGGCGCTGGTGATGATTTCCAAAGCCTGGCCGACAAGCAGCCGGGTGGACTCTTCCTCGGCCCCGGAAACGACCGCGACGGCGACGATAAAGCCAAGGAAGCCAATGACCAGACTGTTGATCCCGATCCTGAGATAGAGGGCTCGTTTGGAACGGCTTTGCCCCGAACCGGTCGATTTCTTGCGGCGCTGCTTTTTCTTGCTCATGAGGCGTCCTCCGTTGGCGGCTGATCCTTGGCGCCAGCATCCGCCGCACCCTTCGAGCGCATCAACGGGAATAAGATGACGTCGCGGATTGAGGGGCTGCCGGTGGCCAGCATCACAAAGCGATCGATCCCCACGCCGAGGCCAGCGGTCGGCGGCATGCCGATTTCCAGCGCGCGGATGTAATCCTCGTCCACCTCGCCGACCGATTCCATGTCGCCGCCCTTGCGCCGCTCGACTTGCTCCTTGAAGCGCGCGTACTGCTCCGCGGGGTCGTTCAGCTCGCTGTAGCCGTTGGCGATCTCCATGCCGTCGATGTAAAGCTCGAAGCGGTCGGCCACTTCCGGGTCATCCGGCTTGGACTTGGCCAGGGGCGAGAGGCTCTTGGGGAACTCGATGATGAAGGTCGGTTCCAGCAGCTTGTGCTCCACCAACTCCTCGAACAGGTGCATGATCGCGTCGCCCGATCCGATGCCATCGGGGATTTCGTGATGGCCAGCGGCGGCGATAACCTGCTCGCGGGTCATGCTCCAGTGCAGGTCCAGCCCCGCGTGCTCCTTGACGAGATCGAGGATGGTGCGGCGGGCGAAAGGCTTCGCCAGATCGTGGCGGGCGCCTTCTTCGCCAGCGCGCTGCAGGACGATTTCCGTGCCGCCGGTGGCCGCGCGGCAGGAAGCCTGAAGCAACTGCTCCACGAAATCCATCATGTCCCGCGCGTCCCAGCCCGCGGCGTACAATTCGAGCATGGTGAACTCGGGGTTGTGCTGGGTGCTGACGCCTTCGTTACGGAAGTTGCGATTGATTTCGTAAACGCGGTGCATGCCGCCGACGACGAGACGCTTGAGGTAAAGCTCGGGAGCGATGCGCAGGTAGAGCGTCATATCCAGCGCGTTGTGATGCGTGACGAAGGGCCGGGCCGAGGCGCCGCCATAGAGCGGCTGCATCATCGGCGTTTCGACTTCCAGGAAGTCCTGATCGTCGAGCCACCGGCGCATTCCGCTGACGAGCTTCGAGCGCGTCTTGAACACCTCGCGCACGTCCGGGTTCACGGCGAGGTCCAGCGAGCGCTGGCGATAGCGCAATTCCTTGTCCGTCAGGCCCGCCCACTTCTCCGGCAGGGGCCGTGTGTTCTTGGCCAGCAGCTTGAGATCGTTGGCTTTGATACTGAGTTCGCCGGTCTTGGTGATGAAGGCGACGCCAGTCACGCCGACAATATCGCCGTGGTCCATGAAATCCTTGTAGTGCTGGAAGGCGGTTTCCGGCAGGTCCTGCATGCGCAGGAAGACCTGGATCTGACCGGTGTGATCGCGCAGGTGGAAGAAGGCGGCCTTGCCCATGCGCCGGATGTTGATGGCACGGCCCAGGGCGCTGACGACCACCTCCTCCTTGTCGACGAAGGCATCGGGGTTGGCGACGATTTCCGCGGCGGTGTGGGTGATGGGGAACTTGGCGGGATAGGGATCGAAGCCCGCCTCGCGCAGGCCGGCCACCTTGCCGTAGCGCACCTCCTGGAGGTCGTTGTGATCGGGCAGGAAAGGAAATGTCTGGCTCATCGGGTTTCGGCCGTTCTTGTCGTCGGTCTGTCGGAAGAGGAGGTACGGGGCGGTTCGGCGTCGCCGGCTTTGACCTTCGCGAGCAACTCCTTGGCGCTTTCGCGGGCGGGGCCGAAGAATTTTTCTTCCGCTTCCCGGCGGGCGGTCTTCACGTTGTCGCTCCACTTGTCCGGATCGTCGAGCGCCTGGAAGCGGGCGAAGGCGTCCTTGGGATCGCCCTGCTCGAGTTCGTGAACGCCGAGGTAATAATTGGCCAATTCGTTGGCCGCGTCGCCCTTGTCGATTTCGCCCTTCAGGAGAGCGATGGCCCGGTCGCGGTCGCCCAGGTTCCAGTAAGACACGCCAGCCATGGCGCGAGTTTCCGGATTGTTCTCGGGCTGCAACCGGGCGCTTTTCTCCAGGAGCGGCGCCGCCTTCTCGAAGTTCTCCGCCTCGAAGTAGGCTTCGCCGAGACGGCGAAGGAACTTGTCGCTTTCCCAGGCGCCGCGGAATTCCTCGCGGTTGGCGAACTTCTCGAGTTGAGCGATGGCGCGGTCCCATTGCTCCGCTTGCTCGAAACGCTCCGCTTCGAGGAGCATCTTGCGCATTTCCCGGGTCTTGCCGCCGGTGACCATGGTGGCGCCGATGATGACGGCCTGGAAAATCAGGAACACGGCGATGTAGAGCCCGATCCAGAACTTGGGCGAGAGGGTTTTGCGCTCCTGAGCGGCGCGTTTCTTTTCCGCCGCGATTAGGGCCGGCTTCTTCGATTCCGGCGCGGGCGCCGCCGAACCCTTAGAGACCGCGGCGCGGCGGGCGTCCTTGGCCGAACGGGGCGGCGGAGAATTCTTCGTGCTGGATTGCGAACGGCGTCTGCCCATGAAAGCCTGATTTCAAGCGGATTGGAGCCCCGGCGAAGCGCCGGAATTCCAGACGCGGGACCAAAGCAAACCCCCGCCTCCGCCCGCAACCGCAAAAGCCGGCGGCACCTCAACAGGGGTGGTTCCGGTCGCTGTCATTCTTCGATCATGGGGATCGATCGGCCCTCCAGCTCCCCCGCCTACAGCCGCGTCTCCACCAGCATCGCCATGCCCTGGCCGCCGCCGATGCAGAGGCTGGCGACGCCGGTGCGCATGCCGGTGGCTTTGAGGGCGTTGACCAGGGTGACGATGAGGCGGATGCCAGTGGCGCCCATGGGATGACCGAGGGCGAGGGCTCCGCCATGGACGTTGAGGCGGTCGAGGGGCACTTCGTAGCCGTCCTTGCGCATCTGGCGCAGAACGGCGAGGATCTGAGCGGCGAAGGCCTCGTTGATCTCGAAGAGGTCGATGTCGTCCATCTGCAAGCCGTGTTCCTTCAGCAGCTTGGGGATCGCGTAGGCCGGACCCATGCCCATGCGGCGGGGGTCCAGCGCAACGGTGGCGACGCCGGTGACCCAGGCGTCGACCACGAGGTTCTGTTTGCTGGCGAATTCCCGCGAGAGCGCGTAACAGGAGGCGGCGCCATCGTTCAACGGCGAACTGTTGCCGGCGGTCACGGTGCCGTCTGGGCGGAAGGCGGGCCGCAACTTGGAAAGCTTGGCCACCGTCGTGTCCGGGCGGATGCATTCGTCTTTGGGAATGTCCAGGGTCTGGATGTCTTTCTCTTCTTCGAAGAGCCAGCGGTAGGTGTCGCCGTACTCTTTCTGCCAGACGGCGAGGGCGACTTCCGCGGCGCGGGTGTGGCTCTTGACGGCGTAGGCGTCCATTTCCTGGCGGCGGATGCCGTATTCGTCGGCGAGGATCTCGGCGGTCTCGCCCATCGGCAGGTCGTGCTCGTCGTCTGGAGCCATGCGGATGCGATGGGGAGCGGGGGCGGCGTAGGCGTAGGGCCGGGCCGTGCGGTCGTAGAGCCAGGGGGCGCGGCTGGAGCTTTCAACTCCGCCGACGAGAATTCTCTCCGCCATGCCGGAGTTGAGTTTGGCGCAGGCGGTGGCGAGGGCTTCCATGCTGCTGGCGCACTGGCGGTCGATAGTCATGGCGGGGACGTCTTGCGGGAATCCGGCGGCGAGACCGGCGACGCGGGCGATGTTGCCCGTGCCGTTGCGCACGCTGCCGGCGATGATTTCCTCCGGCGTGGTGAGGGACGCCTCGAGGCCTTCGAATTCCGCGACCATGTGCGTGGCTTCGTGGCGGGTCGAGGGGCGCTCGTAATGGGTGGCGCCGGGGTCTTCTTTGCGCAGTTTCTCGTCCATCATTTCGGTGGCGTAGGCGCGATGGAACTGGGAGATCAGGCCCGGAGATGCACCGAAGAGCCCCGCCTTGGACACGCCGAAGCAGGCAGCGAGCAAGTCTTGAGGCTCGAACCCGGCGAGGAAACCGCCCATTTTGCCGATGGGGGTGCGGTTGAGACCGACGAGTGCGACAGGTTGGCGGAGTTTCATGGCAGGCAATCCTTTTCCGGGGACGGGCGAGTGATCAGGGCGGCAGAAGAGGCGCAGTTCGGCCCCTGCCGCAAGGCGTCTCTCGCCGGGAGCAGAAACCGCGCCCACCGAATTCTTCAAGCGACATTCCTCTGGAGGTCCGGAGGGGATCGCCGCGTCGGGGGGGAACCTCAGCCAGCGCTGGATTCTTCGCGCCCCGCTGTGGACCCATCAACCCGCAGATCAGGTGTTGATCCGCATGTTCTGCAATTCCCGCTCGACGCTCTCGCGGGTGCTGTCGGCCAGCGAGGGCGGGATGAGCGATTTTCGCGAGCACTCCATGTAGGCTTGCAGCGTTTGCCAGCGGCGCTGGCGGGCGATCTGGCTCGGCAGGATGTTGCCGATGACGGACTCGACCTGCTCGAAGGTCAGCGTACCGGTCAGGACGCGTTCGCTCCGCAACTCGACGACGACTTCGTTGAAGTCCGCCGGCGAGAGTTCCTTGGTGCGCTCCTCGATGGCGTCGCGCTGCGCTTCCGTCAGTTCCGAGGGATCGAACTGGGCGCGGCTGAGGATGAAATCGATGTAGGCGCGGCGGTCATCGCCCTCGGGATCGAACACAGGCAGGTGCAGGCCCGCGCGGCCGCTGCGTTTCAAATCCGGCGCGAGATTGTCGGGCCGCGCCGTGAGCAGCAGCCAGATGATCTTTCCCCGGTTGCGTGGGTTGCCCATCATCTTGATCAGGTTGCCGAAGAGCCGGGCCTCGGTTTCGTGCGTATTGCCGCCCGGTTTGGTGAAAACCGTGTCGGCTTCGTCGATGAAAATGATGACGTTGCCGAGGGCTTCGAGGACCGAGCGGAGTTTCTCGAAAATCGCGTCGGTCTGGCCAAAGTACATCGACCGCAGGTTCTTGAGCACGATAACGAGCCGGTCGCACTCGGCGGCCCAAGCCTCGAAGACGAAGGTCTTGCCCGC
Source organism: Sumerlaeia bacterium (assembly GCA_040219255.1). Lineage (GTDB taxonomy): Bacteria > Sumerlaeota > Sumerlaeia > SLMS01 > JAHLLQ01 > JAVJSW01. The sequence continues at coordinate 144,082 of JAVJSW010000001.1, forward strand.
GCCGTTGGGGCCGGGGACCAGGATTCCGACGGGCGCGACCTTGGGATCGCGCGTGTCCAGGAGTGCCTTGACGCGCTTCAGCTCCGCCTTCAAGGCCGTCGCGCCTACCACGTCGTCCATGGAGTGGGCCGGTTTGACGATTTCGATTTTGTCGCCGAGTTCGCTCACCAGCAGCCGGTTGAGTTGCTCCAGGATGTCCGCTTCGTCGATTTCGCCGTCGCGGTAGGAGGCTTGCAGGAACAGGTTCTTGATCGTCAGCAGGGTCATGCCGGCGGTCAATTCGGCCAGCTCCTTCTTCGAGCGCTGAAGTTTCAACTCCTGACCGAATTGGCCGGAATACCATTCGATAAAGGCGCGCCGGCAGTCCTCGTCCGGCAGGGGAACGCCGGTCATGCTCATGTGGGGCAGACGACGCAGCGTCTCGTGGATGCTGGCCATGGTGGGCGCCACGAGAATGACCTGCTCGTTGCTTTCGAGGAACTCCGGGTCCGTGAACCACTCGGTCAGGAGGGTCAGCTTCTGCCGGTCGATGTCGCTCATCTGGGCCAGGGGGGCGTCGGGCAGGAGCATTTCGGCGTGCTTGACGATGATGGTGAGGCCGCCGGAGATGGGACCTTCGCGGCGCTGGCGGGCGAGGAGGCAAAGCTCCTCGAGGAAGCGCAGCGTGAGGAAGCTGTAGACCTGCGATTCGACCACGGAGCGGTCGAACTTGGCGGCGCGCTTGTCGATGTCCTTCTGGCTCATCATGGCGCCGAGGCGGTCGGCCTTGGAGTAGAACTCCCGCAGGGCGTTGTAGCATTCGTTGCGGCGGGCTTTGTCGCTGGTTTCGACGCCGAAGTCGATGCCGCGGGCGATGTTGTAGGTGATGACGAGGCGCCCGCGCCGCTCCAGGCGTTCGGCCAGGTAGCGCTCCAGCCCCACATAGCGGTGTGCGTTGTCGGGTTCGTCGGCGCTGCAACTGATCCCGAGACCATCGAACAGGTCCGACACGTTGCCGGTCAGGAGAAACTGATTGCTCTGGCGCGAGAGAAAGCGGTCGGCGATTTCGCGAAAGAAAGGTTCCAACTCGCGGTCCTCGATTTCGCGGAAGTCTTCGGGGGTGCAGGGTTTTGGCGTCTGGCGTTGCATGATGGCGGTTTATCCTGAGGAGGTGGCGCGGCGACTACGTTCCTGCCCGATTTGGCGTCGGGGCGCGACCCGAATCCGGAGGCGGCTACTTGAGGATCCATCCGGACCATGGCAGGCGGTCTGTCTGAATCAGTACTTCGCGGGATTGGGTGACGGAGCGCCCGGCCAGGCGCACCCGCAGAATGCGCGCGTCCGCGTCGAAGGTCCAGCCCGGCCCGGGCGCGCCGGGCACCGCGTCCTGGGCAAGTTCCAGGCCGTCGGCGGAGACGCCCTCGACGCGGTTCAGTCCATGGACTTCAAGGTCGTAGGCGCGAATCGCGGGCATGCCGGCCACCGTCTGGGCCGGGGCGGCGATGTCGAGACTCAAGTGGCTCGTTCCGCGCCATAGGGCGCGAAAGAGTGTGTCGGCGTAAATCCCGCGCTGGTAGTCTTTCGTCAGCCCATCGTCCTCGTAGAGACGCCCCTCGGCGTTCATCGGATAGGGGGCGTAGACGCGGAGGGTGATGGCGTCGAGGGGGGCTTCGTCGGAGGTCATCATCTCAGGCCCCAAGGGAATGATGGCGGGGGCGCGGACGTAGAACGGGAAGTCGGCGGCACCGCCGAGGAAGTCCACATCCCCGCCCCCGACGAGAGCCTCGCCGGTGAACCAGTCGAACCAGGTGCCCTCGGGCAGATAGACGGAGCGGCCGGGGACTTCGGGCGCGGTAATGGGTGCGGCCATGAGGGACTCGCCGTACATGAACTGGGAGTTCAGATTCCAGGTCCGCTCGTCTTGCGGCCAGTCCATGACCAGGGGCCGCATAATGGGGGCGCCAGTTTCGTAGGACTGCCGCGCGATCGTGTAGTGGTGTGGGATCAGCCGGTAGCGCAGCCGGAGCAGGTCGCGCACCGCCGCTTCGACTTCCTCGCCGAAGCGCCAGGGCTCGCGATCGCTGAAGGCGCCATGGGGGCGATAGAGCGGATTGAAGAAACCGAACTGGCACCAACGCAGGTACAGCTCCGGCGTCGGCTTTCCATTGAACCCGCCGATGTCCGAATTCCAGTAGGGCACGCCGGCCAGGCCCATGCTGGCGGCGATGGCGACCTGCTCTTCCAGGTGGTCCCACCGGGCCTGGACGTCGCCGCTCCAGACGCTGGCGCCGTATTTCTGCATGCCCGCATAGCCGCTGCGGCTCATGATGAAGGGGCGCTTGTTGGGCGCGTAGCGATCCATCGCCTCGTTCAGCGAGCGGTTCATTTCGAGCGCCAGCACATTGTGCACCGCCCGGGCCGGGCCATCGTGGAACATCATCTCGTTCACGAGGCCCTCGGGCTCGTTGAGGTCCTGCCAGAACCCGTCGAACTGGTACTCGCGGATCAGTTTCTCATGCTTGCCGATCCACCACTCGCGCGTGTCCGGGTTGGTGAAATCGAGGATGAAGATCGGGCCGGGGGCGATCCAGCCGAGGTCTTGCCCGGGGATCTGCATCAGGTTTTCGCTGTCCCGCGTGAACAGCTCCATCTCGTAGGCTTCCTGAATATTGAAAGAGAAGGTCGTCATCTGCGGTTCGGTGATGGGAACGGTCTTGATTCCCTGCTCGCGGAGGCCCGCCAAATTCTGGGTCGGATTGGCCCATTCGGGGGTATCCTGGAACTCGAGGTTCCCCATGTAGGGCTGGCCGAACCAGAAGAGATCGATGACGATGGCATCGAGGGGGATTTGACGGTCGCGGAATCCGTCGACGATGCCTTGGATTTCCGCGAAGGAGGTGTACCCGTACTTGGATTGCACGTTGCCGAAGGTCCAGCGCGGCGCCAGCGCGGGCCGGCCGGTGACCTGAGTGTACTGATCCACCACATCGCCCATCGAGTCGCCGAAGAAGACGTAGTAGGACAGCTCGCCGAATTCGGTCTCGTAGGTGATCGCTTCTTGGACCTCGCCGCCGAAGGAGATCGTGGCCTCCGCGGGATTGTCGATGAAGACGCCGTAGTTCTTGTTGCTGACCCAAAACGCCCACATCAGGAAGGAGGGCGCTTCGTGGCGGTTGTCGAGGTAGTAGGTCCGCCCGCGGCGGTTGATGCCGCCGGCACCGTTGGTGGAGTGCTCGCCGAGGCCATAGATGTTGTCATCGGGCGCCAGTTCGAAGGCGACTCTGCGATAGTCCGGGCCGAAAAGGATCCACTCGCTCGGATTGTCGCGCAGCAGCACCGCGCCGTCGGGCTTCTCGTAGGTCAGGCGGAGCGGCGACGTGCTAACTCGGACGCGCCAGCCGGGCCCTTCGAGGACCAAGTCCGGGTCCTCGATCGTCCGGAAATCGGGAGCGGGCCAGTCGGTGCGGGTCACGGCGTAGGAGTGCTCCGGGGGGAATTCGCCGCGGGGCGCCAGGTCTACCCGGATGGTCTTGTCGAGCCGTGGCAGGAGCCGGATTTTGGACTCGCCCGACATCAGGAGGACGCCGGTGGTGTAAACTTCGTAGGCGTCGAGGTCGCCGATGTCGCCGGAGATGGGCTCCTCCGGCGCGTTCGTGTAGAGTGTGCGGTTCCAGTCGTCCACCGAATGCGGATAATCGGGCGATCCGATGGCGAAGTAATCCCAGTCGAAGGTGTGGCCGTCCGTCTGGGTGAACCCGATCAGCTCGATGCGGTCGCCGAGCGGCTGCCATTCGGTTTCGTTGTGGGTGAATTCGGCCACGGGATCGGAGAAGTCGCGCTGGCGCGACACCACCGCCCGCAGCATCGTGGGCGAGGTGCCTTCGACTGTGGCTCTGAGGAAGAATTCGTCGCCGGGGACGATGGGGTGGGGGACCGGGTCGAGGAAGTCGGTGAAATCGCCCCCTTGGCGCCGAAGACGGATGACGTCGTTTCCGCCGTCGATGGTGAGCAAATAGCCCTCCGATCCGTTCGAACGCAGAGCGAGTTCAGCGTTTCGCTCGCCCGCCGTGTCGGTGAATTCCGCCATTTCGACCCGGGCATGGACGGTGTAGTCGAGGCTGGGAAGGAGCGGAGTGAGGGGCTGAGTTCCGCGCCGCGAGATGCCATTGTCCAGACGGCGCAGTTGGAGGATGCCTTCGTTGGGCGGCTGCGGCTCGTTCGGGAAGTAGCCGCTGAAGGACCCGAATCGGTTCCAGAAGTCTTCGTTGATGTCGCCTCCGTCGGCGCCCCAATCGAACTGATCGTAATAGACTTCCTGGGCCGGGGCTGGAAACGCTGCGAACGCGAACAGAAGGGCGCAGAGAATTCGGCGCAGGGATGAGGCGGTTGAGGGCGCGTGGTGCTGGGGTCGTCGATTCGTCATCGGTCCAGATTCGTGCGGCTGAAGCCGGGGGTTGTTGAGGGGCAACCGGGGGGGCTTTGGGTTGGAAACCCTTTACCGGTTCGCGGGGGATTTTATTCACCGGGAAAGTTTCCGGCCGCAAGCGGGTTCGGGGCTCGCACGGCATTTGCTGGGAGAGTAAGTGGCGCCAGATGCGAATGATGGCCGTTCGAATAAGAACGGCGCTGAATTATTCGGATCGTTCAGAAAGGGCTAGGCATCCTTCCCCACCCTGTGGTGACTCTTCAGCCTTACCGTGGGAAGGTTGTGATGGTGCCCATCGCGGCTTTGCCGCGCATTCAAAGGAAGACAATAAGGCATACCGAATGACAGTTCACGAAGAAACCGAACCGAAGACCTCGAAAGACTACAAGCGCATGGTGGACCCTTTCAAGGGCGCGGATGACCGCTCCAGCGCTTTGCAGCTCACCACCACCCTCGCTCTCTTTTTCGGCTTTTGGATCTTGGCTTGGCTGAGCCTCGATGTCAGCTATCTGCTGACCCTTCTGCTGGGGATTCCGGCGGCCGGATTTCTCGTCCGTCTTTTCATGATCCAGCACGATTGCGGGCATGGCTCCTACTTCAAGTCCAAGAAGCTCCGCGACAGCGTCGGATTTTTCCTAGGGTGTCTCACTTTGACCCCCTACCATTACTGGAAAACGACGCATGCGTATCACCATTCGCATTCCGGCGACCTCGACTTCCGGGGCTTTGGCGACATCAAGACCTGGACCGTGAAGGAATACCAGAGCCGCACCAAGGGCCAGCGCCTCTACTACCGCCTGTACCGCAATCCGCTGATCCTGTTCGGCATCGGGCCGACCTATCAGTTCGTCATCAAGCACCGCTTTCCCTGGGACATTCCCCAGAAATGGCGCAAGCTGTGGAAGGACGTCTGGCTCACCAACCTGGCCGTCGCCATTCTCGTCGCCGTCGCCGGTTATTTCACCGGTTACGCCGAGTTCTTCCTGGTGCAGGCCCCGATCACGTTCATGTCCTCCACCTTCGGCCTCTATCTGTTCTACGTGCAGCACCAGTACGAAGAAACCTACTGGCACGACCATGAGAACTGGGACTACTTTGACGCCGCCATCTACGGCAGCTCGCATTTGGTTCTGCCTAAGTGGCTTCAGTGGATGACCGCCAGCATCGGCATCCATCACGTCCATCACCTCAGCAGCCAGATTCCGAACTACAAGCTGCAGGCTTGCCTGGAAGCGAACCCGGACTTGCAGAAAGCCACCCAGATCACCATTCCGGAAACGTGGCCGCTGATGAACCTGACGCTTTGGGACGAAGAGTCCTTGCGCATGATCCGCTTCTCGGACCTGCGCAAGGGCAATTACGGCAAGAAGCTGCTGGACGCCGAGAAAGCTGCGGCCGCCGCGCAAGCCCCCGTGGCCAGTGTGGTCGACGCGGACGATAAATCCGAGGTTGAAGAACCGGCTCTGGTCTAGAGGGTCTATCGGTTCGATACCTCAGAGTTTCTCTGTCGCCTTCAAACCGAGAGCGATACGCAACCCTTCGAAATTTGCGACATGGAGCGTGGCCGGTTCCTCCGGCAGGATCGGCTCCATGTCGTACTCCCATGTCTGGGGGTGGGGCACGAAGATGGTGCGGATTCCGGCGCGCTTGGCGGCGTTGATGTCGCCGCCCGGCGAATTGCCCACCATCACCACATGGGCCGGGTCCAGGTTGTATTTCTTCAGCACATCGCGATAATTCTGCGGCTTTTTGTCGGGGACGACTTCGATGGCGTGGAAGAGCGATTCCAGGCCGCTGCGAAAAACCTTGCCCATTTGGTCGCCGTGGTGGCCTTTGGTGACCATGATGGTCTGGTAGCTTTCCTTGAGCAGTGGCAAGGTCCGCGCCACGCCGGGCCGCAGGACGATGGGGTGGCTGCGCAGGAACCGGGTCCATTCGAGGGCCTGTCGCCTCAGACCGGGATGCAGCATGCGGCCACGTTCGTGCGCCTGGCACAGGTGCCGCAGAGCCTGCAGCAGGGAAATTTCGTAGCTGTCGTAGCCGAAGCCGCGGAACGGGATGTTGCGCAATTCGTAGCGATGCAGAATGCGTCCCGTCGCGTAATCGGTGAAGCCCAGGCGGCGGCCCGTCTGGCAGAGCCATTGGAGCGACTGCATGAAGTAGATGTTGTTTTCCCACAGGGTGTCGTCGGCGTCCACGAAGACAGCCTGCACATTTCGCAATTCCACGTTGGTTAGAGTCCTTACTGCTCGGGGTTTTCCTCGTCGTCGATGGCGTCGGCGAGACCAGCATCGTCGCGAACGCGGCTGGAGCGCAACTGCCGCAGATATTGCCCACGCCGTTCGCGGTATTCTTCCGGGTCCATATCGACGATGGGTTCGTCCTCGCCGGCTTTGACTTGCTCGAAGATTTTCTGGATAAACGGCACACACCAGCCGCAGCCCGTGCCGGCGCCGTAGCACTCGCTGCACTGCGATGCCACCTTGGGATCGTTGAGGCGCACGAAGGTCGCGACCTTGCGTCCGGTGACGTGAAAGCACACGCAGAGTTCGTCTCGCAGGTTCATGACCGTCCGCTCCCCGTGTCAAAAGAGTGGACCCGTGTCCGTGTTGGCGATGTTTTTCTTTGCGCCACGGCCCGGGCGGTTCTTGCGTAGGTGGTTGAAACCCGTCAAGATGCCGCCCCATGACCCCTTCGCCCCCTGAGCCCAAGAAGAAAAAGAAGGTCCCCAAGCACACGGTGGGATGGACGGAGTACGTGGGCCTGCCGGAGTTGGGCATCGACCGGCTGGATGCGAAGGTGGACACGGGGGCCCGCACCAGCGCGCTGCACGTGGAGAACGTGGTGAAGCGCAAGGATGGGCTGCTGGAATTCGACGTGGTGCTGAGCCGCAAGAAGCTGAACCGGCGGGTGCGCGTGTCGGCTCCGATTCTGAAGCGGGCCAAGGTGCGCTCGAGCACGGGCGAGTACCACGAGCGATACTTCATCAAGACGCGGCTTCGGCTCGGACCCGTGGAAAAGGACATTGAATTGTCGCTGGTGTCCCGGGAGAAGATGGTTTTCCGCATGTTGATCGGCCGCAAGGCCCTGGAGCGGGACTTTCTCGTCGATGTCAGCAAGCGCCGCGTTCACGCGCCCCAACCCAAGGAACCCAGACTGTCTTAGTTTTTTCTATGCGTATCGCTCTTCTCTCCCGAGCCCCCAATTCCTACAGCTCTCGCCGGCTTCGCGAGGCCGCCGAGGCCCATGGCCATCGTCTCGACATGCTCGATACGCTGCGGTTTTCCCTCGGCATTTCCCATCACCGGCCTTCGCTTTTCTACGAGAACAAAGCGGTCCCCAACTACGACGCGGTCATTCCCCGCATCGGCGCGTCGATCACCTTCTACGGTCTGGCCGTCATCCGCCAGTTCGAGCAAATGGGCGTCTCGGTGCAGAACGAGTCGCTGGCGATTTCGCGTTCGCGGGATAAGCTGCGCTCGATGCAGATTCTCTCGCGCCACGACGTGGGCATTCCGACGACCGCCTTCGTGCGGGCGCGCGAGGACGTCTTGCCGGCCATCGCGCGCATTGGCGGCGCCCCCGTGATCATCAAGGTTCTGGAAGGCACCCAGGGGATCGGCGTGATCCTGGCCGATTCGGTGAAAATCGCCCAGGCGATCATCGAGACCCTGCAAAGCGCCCGGCAAAACGTCCTCATCCAGAAGTTCATAGCCGAGAGCAAAGGCAAAGACATCCGCGCCATCGTCGTCGGCGACCGAGTCGTGGCCGCCATGCGCCGCAAAGCGGTCGGCGACGAATACCGCAGTAACGTGCACCGTGGTGGCACCACGGAAGGGGTGACACTTTCCCCCGAATACGAGCACACCGCCATTCGCGCCGCCCAGATCATGGGCTTGTCGGTGGCCGGGGTGGACATGCTGGAGGGGGAAACGGGTCCCCAGGTGATGGAGGTCAACTCCTCGCCGGGCCTCGAAGGCATCGAGAAATGCACCGGGGTCGATGTGGCCGCTTGCATCATCGAGGAACTCGAGCACCAGGTGCTCTTTCCCGATGTGGACCTGAAGAGCCGGCTGCGCCTGACCGCCGGCTTCGGCGTCGCCGAATTCCCGGTCCACAACATGCCCGACATCGAGGGGCGGAAACTGCGCGACACCACCCTGTCGGCGGACAACATCCATGTGCTCCAGATCAACCGCAACAACGCCATTCTGCCCAACCCCGGCGGCGACGATTTGATCGAGACGGGCGACAAGCTCCTTTGCTACGGAGAGTTAGCCAAGCTGCGGGCCTTGATGCCGAAGCGCGAAAGCCACCACGAAACATGAGCCCCAGCAAACGCCCCGCAAATGGAAAAGGCCCCGAGCCGGCGCCCGCCCCTCGCGACCACAGTGCCCCCATCGTGATCGGCGGCCAGGCGGTCCACCTCGGCGAAACCCGCGACATCAACATTCCCTTCAGCGAGAACTACCTTGGCGGCTCGGTCTCCTTTCCGGTCCGGGTGATTCGCGCCGCCGAACCGGGACCGGCCATCTTCTTCACCGGAGCCGTTCACGGCGACGAATTGACCGGCGTCGGCATTATCCGCGAGTTCCTCTTCAGCGAACTGCCGCCGTTGGTTCGCGGATCGGTGATCTGCGCCCCGGCGGTGAATACCTTCGGTCTGGAAACGCAGAGCCGCTACCTGCCCGACCGCAAGGATCTGAACCGCTGCTTTCCCGGCGCGGCGGATGGCAGCATGAGCAGCCGGCTGGCCTTTGAAATCACCCGCCAGATTATCCAGAACAGCGACTACGGCCTCGATTTCCACAGCGCCGCGGTGCGCCGGGTGAACTATCCGAACGTGCGCGCCGACCTGACCGATCCGCGGGCGAGGGCACTGGCCGAGGCTTTCGGCTGCGAGTTGATCGTCAGTTCGAAGGGCCCGGAGGGTTCGCTGCGCCGGACCGCCTGCGAAGCGGGCGTGCCGACGATCATCCTGGAGGCGGGTGAGGTATGGAAAATCGAACCGGGCGTGGTGCAGATCGGCATCCGCGGCTGTGTCAACGTTCTGCGGTCGCTGGGCATGGTCGAGGGCGAACGGCTCGAACCCATCTTCCGCGCCACCATCGAGAAAACAACCTGGGTCCGCGCCAGCCGGGGGGGCTTCCTGGGTTTCCATAGCAACCCCGGCGACCTGATCCGCAAGGGTCAGCCGCTGGCGACGAACTACAGCATCTTCGGACGCGAGCGCAGCGACCTCGTCGCCCCGGAAAACGGCCTGATTCTCGGCATGGCCACCATGCCCGCCGTCAAGCCGGGGGAACCCGTTTATCACCTGGCGATCCTGGACGACGACGAATACCGCCGCATCCGCCAGGCCATCGCGTCCTCGCCCGACCACGGCCTCTTCCAGCGCCTGCGCGACGACTTCTCCACCAACGTGCACAACCCTTCGGCGGACTACAACGAAGTCATCTCCGCGGCCCCCGAACCGGAAGACCCGCCGTCGCTGGAAACGCAGTACGGGGAGGATTAGAGAGAATTCACCGCAGAGGCGCGGAGGACGCAGAGAACGTTCATTTAATGCTACTTAGACGGTTTTCCTCGCAGCGAAATCAGAAAAGTTCCTCCGTGAATCTCCCCGCTCCGTGACCTCCGTGTTCAATTTTTCCCAGCCATTTCCCCGCCCACAGGAGACCCAACGCACCATGCTACGCCGCGCCTTGCTCGCCCTTTCACTTCTCGCCCTTCCAGTAACCGCCGCGGCCCAGGAGACTGCCGAACCGATGCCTGAACCCGTTCCCGTTTTCGATCTGCACAGCGACATTCTGCTGCGCGCCATTTCCAACGGCGTGGACATCGGAGAGGCGCCGGAGTGGACGCAGGTGAACCTGAAGACGATGGAAGCCGGCCACGTCGAGAACCAGGTCTTCGCCGTGTGGGTCGATTCGTACGGCGTCACGGGCCTGAACGCGACGCGGCGGGCGCTGGAGATGATCGACATTTTCCAGGCCCAAGCCGAGAAGTATAAGGACCGCATGGCTCTGGCGACGACGATGGCGGAGGCCGATGCGATCACGGATTCGGGCCGCGTGGCGGTCTGGCTGTGGCTGGAAGGGGGCGCGCCCATCGCCGACGATCTGGCGCTCCTGAGAACGTTCTATCGCCTGGGTGTGCGCGGCATGACGCTGACCTGGATGAACAATCTCCTCTGGGCCGGGGCCGCGACGGATAAGGACGATCCGGACATGGGCCTGACCGAACTGGGCCGCGAAGTCGTCGCGGAAATGAACCGCCTCGGCATGGTGGTGGATGTCAGCCACGTCAGCGAAGCGACCTTCTACGACGCCCTGGAACTCAGCACGGACCCGGTGGTGGCGTCGCATTCGTGCTGCCGGGCGCTGGCCGATCACCCGCGCAATCTGTCGGACGATCAGTTGCGGGCGCTGGCCAAGAACGGCGGCGTCATCGGCATCGCCGCCATGCCGAGCTACCTCAGCACGGATTTCGACGCTGCCTGGGAAGAAGCGGAAGCTCGTGTCGCCGATCAGATCGCGGCCCTGAAGGCGGAGTACGACGGCAACACCGGCAACCCGCTTTACCGCGATGCGCGCCGGATTCTGATTCAGAATGAAATCGATGAGGAGCGGTCGGTGACTCTCGGCACCTATCTCGACCACATCGAGCACGCCATCGAAGTCGCGGGCTACGAGCACGTCGGTCTCGGCAGCGATTTCGACGGCATCTGGGCGTTCCCCATCGGGCTGGAGAAAGCTTCGAAATGGCAGAGCGTCGCCGCTGGCCTGCGCGATCGTGGCCACAGCGAAGAGGTCGTCGCCGCAGTCATGCACGGCAATGTGGCCCGAGTGTTCCGGCAGGTGATGGATCGGTAGGCGGTTCGCGCCCTAGCCCTTCACCGCCCCCGCCGTCATGCCCGCCACGATGTGGCGCTGGAAGATGAGCACGAGCACCACGAGCGGCAGCGTCACGACCACGCAAGCCGCCATGATGCTGCCCCACGGGACGGAGAAGAGGCTGTCGCCGCCGAAGTTGGCGATGACGACCGGCACGGTGCGGGACTCGTTGGTGATGGTCAGGGTCAGAGCGAAGAGGTACTCGTTCCAGGCCGCGATGAAGGCCAGTAGACCGGTCGTCGCGAGGCCGGGGAGACTGAGCGGCAGGAGAATGCGCCAGAAGGTCTGGAGCGGCGAGGCGCCATCGACGTAGGCGCTTTCCTCCAGTTCGCGCGGCAGGGACTTGAAGAAGCTCGTCATGACCCAAATGGTGAAGGGCAGCGTGAAGAGCATGTAGCTGAGGATCAGGCCGCCGAGGCTGTTGAAGAGGCCGAGCGAGCTGATGGTGGATTTGACGGCGCCGACGACGCTGATTTGCGGAAACATGGTCATGCTGAGGACAAGGCCCATGATGGCCTGGCGCCCACGCATTTTGTAGCGCCCCAGCGCGCACGCCGCCAAGGCTCCCACGCCCAGCGCCAAAATCGTCGTGCCGCCCGCCACGATGGCGGAATTGCGCAGCGACAGCAGGAAATCGCGGTTGGTGAAGACAGACTTGTAGTGCGTCGCCGTGGCGCCCGGCACGGCCAGGTAATCGGCGGGAGTGGCGGTGATCTGGGTCTCGGGCTGGAAGGAACCGTTGAGCGCCCAGTAGAACGGGAAAATGGTGTAGATCAGCGCGAGCGCCAGCACGAAATAAAACAGCGAACGGTTGGCGATGCGGACGGTTTGCTTGCGGGTCATCGAACGTCCTCCGACCCGGGCCGCAGCGCCACGACGTAGGCGATGACGAACAGCGCGATGAGCAGGAAAATCGCCACGCTGATGGCCGAACCATAGCCCATCTTGCCGAAACTGATCAGGTACTGGAAGTTATAGGTCGCCATGCTTTCCGTGTTCTGCGCTCCGCCAGTCATGACCCAGATCACGTCGAAGACGCGGAGTGCGTCGAGCGTGCGGAAGATCAACGCGACCAGGATCGCGGGTTTCAGGAGCGGGAGGGTGATCTTGAAGAACTGCTGGACTTTGTTGGCGCCGTCGACGTCGGCGGCCTGGTAGAGACCGCCGGGGATGAGTTGCAGCCCAGCGAGCAGCAGTAGCGCCACGAAGGGCGTCGTCTTCCAGACGTCCACGGCGATGACGCTGATCATCGCCAGACCCGGTTCCGCCAGCCACGCCGGTTTCGTGTCGAGGAGGTGGAACTTCGTGACCAGCAAATCGTTCACGACGCCGTAGGTATCGACGAACATGTAGCTCCAGATCTTGGCGCTGACCACCGTCGGCAGGGCCCACGGGATCAGGATGGCCGCGCGGACGAGGCCCCGGCCTTTGAATTGGCTGTGGATGACCAGGGCGATGGCGAGGCCGAAAATGAACTCGATGGTTACGCTGCCGAGGGTGAAGACCACGGTGTTCCAGACAGCGGCCCAGAAATCCTTCTGGCCAAAGAGCGTCGTGTAGTTCTTGAGCCCCACGAATTCCGGGTCGCCGATGCCGTCCTGCGCGTTCGTCAGACTGGTGATGAACGTCGCGACCAACGGATACAACCCAACGAGCAAGAGGAGCAGCAGCGCAGGGGCCATGAAGCCGTAACCGATGCGGCTCTGGCGCGCGGCGAGGCTGAGACTCTTGCGCGGTGGTTGGGGGGCGGGGGCGGTCTCGACGGTCACGGCGCGGCGAGCACCCGGGTCATTTCTTCCTCCATCGCCGCCACGGCGGCGGCGCCCTCGGCCTGACCGGTGAGGACTTCGTTGGCATTCTTGAAGAAGATCGAGGAGATCTGATTGTAGTCCAGGCCGGTCACCGTCGAGGGCCGGGGCGTGGCGTTGAGAAGCACATCGCGGTACTCGGGGAAATAGGGGATGGCTTCGGCGATTTCCGCGTCGTCGTAGAGTTCGACCCGAGGGGGCAGGAATCCGCCGACAAGAGCGCGGCGCTTGAGCATGTCGGCGCTCGTCAGAAAATTGACCAGTTTGATCGCCGCGTCCTGCTTGGTCGAGTACTTCGACACCGCCAACTGCCAGCCGCCGAGCGCCGCCGCGTGGCCACCGCCGCCGTCCGGATTGAGCGCCACCGCGACTTGACCCTTCACCGGCGAGCCTTCCTTCTGGCACTCGGCCCAGACGTAGGGCCAGGAGCGCAGGAAGGCCGCGTTGCCATTCTGGAAGAGGCCGAGGGACTCGGGCTCCATGTAGGCGGCGACGCCCGGCGGCGAAATGTTGCCGACCCAGCCCGCGGCGCGGTCGAGCGCCTGGGCGGCCGCTTCGTTGTTGATCGTCACGTTGCCTTCGCCATCCACAATAGATCGGAAG
>JAVJSW010000002.1:0-68179 GCA_040219255.1 Sumerlaeia bacterium
GGCCAGGGAAGCGGCGGAACAAGAAGGGAAAGAAGCACACGGTAAGGGAGTCCTTAGTTGTACTGGAGACCGCAGGCGGCGGAGGCGAAGTGGCCGTTGGCGTGTGTGGCAAAGAATTCGAGCCCCTCGACATCGCTCATGTCGTTTACCGTCATCTGAACGGTGACCGAATGGGACACGGGAACGGGAGAGGGAATCGTCGTACTGCCAAGCTGCTCCGCTTTCTGTGGCTCGCTCGACTCTTCTGAATTCTTGAGCATGCGGAACCTTCGTCAACAAGTCCCGTGGGAGCCTACCCCGCCACCGCCCGCAGTTCCAGCACTGGCAGGTCGCCTTCCGGCGGGGCGGGGGGTGTGCCCTTGGGGTCGGCGGCGAGGGGGCGAAAGAGATCGCGCAGGCGGTCGCGGAACGGGCCGAGGTCGAAGCCTTCGTAGGTGGCCGGGTAGGGTTCGAGGTAGCTCATGCCGTCGCGATAGAGGCGGTAGGCTCCGGCGGTGTTGCCGCGCTGCCAATGGAGGATGGCGACGGCGACCATAATCAGGCCCTTGTAGTAATTGCGGGCCGGGCTGGTTTCCATGATCCAGAGGTCTTCGAGGACTTCGTGGGCCTCGAAAAAATCGCGTGCGTTGAAGAGTTGAAAGTAATCGAGATACTGACGCGGGAACGGGATCGGACCGTCGAAACCGAGATCGGGATGGGTTACGGGCACGCGTCAGCCTTTCGTGCGGGGGTTGATGGGGTTGGGGGGGTTACGCGCGCTTGCCTTGACGGTTGACGAATTCGCGCATCGTCTGCAGGAAGCGCAGTTGCGCCTTCTGGATTTCCGTCGGGTTCTCGGTGGACTTGAGTTCGTTGAGTTTGTTCTCGAGTTGCTGGAGGGTGTCGAGGGAGTGCTGGAGTTGCGCCTGGGCCTCGCTGCCTTCGTAGCGGTCGAGGATCAGGTCGTAGAGTTCCTGCTCGACTTGGGAGAGGGGCTTGCTGTCGTCGCTCAGGAGGGCGGTGAGGCGTTTGGTGGTGGCGCGAAGCTGATCGGGGCTCTGGCGCAGTGCTGTCAGGGCCAATTGGTCGAGCTTCTGCTCGGCTTCGATGAGGGACTGATCGGTCTGCTCGATCAGGAAATCCTCGATCGCTTTGCGGCCCGTGGGAATGGTCTGAACCATTTGGTCGGCGGCGGATTCGACGACTGTCGGGGCGCTGGAGCGCAGTTGCTGCGTCACCGTAGGGCGCACCTGGGGCATGATTTCTTCGTCGATGTAGCTCACCGCCATGTTGGCGAGGGCGTCGGGGGTGACGCTGGGTGTGAGCTTGGAATTCAGCCAGGAGAAGTAAAACACGATGATGAGGCAGAGCACGACGCCCACGCCGACCGTGACGGCGAGGCGGGATCGGGCGGTGTCGGCCTTTTCTTCGATGCGTTCTTCGATGGTGTTCAGTAGTTTCTTTTCGTCAGCCATGATGGTCGAAAACTCCTCGGTCTATCGTCGGATTCGGTGTTGAGGGGAGGGGGGATGGGGGCCGGGGCGCGGGGGGCCTCAGCTCGTTTCCCCATCCTCGGGGGCCACGGTCGGTTCCGGGGTCGGGTCCGGCTTGGGGGTCGCCTCCGGTTCGGGCTCCGGCGTCACTTCCGGCTCCGGGGCAGGGGTCGGGGTGGGTTCGGGAGTTTCCGTCGGCTCCGGGGTCGGCGTCGCCGTGGGCTCCGGGGTCTCCGTCGGGGTGGGCGTAGGCGTCGGAGTAGGCGTAGGGGTTGGGGTATCCGTCGGCGTCGGAGTCGGAGTCGGCGTCGGCGTAGGTGTAGGAGTGGGGGTATCTGTCGGCGTCGGGGTCGGTGTGGGAGTCGGCGTCGGAGTGGGTGTCGGGGTCGGGGTCGGTGTCGGAGTGGGCGAGGGGGTTGGGGTGGCCGTTTCCTCGATTTCCTTCACCAGGGGAGAAGGCACTTCCTCGGCGTCTTTGGCGTCGGCCACGGTGCCCTTGGCGAGCTTGTCTTTTTGCAGGGAGAGGGCGACGACTTCGGCGAAGCTGTCGAACATCTGCTGCTTGAGCTGTGCGTCGGACAGTTCGGCGATGTCGGCGGGCACGGGAAGGCTGTTGAAGCTGTTTTCCATGTTCCGGATAGCCTGGCCGAAGTCACCGAGGAATTCCTTCTTCACGCGGCTTTCGACGCCGACCATGGCCTGGTTGAGGCGGCCCTGCATGGCGCGCAGTTCATCCTGGCTGTATTCGGAGAGTTCGGGCAATTCCTCCATGAGGCGGGCGGAATACTTCTGCACCATGCCGGAGCCGAGATTGCGGACGCGGTCGTCGAGGCGGGTCTGGAGGTTGTCCATCAGCAGGAGCATCTCGGAATTGACGAGGGAGATGACTTCCTCGCTCCGCTCGCTGGCTTCCCGGCGGATGGCTTCCTGATAGACGGGTGTCAGTTCCTGGATGATGGCGCGGGCGTCATCTTCCAATTGGGGAACGATGGTGTTGGAGGCTTCGGCGGCGAGGGCTTCGGTGAGACGTTCCTGGTCGAAGTTGCCGCTGACGTCGCGAATGACGACCCAGATCATGACCGCGGCCACCAGGACGATGGCGACGGGAACCAGGAAGCTGGCGATTCGCTGCCGCCCCTGGGTCTTGTCGAGTTCGTCGAGTTGTTCCTGAATGCGTTGCAGTTGATCTGTATTGGTCGCGTTGGAAGGGGCCGGTTCGGCTTTCTTCTCGGGGGCCTTACTTGACTTTTTCTCCGCCATGAGCGCTGCCTTTCCTTATGTCGGATTGCTCTCGATCAAGGTTGTACGATTTAGCTCAGTGCCGTTTCGGGCGCTAAATTGAGGGTCGTTCGCGATGATGGAAAAAGCCCTTGGCGGGCCGCAAACGATTTCGAACGGTTGTCAATGCCGCAGCCGTTGCGAAAGTGGCGCCAAATGGCCTGTCGGCGGAGAGCCTGATTCGTGAAAACCCAGGCGTCATCAGGCATTCGCCTCGCCGACCGGCTGTTCCTTGAGGTAATCGAGGGCTTCGCGGATGCGTTCCAGTTCGTCGCGGAACGGCTCGGTTCGCCAGTGCGCCGAATTTCCGGCGGCTTCATCCGCCAGCCGGCTCAGCCGCGCCAGCCGCAGCGCGCCGAAATTGGCCGCCGAACCCTCCAGCGTATGCAGGTGGCCCGCCACGGCGTCGCCGTCACCTTCGCGCATGGCGGCCTCCAGACCCGTCATCAGCAGCGTGACTTCTTCCAGGAACGTCTCGGCGAAGACGCGTTCGAAATCGCGGTCGCCGCGGCTCACCTGACGGATCCGGTTCGTGTCCAGGACGGACAAGTCGTCTTCCACGTCAGGCAATTCGATCCAGACGGGCTCCGGGCCGGGCTCTGTCTCCGGGGCCCATCGTTCCTCATCGGTATCTTCGAAGGATTCGCCCCGGATCGCGCTTTCCCCCGGTTCGCCTTCCTCGGGCGCGGGCGGTTCGGCGCCTTGCTCCGCCGGCGACAGAAAGCGTTCCAGCGACGCCTTGAGCATTTCCGGCTGGATCGGCTTGGTCAGGTAATCGTCCATGCCCGCTTCCAGACATCGCTCGCGATCGCCCTGCATCGCGTAGGCCGTCATGGCCACCACGGGAACTTTACAGCGATTGTCGGAGAGGGAACGGATGCGGCGGGTGGCTTCGAAGCCATCCATCCCGGGCATCTGGCAATCCATGAGGATCAGGTCGAAGGTCTGCTTCTCCAGCGCGTCGAGAACCTTCTGGCCGTTCGCGGCCACGTCCACTTGGCCGTAGCCGATGTTCTGCAAGAGGCGCAGGGCCAGCTTGCGGTTGACCAGGTTGTCCTCGGCGAGGAGCAGGCGTGGCGTGCGGGCCGGGGGGGCGGGACGCTTGGCCTTGGGCTTCGGCCTGGCGGGCGTCTTCTTGCGGCGTGCCGGTTTGATTTCCGGCCGAGCGGCTTGCGCCCGGGGCTCGGCGGGCTTCTTGGGGGCCGGCTGCTCGGATGCCGGCTTGGCAGCCGCGGGGATGGCCTTCTCAGCTTCCAGGGCTTTCTCGAGGGCCGCCGGATCGTAGGGAAGCCGTTCGGCCCGGATGGCGTCCGCCAGCGTCCGCAGCAGGAGCGAAGGCTTGGCCGGTTTCTTCAGCCGGGCGTCGAACAACAGAGGGACGAGGGCTGACTTCTCCCGCACCAATTGGCGCCGCGACGACAGACCGGTGACCAGCACCAGTGCCATGTCTTTCAGCCGGTCGTCTTCGCGGACGGCGCGGGCGACTTCCCCGCCATCGAGTTCGGGCATGTGGAAATCGATCACTGCGGCCTGATAGCCCTCGCCCGCGCCGGCGGCGCGGCGTAGCTCCGCCAGCGCATCGAGCCCGTTGGCCCGTACCTCGATGCGGGCCACGTGGGGCGCCAACTGCTCGCGCAGAATCTTGCGGCTGATTTCGCTGTCGTCCACCAGCAGAACCCTAGACTCCCTCAGCGTTTCCACCACTCCCCGGTCCGCTGGCGCCATCGTTTCGCCGGCTTCCGCCGGAGCCGGAAGATCGACCCAGAAAGTCGACCCATCGCCCGGCACCGTCTGCAGGCCGATCAGGCCGCCCATGCCTTCGATCAGGCGTTTGCTGATAACGAGGCCAAGGCCCGTGCCGCCAAAGCGCCGCGTGGTCGAAGCGTCCACCTGAGAGAAGACTTGGAAGAGGCGGTCCTGGCGGTCTTCCGGAATGCCGATGCCAGTGTCGTGGACGGCGAGGCTGAGACGGGGCTGGCCGTTCTCGTCCTCCGCGGCCTGGGCCTCGAGGATCACCGATCCCGTTTCCGTGAACTTGATGGCGTTATTGCCGAGATTGAGGAGCACCTGGCGCAACCGGCCCGCGTCTCCGACGATGCGGCGGGGGGCGCCGGGGCGGATCAGAGCGGCCAGTTCGAGGCCTTTCTCGTGGGCGCGGGGGGCCAGGATGTCCATCGCCTCCTCGACCACCAGTGTGGGGTCGAAGGGCAATTCCTCCATCTCCATCTTGCCGGCTTCGATCTTCGAAAAATCGAGGATGTCGTTGATGACGCTCATCAAGGCGGCGCTGGATTTGCGGATGGTGTCCGTGAAATCGCGCTGATCTTCGTCCAGCTCGGTTTCCAGCAACAGGTCGGTCATGCCGATCACGCCATTCATGGGGGTGCGGATTTCGTGGCTCATGTTCGCCAGGAACTCGCTCTTGGCGCGGTTGGCGGCCATGGCCTCGTCGCGGGCGCGGGCGATTTCCTCCATATGGCGGGCGCGGGTGATCGCCGTGGCGGCGCGGATCGCCAGCGCCGACAGGAAATCCACTTCTTCCGGTGTGTACTCGCGCGGTTCCTTGTCCAGCGCGTAGAGAACGCCCAGAGCCAGACCATCGTCGCTGACGATGGGGACTCCGGCGTAGGCCCTCAGTTTGTGGTCGCGCAGCATTGGGTTGGCGCCGAAGGGATCGTTCTCCACATCGGGAACGATCACCGGCGAAATGTGTTCGAGACACCAGCGCGTGGCGCCGTGCTCCTGGCGAACGCGGGTGGCGGCTTCGTCCGGCTCCTGGGTCGCAACGGTGGTGGAACTCATGAGAAAACTCTCGCGAGCCCGGTCCCAGAGCACCACCGAGGCGCCGCCCGTGGCGGGCAGGAGCGTGTGCGCCATCTGGCAGATGCGGTCGAGCACCTGGGGCAAATCGCCGGAGGAAGTGAGGGTGAGGCTGGCGTCGGCGAGGGCGGCCTGGCGCTGATAAGCCTGCTCCTGGCGGCGCTTCTCGCGCAAGAGCGCCTCGCGGGCTTTGCGTTGCTCCGTCACGTCGGCGGCGGTGCCGCTGGCGCCGGTGATGCAGCCCGCTTCGTCGTAGATGGCGACGGCGTTGTAGCTCAGGTACACGGGCGAGCCATCGCGCCGGCGATGCACCGTTTCGTAGCGGCGCACCGGGGCTCCATCGTTCAGCAGGGAGCCAAAGACCTCGCGGTCGCGTTCCTCCTGCGAGGCGTCCGAAAACTCCGTGATACTCTTGCCGGAGAGTTCGGACGCATAGTAGCCGTAGATTTCCTGGCAGGCGCGATTGAGGAACGTGAAGCGCCCTTCGCGATCGGTGGCCCAGATCAGGTCAGCGCTCGTTTCGACCAGATTGCGGTACTTGCGCTCGCTCTCCTGACGCGCCAGCTCCGCTTCGTGGCGGTCGGTCACGTCTTCCGTGACCGTGGCGACGTAGCTGGTTTCTCCGGTGATTTCGTCGAAGATCGGGAATGCCCGGGTACGCACCCATCGGACGCCGCCGTCCTGGCGGCGAAGGCGGTACTCCATTTCGACCGGTTCGCGGCGGCTGCGCTCGCGGCCGGACCAACACAATTGCCGGTCGCGCCGGTCGATCATGGTCAGAATGCGCAACGGTTCGGCCATCGCCACGTCGGGAGCGACGCCCCAGATCGTCTCGAAAGCCGGGGAGACATAGAGCGCTTGCCGCAGATCGCCACTGAAGAGCATGAACGCTTCATTGATGGATTCGGTCAGTTCGCGGAAACGCCGCTCGCTCTCGCGCAACTGATGCTCGATTTGCACTTGTCCCGTGATGTCGAGGGAAACGGCCAGAATGCCGTCGGTGCCGTCCTCGAGCGGGATGCGCGTTTCATTGAGTGCGTTGAAGCAGTAGCTGCCGTCCTTGCGGGCCGTCTCGACGGTGTGGGTGAGGATCTCGCCGGAGAGAATGCGCCCGATGTTGTCTTCGATTTGATCGTGGATTTTCGGCGGAGCGAGCTTGTGAATCTTCTCCCCGATCAGGTCCTCCCGTGTCCAGCCGATGGAGCGGCAAAGCGAGGGGTTGACGTCGAGGATCGTGCCCGTCGCGTCCTGCAGGATGATGCCCGCGGGCGAGAGGTTGAAGAGCGCTTCGTAGCGATGCAGGTTGCGAGCCATCTGCTCCTCGGCGCGTTTCTGCCTCGTCACATCGCGCGAGATGCCCATCGAGCCGACGACTTCGCCTTCGCGATTGCGCAGCACCGAGGCCGACAGGATGGCTGGAAAGACGGTGCCGTCCTTTCGCCGGTTGCTGACTTCGCCGTGCCACGACTCCTGGGTCGCGAGCGCCCGGTCGATTTCCGCCGCGTCCTCCAGCGCGCCGTACAATTCCACCACCGGCAGACCCATCAGATCATCACGCTCGTAGCCGAAAGACTCGCAGGCGGCGTCGTTGCAGAGGACGACCTCGCGATCCCGATTCACGGCGATGATAATGTCCGGTGAGCTTTCCACCAGGTGCCGGCTGAATTCCCGGGCATGGGCTTCCGAGGCCACGGCGCGAACGCGCTCCGTGACGTCGGTGGCCACGCAAACCACCCCCGCCACATCCTGCGGGCCGTGGTACAGGGGCATGACCTGGGTCTCGAAAACCAGATCCGCCACCTTGATTTCCGCGCGCACGGACTCGCCCATCAGGGCGCGCTCGAACATGTCCGCCGTCAGCGGTGTCCGCCGGTCCCATACGTCCATTCCCCGGCCGATCAGGCTTTGCTGGGACAGGCCAAGGCGCGTCAGGCGCGCGCCCACGGCGTGATTGACCACGCCGTTGGGATCGACGCTCATCAGCACCATCGGCGCGGCGGAGAGCACCGCGTCCATCTCGGCGCGCTGTGCCAGCAGATCGGTCTCGGCGCGCTTGCGCTTCGTCACGTCGAGCACGATGCCATCGACGCGGACGACTTCCCCGGTGGCCTCGTCGTGAACGGCGCGAGCGCGGTCCTTGACCCAGCGGATCTCGCCGCCGGGGCGCACGATGCGATACTCGACCTCGACCTCGCCCTCGGCGATGACGCGCTCCATAAAGGATTCGGCGATCGCCATGTCCCGCGAGTAAATCACCTTACGCCAAAGGTCCGGATCGCGCTGGAAATCCTCCACGGGCCGGCCGTAGACGTTCTTGGCGGAAGGCGACATGAACACCGGTTCCTTGGCCCCCGGCACGCCGGACCAGACGACCTCTTCCATGCTGTCGAGGATGCCTTGGAGACGGCGCTCCAGGCTCCGCCGCGAAGCGATGTGGCGCTGCAAATGGCGCGAGGAAACCATAAACAGCGACAGCAGCAGCATCACCGCAAAGATCGCCCCCGCCAGCAGCGCGTAGGCATACGCCGCCATCCGGCCCAGGGACGCCGGCACCATGGGAATGGCGTCGAGCCCGAGATCGATCTCGCGCAGCAAATAGAAGGTTGCGATCAGGGTGCCAAAGGCCAGGAAGGCCAGTAGAATCAGGAACACTTTCCGGACGGAACCGGGGGAGTCGACGGATGCGGGAGCCATGGAAGGGAGCGGAAAACCTCTGGGAAGGAACGTTTATGAGCAGAAAAAGAGTGCCCGGCGGCAAGGCCCGGTCATAGAACCAGAGCCATCGCGCTGGCAACCCTTTGTCCAAGCCCGCTGCAAAGGTTGCGGCATGAGCACGAAGCAAAACTGCGGTAGCGCGCTAAAGCGAATTGCGCAATGGTTCATTATTCCCACTCGTCTTGAAGGGTGCTTTCCCATCATGCTCGATCCCCAGGCAGAAGACGCCCCGGCCGAAACACGCCAGAGCGAGGAAAGGCGGGGCGGCGAAGAGCCCGCCGAAGGCATTCCCGCGATCACGTCTCGGCGCGACGCGGATGGAGAGCGCGCCCTTGATTCGCGGGAGGCGGACGCCACCCCGCCGCGCCGCATCGAACCGCTCGAGCGAAGGCTTTTCAACACGAAGTATTTGCGAGCGGGGAAAACCGATTGGTGGCACCAGTTCCTGGTCATTCCCAACCTGATCGCGATCTGCGCCTTGCTCTTCACCTTCTACCAGTTCCACCATTCCAAACAAAGCCAGGCGAAGCAGGACAGGGAATGGGAAGCGGACAAGGCCCAAATGCGCCATGAAATGGCCACCGCCGAGCACGATGTGAACCGCTCCGGCTTGTTGATGGCCATGAATACGGGCATGGGATTCAACGAAGTGCAGGATTACGCGCGCCAATTCGAGGAGTCGATGCCGGAGAAGGTGAGCGACTTTGATCGGATGCTGCTCGCCCAGGCTCATCTGCGGCTTGGCAGACGCCACGAAGCGGTCAGCGGCCTGGACGGTTTGAGGCACGCCGCAGCCACGGAGCCCTTGATCAAGGCGCGATGCGTGGTCAGTCTGTTGGAGCTTTATCTCCAAGAGAACGACCTGCGAGCGGTGAAGGAATTGTTGGAGGAAGCCGACGAGCTGACGGCTCAACTCGCCGGGCTGCCGCGCCAGCAATTCGTGACGACGCTGACCTTCTATGCCGCCATGCTGGCAGTGCATCATCAAGACCCGGAATCGCTTCGCCGCGCGCTGGACGAGATGCGAACCATCCATCCTCCGTCGATGCGCAGCCAGGCCATGGCGGGCCTGCTCCCCAGTTTCGAGGTTCTTCAGCGAGCCGTCCATGCCCACTCTCTCAGTGAAATCGACGAGATTTACGGCGAATTCCTGGATTGGCTCAGCGTCAACGTACCGTCGGAGTCCCGCGCCATGTACCAGGACTCGCTTTTTTACACAATCTACTGATCTTCGCCAGCCCCTTCAAATGCGGCGTTGACGGTCCGCAGCCCTCTGATGCTACGATTTTGAGCGATCGAGGATCGATCCGTGCTTAGGCACCCATCGCGAACTCCGATCGGAATAGGACCCTGTCTCTCATGAGCACTCTGCAGACCCTGGCATTTCTTCCCAACCTTTCCCCTCTCGAGATCTTCGTGATCTTCATGGTGGTGCTTCTGATTTTCGGGCCCAAGAGCCTGCCCGCGCTGGGTCGCTCGATGGGCAAGGCGATGCGCGAATTCCGCATGGCCAGCAGCAAGTTTCAGGAATCGCTGACCGATTACGAGGACGAAGACGACGCCCGCAAGGATCACGAGGCGCCCAAGAAGGAACGGAGCCGTCCCGCTGGCGAACTGGCCAGCGAGAAGTCCGAATCCATCGAAGCCCCCCGCGAGAAAGAATTCGCCCCCTCCGCGCCCTCCGGTCCGATTATCGAGCGCAACTCCTGATCTCCCTTTCGTCCCCCGAGAGTCCTCCCACCCATTTCCTCCAGAAGTAATAGCCCCGGGCCGTGCCGCTGATTCCCACAGACGAGCGCAACCTCTCCTTCCTCGGGCATCTCGAGGAACTGCGCGCGCGGCTCATCAAGGTGGCCGTGGGGATCGTCTTCGGGGCTATCGCCGGCTGGTTCCTGGCGCCCCCCGCGCTCAACCTGATTACCATACCGATCAAGGAAGCGGGCATCGTTCAGCAGGGTGGCCTGACGCTCACCCTCGCCCTCACCCCCGAAGGCTACCTCAAGGCCGTCGACCTGCCCGAAGCCCTCGCGCCCATCCAGGAATCGGCCGGTATTCTGGCGCCTACAATGCCGCTGGTGCCCGACGAGACCGATAGGGTGACCACCGGTTCCGCCGTGACGAGCCCGGTTCTCACTTCGCCCGCCCTAACTGTTCCACCTCCCGTCAAGACGCCAGCCGTTCAGCCGCCCATGCCCTACGATATCGCGGCGCTGGTGTTCGCCGACCCGGTGAGCGGCCAGCCCCTGGCGACGTTCCTGCGCAGCGACCGGCAGGGCGTTTTTTATCTGCGCCCCATGGATCCGTTTCTGATCCGGCTCAAGGCGGCCTTGATTCTGGGCATTCTGATCGCGTTGCCGATCATTTTTTATCAGGTCTACGCCTTCATCGCCCCCGGACTGACGCCCAACGAACGCCTCTGGGCCGGGCCGTTTTACTTCTCCGCGCTGCTGCTGTTCCCCATCGGAGCCGCCTTCGCCTATTACATGCTGCGGTTCGCCCTGCTGTTTTTCGCTCAGTACGCCAGCGAGGACGTTTACGTCTTCAACGACCTGCGGGCTTACCTCAGCTTTGCGTTGACCACCATGTTGGCGTTCGGTGTGGTTTTCGAACTGCCATTGCTGGTGCTGCTCGTCACGCGGCTCGGCCTGGTCTCGGTTGAGAAGCTCGCTTCGCAACGGCGTCTTGTGTTCGTGATTCTTCTGGTGATCGCCGCGGTGGCCACACCC
Source organism: Sumerlaeia bacterium (assembly GCA_040219255.1). Classification (GTDB taxonomy): domain Bacteria; phylum Sumerlaeota; class Sumerlaeia; order SLMS01; family JAHLLQ01; genus JAVJSW01. Next base: position 11,012 of record JAVJSW010000002.1, read on the forward strand.
ACGGGAGATCCCTTTACCCTCGCAGCGATGACGCTGCCACTCTACGCCTTGTTCGAACTGTCGCTCATCGTCAGCCGCCTGACCGCTGCCAAGGCGGAGGACGACGGGCCCGCTTCCGAAAACCCGAGGGACGAGGTCGAATGACAAAACCCCACACCTCACCCTCGCCACCGCCCGACACCCGCACGATTTTTTATCTCGACCGCAACCAGGACGGGAACGGCGACTTCCGCGAAGCGCTGGCCCAACTGGCCGACATTTCCACCTTTCACGATCTCGGCTCTCTGCTCAACGCCCTGGACGACGCCCCCCCCAGGACGTTCCTGCTCCTCGACACCACCACCCTTCTCGACGAGCCCTCGGCGCTCATCTCGCGCCTGGTGGAGCTGCGCCGCCGCCTGCCCATGGGCCTCGTCACGGACCAGGACCTCGACCAGTTCATCTGGTGCCTGCGCCGCTGGGGAATCATTCAGTGCGCTGTGAAAACCCCGCCGGTGACGCTCGAGGAAACCGAGCATTTCCTTCAGACCCTCAGCGACCCCGCCTCCGGTTTCAGCCTGATGCGCTACTTTTCCTCCACCATGGAGCTTTACAGTCTTTCCGTGACGGACATGGCGACCAAGACCGCCGCGGTCGAGCGCGTCATCAACCACTTCGCGACCCACGGCTTCGACGTGCATGAACTCTACGACGTGCGACTGATCCTGGAAGAAATCACCAATAACGCCTTCTTCCACGCCTTCCGCACCGCCAGCGGCGAGGAGAAGTACAGCATCCGCCACTTCGCCAGTCTCGACGCGGGCGACGAAAACGTTCGTATCGAGTACGGCAACGACGGTGGCCGCGTCGGCTTTTCGGTGACGGATAACGCGGGAACGCTGGGGATTTCCACGATCATCACGAAACTCGAGCGCCAGTTCAACCGCGAGGGCATCTTCGACGAATCGGGCCGCGGGCTCTATCTGTCCCGGATGCTGGCGACAAAGCTTATCATCAACATCGAGCAGGGAAAGCGGACCCAGCTGATCGCGCTGTTCGATGAAACCCGCAAGTCCAACCGGCCCAAACCCTTCATGATCAACTACATCGGCCGAGACCAGTTCGAGGACTGGCGCATCGATCCGGAACTCGATTTCGACTGACCGAGTCCGCGTCTCCATCGCTCCCCGGCCGCGATCCGCCATAATCCCCTTTGCCCTTTCCCCTCTGGCGCTCCTTTCGCGACGCTCCCGGTACTGCTTGCCAACTGGAAGGACACCCCATGAAAGCCTGGTACCTGGAAGATTACACCGGCCTCGCCGGCCTGCGTCTCGTGGAAGACGCCCCGCGCCCCGAACCCGCGGAGGGCGAAGTCCTGGTGCGCCTCGCGCTGGCCGCGCTGAACCCGGCGGACCGTTACCTGGCCGAGAAGCTTTACCCAGCCCATCCCGACCTGCCCCACATCCTGGGACGCGACGGCATCGGCACCGTCGAAGCCGTTGGCGCGGGAGTCTCCACCTACAAGCCCGGCGACCGGGTCTTGCTGATGCGGGGCGACGCGGGCGTGACGCGTTCCGGCACCCTGGCGGAGTACGTTTCCGTGCCGCAGGACGCTCTGGCCACTCCCCCGTCCCACTGGCAAGACGCCGAGTGCGCGGGGGCGCCGCTGGTGTACTGCACCGCCTATCAGGCTCTGACCCAGTGGGGCGACTTGCCCCAGGGAGCCACCGTCCTGGTCACCGGCGCCAGCGGCGGCGTCGGCATGGGGACGATTCACCTCGGCAGGGCGATGGGCTACCGCGTCATCGGCACCTCGCGCTCGACCGGTGCGAAGGCGGACCCGCTCCGCGAGCAGGGCGCGGACCTGATTCTCGACACGAACGCGGAGAGCTTCCGCAACGAAGTCCGCGATTTCGCCGGTAAGGATGGCGTGGCCTTGATCGTGGATAACCTCGGCGGGCCGCACCTGCCCAAGGCCATCGACACGCTGGGTTTCGGCGGGCGTGTGAGCTGCGTCGGCATGCTGGCCGGCCCCGTGCCCAAGTTCAACACCGCGCGCCTGTTCTTCAAACGCCTGCGCATCGGCGGCGTCGCCGTGGGCACCTACTCCGCCGAGGAAGCCAAGGCCGCCTGGGCGGAGGTGGTTCGCCTGATGGATCGGGCCGGCAGGCGCCCCCTAGTGGATCATACGTTCCCAATGGACGATGTGATCGCGGCCTTCGAGCGACTCGCCGCAGGGCCCCTGGGCAAGGTTCTCGTCCGGGTCGGCGCATGATCCAGGCGGCGGCGGAGTGCCTCCCGTGATCTCTGTGATCGTCCCCGCGGTCAACGAAGCGGCCCACCTGCCGGGTGTGCTGGCGGCGCTCGGGCCGCCCGGCGCCACGCATGAGGTGCTGGTGGCGGACGGTGCGAGCGAGGACGGCACGGCGGCCATCGCGGCCCGCTTCGGCGCCCGGGTCGTCGCCGCCGGAGAACGCCACCGCGCCCGTCAGATGAACGCCGCGGCCCGCGAAGCGGCCGGAGCCATTCTTCTTTTTCTTCATGCGGACACGTGCCCGGGGGAGGGCGCCCTCGCCGCCGCCGAACGGTCCCTCGCAAAGCCGGGAGTCGTGGCGGGGGCTTTCCGCCGCCGCTTCGAACGCAAGAGCCTGCTTCTCGCCCTGACCAGTTGGATGGCCGACTGGCGGACCCGGTGGTGGGGCATCGGGTATGGGGATCAAGGCCTGGCGGTGCGGCGCGAGGTGTTCGAGGAACTCGGCGGGTTCGATGAATCGGCACGCTACGAGGATATCGAAATGTGCCTGCGGCTGCGCGAGCGGGGGCGGATTGTGCTGCTGGGTCCGGTGGCGCGTTCGTCGGCGAGGAGGTTTCCGGACGATCTCCGGGGCACGGCCGGGCGGCTGCTGGGCGATGCGCGGGAGGCCCGGGCGTTCGTGCAGGCCTGGAAACAGAAAAAACCGGCCATGGAGAAACTCACCACGGCCGGTAAATGATGGTAGTCCCAAGGGGATTCGAACCCCTGTTTCCGCCGTGAGAGGGCGGCGTCCTAGACCAGGCTAGACGATGGGACCAAGTTTTGTGGTTGGGGGGGAAGGACTCGAACCCTCGACATCATGGACCAGAACCATGCGTTCTACCAACTGAACTACCCCCCACCAGGGCATCGCGGGCTAGAGCAGCCTGCATCAGCGGAGGGAAAGGGTGCTCATTGAGGCAGCCCCCGTCAAGGGGGAAAGTGCAATCTGACGGGCGAAAAGTCGAGTGACTGCGGAGCCTCCGTTCACGGCGCCTCCCCCGCCACCCAGATATCGCCGCTGCTGAGCGCACCGTTCGTTGGGTTATAGCGCAGGCCGAGGGGCAGCTCTTCCCCTTCCTCCGCCAGTCTTGTGAGCGTCTCCGTAGTGACGTCGCGGTCGCCGTCTGGACCCTGGCTGGCGAGAATCCAGCGGCCGTTCCAGAGGCCGTAGAAAAAGGGGTCGCGGTAGGGTTTGCCGGGCGAGAAGACATCGAGGCGGGCGAGGCGGCCTTTTTCCTGCCAATAGGGCTGGCCGCCGCGAGCTTGCGCATAGAAGCCGGAGAGTGCCAGCGGCGGGGCGGCGCCAACCTCCGGTTCGGGCATCGAGCCTTCCCTGAGAGCCATGGCCATCAGGGTGTTTTGCGCCACCATCAGGTCTTCCTCGACGCGCGCCAGTTTGCGCCCGGTTCGGTGCGCCTCGACATCGAAGTCCATCACGACGAAGAAGAAGATGGCGCCAGCCACGATGGCGAGAATGACGAAGATGGCGGCCTGTCGTTCCGCCGCCTGGCGAGTCGGATCGGGGGATGAAGGCGGAGCGCCCTGCTGCGGGGTCATGAGCGAACGGTCCTCTGCCGGTGGTCTGGCCTCAGCGTGCGGACTGGCACGCGGCGGGTTGACTTGTCGAGGACGTGGCGCCGCGCTGGCAACGGGAAGAGGAAGCGGTCTCCGATCTTGACGCCAGGGGACGCTCCCGTTGATCTTATACCAGAAAAATTCCCGCGATGGAGATACTGGACCCCGATGGCAATGAAACGCTTGGCTCGGCACGACCTTTACCAACTCGGCGAGCCCGCCGGGACGATCTCGCGGATCGAGTGCTTTTTCGCCACGCGGCGCGATACGCGCCTGCCGGTGATGATCTATCGCGTTCCAATCCAGGATCCGCGCCGCGACTGCGAGGAATTCATCTCCACCGTCCGGCCCTGGGGCCTGCTCTCGAACCCGCGTTTGCCTCTGCTGTTCGACGCCTGGGATGGCGAGAACTGCATCGAGTTCGCCACCACGACGCGCGAGGGCGCGCCGCTCGACACGGACGAGGCCCAGCGTCTCTTGGAGCAGCACCACGGCAATGCGGGCCTGAGCCTTTGCCTGCAATCGCTTTTCGCCCTGGCGGCCCTCCACGAACAGAACATCGCGCACCGCGACGTGCGGGCCGGCCGCTTCGTCGTCTGTCCGGACGGCACCGTGTTCATGAGGGATTCGGGGCTCCTGCCCACGATCGCCCGCCAAGTGCTCGGCGAGGGCGAGGCGGGAGGCTTCGGCCTCGCCCTCTCCTCGAACCTGCAATGTGAGGACCTGGGCGATTGGGCGCTGACCTGCTGCCGGATTTTGGGAGCGGGCCATTTGATCAACGACTCGCATCATGATGGGCGGACGTTGCACGGCGACCTGGTCGATCAGATCATCGGTCAGGTCGCGCCGCGGATTTCCAACGGCCGGTTGCGCAAGATCGTCCGCCGCGCCCTGATGGGCCGCGTCCCGGAAGCCGGAGACCTGGAAAGCGCCGCCGCTGCCCGCGACGCCCTCGTGAAAGACGTCCCCGAACTGGCCATTTCGATCTGACGGCCCCATCCTTCCTTCCACTACCCGCTCCGCGAGGACCACGATGACGACGGAAACGCAAAACTGCTGGGCTTATCTCGAGAAACTCGATGACCGCGGATTCTTCGAAGACCACCTGGTCGGCCACGCCCTGACAGGCCATAAGGCAATCCTGCGGCTTTACTCGGAGAATTTCAGCACGGACGAAACGGCCTGGGGCGCCGTGAAGAAGCAGGCCGAATTGGCCGGTCCCAAGACCCATCCCAGCATCCCGGCGATCTTCGACATAGGTACCTGGCCGAGCGGCCAGAAGTACGTGCTCTTCGAACGCATCCCGGGCGAGAGTCTCCAGCAGGCTGTCGAGCGCCTCGCCGGGCGGGACCCGCGCAAGCTCGCTTTCCTGCTTCTGCCGTTGCTGGCGAGACTGCGCGAATTGCGCGACCTCGGCGTTGCCTTCGATCGCTTGCGCTTGGAAAACATCGTCTTCCACGACGGAGTGCCGCGCATCGTCGACCGCTGGCCCGTGGCGTCCGCCGATCCCGCTTCCGCCGGAGGCAGCCCGTTCCTGGAGCGGTTGCTTCAGTCGCCTATGGGCGGGGTCTATGTTTGCGCCGGAAAATTCCCCCAGGAGCGGTCTTTCAATCGCATCAAGAACATCCTGTTTTACCTCGCCTCCTCCCAGACGGAGAAGAACCTGACGCAGGCCCTGGAAAGCGGAGGCCACCTGTCCGTCGAGTCGGAACTGCAACCGATTCTGATGGGCATGCACGACCCTGCCGGACCGGGGGGATTGCGGACGCTGGAGGACGTGGAGCGCGAGTTGCGGAAGCTGGCCCAGCCAGTGGCCGAGGACCTTTCCCGCTCCAGCAGCATGGCATTGGTGTCGCAAGCGGACGTATCCCGGGGCCGGGTGTCGGCCGCTCCCGCGGCAAGTGCGCCCGCCTCGGTGACGGCCCCACCCGCTCCCCGCCTGGCCGCCAACGCGCCCGCGGCGGACCCGGCGAGCGACAACGAAGATATGTCGCATCTCTATCCGACGCGCCGGGCGAGCGGTTCCTCGAGCACCAAGACCGCGTTGACGGATGTGCCGCTGGACAAGAGTCCGCCGGCCGCGTCGGCCGACAAGCTGGCCATGGCGGCCCGCCGCCAGAAAAGCCCCTCCAACGCCGGCAAATATATCAAGATCGGCGCTCTCGCTTTCGGAGCCGTTCTTCTTCTGGCCGGTTTGGTGGCGGGTGCGCTGTTCGCGATTTCCCTCTTCACCGGCGGCAAGAACAACCCGCCCGTTGCGGCTATCGCACCGCCCGATGGGCCGCTGCGGGTCAACGAACCGGCCACGCTGGACGCGTCCCCGTCCAGCGATCCGGACGGTGACGCGCTCAGCTACGAGTGGCGCGTGCTGGAACTCGACCCGCAGTACTACACCTTCTCGCGCAACAAGAGCACGGAAGCGCAAAGACCGACCGTCCAGTTTTTCCAGAGCGGCGAATACACGGTGACACTGCGCGTTTTCGACGGCACGACTTACAGCGAACCGGTGCAGACCCGGGTGACGGTGGAAAGCGGCGGCGGGCGCTTCTGATGTCCCATACGCCCCTCGACCCGCTGGGAGAGACGGCCCGCCGGCTGGCGGGGGCCGAATCCGTGCTGGTACTGACGGGGGCGGGCATCTCCGCCGAGAGCGGCATCCCGACGTTCCGGGGCCGCGAGGGTCTCTGGAAGAACCACGACCCGATGGAACTGGCTTCGCCGGAAGGTTTCGCCCGCGATCCGGCGCTGGTGTGGGAATGGTACGCGTGGCGCATCGGCCTCGTGCAGGCCGCCAGACCCAACCCCGGGCACGAGGCGCTGGCGCGGTTGGAAAAGGCCACTCCCCGGTTTCTCCTTCTCACCCAGAACGTCGATGGACTCCATCGCCGGGCGGGCAGCGAGAACCTCCACGAAATCCACGGCTCCATTCTCCGCGCGCGCTGCACCGAAACGGATCGGATTTATCCCATCGAGGACCTGGACCTGGAGAAAATCCCGGTACGCACGCCGGAGGGAACCCTGGCCCGGCCAGACGTCGTGTGGTTCGGCGAGACCATTCGCATGGACGCCTACGGAGCGGTGGAAGCTTTCCTGGCCGATCAGCCGCCGGACGTGTGCCTCGTCATCGGCACCAGTGGCCTGTTTGCGTACATTCAAGGCTGGGTCCTGAGGGCACGGCGGGCCGGGGCCTTCGTGGCGGACGTCAATACCGATCCGTCGCCGCTGGCCCAGGTCTGCCAAGCGGTCATCCGCCAGCCGGCGGGCGAGGCGCTGCCCCGGTTGATTCCCTAGCGCGAACGCGGCCCGGCCTTGCGCCGGGGGCGGCTCGACGGCGCCGGTTTGCTCGGAGCGGAGCGGGGCGCCTCGCCGTCCTCGTCGGCGTCCCGCTCGGGCAGCGGCGGTGCGATGCTGGGGTGGCTGTGGGGCGAGACGGGCAGCTTGCGCGCCCGCAGCAGAAGAAACGCCCCCACCGGAATCATGAGCACCGACAGGAACTGGGACGTGCTGAGGACGCCTTCGATGAGGAAGCCGCGCTCGGCGTCGCCGCGGAGGAATTCGAGCCCGAAGCGCAGCACGGAATAGCCGAGCAGATAGAGGCCCAGAATGATCCCGGGCTTGTGCGGGCGGCGCGACGCGATCCAGACGAGCAGGCCGGCGAGCAGGAACAGGCCCGCGGACTCGAAGAGTTGAACCGGCCAAATGGGGAGGCTTTGCGCGGCGTCCGGTGGAATTATCCCGGCGTCGACCTGGGCGCTCCAGGCGTTGGGAAAGGCGGTGCCGTTGGCGGCGACCTCCGGATGAAGACGAATGCCGAAGGGGGACTCGCACAGCCCGCCATAGCAGCATCCCGCCAGATGGCAACCGATGCGGCCAAAGGCGTGGCCCAGAGCGATGCTAGGCGCGGCCACGTCGCCGATGGCCAGCATGGGCAGCTTCTTCCACTTCACATAAGCGATGCCCGCTCCCACGCCGCCGAGCAGGCCGCCGAGGAACACGAAGCCATAGCGCGAGAAGATGATCTCACCGGGGGCCTGCACGAACGTTTCCCACTCGACGATGATGTAAGTGAGACGAGCGAAGAGAAACCCGCCAAGGACCGTGACAAAGGCCAGGTCGGTGAACATCTCGGGCGAGAGGCCTCGGCGCGCGCCCCGCCATGCCGCCATCGCCACCGCCGCCAGGAGCCCCAGCGCGATCATCACCCCGTAGGTTCCAATGAAGAAGTTGTCCGTGATGTGAAAGAGAATCGGATGCATGGAGGAAAGCGAGGTCCGGCCGTGTGGAAATCAGGGGCTCAATTGATGGCGCGGGGGAGCCGTGGGCAAAGGAAGAATCGGGCTTGGCATCGCGGGCCCGTTGCCAGTGTTCTGTCCGTCCCGCGGCCGGCCGTCTTGCGAGCCGCCCCTGGGAGCCCCCTCTATGAGCATCGCCCGCAACAGCGCCATCGACGCGATCTGCAAAGTCGGGACCATCGCGCTGAGCTTCATCTCCGGAATCTTCGTCAGCCGCCTGCTGGGGCCGGAGGGACGCGGCGCGTTCATTCTCGCCACGGCTCTGGCCATGACGATCTTGACCACGCTGGGCAGCTTTGGTCTGCGGGCGGGGTGCCAGGTTTTCGCGGCCAAGGAACCCGGGCGCATCGGCGAACTGCACGGGCTGACGGTGATTCTCTGCGCGCTGGTGGGGCTCTCCATGAGTTGCGGGCTCGCTCTCTTCCCCCACAGCGTCGCCAACTATCTACTGCCCGGAATCGAGCGAACCCATCTGATGATCGTGGCGGGGGCCTTTCCCATGCTGCTGTATCATCTCGGCTGGGCGGGCCTGATGAACGGTTCGGGCGCCGTGGCGCAGCGCTCCCTGGTCGAACTGGGGTACAACGTGACGCAAAGCCTGACGCTGATCGGCCTCTTGATCGTCACGCGAGGCGAAAACCTTTTCCTTCTCATCGCGGCGTTCTACGGATGGGCCGTCGTGGCCTGCGCCGCGATGTACCTTTCGCTGAGAAAGCGTATCCCTTCGGACCGGCCGCTGTGGTGCCTGCCCCGTCGCGACCTCGTGCGGTATTTCTTCGGCTACTCGAAGTGGATTTACGTCAGCGATCTGGCGTCGAACGGCCGCAATCAGGTAGACCAGTGGCTGGTCAACTTCATCGGAGGCCAGGCGATTTTCGGCCTCTATAACCAGGCCTCGTCGCTGGCGCGGCGGCCGTTGCTGCTGAGCCAGTCGCTCTCGACCGCCGCCTATCAATCGATCACCGCCAGCGACCGGGCGGAAGCCGGCCGCCTGACGGCCTCCGGCGCGCGCCAGATGGTGATCCTGTGGGCGGGAATCGCCGGGGCGGGGCTGCTGTGCTCGCCCCTCATCCCGTTTATCTACGGCCCGGACTTCGCGCCGTCCGTCTGGCCGTTCCAGGTCCTCGTCGTTTCCATCGCTGCGCTTGGGGTGTCGCGGATGGTGGCCGTGTTCTACAACGGACACCTGAAGAATCCGGTGTTGCCGCTGATCTTCGACTGGATCGCGTTCGGGTTTCAGATCGGGTTGTCGATCGTGTTGTCGCGGATGATGGGGCCGTTGCTCGGCATTTCGCTCGGGACGGCTCTGGCGATGTGGTTGCTGATTGCGATGTTCGTCACGGCGTTCGCGATTCGAAAGGATACGCCGCCGCTGCGGGACCTGTTGATCCCCCGCCGCGAGGATTTCCGCGCCTGGCGCCGCTTCCTGCCGGCCCGATGGCGCCAGCCCCCGCCTCCGCCCCCTACCGGTGGCGGAACAACCCGAACCACGTTCCCAATCGAGTAAGCATTCCGCCGACCGGTTCGGCGCCCACGGCCGACATTTTCTTCGGCATCGAGTCCCGCGCGTCGAGAATCTCCAGGAACTCCTCGATGTCCGGATCCTCGATCAACTGATGCTGGAGCTTGCGCAGTTCGGTCATGGCGGAAGCGTTCTTGCCCTGCTTGATCAGCACGCGCACCAGTTCTTTCAGGCATTCGCTCCGTTCGGGGGCGATGGCGACCGCCTGGCGGAGCGATCCTTCCGCTTCCCAATCGAGTTCGGCGCGGCTTTGCAGGTGCCCCAGAAGATGCATGGCCCGGGCGGAGCGGGGCAGAAGCTCGACCTCTCGTCTGCGCGCCAGCAACGCCGACTCCAGGCGGCCCATACGCTCCAGCAATCCCGCCAGCGAACTCCACAGGAACGGTTCGCCGGGGTGGCGGTCGGTCAGGTAGCGCAAGGTCTTCACCGGTTCCTCGCCCGGTTTGCCGCTTTGCTCCAGGACGCTCAGCACGCGGCGATAGACTTTGTCGTCGCTCGGAGAATGAACCGCGAAGGCCACGCGGCGAATTTCGCCTTCCGTGTCTTCGCCGTCTTGCAGCGCCGCCGCTTTCTGGAGGCAATGCTGGGCCACGTTCGCCTGACCGCGGGCGCAACGGACCTCGGCCAGCGCCAGCCAGGCGCGCCAGTTCTCCGCCGATTCTTCCACCCACAGCGTCGCCACTTCGTCGGCGCGCTCGAGCTGCTGCTTCCGCTCCAGGAGGAACTCGACCAGCGTGGGATAGGCGCGGGGGTCCACTTCCGGGCCTTCGATGGCGCGTTCCAGGACGATCTGGGCTTTGCGGATTTCGCCCTTGCGGCGGTACTGAAGGCCGAGGCGATAGAGCGCGGTGGAATGGCGGGGATGCTGATCGAGGATGGCGCGCCAGCAGCGCTCGGCGCGGTCGTCGTCGCCCAGCGCCTCGCGGCATTGGCCGAGCCATTCCAGGACCTCGAGGTCCTCGGGATGGGCCTGCGCCGCCAGGGCGAGGGTGCGCTCGGCGCGGGCGAAGCGGCCGCCGTCGAAATCGATGCGGGCGAGGCGGACCATGGCTTCGCGCCGGGCCAACCCGTGCGTTCCGGCCAGATAGCGTTCGAGCAGCGGGCGCGCTTCCTTGGGCAAATCCAGGTCGAACAGCAGGCAGCCGAGCAAGCCCCCGAAGCCGGTGTGCTGGGGGGCGAGAACCCGGGCCTCTCGCAGGGCGTGGGCGGCCTCGCGCTTGGCCTCCAGGCCAGCGCCGAGGCTCTCTTTCGCCAGCATGTCGAGGACGGAGCAAGGTTCGCGGAATTCCGGATCGTGGCGAAGGGACTCGAGGAAATGTCCGAAGCGATAGCGCACGTTAGCAGGAGGCGCCAGCGGGTCCGTTTGGGCCGCGCGGATGCGGGCCAGGTGCCCCAGCCCCCGCAGGTGCTCGGCGAAGGCGTCCGGGCTGCGGGTCGGAGACTGGGCGATGGCCCAGCGCCGGATCGGCTCCAGGTCCTCGCTGATGCTCTCGACCATTTTCCCCAACTGAGTGAAGAAGGCGGACAGGAAGACCTCGGGCGAGGCTTCCATGTCGCGCTGGTACAACGTCGTTCCCGCTTCCCGGTCGATCACCTCCAGGGTCAGGCGGGGCTTTTCGCCCCAGGACATGCTGCCCTGCACGAGGTGCGTGGGCTCGAGGCCTGGCGGATGAGGCAGACCCAGCGCCTCCTCCAGCGGCCACGCCGACGTGCGCGAGAGCGGCGCATCGTTCGGGCCCGCCTTCGTGTCGCCGTCGAGCGTCAGGATGATGTGCTGGACGAAGACCTGGGACTTCGGAATGGGCCTCAGCCGCGTTTCCAGAAACGCCGCCAGCCCCATGCTGAGCACGAAGTCGTCGGCCGCGACTTCGCCAAATCCGTCTTGCCACGACTTTCCCTCACCCTGATCGGCGAGGGCGAACGGCAAAATGGCGATGCAAGGGTCGCGGCGGGTCATGGCGGGGGAAGCTGCGGGTCGGAAGATAATCGCCCCGGAGATGGGGCGCGGATATGCTTCTCATGCTAGCGAAGAATGAACCGAAGTCCACTCTTCGCCAAGGGATTTTTCCACATGAGAACGAATTCTCAGCCCAATCGCGACCTTACGAAAATAAAGTACAAAACCAGCACCAGCGCCAGACCCCCCATCACCCAGCCGACCTCGCGCGCGCGGCCCGCCAGCGCCTTGATCGCCGCGTAGGACACGAGCCCCAGCGCCAGCCCGTCGCCGATCGAATAGAAGAGCGGAATGCCGATCATCGTGAGGAACGCCGGGATCGACTCGGTGCCGTCGGCCCAGTCGATTCGCGTCACGCTGCTGGCCATCATGGCCCCCACGATGACCAGGGCCGGCGCCGTGATGGAAGGATAACTGCCGACCATCTGGATGATCGGTTCGAAGAAAAGCGCCACCAGGAAGAGCAGCGAAACCGTCAGCGCCACCAACCCGGTGCGGCCGCCCTGTTCGACACCGGAGGCGCTTTCGATGTAGCTGGTGACGGTGCTGGTGCCAAGCAAGGCGCCGACGGTGGTCCCGACGGCGTCGCTGGCGAAGGCCTTATTCGCGCGGGGCAGGTTGCCGTCCTCGTCCAGCAAACCGGCGCGTTCCGATACACCGATAAGCGTTCCCATTGTGTCGAAAAAGTCCAGAAACAGAAACATCAGCACATAGGGAATCATCGCCAGCGACAACGCCCCCAGGATGTCGAGTTTGAGGAACGTGGGCTCGATGGAGGGCGGAGCGCTGACGACGCCCTCGGGGAGCTGGAACCGGGTGGCGAGGACGGACTCGGCGACAAGGGTGGACCCGCCCCACGGGCTCAGGTGCAGGGTCAGCTTGAGCCCTACGGCCACCGCCGCCGCCGCCAGAATGCCCCACAGAATCGCCCCCGCCACCCGCCGCGCCATCAGCGCTGCCGTGACCAGCACGCCCACGAAAAAGACGATCAGGTCGGGGGATTGAAAATTCTCGTTCAGGCTCACCAGCACCCCCGGCGCGTCCTCGACCAAGCCGGAGTTCTGCAATCCGATAAACGCGATGAAGAGCCCGATGCCCACCGCGATGCCGTGCTTCATGCTGTTGCTGACGCTGTGCATGACCTTGGCGCGAAGGCCCGAGAGCACAAGGATGAGAAACAGGATACCCTCGACGAAGATGATCCCGAGGGCGACCTGCCAAGGGTCCTCGAACCCCGCCGCCGCGGCCGCCGGCACGGCCGTCAGGATAAACAGCGCATTCGCCCCCATGCCCGGGGCCTGGGCGATCGGATAGCGCGCCAGCAACCCCATGATCGCCGTGGCGATGGCCGACGCCAGACAGGTCGCCGTCAGCACCGCACCGAAGTCCATCACCGGCGTCTCGAATCCAAAGTACAGGCCGGACAGGAACGCGGGCTGGACGAAGATGATGTAGGACATCGTGAGGAACGTCGTCACGCCCGCCAGGATCTCGCGCCGGGGCGTAGAACCCGCGCGGGCGATGCCGAAAGTCTTTTCGAGAAACGAGGGTGCGGTGGCCGCTTCCGCCATGAGGAGTCTCCAGAGCCGGGATGCCGGGCAACCTGCCGCCAACGGGGGAAAGCCTCAAGGCGGAAGCGTGGCATGGCGGCGGGCGGGAGGGGTTTTACCACGGAGACACGGAGGCACGGAGAAAGAAGAAATGGCCGCGGATGACGCAGATGCCCCCAAAGCCAGCCAGATTACTAATCTCAAAATTTTTAAATGAGAAACAAAACCTTATCAACTTATTATCAAACCTGAAGAAAAGATGCCACCGTGGATCACCAGGTCGCGACGGCTCTTCAGAATACATCTGCGTGGATCTGCGTCATCTGCGGCCAATACCATACTTCCCCGCCCACCCCATCTCCGCGCCTCTGTGTCTCCGTGGTGAATTCTACTCGAACGGCACCGTGATCGCCGGGTCCAGACCCTGTAAAATCAGGTCCCCGCAATCCACCGCGCCGTCGCCGTTGCGGTCGGCGGTGGGGAATTCGCTGGGGTGGAAGGCCATCAGGCCGGTCGTGATCTGAGCGAGGGACCGGCGCGTGAGGCCGCTGACCGGTTCGTCGGCGGTGGTCAAGGTCAGGCGGAAGCGTACCTCCTGGTCGAAAACCCCGGCGTCGCGGGCGGAGACGCCGATGAGGACACGGGGCGGAATGCCTTCGAAGAGGCCGACGCTCTCGAACGCGCGGGGGCTGAGGCTGGCGCCGGAGAAGAAAATGCCCCGCGAGGTCTGGCCAAAGGCGTACAAGTCGAGGTTCGTGAAGAAGCCCGCGCCGCTTTCCGGCTCGACCGTGAAGCGCAGGCGGCGCCCTGGAGGCGGCGGATCGAGAGCCACGAGGAACTCCACGTCGTCAAAGACCACGTTGTCTCCCCCGGCGACTTCGATCAACCCGGCGTCGGCTTGGTTGACGGTGCCGGAGATGCGGAGGGGAAGACTGATCTCCGGGATTTCATCGAGCGAATCGGGCACCAGGCGCCCCGCCTCCCAGGTCTCGGTGACTGGCTCCAGGCGCTCGATGTTGTTCGCCACCAGGTCGATTCCCGCCACGGTCTCGCCCGCCGGGGCGAAGAGGGCCTGGCGCAGCCTGGGAGCTTCGAGAGCGCTCTCGGGCCGCGACCAGAAATCCGGCGGGCCATAGTAGAGGCCGAGGACTGGCGTGTTGACGAGAGAACTGCCCACGCTGTTGGTGCGCAGAGCCTGACTGAAGGATCCCTCGCGCGCTTCGTCGATGTGGATATGCCAGCGTTCGCCGCCCGGCAGGCCATGGACGCACCAGTCGCCACGCGCCGGGCCGGTGCCGGGGAGGAAGGTGGTGGCGCCGGAGATGGCCGAGGCGGCCTGGAAGAACGGGTCGCGGGCCGAGCGGACGCTGACACCGTACCCACCGAGGGCGCGGCGGTCGCTGTCGAGGACGCGGCCCTCGAAGGCGCTCAAGCCTATGGCATCGGGATCGGGATAAAGGCGCCGCAGCATCGAGATGTCGTCCAGATGCAGCGTCAAGCCGTCTTCGCTGACCGTCGAGTTCATGGTCTCGATGCTGTCCATCGGCGGCACGCCCAAGCCCCAGGCATCGCGCCGGCCGCGGGCCAGCGACCCGTTGAGGTCCGAATGCCCCAGCCCCAGGACGTGACCGAATTCATGGACGATGGCGCCGCGAAAGGCGCGCTCGCTCAATTCCGGATTTCCCATGAACGGATCGTCCACGCCGTCCTGCCAGAGGCCGTTGATGATCGTCAGCGTTTCCTGAATCGCGCCGGTGTCGCGGTCGACACGTTCGACAAAGACGGTGGCGATCACGCTGGGGCCGATGCCGAGGGCGTCGAAAATCCCGCCGTCGCTGTCGAAGGCGATGACGTTCGTGCCGTTGTCCACGAAGGGGCCGTACAAATCGAGGGTCGCGGAGGTGACGTCCTCCGACAGGAGCGGCCCCTCCTCAAAGGCCAGGCGGGCGCCCTCGACATTGGCCCAGGCCGCGGCGGCCTCTCGCACGAGGGCCTGGGCTGCCTCCGGGGAGAAGCGCCCCAGTGGCCCCGGATCGATGCGATACGGGATCGGTTGGCCGGGAGGCCAGCGGAGCGTTTGGCCTTCGCGGGCCAGGCCGATGGGATTTCCGGCGGTGGCGGCGCTGGCGAGGGCGGCGAAGACAGCGGCCAGGAGGGACGGCTTCAGGAAAAAAAACGGGCCTGGATGGCGGCCTGGGCGGTGGCGGAGACTTCGCGGAAGGAGCGTCCGAGCCGCCGCGCCAACGCCCGCAGCTCCTCCGATTCCGCCTTCGCTTTCAGGGGGTTGCCATCCCATAGCGCCACCTTGACCGAAATTTCAGCTTCGAAGATTATGATGGACTCCGCCCGTCGCGCAAGCGCGACCCGCTCGACCGCGACGGACCTTACGCCGAGTGTCGCCGTCTCGCGCAGGATCAACCCCGCCAAAGCCTCGCGCGCCTCGGGCCGGGCGAGGACTTCTAGGCGAATGCCAGGACGGCTTTTTTTCATCGTTGTGGAGAGGAAGGTCACGTCGAGCGCCCCCGCCTCGAACAGCGCGTCCGCCGCCGCCCCCAGGGTTTCCGGAGTTTCATCGTCCAGATCGGCGGCCAGGAGCACGAGGCGCTCCCACGCGGCGTCGGCGGGCAGATCGGTCATCAGAAATGCTCGAAACCTTTCCGAGAAAGCAAGTCCACCCGTGACCCATCGGGCCCTTCGAGGCAAAGCCCTTCGCCCTCCTCCACGCGGCCGATGGCGGTCACAGACACGGCGGGCTCGGCCTCGCGAGCGGCCTGATGGATCGTGGCGAAATCGGCGGCGGTGGCAAAGAGAAGTTCATAGTCCTCGCCGCCGAAGAGGAAGAGGTCCTCGGCGGAGGAGCCGGTCTGAGCGGCGAAGTCGGCGAGCGCCGGGGAGATGGGAAAGAGAGCGCTTTCCAGAACCACGCGGACACTGCTGGCGGCAGCGACACGGGATGCGTCTTTGGCCGGGCCATCGGAACAGTCCAACATCGCCAGGTCGGAGCAGGCCTCGACCAGCGCTCGGCCGATGGCGACGCGAGGCCGGGGGCGCAGGTGGCGCTCGGCGAGGGCGGGGAAATCGGCGCCTCGGCCTTCCTCCAGAGCCCGGAACCCGGCGCCTGATTCGCCCGGATGGCCCGTGCAGTAAACCGTCATCCCCGGCCGGGCGCGGCTGCGGGTGGCGAGGGCGGCACCGGGCGCGAGGGCCCCAACGAGCGTCAGCGACAGCGTCCACTGAGGCGCGCGCACCGTGTCGCCGCCGATCAGCCGCGCGCCGTGCTCGGCCAGGCATTCGGCCACGCCCTCGTGCAGCGCCACGACGGCGTCCGCGTCGGCGTCGCCGGGAAAGCCGGCGCTGAGAAGAGCGTAGAGCGGCGTGGCGCCTTTGCTGGCGAGGTCGCTGAGATTGCTGGCGGCCAGTTTCCAGCCCACGGCGCGGGGCGAATTCCCCGGCCAGAAGCGGAAATGGGCGCCCTCGACCATGGCGTCGATGGTCCAGACGAGGCGCCGGGGGTCCGGCTGGGTGATCGCGCAGTCGTCGCCCGTGCCAAGGAGGAGGCCGGCGGTGTGCTCCGCCAGGAGCGGCCGCAGCCGCGCCAGCAGACCGTCTTCACCGATGTCGCGGAGCGTGGGCATGGGCCGAGGGGATCCTTCGGGGGATAAAACGACCAAAGAGGCACGGAGGGGAAAGAGAGGGTTTCTCTTAGCCGCCTCGGTGCCTCTTTGGCTTTTGACTTTGTGGGGAGTCGCCGAAGGAGGCGACCAAACCGGCCGCACACCCGGAACGAAAAGCTTAGAGCTGCTTCCTCTCGGACCTGACCCGGTTCGCTGCCGTCCGTCGCACGGGGCTTGGCCGCCTGCTTGGGCGTCTCCCCCAGACCTTTGAAGAGCGGGGGTTTAGCCCTGCTGCTCAAGGTCCTTCAAGATGTACTTGCGAGGCGGGGCCTTGACCACGGCGCCGCTGCGCAGGGCCTTGGTGGACACGTAGGCGTGACGCACGGTGCCGTCGGCCTCGAGGACCTTCACGCGCTGAATGTTGGCCTTGAAGGCCCGCTTGGTCTTGTTATTCGCGTGGCTGACGTTGTTGCCCACGCGGCGGCGCTTGCCAGTCACTTCACACTTAGCCATGGTGGCGTCCTCATCGTCGGTCTAGAAAAGTCGTCGTTCAAGTGGGCGGCAAAACGCCCGAATTCCCACAAGCCTGAGAGGCTCATGCGAAAGGCCCGTTAGGTAGCCTCCCTCACCCCCGGCCTGTCAAAGGAAAAAGGTGGGGGTTGCCTTCTACGAATTTCACCACCGAGCCACAGAGGGCACCGAGATGTGGGAAGGGGCGTGGGAGATGATCGCGCGTCAGCCTCGTAATATGCAAGATGCGAGCCATGACTGAAAAACTCAGAAGCATCCCGGTATTGTCAAGATCGAATGAATGATGTGCTCAATTTCACCGATAAACCTCGCCTTGTGACAATCTCTATGCCCTCTGTGGCTCGGTGGTGATTTTAGAGTCCCTCCACCCCCCCACTCCCACCGCCGTGTTGAAGGCGATTGGCTTCATCCCGGCCGAGCCCCGCCTCCAAAGAACGTTCCCGTTGCATTCGCTGGCTGTGACGCAATCAGTTAGCCCCATCGCGCCCGCGCCAGCAAGCGCCAACCCGCTCGGAACTCTCATGCACGAACTCCCTTTTGCCCTTGCCCAAGCCATCGAAGACCTTGCCCGCCAATATCCGCCTCCGTTGGTGGCGGCGGCGGCGAAGGAGTTGTCGGATCGATATCGCGAGAAGGGCCTCGCGCCCAGTTCGGTGATGGAAACCGAGGCCCACCGCATCGCCTATGCCGTGACGCGGATGCCGGCGACCTACGCGGCGATCGCCCGGGTGCTGGAGGAAACCCTGCTGCGGCTGCCGGAATTCGAGCCGGCGTCGCTGCTCGATTTGGGGGCCGGGCCGGGGACGGCGGCCTGGGCCGTTTCCCAGGTCTTCGGCCAGACGGTCGAGTCGGTGCGCCTGATCGAGCGCGACGCCGATCTGGCCGATTTCGGGCGCGAGTTGATGGAGGAAACGGTGGACCCGGCGCTGCGCGGCGCCGAGCGCGAGGCTAGCGACCTGACCCTGCGCGAGGCCTACCCGACCACCGATCTCGTGACGATTTGCTACGCGCTGGGTGAAATCCCCCATCGTTTCCGCCCCGACGTGATCTCCGCGGCGTGGGCGGCCACGGCCCAGGACGGGTGCCTGATCGTGGTCGAGGCGGGCACGCCCGAGGGCTACGCGGTGGTGATCGAAGCGCGGGATTACCTGATTGCCAATGGTGCCAAGGTCGCGGCGCCGTGCCCCGGCGAAATCGCCTGTCCGATGGCGGGCACGACGTCCTGGTGTCATTTCCCGGAACGGCTGGCCCGCAGCAAGCGCCATCGCCTGATGAAGGGCGCGAGCGTGGGCTATGAGGACGAGAAGTTCAGCTTCGCCGTGCTGACGCGGCGCGGCGATATCGAGCGGCCCGGCGCCCGGGTGGTGGATCGGCCGAAGACGCACAAGGCCGCGGTCGAGCTGCCGCTCTGCGCGCCGCCGGGCCTGGTTCAATTGCAGGTCGATCGCCGCGCCAAGGACGCCTACAAGATGGCGAAGAAAGCCCGGTGGGGCGATACCTGGGCGATGCCGGAGGAGGCGGAAGGAACGGCGTCATGAGTTCGCTGCGGCTCGCTCAGCATTTCCGCGAAATTCATCATGAACACTTCGTCGAAATCGATTCCACGCACGCTTATGTGCTGGAACGGCTCGAAGGGGGCGAGGTGCCGGGGCTGCCGTGGCTGGTCACCACGGACCATCAGACGGCGGGCATGGGGCGCCAGGGGAACGTCTGGTTTTCCAAGGCGGGCACGATGCTCCAGTTCAACCTGACGCTGGCGTGGGTGCCGCTGTTCGATCTGTACTCGCCGAGCCTGATCGCGGGGCTGGCGGTGGTGCGGGCGCTGGAGCCGCTGACGATGCCGCCGCCGCGCCTGAAATGGCCCAACGACCTGCTGATCGCGGAGAAGAAGGTCTGCGGCATGCTGGCCAAGCGCATCGGCCACGCCGTGACCTTCGGCATCGGGATCAACGTCACGCCGCGCGAGAGCGACTTCCCGGCCTTCGCCGACGGCTATTTCCCGACGTCGCTGGCGGCCCACGCGGCCCACGGCACGCCGGACCGCGACGGGGTACTGTCGGCGATTCTGCTACAATGGGAGGAGGTTCTGGCGATGACGCCGGAGGCCCTCCACGAAGCCATCGACGAGCGCTGCCACACCATCGGCCGCCGGGTGCGCGTCGAGCTGGACGGGGGCTCAATCCTGGAGGGCGTGGCCGAGCGGCTCGATCCCCCGGGGGTTTTGATGATCCGCCGCGCGGATGGCGGGCTGGTGCCGTGCTGGGCCGGTCATTTGCGGGAAGTGGCGGACTGAAGCCACCAGGCGCCGCGTTCGAAAACGCCCTGGCTGGCCACAAAGAAACACCCCGCCGCCATCAAGCCCGCGAAGGTCGTGGCGGGCCAGACCCAGTAGATCTTCGCCGTGGCGACCATGAGCAAAAAATAACATCCGAAAGCGGCCTCGCCGAGGGGCAGCAGGCTACGGCCGCGGAGCCCGAGGGGCTGGGACTTGCGCCCGACGGCGCCGGTCTTCGGCGTTCGGACGAACGCGGTGCGGCGGCCGAGGAGGCCCTGAATCACGGCGGAAGCGTTGTTCAGCGCCATGCCGACGCCCAGCATCATGCAGCCCAGACCCAGCACCGCGGCCCGCGATGGGCGGCTGCCGCCGAGCCTCGCGGCGGTCAGGAAGTAGAGAAAAAACGCCGCCGTGGCGGGAAAGAACAGCGCGGCGTCGAGCCAGCGCAGCTCGACCAGGCCATGCAGTTCCCGCAGCGAAAAGACGGGGAAGCTGAGCCCCAAGAGCAGCACCATCATCAGATGGCCGGAATTGCCCAGGAGATGAAACGCCGCCTCGGCCTTGGCCGGGCGGGGCAGGTGCGCCCGCAGGATCCGTGGGCCGAGTTTACGGGCGACTTCCATGCTGCCCTTGGCCCAGCGCTGCTGCTGGCTGCGATAGGCCGCCATGGCGGCGGGCAACTCGGCGGGGGCCACGACGTCGTCGCGATAGACGAAACGCCAGCCGCGAAGCTGAGCGCGGTAGGACAGGTCGAGGTCCTCGGTCAGGGTGTCGCCCTCCCACCCGCCGGCGTCATCGATGGCGGCGCGGCGCCAGATACCTGCCGTGCCATTGAAGTTGAAGAACCGGCCGGTGGCGGCGCGGACGGCGTGCTCGATGCGGAAATGGCCATCGAGCATCGTGGCCTGAAGTCGGGTGAGCAGCGAGGACTCGCGGTTGAGGTGGCCCCAGCGGGCCTGCACCAGGCCGAGGCGCGGATCGGCGGCGAACTCGGGCGCGAGGCGCCGCAGGAAATCGCGGGGCGGGAGGAAATCGGCGTCGAAAATCGCGATCAGTTCGGAGCGGTCACGCTCCAGCCCCCAGGCCAGAGCCCCGGCCTTGAACCCGGCGCGGCTGGCGCGGCGCAGGTGCTGGACGTCAAGCCCCCGGGCGCCCCAGTGGCGGGCCGCCTCGGCGCAGGCGGCGGAGGTTTCGACGTCGGTGGAATCATCGAGGATATGAATCGCCAGCCGATCCGCCGGATAATCCAGCGCCGCCACGGCGTCGATGAGCCGCCGCGCCACCGAGGGCTCGTTGTAGAGCGGAAGCTGCACGGTGACGCTGGGCCAGGAGGAGACGGAAAGCTCGGGACGAACCTCCGGCGCGGCGCGGCGCAAGCGGCGCAGGCTCCACACCATCCAAAGCCGATGGGCCCCGAAAACCGCCAACCCCGTCAGGAGCAGGTAGTAAGCGAACAGCAGCGTAACATCCAGGGCGCTCAACATGGCGCCAACCGAACCGAAACTGGAACGGGGCGGCGAGGCAAATGGCCGCTATGACCGGCCCCGTTCGCGCAGGATGCGCTCGGCGTAGGCGATGTCGGCGGCGACGTCCACGCCCGAGGCGTCGTGCTGGACGGTGCCGCAGAGGATTTTGTAGCCCGCTTCCAGAATTCGGAGTTGCTCCAGGCGCTCGGCCTTTTCCAGCGGGGACGGCGGCATACCGACGAAGGCTTCCAGCACCGGCCGGCGGAAGGCGTAGAGGCCAAGGTGCTTGTAACCGTAAACGCGGCCGGGGGCGTTGCGTTCCGCTTCGGTAAAGCGGGCATCGCTGGGAATCGGCGAACGGCTGAAGTAAAGGGACCGGTGACCTTCGCCTCGGACAACCTTGACGGCGTTGGGCGTTTGAAAAGTTTCCGCATCGGTAATGGGCACACAGGCCGTGGCGACATCGCCGGAGGGATCGCGCTCCAGCAGCTCCACCACGGCGGAGAGGGTTTCCGGAGCCATGAGAGGCTCGTCACCCTGCAGATTGATCAGAATCTCGGAATTTTTACCATCCGGGTGGCGCTGGGCCGCCTGCCAGACTCGGTCGCTGCCCGAGGGAAGAGCCGGGTCGGTCATGACCGCCTCGCCGCCAAAGCCCGCCACCGCCTCGGCGATGCGTTCGTCGTCGGTGGCGACAAGGACCTTGTCGATGCCTTTGGCTTGCTGGGCGATTTCCATGACCCATTGAATCATGGGCCGGCCGAGGATGGGCAGGAGGGGCTTGCCGGGGAGGCGCTCGGCGCCGTAGCGGGCGGGGATGACACAGAGAACACGAGACATGGAGCGTCAGCTTTCAAAGACGATGGAGCACTTTCAATGGAGGTGATGCCTGAGGGGTGGCCGGAGGCAAGCTCGATCAAGATTTCGCGCGCATCCGATAAAGGCCTTATGCGGGATTGGGCCATCTCCAGGAGGTGCGTCAACCTGCGGTCTTGACCCGCCGAAGTGGCAGCGGACAGCGTTCCCACCAGCATTGCCCTTTCCCACGATTTAATCGACACTACCGGGTGGATTTGGCACCTGACCGGCCCATATGCTCTTCAATTCCTACGAATTCATTTTTGTTTTTCTACCAGCCACGCTCCTCGTGTTTTTCGCCTTGGGCCGCCGGGGCGGGACGCGCATGGCGCTGGCGTTCCTGGTGGTGGCGTCGCTGGTTTACTACGGCTGGTGGAATCCGCTCTACCTGGTCCTGATTCTCTTTTCGATCCTGTTCAACTTCTGGTTCGGTAAGGTCATCGGCCGGGCGGAGGCTCCCAGGCACCGGCGCAAAGTAGCCCTTTGGACCGGCATCGCGATCAATCTGGCGATGCTGGGGTATTTCAAGTACGCGGACTTTACGCTGATCACGCTGAACCGGCTCTTCGAGGCCGATCAGCCCCTGCTCTACATCGTGCTGCCGCTGGGAATTTCTTTCTTCACCTTCCAGCAGATCGCCTACCTGGTGGACGCCTACGAAGGCGAAACGCAGGAGTACGATTTCCTGAACTACTGCCTGTTCGTCAGCTTCTTCCCCCAACTGATCGCCGGGCCCATCGTGCATCACAAGGACGTGATGCCGCAGTTCGCCGAGCCCTCGACGTTCCACTTCCGCATCGAGAACCTGGCCATCGGCGGCACGATTTTCGCCATCGGGTTGTTCAAGAAAGTCATCTTCGCAGACACCATGGCGGGCTATGCGTCGCCACTGTTCGGGGCCGCGGCGGCGGGCAAGATCTTCTCGTTCTGGGAAGCCTGGATCGGATCGCTGGCGTATTCGCTCCAGCTCTACTTCGATTTCTCCGGCTACTCCGACATGGCCATCGGCGCGGCCCGGATCTTTGGCATCCTGATTCCGCTGAACTTCAACTCGCCGTACAAGTCGTTGAATATCATCGACTTCTGGCGGCGCTGGCACATGACCCTGTCGCGGTTCCTGCGCGATTACCTGTACATTCCTATGGGTGGGAACCGGGTCAGTCCCACGCGCCGCAACATCAACCTGATGCTGACGATGCTGTTGGGTGGTCTGTGGCACGGGGCGGGGTGGCAGTTCGTTCTCTGGGGCGGGCTCCACGGGTTTTTCCTGATCGTCAACCGGCTGTGGCACGACTTCCGGACTTGGCTGGGTCAGGACCCCCGCAAGGAGGGTTCGCTGCTGTCACGGGTGGTTTCGATGGGGCTGACGTTTCTGGCGGTGGTGGTGGCCTGGGTGTTCTTCCGGGCCAATTCGGTCGAGACGGCATTCGCGATTCTCGGCAAGATGTTCAGCGTGTACCCTTTGACGTTGCCGCCCGGGCTCGAGAGCAAACTCGGCTTCCTGCCGGGCGTTCGCTTTGACGAAGTGCGCCTCGCTCTGCCCTACAACCTGAACACGGCTCTCTTGCAGATTGCCGCGCTCTTGACCATTGCGTTTCTGGCGCCCAACACCCAGGAAATCATGGCGCGGTTCAAACCGGCCCTGGATGCGAAGCCCTTCGTGGAAGCCCGCACCCGGCTCGAGGAGTGGGTTTACCGGATTTTTCTCTGGAGGCCGACGCCGCGCTGGGCGGTGTTGACGGGCGCCATCACGCTGATCGCGATTCTTTACCTCTCTCGCGAGAGCGAATTCATTTACTACCAGTTTTAGCGAGGACTCATGAACTCCACACCTGTTGTCAGCCAAGCCCCCGACGAAAGTCTTGTCCTCGAACCCGAGGGAACTTTCTCCCTGTCGAACTCCGCGGAAGGGCTGGCTGCCGAGTTTCACCCAAGGGAGGCGGCTTTCGGCTCCGATTCGGTTTACAGCGCTTATGTGAAGGTGATGACCGGAGTCTTGGCGGCGGGCTTGTTGGTGGTGATGCTCCTCAACGTGATCGTGGACCCTTACGAGTTCTTCGGAAGCCCGGAAGTGAGAGGGATCAACAAGTACAACAGCGACGTCAACGTGGGTGGCCAACGACGGACCAAGTCCCTTCAGATGAAGGCCCACGACTATACGATCGTCATCGGCGGCTCTTCGCGCGTGATGCGAACCATCGATCCGGACTCGGAAGTTTTCGAAGGCAGACCGGCCTACAACGCGGGCATCTTCGGGACGAACATGGTGGAACTGGAAAAGGTGCTCGATGAAGCTCTGAGAAGAGACGATCTGGAGCAGATCTACCTGGGGCTCGATTTCCTGATGTTTTCCACGGGGCGCGGCTATTCGGGCGACATGCTGTCGTCGGGTTTCGCCGGCGTGCCCAAGTGGAAGATCCTTCTGGAGTCCACGGTATCCGCCGACGCTCTGGCCGCTTCGATCGATACGCTTGAAATCAACCGGAAATCTCCCGATCAGGGCGCCTATCTTTCGGAAGATGGCTTTGTCATTGACGAGCGGGAAAGCAAGCCCGCCCTCCCCTACCGGCGCGAAAAGTTTGACGCGATGCTGTCCAAGAACTTCATGATCGATCCGGAAACGTACGCCGCCTTTCAATACGACCCAAACCGGATGCGGATGCTGAAATCCATCCTCATGAAGTGCCAGGAAAAGGGAGTGGGTGTCACCTTGTTCCTCCCCCCCGTGCACGCCCGCCAACTCGAAACCATCGACGTGATGGGTCTCTGGCCGGTCTTCGAGTTCTGGAAAAAGGATCTGGTGGAGGTTGTGGCATCCGGCGAATTGGCCGAAGCCCAAGTCTCGCTCTATGATTTCACGGGATACGACATCTATACCACCGAACCGATCCCGCCCTACAAGAGCCCGGAGGACATGGTTTATTGGTCCGAGTCCTCGCACGCCCGCGAAGCCTTGGGTGAATTGGTCTTGCAGCGTCTGACCGGACATGGGGCCAGCGATCTGCCGGAGGATTTCGGTGTCTTGCTGACCGCTGAGAACATCGCGAGCCACCTGGAGACGGTGCGCCGGGAGCGCGAGGTCAACATCGCAGAGAACCCGGACGAACGGCGGGCGGTCCTGCGGCTGTATCACCAGACGGCCCCTGAACGTTTCCGGAACCGGTTGGGAAGCGGCGGCTGAATGATGGGCCCGAAAGTGCGCCTCCTCCTGCCAGTGCTGGCCGCTCTCGCTCTGGCGGGCCCCGGTGCCGCGCAGGATTCGTCCTTTCGCCAAAGTCAAAACCAGAAGCGCGAAATCGAAGACGGCGTGGTCTTTCAGTCGCGCCAGAGCCTGGGCCGGAACTTCGCCCGGCGTTCGGAATACGTCGGCCTGGAGCGCGCCCCCGGGGCGGAGGTTTCCCTGGAAGTGATCGCCGCCGAGGCCGGTCCGCTGACCGAGGGCGCCCTCCTGCCGATGGCGGTGCGGGCCGATGCGTTGTCGCTGCTGGGCTGGCCGCTCGAAAGCGAGGGGCTGGTCTTCGACGGGGAAACGCTCGGGCGCTGGCCCGCCGTGGAAAACGCGCCCGTGCTGGTGCTTCTGCCGGAAGGGGGCGCAACCCTGTTGGAACCCAAGCCCTCATCCGCCGCCCGCATCCTGACGGAGCAGGGAGCTGAGATTCCGCTGGGGGCGATCAATTCCGCCGCCACGACCGGGGCGCTCTTGCTGGCGGGCCGTCTGGCACGGGGGGAGACCGCGGTGGCAGGCCTCACGCCCGAGACACTCTTGATTCCGCTGATCCCCGCGCAGAAAAACACGGCCCCGGCGCGTTCCCTCTGGGACGGGCTCATGCCCGAGGAAACCCGGGAATGGACCATGCTGCGGCCCCGCTCGTTGGGCGAGCAGGGCCTCCGCGACGGCGAGTGGGCCATCGCGCTCACAGGCGAAGGGGCGGCGGGCTGGCTCGAGGTCTTGCTGGCGGCTCGGACCGTTCGTTTCGAGGTTCCCCTGCCCGAGGAAATCGCTTTCGCCCGGGGCGCGATCCAGGGCGGCCAATGGCTGATGCGCCAAGGCCAGGAAATTCCAGCGCCCTTGCCCCTGGACCCGCGGGCGCCGGTGGCGTTCCTGGGCGTCTTGCCGGAAGGCGGCGGAGCGGTGTTGGGAAATTCGGGCGCGCTGGAGCGCGGCGTTCTACCGCACACGCGGGGTGACCTGATCGGTTTCCTGAGCGAAGCGGGAGCCACCGATGCCGTCGAATTCCCCGATTGCGCCCTGCCGCGGTTGTTGCCCGATCCGCGCGACCGCCAGTGGCAGGCGAGCCGCGGCCAGGTGCCAGCGACCTTCGCCCTGGCCATCGTGCCCCGGGCGCCGGCGCTGACCTTGCCCGGTCCGGGACCGGACTTCGCCCGGCTGGAGAACGTCGCCGTTTCCGCCGTCAGCCAGGGGTCGTCCTTTGGCAACGGGCCGGAAGCGCTGCTCGACGGGCGTCTGTCGCCGTCGTCGACGCTCGATTCCTTTTGGCGGCTGGAGGACGGGGAGGGTGCCTGGGTGGAGTTTTCCCTGCCGGGTCCCAACGCGATCGGCGCCATCGACCTGATCCACGCGGAGAACCTGGGCTTCTCGCCCCAGTTCAACATTCAGGGCTGGGAATTGTACGGGCGTGCGCGCCGCAGTGACCGCTGGGAGTTGATCGCCGCCCAGATGCACGAGAAGCCCAAAGCCCGAGAGCGCATCGTGCTGGACCCGCCCAGGCGGCTGGGCGACCTGCGGCTGGTGGTGGTCGATCCGTCGTTTCAGCCGGGGGATTCGACGGTGCGGCTGGCGGAGTTGGCCATTTGGTACCAAACGAGCGCGAGCGATCCGATGGCTCTGGATGCCCGTTGATTCCACGGGGCGAGCCGGGTCAGGGTGCGCGCCTCAATTCCGCCCAAGGATCGCGCGCCCATGTCCGCCCAGACCGAATACAACGAACTCCTCGCCAAGTTGGCCGAAGTCAACGACCTGCACAAGGCGGCCGCGCTGCTCAGCTGGGATCAGCAAACCTACATGCCGCCGAAAGGCGCCAAGGCCCGCGGCGAGCAGCTCGCGACCCTCAGCGCCCTCGCCCACCGGCTCTTCACCAAGAGCCAGGTCGGCGACACCCTGCAGCGTTTGGCGGAAGCCTCGGCGGAACTCTCGCCGGACGAGAACAAGACCGTCGAGCTGACCCAGTGGCATTACGACCGCGCGACCCGCCTGCCGGAGGCCTTTGTCAAGGAGTGCTCGGAAACGGAAGCGCAGGCGTTCGAGGCCTGGACGGTGGCGAAGAAAAACGCGGACTTCAAAACCTTTCAACCTCACCTGGAGAAGCTCATTTCCCAGGCCCGCCGCCGCGCCGATTATTATGGTTACGAGGGTTCGCCCTACAACGCGCTCCTCGAATCGTTCGAGCGCGGCATGACGGCGGAGAAAATCCAACCGCTCTTCGCGGAAATGGCGGCCCGCCTCAGCGACCTGACCGCCCGTATCCTCGCCTCGCCGAACCAGCCCAAGACCGACTGGCTCGACGACACGGAATGGGCGGTGGATCGCCAGTGGGATTTCAGCATCCTGATCCTGCGCGAGATGGGTTACGATTTCGACGCCGGTCGTCAGGACAAGTCGGCCCATCCCTTCACCACCAACTTCGACCTCCACGACGTTCGGGTCACGACGCGGCTGCACCCGAAGATGCTCTTCTCAGGCTTCCGCAGCTCGGTCCATGAAGGCGGCCACGCGCTCTACGAGCAGGGTTTCCTCGATGCGGACCGGCGCACCCCATTGGCCGAAGCCATTTCCCTCGGCATCCACGAATCCCAATCGCGCATGTGGGAAAACATGATCGGATGCAGCCGCGCTTTCTGGACGAATTACTTCCCGCGCCTGCGCGAGCACTTCCCACAGGAGCTGAACGACGTCACGCTCGATGAACTTGTGCGGGCGGTGAACAAGGTGGACCGGACCCTGATCCGTGTGGAGGCCGACGAAGTGACCTACGGCATCCACATCGTCATCCGGTTCGAAATCGAGCTGGCGCTGCTGGAGGGCGAACTCGAAGCCGCCGATATTCCCGCCGCGTGGAACGCAAAAATCAAAGAGTACCTGGGCCTGGACGTGCCGGACGATGGTGTGGGGTGCCTGCAAGACGTCCACTGGTCCTATGGGGCCTTCGGGTATTTCCCGACCTACGCGCTGGGGAACCTGTACGCGGCGCAGATGATGCCGCGCATCGAGAAGGATTTGCCGCAGCTCTGGGAGCAGGTCGGCCGCGGCGAGCTGCTGCCCCTGCGCGAATGGCTCCGCAAGAACGTCCACGAGGTCGGTTCACGCAAAACCGCCCCGGAACTCATCGCGAGTCTGACGGGGCGGGGTCTGGAAGCGGAGCCCTTCCTGGCTTATCTGGAGAAGAAATACGGCGAACTGTACCGGCTCTGAGGCCTTACTTCGGCGCCTTGACCAACGCGATGGAGTTGGCGTCGCGGAGCTTGACCTGGAGCTGGTTGCGGTATTCGTCCACCGAACCGGCGATCATCAGGGGCGTGCCTTCTTTCAGGAGCGCTTTGTCGATGCCCTCGGCCATGTCGCTCCAGAAGACGACCTGAGTCGAGCCGGTCGGTTCCTGAAGGGTCAGGATGTAGGGGGCGCGTTCGCTGGTGGGATTGCGCAAGTTGGCGACATAGCCGGCGATGAGGACGTCCTTGCCCAGGCTGGCTCTCAGATTGCCGAGGCGGGTCGTGCGAGGGTCGGCGTGAAAGACCTCCATGGCCTTTTTCTGCTCGGCGCTGGCGGCGGCGGCCATTTCCGCTTCGACACTCTTGACGGTGCGGCCGGTGCCTTCGATGACCATGTCGGAGTCGGTGACGGCTTTGATTTGAAGCTTCTCGCGGTATTCGGTGAGGGGACCGCGAACCGTAACCATTTGACCCGCTTTCGGGGCACCATGTCCCGATTCGATACCGGCGGCCTGAGCCGGATAGTAGATGGCGTAAAGCTCCGGATCGGCGGAAATCTGCAGCGTGGTCGGCGCGGTTTCGCTGAAGGAGGGCCGCACGTCGAGAATCTTGGCGGTCACGATCACGATTTCGCCAAGGTTGGCGGCGCTGATGCTCTTCGCATCGCGAGCGCCCGCGAACCCGACGAACGGTTCGGCGGAACCGGGGGCGGGGGCGGAAGAGGCCTGGCTCTGGGCGTCGGCGACGAACTCCTCGCCGATTTCCGCCTCCGTGCGCAGAGGACGGCGCAGGGGGGGCTCGATGCTGGCCCAATCGATTTCGTCGAGCATCGGCTGCTTCTCCGCAACCTGTGCCATCGCAACGCTTCGCGAGCGAACGACGTCACGCGTTTCCGCGTTCGAGGCCAGGACCACCGGGGGGGAAGGCGCGGCTTTTGCGGTCTGCTGTTCGCCGGTGGAGGGAGGAAAGAGCACCTTGCCCCCAACCGCTCCGGCGGTCAGCAAAAGAATACTCGCGCCAGTCACGGCGATGGCGATCAACGGTTTCGAACTCATGGGGAAACTCCTGCGAATAACGGGTCATGATGTGAGAGCCCAGTGGAGGGTAGTCAACCGGGTTGTGAATAACTTTCTAACGTATTCGAAAAGGAAGGCGAAGGCAAGTGAAAATCCGTTCCTGGAATATGCCACTTTTTCGCCCTGCTGACTATTATGACAAATAATGCCCGCAACAGCGCCAGACGAGTCCCAGCCCCATGAGCGAACCCGAGCGAATCGAAGACCCCAAAGAAACCGAATCGGCCGCGCCCCGGCCATTCACCGAGGAGTTGATGGAGGAGAGCAAGGTGCCCTCTGGCGCCATCGACGCCATGGTGGGGCTCAGCGCCGTGCTCTCCATCGCGGCGTTCGCCGGCCTCGCGTACCTGGTGCTGGCGAAGATGCTGCCGCCGGGGACGCTGCCGGAACCGAACCAGGGCTGGCGCGCCGCGCTTCTGGTGCTGGTGAGCGCGGGCATCGGCTTCTCGACGAACTGGCTGGCGATCAAGATGCTGTTTCGCCCCCGCGAGCGCAAACAGTGGCTCGTGCTCTGGCCCCAGGGCCTCCTGCCCCGCGAGCAGGAGCGGTTCGCCCGGGCGCTCGGCAAAGTCGCTGCTCAGCGCCTGCTTTCGCCCGAAGCGGTCGCCTCCGGTCTGGCCGACGAAAGCTTGCGCGGGCCCCTGGGGCGCGTCTTCCGCGACGAGCTGCGCACGCTCCTGGAGCAGCCGGCGGTGCGGTCGGCGCTGACCGATTATGCGGAGGACGTTTTGCGGACGAAGGGCCCGCGGCTGATCCAACGGCTGCGGCCCGAACTGCGATCGGCGCTCGAGGGGGCGCTGGAGAAGCACCTGACGCCGGAGCGGCTCCTGGCGATCACCGAACGGGCCGTGATGGCGTTCGCCCGCAACCGCCCTATGCGGCGGTCGCTGGCGCGTTGGATCGGCGAGCAGACGGCGCGCGAGGGCGTCATCCAGCGCATCGTCGGCACCCTGCAAGAACAGTTCATGCGATACCGCGAGAAGTACCCCGTGCGGGGATTCATCGCCGAGCAGTTCGTGATCGATTGGGACCAGGTGCGGACCTCGATCGTCAACATCCTGAAGAGCCGCGAGGCATCGGAAGAACTGGCCGAAATCATGGTCGATGTGGCCGGTTCGCTGGTCGAAACCCTGCGCCAGCCCAAAGCCGCCCGCGCCACCGCCACCTTCCGCCGCCAGTTCATCGACAACGCCCTCGACTGGTTCGAGACCGAGGGCGTGGAATGGATCGCCGCGCAGGCCGCCGACCTGGCGGACAAGGACGAGACGTGGCGGCTGGTGGACCGCGTGGTCGAGGACTT
This sequence comes from Sumerlaeia bacterium, assembly GCA_040219255.1. Classification (GTDB taxonomy): domain Bacteria; phylum Sumerlaeota; class Sumerlaeia; order SLMS01; family JAHLLQ01; genus JAVJSW01. Next base: position 41,750 of record JAVJSW010000002.1, read on the forward strand.
CGCGACGCGCATCCCCCAGTCGCTCTTCGAGAGCGTAGGCGATGGCAGCCGCCTGCGGCCCGAGGTGCAGGAGCACCTGCGCGTCCTGCAGCGCCGCCTGGTAAAGGCGACGCCCATCGCCGGCATCGTGGAGAAGCAGGTGCTGGCCATGGAGCCGCGCAAAATCGAGGCGCTGGTGGACGAAATCGGCCGGCGAGAACTGGCCACGATCCAGGTGCTGGGCCTGGTCGTGGGCGCGCTGGCAGGCGCGGCGTTGATTGTTTTGATTTAGTCGGGCTCGGGTCATGGCTGGTGCTGCCTTCGGTCGAGAAGATGGCGAGAGATTAGGACAAGGGCGCACGGCTGTCGCTTGAGTATCGGCGGTTAAACCTGTGGGTTTTAACGGTGTGGGGCGGGGGGCTTTCTTTCGTGGCCGGGGCGAATTCTTTCATCCCGGCGCGCTGTTCTTCATTTCGCCATGCACCACGCCGGGGCGGAAAAGGATGCGGCGCGGTGGCTGCGGGATGCTTTTGGTTGCGGCCGAGCAAGTTTATGACATCAAACGGTTGCATCTGATCGAAATCCCGTTCTGCGAAAGGTTTTCCTGTGAATCGCTCGCCCCTCGCCGCCCTCTTTGCTTTAGGTTTATCTTTTTCTCTTTGTCATAGCACAGCCGCCGACACCACCGCCTTTACTATTGTGGACGACGACGCGCTCGACGCGGCCATCGCGGAGGTTCGCGCCGAGTTCCTGGCGACGCAGTCCTTCGACCGCCTGAACGCATGCCTTCTGCTGCCCGATGGCGACCGCACCTGGCGCCGCGGGGCCTTCAACAGCGACGAGTTACAGTATCCGGCGAGCTGTGTGAAGCTGGTCTATATGGCCCGGGCGATGGTCTGGGCGCGGGAAAACGGCATGCCCTACGAGACGCTGGACGCGAGCGTCCGCCCGATGATCGCGGTGTCGGACAATGTGGCCACGGGCGAGGTGGTGGACGCGATTTCCGGCGTGCCGAATTTCGCGGGCAACGAAGCGAACGCGCCGGCCTTCGCCGACTGGCTGGAGAAGCGCCTGACGACGGAGCGCTGGTTGGAGAGCCGGGGGTTGCTCGGCAATCAGACGATTCTGCACAAGACCTACCCTACGAACTCGGGCAATGGGCTGTCGGGTTATGAGCAGCAGGCGTTCGATCAACGCGGCGGCAACCGCATGCAGGCGCGGCTGAGTGCGTCGCTGATGCTGGAAATCATCGAGGGCGCCATCGAACCGGAGGCGAACGCCTACATGCGCGAATTGCTGGAGACCGACCGATGGAGCAGCGACAGCGCGGTCGGATTTGGCGTGGTGCCGGGGTCGTCGTATCAGAACAAGATTGGCGTGGCCTACGACACTCTCGAGGACATTGCCTTTATCGCTATGCCCAATGGCCAGCGGCTCATTCTGACGGTGTTCACGAACGGCTGGGACACGGGCGAGCCGCTGCCCTACGACGCAGCGCCGCTGGGTGTGTTCGCCGAGATGCTGATCGAACGCCTGGGCCTGGACGCCGGGAACCCGCCGAAAATCAAGGCGGATGATGCGGACGCGGCCGTGGCCTATGAAGGGAGCTGGAGCACCGGAACAAGTTCGGTGGACAAATTCGGCGCGAGCTACGCTTTCGCCGCCGGAGGCAGCGGCGCCACGGCCGCGTTTGACCTGAACGTGCCGCGCGGCGGCCTTTACGAAGTCGCCGTCTGGTGGCCCGACGGCGGAAACCGCGCCACGAACGCGCCCTTCACGGTGGAACACCGGGATGGTTCGACGACTGTGCGCGAAGACCAGACGGAGCGCGGCGGATGCTGGGTGCGGCTGGGCGACTTCGAATTCGAAGCCAGGCGGGGCCGCGTCGTCGTCGGCACGCAAGGCGTCAGCACGAGCCGCGTGGTGATGGCGGACGCGGTGAAGGCGACGGCGTGGCCGGTGGCTGTGGCGGGGACTTCCGGTTGGATGGTGATGGGGACGGGCAAGAACTAATCCCCCGGCGCCTTCTTCCAAATCGGCACGCTCTTCTTCATTTCGTCCATCAGCCATTTGGCGGCGGCGAAGGCTTCGGCGCGGTGGCCGGCGCTGACGCCGACGAGGATGCTGGGTTCGCCGACGGGGACGGGGCCGGTGCGGTGGACCATGGCGAGGCGCCGCAGGGGCCATTTCCCGCGGGCGGTTTCGAAGAGTTTTTCGATCTCGCGCTCGGCCATGCGAGGATAGAATTCATAGTCCAGATGGGTGATAGCGGCGTCGCCCTCGGTCTCGCGCACGATACCCGAGAAGGTGACGAGGGCGCCGGCTTCGGGGTCGAGCCCGGGGCCGTCGCTGGCGCTGGCCCCATGGCCGATGGCGCGCACCATGGCGTCGAGGGAAAGGGACTCGGCGGTGATTTCGATGAGGTCTTTGGCGTGATGAGTCATGGCGGTGAAGGCGGAGCGGCGGAGGTCAATCGGGGGTGCTGAACATGTGGAGTTGCTTGAAAGCCGGTTCCGGGCCATAAAGCGAGACGACCCAGGCCCAAGCGTCGAAATCGTCGATGACGCGGCGGCTGAGGTACAGTGCATAGGCGCGCTGGCACTTGGCGAAGACACGCCGGCATTTGGCTTCGTGGGTGCGGGTCATCCCGGGGCGGGCGCCGCGCAGAATGAGCGCCATGAGGGCGCAAACGGGGATAAGCCCGGCCTCGAACAGATAGGCGGAAATGGCGGGAGGCATGACGTCCTCGACAAATCCCGCCGCGAAGATGATCGCGTGCACCAGGATAAAGCACGAGGCGATCAGCAGGATGAACCCGACCGCCGCGATGCCAACCACCGCCAGACAGCCGCCCATGAGGCTGGCGACCTCGTGCGCGATGCCTTTCGATGGCTGGGAGACGCGCTCGATGATGTGGAACCGGTGGGCCACCGCCGACCGCGCCGCCCGCCCCGCCACGAGGAGCCCGAAGAGCGTTCCCTCCCAAGCGAGCCACAACCACGCGGCGCTCATCAGCGCGACGGCCGCGGCCGAATGGTTCAGATAAACCAGCGCCGCCACCACATAGATGGCCAGAGGCACCCCGAAGAGAATGAGCGCCGCGAAGATGTCGACGGCCCAGTGCTCGCGCGACTCCAGATAAATGGCCTCGGCCAGTTCCTCGCCCGTGGTGGGGGTCAGCCAGACCTCCAGCGTGGCCTGCGAATAACCGCGGTCGGTGATGAGATTGCTGGCCCAGGCGGGAAAGCGCGATTGGCGGCTGGGCTTGAGAAGCCGGCCTCCACCGCGAAAGGACGCGCGCTTGTACTCCGCGGCGAACCACCGCCGGTGCCACGGGGGCCGGTGATCGCGCCGCCGCAGCCGAAACGCCTGATAGACCGCGTTCCCGTCCTGGCGGGCGAGCACCGGGTCGATCTTGCGGAGCCAATGGGGGAAAGCGGGAGGGGAACTCATGGAGCGGGGGCGGCTTCGAAACTGGGCGTCGTGGCGGCGTCGCCTTGCCAGACCACGATGTCCATTCCGTTATAGGTGATTGCGCTGATATTGAAGGGGGTTTGAGGGAAGAAGCACTCGGATTCCAGGGCAATGCCCTGCTCTTCCTGGGGCCAGACAGTGGCCCGGAGATCGGTGGAGGCGGGGGTGCAGTCTAGCGGGATCAGCGTGCCACTGGTGCGGAAATCGGGCGCGCGGGCATAAGCATCGTGGGTGTTCTGGCGGGCGAAGGCGTCAGGAACCCACGTATCGGGACCAATGGAAAGGATTGTGGGAGGGTCGCTATCGACCAGGAGAAAGCTCAGGTTCTCAGGCGTCATGAAGGCATCGGGCGGCAGGCCTTTCTCCAGGAAGCGGGCGCGTAGCGCTTCGTAATCGGCGGGGAGCGCTTCGCCCTCGGCGGGCAGGGCGTAGCGGGATTCGAGGAGGACGAGGCGGGCGAACTTCTTGTCGAAGTCGCTGGTGGTGGGGTAGCGATTCGGGTTTGCGATGACCTCTGGCTGGCGCAAGGAGACACGGAATTCGCCCGGGCCGCCGGCAAGAACCTGAAGCGGTTCGAGGAACCGGGTGGAAGGATCGGGCAGAGGTTCCCTCAGCAAGGGAGCGGGAAAGCAGGAGGGGCCTTCGGGCAGGGTGCCGGTGGCCATGGCATGGCGGGCGGCGATGGCAGTGACCAGGAGGCTGATGTCGGCCAGCACTTCGAGCTGCCGCTGGTAGAGGTAGGGAGCGGAGTCCGTCGAAAAGGGGAAGTAGGGTTCCTTGCGCGGACGGGGCGCCATGAACGCGTTGGCGATTTGGCGGCTGCGCAGCGTGGACGCCATCAATTCGGGCCACAGTTCCTCCATCAGCGCCGGATTCGGCGGGCCTTCCAGCAAAGCGCGGCCGATCATCGAAATCCCCAGCGCTTCGGCCATGACTCCCATGTAGTGGCTGACGCCAAAGGCGCCCGAGGAGCGCATGGCCTGGCCCATACGGATCAAGCCAAGAGCCAACTCGGTGGCCCCGCGTGGATCGCCGGCGAACAGGCGCCGATGGACTTCGATCTCCACCAGGTTCAGATTGCCGCGGAACGTGGCGAACTGCACCGGTTTGACTTCCATCGTTCGCCAGGACAGGAGAAAGGGATTGGGCAATTCGGCCATGGTCTGGCCGGGAGCGACGGACAGGGCGGCGCTCGTCAATGCGTCGACGCTGAAGTAGGTCTGGCCGAAGTAGAGGTCTCGCGAGGTGTTGATGGCCCGGCCTTCCCGAACCGCCCGCACCTCGGCGGCGATGTCGCGGTAATGGGCGAGGGCTTGCTCGGCGAAGGGCCGGTCCGAAGCGGCGAGGCGGGTCTCGAATGCCCGAAGCTGATCGACAAAATCCGGCGTGGAAAAGACTTCGTCTCCGGCCCCGAGCAGAGTCACGTCGAGGGCGAGACAGAGAAGGAAGGGGTCGTCCGGCGAGGCCTCCAGCAACACTTCGAGCTGAGCGCCAGCGCCCCGCCAGTCGCGTTCGTCGATGGAGCGCAGGACGGGGAGCACGCCCTCTGGGTCCTCCACCGGGAGCCAGACGTCGGCGACAGTGAGTTCGGTCGTGGTGACATCATGCCCCCACCGCGTGGACCCGATTGCGCGGTTGGAGCCAAAGGAATAGGACGACAGATCGAATCGACCGCTCTCCGTTTGGCGAAGATATACGGCTACCGATTCATCGCCGTAGTCCCTGTTCAAGGCCTCGATCTCGACCTGCAAAACCCAGTAAGGGTCGAGGCGGAGCAGGCTTGTCCGGTAACGATACTCGACCTCGCGCAAGGAATTCGGGGCGGCCTCGCCGGGGTCGCCGGGCCATAGCAGTTCGCTTCTGGGCATGCCGCGCTCGATGCCGGACAGGCGCAGCAGCAGGCCGCCGCTGACGCGGTCGTACACGACGCGTTCGTCGGCGGCGAGGAGGCCCCAGGCGAGCCAGCCAAGGGCGGCAAGCCCAGCGGCCAGCAAAGCCAGGAAGGCTCGGCGCCTTGTGAGAAGTGGCCGAAGGGGATTTGTGCGGCTTGGCTCGGCGGATTTCGTCATTCGGGAGAGGCTTCTAAGGCCGGGGAAGTGGCAGTATCGCCTTCCCAGATCACGATGTCCATCCCTCTATGCGATGGCGCCTCGAACCTGAAAGGGGATTGCGGCGTGAAACACTCGGTTTCCAGCGCCTCGCCGCCACTGAGCGGGGACCAGAGGATTGCGCGAAGCGTCGTAGAACCCGGCGTGCAGGACGCGACGGTGAAGACGTCCGAAGGGGTGCGGGTGAAGGCTGGCTTGCGGCCGCGAGGCATAATCGCGGTGGCTGGCTGCCATGGGGAATTGAAGCCGGCGTGATCTTCCTTGTCCGGGCCCGTGGAAACGATGCGCGGCGGGTCGCTGTCCACGAGGAGGTAGCTATGCAAATGGCCCCGGATAAAGGGGTCCAGCGGCAGTCCTCCCTCAAGCCATCGCTGGCGCAGTTCCTCATAGGTTCCGCCCATGGGTTGGCCCTCCGGCGGAAAGGCCCATCGGGGTTCGAGCGTGATGCGCCTAGTGTATCGCTCTCGCAATTCGTCAGGGGGAGTGAACTCGGGATTTGATACGAGGCGCATGGGATCGGCCACGGAAATGACGGCTTCGTGGGGCGAAGCCGACTCGGTTCGCAATTCGGCTTGGTTGTCCAATGAGGGGTCCGGCAGGGGGCGATCCAGCAGCGGCACGGGGAAGACGGGGCCGTCGCCAAAGGTTGCCCCCTGAGCCAACGCATGGCGCACGGCAACGGCGGTGAGGAGCAAGCCGAGCCGGGCGTGAAGGGCCTGATCGCGCGCCAATTCCCGGGGCCTTAGATGAATCCAATGCGGCGAGAGGGACTCCTTTACCGCTCTGACGGTTGTCCGCGCGTAAGTGATTTGGCGGCTGGCGAGGAGCAGCTCGGACAGTTCGGGCCAGAGGTATTCCATCAGCGCCGCGTTGGGCGGCCCTTCGAGAAGCACGCGCTCCAGAGCGTCGAGGGCGGCGCCCTCGGCGGCCCTGGCGAAGCCTTCGTCAACCGCCGTCCGCGCGCCCTGTCCCGCCCGAAGCAGACCGAGCGCCAGGCGGGCTGCCTCCCGGGGCTCTCCCGCCAGGAGCCGCCGGTCGATCTCGACCTCGATCGAATCCATGTGGAGACGAAACGTCTCCAAGCTAATTGGCGAAGCGCCAAAAACATGGCGGGAGAGGAGAAAAGGTGAGGGCAGGCCGATGACGGCCTGACCGGTACGTAGAGATTCGGCCACCGCGAATAGCTCGTCGAGGGAATCGAAGCGCGGCCCGAGGAGGATGTCCCGCTCCGGCGGGATGAAATGGCTGTGATCGGTGGGGCTGGCCTGGGCGGCCAGAGCGCGATAGTATGCGAGCGCCTGCTCGGCGAAGGGGCGCTCCGAGCCGGCGAGGCGCGGTTCAAGGCCCGCCAGCCGGTCGAGAAAAACCGTCGTCAGGTACACATCCCGATCCGCCGCGAGAATCGTGGTGTCGAGCGCGAGGCACAGCAGGAACGGATCGTCCGGGTCGTCTTCGAGCATCTCCTCCACCAGAAGCGCGGCGGATCGCCATTCGCGGGCGTCGAGGGCTTGGAGCACCGGGAGGACGCGCCTCACGTCGCGCACCGGAATCCAGATGTCCTGCAGTTCGTATTCCACCGCCGGGACCGAGAAGTTTGACTGCATACTCTCGACGCCACAGCCCGTCATGTCGAACTGGCCGTCTTTCCCTCTCCGCAGGTAGGTCGCGAGGGTGTAGTTGACAACGAACTGGTCGGGGAATTCCACGTCGACCAGCAAGACGCTGTGGCCACCGGCGCGTTCCATCCGTGCGGAGAAGCGTTGGGTGCCAAGGCTACCGCCGAGTTCCACCGCCTCTTCGCCAGGCCAGAGCAGTTCGGCGCGGGGCATGCCACGCTCGATGCCGGAAACGCGCAGCAAAAGGCCGCCGCTCACGCGGTCGTAAACGACGCGGCGATCCACCAGGACGAAATGCCAAAGAAGCAGCACGGCAAGGATCGCTCCGCCGGTCCAGAGCGCCAGCCGGAAGCGGTCCCGTGGGCGCCTCACGCGTTTTCCTCCGCCACGGGGAAGGTCAGTGCGCAGGTGGTGCCGCCGTTGGCGGCGGGCCAGATGGCGATCGCTCCGCCGTGGGCTTCGACGATGCGGCGGGTGATGGCGAGGCCCAGACCCGTGCCGCCGTCGCGCCGGGTGAAGAACGGGTCGAAGGCGCGCTCCGCGTCTTCGGGGCTGATGCCGGGGCCGTTGTCGTGGACGGAAATCTCGACGGGGGCGCGGGGGCCGGGGAGCTGGCGCACGCGGACGCGCACGTGGGGCTGTCCGGAACCGGGCTCGTCATAGTGTTTCGTCACGATCTGGCGGGCGTTCATCACCACGTTCAGGAGCGCCTGACGCACTTGATTGCGTTCGCCGAAGATCTCCGGCGTGCCCGATTCGATGTCCAGATCCGTCTTCACGCCGCCGCCGCCGGACTTTTCACCGAAGACAAAACGCATCACGTCGCTGGTGACTTCGGCGACGTTGAAGCGGCTCATTTCGCGGACTTCGGGATTCGCGAAGTCCATCATGCGGCGCACGATGCGCTCGCAACGCTCGGCTTCCTGCCGGATGGTGGCGAAGTCCTCGCGGTCCGGGTCGTTGTCGTCCGAAGCGCGCTCCAGGTACTCCGCGTAGGTCTTGATGATGCCGATGGGGTTGTTGATTTCGTGGGCCACACCGGCAGTCAGTTCGCCCAGCGAGGCCAGCCCTTCCGCACGCACCAACCGCTCTCGGGCGCGCAGAACTTCGCTCTTTTGCTTGTTGAAGACATCGAGGATAAACGTTGCCAACATCAGCACCGCCCAGATCAGGGCGAGCCGCAGAGCGATGGCTTTGCTGGCGAGGGCGTCAAGGCCCTGGCCCTGCCAGACGACGGAGGCGACGAACAGAACGCTTAGAAGCGAAGCGACGGCGAGGTGCTCGATGGGCCGGCGAAAAAGCACAAAGCCCCGCATCACCAGCAGAAAATACAGGAAGTAGTAGTCCGAACCGCCAGGCGGGAGGGCTTCCAGACCAACCGTCGATGGTCCGTAATTGAGGCCACGCAGCAGCGAGGGTTCCTTCGCATCCAGGTACACCACCGCCGTGATGAAGACCAGATCGATGATGTAGGACCCCATGGCCACGGGGCGCATCTGGGCGATGGCGACGCGGTCGCGGGCGAAGAGGAAGTGCTCGCCCGCGGTGATGGCTCCGTAGATGATGAAGAGGGAGGCCGCCGCCGTGGAGGGTGCCAGCCAGTCGCGCCCCCAGAGCCAGGAGAACAGCACAACCGCGAGCATGCCCCACTTCATGGGCAGGATGGCGCGGGACTCGGCCCAGCCAAGCCAGCGGGCGGTTTCGCGCTCGAGCGGCGACCCGGTGGCGGGGGCTTCGCCGGGGGGGCGGGTGGTGTCTGAGGAAGCGCGGGAATCCCGCGGCGAGGAGGCGGACAAGGCTGGCACCGCTGCGCGGGTGGAGTGGAGAGGAGCATGGTCCTCCGGCGCGCGGAGGAAAAGGATATTCTTCACCGCGAGAAAAAGGAGCGTCGAAATCGCCCTACGCGCCCGGTTTGGCCACGTTGTACTCTTCGTGGCTCAGGGCCTTCAGCGGCCGCAGACCTTCGCCATCGAGACGGCACAGCAACCGGTAATCCCGAGTGATGGGAATGCTGACCACGGAGCGGTCGTGATTGAGTTTCTTGCCGCCGAGCGACCCCCAGAGGACACCGCCCTCCAATTGACCGAGGATTTCGCGCGCCTTGAGAACGACCGGTTTGGGCAACTTGCTCAGATCGACGGCGTCGGCCTCCAAGGAGGATTGCCAAGCCTCGCGCCTCTCCCGCCGCTCCGCCAGAGACTTTTCCTTTTCGGCGCATTGGTGGCAAAACTGACCATAGCCTGCGTGGCCGCAGGGAAAGGATTTCTTGCGTCGGGCCATGCGCGGGCTCCTTTGTCGAAGAGGTGATTCGCCTCCGCCGGGGGGACGCTGAAGCCTGCCCGGCTGGGGGTGCTTAAGTCAAGAAGCGTGGTTGCGAGCCCTTACAAATAAAGGCCCGCCACCGGTGCGCGCGAGGGTTGCTCGGCGGGCGAGATGAACGTGAGCGCCGTTCCCACCGCCGCGATGGCGAAGCCCACACCGAAGACATGGCCGGTGGCGATGGCGGAGTGATCGATCAGCAGCGCCATGGGCTGGGCGAAAATCGTCAGGAAGGCCCCGAGGAAAGTCAGCCCGGGACCGATGAAAACATGGCGCCGGAAGCTGGTGGAGGCGAGGAACGCGCCCGCCAGGGCCGCCATCAGGTAAAACGTGAAGCGGATGCTGGAAGGGCCGTCGAGGCGGAAGATTTCCGTGGAGCGCAGCGGTAACTGGAGCGGCAGGACGTCGAGCAGAATCGCGTACAGCGCCAGAATGACGACGCCGCTGACCAGGCGGAGCACCCGGAAAAAGGCGTCCATGGGAAGAAGAAACGCGTTCTGCCTCTTGACGCGGATGCGGGTTGTGGATGGGCGGCGCTTGTTGCGGGCGGCGACGTCGAGCAGGATGCGCTCGGCGGCGAGCCGGCCCCGGCGCAACGCTTCCTCTTCATCGAAGCCCAGCGACAAGAGCCGGTCCGTTTCCGCGCGGATCAACTGCTGCTCTTCCTGGCGGCGGCGCTGGCGCAGAGCCACGCGCTCGAGCCAGCGCATCAGCGGCTCGCGCCATTGGGCATAGCCGTGGCCGCCACCCTGACCCGTCAGCGCGCGCTTCTGCCGAACGACGCGCAGGCCATCGTAGCCGAAGATCTCTTCGATGAAATGCTGCCCCCGATCGGAGGCGTCGAGGCTGGCGACGTATTCCCTCAGGGTGTCTTCCTCGACGCCGCGGGCGCGCTGGCGCTCGATCACGCGCAGGGCACGCTCTACGGGGCCACGCTGCTGGCGCGTCAGTTGCCGCACCGCCGTCAGTTCATAGCACCAGGCGATCACGCCACTGGCCAGGAACGTGAGCGCGAGCGGGAGCAAGAGGCCCGTGAGCGCGAGAATGGCGACACTGGTCAAAACGACCGCGAGAATCAACGCCTGGCTTTGCCAGCGCGCGTTGAGCAGCGCGGTGCGGGCTTTCTGGTAAAGCGAGCCGTTGGTCAGGTATTCGTGCAGGAGACTGTGAACGAGCGGCAGGGCGCAAAGAATGGCGAGAAACCAAAGTCCGGCGGTCCAAATTTTCATCGCGAGGAGAAAGAGCGCCACGAGCAGCGCGATGGCCACGAAGGTGCGCGACAGGAGCCGGGTGCTGGCGAGGGCGGGAGCGGTGGCGAAAGCCGCCGCCTCGCGGCTCAGAGCGCGGCGAGCCTGCTCCTCGATGGTGTCCTCGACGGCGGCGGCGCCTTGCGGAGCGCCACCGCTGCCCATAAACGTCTCCAGTTCGCGAATGACCGTCGCCATATTCGCGTAGCGGCGGTCGGGATCCGATTCGAGCATCTTGCCGACGATGGCGGCGAGGTCGGAAGGGAGGCGCTCGCGCAGGAGGTGAAGCCGCTCCTCGCGGTGGGGCGGCAAGACGTCCACGGCGTATTCGCCGGTGCAGAGTTGAAAAAGTGTGCAACCGAGGCTGTACTGATCGGCGCGGCCGTCGACGCGGGCGGCGTCGCGCGCCTGCTCCGGCGCCATATAGGCCGGGGTGCCCATGGCGGCTTCGCCGGGGGTCAGATCGCCGTGCATGGCGCGGAGGCGGGCGAGGGCTTCCGGCGGCATGGGAGGCGGAGTCAACTCGCGCGAGGAGGCGATGGCGGCCTTGGCCAAACCCATGTCGGCGATCTTGACCAGCCCGACTTCGTTCACCAGAAGGTTTCCGGGTTTGATGTCGCGGTGGACGATGCCGTGCTCGTGGGCATAGAGCAGGCCGCGGGCGGCTTGCAGACAGTAGTTGGCGGCTTCCCGGGGGGAAATGGCGCCGCGCGCGTCCAGGATGTCGCGCAGGCTCTGGCCCCGCACGTACTCCATGGAAATATAGCGCACCGGCCCCACGCCCGGGATCGCGGCGGTGCCGATATCGTGGACCTGAACGATGTTGTGGTGGACGAGCTTGGCGGCGGAAAGGGCTTCGCGGGTGAAACGGGCGATGAAATCCGGGTTGGCGGCGAGCTGGCCCGGCAGGATTTTCAAGGCGACATGGCGGTCGAGGTTCTGCTGGCGGGCGAGACAAACGGCCCCCATGCCACCGTGGCCTAGCATGCGCTCGACGCTGTAACCATTGAAGGAGTGACCGGTGAGATCGACTTCCGAAGCGCGGCTTTGGAGGAATTTTTTCTGGGCGTCGAGGACTTCCGAGTCCCGCTGATTGAGGGGCTTGGTGCTGGCGAACCAGGTGTTCTCCTGGGCGTCCAGGGATGCGCCGCGGGGCGCGCGGACGGAGGAGACAAAGGTGATGGGCGTCTCCGGGTCCCGGGTTTTCTGGTGCGTAGGAGCCATCGAATTCAGGCGCCGTCAGGGCGGAACAAACATCAGCGAATGAGACCCTCACTGGCGAGGGCTGGTTTTATTCAAAGAAGTTTGACCCTGCAAGCGGTTATGGCAACCCGATGTACATTCACCACTTACTTTTGCGCTGGCGTGCCAGAACGGCACAGAAAATCCACGCGATTTCTGAACCAGAAATCGGGCGCGGCTTTTGTGGCGGAAAAGACAAAGATTAAATGCGAAACGAAACCCCCGCTCATCGCCGGAGACCGCTCGCCCAGTTCTCAACGGTATCAGTGGCACCAACCCGCTCTTTTCTTACAAGAACGCCCATCGCCTGCGCCGACGCCAGAGGCCTGCCCGGTCGTGGCACCCTAATCCTTCAAGAATTCACCGATGAGACGCAGAGATGATTGGCGCTTCTGAAGTTAGCCGAAATCACCGGCGGGCCTCGGTTCCCGGCTGGATAACTGGAAAACGGCGGCCGATACTTTTGAAAAAGAAAATATCAATGCGGGAAAATGCCAGAATTGCCGCGACTTTATTTGTGTCTGGCAAGTATTCTGTCTTGGGACTCATTTGCATCCTTCTGATTTCGTTTGACTTGAAACAGACAACCCACTCTCCTAACTACACCTTTCAATTGATCTCTGTGGAACCTCTGTCCTCTTTGCCCTCAGTGGTGAAGAATCGCGGTTGTGGCACGCGCCCCGCGTCTTCCCGTTGACCACTGCGGTGCCCTCGCTCATCAGCAGGGGCACGTTCCATCCTTCTTCCGGAGATCCGCTTTCATGACCACCGTACGACGCATCGCCCTGGGCACCGACCACGGTGGCTATGAAATCAAGCAACGGCTGGTGGAAGCCCTGGCGGCGATGGGTTTGCAGCCGATCGACTGCGGGTCCCACACGCCCGATTCATGCGACTACCCGGTCTTCGCCAAGCGCGTCGCCGCTGCCGTTTCCGGCGGCGCGGCCGACATGGGCGTACTGCTTTGCAAGAGCGGCAACGGCATGGCGATCACCGCCAACCGGTTCGACAACGTCCGGGCCGGTTTGGCCGCCACGCCGCACGAAGCGGCCCTGACCCGCCAGCACAACGCCTCGAACGTGCTGGTGCTCGGCGGCGAGGAACTCACATCCGACCCGGTGGAGATCGTGAAAGCGTTCCTCGACGCCGAGCCGGAGAGCGGCCGCCACGCCCGCCGCGTGGGGATGATCCGCGAACTCGATACGCTTTCGCGCTCCAAGGCGGGAACCCATAAGCTGCGCCGCGCCGAGGTCCAGCCCTGGCTCGACGATCTTGGCGCGGAACTGATCGAGAGCGGAAGGCTGCAAGCGCTCGTGGAGGACGGCCACATCCTGGGCCTGACAAGCAACCCGAGCATCTTCCAGAAGTCCATCGCCGGCGGCAAAGCCAGCTACCCGCAGGCGCTGGAGGCGCTGCGCCAGAAGGGCGCGACCCGCACGGAAGCCTACGACGACCTGATCGGCCACGACATCCGCCGCGCCTGTGACATTTTGCGCCCGCTCTACGACCTGAGCGAGGCGGACGAGGGCTTTGTGTCCCTCGAAGTTCCCCCCGCCCTGGCCCACGACGCCGACGCGACGGTGGCCGAGGCGCAGCGGCTGCGCGCCCTGATCGACCGGCCGAACCTGATGATCAAGGTTCCCGGCACCGAGGCTGGGCTGCGCGCGTTCCGCCGCCTGATCGCCGACGGCGCCCATGTCAACGTGACACTGCTGTTCAGCGAAGCCCAGTACCGCGCCGTAGCGCGGGCCTATATGGACGGCCTGCGGGACCGCGCCACAGGCGGCCACCCGGTCCACCACGTCCGCAGCGTGGCCAGCGTGTTCGTCAGCCGCGTGGACGTGCTGGCGAACGGACTGATCGCCGAGAAGGCCAACTCCGCCAGCGACGCCGCGTACAAAGAACATCTTTGCGCCGCCCACAATCAGGTAGGCCTGGCCAACGCGCGCCGGGTGGACCGGGCCTTCCGCGAGCTGTTTTTCGAAGGCCCCGCGTTCGCCGACATGGCAAGCCTCGGCGCCGCGCCCCAGCGCCTCCTCTGGGCCAGCACCGGCGTCAAGGACGACAGCCTCTCCCCCACCTTCTACGTGGAGAACCTGACGGGCCACTTCACAGTGAACACGATGCCCATGGACACGCTGGAGGCAGCCATCGCGTCGCACGACATCACGCCGGGCCTGATTTCCGCTGCGGGCCAGGCGGCAGAGGGTTTGCTTGCGATTCCCCCGGACCGCGGCGGCCTGGCCCTGGAGGCCATGGGACAGCAATTGCAGGACGAAGGCCTGAAAAAATTCGCCGACGCCTTCGACGGGCTGATGGCGACGCTGGACAAGAAGCTGGCCGGAGCGGTCCACTGAATCCGCATCGCGTTTGTGCGTTGTGCCGCCCCCGGCCAAACCCCAGGCTGCCTTTTGAATTCCTGATACAGGGGCCGCATCGGACCCCAATTTCTCCCCCCTGGAGATCCCACGAATGACCCTTCCTTTCCTGACGATACGGACGCTTCCCGCCGCGGCGCTGCTGGCGGGAGCGTTGACGGTGGCGGCTTGCAGCGGTGGCGGCGGCGACTCGGCCTCCGGCACCGGCACCGGCACCGGCACCGGCGATGCGACCGCAACCTCGCAAACCGCGAAGGCCACAACCAAACCAGCCACGTCTCCCAAACCCGCCACCACGGTGGCGGAGGACCTGGGCGAAGGCGGCGACCTCAAAGATTACCTGACCCCGGTGGTGCTCGATCAGTTCAACCCCGACGTGCCCGACGCCGTGAAGCGGGGCGACACGCCGGAGGAACCCCAGCGCGGCGGTATCCTGCGCGTGCGCACGCCCGCCGATTACCAGCACTTCAACCCCATGACCTCGACCGGTGCCCCCGAGCGCATCATCCAACTGATGCTCTTCGATCGCCTGGTGGATCAGGACGTCGAGACGCTGGAGTACTTTCCGGTCCTGGCCCAGTCCTGGGCCACGGCGGATCTGCTGCAAATGGAAGGCGGCGAAGTTCAGGAGGGCATCCTGACCGAGTTAGGCGAGGAAGGCACGAGCGACTCGGCCGTGGTGTTCGTCCCCGGCGCCAAGAAGTACTACTTCAAAAAGTTCGACGTCGCCGAGGCGGGCGAGGATTCGGTGACGCTAAAGGAGCCGATCTTCGGCCAGAGCGAGTTCACCGGCGAGGTGACGGAGAACGAGTTCACCTATGAAGTGAACCAGGCCACCGCCGAAGAATTCGCCGCGAACACCATCGAAACCACCATCGGCGATCTCGCCACCTGGACCGACCGCGTCGGCGGCGAGCCCGTGGCCCGGCCCTTCCGCAAGCAGGAGACGGCGTTCTATTTCTACCTGCGCGACGACGTGACGTGGCACGATGGCGAGACTTTCAATGCCGAGGATTTGGTCTTCAGCTACGAGACCCTGAACAACCCGGCGGTCAATGCGCAGCATCTGCGCGCGTACTTCGAGAACATTTCCGAGCACGAGCAAATTGACGAGCGCACCGTGCGCTTCCGCAGCAACAAGCCCTACTTCAACCAGTTCGCGGCGCTGACTGGGATTCTGCCCATCCTGCCGGAGCACCTCTTCAACCCCGATCAATTCGGCGGCGACGACAAGGCCTTCGCCGACGCCTTCAATGAGCACCCCTTCATGGAAAGTCCGGTCGGCACGGGGCCGTACCGGCTGCAAGAATGGCGCAAGAACGAGAGCGTGACCCTGGTGCGGAACCCGAACTACTGGGCCAGCGCCGCCCCCGAAGGCACACGGCCCAACTGGAATCCGGCCCAGCCCTACATGGACGCCATCGAGTTCGATTTCATTCCGGAAAAATCGGCGTCGCTCAAGGAACTCCAGAAGAACAACATCGACGCCGACCTGGACATCGAACCGGACACCTGGTTCCTGGACGAAACGAACACCGAGGACTTCAAGAGCCGAATCGTGCGCGCCAAGCGCACCGGCTTCCTGTATACCTACATCGGCTGGAATTTGCAGCGCCCGATCTTCCAGGACAAGGAAGTGCGCCGCGCCCTGGCGATGCTGATCCCCCGCGACGAAATCGCCAAAAACATCCACAATGGCCTGGCGACGCCAATCACGGGGCCGTTCTACGCCAACGGGCCGGGCTACGATAAGTCGGTGCCGCAGATTCCCTACGACCCCCAGCAGGCCAAGCGAATCCTGCGCAAGGCGGGGTGGCTCGACCGCGACCGCGACGGCGTGATCGAGAAGGAAATCAACGGCGAGATGGTGCCCTTCCGCATGAGCTACAGCATCCACAACGCCCGCGATTATCACCAGAAAATCGCCGACATCATCAAAGAAGCCGTTCAGCAGGCCGGCATCGAAGTGACCATCGACAAAACCGAATGGGCGATTTTCGCCGAGAAAGTGCGCGAGAAAAAGTTCGACGCGGTGCGCTTCGCCTGGGGCACGACCCTGGACCCCGATCCCTACCAGATCTGGCACAGCAGCCAGATCGCCAACAAGGGCGACAATTTCGTCAGTTACCGCAACCCCCGCGTGGATGAGTTGGCGGAGAAATTGCGCGAGACCTTCGACCCGCCGCAGCGGTGGGAAATGGCCCGCGAAATGCACCGCATCATCGCCGAGGATCAGCCCTACGCGTTCCTGTTCAATTTCGACGAGACGTATTTCTACGACCGCGATTTGCGCGGCGTGCGGCTTTATCCCTCGATGTATCCGACGGATTTCACCGAGTGGTGGTGGTCCGACCCGGCCCGCCGCACAGAGACCGTCACAGGCGGCTAAATCCCCTTCTCCCCAGGAAACGAGGCCTGAGTGGTTCAGTACATCGTCAAGCGCCTGTTGTTGATGCTCGTGACGCTTTTTGGCATCACGCTCATCACCTTCGCCATCACGCGGCTGGCCCCCGGCGAACCGACGCCGGTGCAGGCCGGCGCCGTGGGCACCGAGGTCGCCGACTACGACACCATCGTGGAACGCAACCGGCGCAACCTGGGGCTGGACAAACCGCTCTTCTTCAACTTCGACTTCGAAGATCGGGACTACGCGGCGCGCCAGGCCCTGGAGGACTTTCTGCGACCGCAGAAATTCTGGCAGGAATCGGCCCGCCGCAGCCTTCGCTACAGCGGCACCATCGCCGTTGGCCCGGCCATTGAACTGCTCGAGCGATTGATCGCCATCCGCGACGAAAGCCGTCTGGTCGATCACACTCTCGAACCGACCGACAACACGGCCCAGATCATCGACACCCCCGACGCCATCCGGCGGCTCCTGGAGATGATGCCGAACTTGGCCCAGCGCCGTCCGGAAGGTTTAGCCGAGGTTGAAACACCGGAAGCCAAGTTACAAATCTGGAAGGACTGGTACGCCGAGCACAGCGCCCTCTTCACCGACGAGGCCGCCCGCAAGGCCGTCCAGGACTACATCCTCGGCAACGCCGAGCTGGCCGAAATCTTCGCCGTCGGCAGCTACACCGTCCCCTACCTGATCGACGCTCTGGAAGAAGGCGACCGCACCCAGGCGCTGCGCGCGAACGCGGCGCTGTCGGGCCTGACGGGCCTGGATTTCATGACGAGCGCCGACGCCTGGGAGGACGAGCGGGGCGAAATTATCCGCCGTTGGAAATCGTTCTATGCCCGCGAGTCGGTGCGGTTCGAGGACTACGGCGCGTTCCACGACACCCTGAACATCCTCGCCAACACGCAATTCGGCCTCTGGGTGCGCAACGTCGCGACCTTCGATTTCGGGCGCTCCTACAAGTACAACCGCTCGGTCAGCGAGCTAATCGTCGAGCGCCTGCCGGTGACGTTCCTGCTGTCCGTGCTGTCGATTTTTATCAGCTATCTGCTGGCCATTCCGATCGGGATTTTCTCGGCCATCAAGAAGCACTCGGGCCCCGACCGGGTCATCACGATCACGCTGTTCGTGCTCTATTCGCTGCCGAGTTTCTGGGTCGCCCAGATGCTGCTGCTGACGCTGACCGGCGGGCCGTCGCCCTTCGGCTTCGAATGGCCCGAGCTGTTCCCGACCCGCGGCCTGGCGAGCGGCGACAACAACTGGCGCGAGTTCTATCGCGATCCGAAGATTTTCTTCGACTTCCTCTGGCACTTGATTCTGCCGACGCTGGTGCTGACCTATGGGTCCCTGGCGTTTATCTCGCGCCAGATGCGCAGCGCCGTTCTCGAGGTCATCAAGCAGGACTACATCCGCACCGCCAAGTCCAAGGGCCTGCCCTATCGCACGGTGGTTCTCAAGCACGCGGTGCGCAATTCGCTCATCCCGATCATCACGATCAGCGCCGGCCTCCTGCCCGAGCTGATCGCCGGGTCGATCATCATCGAGCAGATTTTCACCATCCCGGGCATGGGCTTGCTGTCCTTTGAAGCGATCCTGGCGCGCGATTATCCGGTGGTGAACGCGATCCTGTTCTTCTCGGCGTTTCTGACGCTGATCGGGATCCTGGTCGCCGACCTGCTCTATGCCGTGGTGGACCCGCGGATCAGTTACAAGTAACCCAAGGACAACGCTTTTGCCCTCGCATCAGGACCACTCGCCGCCCGCCGCCACCACGGTTCATCCGCCCGCCGATCTGCCGGATCGGGGAACGTCCGAATCGTATTGGACGCAAGCCATCCGCGATTACCGGCGCAACCGGCCCGCCGTCTTTGGGTTGCTGGTCGTGTGGTTTGTGGCGACGGTCGGCGTGCTTTGTCCACTGCTCGCCAACGGGCGGCCGCTCTACATCAACGCCGTCTTCCTCGACGATTACGACGAGGCCTACTTCATCGTCCTCGACGAAGTCGCCCGCCTTGGCGAAACGGAAAATACCGCCGCCCGATTCCGCACCGCCTTCGACCGGCTCCGGGGGCATCTCGCGCCGGAATTCCGCGAACGCCTCAGCGAAGTCTCCGAACACATGGTGGCCTTCGCCGCGGGTGAGGGATCACAGGAAACCTTCGACGCCGCCGTGGCGCAATTCGAGGCCGACTTCGACTACGGCGAAGTGGAACTCGTCCCCCAAGCCCGCTTCCCCATCTTTCGAACTCTTAGCCAAGGCGAACTTTTCTTCCTCTTTTTTTACGTTTTTTGCCTCGCGGGCATCCTCTTTCGCAAGCGCCTGCGCCATGGCTGGCTCGTCATCGGCGTCGCCGTGGGCGGGCCGCTCATTCTCGCCTTCGCGATCCGCGCCGCCTGGCCGCCGGTCCAGGACGCCTTCAACTACCGCGACCTGATCTCGTCCGAGAGCTTCGAAGGCTCCGTCGTCCTGCCCCTCGTCTTCTATGGCGAGAACGAGAACCTGACCGCCGAATCGCGCCAGCCCCCGACCTTCCTCCTGCCCGAGGACGAGCGAGCCATCAACCAGCACTTCCACCTCCTGGGCACCGACACGAACGGCCGCGATGTGCTCAGCCGCATGATCTACGGCGCCCGCATTTCCATGCTCGTTGGCATCGTCGCCGTGTCGCTGTACCTTTCCATCGGCATTATTCTCGGCGCCGTGGCGGGCTATTTCGGCGGGTGGACGGACCTCGCGCTGTCGCGCCTGATCGAGGTCGTCATCTGCTTTCCCGTGCTGTTCCTGATCCTCTCGGTCCAGGCCATGCTCGACCCCTCGATCATCAACATCATGGTCATGCTGGGCCTCGTGGGATGGACCGGCGCGGCGCGGCTCCAGCGCGGTGAGTTCCTGCGCATCGTCAACCTCGACTACATCCAGGCCATCCGGGCGCTCGGCGGGTCGCATCTGCGGATCATCTTCCGCCACGTCCTGCCCAACGCCATCGGGCCGATCCTGGTGCTGGCCAGCTTCGGCATCGCGGGCTCCATCCTGGTCGAGAGCGCGCTCAGCTTCCTCGGCTTCGGCGTTCCCCAACCCACCGCGTCCTGGGGCGACCTCCTCAACAACGGCCGCAACGACATCCAAGGCCTCTGGTGGCTCACCGTCTTCCCCGGCTTCGCGATTTTCCTGACGGTGACGTGCTTCAATTTGGTTGGCGAAGGCGTGCGGGATGCGCTGGACCCGCGGCGGGATGAGTAAAAAGGTAACACGGGCGTCCCGCCCGTGACTCGGCCACGTTCCTTCCACGCCAACCACCGCACTCCAAGGGCCACCGTTAGCCGCCGAAGACAGGAAGCGGATCTTTCCCCAAAAACGCCGCCGGACATGGGCGGGACGCCCATGTTACACAGAATGCGTCTTTTTCTTTACGGCCGCCTCATGCCTTAAACTCCACCCCGCCAAACATCTCCTTCAGCTCCTTCACCCCCGCCGACTTCTTCTCCAGCAGCACGTCGCGCAGACCCTCCAGCTTGTCCTTGTGCTCGGCCAGGAGCCGTTCCGCGCGGTCGGCTTGATCGGTCAGGATGCGGGTGATTTCTTCGTCGATGGCCTGGGCCGTTTGCTCCGAGACGGGGCGGCGGTCGTGGCTACCGAAAATGCTGAACGTCTCCTGCACCTTGGGAAAGGTGCGGGGGCCGAGGCGGTGGGTCATGCCCAATTCCTCCACCATGACGCGCGCGATTTCGTTGGCCCGTTGCAAGTCGTTGTACGCCCCCACGCTGACCGGTCCGATCAGGAGCCGCTCGGCCGTGCGGCCGCCCAGCAGCACGCAGATGTCATCCAGGAATTCCGCATCGGTGATGACGTACTTCTTCTTGCGCACGGCCTGCATCACATAGCCCAGCGTTTCCTCGTACTCGCTGGAAATCGTGACCTTTTCGATGGTCGGACAGTGCGGCAGAACATAGGCCAGAATGGCGTGGCCGGCTTCGTGAACGGCCACGGTGACCTTCTCTTCCTCTTGCAGCTCCTTGTCCTTTTTCTTCCCTCCGAGAACCGCCGTGATGTGGTCCTCGGTGATTTCCAGGGGCTCTCCCCCGCCGGTGCGTAACTCCTCGCGTTTCAGCGCCCGGCACAGCGCGAACAGATGGTCGCCGCTGTGCCGGATGCCGCGCCGCTCGTCCAAGAAAGCGGCGGTGCGTTTGGCGAGATCGTCGAGCAATTCGTCGCTCATCCGCAGCTTGAACTTCTCGCGATAGATCTTCAGAATTTCCTTCCGATCCTCCTCCTCCGGATAGGGAATCTCGATGTCCAATTCGAACCGTCCGGGCCGCAGCAGCGCCGGATCCAACGCCTCGGAGAAGTTCGTTGTCCCGATCACGAAGACCATTTCTTCCTTACGAAACCCGTCCATTTCGGTGAGGAGCTGGTTCACCATACTGTGCTCGACGCCGCTGCCCTCGAACGACCCGCGCGACGACGCGAAGCTGTCCAATTCGTCGAACACGATGATGGCGGGGGCGGACTTGCGAGCCTGGGCGAAAACGCGCCGCAGGTTCTCCTCGCTCTCGCCGACCCATTTGCTCTTCAGCTCGGGGCCGCTGACAATGTGGATCGTGGCGTCGATGGCGGTGGCGATGGCCTTGGCGAAAAACGTCTTCCCCGTTCCCGGCGGTCCGTAGAAGATCATGCCCTTGGGCACGATTTCCTCGATGTGGCGGATGGCGGCCGGGTCCGTGGTTTTTTCCTTGGCCAGGAGCAGATCGAGGATGTCCTCGCGGATGCGTTTCTTGACGTGTTTGTAGCCACCGATTTGCGAGTCGAGATCGACGCGCGGCAGTTCCACATCGCCCATGACCGTCATCGTACGGATTTCGCGGATGATGGCGTCGGCGCTTTGCGGCATCGCCGGGTTGTAATCCATGCGGTCCGCGAAATGGCCCAGAATCTGGCGCACCCGCACCGCGTTCAGGCCCGACATGTACTTATAGAGCTGGTACGGGTTGAACTCCTCCACGGCCAGTTTGCGCGCCTCGCGCTGGGTCACCAGATGCCGCAGCCGATCGCGCGGGATACCGATCAGCGAACGCCGCGCGGTGAACAGATTCTCGATCACCTTGGGCAGCTCGAAGCTCGGGTCCTTGAACGCCAGGAACACCGCCTCGGCGTTTTCATAGAGCAGCGCCGCCGCCTCGCGCGTTTCGCCCGAGAGGCCGCTGCGCGTCGTCGTCGTCAGGATGTCCAGGTGCGGCAGGACCAGCACCTGATCCTCCTCGCCGCTGAAAACCGCCTCCTGCAATTGGCGCAGCAGCCGCTGCATCAGCGTCGCGTTGCCGCCCATCGGACCCTCGCCGCCGGTGGCGTGGCCCGCCAGCAGGTTCAGCCGCACATTGCGCCCCGAATGCGTCCGCATGCGGGCCCGCAGCGCGCGGTACAGGAACGTCACGAGCTGCTTGTCGCACTCGATCAGGACGCTCAGGCCCAGCAGCAACTTATCCCGCACCCAATCAAGGTCCGGGCCATAGACCGCCTCGACGGCGTCGTCCATGGTGATGTCGGTGGGCAAATCGCGGATGGGGATGGTGTAGGTGGACATGGGACCTTTTCGCGGCGCCGGGGCCGCCCAGAATACCGCTCAGGCTACGACGACCGCCGCCGGGCCTCAAACCTTTCCCTCAGGAATTGCAGCGCTGAACGGCCCGGGTAAGGCAGGCCCTGCTCCCGCGCCGCTTTATCGAAGGCCTGCTTCGAGGCCAACGCCTCCTCGCGGTCGAAGGATGATGTCAGCAATCGGCGCTCGATCAATTGCCCGGCCGTCAAGCCCTCGCCATTTTGGCGCCGAGGGTCAGCTCCGAGAGCAATCAGACGGGCGATGGCTTCGGCCCGAGCGTTGATCGCCGCGGAATGCAGCGGCGTCCACGCGCGGTCGTGCTCGGGCTGCACCGGGGCTCCGCGTTCTGCCAGCAACTCGATGACCTCGACGCTGCCCGCCGTCGCCGCGCCGGACATCGGGGCAAAGCGCCAATCGGCCGTGCCGCCCTGCGGGTTGGCGCCCATGTCGAGGAGCACCCGCACCGCCTCGACATCGCCATGGAGCGCGCAAAAATACAGCAAGTCCGGGATGCTGTTCAGGTCGTCTTTCTCGACCCCGCCATAGCGCACCAACGCCGCCACCAGGGATCCGCGGCCGGTCTGGACCGCCTCGCGGAGGGGCGAAAACCCCAACTGACGATCGCGCAGGGGATCGGCCCCGCGCGCCAGCAGGAACTCCACCGCCAGCTCTTGGCCGTACTCCGCCGCGCACCACAGCACGGTCCGCCCGCGATGATCCACCGCGTCCAGCGGCGCCCCGCCCGCCAGCAACGCCCGCAATGTGCCAATGTCGCCCGCCCGGGCGGCCTGGAAAAAATCGTAGTGATCGCTCATATCCGATGCGTCGCCAAGCGTTGGCGCCTCGATTCCGGTTGGGTGTGGCCCAGGATTTCGTTGAGCCGGTTGTCACCCAGCGCCGCCAGCCGCTCGCTCCAGGGCGCGCGGTTACCGCCGATGGGACAGACCCGGTCCTTGTCCGCGCCGGCCTGCAGCAGAAGGCGCAGCATCGCGTACACTTCCCGCCGGGTCGGGTCGCCGGGGCGCAGGCGCCGGCGCTCGGCCGGGCTCATCATCGCCAGCACCAGCGAACAGAACGCATCCCAAGGCGTCACGTGATCCAGGGCGCCCCGGGGCGGAGCCTGATTCGGGTCCGCGCCCCTTGCCAGGAGCAAGCGCGCCGTCTTCGCATCGAACGCGCAGGCGGCCCGGCGGATCGGCAGCTCGCCGTCGCGGTTCGGCAGGTTCGGGTTCGCTCCGGCGTTCAGCAGCGCCGCCGCGCCCTCGTCGAATCCCTCGCGCAACGCCACATGCAGCGCCGTCTCCGCCCGCTCATCCGGCAGGTCCGGCGCTCCGCCGGCCCCCAGCAGCAGCCGCAGAATGCTTAGATTGCCGGTCTTCGCCGCCTCATGCAGCGGCGTCCAGGCCCGCTCCTCGCGCGTGGGCTGGGGCGCGCCGTAGCGCAGCAGAGCCCGCACCATCGCCTCGTTCTTCGCGATCACCGCCAGCATCAGCGGCCCCTCCGCATCCCACACGCCGGACCCTTTGAACGAAGCCGCCGCGGCGTCCGCCCCCCGATCCATCAGGTACTCCACCACCAGCAAATGCCCCCGCCGCACCGCCTCCGTCAGAGCCAGCCGCCCCCGCCCATCGCGCCCGTCCATCTCCGCCCCCGCCGCCATCGCCGCCCGCACACCCCCCACATCCCCCGCCCCGGCGGCGGAGACCAACATCGCCTGCACCTCCTCCTGTGTCCGCACGGCCAAGTCTGGGTTCCCCTTTCCTCCACGTCCCGGCCAGGAAACCATCGCCAGCAACCCGCCGAAAATCAAGGGCGGAGCTGTGGAAAACGATGAGGAAAGTGAGTTTCCGGAGTCACCTCTAGAAGATCAGGCGCGCGCCCGGCAGCAAGCGTTCGGAGACGGGTTCGCTGGCGATGGGCAATCGCCACCGCGCCCACCGCGGATCGTCGGAGGCGAAGCCTTCGACGATCCGCACGCCGCATGGCCAGTCGGTCCGGATCACGATCGCCTGATTGTTCACGATCGAAAGTAGCTTCCAATCCGGCGAGGCGGCGGCGAAACTCTCCAGTGGCAGCCCGTAATGGCCCGACACCACCAGCAGGTCCTCCCCCGGCCGAGGCACCCGGGCCAGGAAATCGGCGGCCTCCAACCCGGGTTCGATCCGCCGTTGCGGCAGCGCGTTCATCCCCAGGAATGCGGTGGCGGCGTTTGAAATGACATCGCCATGGTCGGGGGCGGCGAAACTGACCGCCCTGCCCCTCATCGCCTCCGGACAGACCCGCTCGATCTGGCGCAGCAGCTCGATCGCGTCCATCCGCATCGTGTACCGCGTGTGCCACGGGTTCGGCCGAACGAACACCATCTGGCCCCCCAGCACCAGAAGCAACGCCAGCACGAGGCGCACCCGGCTGAAACCCCTCGCGCGTTCCAACAGCGCCCGCATCCCCACCGCCGCAAACGGCATCAGCAAGACCATGGGCACCGTCACAAACCGTTCGGGCGGAAAACCGGCCGAGCCCTCGGCCACCGTCCACAGCAAGAACGCCAGGTGAAACAACCCCGCCGCCGCAGGCGCCAGAGCCACCCGCCAATGGCGCCTCCAATCCAGCGCCACCAACCCCACCACCGCCAAAACCGCCCCCGCGAACGGCGTCAGCGGCAAAGACTGCAACATCCGCAGCCCCACATGGGCGTTCAGTTCCTCCTGAAGCATCGTGCGCGAACCCGCCACATCCGCCAGCAGCGTTCCCGTCCACATCCACGACGCCACCGTCCACGCCACCGGATAAAACAGCGTCAGCGCCACGCACGCCCCCGGCATCGCCAACCCCCGCACGCCCCCTTCGCGCAGCCGCACCAGCGCCAGGACCCCAAACACCAGCGGCAACGCCCCCCAGGCTTCGTACCGCGTCGCCTGGGCCCCCATGAACATCAGTGCCGCCAACGGCAATCCCCACCGCTGGCCCGCACGCAACGACCGGCCGAGTACCCAGAATCCACCGACTTGCAAGAGCAGATAGATCGGTTCCGACAGCGCCGAAGACGTCAGTTGCAAGAACGCCGGAGACCCCCCCAGCGCCAGCGTCCCCGCCATCGCATACCCAGGCCCCGCCAGGTCCCGGCCAAGCAAATGCACGAAGACAACCACCAAGAGCGATACCAACAGGTTCGCCGTCATCACCGCCAGATCATTCTCCAGCGGCAGCGCCAGAATCGCCAGGGCGTGAAAATGCGTCGTCAGCGGCAGCCAGAACCCCCACCCGAGCGCATGGTACTCGAACCCCGCGGCTACCGAACTGGCCAACTGAATGCGGATCGCATCGTCCTCGAACACCCACGCCAGACCTTGGAAATACTTGGCATAGGCCCGCAGCGCGATGAACGCCAGCACCACCCCGAGCGCCGCCCACTCGAAGCGCGCGACAGGCCCACTCTCCGAAGCCCATCCTTCACCTGCATCGGATCGCGAGAGCGTCAAGAAAGTCACCGGTTCGTTCTCTGCCCTTGAGTTATGCACCATCCATCGGCCGCCCCCTCCCCCGCTGACAACCGCAATCACGGGGATTCAGGGTCCAGGGCGGAGGGCGGCGGTTTTCCTGTTCGGTGGGCATGGGCAGCCTCCTGTCCAGAACCGGTCCTGACGCCAAATCGCGAGCCACGGCTCGCCGAAGGGCCCACCAAGACTCCGTTGGAGTCGTCTTCGGTCTTTCATTTCGCGGGCAGCAAGGCGATCTATGGCCGATGCCGCGCGGCATGGCGAGGGGAAAATCGGGAGGGAAGGTGGCGGTGGTCATGACGAGAGGTCTCCTGTCCGTCGAGTCGATGGCGAAAGCCTCGCACAGGCCGAATCGTTTGTCCCCTCATGGTAAGCGTCAGTTGAGCCACGTCCCCGGCGGCCTTGCCATCGTCCGTGGCAGGGCGTAGCGTCTCCACGAGCCTCGAGCCCGCTTGGCCTGAGGAAGCACCGTTTCGCT
The DNA here is from genome assembly GCA_040219255.1 of Sumerlaeia bacterium. Classification (GTDB taxonomy): domain Bacteria; phylum Sumerlaeota; class Sumerlaeia; order SLMS01; family JAHLLQ01; genus JAVJSW01. The sequence continues at coordinate 68,083 of JAVJSW010000002.1, forward strand.
CGCGTTGGTCTTTTGCGGATGTTGACTGCTGTCGAGTCCTCAGCCGATTTCGGCCCCACCCTCGGTTGCAGCCCGAGCCGCCGCCCAGCGGTCCGGC
>JAVJSW010000003.1:0-46978 GCA_040219255.1 Sumerlaeia bacterium
CGCCCGCCGTGCACACAGCCATGAGCAACGCGCGACTGGCAAAAGCCGGATTGCGCAGCCTGACCGGCAGGTACCTGATGCTCAGAGGAAACGAAACCGCCGGATGCGACATCGCACGTCCGGTGGTGTGAGAGGGGGGCAGGGCGACCTACCCCCCTACTCGATTGACAACCGATTTTCATCTCCGTTAGCCATCGGGGACCTTCACAAGAAACGTCACGTCCTCACCCAGAAACGGAGTCCGCCCCGATGTCCCGCCGTCCATTCCTTTTTCCCGCACTGCTGGGAGCCCTGTTGGCACAGGGCGCCTTGGCCCAGGATTTCCGCCCCGTCTTCGCCAGCAGTTCGCAAGACATTCCTCCCCCCACTTCCCTTGGCAATGTGAACCACGTTCATGTGCTGGCGGGCGTGGATTCCGACGAGGATGGCATCAAGGAAATCATTTACGTCCGCGTGGACGCCAATGACGCGGAGGCGGACACGGACCCCCTCACCCTCGCCATCTACGAAGCCACCGGCGCCGACAACGGATACGAACTCAAGTACACCGACCTGATCCACTTCCCGCACGGAGCCCTCGGCAATTTCAACCAATACGGTCAGATGCTGGTGGCCGACCTCGACGGACAAGATGGCGCGGAAATCTGGCTCCTGGCCGCCGGCCCCTTCGCCAAGAAAGACAACGCCGAGGTCGATATTCCCTACAATGCCTTCGTTTACGCTTCGACCGCCGATGACCAATGGGGCAAGGGTCAGACAGATGCGCCGGGCGAGTACTCCCAGGCGCTCCTTCTCGTTTCGAAGGAGCACAAACGCCCCAACGGCGCCGCCGCCGCGGATTTCGACGGCGATCGAAAGGTCGAACTGGTCTTCGGCGACGCCGAGACGGGCCAGGTGCCCGCCCTGAGCCACGCCGGTGGCCGGTTCGCCGACGCAACCGCCACGCTTCGGGTCGAGAGCCAATCGCTCCTCGGCGAACACGAGACCGGAACCCCCTATGCCATTCACGCCGTCGACCTCAACGGCGATGGCCAACCCGAAGCCGTGCTCGGCACCCACGATCGCGCAGGCTTCGTCGTCATCGAAGGCTCCGGCCCGAACAGCTATCGCGCCGCTCAAAACCTGACGCCGGGCCTCGCACCCTTCGATTATCTCTACAAGCCCGGCGCCCTGGCCGCGGGCGATCTTGATGGCGATGGCATCGTCTCCGTTTACGGTCTCGCCGGATCGAACGCCGTCATCTATGGATTCACCGGCCTCTCCGCCGGTTCCCTTTCCAGCGTCACCCCCGGCCTGCGCATCGTCCACAACCAATTCGGCACGGTCACCACAACCACCGCCAGCAACGGCGACCTGCTCTCGGGCCAATCGCTCTCCATCAGCGACATCGACGAAGACGGCCGCCCGGAGCTTGTCGCCGCCATCCAGCGGGACGGCGAAATGCGGAGTGGCGGCGAAGTCGTCTTTCTCGAATACGGAGGCACCGGCTCCGAGCTTTCGCCCTCCAGTTTCCTGGCCCGCCGCGGCGACCTCAACGGCGTCACCGCCCCCGAAACCATCTTCGCCGCCACCGCCGGCACCCAATTCGGCGTTCTCGACATGGACATGGACGGCAAAGTGGAAGTCGTCATCGGCACAGCCGGCGCTCAATCCCCGGCCATTCAAGTCTTCGAAGCCCCTCGCGCCTCGCGCCAGCGCACCCGCTGATTTCCCTCCGTGAAATTCGCTCGGGTGTGTCAGTTTTCCCTTGCGGGGCTCCGGGGTCATCCCTACCTTGTCGCACCCTGGCTGGGCAATTAGCTCAGGTGGTTAGAGCGCAGCGTTGACATCGCTGAGGTCACAAGTTCGAGTCTTGTATTGCCCACCATCCCAACTGTAACCCTTTCAAGGTCCTCCGAGTCATCGGGGGACCTTGATGGTTTTAGCCGAGCCCAGCGTGGCTCAAGAGCCCGGCATCGTGCCGCTCATCCCGCTTCCAAACAAAAAAGGGACGCCAACCGCGTCCCTCATTCATTCTCGCCAATCGTTGTGATTGCTTGATTTAGATGGCGCGCCCAGAGGGAGTCGAACCCCCGACCTTTGGTACCGGAAACCAACGCTCTATCCAGCTGAGCTATAGGCGCGCATGTGATGGGGAGGGTGAGGGGAATCGAACCCCCGACCTCCAGTGCCACAAACTGGCGCTCTAACCGATTGAGCTACACCCTCCGCAAGGGGTCGCAGGAGCCGCTTTCTGGATTGGGGTGCGTGTGGCGATTGGATGCACCCAGGCTCATTGCGAGGGGAAATGGTTCGCGCGAACCCGTCAGCAGTCAAGGAGAAACGCGGGTCCCCGCGAAATTTCGCCCCCTGCGGTGTCGCGCGGCTGGTTTATCCTCCCGTGCTGGGGCGGTCCTCGGCGACAGTCCAGAAGAGGCTCTCGGGCAGCCAAGGATCTCCCGCCAAGTCCTCCCCCTGAGCGAGACCGGCCAGGGCGTCGAAGGCGATGGTGCCTTTCGGATCGGCTTTCGAGGGATCGGGCGGGAAGACGATGACACCGGGGGCGGCGGCGGCGGCCTGCGGCGGCAGACCGGTGATCTCGACGAAGCGGACCCATTGCGTGCCCGCTTCGTTGATCAGGTCGAGTTTCTGCTGACTGCCGATTTTGCTGCCGATCATCTGGCCCTGGCTGTTGAAGAACGCGACGGCAAGGGCTGCGTCGTGCGATTGCGAACCTTCCATCTTCAGGTACGTGGAGAAGCCGATGAGGGGCTTGCCGCCGGTGGGTACCGGCGGGGCGAAGAGGAAATGGTAGCCGCGCGGGTTCTTGGCCGGAGCGTCGAGGTCGAAGACGAGGGGTTGCTGGCCGCTCGGGCCCGGGCCGTTCGCGCCGATGCGGCGAGTGTAGGAGGGGCTTTGCTCCAGCAACCCGCGCCGCAGGCCCCCCTCCGCATCGCCCGCCCAGGACAGGACGGGTTCGGGAAAGGCCACGAACAGCTCCTCGCTGGTCCCAATGGGAGCCTGCGGTTCTGTCCGTTCCGTATTCCACTCGAGGCCCGCCCAGCGCCATTCCAGGCCGGAGCCGCCCATGGTGGGCGAAAACCCGTGGATCGAAACGCGGTGGTTGCCAGGCGCGAGATCGACGCCGAGAGGAACCCGCACCAACTCGGGCGCGCCCTTCTCGACGCGCCAGACGCCCCGGTGAACGCCGTCGACGGCAATCTCCAGGAACAGGTCCTGATCGGCGCTTCGAATGACGCGCGGCACGAGTTGGCGGCGTTCGCCCGCCGGCGACCAGAGCAGGTGCGAGAAGCCCCCCATGAACCGGCGGCGGACGACCGGGATGCCTTCGCCCTCGGGCGCGTCCTCGGGCCACGATTCTTCATAGATGCGGGGGTCATCCACATAATCGACCACGGCGGTCGGCGGCAAAACGAAACGCTCGGGAAACAGCGGCGTGGCTTGCAGGGCCGCGTTGGCTTTCAGGCCATTGTCGCTCAGGCCGATACGGGCGATGCCCTCCGACTCCAAAGTCGCCAGCGTCCGGTCCGGGGCGTCTTGCGGAGAAAGGCGCCAGCGGCCCTCGCCCGCGGCGAACAACGCATTCTCCGGTCCGGCTTCGAACCGCGTGGCGGCGCCCGGCAGGAGAAGGCGCCCCCCGTAACGCCAGTGCAGCAGATAGGCGTCTTCCTGGGGGCCCTTCTTGCTCGTGCCGTGATACGCCACGGGAATGCTGTCGATCATCCAGTTCGTGATGGCGGCATGGTCGGCTTCGCGGAAGGTGGTGTAGGCGAAGGCGTCCGGCACGCCGAGCAGGCGGTGGATCATGTGGCTCGCCGCCATGTTGGGAAAACGGTGGTCCGCGCGCAGGTTCTCGATCTCCGGCCACAGCGGGGGCTCGGTTTGCGATAGGGCGTACTCGTTATGGTGTGTGTCGATCTTGGCCAGTTGGAAGATCGGCTGGCCGCCCGATCGCAGGCGGACCAGCTCCTCCGCCATGCCACGATTGTTCGATAAATCCGCGGCGTAGTACTTGAGCAAGAACGGCAGAATCAGCACCGCCGCCACGGCGAGGGCGTAGCCCGCAGCGCGCGACGGGCTTTCCCTCCGCAGCGACGCCGCCCATCGGCCCAGCGCCAGGAGCCCCAAGGCCACCGTCAGCAGATAGACCGGCACTAGAGACGTCAGGTAGCGCAGGTAAAAGCCCTTGTCGATGCTGATGCTGAAGATCAGGGCGAAGCTCAGCACCGGCGCCAGGAGCGCCAGACCGGCCAGGGCCTGGGCCATCCGGTCGCTCGCCAGCGCGCGCCTCGCCAGCAGCACCACACCCGCCACCGCGAAGCCAAACACCACCCACGCCGCCAGTTCGGCCACAACCCCTGGACGATAGAACGTGACCCCGAAGCTGGTATAAACCCAGCGGAAGAATGGAAGACCGAAGGCGATGTTGTTGAAGGTCTGGCCGACGTCGATCAGCTCCTGGCTACGCTGACCGAGGGCCGCGAAGATCGGCTTGAGTTTAGGGAAGACGAAGATCGATGCCAGGATGAGAATCGGCACGGCGGGGCGCTGGGCCCAATGACCGGGATAGAACGAAATCGCCGTCCGGCGCAGGCTCGGATAGATCGAGACCCCCAGCACGCCACCACCCAGCGCGATGGCCGAGAACACCACACCAAAAGGGTGATTGAGGTAGGCAAGAAGGCTGAGGAGAAACAACGCTGTTAGGCCGCCCAGCGGTGCGCCCCGGAACAGGGCCACATACACGGCCACCTGCATCGCGGCGATCATCGCCATGGCGCCATAATAGTTTCCATCCTGGCTGAAGTAAATCAGGTACGGTGACAACGCCCCCAGCGCCCCCGCCACAAGGCCCAGACCGCGCGCGGCGGCGCCATTGTCCTCGGCGCCGCGGCCCATCCCGTGCCCCAACCAAAGCCCCGCCAGCGCCAGCGCGGGCGCCGCGAAAGACCCCGACAGCGCGCTCCAGAACCGCAGACCAAAACCGTTCTCGCCAAAGAGGCTGGTAAAGAATCGCACCATCGCCAGGTGCATGTCGTGGGCGCTGCTGACGATCACATTCGTGCCAGCGACCGCGTCGTTGAGGACGGTGACTTCGTCGAGCCAAAGACCCGCTTCGCCCAATTGAAAGAGACGCGCCAGAATCGCCGCGATCCAAACGCCGAGGAGCAACTTCCAGGCGCTGGCGGCCTCCGCGCCGAGACGGCGCAGCAGGGCCCATTCCGCCTTCCAGCCAACCGCCGGTTCTTCCATCCCGGCGGCCTCGCGGCGCTTGCGGACGGCGCGGGGCGCGGCGGCGGCCGGCCTCGCGTCCCCTTCGCTCAGGGGGGGCGCTTCGGCGGAGGCGGGTTGGGACTTGGGGGAAGAGGTATTCGGGCGGCGCTTCTTCGCCATGACGCGGACGGTCCTGTTCGGGGCGGGATCAATGCCGCCCCTTTTGCCCGCCGGGTCCAGCGCGCGGCAAGGGAAGGTTCCGTCCCGCCCGCCACGCGGGAGAAGGTCTAGACCTCGATGACCATGTGGTCGCGTTGACGAATGCGCAGGCACATTTCGCCGTGCAGCAGTTGAAGCAACTCTTTGCCGATCATCTCATAGCGCCAGCCTTTGAGCACCGGCAAGTCCAGCGTTTCCGTCTCGTGGCGCTTGGCCGCCAGCGTGGTCAGGTCGTCGGTGGTCGCCAACAGCGTCGGTGAAATGGCTTCCCGTTCGGCCACAGAGCGCACCAGAGCCTGGAACAGTTCCACCAGGCCGGCGGGCGTTTCGTTCGCCCGCGCGGGCCGTTTCGGTTTTTGCGGCCATTGCTCCTCCGGCGTATCTTTGCCCCGCGCGATGGCCTTCAGAACCGCGTCCAGGTGGCGATTGAGCGGCCCCTGGGGAACCTGGCGCAGGCTCCGCGCCCGGTCCTTGCTGCGGGGTTGGGTGCGGGCCAGCGCCAGCAGCCCTTCGTCCGGAAAGACATTGCGCCGAGGCAGATTCTTCGCCCGCGCTTCCGACTCGCGCCATGCCGCCAGTTCCCGCAGCACCGCCAGTTCTTGCCCGGAAAGCCGCGCCCACTCGCGCACGTTGCGGTAGCGGTCCTCGTCCGGCACGTCGGCTGCCGTCGTCAACGACTCGAGCCAGCGCGCCTGCTCTTCCTCGAACCACGACCGGCGCCCCATTTCGTCCAGCCGCCGGCACAGCGCCTCGTGCAGGTCATGCAAATACAGGACGTCCTCGGCGGCGTACTGCAACTGGCCCGGCGACAGAGGCCGACGCGACCAGTCGCTTACGGTCTGCGAGGACTTGAGCATCGCCCCCGTCAGCTCGCGCACCAGATTCTTCAGGGAAATCTGCGCCCCCATACCCACCATCGCCGCCGCCAGTTGCGTGTCGAAGAGCGGCTGCGGCTTGCTGCCCAGATAGTGCATCAGGATGGGAATGTCCTGGCTGGCCGCGTGGGCGACTTTCAGGATCTTCGGATCGGCGAAGAGCTGGGCCAGCGGCGACAAATCCTCGAGTGCCCGCACGTCCACCAGGATCGGCGGCTTGACCGATTTGTCCTTCAGTTGGATCAGTTCCAGGGAGGGCGTGTAATATTTCTCGCCCACGAATTCCGTATCGAAGGCCAGAATCGGCGAAACAGCCAATTGGCCGCAGATCTCGCTCAACTGAGCGTCGCTTTCGATCATCAGAAATTCTGTGCGTTCACCCGGTGGAACGGGCGAAGGAGATGAGTCTCTCAGCATAGTCCTAAAAGAGGCCCGCCCAGGGGGACGGGCCCTCGCCTGGTGATTTCGGTTACTTGATATCGACCAGTTCGACCTCGAAAATCAGGTCGGCCCGCGGCGGAATGGCACCGGGAAAGCCCCGTTCGCCGTATCCCAGCGAGTACGGAATGGTCAGGCGCGCTTTGCTGCCCTGGTTCAGTTCGGCGATGCCCTGATCCCATCCGGGAATCACCTTGCCGACGCCGAGCGGGAACTCGATCGGTGCGCCGCGCTTGCGCGAGTTGTCGAACTCCGAGCCGTCTGAGGCGAGCGTGCCCACATAATGCACAGCGACGACTTGTCCCTGCTGGGGCTTGGGACCCGTGCCCTGCTCCAGGATTTCGATCTTCAGGCCGTTTTCTTTTTCGATGGTTTCCACAGTGGTCTCCTCAGTGGTTTGGGTCGTTTCCGTGGCAGTCTCGGTGGCGGGCGAATCCTTCTCCGAGGAAGCCGCCGAGTTCGCGGCGGCGGGACTCTCCGTGCTCGGAGAACCCGTCGTCGCGGCCTCTTCCTTGCCGCAACCCGCCCCCGCGAACGCGCAGGCGGTCAGCAATACAATAAGTGACAGGGATTTCTTCATAAAGGGGAAAAGCCTTCCTGGGTCTGATAGACCAGGGAAGCTAGAACCGCGCCGCCCATGGACACAACACGGAAGAACGCACCCGGGAAAATGGCGGACAGGAATAACTGGCGGGGGAGAAGAGGCCCTCTCGCCGAACTCTAGGCGTTCGCCAACTGAGCCGCGACGAAGTCGCGCGTATAGGTCAGCACGCGAGCCTTCTCCTCCTCGTATCGCACAGCCGGATTGAAGTACCCCGACGCGTTGCGATGGCCCCCGCCCCCGAAGTACGCCGCCAGGGCGGAGCAATCCACCGCGCCCTTGCCACGGAAATTCGCCCGCAGGCCCCCGTTCTCCAGTTCGTGGAACAGGATCGACAGTTCGACTCCTTCGATGGCGCGGATGTCGCCCGACAGGCCCTCCGGCTCGTGATCGATGCCGCCCACCTCGGTATAATCGGCCCATCGCAATTCCGAATGCACCAGCGCCCCGCCGCAGTCGAACGCCAGGCGACTGTAGACGCGGCCGATCAGCGTCACTTCCTCGCGCGTCTTCGACTCGTAAACGCGCTGGCAAATGTCGGGCAGGCTGGCCCCCGCGTCCATCATCTCCGACGCGATCCGCAGCAGATAGGAATCGGTGTTCGAGTAGCGATAGCCCCCCGAATCCGTCGTGATCGCCGTCAGGATGCTGGTCGCCAGATCGGGCGTGAGTTCTACGCCCAGTTCCTTCGCCAACTCGTACATCTGAACGCCCACCGCGGCCTTCGACGAATCGACCCAATTCAGGTCCGCGAACATCGTGTTGGTCGCGTGGTGGTCGATGTTCAGGCTGAACTGGCCAACCGTGGCGAACTCCGGCGTGACGCGCTGGGTGCCGCCGCAATCGACGCACAGCGTCACCTCGGGAGCGACCGCCGGCATCTCCTGGGAAATCGTATCCAGGTAAGGCAGGAAATCCAAGCGGTGCGGAATGGGGGACGGATTGTAGGCCACGACCCGCTTGCCCAGCGCCTTGAGGATCTGCACCATAGCCGTCGTCGAACCCAACGCATCGCCATCGGGGCGCACGTGGCTGACAACCACATAGCTGTCGTACCCGCGCAGCACGCGAGCGACCTCTTTGGCGCCTCCCAAATTGATTTTAGGAAGCTTACCATCCAGCTTCTCGGCGGACATGCTTGCCATTTCCATGCGTCATGTCGCTCCTTGCGCACCAATTCGCCCCACGAATTTTCCGTTCATTCGGCGTTCGTGTCCCGTCAGACAACCCGCCAACGTGGCCAATCCAAAACCCCGTGTCAAGAGCCTAGCCTGTCAGAGCGGGAAAAAGAGCGAGCCGGAGTGTTCAGCGCGGTCCAAGCGCAAGGGCGCGCCTGCGTGCCTGCTCGCTATCAGGGAAATAACGAAGGAATTTCGGGAATGGACAAAGAGAAGCGCGGTACTTGCCCTAGGCTTCAGAATCGCATCACCGGCGCGATTTCTTTCTCAGAAACGCGCACATCCACGCCCGGCAGGGCCTCGCGGATGCGCCTCGCCAGCCTGCCGCCCGCGATGGCCTCGCTGTTGTGGTGCCCCAGAAGAATCGCCGCCAGACCTCGCACTCGCGCCTCGGCGCAGCCATGGTGCGTCATCTCGCCGGTGACAAAGACATCGGCCCCCGACGCCTGTGCTTCGGCGAGAAGTCCGCCGCCGCCGCCGCTGCAAATCGCCACCCGCCGCAGTTCCCGATTCAGATCCCCCACCACGCCGACGCTGCCGATGCGGAACGCGTCTTTGCAGAACGAAGTGAACGCCATCAGCGTCATCGCCTTCGGCAAATCGCCCACGAGTCCCAGCCCATGCGCCGCCTCGCCGGTGGCCTCCAGCGGATACACATCGAACGCCACCTCCTCGTAAGGATGGGCGGCCTTCACCGCCTCGATCAAAGCGCCCAGACGTGCCTTCGGCACCACGATTTCCAGCCGCTCCTCCGTGTCCGCCTGCTCCATTTCGCCCACCGTCCCGGCGTAGGGATCGGCGCCTTCCAGGGGCTTGTACGTGCCCGTGCCGGGCGTTCGGAAGGTGCAATGGCTGTAGTTGCCGATCACGCCCGCGCCTGCCCCGGCGGCGGCTTCGATCACGGCGGCGATGTGATCGCGGGGGGTGAAGACCACGAACTTGTAATCGCCCTCGCGCTTCGCCGGCACCAGGAAGCTGCGGTTCTCGAGCCCGAGCCGGTCGGCGATTTCGCCGTTTGTGCCATCGGCCACGCTATCCCAGTTCGTGTGCGCGGCGATCACGTTCAGGTTCGCCCGGATCACGCGCGCCGCCAGGTCCGCCACCGGGTCCGTTTCGGCGAAGGACTTCGGCGGTTTGAAGATGAGCGGATGATGCAGGACCAGCGTGTTCGCGCCCACCTCGGTGGCTTCCTCCAGCACTTCCGGCGTGGCCTCCAGCGCCACCAGCACCCGCCCCGCGGGCCGATCCGGATGGCCGAATTGCAGCCCCACGTTGTCCCAGCTCTCCGCCAGCCGAAACGGCGCGATCGCGTCGATGGCATCCATCAGGTCCTTGACCGTCGGGGTATTCGTGTCTGTGCTCATGGAGCCTCACTTTCCGTGGGTTGGGCGGGGGAGTCTCCGCCCGTCAATTCTTCCACCTGGGACAAGACCGCGCGGCCCTGCTCGCCCAGTTTCCCTTCCGCCTCCAGCCCCCGCAGTGTCGCCCGCACCGCCGGGCGCATCGCCGGATCGCGCCGGGCGATCTCGCGCAGAAGCCCCAGCATCGGCCGGCTTTCCGGTTCCTGGAACAGATAATAGCGCGCCTCGCGAATGAGCTGCGGGTACATCCCCAGCTGAAGCGCCGCCGCAGCCGACTCGTCCAGCAAATCCAGGTACTCCACCGGCGCGTGCGAGGTCTGCTGCTCCAATTCGCGCAGGAACAGGAGAGCGTCGCTTTGCTCGCCCGACCGCTGTGCCGCCTTAACCGCGTCGGCGTAAAATTCCTCGCGCCGTTGGCGGGGAGCCGGGAGCAGCTCAGACGCCCGCCGGAAACTCTCGTACGCCACCCGCGCCGCGTTCGCCGCCCGTTCGCGATCCCCCGCCCGGGCATAGGAATCCGACAACAGCAGCGCCAGTTCGCCCCGCGTCCTCAGCAAACCCGCCAGCGAATCGTAGCTCCTGCTCGCCTCGTTCAACAGCCCCAGCCCCTCCTCCAGGTTGCCCGCGTTCAGCGTCTGCCCTTTGGCTGCCTTTGTCCCCTCGTCCGCCAGCATCGCCACCGCCAGCTCCCGCTTCAGCCTCGGGTCCCACCCCGTCTCGTTCAGCGCCTTGCGCAGCGCCGTGATCTCCATCGAACGCATATCCGCCATGCGCGCCGACTTCGCCTCGGCATACAGCCGCTCCGCCGCCAATTGCCTCCGCGTATGCACCACCGCCACCAGCGCCAGCGCCACCAGCACCGCCGCCCCAGCGCCCCGCAGCGCCAGCTCCTTGCGCAGAAAATCCCCCCGCTCCGCCCGCTCGCGTGACTGCGCGGCCTTCTTCTCGTCCGCCCGCGCCGAAGACGTGGAACCGCCCGTCACAGGGGCGGACACGGCGCCAGTTCGTTTCTTCGCAGGTTTCTTCGCCATCAGAGCAACAGCCTCGCGCCGCAGAAAAAGGAGTCAACAAGAAGGCACCCGGCCCCGTACCCCTATCTTCCCACGCCGCGCGAGAGCCTCAAGCCCGGTTTTTGCTCCCACTCCGCCAAGATCGAAAGGACCCCCCCAAATGACCGAACGCGAAAAAATGCTCGCCGGCCAGCTCTATCGCGCCAGCGATCCCGAACTCTCCGCCATGGCCCGCCGCGCACGCGACCTCGTTTTCCGCTACAATCACCTGCCCCCCGCCCAGGAAGACACCGCCCGCGCACTCCTCGATGAACTCTTCGGCTCTCTCGGCGCTGGCGGTGTCCTGGTCCCGCCGTTCCACTGCGACTATGGGACGCACATCCATGCCGGCGACAACTTCTACATGAACAGCGGCGGCGTCATCCTCGACGTCTGCGAAGTCCGCATCGGCCACGGTGTCATGTGCGGGCCCGGCGTCCATCTTTACACCGCCACCCACCCACTCGATCCCGCCGTCCGCGCCTCCGGACTCGAAAACGGCGCCCCCATCGCCATCGGCGACAACGTCTGGCTCGGCGGCGGAGTCATCGTCTGCCCCGGCGTCACCATCGGCCGCGACACCGTCGTCGGCGCCGGCGCCATCGTCACCCGCGACCTGCCCGCCGGAGTCCTCGCCGCCGGCAACCCCGCCCGCGTCCTGCGCCCCATCGCCTCCAGCGGCCCCTCCTAATCCACCCTCATCACATCCCGAGTCGCCGACATCACCCAGTCCGTTTCGGCCAGCAAGAAGCTGTACACTTCGCGAATCTTCTCCGGCAGCGCCAGAATCGACACCTGCCCCAGCGTCGTATCCAGCAGCCGCAGCGCCCGCCCCACATGCCGCAACTCCACCGCCCCGCAACCCTCCTCCGCCGCCAGCGCCTTCGCCCCCCAGATCGTCATCGGATACACCAGGAAAAACTGACGCACGCCCTCCACCAACGGCGACTCCTCGCCCTGGCCCGCGATCAGGAACTTCTGGCTCACGATCTTCGCCCTCAGGAACGACCGCAGCACCGCCGGCCCCTCGCCCTCGAAAATCCCCGCGTCCACCCGCTGCGCCTCCTCGAACGTACACGCCAGGTCCCGCCCCCCCACATGCGGCGCCCCCTCCTGACGCTGAAACCGCTCCGCCACCGCCAGCCGCTCCCGCTCCACCGCCTGCTTTTCCATCATCGGCAACTCGTGAATATTCTCCGGCGGCCGGTTCAGGCACAGGAACATCCACTGGAAAAACGCCGTCCGCTGCGTCCGGTCCATCGGCTCCGGCGGCGCCAGCTTCCCCATCTGCTTCGCCAACCCCGACGCGATCGCACCCCGCAGCACCGCCGCCGAAGCCTTCGCCGGATCCCCCGTCAGGCCCAGCTTCAAAAATTGCAAGCACGCCCGCACCCGATCCGTCAGCCCCAGGCTCCCCTCCTCCAACAACCCCACCAGCGTATGCTCCACCTCCCACATCAACTCCGGCGTCACCTTCAACCCGCCCCGCAGCCGATGCGCCCGCCGGTCCACCGCCCCCGCCGCCTCGCTCAGCAAATCCGCCCACTCCGGCAGCGACCGGTCCGTCACCTCCGCGCCCCGGCCCTCACTCACCGCCTTGCACGAAAACGCCACATCCACCGCGATCCGATCCCCCATCGGATAAAACCCGAACGGATACAACCGGCACAGCAACGGCTTCGCCTCCGCCCCATGATGCGCATGGATCAGACACTCCTGCCGCTCGCCCAGGAACAGACACTCCGCCTCATCATTCCCCGCGATCACATCCCGCTTCTGAGCCAACCGCCGCCGCCTTCCCAGCCCCGGCACCTTCACCTCCACCGACCGCGCCGCCGCCCCAGCCACATGCCCAGCCTCCGCCCCAAACTCCAGCCCCCCGATCCGCTCCTCCTCACCCGGCCCCAGCAGAATATGCCACCCCCGGCAGCAATCCCCGCACTGCGTACACGAATACCGCACCTCCTTAGGAACCTCGAACCGAACCACCATACCGCCAGGAAAAACCCTTCCGTCAACCGATCGTGCCCCTCTGCCGAGGCCGCGATGAGATAAGCAGACGGCCGGGGTGGCTGCAAGGATTGGTGGGCGAACCGTTCGGAGTCCCGCGTTGACGCGGAACCGTGCGAGAAGGGAACCAGCGCGCCCCCTCCCGGCTTATAGGATGAGAAATATGCATGTAAGGCATTTAGAAGGCTCATTGCGGAAACTTGGAACAGTACGCCTTAGCATATCTATAACTGGAATGTCGATGATCGCTTGGCCCAGGTGGATCTTCTCAACCAGCCCGGCACGCCGTATATCAAATACAGCTACGACTATTTAGGAACTCGCAGCGGTCGCAATGCCTCGAACGGCGATGTCGACCATTACCTGACCGACTATGAAAACCCGACCGGCTACAGCCAGGTCCTCGCCGAACTGCGCGCCGACGGCGTCGAATCCACCACAAACCACTGGTACGCCGACGGTTACGGCCCCATGGCGGAGGCCGCGGACGGCGCGACCCCCAACTGGCTCCTGCGCGATCACCTCTCGACCACACGAGGCTTGACGGACGGCGTATCCGGTGCTTCCCTTCTCCATTATAGCCCGTTCGGCGACGAATCGCCGGACGGAGCGGGCTCTTTGACAACCGAAACCAATCACCTTTTTACCGGCCAGTGGCGCGACCCGGCCACGGCTTTGCAGTGGCACCGGGCGCGGTGGTTGGATGTAGGTGTCGGGCGGTGGTTGAGCGAGGACCCGGTGTTTGATTGGCCGGGAATTCTTGGGAGTGGGTATGGGTATGGAATTGTAGGAGCGACGGTTGGTTATGATATTGCTGGCTTAGAATTCTCACTAATAGGGACTCTGGCCGGTGCTACTGTCTTACTCACGATAGCAGCGATTGCAATTCCATTTGCAGGGGCAGTAATGCTTGCGGTGAAGGGAAAGATATCTTTGGCAGGGTTCTTGCGCGAGACAGCAGATCTATTCAATTGGCTTGCAGTTATTGGGGAATTGATGCTTGGTTCTGTGGGAGGAGCTGGGGTAGGTGTGGCTGCAGAGCGCGCAGCTCGGGTTTTCGTCAAAAAGCTCGGGTACGCTGCCGTTAAGAAAGTTTTTTCATTCGTAGGCTTTGTTTCTTCCGTAATAGCGTTGTGGGCTAGCATTAAAGATACATTAAACTTACTTTCGGCAACCCTGCCATCGAACGAAGCCGAAAGATTCGTGGCCAGATTGATGATGGGCATTATTCTAACTTCCATCATAGGTAAAGCAACTAAATCGGGTAGGTACAAACGTTGGTTTGAGAGAGGTAGCGATAACGATCCTGAGTTCTGGGAAAATCTTACCCCGCAGCAAAGGAGTGACTATGAGACCGCTCAAGGAGCATATACCTCGCAGACATAGGACGAAATAAGGATGAATCTTGATTTAGGAGAGTCCGCAAGTGAAATTGCAGAGCGAGGAGCCGCGATTAGGGAAGCAGGTCTCGCTGGAGAGTCAACGAGGGGTATTGGAGAATACCTCCAAGCGACGTACGACAGTTGGAGAGGAAATAATCCCCATGGCCTAACTCTCGGTGAGTGGCTGGCGAGTGGCCCGACGCCACTTTACCGACAAGCTTTTGGCTCTACGAACTTGTGTGCCAACATGACTTCAGGTCTTTTTCTTTTTGAGTCGATTGACTTGGACAATAGTACACCCCCGCTAGATTGAGTAAACGTAACATGTTAGGGCGAACAGCATTAAGCCACTTTTTTCTGCCACTCTTCTTTCCTCTGTTTTGCTTGGTAATCGGGGAAAAGCTGGGCATGCCTAAGATACTTTTTGCGTGCGGTCTTCTTGTTTCCGCTGGATACTTTGGATTTATTATGTACGTTACAAGAAAAAAAACTCAATAATTATAGGAGGCTTTGTGTGGCGGTGGAGTGGCGCGGAGGAACCTCTCCTCCGCATTCTATCGATTTGGCATGCTGATCGACGAGCGCGATGCCTCCGGCCTGATCGACCGCATCACCGAGCAGCGCGTGGCCGAAGGACCATTCGTTTGGGATTATACGTACGATGGCCTGAAACGCCTCGAAACCGGCACCCTCGACGCGCCCGGTACAGATAACGATCTTGCCTACGCTTACACCTACGACCGCAACGGCAACCGCAAATCAAAATCCAGCAACGGAACACCGGTAAACTACACCTATAACCGCCTGGACCAACTTGTCACCGAAGCTTGCCGAAAAGCCCAGCATCCAACCCCCTTCCCCGCCAGCCACCCCCCTTTGCTCCTTTGCCCCATTGCCCCTCTGCGTTAAAAAAGCGATCCCACCACCCCCAAACCCCCATCCTCCGCGCCCCCTGCGCCTCGGCGGTGAAATCCCCATCCCCCCGCCCACCACTCGCCGCCCCCAAACTCCTCAGCTCCCTCGACTTACCCGCCCCTAAGCGCCTTTAGTCCCTTTAGTGCAACAAGTGTATTTTGTCTATCTTGTCCCGTAAGCTCCACATGAGGGGACAAACCGAACGGCCTGTGTAACCCTTCCACCATCACGCGTGACCCGGAAGGAACCACCCGCCATGAACCGCACGTCTCCCCTGAAAATCAGCGTCCACTCCTCGAAAACCGTTCCCACGCTACTTCTTCGGCTTCGCCACCGGCCGCACGTCGATCTTGCCGAGCATACTCGGGTCGGGCATCATGCAGGCCATCAGTACCGCGTTCGCCACTTGCTCGGGCGTGGCCATCCAGTCCTGGTCCTTCTCGTGGCTGCCGGGCCGGCTGTCGGTGTGAAAGCGCGTGTCGATGCTGCCGGGGGCGACGATGGTGACTTTGATGTTATCGTGGCGCAGGTCCTGGAAAATGCACTGGCTGAAGCCATTCAACGCCCACTTCGTCGCGAAGTAGCCGCTGCCGCCGGGGGCGGCGTTTTCTCCGGCCAGCGACGAAACGTTGACGATGTGTCCGCCGCCGTTGTGGCGCAGGCCGCCCAGGGCCTGGCGCACCATGTAATAGGGGCCGAAGACGTTGACGCGGAACTGCTTTTCGAACTCGTCGTCGTTGAATTTATCCACCGGCCGCATGATGCCCATGCCGGCGTTGTTGACGAGGATGTTGACGGGGCCGAGTTTTTCGGTGGCCGCGGCGGCGAAGGCAGCACAGTTGGCCGGATCGGTGACGTCGAGACGGATGGCGGCGGCCTTACCGCCGTCGTTGGTGATGATTTCGGCGGCGGATTCGATTTCTTCGGTGCTGCGGGCGCCGAGGGCGACGCTCGCTCCCGAGCGGGCTAGCGCGAACGCGACGGCTCGGCCAATGCCTCGCCCGGCGCCGGTGACCCAGGCGACTTTGCCGTTGAGGGATTCGAGACCGGCGAAGGGGGCGTGCTGCTGGCGGGCTGTGGACATGATGAGGAGCTTTCCGTGGGCTGGGTAAGTAACGCCGCCGGGTCCGTTTTGTGGTGCCGATGCGCCCGCGGGCGCATCCGGAACACGGTCATGATCAGGATTTTGAAATCCAGCCACAACGACCAATTCTCGATGTAGTAGAGGTCGTACCGGAGCCGTTGGCTGATGGACGTATCGCCACGCAAACCATGGACCTGAGCCCAGCCGGTCATGCCGGTGCGGACTTTGTGGCGCGCCATGTAGCGGGGAAAGGCCTGGCGGAACTGCTTCACATAGTGGGGGCGCTCGGGGCGCGGGCCGACCAGGCTCATGTCGCCGCGAAAGACGTTCCAGAGCTGGGGCACTTCGTCCAGGTTCCACCGCCGCAGGAACCGGCCGAATCGCGTCGCCCGGGGGTCGTCTTGATCGCCCCAGCCGGGGCCGTCTTTCTCGGCGTCCACCGGCATGGTGCGGAATTTGTAGATGTTGAACTTCCGCCCGTCCAGGCCCAGGCGCTTTTGCTTGTAGAAGAACGGGCCGGGCGAGGAGAACTTGACCGCCGCGTACACGAACGGCAGCATCGGCAGGAAACACAGAATGCCCAGAAACGACAGCGTCATGTCGGTGCCGCGCTTGACGATCAGGTTCCAACCGTGGAGCGGCGTGCCCTGGAGCACGTACATCGGCACGCCGGCGATTTCATCGTAGAAGATTTCCGACCGCATCATGTCGGACAGGGTCGGCACGACGCTGACGCGGGCGCCGCCGGCTTCGGCTTCGAGGAACAGGCTGAGGAAGTCGCCGTGGGGCAGTTCGCTCTGGGCGACGAAAACTTCCTGGATGTGGTGTTCGCGGATCAGATCGCCCAATTTCCCGACGCAACCCAGGATCGGGACGCGGCCGACGGATTTCCGCGTGGACGGCGCGGCGGAGACAAATCCGGCCAGCTCGTAAGCATACTCCGGCCGCAGCCGAATCCGCGCGGCGAGCCGAATGCCCGTGGGGCCGATGCCGATAATCAGCACCCGCGCCCGGGGGAGACTGCGGCCGACGAAGTAGCGCTGGATCACGCCTTGCAGGGCGCCCCGCCCGATCACCAGCGACGCCGTGACGGTCAAGAACGCCATGGGATAGAGGAGCCGGGCGACGTCTTCTTCGCGCCAGAAATAGTTGCGCGCCACGATCAGGGCCACAGCCAGCGCCGAGCCCTTGAGCAGGCGCCGGGCGCGGTTGAAGGTGATGACCCGCGGGTGGTTCTGATAACAGCCGGTCCAGTGCAGGCTCAGGAGCCAAATCCCGACGGACCATGGCAGAAGGCGCAGGTAGAGTTCCAGGCTCCAGGCGCCCGATGGCGGGATGATTCCGCCGTGGAATCGCAGCCAATAAGCCAGGAACAGCCCGCAAAAAATCGCCAGCAAATCCGTGGCGGCTTGCAGGAGCAGGAATTCCGTGCCTTGGGTGCGATGGGGTTTCATAGCAACCTCAGGTTCGTCTCGCGCAGGACCCATTCGGCCAACTCGCGGCGGAAACGCGCGGGGGAAAAATCCTCGGCGTGGGCGCGGATGCGGGCCGGATCGAAAGCCAACGGGTCGCAGGTCCGCAAAAGTTCCGCCAAGGACTCCGGCGTGGGTTCATCAAAGAAAGCGCCGGTTTCACCGTCAACGACCGTTTCCGCGGCGCCGCCGGCTCGCAGTGCCATAACGGGCCGGCCGCACGCTTGCGCTTCCAGAGCCGTAATGCCGTAGTCCTCCACGTTCGGGTAAATCAGCGCGGCGCATCGGCGGTATTCCTCGCGCAGGGCGTTGTCATCCACCCAGCCCTTGAACTCCACATGGGGCCCGGCGAGGGCCCGCAACCGGTCGCGTTCGGGACCATCGCCCACCACCACCAGCCGCTTGCCCGCGAGCCCGGTGGCGGCAATGGCACGCTCGACTCTTTTGTATGGCACTAAAGCGGAGACGACAAGGTAATGTTCTTCGTGCTTTGTGCTTCGTGATGCGTGCTGCGTGGTGGGCGAGTCCGCTGCCGGGCTTTTCGGCGTGAAGAAATCGACGTCCACGCTGGGGTAGATTACGCCGCTCATGCGGCCCCAGAAGCGCTCGACCTTGCGGGCGATGTGGGCGCTGTCGCTGACGATCGAGTCGATGCGCTGGGCCGTGCGCCGATCCCAGTCCTGGAGCCTGCGCCGCACCACGCGCAGGGCCGTATCCTGCATGAATCCGCCGCCCAGGTAGTCCTCGAAATGATCCCACACGTACCGCATCGGCGAGAACACATAGGCCAGCAGCGCCCCGTTGCGAGGCGGCGGGACGCCTTTGGCGACGCAGTGGCTGGTGGCGATGACGAGGTCGTAGTCGGCGGTGGGCAGGGCCTCGGCCATGCGGGGGAGAAGGGGCAGAAGCTTGCGATAGTGCCGGCGTGAGGACGGGAATCTCGAGGCGAAGGGGGACTCGACGACGTTCATCGCCCAAATGGCGGGGCTGATGCGATCCGGTTCGTAGAACAGCGTGTAGAGGTCGGCCCGGGGGAACAGCGCGCAGAGGTGCTCGAGCACCTTCTCGCCGCCGCGCATGCCGTTAAGCCAGTCGTGGACGAGCGCCACGCGGCGGCCGGCGAGGCGTTGCCGCAGAATTTCAAGAATCTCCAGATCACTCATTCCACAAACCAAGAACCCGTGGCCAATCTGAGGTGCATGGGGCTTACGCCCGAGACCCAAGGCCCGTGGCGGTTAGCAGGACACATTCCCCCCGCCTGGCGCCACCCCTGATGGGCTCGCCGAGCGCGTCATCAGGGCAAGCCTTTCTTGTCGTTGCGTCTCCCTACGCGGTTGATGACACATGGTTGATTGCAACCGAGAATTAGCCCTCCCTTCAGGATGTCCGCCTTGCCTTCCACGCCCGCCCCTTCCGGTTTCACCCTCCTCGACATTTTAACCTTCCTCGCCTGTCTCGGCGCCATGCTGGGCGTTGGCTGGTTCTTCGGGCGGCGGGTCAAGGACTCGGCCGATCTCTTTAACGCCGGGGGCCAAAGCCCCTGGTGGGCGGCGGGTTTGAGCGGCTACATGACGATGTTCAGCGCCGGGACTTTTGTGGTCTATGGGGGGATTGCGTATGAGCACGGCCTGGTTTCCGTGTCGATCAACGTGGCCTTTGGCATCGCCGCCATCGTGGTCGGTCTGTTCATCGCGGGACGTTGGCAGAAGCTGCGCCTGACCACCGTGTCGGAATTCGTCGAGGCCCGCTTTAGCCGGGGCACCGTTTGGTTCTACACGCTGTTCCAGGGCCTCTTCGGCACGTTCGCGCTGGGCGGGGCGCTGGCGGCGTTCTCGGCTATCCTGAGCCCGCTGATTCCGCTGGGCGAGGGCCATGCCCTCGCCAACGAAGCCGGCAATCTGAACCCCATGCTGATCACCACGGTTCTGGCGCTGATCATTATCGTCTATACGTTTATCGGCGGGCTATGGGCGGTGCTGATGACGGACGTGTTGCAGTTCCTGATCCTGACCGCCGTGGTGGTGCTGGTGGTGCCGCTGGCGCTGATGCGGATCGGATCGGTGGGCGAGTTCATCGATCAGGCGCCCACCGATTTCTTCGCCCTCAGCGGCGGCGAGGGCTTCACTGCGGTGGCGCTGTTTCTGTGGGTCGCGCTGCACGTGTTCAAGATCGGCGGCGACTGGCCCTTTGCCCAGCGCTACATCTGTGTGCCTTCGGCGAAGGACGCGCGTAAGGCGGCGCTGCTCTTTGGCGGACTGTTCCTGGTGACACCGATTTTGTGGATGCTGCCGCCAATGGCGTTCCGGATTCTGCAACCCGGCGAGGCCCCCCGCGAAGCCTACATCCTGGTCTGCCGCGCTGTGCTGCCGGCGGGCATGATCGGCGTTCTGATGGCCGCGATGTTCAGCGCCACGGCATCGATGTTGTCGTCGGTGCTGAACGTGTACGCGGGGGTGCTGGCGAGGGATATGTACGGCAAGGTGATCGAAAGACGGCCGGCGGCAGAAGTTCTTTCGAGCCGCCGAGGTCTTTGGGGTTTAGCCCAGAAGGCCATCTGGGGCTTGCATGGACTCTACCTAAGTCTATTTAGGCTCAATGATCGAGAGAAAGAACTCGTCACCACCGGCCGCATCCTCACCATCGTCCTCGGCCTGCTGCTCCTGGCGGGCGGCATCGTCACCGAGCGCGTCGGGATTCTGAAGTTCATCCTGACGGTGGTCAGTCTGGTGACGGCGCCGCTGACGGTGCCGATCGTTTGGGGGCTGCTGTCGCGGCGTATCCCGGCGTGGAGCGTTTACGCCTGCGCGGCGGCCAACCTGCTGGTGAGCGGTTGGCTCCTGATCGGCCAAGTCGAGTTGAGCCAATTGATGAAGCTGGTGATTGGGCTGGGATTGCCGGTGGCGATCCTGGGGATTCTGGAAGTGACCTACGCCAGGAAGACCAGCACCGGCTGGACCCGGCTGGCTCAGCGTCAGGCCGAAGTGGACGAACGCGCCGCCGCCGAGGCGCAAGCCGCCGCTCAAGAAGACACCCCCGCCGTTTCGATCAACCGGCTGCCCGCGCGGGTTCTGACATGGACCTGCGGTTTGCTGGCGGTGATCGTGGCGGGGGTGGGGTTGGTCCATGGCGAGAAGGTCGGCGTGTCGCTGGCTTTCGCCGCCATGATGGCGTTGATCGCGGGGGGAGCCTGGCTGCTCACTTTCCGGGCTCCCGGGGCCGCGGCCAACGGCTAACCTATTGCGTTACAGCGAACCGTAGGCGTCGTCCACCATCCGGTGGGCTTCCTCTCGGGTCTTGCCGTAGCGTTCCTGCACCAGCCCCGCCAGCTCTTCGCGGCGGCCGCCGGTGCGTTCGATTTCGTCGTCGGACAGTTTCCCGAACTTCTGGCGCACCTGGCCTTTGACCTGATGCCATTTGCCCATCACTTGATCGTTATTCATGATGTGTACCTCTGGTAAGAATTTCTTGCCCAGGCTAACTTTTAGAAAGTCCGTGGAAACCGGGGGATCAGGGGTTGCCCTTGGCCGGGTCCTCACCGCATCATCGGTTCATGATGCGTGATTCCCGAAATATCCCCCCACGGTGTTCCGGACCTTTCCTGGCCCGGGCACAGAGAAGAATAGCGTCCGGCGTGCCTGACGGTCTAAATTCAGTGGCGATAGGCTTCTGTGTGCTCGTTCTGGCGGCCACGGCTTTGCTCGCCGCGCCGAATCGGGCCCATGCCCAGGACGAACCTTCGGCATCCCTGGGCGCCAGCCAGTCCGGCGAATTCGCCATCGCCCTCACCGGTAAGTACCCGCCCTTTTCTTACTACGACAGCCAAGGCCAACTGACGGGCTTCGACGTGGATACGTCGCAGGAGGTGGCCGACCGCCTGGGCCGCGATCTGAAGATCGTTCCGACGGAGTGGGCGGGAATCCTGGCGGGGCTACTGGCGGGGCGCTACGACGCGATTATTGGCTCGATGGGCATCACGCCCGCGCGCCAGGAAAAGGTCGATTTCAGCGACCCCTACTACATCAGCGGCGCCCAGCTCTTCATCGCCAAAGACGAAGCAGGCCAGATCACGTCGATCGAAGACCTGACCGATGGCGGCCGCGTCGGCGTCACCATCGGCTCGACCTATGAGCAATACCTGACGGAAAATTATCCCACCATCGAAGTCATCGCCCGCGACGGCGAACCGGCCATTTTCCAGGACATGGACAACGACCGCATCGATGCCTTCGTGACGGACAAACTGGTCGGCATGTATCGCATCAAAGCCGCCGGGATGCCCTATGTGCCTGCCGGGCCGCTGCTCTACGACGAAGAGGTCGGCATCCCGATCCAAAAAGGCCAGCCCGAGCTGCTCGCCGCGATCAACGCGGCGCTGGCGGACATGCGCGCCGACGGGACCTTCGACGAGCTGCACGCGAAATACTTCGGTGCGGAACCGGGCACCGGCGCCGGGACCCAGAAAATCGGCGCCCCCCGCGCGGCGGAAATGCTGCTCAAGGGCTTCCTGCTGACTCTTGCCATCGCTGGGCTTAGCCTCGGGCTCGGCTTCCTGATTTCCATACCGCTCGGATTGGTCCTGTTCAAGGGCCACGGCCCTCTTTTTTTCGTCGTGCGTGGCGCGGTGGACTTCCTGCGCGGCACGCCGGCGCTGGTCCAGTTGTTCTTCGTTTACGCGGGCGCGCCGCAGATCGGCCTGACGCTCCCCGCCTGGATGTGCGCCGTCATCGCCCTGACCGCCAACGCCGCCGCGTACATGGCCGAGGTCGTCCGTGCGGGCTTGATGGCGGTGCCTGCGGGCCAGGGCGATGCGGGGCGGGCGCTCGGCCTGACGCGGGTCCAAACCTTTCGTTTCGTCGTCTGGCCTCAGGCCTTCCGCGTGGCCGTGCCGCCGCTGATGAACAGCACCGTGGCGCTGCTCAAGGACACCACGCTCATCGCCTTCATCGGCGTGGCCGAGGTCTTCTACCGCGCCCAGTCCATCATCAGCGTCAACTACGACCCGATGCTGTACTACTTCATCGTCGGCGTGCTCTTCTTCCTGGTCACGTTCCCGCTGATGAAGGCCGCCGAACGCTACGAACGCCGCATCAAAGCGAAGGGATTCACCAATGCTTGAGGTCCGAGATCTGAAATACCTGTATCCGGGATCGGAGGAAGGCGTCAAAGGCGTCTCCTTTTCAGTCCCGCGGGAACGTGTGTTCGCCATTCTGGGCCGCAGCGGCTCGGGCAAGACCACGCTGCTGCGGTGCCTCGGGCGTTTCCTGCGGCCCCAGAGCGGCGCCATGCTGCTCGACGACCGCGATCTCTCCGCCATGCCGGAAGCCGAATTCCGGCGCTCCCTCGGCATCGTCTTCCAGCAGTTCCACCTCTTCCCGCACCTGACCGTCCGCGAGAACGCGACCCTCGCCCCCGTCCAGGCCCACGGCCGCTCGGCCTCCGAAGCCCGCGCCGACGCCGGCGCCCTCTTCGAGCGCTTTGGCATCACCCCCCTGGCGGACAAGTACCCCAACGAAATCAGCGGCGGCCAGGCCCAGCGCGCCGCCATTTGCCGCGCCCTCATGCTCAAGCCCCAGTACATCCTGCTGGACGAACCGACCAGCGCCCTGGACGCCGAAACGACCCGCGAATTCGGCGAGTTCCTGATGACCCTGAAAGAAGAAACCACCTTCATCGTCGTCACCCACGACGTCGCCTTCGTCGAAGGCGTCGCCGCCCACGGCGTATTGATGGAGGGCGGCGTCATCAAGGAAACGGGCGACGTGGGTGCGCTGGTGGGGGCGCTGACGGGGTAGGCTCGGGGGAAGAGAAGGGCACAGTGTACTCCTTATAAGTATGAGTGTGGATTTTCTTCCTTGACAAGTGGCCGCTTCGGCGTTCCCTTGTCACCCGAGGAGGAAAATTCATGCTTAAACCTTGTTTTGTATCAACCGTTCTGGCAGCCTTTCTTTCCACGGCTGCCACTGTCTTCGCGGCCGCTCCTCAATTCGAAGTTGTCCGTCCAGTCATCGCGGGCGGTTTCCCGTTGAATGCTTCCCCCTCCTTCAGCGAATTCCACGATTTCGACCGGAATGGACTGCTCGATTTCTTCGTTACCCAATATGTGGAAAACGAGCGAGTGGATTCCATCCTGCTGAACAAGAGCACTGGTGATGGACGCTTCGTCTTCGACGCGCTTCGCTTACCGGAAGGCCTCCAAGCGAGCCGTATCTTCGACAAGACGGACAGCAGTATCGAGGCCTTCGAGTACGATTTCATCGCGCTGACGCCCGGTGGCCAATTTTTCAGCTTTCAGGTGCTTCATGCCACCGGAGAGTTCTTGGTTTCGGGCCCGTTTTCCTACGATTTTCCGGGGCATTTCGTGCATATCTCCGACTACGACCGCGACGGCTTGCTGGAGATCGCCAGTTTTGAGAGAGAGGCGGTCAACAATGACCTGAACGAGTACATCAATTATGTGACCGAATACGGCTCGGCGGGAGACAGTTCGACCCACGCACGCAGAAGCTATGGTGTCCGATTCCCCCTCGAGATGAAAGACTGGGACGGCGATGGTCGAAAGGAAGTCTCGTTTCGCGAGGGGACCACCACCGGACTGATTGAAGCCGAAGTGGATAACTTCTGGACGCGGACCGCAGAGTTCATCGCACCAATCCCGATCGATCGGCCCGCCGGGGATTTCGATGGCGATGGTCTCACCGATTTCTTGACTACTACGCGTGCTGAACCGGGTTTTGGGCCATATAGTGCCATCCTGGTTGTGGCGAACCGCTTTCCCCACGCTCACTCCGTGGCGTACACCATGGCCACGTATTATTCCGTGGGGGTTCTCGATTTCGGTGCCAGCGACTTCGATTTCGACGGCGACCTGGACATCCTTGTCAGTTCTTATGGCGATGCGAAGATCGCGGTTCTTGAACAGACAGGCGACGCAAGGCCCGGCCACGTTGGTCGTTTTGTGGAGCGATCCCTCGTACCACAGTTAGGCCCGACCAGCATTAATGATTTTCACATCGCCGACTGGGACGGGGATGGAATCGAGGATGTCTACCTTTATGGCACGCTTGGCAACGTCTTCGAGAGCGGGCGCAACCCCGAGATTTCGTTCCTCCGCAGAACCGACATCACCACCCCTCCTGCTACGCCCACGCCGCCCAATCCGTTGCCTTGGCAGGACTTATCCGCGGCTTCCTGGACGGCGATGGCACCCATTCCGGGCTCGGAGGCTGGAATGGAGGACCCCGCCGGGACTCTTGCCATCGCCCGCGGCGGCGGCGGCTTCCGCTATGGCAGTTGGGAAATGGGCGAGTTCCTGCCCGCCCCGCCCGCCGGCCAAATTACCGTCACCGGCCGCCTCCGTCTGCAAGAAGTCCCGGGCGCCGAGCCCCCGGAAGTCCGCCTGCGCATCGTCCATCCGGCGGGCGCCGAATCCGAGAGCCAAGTCATCTCCGGCCAATGGTCTGGCGAACGCACCTTCCGCTTCACCTGGTTCAGCGACGGCGCCCGCCCGTGGCGCCTGGCTTTTGACGCCTGGTTCGTCCGGCCAGATCAGAACGTGCGGGTGGAGTTGGTATCGCTTGGAGTGGAGTAGGGGAGTGCAGGCTTGGGCTTGCATTCCGGCGCAGCAACGGTGACCTTCGCACTCTCCAAAGCCCTTGTAAGGTGCAATGCCATGAATATCAGCCGCGACATCCAGCCGATGAGCAATTTCAAGCGTCAGCCGCAGAAGCTTCTCCAACAGCTCCGCGACACCGGCGAGCCGGTGATTCTGACAAGCCGGGGAGAACCCGCGGCGGTGCTGCTGGACGTCGCTTCGTACCAGGAACTGGTCGATTTGCGTGATCGTGTTCAAGCGATGATCGGCGTCCGCGAGGGCCTTGATGACATGAAGGCCGGCCGTAGCCAGTCGCTTGAGGAGACGTTCCGGGATATTGTCGATGAGCTACGCGATTGAAGTTTCGCATCGGGCTCGCAGCGATATTCGGCGCGAGACATTTCTGAGGGCCGGTCTGACAACCACTGACAATGCTCTCATGTGGGTGGAAAGCCTAAAGGAGAATATTGCCCTCCTCTCTGAAATGCCGAGGCTAGGGACGCAAGCCTTGGAATCAGACGCTTTCGACTTTGAACTTCGCCAGCTTGTTCATGGCCGGGGTCGGGATCAGGTTCGCATTCTGTACACCGTCGATGATGAAGCGCGCGTTGTTGCTGTTCTTCACGTGCGGCGGTCAAGAAGGCAACCTTGGGATGGCTCTGAATTCCCAAACTAGAGCTTGGCGGACTCGATACTCTTCCTTGCCCGCTTTTCGCTTCTGCCCCTGAGTAACCGAAACTCGCTCAGGAATCGCTGACATCCTCATGAAAATCGCCTTCTTTGGAACCCCGGAATTCGCTGTGCCGGCTTTGAAATGGCTCCTGCAATCGGATCACGAGGTGCTTTGCGCCGTGACCCAGCCGGACAAACCGGCGGGGCGGGGGCAGAAATTGACGCCGCCGCCGGTCAAGGTCCTGGCCGAGGAAGCCGGCATCCCGGTGCTCCAGCCCAAGACCCTGCGCGACGGCCACATGGCCGAGAAGCTGCGCTTCCTCGCTCCCGATGTCGCCGTCATCGTGGCCTATGGCAAGCTCGTGCCGCCGGAGATGCTCTCCATTCCCAAGTTCGGGTTCCTGAACATCCACGCCTCGCTGCTGCCGAAATACCGGGGCGCGGCGCCGATCCAGTGGGCCATCGCCCGCGGCGAGCGCAAGACCGGCGTGACCATCATGCAACTCGACGAGGGCATGGACACCGGGCCGATGATCGCCCGGCGCGAGGTGGAAATCCTGGAGGACGACGACGCCCGAAGTCTTTCCGCCACGCTCTCGCACGAGGGCGCTCTTCTGATGGTCGAAACGCTTGCGGAACTGGCCGAAACCGGCTCCCTGTCCGCCGAGCCCCAAGACGAGGCGGAGGCGACCTACGCGCCCCTGATCGAGCGCAAGGACGCCCGCATCGAATGGAATTGGCCGGCGGAAAAACTGATCTATCTCGTGCGCGGGTTCGCGGTGTGGCCCGGCGCCTACACACACGACGCCAGCGACAAAACGATCAAGCTGACCGGCGTCGAGCCTTGCGACACCTCCTGGGTTCAGCCCTCCTGGAAATCGGACGATGTGGAGACGGGCACCGTGGTGGATGTCCTCAAAGGCCACGGCCTTGTCATCAAGTGCGGCGAGGAGTCGCTCCTCCTCGTGACACGGCTCAAGCCCCAAGGTAGTCGCGAGATGGAAGCCACCTCCTACTTCAATGGCGGTGGCGTCGCGGTCGGGGACCGGTTCCGGTAAGTCCCTCGCTGTCCCATCTCTGAGGTGAGCGCGTGGCAAACCACCCTTCGCAGATTCTCTTTCGGAACCTATACTATGGCCTGCGTGCCCGCTGCCGGCGCCGAGCGGTGGCAGCGGCCATTCACGATTTGCCGCCCCTGGCGAAACCCGCCGCCGGGCCTTGCCGAACGTTCGCGATGGTGCTTGGGGATGGTTTTCTCGAATGGGGGATCCTCTGCGCCTATTCGCTGGCGCGGGTGGTGGATGAGGCGGAGTTCGAGATCACGCCGGATGGTGGCTTGGGCCATGCCACGCGAGCCGCGCTGGGCCGGCTCTTACCTGGACGATGCCGGTTTGTCGATCCAGGTGACGTTGCCGGGCGGGTCGAATCGGCCCTGCCAAGAGCTCGTTTTCCCCGCCTGCGCGCCAGCCGCGACGTCCAGATCCACCTCGCCAAGCTGGTCGATGTGTACGCTGGGCGTGCGGGGCGAATCGTGGCGCTGGACGCGGACTTGGTGTTCTACCGGCGTCCGGGCGAGTTGCTCGGCGTTCTCGACGGGAAGCCGAAGGCGGAACCTTACTTGATCGAGCGGCGCGAATCCTACGCCGTTTTCCACGGTGAACTGGAACGCCTTTCGGGTCACCCCGTTCCCCGCCGGTACAATTCCGGCATCACCGCCTTTCACGCTGGCACGATCGACTGGGAACGTGTCGAGCGTTGGCTCCAGGCCATTTGGCTCCTCCGCCCCAAACCCCCGTTGGAGCACCAAACCCTCTGCGCGTTGCTGGCATCGGAATTGCCCCGCCATGCTCTTGCGGCCGAGGCTTATCTTTGCAGGCCGAATGCGCGCGAAATCGCACAGCCCCAGGCCGTGCTGCATCACTACAACGGCGAGTACAAGGCCCGCTTCCACGCCTTCGCCAACATTCCCCGAGCCTTTCCGAAAGCCCTCACCCATGGATAAACCCGCCGACGGCGCCGATTTCCAAGACAACCCTAGCGGAACGCCACGCATGGAAATGGGCGGCCAGGCCCTCATCGAAGGCGTTCTGATGCGTTCGCGCACGGGCTACGCCGCCGCTGTGCGGCGCGACGACGGCCAGATCGTCGTGCGCCAGGTTCCTTATCACACGCTCGCCGAGCGCATCCGCCTCTTCAAGCTGCCCGTGATTCGCGGCGCCGTGGCGCTGATCGAAATGATGGCCATCGGCACGCGAACGTTGCGCTGGTCGGCCGATCTGTTCGAGCGCGCGCTCAAGCGCAAGGAAGCCCGCGAGAAGGGAGAAGCGGAGGGGGAGGGGCCGGAAGACCATTCCACCTCGGCGCTCCCTTCGTCGGTGAAGGACGCCTTTGGCCAAGCGGGTTTTCTTTCGATGCTCGCCATCAGTCTGACCATCGTGATCCTGATGATGGTGGTGGCTCCGAATTTCCTGACGCTGCTCGTTGGCAAGCTGCCCTTCCTGGCGGAGTGGGCGGACGCTCAGGGAACGCTCGGCTTTACCGAGGAGAATCATCCGATTCTGTTCAACCTCATCGCCGGCGTCTTCCGAGCTGTCATTCTGGTGATCTACATGATCGCGATTTCGCTCAACCCGGACATCCGGAGGGTTTTCGAGTACCACGGCGGCGAGCACAAAGCCGTCCTCGCCCTCGAAAGCGGCCGGCCCTTGTCCGTCGAGAACGCCCAGCGCCACGACACCTTGCACCCGCGCTGCGGCACGACCTTCATCGCCGTCGTGGTGCTGGTCTCCATCATCGTCTTCGCCCTGGTGGCGGCGCTGCTGGTGGCTTACCTGCCCGGGTATCCGGAGTGGCACTGGACGGCACGCAAGGGTTTGACGCTGGCGCTGCACGTTCTGGCGCTGCCGCTGGTGGCGGGCCTGGCGTTCGAGACGATGAAGCTCTGCGCCAGGAATTCGCGGTTCTGGCTGTGCCGGGCGCTCCTTTGGCCCGGCTTCCGCTTTCAGCGCATCACCACCCGCCCGCCCGACGACTCGCAGGTCGAGGTCGCCCTCGTGGCTCTGCTGGCCGCGCTGGCCATTTCCCCTGACCAGTCCGGACCCACCGAGCGCGTGGTACAAGGGTTGCACCAGATGGACGGCGCCCCCAACCCCGCGGATGAATTGCCGCGCGTTCGGACCGCCTAGTCATTCCCAGAGGACTCTTTCCCGCCATGACCTCCGCCCCCCGCGCCACGCTACCCAAGCCCATCGCACTTTTCGATGGCCATTGCGCCATTTGCCGCGACCTGAAAAAGGCCGTCGAGGACGCCGACCGGCGCCATCGCATCGAGTGGCTGGAACTGCACGATCCCGCCGTGCGGGCCCGCTTCCCGCGCGTTGACTGGGCGCGCGCCACGCGCGAAATCCACCTGATCGAACGCGACGGCCGCATCCGCACGGGAGGCGCCGCCATCCGCGAGATCGTGCGCGTCGTCGGCGGCAATGTGGGCGGCGGCCTCGCCACTCTGCTCGCGCTTCCCGGTCTGAAGCAAGGCGGCGACCTGGCTTACCGGCTCTTCTCGGACAACCGACATTGGATCGGCCGCGTCATCAAGGGCGGCGACGATTGCGGCTGCGGAGGCGATTCTTGCGCCGTTTCTTGAGGGCGGCGTTGGCGGTCGCTGGCTTGGCGGTGACGGCCTGCTCCGCGCCTGAGGCGGAGTCCTCCGCCATAACGGCCGAATCCCGAACCGACCCTCTTCTGATCGCCGTGGCGGCCAGCGCCGTTCCCGCCATGGAGCAAGTGGCCCAAGCCTTCACCGCGCAGACCGGCGTTCCGGTCACGCTGTCTGGCGGCGCCAGTGGCCTTCTCAAGCAGCAGGCGGAAGGCGGTGCGCCCTTCGATCTTTTTTACAGCGCCGACATGCGCCGTGTCGAGGAACTCGCCGGCGCCGGACTCCTCGCCGAGGACTCGGTCGTGCCCTACGCCCAGGGAGTCCTACTCTTCTGGACCGGGCTGGACGAATTCCAGGACGTTCCGGTCGAGGACTGGAGCGGCTTCTATGAACCGCCGCTCGATATCTGGCGCTTTTCCATCGCCAACCCCGATACGGCGCCTTATGGCCTTGCGGCCCGGCAAACCCTCGAACGGGCCGGTGTGTACGAGCGCCTGATGCAGGATGGCCGCATCATCGTTGCGGGGAACATCCGCCAGGCCTACGACTTCGCCGCCACCGGCAACGTGGATGCGGCCTTTGTGTCTAAGAGCCTGCTGGTTTCCGAGGGCCGGACGGAAGGCGTCTTGCGAGCCGCCACCATTGCCGATCATCCGCCCATCGTGCATGGCTGCGGCGTTCTTCTGCGGTCGGAGCGGCCTGATCTGGCCCGGCGGTTCTGGCGCTTCACGCTGTCCGAAGAAGGCGCCCGCATCCTGCAGGAGCACGGCTTCGAAAAGCCCGCGGAGCCTTTGGTGACAAGGGATTGATTCGTCGAAATTATCGGATTTTTCTAATCCGTCAATTTTCGCTTGCGAATCGGTGGAAGCCCTTGCTCCTTTATGGCCTTGTTCTGTCCCTACCTTTCGTGTGGTCTAGTTTCGTGCCCGCGGATTTCTGGGTTTGAGAAACCACAGAATTGCGAGACGATCGTGCCGCCTCCCAAGACTTTGCCTCCCAAGACTCCGCCGTCCCCATGGCCCTTCGCCCTGATTGGCGCGGTGATCATCCTGGCCCCCGCGACGGCCGCCGCTGGCAATTCCGCAAGCTCCGTCGTGGAAGCCATCCTCGGCACCCGCGCCGCCACCGGCACCGATGATCTGAACGCCGACGGCGTCACCGATGTGGCCGACTTTTTCTCAGAGGAAATCGAGGTCGGCGATGGCATCGGTTTCGCCCAGTCTGACTCGGTCTTCGACGAAGGCGCCGGAACCGTCACAATCCCGATTCTGCTTGGGGCACCCTGGAATGGCACGCTCAATTACACGATCGGCGGCAGCGCCACGGAGGGTGGCGACTTCGCTGGTGGCGCCCGCACCGTGGCCATTTCCGGCGACCGTGCTCTCTTGACGATCCCGCTACTGGATGACCGGGACGTGGAAGCCAACGAAACCATCGTGATCACGATGGAGCCCACCGGCCTGGGTAATCCGGCCCTGCGCGCGCCCGCCATTCATACCGTACAGATTGCCGACAACGACGCCATTTGGGAGGGCGTTCTCCAAAGCGACTTCGCCCGCCTGCCGGTGACCCTGGAAATCGTCGAGGACGCCTCGGGGGTGAGCGGCCACGTCATGAGCGACGGCGGCGGCCCCCTGCCCGAAGGCACCTACGGCCTCGCCACGATCCGGCGATCGAACGACTCGTTCTTCGCCGAGTCCGAGCCCATCCCCATGGGCGCCACCGGGACCCGCTTTGGCGGAGCGTCCTTCAACCGCACCTTGAGCTTCGAGGTGGACCCGGACACTCGGGACCTGGACGCGATTCTGCCCGGCTTTCTGCAGGGCCGCTTCGAGGACCGCGTCACGGCGGTGGAGGCCAACCGCGCCTATCTGAACCGCACCATCACCGGCCAGTTCGTCCTCCAGCGCCGCACCCCCGTGGTTCCCGTCGAAACCCCCGTTCTGGAGACCTTGCCATGAAGCAGGCCATGCGCACCCTGTGGACTGTGGCGTTCGCCGCGGCCTGCGCGCTGCCCCTGGCGGCGCAGGATAGTGGCGAGTACGGCCGCCCCGATTTCGCCAACGTCATCGGCGGCTCGGCCGTTCCTGTTGCCGTCACCGCTTTCAGCGGCCACGCCGGAGCCTATGCCACGCCGGGGGGCGGGGCCGCATCCCTTCCGACCGATGGCACGCTGCGCCTTGAATCCTCCGCCATCGCCCAACCCATCAGCTCTTCCATCCCCTATGTGGGCTTCGATGAAGAGGCGATCGAGAAGGCCGCCGAACTCCTCTATTACGAGGACGCGCCCTCCGGCCAGAAGGACGACGCGGCCTTCCGCTACAAGGTTCTGCTCTACGCCCGCGACGACACCGATGGCGACGGCCAGCCCAACAGGGAAGCACCCATCCGCGCCCGCACCGAACTGATCGATCAGTTCTGGGGTCCCGCAGAGCGCGCCCGCGCCCAGCAGGCCGAACAGGTCCTCGTCGACGCGCTGCGCTTCTCACCCACGAACCTGTCGCTGCAACGCGCACTCCTCGATCTGTTCTACGATCGCGGCGTCGCCGAGTTGCAGATCGCCAAGCTTCGCGAAGACGACCTGGAAGAAGACCGCCTCGCCTCCGGCGTCGGCAAGGGCGAGGCCCTGCCCGCCGGAGGCATCGAACGCTTTCGCGCCGAAATCGCCCGCCTGTCCGATCCCGAGACCGGCGTGGCGGCGGGTTACAATGAAGCCTCCGCCTGTTATCTCGAATTGCTCGAGTACGGCTTCGGCGTGGATGTGAACACGCTCGATCCCGCCTTTCCGCCGGGAACGCCGCTGGGCTGGTACATCTTTCAGAAGAACGTCCCGGACCAGGATGGATACGCCGCCCAGACCCTGATCGATGGCGAAGTGGAATACTTGCCCCTGACCCGCAAGGGCGGCGTGCCCGCGTCCTATCCGATCCTGTTCAGCGGCTACCGCGACCTGGTTTTCCTGATGACCGCCCTTGAGCGCGAAGCCGTCGCCCTCTCGAACGCCGCCCGCCTCACCGCGCCGCTGATCGATTTCGACGCCGACATCGATCCCGACCGCGACGCCGCCGAGGCCCTGATCACAGAGGTCGAGCAGCGCATTTATCTTGAAGGCCGCATTCTCCTCGGCTCTTTCCCCGAACTGGAAAACAAGGGCGCTCCCACGATGTCCGGCCTCGACTCGGCCATCTCCGAATGGGAGCGCGCGATCCTGGAAACGACCGAGACGAAGTCGATCATCCAGGGAGAACGCAACCCGCTCGGTTTTCAGCCCGATTTCCTGGTCCTGACCACCGGTTTCGAATCCCGTGGCCAGGAGTTCTTCAACTCCTACAACACCTTGGCGACTTGGGTCTCGGAAGAAACCGAACCGCCGGTGCGGCCCCTCTCCGTGGCCCTCGCGGATTTCCTCTCCGCCTTCGAACTCTACGACAACTACCGCGGCTATGAAGACCAGTTCGCCGAGGACTTGCGCCAGTCCAGCCGCGAGTACGAGCGCCGCGCCGTGGACCTCGTCGGCGCCATTCCCGGCGATCCGGGCTACAATCCGGCCAATCCGCCGACAGGCCTGATCGCCGATCAGCGCCGCTCGATCGAGATCGCCCGCAACCGCATCGATCTCAATCGCCAGCGAACCCGGAACCTGAGCAAGGAAATCCAAAACGAGATCAATCGCCGCGCCAAGGAACGTCAAATCAACGCCTCCATCCGAAGCGTCTACATCGAGTACGGGAACAAGCGCGCCAACCTGGTGGAGGAAATCAGCCATTGGGACGCGGTTCAGTCCGGCGCCAATGCCTTTGTGGCGGCGCTGGGTCCGGCCCTCGTGCTGGCGCCGCTCGGACCCGTCGGCATCGCCATTGGCGCCGTGATCGGCGGAGCCTCCGTCGGCGCAAACGTCGGCGCCGAGTTAGCAAAGGGCGAGAAAAAAGCCGAACTCGAACGCCTCGAAGGCCTGGAAAAATCCCGCGTCAACGCCCTCGAAGACGACCTCCTGGACAACGAAAGCAAGACCCGCATCAAGAACATGGTGCTGCAATTCGCCACGCTGGCCTACGAGTCCCGCGAGTCGCAGTTGATCATGTACCAGGAAGTCGTCCGGCTCCAGCAGCACTACAACGAACTGGCCGCCATCGAGTCCTTCTTCGAGGAAGACCAGGAAGCCTTCGCTTCGCGCTACTACGCCGATCCGGTGCATCAGGAGCGCTCGCTGGGCGCCACGTTGCGGGCGCGCAACACCTTCCGCGAAGCCCAGAACTGGCTCTTTTTCACCGCTCGCGCCCTCGAATACAAATGGAACGAACCGTTCGAACGCACCGTCGGCGACCGGACCTGGACCATCGAGTCGCTCTACACGACGTCGAACGCCCGCGAGCTGACGCAGATGCTGGTGGCCATGGAAACCTACGACGGCGCCCGTTCTCTCGGCCCTGGCACCGGGGCCAACACGGACATCATCTCCATCAAGAACGACGTGCTGGCCTATCGCGACAGCGGCAGCTCGCTCTACCCCGACCCTATCACGGGCGAGTTGGTGACGCCGCTCCAGGCCTTCCGCCGAACCCTGCGGACCTACATGGTCGAACGCGACAACGGCGACATCGATGTCGTGATGCCGTTCCAGACGAATTTCTCGCCCTCCGGCAGCCAATTCTTCCTCGGGCCGGAGTTCGACAACAACGGCAACCTGACCGCCCCGGGCACCTGGCTCGACAAGATCCAGTGGATCAAGATCAACGCCCCTGGCAATCACAGCGGCGCGCGTACCTTCATCAACGCCACGCTCTCCGACGGCGGCGCCCAACTGATCCGCACCATGGATCCGGGTTCCATCGATCCGGATGAACCGGACAAGATCGTCGGCGGTGTGACGCCTTGGTCCAGCCGCCTGTGGTTCACCTCGGACGGTGGCGAGTCCTTCGAGTTCCGCGAGAAGCTCAGCGTCCCGATCCGCATGGAATTGAACTTTCCCTCCGGCGACGACACGCTCACCGGCGCCCCAGAGAACACCTTCTTCCGCGAGCGCAGCGTCGCCAACACCAGTTGGACCCTCGAGTTCCGCGTCTTTGACGCCGATGGCTCGCCGGGCGGCCTGACGCTGCTCGACATCGATCAACTCGACGACGTCGAAATCCTCATCAACCATCGCTTCACCCCGCGTCTGTAACGATGCCCGATTCAAGGAAAGCCCTCATGCCGTTTCGAATCCTTACACTTCTCATTTTGCTCGGGTTGCTGGGCGCAGCGAACGTGGCTCCGGCGCAAACCGTGCCGCCCCTGATCAACTATCAGGGCCGCCTGACGGACGACCAGGGCCAGCCGGTCTCGGGTAATCGGGCCATGTCTTTCAGCATTTACCAGCAAGCCAGCGGCGGCACCGCCGTCTGGGGGCCGCAGGACTTCCCCGAAGTCCCCGTCACCAACGGCGTCTTCAATGTGATCCTGTCCAGCGACGGCGGCGGCGACCCGGTGACCGATGCGTTCGATTCGCCGGACGCTTTCCTCGGGCTGCGCGTTGGGCCCGTGGGCGGGACGCTCGGCGCCGAGTTCTCGCCCCGCCAGCAGTTCCTCTCCGTGCCCTACTCGATCCGGGCGCTCGATTCGCAGACCTCGGGCAACGACGAGTTGCTCGCGCGCCTCGCAGCCCTGGAAGCATCCGTTTTCCCTCCCGGCTCGGCGGAAGCTCAAGCGACCTTCCTCGGCACCGGCAGCTATCGCCCCGAGGACCTGGAAGTCAACGCGAACGGTGATGTTTACATTATCGGCACCGTCTCCGGCGCCGTCGATCTGGGCGATGGCCCCTTCACCGGCACCGGTACCACGGGTTTTGTCTGCAAGTACAGTGGTTCGGATTTCAGCCTGATCTGGAAGAAGCTCTACAACGAAAACAGCTCTGATTTCGCGACGCCCCGGGCACTGGACTTCGCCGACAATGGCGACCTCGTTCTGGTGGTCAATTACACCAACAGCATCAACTTCGACTCGGGCCAGTCGATCACGAGCACGGGGCAAAGCGACGTCTTCGTCACCCGACTTTCTCCGAGCGACGGATCGACCATCTGGTTCCAGAATTTCGGTTCATCGAACAGCGACTCACCCAGCGACGTCGCCGTCCAGGGCAACAACATCTACATCGTCGGCGGCTTCAGAAGCCAGACCCTGAGCTTTGGCGATGTCACCGTGGTGAATCAGGGCGGGAACAGCAACGAGGCCTTCATCGTCCGCCTTCCCGCGGATACAGGAATGCCATCGGGAGGCAACAGTTGGGGCCGCAATCTGGGCGGCAACGAAGACGAATCCTTTCAATACGTGGGTGTCGCCCCCAATGGCAACGTGATCGCCCTCGGTCTGCACGAGACCGATTTCTTCATCGGCGCGACACTCATCGATCACCCGGGCAACGACGATTTTGGATCGCCCAACGACCGCATGTTCCTCGCGAGCTTCAACGGCTCGACGGGCAACCCGATCTGGGGCGTAGGCCTGGGCGACGCCGCCAATTTGTCCGGGGGCGGATCCATCAGACGCCGCGGCGACGACATCTGCAACGGCCTCGCCATCGACAGCAACGGCGACTTCGTCATCACCGGCAACTTCGACTACCCCCGCGACTTTGGCGGCGGCACGGTGGTGACCGAATCCGAATTCAATAACCAGTTGCTCGCCAAATATCGCGGTTCCGACGGCTCCCACGTTTGGTCCTTCGCCCAAAGCAAACTCAACGACGAGTGCGGACTGACCATGGACGGCGAGGGCAACCCGATCTGGGGCGGCTATCTCATCAACAATACGGTCATCAACCTGGGCGGCCCGAACCTCGACCGCGACTACTTCTACGCCAAGTTCTCCGCAGACGAGGGCGAGCACCTGTGGTCCGTCACCTACGACGGTCCGCGCGTGGACCCCGCGATCATGAGCTACGGAAACGGCCGCTTGTTCGTGACTGGCTGGTTCACGGTCACGCTCGACCTGGGAGTTTCACCCGTGACGGCCACGGCGGGGACCTCCGGCAACATGTTCATCGCGCGCCTGCGCCCTTGACCTCCCGCCTCAATTCGAACCGATGCGGCCCACGCTGAGCCTTGCGCTCGGCGCCCGGCCCGTGCCCCTTTGAGGACGCTATGG
The DNA here is from genome assembly GCA_040219255.1 of Sumerlaeia bacterium. GTDB lineage: Bacteria > Sumerlaeota > Sumerlaeia > SLMS01 > JAHLLQ01 > JAVJSW01. Next base: position 36,839 of record JAVJSW010000003.1, read on the forward strand.
ATTGGCGTCCTCTTTTCGTTTCCCTCCAGGTCGGCCTCGTCAGTACCGCCATCGCGCTCCTTCTGGGCGCGGCGCTGGGGGCGTGGCTGGCGCACCGCAGCACCCGCTGGACCGGCGCCCTGGTGCTGCTGCCGCTCGTTCTGCCGCCCACCGTGCTGGGCTATTACCTGCTGGTGCTGATCGGCCGCCGGGGGCCGGTGGGCCAGCTCTACGAAGCCCTTACCGGCCAGCCCCTCGTCTTCACCCTCAAGGCCGCCGTCATCGCCGCCTGCGCCGCCACGATCCCCATCGTCGCGCGTCAGCTCGCCGCCGCCTTCGCCGAGATCCCCCACGAGGTCAAGGAAGCCGCCCGTATCGACGGCGCCGGCGGGCTCTCGATGTTTCTCTGGATTCAACTGCCGCTGATCCGGGGCCCTATCGCCGCCGCTGCGGCCATCGCTTTCGCCCGGGCCGTGGGCGATTTCGGCACGACCCTGATGGTCGCCGGCAACATCCCGGGCCGGACCCAGACGGCCTCCATCGCGATCTACGACCTGATCAACGCGGGCAAGGACGATCAAGCGGTGGTCCTCGTGGTGGCGATCAGCGTCGTCGCGCTGGCGGTGTTGGCGCTGGCGGGCGGACGGGCCGAGGGAACCCGCACGAAGTCCGCCTGAAGATTTCGCCCGCTCCAAAGCCACTTCTTCCCCGCTCGCGCTTGACCCCTCGGGCGCCGGGATGGTTCAAGCGCATCATTCACCCCGAGGGCCCATCGGCCCGCCCCACCCGAGGACCTCTTTTTATGACAAATCGCATCGCCTCCCTTTGGCTCATTCCTGTTCTGGCCTTTGTCACTTTTCTGGCCGGTTGCGGCGGCGGGGCAGACTCCGCCGGCGACGGCGCCGACTCCGCCTCCCGGCCCGTCGTGATCGGCCTCGCCGCCCCCTTCACCGGCCGCAGCGCCGCCCAGGGCAAGCAGATGGAATACGGCGTCAAAGCCGCCATCGCGGAAATCAACGAGAATGGCGGTCTCGGCGGCCAACCGGTCGAACTCCTCTCTCAGGACGACGAAAGCCGCCCCGACACCGCCGCCCAGGTCGCCCAGCGCTTTGTCAACAATCCCGACGTGGCGGTCGTCATCGGCCACTTCAACTCGAGTTGCTCCATCGCCGGCAGTGAAATCTACAACGCCGCCGAAATGCTCCAAATCACCCCCGCCTCCACCAACCCGGACGTGACCATCGGCAAACCCTGGACTTACCGGAACATTTTCAACGACATCTTCCAGGGCCAAACCCTCGCGGACTACGCCAGCAAACGCCTGGGCCACACCAAGGCCGCCGTGCTCTACGAGAACGACAGCTACGGCAAGGGCCTCTACGACTACTTCAAAGCGCGCGCCGCCGAGAACGGTCTCGAGCTGACCAGCGAAATGTCCTATGAAACCGAAACCACCGACTTCCGCCCGCTCCTGACCCAGGTCAAGGACGGCGATCCGGAAATCCTGGTCGTCTGTGGCCTCTATCGCGCCGGTGGCCAGATCGCCGCCCAGGCGGCCGAGTTGGGAATCAAACTTCCCATTATCGGCGGCGACGGCCTCCTGTCCGACGACCTCATTTCCATCGGCGGCGAACCGACGGAAGGCCTCTACGTGACGGCCCCCTTCCTCTTCGAACTGGCCGGCGATCGCGGCGAAGCCTTCGCCGCCCGCGTCCGCAAGCAGTCTGGCGTCGAGCCCGACGCCTGGGCCGCCCTCGCTTACGACGCCATGATGTTGGTCAACGACGCTGTGGAGAACCACGGCGTGGCGGTGGACTCCAAGGCCATCCGCGACCACCTGAAGACCATCGACTCCGAAGAAGTGGCCTTCGACGGCCTGACCGGACTGACCTACTTCGATGAAAACGGCGATTGCCTCAAGCCCGTCCAGATCGCCCAGGTTCGCGACGGCAAGTTCCAGGCGGCTCCGATCCAGATGACCGACGAACTGACCGAAGCCCTGAAGAGCGACAGCGAGGGCGCTGCCGAGTGACCTCCGGCGCCGCCGACCCGCAAGCCATCCCGGCCCCAGCCGATCCCGCCGCTCCCCAGCCTGTACGCCCAAGGCCGCTCTGGCTCCGGTGGCTTGGCGATTGGTGGGCGCTGGTGGCGCTGGCACTCTTCTGCCTCTTTCTGATCCTCAATGTCGGCTTCGAAAAATTCCTCGAGTACCTCCTTCTCGGCCTGCCCCAGGGCGGCATCATCGCCCTGATCGCCATCGGGTACTCGATGGTTTATGGCATCATCCAACTGATCAATTTCGCCCACGGCGAGATCTTCATGTTCACCGCCTACATGATGCTGCTGTTCCTGCTGCCGCTCGGCGGGGGAGACGCGGCCTTCGCCAGCCTGCAGACGCCCTCCGTCGTCTTCGCGGTGCTGCTGGCGGGATGCGCCGCGGTGTCGGTGTGGACGCTCGTGTCGGACCGGCTGCGGGCGCTTCCGCTCCGCGCGGCGGTCAGCGTGGCCGCCGGGGTGGCCGCGGGATTCCTTTTCATCCTGTGTTTTCGCATGGCCATCCCGTTCTGGATCGCCCTGGCGCTGGTCACGGCGTTCAGTCCGGTGCTTGGCATCACGATGGACACGCTGGCCTACAAGCCCCTGCGCCACTCGCCCCGGCTGGTTCCGCTCATCACCGCCATCGGCATGTCGTTCATGCTGCAGAACCTGGCCCAGCTGATCTTCTCGGCCCAGACCCGGGAAATCGGTCCCACCATGATCCCCGGCTGGCTTCGCGCCCAGGCTCCCCCCGAAACCACGGTGTCCTGGTGGACCGCCTTGACGGATTACGGGCGCGTCCAGCTCTTCGGCGATTTGACCGTCCCGCTCATCAACGTCGTCATCGTCGGTCTCGCGGTGGTCATGATGATCGGCGTGGATACGTTTGTCCGGAGGAGCAAGACGGGCCGCGCCATGCGGGCCTGCGCCCTCGACCAGACCACCGCCAAGCTTGTCGGCATCAACGTCAACTTCACCGTCGCCATGACCTTCGCGGTCGGCTCCGCTCTGGCCGCCATCGCGGCGCCCTTTTTCGTCATCAAGTACAGCTCCATCGAACCCACCATGGGCTACATCGTGGGCGTGCTGGCCTTCGCCTCGGCCGTTCTGGGCGGCATTGGCAACATCCGCGGAGCGATGCTCGGCGGGTTCGCCATCGGAATTATCTACAACTTCGTGCCGCTCTTCGAGAGGCTCGACAACTGGGCCATGATCGAGTGGCTCGCCAGCCTCCCCGCCTTCGCGGACGTCGAGAACTGGAACAAACTCCAGGGCATCACCCAATGGCGCCTCGGCGTCGCCTATCTGTTCATGATCCTGGTCATTATCTTCAAACCGACGGGCCTGCTGGGCCAGGCCGCAGCCAGCCAGCGGGCCTGAGAGTGGTGCGAATAGGCCGGGAAATGCGGCCCGCATTTCGCTAACTGTTTGACTGACGAATGTTTCGGTTGCTTAACTAATAGGCTGCCGGTCATTCTCCCGACCACTTCAGCACGCGAGGCCCCGCTTTGGCTCATTCCAGTCCCGGCAGCAGCAACACTCCAGCGATCTCGCTTTCGGACGAACAGCGCGAAAAGCTGCACGTGATTTACAGCACGTGCCTGCGGATTCGCGAGCACATCCTTCGCGGAGAAATGCCCGAGCAGGCCTGGAAAGGGTCGAATGAGCCCACCGTGGCTCAGGTGCGCACGCTCCTCGTGCTCAACCGCGTCGGGCCCTGCACGCTCAAGACCCTGGCCCAGGCTCTCGACGTCAGCGGCGCCTCCGCCTCCGCCATGGTCGACAAACTGGTCGAGGCGGGCTATGTGCTCCGCGCCCAGGACCCCGCCGATCGCCGCCGGGTGACCCTGCAACTCACCGAGGATGCCCACAAGCGCGTCTCCTGCCACGAGTGTTTCGTCGAGGACCACTTCAGGGAGTTGGTGTCGCGCATCGGCGACGACTGCGTAAACAAGTGGGTCGAAGTGTCGCTGCGAATCCGCGAAGTGCTCGACGAATTGTCCAACGAGCGCGGCCACGAGACGGTCGAAGAGGAGTGACTCTTCCCCGCCCTGAAGCTTTCGAACGTTATTTCTCCGTTTTTTATCCTTAGGAGTTATCTTTATGTCCACCGAACAGGAAGATCCCGACGCTCCGGAACCCCGGCGTCCATTGCTCCTCCGCGCCGTCTTAGTGGTGGCGGTGCTTCTTTTCGGCCTGGGGGCGATGCAGGGGCTGGCACTCATGCGCCATGAACCGCCGAAGACCGAGGTCCCCGAGCCGGTGCTCCGCGCACAAGGCCAGCTTCTCGAACCCACCTCCCTCGAGGCGGTCCTCCGGGGCTACGGCACTGCCCGCCCCCGCCGCATCGTCTCCATCGCCCCAGAGGTCGGCGGGGAAGTGATCGCCGTGCACCCGCGTCTGGATACCGGTGAAATCATCGCCGAGGGCGAACTCCTGTTCCAGATCGACCCCGAAGACTATCGCATCGCGGTGGCCGAAGCGGAAGCCGATGTGGCCCGCGCCGAGGCCGATCTGGTACAAATCGAACGCGAGGAGGCCAACACGGAACGCCGCCTCGAAGTGGCCCGGGAAGCCGTCGAGCTGGCCCGGCGCGAGAAAAACCGCGTCGAAGAACTGGTCAACCGCGGCGGCGTCGAGAGCGGCGCCCGTCTCGATGCCGCCCGGCTCGCGCTCAATCGCGAGGAGCTGGCTCTGGTCGGTTTGGAAAACACCCTCGCACTCATTCCGGCGCAGCGTCAGCAGCTCCAGGCTCAACTGCGCGCTTCCCGCTCCCGGCTGGATCGGGCCCAGCGGAACTTGGCCCGCGCGGATGTGCGCGCCCCCTTCACCGGCCGCCTCGGCGAAGTCATGGTCGAGGCGGGCCAAATCGTGACGGCTCAGCAACCGGCGCTTCAGATGGCGGACGACTCGATCCTCGAAATCCCCGTCGATCTGGACTCCCGCGAAGTCGCCCGTTGGCTCGAATTCGATGAGTCGCCCCTGGACGCCAACTGGTTTGGCGAACCCCGCGCCAGGGACGTGAAGGTGTCCTGGACGGAAAACGTGGAGGGTCAACCCTATGAGGGCAATCTCGCGCGCGTTGAAGCCTACGACCCGGACACCCGCACCTTCACCCTGATCGTCGAGGTCGACGGCCGCGGCAAAGCCCACACCTTCCCCCTGGCGGAGGGCATGTTCACCCAGGTCGCCATCACCGGCAAGACGCTGCCGGAAGTCTTCGCCATCCCCCGCGAAGCCATCGACAGCCGCCAGCAGGTCCTTGTCCTGCGCGACGTGGAAACCACCGAAGGCGAAATCGAGGGCCGTATCCACACCCAGGCCGTCGAAATCGCCCGCTACCAGGGCGGCCTCGCCTACGTGGCGCAGGGCCTCGAAGCCGGCGACGTGGTGCTGGTCACCCGGCCTCCCAAGGTCCTCGACGGCACCCTGGTGTCCGTGACGCTGGCCGGCTCCCCCGCGCCCCAGGGTTCGTAAACCGATCCTTCCCTCTCCCAGGCAAGCTCCTCAAAGGCTGATCTCATGAGATCTTTTGTCCGCTATTGTGTCGGTAATCCCGTCTTCGTGAACGTCCTCATGTTCCTCGTGCTGGTCTCGGGGCTCGGTTCGCTGGGGATGATGATCCGCGAAGTGCTCCCCTCCTTCAAGGTCGAGCAGATCGAAGTGCAGGTGCCCTATCCCGGCGCCGGCCCGGAAGAAGTCGAGGAAGGCATCATCCTCAAAATCGAGGAAGCCATCCAGGGCATCGACGGCATCAAGAAGTACAATACCTTCAGTCAGGAAGGTCTTGGCGTCGCGATGATCGACGTGATCCAGGGCTACGACGTGCAGCAGGTCAAAGACCGCATCGCCGACCGGGTCAATGCCATCGACTCCTTTCCCGACGACGCCGAGCGCCCGATCGTGTCCGAGTTGCTCATCAAGCGCGACACCCTCGCCGTCGCCGTCACCGGCGATGTGCCCGAGCGCCAGCTCAAGGAGCTGGCGGAGGAAATCAAAGACGACCTGTTGCAGCTCGACGACGTGTCCCAGGTCGCCATCATGGGAGCCCGCGAGTACGAAATCAGCATCGAAGTCTCCGAGGAAACGCTGCGGCGTTTCGGCCTGACCTTCAACGACGTACGCCAGGCGGTCGCCCAGGCCAGCCAGAACGTTCCCGGCGGCGAGCTGCGCGGCGAAGGCGAGCGCATAAAGATCCGCACCATGGGCCGCCGCTACACCGGCAAGGAATTCGAAGACATCGTGGTCGTGACCCGGCCCGACGGCACGGCCATCACACTCGATCAGATCGCCACAATCCGCGACGGCTTCACCGAAGACCCGATCATCTCGACCTACGAAGACCGCCCGGCGGTGACGCTGATCGTTTACACGAACGACGGCGAGGACGCCCTCGACGTCGTTTCGGCGACCTACGAGTACATCGAACGCCGCAACGCCGAGCTTCCCCCCACGATCCAGATCGAAACCTGGGCCGACGCCGCCGATCTGATCAACCAGCGCATCGACCTCCTGGTGCGCAATGGCGTCGCCGGCCTGATTCTGGTCTTCCTCAGCCTGTGGCTGTTCCTCGATCTGCGCCTGTCGTTCTGGGTCACATTGGGCATTCCCATCTCCCTCACCGGAGCGCTGGCGCTGATGTATACCTTCGATCAGAGCATCAACATGATCTCGCTCTTCGCGATGATTATGGTGCTCGGCATCATCGTGGACGACGCCATCGTGGTGGGCGAAGCCATCTACGTCCACCGGCGCATGGGCCAAGGCCCCTTCGAAGCCGCCGTCAATGGCACCATGGAAGTCGCCATGCCCGTCGTGGCCGCGGTGACGACCACCTGCTTCGCCTTCGCACCCCTGCTGTTCATCTCGGGCGTGATGGGCAAATTCATCGCCGTGATTCCCCTCGTCGTCATCAGCGCCCTGCTCATCTCCTTGATCGAAGGCCTTATCATCCTGCCTTCGCACCTGCGGGATTTGCCGGCGAACGTCGGCGACGAAAAAATCCCCCGCGGCATCCTTGGCTTGCCGGCCCGGCTGCGACGTCGCGTGGCCCATGGGCTCGAGACCTTCGTCGAAAAAGTTTACCGCCCCTTCATCGGCTGGGTACTCAGTTGGCGCTACGTTTCGCTCGCCGCCATGTTCGCCGTGCTCTTCATCACCTTCGGCCTGATTCGGGGCGGCTTCGCCAGCTTCGTCTTCTTCCCCGACATCGACACCTCCTGGATTGGCGCCCAGGTCGAGTTCCCTGACGGCACGCCCCTTGAGCGCAGCCAGGAGGCAGTCGAGCGCCTCGAGAACGGCCTGCTCGCCGCCGCCAAGCGCCCCGAAGCCCAGCCCAACGACCCGGACAAGGACACCATCGTCAAGTCCCTGGAGGTCAACGCCGGAGCCATTTTCGGGATGGACTCGGGATTCAGTTCCGCCGCCGGCAGCCACGTCGGTGAAGTCCGCGTCGAGCTGGTCGATTCGGAGGAACGCAGCATTTACTTCCGAAACTTCCTGCGCATGTGGGAAGAAGAAACCGGACCCATCGCCGGCGCCGTCTCGGTCAACTACTACGGCGCCAGTGGCGGTCCTCCTGGAAAGCCCATCGAAGTCTGGCTTCTCGGCGAAGACCTCGACCGCCTTGTCGCCGCGGCGGACGCGCTCGTGCTCGAGCTGTCGGAGTTCGACGGAGTCTATCAGGCGGAGCACGACTTCCGCGCCGGAAAACGCGAACTGCGCGCCCGCCTCAAGCCCGAAGCCCGAAGCCTCGGTCTTACCAACGACATGCTCGCCCAGCAGCTTCGCACCGGCTACTACGGCGACGAAGTGCTCCGCGTGCAGCGCGGCAGCGATGAGGTCAAGGTCTGGGTCCGCTACGAGCAGGACGAACGCAAAAGCCTCGAAGACCTCGGCCGCATCCGCATCCGAACCCCCGGCGGCCAGCCTGTCCCCATCGCCACCGTCGCCGATCTCTCGATCGAGGAAGGCTACACCACCATCCGCCGCAAAGACGGCGTCCGCCGCGTGGCCGTCACCGCCGAGGTCGATACCAACGTCATCACTCCCGATGAAGTCATGCAGTCCCTGATCGACGCCGGCAGGGAAGACGATCCCGAAGATGGCGGCTTCCTCGCCCGCCTCGCCACCGAATTCCCTTCGGTCGGTTACAGCCTGGAGGGCAAGCAGCGCGAGCAGGCCGAATCCTTCGCCGGGCTCAAACTCGCCTTCCCCATCGCCATCCTCGGCATCTACCTGATCATCGCGACGCTCTTCCGCAGTTACGTCCAGCCCATCGTCATCATGATCACCGTGCCCTTTGGCATCATCGGCGCCGTCATCGGCCACATGCTGCTGGGTTACGAACTGACCATCATGTCCATGTTCGGCCTGGTGGCCCTGACCGGCGTGGTGGTCAATGACGCCATCATCTTCATCGAAGCGGTCAATGAGCGCTTGGCCGACGGCATGTCCTTTCGCGACTCTCTGATCGATGGCGGCGCCCGGCGCTTCCGGCCCATTCTGCTGACCACCATCACCACGGTCGGCGGGCTGCTGCCGCTCATGACCGAGAAGTCCATGCAGGCCCAGTTCCTTATCCCCATGGCGCTCTCCATCGCGGCGGGCGTGGCCTTCGCCACCGCACTGACCATCGGCATGGTACCCTGTCTTCTCGCTATTCTCAACGATATGCGCCGCGGGGCCTATCGCTTGAAGAATGGACATTGGCCGACCCACGAATTGGTGGAACCGGCGGCGCATCGCCGCAGCGATCAGGGCCTCGGCGATTCGCCATTGGACACCAATCCGGTCACCGGCGCGCCCGTGCTTCACCGCCCCAACCCAGCCTGAGGGCGCTTCGCCTCTCTCAACGCCATCTTGAGCGGAAGAGAAAAACTCAGCTCAGCCCCCCGTTTTCCCGCTGAAAAATCAGAGGGAAAATGTTCGAAAGGCTCTGATTTCTAGTAAGTGTTTGCTTGCCAGTGATCTACGAAAAATCGAGGATTTTCCAGGAAGGGAAATCGTCAGGAGCCAGGGCGAAAATCGCGGGAATGCTGTGTCATACAGATTCTTTGATCTCCACCTTTCTTTAGCCCTTCATTTCTTTGTCTTCAGAGGATTTATCCAAAAAATCTCGGGGAAGCGCTCCGCAACTTGCCGAAGTTTTTCGGGAGGTTTTGTGGGCGTTTTGGAATTCAGCGGGATAAATTGGTTGTCGTCCGCACTATAAAGCGATACATCAAACGTATCCCGAGTGACAAAAGCGACTTGTTACGCATTCGCGCTTCGTCGCCACTCAAATTCCCACTTTCACTCATTGGTCCCTCGTCTCGCTCAAAAGGTCCCCCAATGAGTATCAGGAGCATCCTTGCCATGAAGAATCTTCGTCTCCTCGCCCTCTCCCTCCTCTGTGCCGCCTTCGTCCCCGCCCCCACCGCGGATGCCGGCGTCATGGCCCAGGGTTTCTTCTGGGACACCCCCGGCGGGTGGTACAACACCATGAAGAACAACGCCAACGCTCTGCGCTACCAGAACGGCGGCAAAGGCATCAACCGCATCTGGTTTCCCCCCTCCAGCAAGGGCCAGGGCGGCGGCTACTCGATGGGTTACGACCCGGCCGATTACTACGACGTCGGCAATTACAACCAGCACGGCAACACCTCCACCCGCTTCGGCACGAAGTCCGAACTGAAGTCCGCCACTTCCGCCTACCGCGGCAAGGGCGTCACCACCATGGCCGACATCATCCTCAACCACCGCTCCGGCGGCGCCAGCGAGTGGAACCCCAACGCCAACCGGAACACCTGGACAAACTTCCAGTACCAGAAATCGGGCAAGGCCCTCTGGCATTACAACGAGTTCCATCCCTCCTCCTACTGGGGCAGTGACGAAGGCGCCTTCGGCGGCTACCCGGACGTCTGCCACCGCAACGGCAAGGTCTGGGACGACATCAAAAACTGGATGAACTGGATGAAGAGCAGCACCAATGCTGGCTTCAATGGCGGCTGGCGCTACGATTACGTCAAAGGCTTCGGCCCCTGGGTCGCCAAGGACTTCCGCCAGTACACCAACTGGTCCTACGGCATCGGCGAGTACTGGGATTCGAACACCGGCACGCTCAACTGGTGGACCGGCGCGGCG
>JAVJSW010000004.1:0-191265 GCA_040219255.1 Sumerlaeia bacterium
CGTGTGCTCTTCCGATCTCGGGCGGCGCCGAAGAAGGCGCTGAGGCTGCTGAAGCTGAGGAGAAAACCGGGGAGATTACTTTGAGAAGGTCCTGGTCGCAGCGGCGGGGATTCCCGATGCTGCTTGACTCCTTGTGGCACCACGCAACAATGGGTCTTTCCCATCCTGCCGCCTGGGTGACAGCGCCTCCTTCTCAATGGATCCCAACATTTCCGACCCGACGCCCCGAGCCATTCCCCGCGCCGTTGTGCCCGACCGCACGCGGGCCGCTTTCGCGAAGCGAAACTACGAGATTCAAGGCGAACTGGGCCGCGGCGGCATGGGCGTGGTCTATCTGGCGACGCACCGTAAGCTGGGCCGCAAAGTGGCCATCAAGACCCTCTCACCGGAGCGCGCCACCCGCGAGAACAGCCGCCAGCGCTTCGAACGCGAAGCCCGCACTTTCGCCCAAATCCGCCACCCCAACATCGCCACCCTCTTCGAGTTCGAGGACGAAGGCCCCCTCCAGTACCTGGCTCTCGAATACATCGACGGCTACGATCTGGAAAGCGAGCGCCGCCGCGGGAAGAAGTGGGACCTGTCCGAAGCCGCCCGCGTCATCGCCACCGTGGCCGAGGCCTTGGACTACACGCACAAGCAGGGCATTCTGCACCGGGACATCAAGCCGGGCAACATCCTGATCGAGCGCTCGACCAATCGGGTCGTGCTGACCGATTTCGGCCTCGCCAAGGGCAGCAAGGACGACACCTTGACAGCCACCGGTTTCGCCGTCGGCACCCCGGCGTATATGGCGCCCGAGCAGATCAGCGATCAGTTCGGCGTGAAACCCGACGGGCGCTCCGACGTGTTCTCTCTCGGGACCGTCTTCTACGAGATGATTACGGGGAAGCATCCGTTCATCGGGGCCGACGATCTGAAGACGATGCGTGGCATCGTTCACAACGATCCGGTCGCCCTGCGCGATATCGATCCCTCGATCCCCGATCCGGTGGAGCGCATCATCTTCGCGATGCTGCGCAAGCACCCGCAGGACCGCCTCGAATCGGCCGGACAGACGGCGAAGCTGCTGCGCGAATGGCTTGAGCGGGGCGCGATCTCGGAACGGCTGCCCGCCATGGGCGCGGGCGCCCAGGACGAGGCTCCGGCTCCCGCCAAAGCTGCCACGCCGGCCCCGGCGGCGGCGCAAGCCCCGGCGACGCCGGCCCAGACCGCCGCGCCCCGCAACAGCACCACCTCAAACTCCCAGCCCGCGTTCCGCCTGACTCCGCCTCTGATCGTGGCCCTTGTTTTATTGGCCGGAACCTTTTTCATCTGCATCGGCATCCTCATCGGGATTCTGATGCGCGGCCTGAGCTGAATTACCAGCATCATTTCAAGCCTCGGTTTAGCCAAGAAAAACCTCGACCGCGAAGGCTTTCCCGCCTTAGCTTTTCATGCTCGCCCGTGAAGTCCTTCAGACCTGGACCCACGGGATCCTCCAGAGCTCGAAATTGTCAGGTTCATGAACGCCCACTCCCGCCCTCTTCCTCTCATTGTCGTCTTCACCCGCTGGCCGGAACCGGGAGCCGCCAAGACCCGCCTCGCCGAAGGCTCCTCCCCCGAATTCGCCGCCGGGCTCTATCGCTGCATGGTGGAAATGATCGTTCAGGAATTGCGCCCCGGCGCCGGGCGCGATTTCCGCCTGTGCGTGTACGCCAGCCCGCCGGAGCGCGTCGAGGAAACGGGCCTCTGGCTGTTCGGCGGCCAGTTGCCCCGCGGGGTGGAAATCGCCGCCCAGCCCGCCGGTACTTTGGCCGAACGGCTCGACCACATCTCGCGTCAGGCTCACGCGCAGGGCACTCCCTCGGTGATCTTTGTCGGCACCGACACCATCGATCTGCTTCGGTGGGACATCATGCAGGCGCTCCAGGCGCTCAAGCGCTCGCCCGCCGTCCTGGGCCCGGCGGAGGACGGTGGCTTCTGGCTGCTCGGCATGGCTTTCCCGGATGGCACGTACCCCGAGGGCCTCTTCCACGAAGTGACCTATAGCGTCGCCGAGACGACCGGCCAGATGGAGGCAGCCTTGAAACGCCACGGTTTTTCGCCCATCGCCCCGATGCCCACTCGCCGCGACATCGATTTCGTCGCCGACATTGTGGCCCAGCCGCCCTGGGCGAAGGCGGAACTGGCGCGCCGCGCCCGCGCCGCCGGCCTGTCGCTTCCTCAACTGGCGGAGACCTGACTCTTCCGCTCGATGTCCCTAACCCATCCGCATTCCGTGCTCCGCGATTGGCGGCTTCAACGAAGCGGCAACGCCTTCTACCGGTTCCTGGTCCGCCGCAACCGCGATGCCACCCAGGTGGCGATGCTGCTGTCGGTGGCGTTCCTCTCGGGGATGCTGACCGCGTTCTTCAAACTCGCGACCTTCACCCCCGAAGGCTTCTTGATTTGGATCGCGCTCCGGTGGGCCGTGGGTGAACTGCTGTGGGCGTGGATGGCGGCGGATCATTGCTTCACCATCGTGGGCCGGGCACGGCGCGGCGGCATGCTGCGGGAATTGAAACTGACCACCTCGACGCCCCACGAAATCGCCGCCGCGGTCATTCACTCCACCTGGCTTTTCGTGTCCGTTGGGGTGCTGCTGTGGAGTCTGGCGGAATTCTTCATCCCCTTCGGCGACCCCCGCGTTTTCACGTGGCCGAGTCCTCCGGTGGCACTCTGGTTGTGGATCGGTGCGGTCCCGCTGGTTCTGGCGATCAATCACTCGGCCACGGCCCATCTCGCTTCGGCGCTGTGCACGAACCGGGCGTTGAGGCCGGGCGCCACCACGGCAACGTGGGCGGGATCGATGGGAACGCTGGCGTGGATGGTGGCGCTGGCCCTTTTTCCGGCGCTCCTGGCGGCGGGGGGGATTCTGGCGGCGACAATCCTGCCTTTTGGCGCTCCGGAGTTCAGCCACCTCCACAGCGCGATCTGCACGCCCTGGCGCCTGGGCTTTCTGCTGCTGATCCTGGCGGTGGTGCCGCCGCTGGTGAAGTACCGCTTCGCGGCGCGCGAACTGGCGCAGGCTGGCGAAACCCTGGCCCGGGAGGGCAGCGATCTGCCGGGCGATTTCTATAAAGCCGCCTTCGATCAGGAAAAGTTTGCCGCCAAGGACGATCCGGCCTAAACCGCCTTCTGTGAGCACCCGGCCCCGTCCTTTCGTCTTCGAGTTTTTTCTCGCCCCCGCCCTGCTGATTCTCGACGTCCGCCGCACGCGCCGCGAGAACGCCCTCTACCGGCATTTCTTCCACAATCGGCGCCTGTTCGGCTCCATCGTCTATTACGCCGTCATCACGCTGGCTCTGATGGGGTACATGTGCTGGCTGCGGGTCGCGTTCCTTTACCGCGAGAGCTACGAATTCCACCTGCTCTGGTTTTGGCTTCTGGCCGAGGTCGTCTTCACCGGCGAAGCCTACTACGGCTCGATCCGGCGCGTGCATCGGCTGAGGCGAAGCGGCCGGTTGGCGGAGCTGAAACTGACCACCCACACGCCCCGGGAAATCGCCGAAGGCCTGAGCTTTGCCATCGGGCGGTTCCTGACGCTGTGGGCGGTGACGTACGCGCTGATGCAAGTCAGTCTGCCGGTGCGCGATTCGGCTTTCATGCGTATGGACGAAACCCCGGCGGCGTGCTGGTACACCTACGTCATCGCGGCCACGATCATTACGATCGTGAATGTCTCGGCGGCGGCCCATATGGCGGCGGCTTTCGGGTTCTATCGCGGCGTGAGGGGGTCCATGAACCTGGCTATAACCTACATCACGACAGCGCTCTACATGATAGGCGTGGGGATCTTTTCACTGGCCTTCACGTTCCTGATCTACGGAATCGGGACGGTTGTGGTGGGGACGCCGATCAGGGATTATTACGCGCTGATCGCGGCGTGTCTCGGTTTGCTGCTCCTCCTGATGCCGCTGAAGTGCCTGCTGGCGCGCCATTTCCTGGCGAAGGCCGGCGAGGCTCTGGCGCAAGAAGGCGGCGGCGAGGGGTAATTTTGCCCGTCCGCCGCAGGTTGGCATCGCGCGCGATGCCAACCTTCCTTGCGCTCTGGCGGTGCCTCCGGCATAGACAGGCCTCGATTTTTCCCCGCGAGAGGACCCCGCCCCGCCATGTCGGCCCCCTCCCCCACTTCGACCCACCAAGACGTCCAGGACTACTACGGCCGCGTCCTCTCGAACCAGGGCGATTTGAAGACCGACGCCTGCTGCTCGACCGATGCGATGCCCAGCCACCTGCGCCAGATCGCCAGCCAGATCGCCCCCGAAGTGATCGAGAAATTCTATGGCTGCGGGTCGCCCATTCCCCCCGCCATCGAAGGCTGTACGGTGCTGGACCTGGGTTGCGGCACGGGGCGCGATGCGTTCCTGTGCGCCAAGCTGGTGGGGCCTAACGGCCGCGTGATCGGCGTGGATATGACGGATGAGCAACTGGCCGCGGCGCGCCGCCACGAGTCCGAAATGGCCGCGAGGTTCGGCTTCTCCCAACCCAACACTCGCTTCGTCCAGGGTTACATGGAAGATCTGGCCGCCGCCGGCGTCGCCGACGAAAGCGTGGACGTCGTCATCAGCAACTGCGTGATCAATCTGGCGCCCGACAAAGAACGCGTCTTCCGTGAAATCCTCCGCGTCCTGAAGCCCGGCGGCGAAATCCTGTTCAGCGACATTTTCGCCGACCGGCGTCTGCCCGCCCACCTGCGCGAGGACCCGGTGCTGCTGGGCGAATGTCTCGCCGGGGCGATGTACAGCGAAGACTTCCGCCGTTTACTGGCCAAGCTCGGCGTGCCCGACTCCCGGGTCCTCACATCTCGCCCCGTGGCCATCGACAATCAGGAGGTCGAAGATCGCATCGGCATGGCGAAGTTCCGATCCGTGACAGTGCGCGCGTTCAAGCTGGCGAGCCTGGAGGATCGCTGCGAGGACTGGGGCCAATCGGCGACGTACCTGGGCACGGTCCCCGGCGCGCGACACCGCTTCGCCCTCGACGATCATCACCTGTTCGAGACGGGGCGGCCTATGCTGGTTTGCGGCAACAGCGCCGCCATGGTGAGCGAAACGCGTTTCGCGCCGCACTTCCGAGTCACCGGCAGCCGCAAAGTCCATTTCGGCCTCTTCCCCTGCGGCCCGGCTCCGGCCGCCGGCGAGGACGCGGCGGATCGCGGCGGAGGCGGGTGCTGCTGAGGTTCCTTACGTGGTGGAGTCACAGGCTGGAGAGCCTGTGCTACATCGCGTTGAATCCATTAAGCTTGCGGGATAAAGGCGCGGGCGTCCCGCCCGTGACCCGCAGCGCTTGCCCCACGCCGCATAACTCTATTGCATTCAGCAACCTGCAATAGAGATGGTGGCCCGCCGAGCCTCTCCGGCATCAATCTCGCGGTCTTCCGCCCCCATTGCCTCCTGAGCGCCGCGCTTTCGGCGCCTCGGAGACCGTTGTGGATTGAGGTTCCGTGTCCCAGATTTTGCCCGATTCCGTCCTCTGGAACGTCGTCATCTTTCTCATCGCGGGCGGCGTCATCGCCGTGGCGGGGACGAAGCTGGCGGGGTATGCGGACCGGCTGGCGGATCGCACCGGGCTCGGCGAGGCCTTTGTCGGGGCGCTGCTGCTGGGCGCGATGACATCGTTGCCGGGGATCACGACCTCGTTCGTGGCGGGCTGGAACGGCCACGCGAGTCTCGCCATCAGCAACGCCATTGGCGGCATGGCGGCCCAGACGGTTTTCCTGGCCATCGCCGACATCTGTTATCGCAAAGCCAATCTGGAGCACGCCGCCGCCTCGGTCCCCAACATCATCAACGGGGCGCTGCTGATCGCGCTCCTGGGCGGGATTTTGATGGCGTCCAACGCTCCGGAGTTCGCCATTTCCGGCCTCGGCCTGGCCGTGCACCCGGTAACCCCGGCGCTGTTCGTGGCTTACATCATGGGTCTCAAGCTCTCGCAAAGCACTTTCGAGGACCCCGCCTGGCGCCCCGTCAAGACCGCGCAGACGGTCGAGGACTCGCCCGAGCGGGACCCGGACGACACTGAAAAGATCGCCGTGCTCTGGACCAAGTTCCTGGCCGTCGGCGCGCTGACGGCGCTGTGTGGCTGGGCCGTGGCGCGCACCGGCATCACCCTGTCCGAGAAAACCGGTCTGAGCGAAACCGTCGTCGGCGCGCTCTTCACCGCCGTGGCGACCTCAACGCCGGAACTCATCACCGCCATCGCGGCCGTGCGCCAAGGCGCCCTGACTCTGGCGGTCAGCAACATTATCGGCGGCAACGCCTTCGACGTCCTCTTCGCCGGAGCCGCCGACGTGGCCTATCGCGACGGTTCGATCTATCACGCCATCGCGGATCAGGAGCGTTTCCTGATCGCCCTGACGGTGGTGATGACGGCGGTGCTGATCCTGGGCCTGATGCGGCGCGAAAAGAGCGGCGTCGGCAACATCGGCTTCGAGGGGGCGCTGCTGATCGGGCTCTACGCCGGCGGGTTCCTCATCGTGTCCTTCTTCTTCTGATTAAGCACTGAGATCACAGAGGGTGGAGGCTGCACAGAGGCCATGCACGGCGATCGGGGCTTGGTGAACCGCCCAACCCCATCCCCTTCATCCGCATTCATCCGCAGCCGAATTTCTCTGTGGTTTACACATCCGGTCCGCCGGGCTATGGCTGTCCCCAATCCCAAACCTGGAGCCCCGCCCGCCATGGCCAATCCGGAAATGCACCTGACCCTGCAGAAGAGCGAAGCCGCCGTCGCCCACTGCGCCTCGCGGATTTTCGCCGCCTACATCGCGCAGGGCGTCGTGACCGACAGCAATCAGGAAGACATGATCGAAAAAAGCGTCCGCGCCGCGATGAAGCTGGCCTATCGGACAGAGCAGTTGGTGCTGAGCGACGACGAGCCGGGGCGGTAGGGGGCGGGTGCCACGCCCGCCGAGGGTACAAGCGGCGCTTTCTGTGTAGCACGGCGCGTCCCGCCCGTGTCCCCCCACGGTTTTGATCCGACGGCCAACTCCGGGCCCGCGCCATGCGCCATACCAAACCACCGTCCGCCCGCGGGATCGGGCGTGGGCGCAGGGCTGGCCGGTCACGGGCGGGACGCCCACGCTACCTTTAAGTGCTATGTCTTGTCATTTCAAGCCTGGGAGTGATGGCAAGCGAACGGCTTCGTCCCCTATTTCGGCAGGTATTCGGCGGGGATTTCGGTGAACGCGCAGCGGTAGAGGGCGCGTTCGCCGGAATCGTACTCGTCCAGCAGAAAGCAGTGGGGCTGCCTCAGGGCCTCGAACATGGAAATCTCTCCGCGCTTGAGTTGCGCAAGGAGTTCCTCCGTGGTCGGCGACAGCAAATACCGCACTTTCTCCCCGTCCTCATCCAGCCAATGCGCCAGATGCAGGAGGCCGAAGCGGTCGGTCAGGACATAGGTTTTGACGGTGCCGACTTGGGAGAGGACCTCGCGGGCGGGGGTGTCGGTGAGGAGGTGGGTGGTGGGGAGGGGGTTTGGTGGGGGCCACATGATTGAAGTCGTTTAGACGATGGGTTGCGCGGAAGTTCGGGGGAACAGTTTCAGGCTATTGTTCAAACAGGTCAGGTTGTTCATTTCCCTCCTGTTGAGAACTCGGAGCTGGAGGGTTATCGCTTGTGGTGAATAGGAACTCGCCTTCCGGATCGTGAGCCTTATATCTTTTTTTTGCCAAGGCGGAGTTTTTTACAGCGTAGCAATATACGCAGCCATGGGGACACGTGTCATAGTCACCGATGTCTTTCGATTCGGCGCACATGCATCCATCGCGATTTCCCTTAGTTTTTGCCTTGAACTCCTTTCCAGCGACTCGCATGAGTCGCTGAGCATCGATGCAGCGCGCCTCATTCACGCCAGGCATTAGCAGGTTCGGTTGCGAGCAGATGGACAAGCGCATGCCATTTTCGTGTGCAACCATGCGAAAATGTTCAATAAGTCTTTGCTTTGTCTCCCAATCAGGGTCTTCCCAAGTAAACCCATATTTGGAAGAAGCTGCTTCCATGTTGCGGAGCGTCTTCTTGTAAAACTGAGCAAACGAAATCACCACCTCGTCGGTCAAACCAGCAAGTTGCTCAGCTAAATCTACAAAATTCCGCACATGAAACTCGTATGGAGTTGCCGATGAAACAACTACCGTATCGTATCTCCAAACGAAAACATCCTGAGAATATCTATTTACCAAGTACCTAGCATGCGATATAGATTGTTGCGCATTGACAACAGAGCGTTCAAGAGTTCTGGGGTAACTATTTATTGTATACTGAATTATAAATGGTATGTGGTTGACATCCAGTTCATCTAAATGCCGCATAAAGGGACCAAAGTTCTTGGTCCAAAAAACGACACCGCCAACTGCTTGAGGTCTCAAGTCAACACGAGCAATTTGCGAACTATTATGTGGATTTCGCACAAGACAATAACCTGCCCTTACGCGATTGATGAACCAATCCCCGTAGAAAGCTGGAATGTCTGTCTTGTAGCTTGCCGAGATAATCATTTAACTTTTCTTGCTACTAGGTAACAGATATTGCCTTTTCGCTTTGGCCACCCAAATTTCTGGAAGTAGATTCCCAAATCATCTTTCTGCTCATCACTCCCAAATACCATTTCCTCACAGCGTTCTATCTCGATTTCGAAACCAACTTCCGCCAACACTTCTTTCATAAAGCTTACGAAGGAGCCGGCTTTGTCGTTATTGTCGACATACAAGACTTGAGCGCCTACCTTGGCTTGAGTCAGGATGTGCTTAAAAAAGTTCTTCGCGACAGTGCGGTTGTAATAGATCTCAGATATAAAATATGAAAAGGTATACAAGTCTATATTACTGAAGGAACGATCCCTCCAATCACTGCTGTTCAAGATGTCAATTGGTTGGAAAATGGGATAAATTCGAAAATTGTCGTCCAAGTGCGTCCCAATTTCGGCCCAGCTTTCTCCCCACAAAGGCTCCTTGTCATATAGATAGAATGTGACTTTCGCTGAATTGCCAAAAAGGATCATGTACTTCAGAATTCCTATTAAATCACTTCCAGGTCCTCCTCCAACACAGGCGATCTTCAAAGTATCTCTGTCGAACAACTTTGCTAAAGATGACCGAGGTATTATTTTGTTTATATAATCTGAGTGAGCCGTGGTATATTTATATATATAAGCGAAACGCATTTCCGGCCTTCTATAGTCGATAGGGACTCTGCCTACGTGTGCCAAGTTCTTGTACTCGTGTTGTAGCAATTTCAGACAGTTGTTGATCGTGACATCCTTGACTAAATCACTACCAGGGATCTTTGGGTAGAGATCGTCTAGCGCCTTTTGAATCAGCTGAAAAATCTGCATAGTTGACTCCTGTCGAAAATTTCAACCTTGAGTACAACGATTAGCCAATTCTGTCAACCACCATCAGCGCAACAGGAACGATCCGCTCGCGGTGTCCGGTATCGCTCGGGATGTTGGCCACGGTGGCGGCGAGGCCGGGGCGGAGTTGTTGCATGGGCGAGAGGCCTTCGATGCACATGACGCTGGAGCCGCCGCCGTCGAGGTTCATGGCTTGGCGGCAGCCGAGGCGCGCCATGAGGCGGGCGAGTTCGGAGAGGGACATGCCGACGCTGTGGGTCATGTCGGCGCGGCCGTCGATGACGGCGAGGACCCATTCGCCGTCGCCGGAGATGCCGATGGCGGTGCGGGGGGCGCGGGTGGTTTCCGTTTCGTAGGGGAAGCGGGTGGGGGCGGGGCCGACGCCGTTTTCATCGGGGGCGTGGAATTCGCCGGCGGCCCAGGGCGCGAGCATGTCGGCGCCGGAGATGACGCGGCCGTCGTTGAGCAGTTTGGGCCCGGCGCTGACGACCCAGTCCAGGTCGGCGTTGGCGCGGGAGGTGAGGAGGGACATGCGCCAGCGGGGAAAGGGCGCTTCGCGGCTCATTTCGCGGGGGCCGGTCTTGGGGCTGTCGAGCCAGGAGAGCCAGGGGTCGGCGATGTCGCCGGCGAGGCGGACGATGGCGCCGCCGAGGGGCGGCTGGACTTCGCCGGGGCGCACCGGATGGACGAGGCCGGCGCCGCAGAAGACGAGGTCGACCTCGGGCCAGTTGGCGCGGGGGTCGGGCAGGGGGCCGTCGAAATGGCGCCAGACGGTGGCGGCGGCGTGGGGTTCGTCGATGCCGAGAACGAGGCGATAGGGGGCCTCGCCGTTGACCGAGAGGGCGATGTCGCTGGGGCCGAGGAGTTCGATGCGGCGCTCGCCGTCTTTCCATTCGATGGCGGCGGGGCGCTCGATCCAGGGGGGCATCTGGAGCTGGCCGTCGGCGAAGAGGGCGCCGATGGGCTGATGCAGGGCGGAGAGGCCGTCGTCCTCGTATTCCTCGGGGAAATTGAGGAAGTAGCCGGCGTTGGTGGCGGCGTGGACGGCGCCGTCGGCCTGGACGCTCCAACTCGGGGGGAAGGCGGGCAGGAAACGGGCGACGCGGATGTCGCCGGTGGTGGTGCCTTCCGAGAGGCGGGGTTCGAGTTCGGGGAGGCAGGCGTAATTGTCCGCATTGTCGAAATCGAATTCGTCGGATTCGATGGCGCGCTGCAATTCGAGGAGGTCTTCCCACGGGCCGCGGGGGGCGCCGGGGCGGGCGCAGACGAGGTTGCGCATGTTGACGAAGAGGCGGGGGATTTTTTCGCCGCGGTCGATGCGGATGGCTCCCGCCGCCCAGACGGTCTGCCAGTAGGCGTTGTCGATGGCTTCGAAATCGACGAGGCCCGGGTTGGTCATGGCGATGGAGGGCCGGACCTGGGCGCGGCAGTTGCGGCGCACGCGCAGTTCGTTGACGCACAGTCCTTCGTCCTCGCCGGTGGCGCCGTTGGTCCATCCGAGGCGGCGGCGGCGCCAGGTGACTCCGGGGCAAAGCTCGGCCTTTTCGTCTTCGACTCTCTCGAAGGAGCCGCGCTGGCAGGCGATGCCGAGAATGCCCTCGACAGTGAGGCGGTCGAGGGGCCGGGGACCAAGATGGAGGGAGGAAAGCATATGGCGATTCAAGAGCGTCTCGGGATGGGCGGGGTGGAGGGTCATGAGGGTTTTGTCATACCTTCTGCTGGGGCAGGGGGCGCAAGAGCGGACGCGAAGTCAACCGGAAGCGGACCGGACGGCCGGCGCAAGCCCCGCGGATTGGGGAACGGGTGTCGAAGGACGAGACCGGAGGGACTCGGACTAGGTAAGAGGGTGGCGAAGAATTGGGGAAGTGTCAAGGTAAAGGGGTTTATGCCGGCAATGAAAGTTTACTCCTGAATCTGGCTCCCCGCCTTCCGGGTCTGTTCGATGACCCGGCCGATCATCGGCGAACCGGGATAGGTCTCGAGCCCCTGCCGCAGATGCGCCCGCGCGGCCTCGGGCTGGCCCGCCGCCACCAGCCCCGCCCCGTAGAGGGCGAAGGCGCGCTCGTCGACGACGCGCTCGTAGGTGACGTCGTCGAAGGGGTAGTCTTGCAGGACGCCGAGGACTTCGACCCAACGGTTCTCCCCGGCCAGGTAGGTGGCGTAGTTGACGCGCACCTCGCGCGAGTGGGGGCTCGTCAGATAAGCCGTCCGCCACAGCGTCATGTCGTCGCGCCAGGCGAAGGTCTGCACAAAGGACACGACGAACAGGGCGGTCAGCACCGCGCCGGCCACGACGCCCAGCAACCGGGGCGCGATCACGGCCCGATCCCAGGCCGCCTGGAACGCCAGCCCGGCCATCAGAGCCACGCCCGCCAGGGGCAGATAGAGAAAGCGCACGGCCATCCACTGCATCGTGGGGACCAGGTTGCTGACGGGCAGGAGCGCCACCAGGAACCAGCCGATGCCCAAGACCACAATCCAACGGCGCCGGACGGCGGCCCAAACGGCTCCCGCCAGCGTCGCCGCAAGCAGTGCGAAACCGAGCACCTTGAGCCAGGGCCCACCCTCGCGCGGGCCGATGTGGGCATATACCAGTTCCATTTTCGATGGCCAGGCGATCAGCCCAAGGTAGCGGGCGAAGACCTCGCCGTCGGTCCAAAGATCGGCGGCCAGGCTGCCCCCCAATCGGCCCTGGATTTGACTCGTCCCGCCCAGCACGATGTCGCGCAGGGCGATGAAGACGATCGCGAGCGCTGCCGTCACGGCGATCAAAATGGCGATGCGCTTGACGAAATCCTTACCGGGCCGGTTGCGCAGCGCGAAGGCTCCGCCCGCCAGGAGCATCAGGGGCGGAAAAGTCACGCCGCTTTCCTTGGTGAGGATGGCGGCGGCGCCCAGGAACGCTCCCCCGGCGGCGCCCTTCCAGGACCGGCCCAGGCCGAACACGATCCCCCACAGGATCATCGCGGTGCTCATCAGACCGTCGCGCTCTTTGACCCAGACCACCGACTCGGTCTGTACCGGATGGATGGCGAACAGGGCCGCGGCGATGAAGGCGCCGAGGGCTCTCAGTCCCAGTCTCCGCGCCAACACATAGACGCCGGCCACCGCGATCCCGTGCCACAACAGATTCATCGCGTGCCACCAGGGCGCCCAATAGCCGGCGATGCTGTGGTCGATCAGAAAGGCGATGTTGCGCAGCGGCCGCCACATGGTGGGGGGCGTGTTTTCACCGAGGCCACTGTGGGCTGCGGTCGTGGAAATCAACGGCCACAGGTTCCCCCAATCGCGAATCGCGGGGTTGTTCACGATGAAGTTGTGGTCGTCGTAGACGAATCCGTTGAACAGCGACGGAAAGAACGCGCCCCAGCCCAGCAGCACCGCCGCCAGGACCCAGAAAAGTTCGCGCTTTCGTTGGGGGGAATCGGGAGCATCCATAGCGCCTACCTCTCCGCGGGAACCCTCCGCGCCGCAAGCGGGAGATAGGCCCGTGAGATTTCCGCCCCTCGCCCGGCGCCGCTTCTCGTTGAACCCGTCCCCCGTGCTGTGCTGGGGTGCGAGACGGCTGGGAGGCCGCGGCACCGCATGCTCACGCTCACTGCTCAATCCACCGGCGTGGTGATGACCCTGGACGAATGGCACACCTACCTGCTCGTCCTGGTGGCTTTGGTGGTGGGATTGGTGGTCTGGTTCTTCATCCAGCGTTTCGTCCGCAAGCGCATCGAGGCGCATGTCCGCTCGATCGAGGAGCATGGCATCGAAATCAACGACTTGAAGCGCATGCAGAAGACCGGGCTGCTGACCGAGGACGAGCTGAAACTGGTGCGCCAAGCGATGGCCCGCCAGTTCCTGACGGATCAGGACCAGACAGAGGCCAAACGCGCCGGGGGCAAGGCGGGCTTCGACGCGCTGGCACTGCTGCGGATCGAGGCGGAACGAGCGGATCGCGAGCTGGAGGAACGGCGCCGACAGGGTCTTTCCGCGCCGCCCCCTTCCAGCGGCCCCGCTCCCCGGCCAGGCGCCGATGCCATGCCGCCCGCGGCCGCCGCGCCTCCTCCTCCGCAGGCGGAAGCCCCGCCCCCCCTGCCCGCCGCTCTGCAGCCCATGACCACACTCTCCGACATCGAACTGGAGGACCTATGCAACGCCGGTTTGCTCAGTCCCGACGACATGGAACGAATCCAACAGCACCGCGAGCGTTCCGCATGAGGTCCCGGCGCCTGCCGGTTCTCGCGTGGTGCCTGGTGATGGGCTGCCTGCTTGTGTCCGTGGGCTGCGCCGGCAAGCGGCCGCCTCGCCTGCCCGAGGCCGCCAGGGACGAGGACCTGGCCACCCGGACCGCCCTCCGGGCGTCTCTGGCGGGCAACGAGCGCGCCGTAATGGAACTGGCCCGCGACCGCGCCGCCTTCGAGGAATCCGAGGCTGTTTCCCGCACTTCCCCTATCGCCGGGGACATCGCCGCCCTGGCCGCCGCCACGGAACGCCCCTTGCCCGATCACCGGGAAACCCGCGCGCTGCTGGGGGAATTCGAGGACTCGGACCGCGAAGCGCGCGTTATGGAGCGCCTCCTGAGGCGCATCGAGCCATCGCAGCGCTTCCGCCAGGCCCGCATCGAGCGCCTCTACAGCCACCGCATCGGCGTGGCCGACTCCGTAATGCGCGCGGCCTACGGAATGCTGACCTTGAATTGGTGGCAGTTCGTCTCCCTGCCCTTCGAGGGTCTGGAATACCTCGCCGTGGGCCGGCCCTACGTGGACCCGCTTCAGCGCCGGGAACTGGCCGCGGCCCAGCAAATGGAGGAGGTTCTGGACGGCGCGCCGGAGGAAGCGCGCCAGCGCATCCGCCAACTCGCCGAACGCCGCGCCAAACTCGCCCGCCAGCAGGCTCGCCTCAACGCCAAGCGCGCCGCCCGCTCCGGGCGCCTCGACACCGCCGACTGGTGGTATCGCCGCGAAATGGATCTGCTGGGCCGCGACCGGCCCGTGCGCGGCGCTCACGAGGACGTCCTCGACCGCATGAACGCCCTCTATCGCGAGCGCCGCCTCGACGTCTCGGTCGAGGAAAACGGCGAGGATTTCGCCCAGCCCCAGGAAGCCCTCGCCTATCGCGGCCTCGTTCGCGCCCTCGCCATCGACCCAGCCTCCGCCGCCACAAAGCAGCGAGCCGAAAAACTCCTGGGCGATTTTCCCCAATCCTCCGCCGCCGACGAAGCCATGGCCACCCTGGCGGTGCACGACCGTCTGAGCGGCGCCATCTGGCGCAATCCTTCCCTGCGCGCACTCGACGCCTCGGGCGACAGCGTCTGGGCCGCGAAAGCCGCCGCCTATCGGGATCGCCCCGACTTCGACCCGGAGGAGGCTTTCGACCACGCCGCCGCCACCTACCGCCGCCGCCTCTGGCGCTACATCGCCACCGGCGAAAACCCCTATCGCGAAGAACGCCACCTGACCGCCGAGCAAACCCGCCTGCGCGCCCTGACCCCCGTGCGCGCCGCCCGCTCCCTTTTTGTCTTCGACGTCATCAGCCGCGCGCTCACCCTGCCCTTCCTGAGCCCCATCCCCCGCGACGAACTCTTCGACGCCCTGAACAACGCCCCCACCGGATGGCTCGAAACCGATGAGGGCCGCCATTGGATGGAGGAAGTCGCCGAATCCTACGCCGACGTCCGCCGCTACGATCAAGCCGCCCAGGTCTATCGCTTCATGGACGAAGCGAAGGACGCCGCGCGCATGGAAACCAAAGCGGCCCGCGCCCTGGAAAGACGCGCCAGCGAAACCCAAAGCCCCCTCGTCCGCGCCGACCTTTACCAGCGCCTCCTCGACGACTACCGCACCTATCCCAAGCGCGCCCGCGTGCGGGAAAAACTCGAAGAAACCCGACTCGACATCGACACCGTCGCCCGCGTCACGCGCGCCGAACTGCGGGCCTATCCCGATCTCGCCGAGACACTGGCCATCGACCCCAAACTTTTCGACGGCGACTCGGACAATGGCGAGATGGACAAGGCGGGCGTCCGGATTCTCGCCTCCTCATCCATCACCTACGAAGAAAAAAAATCGGGCCGTGTCGTCAGCCGCAGCATCTCGCCCTCTGTCAAGGACGACGCGGTCGCCCTCCTTGGCGCGTACCGCGTCCTGACCCAGCGCCAGGAACTGGCCGGCGAGTCGGATCGCCTGCCGCTTCTGCCCCTCGCCATCCAGGGCGGATTCCTCCCCGGCTTCAGCCTCCTCCCCCAGCTCATCCCTCCCCCGCCGGACTACCGCGAGATGCGGTATTATGAGTAACGCTCTGCGGTTCCTGCACCGCCTCTGGTCCAGAACGCCACGAAGAATCTGGATGGTATTGCTCCCCTCGCTCCTTGTGGCGACTGGCGTTGTGTCCGCTCAATCCGTGAAGTGGTATGACTTGCATGTTCGCCTCGCCAAGGCCGAATCGCGGCTGCACCGATTGTGCGTCGCCGTGGAAGCGATGAAGGTCGATATGTGCCGGGTCTTTCCTCCAGAAGCCGGGAATGCCCCGCCCACGATGCTGACCACTCCAATAGCCTATCTCGCTCCGATTCCGAGCGACCCCTTCGGCAACGGGCAGGAGCCTTTCTTCTACGCCATTTCATCAATGGAGCGATGCAATCAAAGCTACATTCTGGCATCGCGTGGACCGGATCGGGACCTCGATCTGAGTCGGCTCCCGGCAACAGAGCAATTCTATCCCACAACAGCGGTCCACCGTGCAGTTTACTACCTGGAACGAGGACGCTTTGAGTCCTGGAAGCCGGACCATCGCGATAACTCAGCCGCCCCCCGCTATTCGCCACCGTACATGCTCAGAGTCCTTCCCGATGACCTGGAAACCTCGCTGCAGTTGGGAACCCGCGACGAGAAGCGGCGATGCCTGTCGGAGTTTCTACATACCCACGGCGTCGCGATCTACGATCCAACGAACGGAGCCACGAGTGACGGAGATGTCATTTATTGGGAAATGGATTCGGCCAAGCCATGGGAGGATTAGGCTAACAAGTCCGAGACGCAAACGACCTTATCCGTCACATCCCCCAGCGCCTGCGCTCCCGTCTCGATCAATACTTCCTGCAGATCCGGCCACAGCGCCGAGCCGACGAACTTCTGGTTGATTTCCAGTTCCACCGTCACCACTTCGTCCTCGCCGAAACGGCCCCGCAACTCGTTCGACAGACAATCGAGGACTCCCTTGTAGGGCGCGTTGAGGTGCACCGCGAGGCCGGGCATGGCGCGGCGCAGGAGCCGTTGCCAACGGCGGCAAAGAGCCACCTCGCGCTCGAAGGACGGATCGCAGAGGAGGCCGATTTCCGTGCGCCGCTCTTTGCCATCGAGCGCGGGTGTGAAGCTGTGGAGGCCAATGTGGTAGACCGGCGGACCCTGCTGCTCGAGGAGCATGCCGAGGGCGCTGGCGATCATTTGGCGGTGCGGGTGATAGTGATCGCGCAGGACGGCGGCGCGCTCGGCGCCAGAGAGCTTCTTGGTGAGGGCGCTGAAAAGCCCGCGATGGCCCAGGTTGCGGTTCAAATCGCACAGCAGTCGGGTCGTTTCGCAGGCGACCAGCGGCACCTTGAGGGTCCGCGCCATGTGGCGGCCGAAATCGAGCGTTCCCGGATCCCAGCCGCGGTGGCTGTCGAGCAGGGATCTCTGTCCGGCGAAAAGGCCCCGGTATCCCTCCGGCACGTGGTTGCCTCCGTGCTCACAGGTCAGCAGCAGCCCCGGTAGCTCACGCATCGAAAATCCGGCCTTCGTCCAGGCAGAGGCAAAGTTCGCGGTACACGTCGCGGATGTGCTCGGCCGCGGGGGTCTTGCCCACGGCCCGCAGAATCCGGGTCGCCAGCGGCCCGCGGCGGTGGATGTGACGCAGCACCGCCGTGGTTCCGGCGTCGATACCGGAGGCGTTCTCGTCGATGTCGAGGCCGGCGAACTCCAGCAGGTGGGCCCAGATGTCCTCCAAAGTCCACAGGGTCCGGTCGCGGCAGCCGAGAACGCTGAGGTATCCGGGGTTGAAGACGAGCGCCTTCGGCCCCGCGTCGATCGCCCGCATCAGCACGTCGGCCAGCACCCCGGTGGAGATCGTTTTCTGATCCTCGTAGGGGCAGAGGTTTTCCTCCACCAGGCACCAGATGGCGCCGACGATGGCGTTGACGATCGCCAGGTCCGCCTTGGGACATTCCTGGATATCCATGATGCGGATTTCGATGCTGCCCCGGGTGAAGCGCGCGATGGCCCCCCGGGCATTGAGCCATTCGTGGCGAAGCACTCCCTCGGGATCGAGAGGCGACACATCCGACCACATCTGTTTCAAAATGTCACGCCGGTAGGTTTCCGGATCGAAGATCGGTTCTGGAATCACCGCGCCGGTGACGCTCGGGATGCGGCGGCAGTTGTTGCGATAGGCGTCCAGCCGATTGTCCAGCCGCGTCGTCACATGTCCGCCAAAGATCGGGCTGCTCGCCGCCAGGGCGGGAATCAACGGCAGAATGAGCCGCACCGCCGCATGCAGCCGGCCGAACTCCTCCGGCCCCTGAAATGGCAGGTTGATGTGCGTGCTCTGAAGGTTCGACCAGCCGTGGCCCTTGCAATCGAAGATGCGGTCGAAGGTGCGGTAAACGTCCGTGTTCTCGTGCGGCCACAGCTTGGTTTCCTTCAGCGGGTCCATCCACGGGTGCATCGCGCCGGGCATCAGGCACGCGCCCAACCCCTCGAGCATTCCGTTGGCCTTCTTCACCGACGCCTGAAAGTGATCCGCCAGACGGTTGAGCGTGGGTGCCGGTCCATCGGTTTTCATCTCGAGAACGTGGAGCACCAGTTCGTTGCTCCAGGCGATGCCGTTCTCGACGCTGATTTCCGATTCGACTTCGTCGCTGGAGCCGGCGCGCGCCATGAGTTCATCGCAGATCGGCGCCACGTTGAGGGAATCGCGCCGCACGATCATGTACTCGAGTTCGACGCCGAAACCCTCGAACAGGCGCAGCGGCCCGTCCGGATCGGGCGCGGTCGCGGGATCGGCCGCCGCCCGGGATGCCTCGGGGGCGAAGGGGGATGTTTTCTCGTCTGCCGGGGGACGATGTTCCGTCACGTTCTCCATCCTTCTTTCGCGCGTCTTACCCGTTCTAAGAACACGGCGGCCAATCGGTCGTAAAGCGCATCTTTCAGGATCGTGTCCTCCAACCCGTGATCCATGTTCGGGTTGTCGTTCACTTCCATCACCACGGCGTGCTTGCCCACCTGCTTCAAGTCCACGCCGTAGAGCCCGTCGCCGATCAGGTTCGCCGCCTTCAGGGCCAAATCCACCACGGCGCGCGGCGCCTGCTCGATCGCCACCGCCTCCACCTTGCCGTAGGTCGTGTCGCCCTTTTCCCTGTCGTGGTGGGCGATCTGCCAGTGCCCCTTGGCCATGTGGTACTTGGCGGCGTAGTATGGGCGGCGGTCCAGAATGCCGACGCGCCAGTCGTAATCGCTCGGGAAGAATTCCTGCGCGATGATCAGGTCCGATTCCTTGAGCATCGCCCCCGCCTTCGCGTTCAGCTCCTCCGCCGTCGCCGCCTTGAGCACGCCGAGGCTGAAGGCCGAATCGGGCAGTTTCAGCACACAGGGCAGACCCACCCGCTCCGCCACCGCGTCCAGATTGCCCGCATGAACCACCATCGTCCGCGGCGTGGCGATTTTGTGCCGCGCCAGCAATTCCGCCAAGTACACCTTGTTCGTGCACTTCACCATGCTTTCCGGGTCGTCGATCACCACCATGCCCTCGGCGCGGGCGCGGCGGGCGAAGCGGTAGGTGTGGTGATTGACCGCCGTCGTCTCGCGGATGAAGAGCGCGTCGAACTCCGCCAGCCGGCCGTAGTCGTCCTTGGAGATGCGCTCGACGCCAAAGCCGGCGCGCTCGAACGCCCGCTCGAAACGCTTGAGCGCCCCCTCGTTGCTCGGCGAATTGTCCTCGTCCGGGTTCGTCAGCATCGCCATGGCGTAGGGCTTGGGCTTGTGCGACGTGTCGGTGCGCTGGGACTTGCGCGAGAAGAATTCCGCCGCCGCCTGCTCCAGGAACTCGCGGTGGCTGGTGGGCACTTCGCCCAGGCCGATCGGCGTCACGGACTTCAGGAGCCATTCCTTCGTTTCGCTGTCGCGCTCGAAAGCCCCCCGGATCAGCGGCGCCGGAAACAACCGGAACAGCCGCGCCGCCAGCCGGTCGTGGCGCTTGGCCAGATTGCGCCCGAAATACACCGACACCATGAACTTGTCGCTCTGAATATCGTGCAGCGACCGCTGCGCTTCGTCCCAGGCGTCGTCGCCCATGACGCGGGCCACGCTGGCAAAGCGCATGTCCTGCACCGCCGCGATGCCGGGCAGAACTTTGTGGCCCCGGCTCATCGCCAGCAGCGAGACGTAGTAACCAGAACTCTGATAGCGGAGCGACCGGCACAGGTTGAAAACCCGCGTGCCCTTGGCAGCGCTGAAGGAAGGATCGGTCAGGTAATCGCGAGCCGCCACGAGACGAACGCCCTCAGGCACGGAGAACGGCCAATCCTTGGTTTGCGTGACTACGATGATGTTTTGCACAGAGCTTTAGAAGTCCTTGTCTCGTCCCGGAAAAAAGTCGGGCGAATCGAGCGCCCCCGCCGGGCCAGAGTCGAGGGCAAAATCCGTGCTCGTCTCGACCTTTCGGTCATTGACCGGATGCCACCGTGATCGCCGAATCGATTTCGATTTCACCGGCGCCCCGCACCCGCTAACCTTTCCGCCGAAATCCCATGCCCCGAGGCAACCCATGCCCTCCTTCGCCCAAAAGCAAGTCTTGCAGGCCGAGAAAATGTGGAGCGGCCATCCGCCCCCCAAAGTCTGGGTCCAGGGCGATCCCCGTCTCCATTTCGTCAAGCTCGACTTCCAGTGGTATGACGATACGGCCCGAACCTTCGAGGGTTTGGGCTTCCGCTTCGCCGCCGATACGGAAGACCTCAACGCCACCGAGCAGGCCCCCTACGCCCGGGCCTTCACCCGCGAAATGCTCTCGGGCGATGGCACCACCGTCGCGTCTTTCTACCATTTCCACCTGCGCGGCTGGCGCAAATGGCTCTTCCGGCTCCTGGGCATCAAGACCAACCGCCGCATCGTGAACCTGGTGTCGGAGATGGAGGACGAGACTTATCTGACCACCTCGACGGCCCAGGACAAGGACTCGTTTTGCCCGCCACCCTGGTCCTACCGGGAATCCATGCCGGCGGAGACTTCGCCCGAGACGCTCTGGAAACGGCACCGTGAACGCCTCGGGGAGCACGCCGAAACCGCCCCCCAACGCCAGCCCATCGGGATGGCCAACTACGGCGAGGTTCACGGCATGCAGGTTCGCTATCACGTGCGGCACTGCCAGCATGTCCACACCCCCGGTATCCTGGCCCGCGAGATCTTCCGCCAAGCCACGCCGGGCCAAGCGCAAGCCGCCACCCAACTGGCCGAGCAAATCACCGTGCTCCAGATGGAGCGCGGCTTCCGGCCTCTCGACCTGGAAACGGCCTTGCGGGATTATCCGCCACCGAAACGGCCCGCCCGCCCCGGCCAGGCGGCCTAGGCTCCGTCCCCAGCGTCGTTCTTCGCCGGTGAATCTTTGGCGGGGGGATGAGGCGCGGGGGAATGAGGCGGCGCCGGTTCCTCGCGAAACATTTGAGGCGTCATCGCCGGCTGCGGGCCCTTCTTCATCCAGGGAAACGCCTCGCGGGCCCGGGCCAAACCGCTGTGGAATCTCTCGTCCGCCGCGCGCCGCAGATCGCCCGAGACCTTGCCCCCACGGACATAGACCGCGCCGCCGCCGCTGATGGACCGGGCCATCGCTTCGCCGCACTCTTCGCATCGCACGGCCGGTTCTTCACGCATGCCGTGGGGAACCTCCCGGATTTCGCCGCAGGACGGGCAGTGGTAATCGTAACGAGGCATCGGCGGCGGCAAGCTCCCACAAGGAAAAGTCCGGTTTCACGAGAGCCGCCCATCCAGGGGCTCTTCTTCGGGGGCCTCCGTGCAACATCCTGGCCAAGATTCTCCTCAAAATGAGGATCGACGCTGGAGGACCGGAATCCACAACCTCCGCGATTTTCGAGTCTGTCGAACAAGGGAACAATATCCGGCTATTTCCTATGCGATTTATTGCACTTAGCGGATTTGGCGAGATTGCCCCGCTGGCTCGCACGAATCTCGCTCCCTGTATTCTGTTTTTGGGGAGCCTCATGACACGCGATATCACTCCGGACCGGACGACCATGGACGAACGCGAACTGACGCGCATCATCGAGGAGAACACCGGCGCCCTGCCCCGCTCCGTGCGGGCCAAGGAAGACCTGCTGGGCAAACGCCTGGCGCGCTACTCGATCGAGAAGTTCATCGGCCGGGGCGCCACCGGCGACGTGTTCCAGGGGCGCCACGTCTATCTAGACAAAATCGTGGCGGTCAAAGTGCTGAGCCCCGCGCTGGTGGACGAGTATCAGGAAATCGTCTGGCGCTTCGTCCGCGAAGGCCGCGCCGCCGCCCGCGTGCTCCATCCCAACGTGGCCCAGATCTTCGACTTCGACTGCTTCGAAGGGCTGTACTTTCTGGTGATGGAGTTGGTCGAAGGTGAAGCGCTCGGCAAGATCCTGCGGGACCAGGGCCCCATGGAAGAAGGCCGCGCCCTTCGCATTCTGCGGCGCGTCATGCGCGGTCTGCGCGCCGCCTGGGTCCAGGGATTGGTTCATCGCGATGTCAAACCGGGCAACATCCTGATCGCTCCCGGCGACGTGGTGAAAGTCGTGGATTTCGGTCTGGCGCGCAAACTGGACGAACCGCCCGCCAGCGACATCCCCGAACGGGGCCTGGGAACCCCGCGCTATTGCGCTCCCGAGCAGTACGAGAATTCCGACGCCGCCGATCAACGCTCCGACATCTACGCTCTTGGCGCCACGCTCTACAAGATGCTCACCAACCGGCCGCCCTTCACTGGCACCGATATCATCGAACTGGCCCGCCAGCACCGCGAAGACCCGATCCAGCCGCCCTTCGAGGTCAATCCGCGAATCTCCGGCGGAGCGTCGGACCTGGTCGGCTGGATGATGGCCAAGGACCCCAACGATCGCCCCCAAAGCTACGACGAACTCTTCGGCGTGCTCGACGAACTGATCGGCCCCCGCGAGCAATGGAGAGCCCCCAGCATCCGCTCCGCGCCCCCCAGGCCGCCCGCTCCCATCGGCGGACCGGCCAAGGCCCCGCCCGTGTCGCAAAGCGACCCGACGCGCCCCCTGCCGCACGAGTGAGCCCCGCGCCGGGCGTCAATTCCCTGCGGGGAGAGCCTCCGAGGAGGGGAGGCTGACCAAGGCGTCCTCGATCAGCGGCGAAGTGAGGTCGAACCCGGATACGAGGAATCCGGCTTGCGGATCCTGATCCAGGAGAACGACCACGGTACCACTTCCGCGCTCGAACTCGGCCCCGTAAGTCATGCGGATCCAGCCCTCGCGATCGTTGGCCGTGGCATGAAGAGGGGTGGCGGAGACGAGGGCGCCGAGAATCCGGCGCTGGAGAACGGCGGTCTGCTCCAGGCTCTCCGAGGGCTGGCTCTGGCGAAAAGGCAGGCTGGTCATCTCGAAAGCCGAATCCGCCCGCCCGCCGAAGAGCAGTTGCTGGAAAGCCAAAGCCGAGTCGTGGGCGCGGGCTTCATCGACCGCGGCCGTTCGCTGCTTGGCCATATACACCACGATGCCCATGGCGATGAGCACCAGAATCAGAAGGCCGACGGCGATGGCGATGGCGGCGCCGCGCCTGGCTGCGCGAGGCGGTCCGCCCCGCAGATCGCCGGGGGCGGCTGGCGTAACCGGATTGAATTGGGGTGTGCCCTGGGTCGAGGGCGGAAAGGGGGGAGATGAAGGCTGCCCGGGCCGGCGTTCCGGCGGATCGGGCGGGGGTGTTTTTTGCTCCGTCACGATGGGACAGTTCTCTCAGGGAAGGGAGTGAATCGTCCTCAGGGTTGCAGCAAAGCAACGGCCAACGCGCCACCGAGCGTCAGAATCACCACCGCCCCGAAGGCCAGCACGGCCAGCACGGGATGGCCGCGCCGATCGGAGCCATCGTGGGGCAGGACGCCGCCATGAAGCGCGGGGACGGCGCCCAGAGGTCTCAGCGGTGGCGGGCCAGTGGGCGGATCCAATTGGGCCTTCTTCAGGTTCGGATTGGGATTCTGACGATTCATCATGGGACGGGTTTCCTCGGGTTCACGCATTCAAGTAATCGCTTTATCAGGGGAGCGAATCGCGCGCCAGTGTTTTCGCCACTGCTCAAAAAAATTCCGTCCGCACTAAATTCCTACCAGTTTAGTGGGAATTTGCGTTGCGCGGGGGGCCGGGTTGCCTTTAGCGGTTTGGACCGACGGCGGGCGGGAGCGGATTTCGATTCCTCCGCTCCAACCGCGTCTCGATTCTTCAAAAGCCTTGCATGCGGCCTGCTTCTCGCGTCCTTTGACCGGCTTTGCCGCCCTATGGCTCACCCGATGCACCCCCGTAAGCCGGACCTCGAGAGGCTTGACTCATCTCAAAGAGAACCCACTATGACCACTGAAACGCCAACCGCCGCCACGAAAGCTCCCCGTCCCCAGCACGACATACCCCGCGCGACCATTCGTTTCGCGGGCGACTCGGGCGACGGCATGCAGCTCACCGGCGCCCAGTTCACCAATTCCAGCGCGATCTTCGGCAACGATGTGTCCACGCTTCCCGACTTCCCGGCGGAAATCCGCGCCCCCGCCGGCACCGTTTACGGCGTGTCCGGCTTTCAGGTCAATTTCTCCAGCGACGAAATTTACACCCCTGGCGACGAAGTGGACGCCCTGGTGGCGATGAATCCGGCGGCGCTCAAGGTCAACCTGCGGGACCTGAAAAAGGGCGGTATCGTCATCGTCAACGAGGACGGCTTCACGGATCAGACTTTGAAGCTGGCCGGTTACGAGAAGAACCCCCTCGAGGACAGCACGCTGTCCAACTTCCGCGTTCACGCCATTCCGATCACCTCGGCCACGATTCGCGCCTGCGAGGAAGTTGGCCTGACAGGCAAAGACGCCCAGCGCTGCAAGAACATGTTCGCCCTCGGCGTCGTGTCCTGGCTCTACAGTCGGCCCCTGGCGCCCATCATCGACTATATCAGCGAAAAGTTCGCGAAGAACGAAACGGTGCGCGAGGCCAACATCCGCGTTTTGAAGGCGGGTTACTTCCTGGCCGACACGGAAGAGCTGTTCAGCAACAATTACAAGGTGGAGAAGGCGAAGCTCGAACCGGGCCTGTATCGCGAAATCAAGGGCAATCAGGCTCTCGCTTATGGCCTGATCGCGGCCAGCAGCCTGGCCAACAAGCCGATGGTGTACGCCACCTATCCGATCACGCCGGCGAGCGACATCCTGCATGAATTGGCCCGCCACAAGAACTTCGGCGTCCGCACCGTGCAGGCGGAAGATGAAATCGCCGCCATTTGCGCCGCCATCGGCGCCAGCTTCGGCGGCCTGATGGGCGTCACCGCGTCGTCGGGCCCGGGCATCGCCCTCAAGGGCGAGGCGATGGGTCTGGCCATGATGCTGGAGCTGCCTCTGATTATCGTCAACGTCCAGCGCGGCGGTCCCTCGACCGGTCTGCCGACGAAGACGGAGCAATCGGACCTGCTGCAGGCCATGCACGGCCGCAACGGCGAGAGCCCTGTTGTGGTGGTGGCGCCCCGTTCGCCCAGCGACTGCTTCGACGTGACGATCATGGCATGCCGGATCGCCTTCAAGCACATGGTGCCGGTCATAATCCTGTCCGACGGTTACATCGCCAACAGCGCCGAGCCGTGGAAACTGCCCGACGTTTCGAAGTACGAGCCGATCCAGATCGAGCACATTCGCGAGCCCAATGGCCCGGACGGGCAGTTCCTGCCTTACAAACGCAACGAGGACCTGGCGCGGCCCTGGGCCCTGCCGGGCACCCCGGGACTGACGCACCGCGTCGGCGGTCTGGAAAAGGCCGACGGCACAGGCAACGTGTCCTACGACCCGGACAATCACCAGAAGATGACGAACCTGCGCCAGGCCAAGGTCGACAAAGTCGCCGACATGCTGCCCGAGCAGCAGGTTTTCGGCGATGTCGAGAACGCCGAATTGCTGCTGGTGGGCTGGGGCGGGACCTACGGCGCCATCCGCGAAGCGAACCGCAACCTGGTGGCGCGCGGCAAGAAGGTCGCCAACATCCACGTGCGCTACCTGAATCCGTTCCCGAAGAACCTGGGCGAGATTTTGAAGCGCTATCCGAAGATCCTCGTGCCCGAACTCAACCGGGGCCAACTGCGTTCGATCCTGCGCGACCGCTTCCTGGTGGACGCGCGGGGCCTGAACAAAGTGCAGGGCCGGCCGTTCTCGGTCATCGAAATCGAGGAAGCGGCGGAGAAGTTGCTGGCGGAGTGAAGAAGCGCTTGGAGCTAAACTCGGAGCGCTGTTGAAATGCCCACAACCGTTCGCGAAGCAATTCGACTTGTCGAGAAAGACGGCTGGTGTTCGGTTAGCCAAAAGGGGAGTCACCGCCACTTTAAACATCCCATCAAGCCCGGAAAAGTCACGATTCCTGGCAATCTGAACGAAGAACTCAAGCCAGGCACTTGGGCATCGATCAAGAGGCAGGCTGGACTTACGGAGGTAGGAAAATGAGCACGCAACAGTTCGAGCTAGTCGTTGTCGTCGAAAAGGGTGACCGCAACTTGTCCGCCTACGTCCCCGACGTTCTGGGCTGCGTCACCACCGGCAAAGACCTTGATGACCTGCGAGCGAATATGAAGGAAGCCCTCGAAGTGCATCTGACTTCGATGGCCGAGGACGGCGATCCCATGCCTGTGGTGCGAACGCGCCACCGTGAACTCGACATCGCTGGGCATCGGTATGCGGTTCTGATTGAGCAGGGACAGATCCAGGTTTTCGCCTTCGCGCCCGATGTCCCAGAAGTGGCTGGCTACGGTTTCGATTCGGATGAAGCCATTGCAGCCCTGCGCCGTCAGCTCGAAATCGCTGCCCCGTCGCTTTCCGAACCCTCCACTGAATGCTACTCCCTCTCCATGAATATCTCCCATCGGGCCGCAGTCGCTTAGCTGGCCCACCCCGCGATTTATCCCCTTCAGCGAACTCGGCTTCGCTGACTCTCCTGTAAGGAACACACCATGACCACCGCCACACCAGAACAACCCAAACTGACCATCAAGGACTTCACCAGCGACCAGGACGTGCGCTGGTGCCCGGGGTGCGGGGATTATTCCATTCTGTCCGCCGTCCGCAAAGTCCTCGCGGGCCGCGGCAAGCAACCCCACGAGTACGCCTTCATCAGCGGTATCGGCTGCTCGAGCCGGTTCCCCTACTACATGGAAACCTACGGCATGCACTCGATCCACGGGCGCGCGCTGGCCGTGGCCACGGGCTTCAAGGTCGCCCGGCCGGACATGGAAACGTGGGTCATCACCGGCGATGGCGATGCGCTCTCGATCGGCGGCAACCACACGATGCACGCCCTGCGCCGCAACGTGAACCTCCGCGTGCTGCTTTTCAACAACCAGATCTACGGCTTGACCAAGGGCCAGTACTCGCCCACGTCGCCCTTCGGCCAGAAGACCAAGAGCACGCCGCTGGGCTCGCTCGATTACCCGGTGCATCCGCTTTCCATCGCGCTGGCCAGCGAAGCCACCTTCGTGGCGCGCACGGTGGACATGAACCAGAAGCACATGATCGCCACGTTGGAGCGCGCCGCGGCACACAAGGGCACGGCCTTCGTGGAGATTTACCAGAACTGCAACATCTTCAACGATGGCGCGTTCAACTATGCCCAGGACCGCAAGATCCGCGACGAGCACGTCATCGAACTCGTCCACGGCCAGCCGCTCATCTTCGGCAAGGACCTCGACAAGGGCATCAAGATGGACGGCCAGCAACTCAAGGTCGTCAAGATCGGCGAGGACGGCGTGACCAAGGACGACCTGATCGTGCATGACGAGCAGGCGCCGGAGAGCGTCCATTACATGCTCGCCCGCATGCGCTATCCCCACTTCCCCGAGCCCATCGGCATCCTGCGCGCCGTGCTGCGCCCCACCTACGACGACCTGGTGAATCAGCAGGTCGAGGACATCGTCGAAGCGAAGGGCAAGGGGGACTTGCAGAAGCTCATCAACGGCCGGTCGACCTGGAAGGTAGAGTGAGGCCGTCGCTCGCTCAAGCTCCTCCTTCCATGACACTGACCCAAGCCGAACTCTCAGCGGAGCTTCAGGCCCGGTTCGCGGAAGCGAAGAGGGATTTCGAAGCGGTCGAGGCGCTTTCGCCCGAGGCGCTGGCTAGGCGGCCTGCGGCGAAGGCGTGGTCCCTGGCTCAAATCGCCGCCCACCTGGCCAGCACGAACCGCCAATATCTGG
Organism: Sumerlaeia bacterium; assembly: GCA_040219255.1. Lineage (GTDB taxonomy): Bacteria > Sumerlaeota > Sumerlaeia > SLMS01 > JAHLLQ01 > JAVJSW01. The sequence continues at coordinate 27,801 of JAVJSW010000004.1, forward strand.
AGGTCCTGCGCCCTGCGCTGGCCGCCGCGGACACGGCCTCCGGCGCGGCCGATGGCGATTTCCGGCCAACCTTCATCGGCCGGATGTTGGCCAAGGGCGTACACCCGGATGGGAAGATAAAGCTCAAGGCTCCCGGCTCCTTCCAGCCCAATCCCGAGGCCTCCGCCGCCGATGTGGAGGCGTTTCTCGCAAAGCAGTCCGAGTTGGCGGCGCTTCTGGCCGAGCACGCCCAGCGGACGAACCTTTCTCGTGTGAAGCTCGCTTCGCCGGAGTCGCGGCTGATTCGCTTCAGCGCGGCGGACGACTTCCGCATCCTGGCCCTCCACGGCCAACGCCACGCCCGCCAGGCCGAGCGGGTTCAGCAGGCGGAGGGTTTTCCGGGATGAGAAGAACCGACGCATTCTACCAGGTGAGCGCTAAGACTCGTTAGCCCCTTGTCTGGCTGGAAGGCAGACGAACGCCTTGATCTGGAAAATCGAAAACTCAGTCACCGCAGCCTATCTTGCCGCCATTCTCGGCTTTCAAGTCTTTGCCGATCGCTGGCCACCTGGTGTGGCACCGGCTGTGTTGAGCCTCGGATTGCTGTATTTTTTCAAATCCATTGCCACCTTCAGCATCGCTGCTGACCTGATCGCGGGGAAGTGTTTTGTAAACCGGAAGAAGCGCCTCAATCTCATTCTCCTGGTAATCAAGACCGTCCTTCTCATGTCCATCTTCGCCCTGGAAATTCAAACTATCGATTCAGCCAAAGTGGTTGGGGAAGTCTATTCCATGGCGGGGTGGATGACCGCCTTGGGTGCGGCATCCTGGTATGGAGGAAGCCTCGCCACGAACGTGAACCTGGATCGGCTTCGTCGAATTCCCGAGGAGCAGAGGGCGCATTACCCCGAGTGGGTCGCAACCTACGTCCTGGACCTCCACCGGATTGGCCTGATCGAGAGGACTTCTCGAGAGCCTTCGGGTCCCGCACCGATAGAAGCGCACCCAGACTGAAAAAGAAGCGCCCGAGCCAGTCTCCACCGGCCCGGGCGCTCGATTGTCTCAGGTGATACGTTCCGCTTTGAAAGCAGCGCTTAGTCGTTCAGAATCAACCATTCGCTGACCGACGAACCGGAGTTGCCGGTGACGGAGATTTCGTACTCCGCTTCGTCCGGATCGTTGCTCGAGATCACGAAGGTCTCGTTGAACGTGCCGGTGGAAGGCGGGTTGAAACGGATAATCATCGAGTTTGCTGTCAGGCCCGCCGCCACGAGCGTCGGCACGACGCCTTGGATGGAGTAGCCAGTGCTGGCACCCACCGCGGCGACGCCGCTGATGGACAAGTCCGAGAGACCGTAGTTGCGGATCGGAACCGCGATATCCACCGGGTTGCCAGTGGTCGTGGAGCCGAAGTTGAGTGTCGGGGACGAGTCGATGTCGGCCGAGGGGGCGAGAACGCGCAGGTTGTCGAAGTTGTTGCGGACCTGGCCAGTGCTGCCGGTCGAGGTCTCGCGATAGCCGATGCCGACGGTGCCCGCGCGGGCGGTCTGGCTGGAGAGGCTGGCGGTCAGTTCGCCATTCACCGTGAAGCGCACTTCGCCATTCGTGGTGTTCACGCCCAGCGTGCTCCATCCCGTGGAAACGGCAACCGGCGAGCCGACGTTTGTGGGGACGCTCTTCAGGACGCTGACGGCCTGAACGGTGCCGGCGACATAGTCGATCCAGAAGCCGTAGTAGGAATCGCCGTAGGTGCCGATGGGCGAGGTGATATCTGAGGCCGAGTTGGCGTTGGCTTGGAAGCCATTGCTGTAGAGAGCCATGAAGGTGCCCACTTCCGTACCGTCGGCCACCGTCGAAATAGGACCGGCGTAGAAGTCGCCGAGGACGCTCATGTCGCGGGCCAGGATGTTGGCGAGAATCGCTTCGTCGCCGCCGCCCGAGTTGTCCTTCACCGACGCGATGGACGAGGACGTGACCGGGTCCGGAGATGCCACGGCGATGACCGGTGTGGCGGCGGAGATGTCATGCACCTGCACCGCCACAAAGGTGTATCCGAAGGTCAGCTTTACGCCGTCGGTGGTGGCGAAGTCGTCGGTCTGGGGAATCGCCACCGAACTCGTGGCGTTCGACAGACCGGGCGAACGGCCGTTCCACAGAGGGTTGAAATCGAAGAAGTTGTTGTTCGTATCCACGCCGTCGGGGAAGCGTCCGACGCTCGTGTCGATCCGGGCGATGGCGGTGGCCAGGCCGATCTGGGTGTTGAAGGTGTCGTCACCGCCGCTGCCTGCGCCGTCGCCGCCTTCGACGATGGCGTTGGGCAGGGTGATGTTCACCGGGACGCCCGGCGTGGTGCTGTAATTCGTGAAGTACGACATCGAGTCGAGGATCGCGCCGGTGGACTTTGAACGGATCACCACGGCGTCCGGGTCTCCGTTCTGAATCAGGTTCGTCGCCGGCAAGACCACCAGGTCCACGTTGGGCACGAGCGAAGATCCGAGGACGAAGTAACCGTCGCCGGGCATCGTCTGGCCCGAGAGGCTGAACGAGTTGTAGGTGTTGCCGCTGGGCGTCGCCACGGAGCCCGCGTTCACGAAAGCCACTTCCAGGTCCGACAGGTCGAGGCCGGGCGTGCCGTAGAGTTCGATGAATTCGGCGTCGTCGGTACCGGTCTCCAGGGTGCCGACTTCGTTGATGACGATCGCGCCGGCGGTGACTTCCGTGGCGGCCACGGTCGAGTAACTCAGCAGGCCGTAGCGGTGTCGGTCGGGAGACACGAAAGCGATTTCGCCGGTGGTGGCCGAAGTCTCGACGACGCTGACGTCACCGTTGCCACCGCTGGTCTCCACACCATTCAGGCCAACCTGATAGGTGGTCAAAACGGCGCCATTGTCGCCATTCAGGAAATAGACGCGGTTGCGTTCGTTGCTGGTCGAGGTTCCCCGCATCACGATGACGATGTCTTCGCCGCCGATGGAGGCGTAGTCGCCACCGACCACGGAAATCGAGTCGCCGGCGGAGGCGCTGTTCGGGGCGCCGGCCGTGCCAAAGGCGATGTCTCGAACCCAGGTTCCGCCGGTGCGGACCCAACGCTCGATGGCTCCGCCGCTGACGCTGCACCAAATCACGTCGCCATCGGCGCCAGTGTTCGTGGGCTTGGCGATGATCGCATGGACCGAGCGGGGGTCCGTCGCCAGGTCCACCAACTCGGCGGACGTGAAGCTGTTGCCGTTGCTGGTGCTGTAAACGCGGAAGGGCGATGTGGTTCCGGTATTTGCCGTGGGGGCATAGATCAGCGTTCCGGTGCCGCTGCCAGCGACGGAAAGGGCGCGCAGATCGATAGCGGTGGTTCCCGCCAGATCGACCGGGACGGCGACGGCGCGAGGGCTGGCGCCCAGGGTGAAGTCCTCGATGCGGGCGATCACGCGGCCCGCCGCGGCGCTCGGAAACGCGCAGACGTACATCGAGCCGTCCACCGCCGTCGCGATATCGTAGGGACCGACGCTCGAAGCGAATGTGAACGTATCGGTGGTGAAGGAATCGTTGTCCGCATCGTAGGGATCGGTGACGGTCAGGCTCAGGGTTCCCAGTACCGCGCCATTGGCCGGGTCAATAGCGCTGAGGGAACGAGTGCCGGTGCCGCTGTCGCCGACAGCGACGATGAAGTTCGTGCCGTCGTAACCGACGCCACGGGCTTCGTTTCCATTCTGGACAGCGGCCAGGAGCGTGGTGTTGGTGGTCCATTGCTCCGTGATGGAAAGCGAAAAGGCCTGGCCCAGAGCGGCGGAGGGCACGAGGGCGTAAGCGAGGAGAAGGCTCGTCGAGCCAAAAACCAAGAAAGTTTTCGAAAACATGAAGCGTAAAGGCTCCACAAGAAAAGGGGCGTGGGAGGCCTTCTCAGGCACTCCCTCCGTTTATCCTTCCGAACCTGGGACTGTCAGCTCTACCAAGTTTTTTAGGACACGATTCGGCGGATTCGGGCTTGGATTTTAGAAGCCTCCTTCTTCCAAACCCCATCATGCAGAATAGGCTGCATAGACTCTTGCGGGCAGTCTTTGTCAATGCCGACCGGAAGGCGGGCAGAAAGTTTCCCGCAACCCATCGTCAGCCTCCTCCGGCCCCTATCCCTGGCCGCCCCGCTCGATCGCCTCCACGAACATCGGGTCTGTTTCCCCGCGCCGCACCCCGCCCAGATAGGGCACCGGGCGGGGGCCTTTGGCGGTGACGTCTTCGGCGCGCAGATCGAAGGTCTTGAACCCGGCCCGCTCCAGCGCCGCCATGTCCGAGGCGTACACCACCGCCCCAATCCCCGACCAGACAATGGCCGCGGCGCACATGGGACAGGGCTCGCCGGTGGTGTAGAGCACCATCTCGTCGCGCGGCAGACCGGGCTTTTTCGCTTCCATGTCCTGAATCGCCACGATTTCGCCGTGCAGCGTGCAATCGCGGTAAGTCGCGTTGCAACCCTCGGCCACCAGCGTCTTCGTCGGCGCGTGGACAATCACGGCGCCAAAGGGCTGCCGAGGGTTGTGGCTGGCTTTCGTGATGGCCAACGCCATGAAGTAATCGTGATCGAGGGCGTCGAGAAGGCTCATGGGAGAATAGGTCCTTTAGGGAGGAAAAGGTGTCCCCCACAGCGAAGCAAGGACGGCGCCGGGGTGGCTACTGATCCAGTTTCCAGTGCGGATCGTCGTAGAGGTCGCTGGCGTTCTTGCTGCGGCCCGGGTGCCCCATGGAGAGCCGCTGGGATTTCTCTTTGGGAGAAAAGCGGCGCCGGCCCCGGCCCCCGCCCCCACCGCCGCCGAGGAAGCGCGGCGCCAGCATGAAGGCGAAACCGATCACGGCTCCGGCGAGATGGCCAATGTGGCTGACCTGGCCGGCAAGGCCCTGCGCGAAGGTCATCCAGACTTCCCAGGCGAGGAACAGAATCACCATCGTCTTGAGCTTCATGGGAATAATGGCATAGAGCAAGACCGTCGAGTCCGGCGCCACGAACAGCGCCACCACCAGAATGGCGAACACCGCGCCCGAGAAGCCGACGAGGCCGACGCTGGGATAACCGGCGATCAGGTAAATCACCGTGTGGGCGATGCCGGCGGTCAGAATGGCCGAGAAGATGAGGGCGAGGTACTTGCCCTTGCCAAGGTACCGCTCAACGATCGGTCCGAAGAAAAACAGCGCCAGGCCATTGGCCAGAATGTGTCCCAGGCTCCCATGCAGGAAGCCATACGTGACAAGCTGCCACACTTGACCCCGCACCACGTCGCCCGGTTCGAGCATTCCGATTTGGTTCACCAGCGGAAGCGATTGCAGCAGAAAAACCGCCACATTGGCGATCAGCAAGGTCAGAGTCACCGGCGGCATGCTGCCGCCCAGGGGTCCGATTCCGTATTGTCCGTGGCGCATGGGCGCGTCCTTTGTCTCGCGGTTGGGGACGCCCGGCCCGGCAGGGGCGGGGGCGCCTCTAGAGGTCTTCGATCAAATCAATTTTCGCGCCCATGGCGCCGAGGGTCTCGAACCATCCGGGGAAAGACTTCGCCACATGGTGAGCGCCGGTGACGGTCAGGCCAAGACGGCAGCGCAGCGCCACCACGCTGAGCATCATGATGACCCGGTGGTCGCCGCGGCCATCGACTTCGATACCGCCCTCGAATCCCTCGGGCCGGCCCATCATCTGGATGACGTCGGGGTTGTCGTTTGGCTCCCATTCGGCGACGGAGGCGGCGCTCTCCCAGTCCCAGCCAGCCGGTGGGATACCGCTCGGCGGGCCTGTGGAGTCGATTTTCCGCAGCTCGGCGATGGGTTCGCGGACCCGGTCGCATTCCTTGAATTGCAGGTTCCCGATGCCGAGGAACCTGCTGACGCCTTCGGCGCAGGCCCCCGCCGACATCATCGCCAGCACGGCGTCGGTGCACAGGTCGCCATTGATCCGGGCGCTCTGGATGTGGCCCTCGGGCGCGCGAAGCCGCAGCGCCAGGCCGCTCTCGCCCTCGACCGGTTCGTAGGCCACATGGCAACCCATGGCGCGGTAGAATTCGATGCAGCGGCGCTCGCCCTGTTCGTCGTCTTTCAGGCGGCGGATGGCGATGTCGCTGCCGGGGACGACGGCGGCGGCGGCCAGGATGGCGGCGCTGCCGGGCCAATCGCCGTTCACGTCCCAGCGCCGGGCCGCGTAGGCGCTGCGGCTGCGGCGGATTTGGTGGATCAGCCGGTCGGCGTCGCTTTCCACTTCGATGCCCGCGTCGCGCATCACCGACCGCGTGGTTTCGATCAGGGGCACGCTGCGCAGGCTGCCGGTGACGCTGATGCGGACGGTTTCATCCAGGTTCGGCGCCATGAACAGCAGCGCCGAAAGGAATTGGCTGCTGACGGCGCCGGACACGGTGACGGGAAAGGGCTCGAACTCGTCGAGGCCGAGCTCTTTGCGGCGGGCGGCGATGTGGGCTTTGATGCGGGGGCGGCCTCCGCGGATGGCCAGCGGCAGAGCGCCTTCCTCGCCGCGGGACTCGGTCTCGACGCCGAGCTGCTCCAGCGCGTCGAGCAGGTCGCGGTTGGGGCGCTTGCCCAGGGATTCCTTGTGGTGGGCCGTGTCGAAGCGGACTTCGCCCTCGCAGAGCGCCGCCACGCCGATCAGCATGCGGAGCACGGCCCCCGCGTTGTCCGGGTCCACGACCCCGGCGGGCGTTTTCGGCGCCGCGCCAAAGCCGATGATCTCGAGCCGATCCACCACGCCCGCGTTCGCCACGGTGAAGTCCACGGCCCGGCCCTGGCGGTCGAGCGCCGTGATCGCCGCGCCGAACTGCTTCAGGCACCGCACCAGCGCCGTGCTGTCGTCCTGCACGGCGGGCCGATGGACGACGCTGGCGCCGGGGGCGTAGGCGCTGGCGATGACGTAGCGCAGGGTGTAATTCTTGGACGAGGGCGGTTCGATGACGCCGCTCAAGGGCTTGGTGGCGGGATGGACGTGGGCTTTCATGGCGGTCGGGTGCGGGCGCTTTCCGGCGGAGGGACTCGATCAGGGGCGGTTTTGTAAGGCCGGGCGGGGCCGGAGCGATAGCGATTTTTCGCGGGCGGGGCGGATGAGAGCGAGCGGGGGCGGGGAGAATAAGAAAACCGGCCACGGATGAACACGGACGGAGGGGATGATTTGGGATTCGATCCGACACCTGGAGCGCCTCCTGGTATCAAACTCCACCAGGCTCACTTTCGGCCGCCTCGAAATCCCTGCAGGACCGGCGTTCGGTCAAAAGGCTTTCCCCGCAAGGATTTCACCCCGCGCTTGGCAAAGTGCTCTTGCCCGCTCAGTTCAGCCTGAAACTATTGACCCGCATCCTCTCGCCTGCGGCCTTCTCCCCCCATGCCCTCCGACTTCCAGCACCCCACCCGCGAACGCGCCGAGATTCTGCAGGCTCGCATCGAACGCCTCGAGTCCTGGCGCGCGCGCGGCGTTCGCCAATTGCCAGTGGTGGCCCTGCTGCACGCGCAGGACGGGGAAATCCTGATCGTCAGCGAGGTCTTCGAAAAGGCGCTGGGTCTGACGATGGCTGAGCTGCCCACCTATGGCGATTGGGTGGCGAGGTGTTTCCCGCGCGAGCGCCTGCCTTCGCCCCAGGAGGTACGCTCGCTCTTCCGGCTCGAGGAGCGGTGGGACGATGGGACGGTGACGCTGCGGCCCGAGAAGGGCACGGCTCGGCTTTGGACGCTGGCGCATCAGCCGTTCGGCCGCACGGCGGACGGGCGCAGCCTGGTGCTGACCACGGCGCTGGCGGCGGACGACCCGCTGGAGGACACGTCGCGCCGTCTCCACAGCGAACGGCTGGAGAGCCTGGGCCTGATGGCCGGCGGCATCGCCCACGATTTCAACAACATGCTGGTGGGCATTCTGGGCGCCGCCGGGATGGCGCTGCTGGAATTGCCGCCGGGCGATCCGGCGCGGGGCACCCTCCAGCGCATCGAAACCACCGCCAGACGCGCCGCCGAGCTGACCAAGCAGCTCCTTGCCTACAGCGGCAAAGGCAAGTTCGTCGTCGAGGACATCGATCTCTCCAGCCTGGTGCGCGACATGGAAGCGCTGCTGGAGCTGTCTCGTTCGAAGAAGGCGGAGTACACCGAGGAGTTGGCGGCGAAGCTGCCGGCGGTGCGGGTGGATTCCTCCCAGGTGCGCCAGATCGTCCTGAACCTGGTGGTGAACGCGTCCGACGCCCTGGCCGACGGCGCGGGCCGCATCGCGGTGCGGACCGGGGTTTGGGAGGCGGACGAAACGGCGATTCTGCGCGCCGCCCTGCCGCCCGAGGACGCGCGCCCCGGATGGTACGCCTTCGTCGAGGTGAAGGACTCGGGGGCGGGGATGACGCCGGAAACGATGGAACGGATGTTCGACCCGTTCTTCACCACCAAGCCTCAAAAGGGCCACGGCCTCGGGCTCAGCGCCGTGCTCGGCGTCGTGCGCTCGCACCAGGGCCTGATCCACGTCCACAGCGCCCCCGCCCGCGGCACCACCATCCGCGTGTCCTTTCCCGCGCTCTCGACCCCCGCCGTGGTGGCCGACCCCGAATCGGGGGTCGAAACCATCGAGCGCATGCCGGTACTCGGACAGAAAAGGAAGGGGATGGCGCTCCTCGTCGAGGACGAGGAAGTGGTCCGCGATGTCACCCGCGACATGCTCACCTTCTTCGGCTACGATGTGGTCGAGGCGGCCGATGGGCGCGAGGGTGTCGACCTTTTCGTCGAGCATATGGGTTCGGTGAACCTGGTGCTGCTGGACTTATCCATGCCCCGCATGGACGGCGGAGAGGCCTTCCTGGAAATGCGGCGCCTCGACGCCTCCGTCCCCATCATTCTGATGAGCGGCTACAACGAAACGAAAGCGGGCGAGTTCTTCAAGACGCGGGGCTTGGCGGGGTTCCTGTACAAGCCCTTCATGCCGACGGACCTGAAAGATCTCCTTGATCAGATTCGGAGATAAGCCGGACAGCATTTCCGGCTCGCCTCTGTCATTGGCGGTCCGCCGCCCTCCGCCGCGTTGACAGCTTCTTCCCCGCTCCCTTCCATGGTTCAACGACTTCAACGGATGGAAGGCCTCGATCGAACCATGGAAGACGAAGTGACTACACTGACCCTGCAAACCGCCTATCCGGTGGCCCGCGCGTGGATCGTGGCCAACGGCGCGACCTTTCTTGCGAATATGCTGTCCGCGCTGGCGATTTTGCTCATCGGGGCCATCCTCATCAGGACGCTTCTTGGGGTGATGCGCCGCGCGGCGGACAAGAGCGACCGCTTCAGTCCGATGCTGGAGAACTTCACCATCAGCATCGCCGGCAAGGGGCTCTGGGTGCTGCTGTGGATTCTGGTGCTGGGTCAGGCCGGGGTCCACGTCGCGCCGCTGGTGGCCAGCGTGGGCGTTCTGGGCTTCGTGATCGGGTTCGCGTTCCAGGAATCGCTGGGGAACCTCGCCGCCGGATTCATGATCCTGCTCAACAATCCGTTCCAGAACGGTCACGTCGTCGATGCCGCCGGCTACACCGGCATCGTTGTCGACATCGACCTTTCCGCGACCACTCTGAAGACCTTCGATGGCCGCCGGGTGGTCATTCCCAACGGCAAGGTCTGGGGCGCTCCGATCGTGAACTATACCGTCAACGGCTCGCGCCGCGCGGAATTCAGTGTGGGCGTCTCCTATAGCGCCGACATCGCCAAGGCCATCGCCGTGCTGAAGGAAATGGTCGAAAACGACGAGCGCGTCATGAAGGATCCCGCGCCCCAGGTCGTCGTGACCGGGCTGGCCGATTCGTCGGTGAACCTGGCGATCCGCGTCTGGACCGTGAACGACAATTTCGGCCCCATCATGTCCGAGACGCTGCAGGCCATCAAAGCCCGGCTGGACGCGGAAGGCATCGAAATCCCCTATCCCCAGTTGGTCGTCAACAAAGGCGATTGGGACGCGGCTTAGCCGGTCTCCCTCGGGCCCAGCAAACGCCGCAGCGCCAGACTAGCCTGATGGCGATGGGCGGTGTAGCGCGGGGATTCCTGCTGGTAATTGACCGCGGCCGGATCGGCGCCGTGACGCAAGAGCAGGCGCGCCAGGGCGAGGTCGTCCCGCAGCGCGGCGTGGTGCAGGGGCCGATTGCCCAGGTGCTGATCCGCGGCGTTGGGATCGGCGCCGGCATTCAGCAGCATTTCCACGATGTCGAAGCAGCCGGCCTGATCGGTGGCGCGCTGGGACGCCCAGAGCAGTGGGGCGCTCATGGAGCGGGTGGCTTGCAGGGGCGCCCCCCGGCGGATCAGACACGCGGCGGTGTCGCGGTGCTGGGCCTGAATGGCGAAGTGCAAGGCGGTGAGGCCGTGGCTGGTCAGAGCGGCGGGATCGGCGCCATGGTCGAGCAGGTACTCGACCACCAGCAAATGCCCGCGGGCGGCGGCTTTCATCAGCGCCGTCAGGTTCTGGCGCGAACGGAATTCCAGGGCGGCGCCCGAGGCCAAGGCCGCGCGCAACCCGCCGATATCACCGGAATCGGCGGCGGAAAGGAAAGCGAGGTTCGGGGACATCGGCGGCGCACCCCCGGGCGAAGAAGGCAACGGTCGTCAGCGGAAGGGAGCGAGGTGTCGCGCGGGCTCCGGGACAAGGGCATAGCGGAAGGCGTGGGAGCTTGGAAAGAGGGAAGTGAAGGTCCTGCGGAGAAGGGGCGAAATTGGATGCAATGAGTTCCCTGCAATTCCCTCGCCGAAATCGATTGAGAGCCAGCTTCAGCAAAGGTTTACAACGCTGGTTGTGATTCAAAAAGAGTTGTGATTCGAGCCGGGCGGGCCGGGATTTCGGGGGGTTCTTTCGCCTTCGGGCCGCTGTCCACAACAAAGGTTGTTCGCCCGGCGCGGGGGTGGTTGGCGGGCCTCTGCCACCGAAATCCCAGAGCTGGCGCCATTTTCCTGCGATTTCCCAGTCTGGCTCCGCTCTTGCAGTTCCCGGGGAATATCGCGAGCCCCGCATCCCACCCTTCGCGCCGGGCTTGCGATCCTCCGAGAGACCCGATGGGTGCCGCCGCTTTCCCACCCGGCCGCACCCGTTCTCTCGCAGGAAAAAGAAGGTTTCCCACCATTGGGGGAAAGTCGGCTCCCACCCCGGTTTCCCCCTCCTTCTCACTCCAAACTGTTAGTTTTTCGATAGAAAGCCATCGTCTCATGACTCCTCGCTCGCTCTCTTCACTCTCGTTCAAGCTCCTCCTGTGCGCCCTCGTCTGCGCCCTCGTCGTCCCCGCCACGGCGGGCTACAACGCCTGGACGTCGGTCAACGTCTCGCCCGGCGTGGTCTGGAAAAACAAGGTTTACCCGTCGCTCTTCGGCGGCAAGCAAACCGTCAATGTCCTGGAAGTGGACCTCACCAACAGCGCGGTAAAGGTCCAGCCGCTCAAGGCCAGCTCGGGCTGCTCGACCACCAGCGGCATCGCCCAGGGCTTCGGCGCCGTGGCCGCCATCAACGGCGGATTTTTCGGCAGTTGCTCGTCGGTTTCGATGATCAAGATAAACGGCACGGTGCTCGACACGAACCCCGGCTGGAAGCCCGCCCGCGCCACGCTCGGCATCAACCAGGGCACGGACACGGCCGACATCGACTGGATCGCCTCCACCAACTCCTGGTCCGCCGTCAACGATGCCTTGGGCGGTGGCCCGAACCTGGTCACGAACGGGTCGGTGAATGTGACGCAATCGCAGGAAGGCTTCGACTCCTCCTATGCGAACCGGAACCCCCGCACGGCGGTGGGTTTCAACAACGGCGGCAAGAAGCTCTTCCTGGTCACGATCGACGGCCGCACCAGCGCCGGCGCCGGCATGACGCTCAGCGAACTCGCCACCTACATGACCTGGCTGGGCTGCACGGACGCCATGAACCTGGACGGCGGCGGCTCGACGACGATGTGGACTTCGGGCAACGGCGTCGTGAACACGCCGAGCGACGGCTACCAGCGCAGTGTGGTCAGCGTCCTGGGCATCTTCAACACCGGCGGCGGCAGCAGCGAAGAGGTCATCGTGGACAACGGCACCTCGGGCTTCACGGCGTCGTCGAACTGGTGGGCGTCCAGCTCCACCTCCGGCTACTACGGCTCCAACTATCAGGTCCGCGCCACCGCCAGCACCAGCGACGCCGCCACCTGGAAAGCCAACCTGAGCGGCGGCACCTACAAGGTGTACGCGCGCTGGGCCTCCGGCAGCAACCGCGCCTCCTCCGCTCCCTATGTCGTCTATCACACGGGCGGCTCCTCCACCGTTTACAAGAACCAGCAAACGCAAGGCGGCCAGTGGGTGCTCCTGGGCACGTACAACATGGCGGCGGGCAACTCGACCCGCGTGGCGCTCTCCTGCTGGACCAGCTCCGGAACCTACGTGATCGCCGATGCGGTCCGCCTGGTGAAGCAGTAATCCCGACACCTCTTCCACTCTGACTGAGCACAAGGGCGGACCCCACCCTCGCCACGGCGAGGGTGGGGTTTTCCCTGTTGGGGCGAGCGATGGCCAGTGGAGGGGACGGGTTTCTCCCTTGCGCGGCGAATGGAACCTTGCATTTTTCCCCGCCGCCCCCCATGCTGGGCGACACATGACCTGGCGAAAGGATTGCCCGTGGAATCGCCCTTCAACCACCCGCAACAAGTCAAAGAGAACCTGGACCTGCCGACCGTGGTGAAGTACAGCTTTGTCGGTCTCTCCTCACCCACCTACCACGCCCGGCTCGAAGGCATCCTGACCCGTATCGCCGGAGAGGACAACATCCGCGGCCGCAGCTACAAGCAGTCCTCCAAGGGCAACTACACCGCCTATCGCTTCGAGGTCTTCCACGACACCTTCGAGGACGTGGAGGCCATCTATCGCGAGGTGGGGGCCCTGCCCGGGACGCGATTTGTGGTCTAGCCAAGCCGAAGGCGACGCCCTGTCCTGAACGCAAAGAAGCCGCGGGATCGCTCCCGCGGCTTCTCGCTTTCCTGTCAGGGTCTTGGCTTGTTACTGCACCGGAACCAGTTTCCACTGCTGGTTTTGGCCGCTCAGGTAATCCCATTGGTGAATGTTGCCGCCGTTGGCGGTCGAAATGCCCGAGACATCCAGGGCCTTGTTGCTATGCCGGGCGCGGATCGACACGTAGCCGCTGCCCACATCCGCCAGAGCCCATTCCTGATTGCCGCCGCCGACGTAATCCCACTGCTGCACGTTCGCGCCATTGGCCGTGGAAACCGCGGAGACATCGAGAGATTTGCCGCTGCCGACGTTGGTGATGCGATAGTACCCGCCGCTGACCTCGACCACGTCCCACTTCTGGAAGTCGCTGCCGGTGTTCGACCACTGCTCGACATTGGCGCCGTTGGCGGTCGATGTGTTGGCCACTTGCAGGACCTTGCCGCTGTGGCGCGCTTCGATGTAGTACACATCGGAGCCACCGCCGCCTCCGCCGCCACCGCCATTGCTGGCGATCGCGACGTTCCAGTCCTGGCCGCTGTTGTTATCCCAGCTCGAGCCGTTGTTGAACACGAAGTTCAGTTCGCTGCTCGGGTCCGGCAGGGTGATGTCCACAGAGAACGTACCGCCACCCTGGTTGCTCATCGCGACCTGCTGCACGCCGGTCCATCCGTCGAACCCATAGTAGAGGTTCACGTTTGAGGAGCCCTGAAGCGGACGGCCGTTGGACGGATACCAGACCGTGACGGTTTCGCCTTCGGTGGGGCTGGCCGGGTCCGTGGTGACGGTCGTGGGGCAGCCTTCGCAGCCCGTGCCACCGCCCCCGCCGCCGCCTCCGCCACCGCTGCCGGTGGTCCAGACGGCGTAGTTCGTCCCCGAAGCGGCCAGCGACCAATCGCCCGAGGGGGTCCAGTTGCCGGGGCCGATCTTCATCGCCGTGTTGCCGTTGACGATGGCGGCGTAAACGCTGCCGGTGGCCTGCTGGATGCTGACGGTGGACCCATCGAAAATGCCTTGGGCTTCGCGGATCGCCATCAGTTCATTGATCGCGTTGCGGTGATCCCAGAACCAGTCGTTCCAGAACACACAGGGAATGCCCGGGTGCGTCAGGATGTAGGCGTAGCCCTCCATCGTCTTGTTCGTGGGGAAAGGCGGGGTGTACTCGCCGCCGCGGGCCTCTTCCGTGTCGTGGTTTTCGACAAAGGTCACGGCCTTCTGGGGCCAGGCGCCGATCACGCCAGTGGGCACGCCGTTGTTCGCCAGGCGCCAGTACTCGCCCCGGGTCGTCGCCAGGTAGAGATTGTTGCGGGTCGGGAAGTCGAACGCGCGCGACGCGCCCTGCGTCGAGTCAATCCAGCCGACCACCGCGCCGGTGTCGTAGTCGAAGAACTCGCCGATGGAGATGTAGGGCGAGGACGCATCGTTGTACTCTTTCACGTAGTTGCCGGAGAAACCCTTCACCAGGTCGTAGCGCCAGCCATCGAAGCCGACGTTGCCGGCGAGCCAGGACTGCCAGTTCTTGATTTCGTTCCGCACGCTCCAGTTCGTGTGATCCAAGTCGCGGGCGGCGCCGTAGGCCTCGCCCGTATCCCAATTGCCCGTTTCGCAGCAGTATTCATCGCCCGCCGCCACAGCGGCGTTGTTGTCGGCGAAGGACGGGTTGGTGAAGTCGGCCCAGCCGAACGTGCCGACCCGGTGGTTCACGACGATGTCCGCGACGCAGAAGATGTTCTGGCCGTGCATAGCCCCGATCGCACCTTGCAACGCACCGATGTTACCGTAGTTCGACGTCAGGACGTACCATTCGTTGGGCAGGTAGCCAACGTTGTCGGCCGTCTTGGACGGCGGAGGGAACCAGACGATGTCGAAACCCGCGCCGCCGATGTCACCGGCCGCTCCGGCCAGGGTGTTGTACCAGTTTTGGCCCTGATAGCCTTTCCAGGCGTTCCAGTGAAAGCCCTGCAGCATGATCTCGTCGCCCGTTTCCGCCTGAGCGGAAGTGCCGGCGAGCGGTGCGCCGGCGAGCAGCGCGCCGGACAGGAGGCCTGCGGTAAGGGTGGTGGCGAGTGTCTTCATCATGGTCATATCTCCCTGTGGTGAGTGAAGGTCGGAATGGGAAGGAAGGCCGTGAGAGTGGCCCTGGGTGAGTTTTCGATCGAGATTGAGCGACTCCGAGTTTGCAAAACCCGTTTGTAACAACCGAGCGACGCTTGTTGTCGCGTTCAAGAAAAGGCCTTACATAGCGCTTTATCGTCTTGCAAGGAATTTTTCCACATTTTCGATGAAAAAATCGGACTGCCTTGAAAATCGCCAAAAACAAAAGCGCTCTGCGTCCTGGTAAAGCGCTTTCTAAGAGCGTGTGCGGAGGCAATGGCTCGTCACGCGATGAAGCGCTTCAGGGGTGCGGATCGTTGGAGCGAAGAAAAGGCGGACGAGGGAGCCCGATTGGACTTGCAATCCGCGCTCGTCTCGATAGGATACCTCTGCCGTGCGGAAGTGCGGCCGTTTCATCCGGTTGCCGCTCTAGCGAACGCGGCCGCCGGGCTATCTGTGGGGCCGTCGGGTTTCGACGGAGGCTAGCGGAGAGTGTGATGATTCGGGCCGAGGATGATCGTTGGCCTCGTAAAATAACCGGTCGAACCAATAACTGTCGCCAATGTGGTAGACATCGCTCCTCAGCCGGTGGCTCTCGCCGCCTAACTGAGGTGGGGTCCGCTGGAGACCTAGCAACAGAATTCCGGCCCTGGTTCCGCCAAGGTTAAAGCGGGAGTTCAGACACCTCGGACAGACGGGGTGACAGATCCGGAAAGACGGGTGGACAGCCTGGAGAGACAGGCACCCATAGGCTTGCCGCCGAGCCTCTAAACTGAGCGGCTACGCCCGTGAACGAGTTGCACTTGAAGAGTCTTCGGACGGGGGTTCAACTCCCCCCGGCTCCACCAATTTATCTCAACCCAGCGCTTCGCTCTCCCCCCTCAACCCTCTTCGGCCTCAAGGGCTCCTTCGCTTAGGCGACCGCCCCCCAACCGGGTTCAGCAAGGAAACCAGAGTTTCCAGGAGTACCGTTTCCAGGAGCACCATGCTCCGCATTTTTTGAAGAAACCACTCTGCATGGGGAAGTTTCTCCGAAATGGCGAGCGCTTTCCAGAGCGCCATGAACCACGCATCCCAGGGAAGACTTGGCACGCCCTTCAGCATCCATCCAGAACTGGATAAACGCGCGGCTCCATCAGAATACCTCACGCTGGGCCACCGAAGAGCGATACGAGGATTTTAGGCAAGCCCTGGAAAAGCAGGTCATGGAGGTTTCATACCCCCCACTCTGTAAACTCGATGGCCGGATGTGTCGATGGGGATAGGCAGGCAGGGAACTGCCACTGGGACGGCGAGCGCGTGATCCCGGAACGCCGCGCCAACGATTTGCTGTGATTGCACTTGCGCTGGCTGGGGAAAAAGAAAAAGCGGCCCCCGGAGAGGCCGCTTTGTGCGATTTCGAGAAATGGCTCCTGCGGTTGGACTCGAACCAACAACCGTTCGGTTAACAGCCGAATGCTCTACCGATTGAGCTACACAGGAGCAGGATCTTTGTTGAGAGCGTTCCCAACGAAGGAGGAGTTGTTTGCCGCAGGTGGCGGCGGTCTGTCAAGGGGCGAATCGGTTTTTTTTTCGTCCCTGGATGAGCCTTCGCGGGTTAGCGCAGTTCCGCGCCGAAGCGTTTGCCGAGGGCCTCGACGCATTGTTTCACGGCGTCGTTGACCTCGTCGTCTTTGAGGGTGCGATCCGGCGCGCGGAAGGTGAGCGAGAAGGCGAGCGAGCGCTTGCCTTCGGGGACGCCCTGGCCCTCGTACACGTCGAAGAGGGCGACGGACTCGAGGAGGTCGCGGGCCGCCGAGCGAATGGTGCGTTCGATGTCCTGGGCCGCGACGGTGCGGTTGGCGACAATGGCCAGATCCCGCTTCACGGCCATCTGCGTGGGCAGGTCTTTGAATTTGGTCTCGCCGAGGATTTCCAGCAAGTCGCCGCCGAGGGGAATCTCGAGGACGTAGACGCGCTTCTTCAGGTCGAGTTCCTTGGCGATGGCGGGGTGCAGTTCGCCCACCACGGCCAGACGCGTTTTGCCTTTGGTGAGGGCGGCGCCCCGGCCCGGGTGGAGCCACGGCACATCCTTCACCGCTTCGACGCCGGTGCGGGGAATGCCGAGGTCGGCGAGCAGCAACTCGGCCACGCCCTTGGCGTCGTAGAAATCGAAGGGGCGGTCCTTGGCGCGCCAGTCGCCGGGGGCTTCTCCGCCGAGCAGTACGCAGAGCATGTTGGGTTCGTCGGTGGCGACATCGAGGGTTTTCTTGTCCTCGCCCTCCTCGTCCCATTCGGCGGCTTTCCAGGCGTAAGTGCGGCCGATTTCGAAGAGCATGGCCGAGGGCTGGAAGTTGTTGAAGTTATGCACCGCGTTGGTCAGCAGGCTGGGCACCAGGGAGCGCCGCATGACGCCCTGATCCTGGGTCAGGGGGTTGAGGACGGCGATGCTGCGGGCGTCGCTGGCTCCGGCGAGGACGTTGGCGCCCTCGGACACGAAGGCGAAGTTCACGACCTGGCAGAAGCCGCGGCCGATCAGGCTGGTGGTGAGGCGGTCTTCGATAACGCGGCTCGGGGGCAGGGCCTCGTTCGTCATCTGGTACTGGGGCAGCTTGGCGACGATTTTGCCGTAGCCATGGATGCGGGCAATCTCCTCGATCAGGTCCACCTCGATGGTGACGTCGGGGCGGTGCGAAGCGGCCTGGACGACGAGCTGCTCCTTGTCCACGCGGTGGATTTCAAAGCCGAGGCGCTGGAGGATATCGCTCATTTCGCGGCCCGTCAGGTTCAGCCCGGTCAGGGCGCGGAAGCGTTCAATGCGCAGCGGAATCAGTTCGAGCTTGGGCAGTTGGGCTCCGCCGACATCGATGAAACTTTGCAGGACTTGGCCGCCGGCCAGTTCCTGAATCAGTTGCGCCGCGCGGTGGAGGGCGACGGTGAGTTTGCGGGCGTCGGTACCGCGCTCGAAGCGATAGCTGGCGTCCGTGCTCTTGCCCAGGCGCTTGGCCGTCTTGCGGATCGTGGCGGGGTGGAAGTAGGCGGCCTCCAGCAGCACGTTCGTCGTGCCGTCGCTGATTTCCGTCTCGCCGCCGCCCATGATTCCGGCCAGGGCGATGGGCTTTTCCGGGTCGGCGATCAGGAGATCGGTGGGCTCGAGAAGGGCCACGGTGTCGTCCAGGAGCCTCATCTTCTCGCCCGGCTTGGCGCGGCGCACGACGACGGTCTTGCGGGCCAGGGTGTCGAGATCGAAGGCATGGAGCGGATGGCCCAGTTCCAGCATGACGTAGTTCGTGACGTCCACCACGTTGTTGCGGGGGCGCAGGCCGGCGGCTTCCAGGCGGCGCTGCATCCAGATGGGGCTGGGGCCGATAGTGACGCCCTTGATGACGCGGGCGCAGTAGCGCGGGCAGTCGGATTTGGCGGCGGGTTCGACGGTGATGCGGGCTTCGCTGTCGGCGGAGGTGGTGGATTCGGGGAATTTGACTTCCGGCAGAGTCACCGGCGCGCCCGTCTTGGCCGAGAGATCGCGCGCCACGCCCACCAGCGACAGCGCGTCCGGGCGGTTCGGCGTCACGCCGATTTCGATCAACGCGTCGAAGGGCTCGCCCACTGGCATCGTCTCCGGCAAAAGCCAGATGCCGTCCGAGTCCTCCGCAGCGCCCAATTCCTTCGCGCTGCACATCATGCCCTGGCTCGCGACGCCGCGGATGGATGTCGGCTTCAGCGTCATACCGTTGGGCAGGGTGGCCCCCAGCTTGGCCAGCGGCACGTGCTGGCCGACGGCGATGTTGCTGGCGCCACAGACGATCTGCAGCGGCTCGGGGTCGTCGCCCTGAACCTTGCAAACGGAGAGCTTGTCGGCGTCCGGGTGGCGTTTCAGTTCCAGGATTTTGCCGACCACGACCTGGCCGCTCGCGGCGCCGAGATCGATCGTTTCCTCGACCTCGAGCCCACACATGGTCAGCGCGTCGGCGATTTCCGCCAGCGAGAGGTCGGTCTTGATGTAATCGCGCAGCCAGCGCAGGTTGAATCGCATAGTCGTTTCTCGAAATCGCTCCTGGATCAGGGCAGGGTGGAGATTTTCACTCTTTGATCGTCAGCGGTATCCATATCGCCGTCCTTGCCGGCCTCGACAAGATAGAATGTGGTCTCGTCAACACGCTCATAGACAGGGAAATATGCACTGTATGATATTACATCTCTAATCATGCGGTTGCCTTCCTCGTTGGAGGGGAGCGGATTCGTCGCGTCGAAACCATGCATATCGACGAAATCTAGGCCGAGTTCCACAAGACCTTCGCGAATGTAATCAGGCAATTCATCTTTGTAAATGGAGGCATTGTGACCCCCATCACGAAGTGCTTCCAATTCAGCGTCGCTGAGATAAGACTCCTGAATAGCCGAATCGAGGTGCTTTCTCCCAGTATAACCCTCATAGAATCCGAGGGAAATCGGAATGATCATTAGCAAGAACAAAAAAATTCCAATAATTCCCAAAACCAGTCCGGCGATTGCAAGTCCCTTGTTGGGTTTTCTTAGTCCGAAACAGCTGACTATAATCGCGATCGGCGAAATCAACCCAGCGCAAATTACGATGCTCACTAGAGATAAAATAAGACCCACCAACCCAGGCACATTCATCTCTACCTGAGGAGGCTTGGTGTAGGCATAAGGCTGTTGTGGATAGGGGGAATTCGGCGCCTGGTATCTTGGCGCGTTTGGCCCTTCGGCAGGATCCGGTTGCGTCATCTATTCTTCCCAAACGGCAACTGCTGGATCTTGTTCTTCGCGTCATCCAGGCCTTCCTGCTTCATCTCCTGATCGCCTTCGTCAAGGTACTCCTCGACGTCGTACTCGTTGCGGTCGCCGAAGGTGTAGTCGTCTTCGATGGCTTGCGCTTCCGCGTCTTCGGCGACAGAGGCGCGGGGTGGCGGGCGGCGGGGGGCCGATTCTTCGAATTCGCCGTCCTCCATGCCTTGAACGGAGAAGGAGCCTTCGGGAGCACCGGCGCTTTGCTGCATGGTTTCGAGGGAGCGGGCTGGCGCGGGCTGGGCCGTCAGGAGGCGGAAACCGGCCACGCCGAACAGGACGACGTTCACGAACACCAGAATGAGGCAGAGGATCTTCATGCGGAGGGGCCCCTTTTCGCAGGCGCGGAGTTTAGAACTGGGTCAAGAATCGCAGGTCGTTTTCGTAAAGCAATCGAATGTCTTTGATGCCATACTTCAGCATCGCGATGCGGTCAATGCCCAGGCCGAAGGCAAAGCCGGTCCATTCCTCGGGATCGATGCCGCAATTCTTCAGCACGTTCGGGTGGATCATGCCGCAGCCCAGGATTTCCATCCATTGCATGTCCGGGTCGCCGACCTTGGCGGCGCCGCCCTTTTCGCGGTTCCAGCCGATGTCCACCTCGGCGCTCGGTTCGGTGAAGGGGAAGAACGACGGGCGGAACTGCACGGCCGTGTCCGGGCCGTAGAGCGCGTGGACGAACTCCATCAGGACGCCCTTGAGGTGCGCCATCGAGACATTGCGATCGACCAGGAACCCTTCCATCTGCATGAACATGGGCGAGTGCGTCGGGTCGCTGTCGCAGCGATAGACGCGGCCCGTGCTGATGACCGCCATGGGGGGCTTGCCGGTCATCATGGTGCGGATCTGATTGCCCGACGTATGCGTCCGCAGCACCCGGCCGCGGTCGGTAAAGAACGTGTCCTGCATATCGCGGGCGGGGTGATCGGAGGCGATGTTCAGCGCGTCGAAATTGACCCACTCGCTCTCGATTTCCGGCCCCTCGACAATGCGGAAGCCCATGTTGCGGAAGATGCCTTCGACCTGGCGCCGGGTTTGCAGCAGCGGGTGCATGTGCCCCAGGGGCACGGCGGCGCCGGGCATGGTGACGTCGATGGCTTCGGCGACGAGGCGCTGCTCCAGCTCTTTGGCTTCCAGTTCCTCGCGCCGTTCTTTTTCCAGGCGGATGATCTGGGCCTTGTGCTGGTTCAGGATCTTGCCCGCGATGGGGATTTCCTGCTGCGGCAGCTCCTTGAAGCGCCGGTTCATGTCCGCCAGCTTGCCCTTCTTGCCGAGCCATTCGATGCGGGCTTCGTCGAGCGCTTTCATGTCGTCGGCGCTGGCGAAGTCGGCCTGGGCCAGGGGCGTCAACTTCTTGAAATCGGCCATAAGGGCCTGGAGCCCGGGCGAGGCGTCCGTAGGCGCGGCGGGGGATTCGGTCTGGGTCGTGTCGGCCATGGGTTCGGCGGTCACTCGGCGGGATTCAAGGATGGAGGCCGGAGTAAAAACAGGCCTGGTGCCCGCGCCAGCGGGGGCTGGCGAAGGCTTCGCCACTGTTCGGTTTCCGCCCCGAGGCCGTCAAAGGATTTCTCCCGCGCGCGATTGGCGGCTCTAGGACGGAGACGGTCCGCGCTTCGGCCTTGCCAAGGGGCGGCGGCGGCGATCATGAATAATATGCGGCTTTAGTTGCCGCGGAATGCCCCCAGCGGACTCGCCCTCGCCCCACCACCCGTGCGCCTCGCTTTTCATTTACTGATTCTTCTCGCCTTCCTCGCGTTTGGCCTTCCCGCCCACGCCGAGTTCGGCGCCCGCGTGCCGGATTTCGACCGCGACGCCCTCCAAATCCTCCCCCGCGGACGCACCGGCGCCCGCCTCGACCTGAATAACGACGGATTCAAGGACATCGTCTATATTTCGGAAAACGGCAACATCCGTCAGATCGCCGACCTGGACATCTATAAACCCGATTTCCTGATCCAGCCCGGCGTGCCCCTGCTGCTGGTCGAGCGAGCCTCCCCCAGCATCGCCGCCGCCGACATGGATGGCGATGGCGACGAGGACATTGTCTTTGCCGGCGCCGACCCGAGCGGCGAGCGATTCGCCCTGCGGTGGCTGATCAACGATGGGCGCCCCAATCCCGACTTCAGCGTCCGCGTTCTTTTCGACATCGGTTTGCCCATCGAATTCGCCGTCGCGGATTTCGACAAATCGGGCACGATGGATGTCCTGACCCAGGCCGAAGGGCGATTCGACCTGCTGCTCAACGAGGGATTCACCCAGGGCGATAGCGCCCCCGATTTCCGGCGCCTCTTTCAACGCAACATCCCCCGGCCCTCGCGCATTCTCGGCACCGGCGATTTCAATGGAGACAGTTGGCTGGACGTCTTTCTCGTCACCGGCGCGGGCCAATTGGAGATCGCCTACTACCTGCCCAACTCCGATCCGCCAACGCTGACCATCAAGACTCCCGCGCCGCTCCTGACCGAGTTCCCGCTGCCAACCCTCCCCCGCTCCTGGGCCACGGCGGACTTCAACGGCGATGGGCACCTCGATCTTCTGGTCAGCGTCCCCGAAGTCGGCGCCTTCTGGATCGAGAACGACGGCGGCGATCCGCCGGCCTACACCCTGAACGAGATCCCCATCCTGGCGGCGGGCGACCCCGAGTCCTGCGCCACCGGCGACATCGACGGCGACGGCCAGCCCGACACGCTCTTCGTTTTTCCCAGCGGCCAACTCCTCTGCCTGCTGAACAACAACGGCGGCGCCACCTGGACCCAATGCGAGGCCGAGGACCCGGACGAACGCTTTGGCGGCGAGGATCTCTTCGTGATGCTCGAAGACCTCGATGGCGACGGACGCGACGAACCCATCGCCTTCAGCGATTTCTTCGCCCGCTATTTCCAGGAAACCCCCGGCTACGTCGCGGGCTTTATCACCGACCGCATTTACGCCGGCGACGACCTGCGCGACTTCAACAATGACGATATCGTGGACGTGGCCGACGGCATCGCACTGTTCCTCGAGAATTAGGTTTTACGGCGTCTCCGGTATTTTCTTAACCACAGAGAACACAGCGGCCAGAGGGTTCACAGAGTTTTGATTTTCATGCCTTGCCCCCGCCCAAGAATTGTAATTCCATTACTTTTTCGCAAAATCAATCCATAGTGACCAAACACAAAAATCTCTGCGTCCTCTGTGTCTCTGTGGTGAATTCAATCAAGAATCAAGGCTGACCCCCCGCCGCCCCCTTCGCGTCCTCCCGCATCGCCTTCGCCGCCTCGCGGGCAGTCGGCAGCAGTGGCTCGAACCCCGGATGACGATCCACGAGGCGCTGGCGGATGGCGTCGGCTTGCTGATAGGCGCCGGCCTTGGCCAATTCCTGAAAGCCGATCAATTGGGCGTTCAGCAGCATCGGCCGCACCTCGGCGATCAGCAACCCCAGCCGCGCCCGCAGACGCGGGTCCTCGGCGTAGGGACCGGTGCGCGTCGCCATATCCACCTCGAGCACGATGGGCGCCGCGGGGAAGCGGGTCAGCAGGTAGGCGATGTCCTCGTTCATGGCGGGCAGGTTCCCGAGCTGGGAATTGAGCGCGAGGCGCTGGACCCGGAAGGCGGGCACGTCCGGCCATTCCTTCACGATTTGATCCATGCTTTCCAGGGCCCGCGCCGGGTCGGGTTCGGTGCGCGCCAGCAGCGCCCGCCCCGGGGCGTATTCCGGATTGTCGATCACCGCTCGCCGCGCGATGCGCCGCAGAATTTCCCTCTCGGGATAGGTTTCGTCCAACAGAATCCGCAGGGCGCCATACACCGCCACCGGCGGCTCGCCAACCCGCGAAATGCTGTACTCGCCGCCTTCCGGCAAGGCCAGCAGCCGGTCGATAAATCCGGTGCGAGCCACGTCCTGCATCGTGATGTCCTGACCCGGGGCAAGCTTGCCTGCCGCCACCGCGAGGTCGATGGCTTCGCCGAGTTCCGCGAGCCGCTCCTGCACCAGCCGCGCGCGCTGCATCGGTTCGCTGTTCAGCATCCGCACCGTGTAGGAGCGCGTTTCGGCCTCGCCCTTGAGCAGCGGCGGCGCCGTCGGGCTGGCCAGGACGATGTTCCATAACTCGCCCACGTTCAGGCTCCCGCGCGCCACCCGGCCCCGATACAGCTCGGCGCTGCGGAGCTGATTCAGCGCGCTCTGGACGATATCCGTCGCCCCGCCGGTGGACGTCGTGAAGCGCCGGCCCTTGGGCGACCACACGTACCGCACGCCGTCGGGCAGTACGGGAGGCGCCTGCGCGAGGTAACCGCCCTCGACCAAGGCTTCCACCTCGGGAACGATGGTGTCCGGATTGTCCCGCAAATAAGCCCGGGCGGCGCGGCTCATGCGGATCAACGCCGCCCGCACCTGCCCCACCGCGTCGTCCTCCGCCGGAGCCGGCGGATCGATGTACAACCCCGGCAGCCCATACCCCTGCTCGTACGCGAGGATCCAATGCCGCTCGATGCGCTCGATGGTGGAGGTGGTGGGGAGATCGTCGGCGGGGGTTTGGGCGGGGGCGGGGCGGGTGAGGGCGGACGCGATTAGCACAAGTAGTAAGATGAAAAGGACTCTCATACGGCAACTTTCAAATGTTAGGGACTATTTCGCCTAAGAATGGCATTCGCAAGCCAATTAGGTCTGCGCCAAATCTCCAGGCAAATGAGAATCGCGCAAGCCAAATACACGTACTCTTTCATTAAAACCATATTCTCTATATTAAATCTCGGTTCAAATAGCCTGTAGAGCGAACCTAGAACAAAATACTGAAAGAAGTACCAGGCCATATTGGCCACAAAAAACAAGGACATAAAATGAACCATGGCTCTCGCCACTGATTTGCTAGCCATGGCGAGCTGAAGGCCTAACCACTGCATGAAGGCAAAAAGAAAAACCTGAAAAACGACTCGATGTACGCCCTGAATATTCGGCATCTCCCACAGATCACCCAAATTGAATTTGTAATTCCCTGACTGGAAGTGCTCGATGACAAAGCTCAAGTAGCTCAGCAAGGGGGCAGAGAAAAGACAGTAAGTCCACATGATCTTTCCCGAAAGCTCACGGACACCTGGTGAATCGTCATGCCAAAACCTTTGGAGTCTAGCGGAGGCCAAGGGAATGAATAATACAAAGAAGGCAGCATTTTCGTTAATCAGATAGACCAGTGCCATCGCAGCCGCCCAAGTTGCACTGCCCTGCATGCCGAGCCCTGTCCGATAAAATATCCAATAGAGCAGATATCCAATGCCAATATTTATGTAGTACGCCAAGAACACACACCCACCGGCAAGCAGCCACACCCGCCGCCCAAACACATACCGCATCATCCGCAGCCGTTCTAGGAAGCTCTCGAACCAGGAACCCATCATGGCAGAGGCTCCTTCTTGCACGTTGAGTCCAAGCGGCTAAGCATCGCGAAAATGCTATCGGGCTTCTTGACCAGGAAAACGGCGAGGCCGAGGATATATAAGAAGTCAAGGCAACGGAGGGTGTGATAGAAGTACTCGCGATAGCATTTGCCGGAGACGGCGTCACGGATTGGCTGGGAGATCAACTCATAAGAAGCTACGTCAATAACATAAAAAATAAATATTATAGTAATAAAGCCTCCTGTTGCATCAACCCACTTGGGAATGAACATAAAGCATCTTAAGGCCACAAATTGAGCGGCAAAGAAATACACATAACAGCCAAGAACGGTGGGGATCATGCCTTGCTCAAGAAGCAGCTGGACACTTAGGAGGCACCGAGAAGGCACATCGTTCGGCCTCAACCAAAACAATGTCCCGCATGCCAAAGCTGCTAAAACAGAAAAGGCTAGAGTTGCCGCATGAATGATTTGATCGGCGTGTGCTGTCAGACCGATCGAAAGCTTTCGCACGCGCCTGCTTGCCACGTAAGCCACTATGATCGCGGGAAGCGTTAGCTCATTAATGATTAAACTCAAGTATCCGACAAAATACTGAAGAAACCAGTGAAAAGACCAAGTCGAAAAATCCTGTGTCATGAAACTGAATGAATAGTCTGTCATCTTGTACGCCGGCCAATAACTCACCGCCCACGCACCCAGCACCACCAGCCACACCCGCCGCCCAAACAGATACCGCATCATCCGCAGCCGCTCCCCTGCGGTGTCCCAGAGCTTGGCGAGTGGCTTGGGCATCGGCTCCGGTCCTTTCTTAGCGAACCGCCATCGGCGGCGGGGGCGGCGCGGCGGCTCCGTCCACGGTCTTGAAGGGCGTTTCGAGCCGTTCGTCGGGGACGCTCTTGTCCGGCGCGCGGCGCCAGGCCACGCCGATCAGCACCACCGGCAGCAGCAGCGACAGCACGGCCCGCAGGCCCCACCACGCGCCCGCCCGCTCGAATACCTGACCCGTCCAGAACGCCCCGAGATAGACGAACTGGGGCACCGCCAAGTCCGTCGTCAGGGTCGCGTTTTGCAGGACCTCGTGCGGGTTGCCCTGGGGGATTTGCGGGTCCAGGATCGAGAGCGGCATCGTCAGCAGTACGCCCACCGTCCCGGCCACGCAGACGGCGGCGAAGAGCCACCGGGGGCGGTCGCGGCGGCACAACTCGGCCAGCCCCAGCGGCACCACGGCCCAGATCGGCAGCAGTAGTCTCGGCCCCATCGTCCATCCCGCCCACCACATGTAGTAGCACGCGTTGAACAGCAGGTAACTGACGAAAACCCAGAGCCCCAGCCACCCGACGAGGCGCCGGCGCCCGGCGCTGCGCACGCCCATCACCAATCCCGCCACCGCCAGCGCCATCACCGGCGTCCAGAAAAACAGCCCGCGGAACGGATGGAGCGTCAGGAACCAGAGCGCGTGGGCCTTTGGCGGCAGGGTCGCGCCCATCACGCCGGCGGCCATGCCCTCGCGGAAAATCGGGTCCGCCTCGTACTCATAGGGAATCGTTGGCGAGCCAAAGATGGCGATGGAGTACGCGGCGAAAAGCGCCAGCGGGATGGCTCCGGCGATGGCCCCCGCCGCCGCGATGCCCACCGCCCCGCGCCACCGCGTACGGTCGCCGGACATGTCGGCAAAGGCCCGCAGCCCCCAGAGCCCCACCTGGTCCTGGAGCCGCAGCAAGAACACCGCGATCAATCCCCAGACCACGAAGACGAACAGAAGGTCGCTGAGCAACGCCACGCCGCAGAGCCCTCCGATGGCGATGCTGTTGCGCGCCGTCAGGCGCCGCGCGGGTGGGTACAGCAGCAGATACAATGCCCCCAACGCCGCCGCCACCCCCGGCGCGTAGGGCATGAAGATGGTAGCGTAGCCAAAGAAAATCGACCCGAAGACCGCGAACCCCACCGCCAGCAGCGCGCGCCTCGGCGCCGCCCCGAGGCGCACGCTGAGGAGCCAGAGCAGGCTCGCCGCCAGAGCCGCCGGGGCGGAAACGGCAAACACGCGCAGGACATAGTTCGCCTGCTGAAAGGTCGGCTCGGCCCCGCCCGCCACGGCCCAGAGGCCCTTCATTCCCCAATAAAAGGGCAGGGCCAAAAGTGACACACCGAAGATTTTATCGCTGTAGTAATGACCCTCATAGAACGCCTTGTCGCCGGTGGCGTAGGGTTCCAGATCGTGATAGTCGTCGATGGTCAGCGTCCCCTGATCCGCAACGGCGAAAACCAGCACGAGCCGCGTGTTCACGTTGTATCCGGTGTTCGGGTGGTGCAGACAGACGGCGGAGAGGAAAACGGCGGCGAAGAGGAGCCAGAACGTTGCGGTAAAGCCTTTGCCGTCTCGCGGGACTTCTGGGGATGAGCTTTTTGCCAAGGGTCGGGCTCCGGGCCGGTGGGAATCTGCGCGTTGCGGGAGCGAAACCCTGCGAAGTTGGCACGACTGAGGCAACCGGAACTCCATGTCCCTCGAAAAGGAGGGAACTTCCGGGTCCCTCCCACAAGGAACAGCGGCCCCTATTTAGAGAAACCTGCCATGGGCAAACGGCTAAACTGGCGGCCCCGCATCCAGCGCGACTGCAAAGACCACCCCAATCCGCAAACCGAACACCAGCGTTGCTGGCGCGTCCCGCTGTGGAGCAAAGCCGCGGGCATCATCCTGGTGGCCGTGCTGGCGTACCAGATGGCGGCCGGGCTGGCCCTTTCCCGCGCCATCACCGCCGAAGTGCGCGACATCCATCTGTTCTACAACAACCAATTGGCGTCGGTCGCGCCCCAGGTGGCGGATTATTCCGGCATTGAATCGACGGGCTTTTCGCGCGAAGCGCGCCAGGGCAACGGCGAAATGGTCGATTTGCTCCAGCACGTCTGGGGGCCGATGGCCGAACGCGACCCGATGCCTTCGATTTCGCGCTTCTGGCCCGGCACGAAGGCATCTGGACCTATTTCATGGCCAGCAACTCGTCCTTCGTCGACAAACACGCCTATTTCAAGAGTCTGCCGGCGGCCCTCGCTCCCCGGGAAGTGGCGCAAAACCTCTCTCCCCGGGAGGACGTGGAATGGATGCGGGGCGATCCCATCGTCATGCAGACCCAGGTCAGCCAGCACTTCAGCGACTGGTTCAAAAAAGCCGCCGAGGCTCAGGGCTGGGACTTCAGCGATGCGCGCCTGACCTCGATCTACTGGTCGGACCGCAGCAACGATCCGGTGCCCGCCGCCATCAGCCGCACGGTGCGCGCCGTGGCCTGGGGCGTCATGTTCTTCTTCATCCCGCTGGCCGTCCTGGTGGCGTGGCGCATCACGCGCCGGGCGCGGTACCTCAGCGACGCCGTGGATCAGCTCGCCGCGGGCAATTACAACGTGCGCGTCCCGGCCACCGGCCGCGATGAAATCGGCCGCCTGGGCCGCCAATTCAACCATATGGTCGAGGCCCTCGAAGATCGCGAGAAACTGCGCTCCGCCATTCGCGTGGCAGCCCAGTTGCAGGCCAAGCTCCTGCCCGAAGCGCCCCAGGATCTCCCGAACCTGGATATCGCCGCGGCCAATCGCATGTGCGAACGCATCGGCGGCGATTACTACGACTTCGTGCGCAAGAACGGCGACCTCTGGATCGTCGCCGGCGACATCAGCGGCCACGGCCTCGAAGCCGGCCTCCTGATGAGCGCCGCCCGAGCCAACGTCCGCCTGCTTGTCACCCTCGGTAACGATCCCCTGACGGTGCTCAAGAAGCTCAACCGCCGCCTCGTCAAGGATTTCGCTGGCGGCTACTTCCTGACGCTGGCGCTGATGAAGGTGAACCTGCAAACCCTGGAATACGAGCACGTCTCAGCCGGGCACGAGCCCACGCTCCTGCTCTCCAACGGCGACATCCACCGCTTCCAGACCACCTGCCCGCCGCTTGGCCTGTTCAAGGAACTGCCCTGCAAACGGACCGCTGAAACGGGCCGCTTCCACAAGGGCGACCGCCTCCTGATGTCCACCGACGGTCTGCGCGAGTGCTTCAACGCCAACGAAGAGGAACTGGGACATGGCCCGATTCACGAGACGCTGCGGCGCGAAGGGGAAAACGCCAACGAGCTGACCCGCGACTTCATGGATTTGGTGGAACGCCACCGCGACGGCTACGAATTCCAGGACGACCTGACCCTGGTGATGGTCAATATCACCGGCGAAGGCCAGGACGCACAAGCCAACCTGATCGAGGAGGAAGCCCACGCTCTGGTTTCCGCTCCGGTCTGACGCCCTGCCTCAATACGTCAGCCAAGCCCCCTGAACGGCGGCCTGGCCGGCGACCAACTCCAACGCTAAATCCCCCGCGCCATACGTGACCTCGACACCCCCCGGCCCCGCCGCAACGGTGTCCGAGGTCACGGTGCCGTCGGAGGCTGTCCGGAGAAGCGTCAGCGAGCCTGCGGACGTGCCGAGCCAATCGCGCGGCACCGCTATCGTTAAGGCCTCGTCCGTCTCCGAGAGCACGCGAACGCCAGTGTCCGTTTGCTCCAGAATCAACAGCCGGCCTTGCGGATCGCCGAGGCTGTCGGCGCCGAACTCCTGAATCCAGCCGCCTTCGACGCGCGGGCTATCGGCCGCGAACCAGAACCCTTCCTCGCCCAGCACGGCATCGCCCACAGGCAGCGTCGCCGTCGTGGACCAATTGGCGTCGATCATGGCGCCGTTGTCGTAGGTCAGGCGCGTCGTCCCCGCCAAACCGCGCAGGTCATCGAACCCGGCGACCCGCACCCCAACGACCCGCGCCAGCAGGTGTTTCTGAACCAGCGCCCCGGTGCGCAGCCACCGGTTCCCCGTCCCATCCAGCAGATCGTACGCCATGTTGTACCCCAGGGCGGCGTTGTAATGCAGCTCTTCGCGACTCCGGACCATCCGCTCGCCCGCCAGGTTGTGCGGATAGAACATCGCGTGATGGTTCGCCATGATAACGGCCAACGGGAACGGATCGAAATGCGCAGGGTCCAGCGCCGGTGGCTCCCACGTCAGCCGCAGGTTTCCGCAGAAACCCGTCTGGGTCTCCGCCAGCCGGTCCCAGGAAAGCTCGGTCATCAGCGGCAAGTACCCGATCCCCCGCCGCGTGTTTTCCAGCGTTCCCTGGGAATAGCTCCACCACTCGGGCGATGCCGCGTTGCCATCGTAGGGAATATTGCGGGCGCCCACCTGGTCCTCGAAGAGCAGGTCGGCCACTTGTAGATCGACGAACTCCTCGTACCCGGCCTCGAGCCGAGCGATCACACCTGGATGCCAGGGCGTCACCACATAGCCGCCGCGCCCGTCGTAGGATTCGAAGATCGGGGTCCCGCTCTCGTACTTCGCCACCACCCCGGTGCCCAACGCCGCCATCGTCGCTGACTCGTCGTCCCACCACGTCGGGTTCGTGTACGGCATGAACAGCGAGCCCCGGCCCCGCATGGCGGAGGCGAGCTGCTGCATCTCGACCATGGTGCCAAAGCCGCTGTCGGGCGGGAAATAGTCGGGATAACTCTCGTCGTGCCCGCCCTCCATGTAGCCTGCCACGTGGATCAGAGCGGGCACCGGCAGGTCGTTCAATTGCCCCAGGAACGCCGCCGCCGAAACGCCGCCCGGGTACTTGAGCAACGGCGCCTGCGTCAGCGTTTCCAGCAGCGCGGCGGAGACCTTGGCGGAGAGCGGCGGATAGCCCGCCGTCTCGCCCCGGTCCCAATGCGTCCGCGCCGCCGCCGCCGCGTCCTCGCCGACCTGAAACAGAATCCACCCGCTCCCGGCCGTGCCGCCGGGGGCGATTTCGGTCAGTTGGTCGTAATGTATCACGGGCCATGTGCCCCCCGCGTTGGTGTTGCGGTTGATATTGATCTGATGCACGGCGGCGGCACGGTTGATTTCTTCGACCGTGTTGGACATGGCAAAACTCGACCCGCCGGTCCGCCACCATAGGAACGGCGTGAAGCCCCCCGGCACGTTTGTCCCGATCCCGGCGGAGGACGCGAGGAAGGCCGCGTTCAGGACCACCCCGCCGCGATAGGGGAAGATCAACTGATCGGTGCCCGTGGTGGGAATCTCGACGTAGCCGGGGAAGGAGTGCAACTCGACCGCCTGTCCGGCCTGATGCTGGAGGGAAAAGCGCCCCCGAAAGGTTGCGTCGTCCGCGAACTCGAACCGCATCGTCGCCACAAACGACGTCCCGGCATCATCGAGCGCATAGGTCCATTCGGCCATAACGCCA
Source organism: Sumerlaeia bacterium (assembly GCA_040219255.1). Taxonomy (GTDB): domain Bacteria; phylum Sumerlaeota; class Sumerlaeia; order SLMS01; family JAHLLQ01; genus JAVJSW01. The sequence continues at coordinate 59,214 of JAVJSW010000004.1, forward strand.
TCGCCCGCCGCCTGAATCGCGCGCGAGATGTTGCCGCCGCGCCCGAGGACCTGAGCCGGGCCGACCCATTCCGAATCCCCAAACCGCACGACCCATGGGCTCTCCGGGTAGAACGTCCGCGCCAGCCAATCGCCCCCGCTCGACTCGGCGATGGAAAAGAAAGCGCCCGTCTGGGCGTCCATCTCGACGTGATAGGCGCCAGCGGAAATCGTCACCACGCTGCCCGAATCGGTCAAGGTCACGGCGGCGCGAGACATCGCCCCAAACGACAAACACACCGCCAGCATGGCGGTGTGAACTGGGCGCGAACGCGCGGGAGACGGGGTCAAGAACACGGGGCAATCCTCCTGAAAGGGCCCCCACATACTGGCCGCCGCCGGGGTTTCTGTCAATCCCGGCCGATCAGTCCTTCGGCGCGCCGATGGAGCGTTCGCCGAAGATTTCGTCGAAGAACACCAGCATGTGCTCCCAGGACCGCTTCGCCGCCTTCTCATTGTAAGCCGAACCGCGGGAGGGATCGTCGCCCGCCGCTTCCTCGGTGAAGGAGTGCACCGCGTCGGCGTAGGCGACGAAGACGTAATCGACGTCCGCCTCGTTCATTTCCTTCATAAAGCCGGCGACTTCCTCGTCTGACACATGGGGATCCACGGCGCCGTGACAAACCAACACACTCGCCGTGATGTTCTGGGCGTCCTCTGGGTTTTCCGTGCCGAGGCCGCCATGAAAGCTCACCACGCCCTCGACATCGGCACCCATGCGCGCCAGCTCCAGCACGCCTGTTCCGCCAAAGCAGTAGCCGATCGCCGCCACCCGGTCCGTATCCACAAAGGGCTGATTCTTCCCGGCTTCCAGCCCCGCCTTCAACCGGGCCCGGTAATTCGCCCGGTCGCCGCCGCGATACTTCCCGGCGTACTGACCGGCTTCGCTCCGGTCCTGCGGGCGGGAATCTTTGCCGTAGATGTCCACCGCAAAGGCCACATAGCCCTCGGCGGCGAGCTGCTCGGCGCGCATCTTCTCGTAGTCGCCGAGGCCCATCCACTGATGGACGATCAGCACCAGCGGCCGCTCGGCGTCCGACGCGTCGTCATAGGCCAGATAGCCCTCGAGCACCGTGCCGTTGTCTTCGTACTCGACGCTCTTCGTCACAATCTCGGCCGCCGCCGGAACGGCCACCACACAGGCGATCAACGCCAAAAGGAACTTGCGAAACATGGGGACAGAGCCTCCCGATCAGGAATTGGGTTCGAGAGGAGGTGCTAGCAAGAGCCGGGCGCGGGGGGGGAATCAAGTCGCAGCCAAAACGGGCACCCAGCAGAGCCCCGGCCAGTAGGCACCGCCCTGGTTCCTTCGCACGTGCTCAAGGCCTACGAACGGCTTCGCCGCCACGTCGGCGGAATCATGACCAAAATCGCACAAGCCAATCGCGATGAAAACCCCAACTCCATGAAGGCGGCCATCGACGAAGCCGTGTTGGAATCGCGCGCGGCGCGGACGCGCATGCAGCCCCAAGTCATCTGAGTCTATCCGCGTTCATCTGTGGCTAGTTCCCTCCTTTTCCCAAACCCTCTGCTCCCCCCGCGCCGCATTGCGGTTGCGGCCCGGGGGAGACTTTCCGAGCCTGAATTCTGGACGCGCGACGCTCCCAGTGACCCGCGCGCCCCACCGCACTCCTGTTGGGATCACGACCGATGAAGCTGAAAACGCGCTGCGCGCTGATTGTGGGAGCCTCCTCCGGCATGGGAGAAGCCCTCGCCCACCGCCTCGCCGGAGCCGGCTGGCGTGTGGCCTTGGTGGCCCGCCGCGAGGACGAACTGCGCCGCATCGCCGATGCCATCAACGCCAAAGCGACCGAGAAGCCCCAAGCCTTCGTCTATCCTCATGACGCCACGGATCTGCTGACGATTCCAAAGACCTTCGACACGATCGCCGAGGAACTGGGCGGGCTCGATTTGGCTATCTACGCCGCCGGCATCATGCCCGCCGTCGGCCCGAGCGAGTACAACGCCGAGAAGGACCGCCAGATCGTCGAGGTCAACCTGATCGGCGCCATGGGCTGGATGAATGAAGCGGCGGACCTCTTCGCGCGCCTGCGTCGCGGCACCGTCGTCGGCCTGGGGAGCGTCTCGGGCGACCGTGGCCGCAAAGGCAACCCGGCCTACGCCGCCAGCAAAGCCGGCTTCCACTGTTACCTGGAATCGCTGCGCAACCGCCTCGACGAGCACGGCGTCAACGTCATCACCATCAAACCCGGCCCGGTGGACACGCCCATGACGCGGAGCCTGGGCAAGGCCATGCCGTTCCTGATCAGCGCCGACGAAGCGGCCCGCCAGATCGTCCGCGCCGTCGAGAAAAAGAAGAACGGCGAAGTCTATGTCCCCGGCCGTTGGCGCCCCATCATGGGCATCATCAAAGCCATCCCCTCCCCCATTTTCCGGCGCCTCGGGATGGAGTAGATCATTCTTCGAGGCAGGAACACGAAGGTGCGAGGGCGCAAGGAGTTGGGCGAGGACGGCCGGACCGGAACCGTGGCATCTTCGTCGCGCAACCCGGACAGGACAACTCGCACAATTGGTCTATGGCTTGGCCCGCAGAGTTTCTCGCCGTCCTCTGTGGTTCGGTGCTGATATCCCTCCCCACCCGCCACTCCCCCTGGACAAATCCGAGGCTGTTTGAGAGGATCGGAAATCGGTGTGCCCAAGGCAGGGCCGCACTGATTTTCATTCTTATCCTCACGAGCCATCACGCATGACATCCACCCTGGAGACTCCAGCCGCCACCCGCACCACGTTTCGCGTGCAGGGGATGTGCTGCGCCGAAGAGACGGGCGCGCTGCGGGCGGTGCTGCTTCCCATGGCGGGCGTCGCGGACGTCGAATTCCACCTGCTGCAATCGACCATGACCGTCGCCCACGATCCGGCGGAAACGGACGCGGAAGCCATTTGCCGCGCGGTGGCGAAGACCGGCATGAGCGCTCGTCCCGCCAGCGAATCGCCCGCCGCCCGCGATTCCGGCCCCGCTCCTCTGTGGAGCCTGCGCAACCTGACGGTGCTCAGCGGCGGGTTCTTGCTGATCGCCGTGGCCCTGACGGCGGCCGTAGCGGGGCCGGCGGCCTTGCTGCACGGGGGCGAGGGCGCGCCGGTGCTGGCGCGGGTTTTCTTTGTCTTCGCGGTCGCCGCCGCGTTGTGGCCGGTGCTGCCCAAGGCCTTCTCCGCCGCGCGGAGGCTGCGGCCGGATATGCACTTGCTGATGACCATCGCGGTGCTGGGGGCGCTCGGGATCGGCGAATGGATCGAAGCCGCCACGGTGGCGTTCCTGTTCGCGGTGTCGCTCTTGCTGGAAAGCTGGTCCGTGGGCCGGGCGCGGCGGGCGGTGGAGGCGTTGATGGCGGTGGCGCCGGAGAAGGCGCGGGTGATCTGTCCGCGCGATGGCTGCGAAGAACTCGTCGACCCCGCCACGGTGGCCGTAGGGCGCAAAGTCCGCGTTCGCCCGGGCGAAAAGTTCCCCCTCGACGGGCGCGTCCTGACCGGGCTTTCTCACGTCAATCAGGCTCCCATCACCGGCGAATCCCAGCCGGTGGAAAAGGGCCCCGGCGACGAGGTCTTCGCCGGTACGATCAACGGCGATGGCGCCATCGATTTCGAAACGACGAAACCCGCCAGCGAAACGACGCTGGCCCGCATCATCGCCATGGTTGCCGAGGCCCAGGGGCGTCGCGCACCGGTCGAGCGCTGGATCGACCAATTCGCCTGCGTGTACACGCCGGTGGTGCTGGCGCTGGCGGTGCTGATCGCCGTGGTGCCGCCGCTGGCCTTTGGCGGGGCCTGGAGCGACTGGTTCTATCAGGCGCTCGTGCTGCTGGTGATCGCCTGCCCGTGCGCTCTCGTAATTTCCACGCCGGTCAGCATCGTGTCCGGACTGACGCGGGCGGCGCGGCAGGGCATCCTGATCAAGGGCGGCGTTCACCTGGAGCAAGCCGCCCGGCTGCGCGCCATCGCCTTCGACAAAACCGGCACGGTCACCCTCGGCCGGCCCAGCGTCGAATCGGTCGTGCCGCTCGGGCCTTTGGCGGAGAACGACTTGCTGGCCCTCGTCGCCGCCGTGGAAAGCCAATCCGAGCACCCCCTCGGCCGCGCCATCGCTTCGGAAGCCCGGATGCGCGAGCTGACTTTGCCATTAGCGACCGAGCACCAGGCCTTGAAAGGCCGGGGGATTTCCTGCCGCGTGGATGGCGCCGAGGTCTGGGCCGGATCGCCGCGCCTGATCGCCGAGCGCGGCCTGATGGACGATGCGCTCCACGAACGTATCGCCGCCTTCGAAGCCACCGGCCACACGGTCATCGCGGCCGGACGCGGGGGTGAGCTGCTGGGCCTGATCGCCCTGCGCGACCAGCCGAAACCGGAGGCGCGCGGGGCGCTGCGCGAGCTGACCCAGCTTGGGGTTCAGGGAACGCTGCTGACCGGCGATCGCTCCGCCGTGGCCGAACACATCGCCGGCGAAATCGGTATCGTGGCAGTGAAGGCGGAACTCCTGCCGGAAGATAAAGTCGCCGCCCTCGACGAACTGCTGACCGAGCATGGCCGCGTCGCCATGGTGGGCGATGGCATCAACGACGCCCCGGCGCTCGCCCGCGCTTCCCTGGGCATCGCCATGGGGGCGGCGGGAACGGATGCGGCGCTGGAGACGGCGGACGTGGCGCTGATGCGCGACGATCTGGCGGCGCTGCCCTGGCTGTGCGGCACGCGAGGCGGACGCTGGTGATCATTCGCCAGAATGTGGTTCTGGCTCTCGGTATCAAGGCCGTCTTCGTCGTGCTGACGCTCTTCGGAGCGGCCAGCCTCTGGGCCGCCATCGCGGCGGACATGGGGACGTCGCTGCTGGTGACGTTCAACGCGTTGCGCCTGTTGGGCGGCGGGGCGGAACCGGAAAAGGAAAAAGCCGATTGGCAATAGGAACCCGACAGCTCATCCTGTCAAGGCATCCACTCGACGGAGATCGATCCGCCATGACCTTGCAAGACCTCGCCAACGCCGGTGACCTCGGCGGGCTGCTCTCCCTCATGAGCCGCCAGGGCCTCGCCTTCCGCGAGCGCGCCCATTGGACCCAGGGCGAGTTCCATCACGACCTGCTCCTCGAACTGGAAGGCCCGCACGGTCTCTCGGGGCCCGTGGTGCTGGTCGCGACGAACTGCAATGGCGCCATCAAGGAAGTGCTGAGTCTGGCGGAGATGCCGGACCGTTGGGGCCTCTGGCACGCGCGCTGCCCCGACAATCCGGAGTTCGAAGGCCCCGCGCCCAAAGTTCTGGAACAATTCCGCACGGCGATCTGGTTCGATCCCTGTTTTCTTCTGCGCGACGCCACCCGCAGCGAATACCGTCCGGAATGCCGCCGGCGCCAACGCGGCGGAGGCTGGGAACTGGCGGAGGAGTAAGCGGGGGCGCGCCGCGCGAACGGCGGAGACCCCTTTTCCAAACCGCATTAGACGTTGAACAGAAAATGCACCACGTCGCCGTCTTTGACGACGTATTCTTTGCCTTCGACCCGCAGGCGTCCGGCGGCTTTGGCGCCCGCTTCGCCCTTGTGGGCGATGTAGTCGTCGAAGGCGATGACTTCCGCACGGATGAAGCCCCGCTCGAAGTCGGTGTGGATGACCCCGGCGGCCTGGGGGGCTTTGGCGCCGATGGGAACCGTCCAGGCGCGCACTTCCTTGGGCCCGGCGGTGAAGTAGCTCTGGAGGCCGAGGGCTTCGTAGCCTTTGCGGATGATCTGGTCCAGGCCCGACTCGGTGGCGCCGAGGCCTTCGAGCATTTCGGCGCGCTCGGTGTCGTCCATGCCGATCATTTCTTCCTCGATCTTGGCGCAGAGCACCACCACGGCGGCGCTGTCGCGTTCGGCGGCAAGGGCGCGGATTTCCTTCACGTGAGCGTTGTCTTCGGCAATGGAATCTTCGTCCACGTTGGCCGCGAAGATGACCGTCTTGCCCGTCAGGAAACGCATCTCGCGGTTCAGCTCGCCGTACTGTTCCTCCATGGCGGCGTTCGCCACGGGAAAGGCGGCGGCCGGTTTGCCCGCGCCCAGGTGATTGAGCAGCGCGTTGGCGGCGTCGAGCACCGGCTGGTATTTCTTGTCGGCGCGGACCTGCTTCTGGATGCGGTCCATCTTCTTTTCGAGCTGCTGGTAATCGGCCAGGATCAGCTCGGTCTCGATGATTTCCACGTCTCCGCGCGGGTCCACGGTGCGGCCGTCCTCGCGCAGGACGTTGTCGTCCTCGAAGCAGCGCACCAGGTGCACGATGGCGTCGGTGTCGCGGATGTTGGCGAGGAACTGATTGCCTAGGCCGGCGCCCTCGCTGGCGCCCTTGACGAGCCCCGCGATATCCACGAACTCAACGGTCGAAGGCAGGATTTGCTTAGGCTTGGCGATGTTTGCCAACTGCTGGAGCCGCCCGTCGGGCACCGTCACGATGGCCTTGTTGGGCTCGATGGTGCAGAACGGATAGTTGGCCGCCTGGGCGTTGGCGGCCTTGGTCAAGGCATTGAAAGTGGTGGACTTGCCCACGTTGGGAAGGCCAACGATGCCGACGCTGAGACTCATGGGGAGGGGGCTCCTGGGGGACGCTGAGAACGAGGCCGCGGCGGGCCGGGGGCCCTCCGCAAGCGCCGCGCACCCAAGCACAGGCCGCTGCGGGAAGTCCAGCCCGTTAACCGCCTCCGGGAGTCATCGCCGCGATCACGACGACGCCGAGGCGTAGGCCCTCAATCCCATGCGCCAGAACCCCACCAGCACCGCGTACGTCCCCACCAGCACCACCGCCATGTGCGCCAGCGTGAGCGCGTCGTATCCATCGAAGAGCATGTGCGCGGGCACCGAGACGAGGAACGCGAGGGGCAGAACGGAGAGCAGAATCCGGCGCATCCAGGGCAGGAAAATCTGATGCGGCATTTCGGCGTATTTGTGCACTTGAAAGAAAATCTCGCGCAGACCGGCGCTGTTGTGCAGCCAGAACGTCGGGATCATCAGGAGGAAGTTCACCGCCGCCACAATCAACACCCCCACGCAAATCAGCGCCACATAGCCCGCGATGGCGGCGAGACCGAGGGGCTCGGGATAGACCGCCAACGCCCAGATGAGGATGCCGCTGGCGATGACCAGATTCACGAAACTGTTCGCCGCCACATCCCGCGTCATCAGGAAGAACAACGGCGACACCGGCCGCGTCAGGTAATAATCCAGGTCGCCCCGGTTGATAAAGATCGGAAACCACCACGAATTGTTCGCGAACACCGTCATCGTCACCGCGTCGGCGAACAGATAGCCCGCCACGAAGATGAGAATCTGTGGTTCGGTCCACCCGCCGATCACGGCGAAGCGCGCGTAGAGCAGCTTCCAGAACCCCAACTGCACCGCGTAGAACGTCAGGTCCATGAAGATGCGAAAGGTGAAATCGACCCGGAACTCCATCGCCCGGCTGAAACCAAACCGGACGAACGCGAGATAGAGGCGGAGGTAGCGGGCAATGCGGTCGTGCAACGTCCACGGGACAACGTTCAACGTTCGCTCCCCCGGAATCGAAGGGAATGGATCTCGGCCCTTGCGCTGCCCTTTGTAAGTCGCACGTTGAACGCCGCTTAGCGGCTACCCCCGCTTCTGCGCCACAATCAAATCCGCCAGCATCCCCACCGCCAGCACTAGCACGCCAACGCAGATCAGAATGATGTCAGACTCTTCCAGGGTGTGCTTTGGCCCGATGATGTTGAAGAGGCCCTTGACAATCCCGGCAATCAGCAGAAACGCGGCGGCCGGCAGGAAAACCCGCAGCGGGGCGAAGTATGTCACCATCCGGATCACGGTCGAGAAGTAGTTCGCCGTGTCCTTGACCGGGTGGAATTTCGATTTGCCGATGCGTTTGTGGTACTCGCTCGAGACGTACTTGACCGGATGGCCGTTGCAGAGAAACGCCAGCGTCATCGTCGTGACGCAGGAAAACCCGTTCGGCAGCACCCAGAGGTACTTCATCATCACGTCGCGCTTGAAGGCCTTGAGCCCCGTGTTCAGGTCCGGGATGTGGCGCCCGGCCAAGTAACAGGCGAGTTTTCTGATCGCCCATTTGGCGGGAACGCGCAGAAGCTTATGGGTGCCCTGCTCGCTGGTGCGGGCGCCGTTGACCTGATCGTAGTCGGGGAAGAACTCCAGCATCTTCGGGATGTCGGGCGCGTTGTAGGTGCCGTCGGCGTCGAGCATGACAATGATTTCGCCGCGGGCTTCGATGGTGCCGGTGCGGCGGCTGGCGCCGGACCCCCGGTTGACCGGGTGCTTCACGATGCGGACGCCGCACTTCTCCAGGCGCTCCACCGTGCGGTCCTTGGACTTATCGTCCACCGCCAGGATCTCGAATTTCCAGCGGGTGCCTTCCATCGCCGCCCGGATGTCGCCGATGACCTTAGGAATCGCCTTTTCTTCGTTGTAACAGGGCAACACCACACTGACGTCCACCGGGCCGTCGTAGCTTTCATTGGAAGCGGGCACGGTGGCGGAGGGTTTGTTGGGAGCGGCGGAGTCGTCGGACATGATCGGAACGGGCTTTCCTCAGCGGAGCGAATCGAGGCGCGACGGTTAGCCCACAGCGGCCCGCAGGGGCAAACCGAAAGGGAGGCTCCCCTCCTCCGTTGACGCCCGCCCCCCTGGGGCGGTCTAGCTGGGACCTGACGAGATTTTCCCGCCACCGATTGCCCGCACCTATGTCCTCCTCTACCCCCGCCGCGCCGCGTGTGCGCGTGATTTCCACCGGTTCCGAAATCACCCAGGGGCTCTACGCCGACACGAACGCGATGGAGATCTCACGCATCCTGCGCGATTACGGCTTTCGCGTCATCGGCCACGAAGCCGCGCCGGATGACGCTTCGGCCATCCGCCGCGCCATCCGGGCGTCCTTCGGCGGGGTCTGCGACCTGGTGATTATCACGGGGGGCCTGGGGCCGACGGAGGACGACCTGAATCGCGAGATCATCGCCGACCTGTGGGGGGTCGGTCTGCACCGGGTTCACCGCGCGGTGGCCCAGATGCGCGAGCGTTTCGCCAAGCGGGGCCGGGAAATGCCCGAGCGGAACCTGAAGCAGGCGGACGTGCCCGATGGCTCGACGATTCTGCTGAACCATTTCGGGACGGCCTGTTGCTTTTTGTTGCCGGCGGGAGACGGCCGCCCAGCGCTGCTGGCGCTGCCAGGAGTGCCGCGCGAATGGCGCGCGATGATGGACCGCTATTTCGAACGCGCCGTGCTACCCCTGTTCCCCAGTCGGCCCCTGACGCGGCTGACGACGCTGCACCTGGCGATGGTGCCGGAATCGGAGATCAACGAACGCATCCGCGACCTGTTCAACCGCGATCCAAACCTGGACTACACGATCCTGGCCAGCAGCGGCGTGATCCGGGTGCGGGTCCTGGCGCACGGGGCCACGGCGGAGGAATGCGAGGCCCGGCTGGCGGAGGCGGTGGCGGCGGTGCGGCCGCGTCTGCCCGAGGACGCGCTCTTTGGCGAAGGGCCGGACCGGCTGACGCTGGAGGAGGCGGTGGTCGAAGCCTTCGCCCGGGCGGGCAAGACGTTGGCCACGGCGGAAAGCTGCACCGGGGGCGGGCTGGCAAAGCGCCTGACGGACATCGCGGGGGCGAGCGCGGTGCTCCGCGAGGGCGCCGTGACCTACAGCAACGAGGCGAAAATGCGGGCCCTGAAGGTGAGCGTGGAAACCCTGGCGAGCCACGGCGCGGTGAGCGAGCCCTGTGTCCGTGAAATGGCCCGCGGTATCCGTGAAGTCTCGCGCGCCGACGTCGGCATCTCCGTCAGCGGCATCGCCGGCCCGGGCGGCGGCACGGCGGACAAACCGGTGGGGACGGTGTGGTTCGGCATCGCAGACCGGGACCATGTGGCGGCGGTGCACCGGTTGATGCCGGGCGACCGCGAGTCGGTGCGCTACTGGAGCGAGAACGTGGCGCTGGATCTGTTGCGCCGGTGGGTGACGCAGCTGGCGATCAGTTAGAAAGTAGGGAAAACTGTCCCGAAACTTGCGATTTCCCTTGAATGAGGCGTGGCGTGGGTCATCTGGTGCCCCAGACTTGCCATAGCCCGATTTGCGAACGGGCAAACCATCACTTCGAGGAACGATCGTGTCGGGGAAAACGCGCGGAAAAATTGTCGGCTTCGGCCAGCTATTCGCCGCCTTCGCGCTGCTGATCGCGTTGGCCGCGGCGCCGCATTTCCGCAAAAGCGCCAGCGACTCCAGCCCTCGCGGCAAATCCACAGCCAACAGTCTGGCGGGCCGGGAAGAACTGCACCCGCCCTTCAGTCTGACCGATTGCGAATACCTGCTGGGCCTAGCCGCCACGGAAGTGGAAGGCAATCCCGAGGCCACGGATAAGGACCCCAGAGCCCTCCTGACGTCGGTTCGCAGCTACCTGACGCACCGGGACGACATTTACTCCACACTGTTCCATTACAACTGGGAGCGCATCGGCCGCGAACGCGTCGCCGAAGGCGTGATGGATACAGACGAATTCAGCTTCTACGGTGAAGACGTGCCGGCGGCGGTGAACGCCCTATCCATCGAAATCCGCAACGCCGACGCCTACCTGTTCGCGATGCAGGTTTGGGACGCGGATAACCCGGAGCAGAAAATTCTGGATCTGAAGTTCGACGACGATCCGCTGCTGCTGCGCCACAGCCTGCCGCGCCGCGAGGTGTTCCACCTGTGGCGCCCGGCCCGCATCGGCAAAATCGGTCTGGCCTATGCCCGCACCGAGCAGGGCAGCGGCCCGGACCGCGAGCCCAAGGTGGTGGTCTATGCCGGCCGCACGGAGCGGCCCGAGCACGGCAAATCGGCGATCTTCTTCATTGAGCAGGCGGAAAACCAGCTCAGCCAAGAAAACGAGGAAGCGGCACGCCGAAGTATTGTCCTGGCGCAGGAAGCCATCGCCAAGTTCCGGCAGACACGCCGCAACGCCAACTGATCCAGTCTTCCCGCCTCGCGCCCCAGACCCCGGCTGATCCAACCTGGGCCGCCCTTTTGACCCCTACCGATTGAAGCCAGCTTGAGGATTCCGCTAGTGGACGCGGACCGGCGTGCCCTTTGATTGGGGCTGTTCACAGCCGAAAACAGCCTCCCTGCGGAGGCGTGTCAGTAGATGTCCGCCCGCGAGCGGAACACCATTGGCTTCGAATTTTCCAACCCATCCTGGAGTTCTTCCCGTTATGAACCGTACCATGACCGTCATTCTCGGGGGCGGGGCTGGCAGCCGCCTCTTCCCCCTGACGAAATTCCGCGCCAAACCGGCGGTGCCGCTGGCGGGGAAGTATCGCCTGATTGACGTTGCCATCAGCAACTGCATCAACAGCGGTTTGCATCACATCTTCGTCCTGACGCAATACTTGTCCGCATCGCTAAACCGTCATATCGCGCAGACGTACGGATTCGATATTTTTCGCAATGGCTTTGTGGAAGTCCTCGCCGCCGAGCAAACCAACGAAGGAGGCAAGTGGTTCCAGGGCACCGCCGACGCCATCCGTCAGCATTACAACACCATGGAGCAGTTCGACAAGGACCTGGTGCTGGTGCTGCCGGGCGATGCGCTCTACGCGATGGATTACCGGCCCCTGATCGAGCAGCACCGCCGGTCCGGCTCGGAAATCACCATCGCCGTCAACACCGTGCCGCGCAACGTAGCGCATCACTTCGGGCTCTTGGCACTCGACAAGGACGGCACCATCAAGGAGTTCCGCGAGAAGCCCAAGACGCGCGAAGCCCAGGCGGGCATCGAAGCGCCCCAGGAAATCCTCCAGGCCTTCGGCATCCAGGCTCCGGCCGGCGACACCTTCCTGGCCAGTATGGGCGTCTATCTGTTCAACCGGTCGGTGCTGGAGAAATACCTCAACGAGACCGAGTTCGACGACTTCGGCAAGCAGATCATCCCCGCCGCGATCTCCGAGCACAAAACCAAGGGCTTCGTTTTCCCCGGCTATTGGGAAGACATCGGCACCATCCGCGCCTTCTACGACGCGCACATGATGCTGCTGGAGGACACGCCGCGCTTCAACTTCGTCACGCCGACGAACCCGGTGTTCACCCGGCCTCGCAACCTGCCGATGATCCACGCCACGTCTTGCTCGATCGAGCGCGCCCTCATCGCGCCGGGCAGCCGGCTGGAGGGTGGCGTCGTGAAGAATTCCGTCATCGGCCTGCGCGCCACCATCTTCAAGGGCGCCAAGGTTCATGACAGTGTGCTGATGGGCGCGGATTATTACGAGAATGAAATGCCGGCCCATCTGCACGGAGAAATCCCCATCGGCATCGGCGAAGGCAGCCTGGTCAAGGGCGCCATCGTCGATAAGAACGCCCGCATCGGCAAGAACGTGGTCATCGCCAACGAGAAGGGCGTGATGGAAGAAATGAACGACACCTACTGCATCCGCGACGGGATCGTGATTATCCCGAAGAACGCGGTGATTCCCGATGGAACGGTGATCTGAGCGGAGGTTCGGTCTGGCGTCGGCCGGGGTTTGGGTCAGGCCTTTGCCTTCAACAAATCACGGATTTCCGTCAGCAGCTTTTCTTCCACCGAGGGTTCGGCGGCTTTCGCCTCCTCCACCACTTCTTCCTTCCGCTTCATGGAATTCATGACCTTGACGACGACGAAGATGGCGGCGGCCACGATCAGGAAATCGAGAACCGTTTGAAAGAATTGGCCGTAGTTGATGGTGACGGCTTCCACTTCTTCGGTGGCAGCCTTGAGCACGATGGCCAGTTCCTTGAAATCGGCTCCGCCAATCGCGAGGCCCAGTGGCGGCATGATGATATCGGCCACCAGGGACGACACGATTTTGCCGAACGCGGCGCCGATGACTAGACCGACGGCCAGATCGACGACGTTTCCGCGCATGGCGAATTCTTTGAATTCTTTGACAATCTTCATGGAGTTGCTCCTCCGAAACATGGCCATGAATAGATGAAAAGGCCCCGGCGAAGTCACCAGGGCCCGTGTCATATCCGCTCTCTGACTGTGTCTTCAGGCTCCAACCGCCCTAGAACCGCGTTTCCGTCTCCGTCAGATCGATGGCGCGGCTCAGCGGCGTGAACATCGACTGCACCGAGGGCATGAGCACCGCTTCTTCGCTCTCGAAGGGGCTGGCCGGTGGCCCGGCGACGACGGCGGGGTCGACGGGGGTTTCTTCGACGCGGCGGATGTTGGCGCCGAGAGCGGCGAGTTTGCGCTCGAAGGCTTCGTAGCCGCGCTCGACGTGATAGATGCGGCGGATTTGGCTCTCGCCATTGGCGGCGAGAGCCGCGCAGACCAGCGCCGCGCCGGCGCGCAGGTCGCTCGCCATGACGGCGGCACCTTCGTAGCGCGGTACGCCGTCGATGTGGACACCGTTGCCGCCGCGGGCCATGCGGGCGCCAAGGCGATTGAATTCTTCTACGTGCATAAAGCGATCCGGGTAGATGGTTTCCACCACCTGGCTGTTGCCCGGCGTGACGCCCAGGAGCGCCACCAGCATCGGCTGGGCGTCGGTGGGAAAGCCGGGGTAGGGCTCGGTGACGAGGCGCATCGGCATGCGCGTGCTGTCGTCCGGGCGGTAAATGCGGAAGCTGTCGGTGCCGATGTGCTCGACTTCGGCACCCCAGCGGCGCAGTGCCCAAAGCGTGGCGGTCATGTGCGCGGGCTCGACGTTCTGCAAAACGATGTCGCCGCCGGTGATCAGGCCGGCGATGGCGAAGGTCGCGGCTTCGATGCGGTCGGGGATGACGCGCCAGGTAATGCCGCGCAGGCGCTCGACGCCGTCGACCAGCAGGGTGGAGGACCCGATGCCGTCGATGCTGGCGCCCATGGCGTTGAGGAAATGGCAAAGCTCCTGCACTTCGGGCTCGCGGGCGGCGTCGCGGATGACCGTTTTGCCCTTAGCCAGAGCGGCGGCCATGACCACGTTGCAGGTGGCGCCGACGCTGGGGCCGGTTTCCCCGGCGAGGCTGAAGTCAGCGCCGGTGAGCCCGTTGTGGCGGGCGTGGACGTAGCCCTTGCGCTCGACCATCTCGACGCCCAGAGCGCGGAAGCCACGCAGGTGCAGATCGATGGGGCGGGCGCCGATGTTACAGCCGCCGGGCTTGCTGACCGCCGCCTTGCCCAGGCGGGAAATCATGGGGCCGAAGGCGTACATGGACGCGCGCATCTTGCGCATCATCTCGTAAGGCACCCAGTCCGTGTCGAACCCGGTGGAATCGATCATGAGGCGGTTGTTCTTGAAGATAACACGCGCGCCGAGGTGCTCGAGGAGCGAAATCATCGACCGAATGTCGCGCAGGTCGGGCACGTTTTCCAGCACCGTGGTGCCGTTGGCCAGCATGGCCGCGCACATCAGAGGAAGGCAGGCGTTCTTCGATCCGCTGATGCGAACCGTGCCGCGCAGCGGCCGGCCGCCTTCAACGACGTACATTTGCAGGTTGGTCTTGGCGCCCTGGGGGCGAGGAGAGACGGACTCGGACTTCAGCGGCAGCATGGAACGGGTACCTCGGGAAGGGAATGGGGGGCGGTGGGGCCGCTTTCCCCACCGCGAATCGCCCGATTCATGAAACGCTTCATGAAAACCCACCGAGCTGCTGGACAGAGAAAACCCTGGCGGGAGGGGGCAATTTGAGGGAGCCCATCGCGTCAGGCATAAGACTGTCAAGTTTTAGAATCGGAGCCCGCGGGAAAGAATATGGATCGGGAACTTCCGCTTTGACGCCCGGCAAAATCTGGACAAAAGCTGAGTTTGACTAGACTTGTTGAGCGCCCTACTTTCCTATGGTTCGCCTTTCGCGAGGTAATCCACGATTGGGCCGAGGAGCAATAGGATGGATTCGGCGCGATTGACTCAAAAGATCGGGGACAGGAAATTGATGGACCATCGTGGCCAAGACCCTCTCGCTTCGTTATTACAACTGATGTCGAGCGCCGAGTACGCTGCGGCGAAGGCGGAACTTGCCGCCCTCGATCGAACCCATCTGTCCCTCGAAGACTGCGGGCGCCTGCTGGCGCTGGAGGCCAAGTGCCGCGAGCGTCTCGGCGGCAAAGGGGACTTGCAGCGCTTTCTCCAGGGCCTGACGACGTTCTACGGAAAGTCGCCCCGCCTCATGCACGGAGCGGGCCGCATGCTGTGCGACCTGGGCGAATACCTTCAGGCCGAAATCGTTCTGCGGCGGGTTATCTCTATCGATCCGGAGTCGGCATCGCCCTACTTCAACTTGGCGCTCACGCTGGAACGGTCGGAGCGATTCGAAGACGCCATCGAGGCCTATGTGAGTTCGGCCCGCCGCGAGAAGGCGGTGATGCACTCCTGGTGCGGCGCGGCGCGATGCCAACTCGAACTGGGCCAATTGGAGGACGCGGCCGATTCCTATCGCCGTTGTCTGGAATCGGACCCGGGCCAGACCTCGATCTGGGTTTCCTACGCGGAAGTGCTCGCGGACCTGGGCAAGGTGGATGAAGCGACCATGGCCTATCGGCAGGCGGAGGGCCTGGACGTGATGGAGCATGGCGTGCCGTCTGCCAACCTGCTGTACAGCCGGGCCTGTA
Organism: Sumerlaeia bacterium; assembly: GCA_040219255.1. Classification (GTDB taxonomy): domain Bacteria; phylum Sumerlaeota; class Sumerlaeia; order SLMS01; family JAHLLQ01; genus JAVJSW01. The sequence goes on from JAVJSW010000004.1 coordinate 74,805, forward strand.
CCTCGCTCGGGTTCCGTGCGGAGGGTGAGTTTGAGGAATGCCGGCGGATGCTGGTGGAACGGCATCCCGGCGACTGGCGCAGCGCCATGGTGGAAGCCCTCCAGTGCCAGGAGGAGAAGCAGCCGGTAGTTGGCTGGCATCATTGTCAGGAAGCATGCCGCCGCGCGGTGGCCAGCGGCAACGCGGCGGACGCGGAGAAGGCCATCCTGGCTAGCCTGCGTTACGCTCAGCGCCAGAACCTGCGCGACAGCATGACTGAATTCACGCAGTGGCTTTGCGAAGCCGAGTTGTTCAGCACCAACATCCTCGACGCCATGCGCTCGGTCTTCGGCACCTACAAGGACAACGCCATCGATTACTTCGTCCTGGTGAACGGCTCTTCTCAGCAGTGCTCTCCCCCGCCGGGGGAGACGCCGCCCCCGCAGGTGCGTGGCAACTACCGCTACCTGCGCGGCTACCGTGTTTACGAAGAATCGGCCCAACTCGCCACGGAGGAGGCGATCCGATTCGAGGGGCTTTGCGGCGGACAGAACCTGCGATTCGACAACGTGGCGGCTCTCGCCGATCCTCAGCCCGAATACACCGGGGTCTGGTGGCGCGCCGAGGACCCGGTGTGGTACGCGGTGCAATCGACGGACACGGAGCCGGACATCACCTCTGGGAATTAAGGCGCGGAACGCTTCTCCATCCCTCGCCAGAAGCGATGGCTGTGGAGCGGCGTTTCCAGGTGCATCGCCGCAAGCCGAGCCAGCGCGTCGATCAGTTGCGCGCCGTGGGCCGCGCCCAGGCTGGCCAGCTCCGACCGCACCATGCCCCTGTGCGAGTCGTAAAGGAAACGGACCGCCTCAGGAGGCAGCGGCATCTGGCGCGCTTTCTCCGGCGGAAAGTGAGGCCAGTCGATGGGGCCGGCGGGCTGGCGGCCTTCCAGGTGAACGCGGCCTTCGCTCAGGTCCATCCAGAACGCGCGGGGTTTTTCCGCACCGCCGACGGGCCTGAGCAGCGCTTCGTCGAGGAAGGGTTCGTAACCGGCCCAAGCCAGCGTCTTCAAGAGCCCCAGGGCTGCAGCGGTCTGCACATCCTCGCCGGAGCAGGTTTCCAGCGCGGCCAGGGTTTCCTCCGCCACGGCCATGAGTTCGGGGCTTTCCTGACCGATTTCACAGGACGCGGAAGCCGTTTCGGCCACGAGGGCGCCAAGCGCCAGCCGCTTCAAGTCGCGCCGCAGCGAAGCCCGTTCCTCCAGAAACACCGCTTCCTTCAACAGCACCGTCTCGGCGGATTCGTCGCGCAGGAAGCCGGAGACCTCGACCGTCGCGAGAGGCTGCAAGATCCCGGCGTGGCGGCTTTTGGGCCGCTTCAGGCCCTTGGCCACCAGTGTGATTCGGCCGTATTCGGCGGTCAGCAGCTTGACCATCTCGGAGGATTCGCTGAAGGCGTGGGAGCCGAGCACGAGCGCGCGGAATACGACGGGCGGCATGGGATCTACCGCGCGTCGAGAAGCGCAACGAAATCGCCCCGGAATCGGCCGGCGAGGGCACCGCCGCTTTGAACGGCGGCTTCCACGGCGAGGCGGGCTTTGCGGCGCCGTTCGAGGACTCGCAGAAAACGGCCCCAGGCTTCTTCGCCGGGATGGGCGCACTCGGCCGAGAAGTCCCTCAGCGCGGGCAGGTCGAAGTCCATTTCGTTGCGCTGGATCACGATGCGGGCTTGCGCGTGGCCGGCGCACTCCAGGTTCCACCGCACCCAGCTCCAGCACGCCAGTGTCGCCACGGCATTCAGGCTGCCGCCGAAGACACTCTGGCGATGGTTGATGTTGGGGGCGAGGGGCGCTTCGAGGAGCACGCGCTGGGCGCTGGCTTCGCGGACGCGGACCGCCATGGCGGCGCTCAGCGGAATGTGCTCGTGCAGGTAAGCCTGCATTTCGGCCGGGGTCATCATGGGGCGGCGGAGGCTCCCCGGCGACGGCTGACGCGCTCCATGACGTAGATGCCCAGGAAGACGAGGGCGACCACGGCGAGCTGAACCAGCCCGTAGGCCGTATCGAGGCGCCGCAGCGCCACCGCCGCGAGGCCCGTGCACAGCGCAGTGCCGTAGATAAAGAGAACCGCACCGGTCCGGGTCATGCCGAGATCCACCATGCGGTGGCTGAAATGATTCTTGTCGCCCTCCATCAGGGACCGGCCGGCGCGCCACCGAATCCACATCACCGACAGCGTGTCGAAGATCGGCACGCCCAGCACGATCACCGGCATCAAAATCGGCAGCCGCGTCGGCACACCCTCCTCGTAATAGGTCGCCACCGTGGTCAGCGCGGCGAAGAGAAAGCCGAGGTGCGTGGAACCGCTGTCGCCCAGGAAGATGGAGGCCTTGGGGAAATTGAAGAACCAGAAGCCCATCGCCGCCCCCGCCAGGAGGACGAAGGCGAGAAGCATGAACCACTCTCCGGAGAGTGCCGAAAGCAGCGCCAGCACAAGGGCCATGATGACGGCGAGACCGCTCGTCAGGCCGTTCATGTTGTCCAGGAAATTGAGGCTGTTGGTCAAGAAAACGACCCACAGCGCCGTCAACGCCCATCCAACGGGATCGGGCAGAAAAAAGCGGATAACGACGCCGGAGGCAATGAGCGGAACGGTGGCGAGGGTCTGGACGGCGAGGCGCAGCTTCGCGGGGAGGTTCTTGGCGTCGTCCACCGCGCCCAAGACAAAGATAATCAAGGCTCCGCAAGCAATGCCGAGGAGCTTGCGGCCCGGCGAATCAGCGGAGAAATCGGCCACGTTTGCGGCGTAGAGGCGAATGCCCTCGGGCAGGAAGGCAAGCTGCGGCACCAACCAGACCGCGAGTGCCACGTTCAGTAGCAGACAGCCCCAAAACGCGGTGAAAATCGCGAGGCCGCCGCTGCGTGGGATGGGCTCGGTGTGAATTTTCCGCTCGAGCCCCGGCTGATCCACCATGCCGAGCGGCCGCGCAACCCGCTTGGCCAGCGGCGTCAGCAACGCCGACACCAGGAGGGCTTGCAGGAAAGCCAGAATCGCAAGCAGAAGGAAGGGGGCCAACATGGGGGTTTGGGGGGGCTGCTCCTCGCGGGGATCAAAGCCCCCAAACACTGCCGCCCAGGCGCCGGACCGCAAGGGAAGCCTTGGAATTCGCCGCGAAGGCGGGGCTGCACGGAGGAGGCTCGGCGGGAGATGGACGATGCGGGCGAGCCGGCGGCCCTGTCAGCTCATGCCTGCGAGAAGACTTCCTCGAGCGACTCACAAGTCGCCGACTCCAGAAGCGCCCATTCCTCATCACCCAGCGCCGCTGAGAGGAACCAGGACTCGAACTGGGCCGGGGGCAGGTGGATGCCCCGGTCGAGCATGGCGTGGAAGAAGCGGCCAAAGGCCGCGGTGTCGCACTGCGCGGCGTCGTCATAATCGCGCACTGGTTCCCCGCGAAAGAAGAGCGTGATCATGGAGCCGATACTGCTCGTCACGACCGGGTAGCCGCGCTCGGCAATGAAGGCGTCGACCGCCGCGCGATAAGCCACCACGCGGTCGGCGAGCGCATCGTAGAGTCCGGGACGGGCTTCCAGATGCCGCAGCGTCGCCAGCCCCGCCGCCATGCCGAGCGGATTTCCGGAGAGCGTACCGGCCTGATAAACAGGGCCGTCGGGTGCGATGTGGCGCATCAGGTCTTCGCGCCCGCCGTAGGCGCCCACCGGCAGGCCGCCGCCGATGATCTTGCCCAGCGTCGTCAGGTCGGGCATGACGGCGAAGTGGGTCTGGGCGCCGCCGAAGCCGAGACGGAAGCCGGTCATGACTTCGTCGAAAATCAGCAGGGCCCCGTGAAAATCGCAGAGCTGGCGCAGGCCTTCCAGGAAGCCGTCTTCCGGCAGAACGCAGCCCATGTTGCCGGCCACGGGCTCGACGATGACACCGGCGATCTGACCGGGGTGGGCTTCGAAATGGGCGCGGACGCTGTCGAGATCGTTGTAGCGCGCGTTGAGCGTCGATTTCGCCGCGCCCTGGGGCACGCCGGGGCTGCTCGGCAGGCCGAGGGTCGCCATGCCGCTGCCGGCCTTGGACAAGAAGGCATCGCCATGGCCGTGGTAGCAGCCTTCGAACTTGATCAGGAGGTCACGGCCGGTGGCTCCGCGGGCCAGACGCAGGGCGCTCATCGTGGCTTCCGTGCCGGAATTGACCATCCGGAGCACGTCGATGGAAGGCACGGCCGAAACGACGAGTTCGGCGATTTCGACTTCGAGCCGGGTCGGCGCGCCATAGCTGGTGCCGCGGGCGAGTTGCTCGTGCAGTGCGGCGACGACCTCTGGGTGGTTGTAGCCCAGAATCATCGGCCCCCAGGAGTTGTAGCAATCGAGATAGCGATTGTCGTCCTCGTCGTAGAGCCAGGGGCCATCGGCCCGCGCGATGAAGCGGGGGGTACCGCCAACGGCGCGAAAGGCTCGCACCGGCGAGTTGACTCCGCCGGGGATGAAGCGCCGGGCGCGGTCGAAAAGGGCATCGCTCTCGGCGGTCCGGAGGTTGGTCATCAGGCGGCTCCTTCGCCGAGGTGCCTGGCGGCGGCGGGGCGTTCGCGTCGGGATTGCCAGGAGGCGACGCTCGCCGCGATCATGGCTTCGGCGCGGTGGCGGTCTTCGTTGCGCAGCGTGCGCGTGCGGGCGATGCGGCGCTGGAAGTCCGCCATGGAATAAAGGTGGACACCGGGCAGCCGGGTCACGTCCGGCGCCACATTGGCGGGTACGGACAAATCGAGCAGTGCCAGAGGCGGGGCCTCGCCTCTGAGGCGCAACGCCTCCGCCGCGAGGGCGGAAGTCAGCACGGCGCGTGGAGCCCCGGTGGCGAACGCCGCCACATCGGCGCAGGCGAGAGCCTCGGCGAGGGCCTCCCAGGGAAGAACGCAGGACGGTCCGGCGAGGGTCGCGGCCAAGTCGCGGGCTCGCTGCTGGTGGCGATTGATCAGAAGAATGGTTTCCGCCCCCTGGCGAGAGAACGCGCGGGCGATCTGTGCGCCGGTGTCTCCGGCGCCGACGACGAGGGCGGTCTTGCCGGAAAGGGTTCCAGCCAGCGCCTCGCCAGCCATGGCGCATGCGACGGAGACGACCGAACCCTGGCCTCGGCCGATGGCGGTGCGATTGCGCACCCGCTTGGAAATGCACAGGGCGCTGCGGCAGAGACTCTCCAGTTCGGAGCCTAACGACTTCACGGCTTGGCTCCGCGTCATAGCGTGGCGAATTTGAGAGACGATTTCGCTCTCGCCCACCACCAGCGAGTCGAGCCCACAGGCCACCCGGAAAAGATGGGCGGCGGCGGCGCAATCGATGGCGGAGTAGGACGCATCGCGCCATTCGCGGGGGGCCAGTTCATTCATCTGGCGCACGGCGCCATCCACCGCGGCCCAAGCCCAATCCGCCGAATCCGCCGCGAGATAGACTTCCGTGCGGTTACAGGTCGCCAGGAGAAACGCCTCGCGAATGCCACGGCTCGCCCCCAGGCACCGGAGGAACGTTCCTTGGGCATCGGGCGCGACGGCCATCCGATTCAGGAGTTCGAAGGACGCGGTGTGGTGGCTGGCTCCGTGGAGAAAAAGAGGCATCGGTCGGTGTTCAAGAGGATTGGCTCAGATTGGGGACGCGAACCCGGTGGCGCAACGTAGGATTCGGCCCCCCAGTCCGCGCAAGCAGAAATTCCCACCAACTCAGTAGGAATTTGATGCCCTCAAGAAAACGGCGCCCCCGATAGAGGGCGCCGCCTAGGGATTACCGCTTGATGCGCTGGGCTTAGCGCAGGTTCGTCAGGGATTCGGGCGAGACTTCCTTGAGCACGAGATCGCGCAGGATAAGGGTCGTGTCGCCATTGTCCGACTCGGTGAAGTGAGTGACTTCGAAGGAGAAGCGGACGCCCTGGTCTGCCACGGCCTGATTGCTGGGGCGATAGTAGACCCGGTAGAGCTTGCCGCCGACGCTGGTGGGCGGATTGGCGGCGTCCTCGGTCAGGCCGGCGATGGTGAGGGCGATGCTCTCTTCGCCGGTGCCGCTGGAGAGGCGAAGACGGAAGTCGGGAACCTTGAGCGGATCGGCCTCCGTGCTGCCAATGCGGGCCTCGGCCACGTATACGCGGTCGGCGCGCAACTGGGTCGTTTCCGAACCATCGGCCGTGCGGACGTTGAGCAGGGGGCTTTCCCAGAAGCCCCAGGAGGGGGCGGTTCCGGGGGTGATTTCCAGGCCCATTTCGGACACGCCGTACTTCGGCGAACCGAGATCCACCTCCTGGCCAGGGGTCCAATTGGTGGCTGTCAGGTCCGGTTCGCCGCTGGCGGTGCCCTTCGAATCCACGGTCGGCTGAGTGATCAGATCGACAAAGTTGTCGTCGGCCACTTCGGAAACGTAGGGATTGTAGACGCCCGATTCGAGATTCGAGAAGATGGCGAGCGGGTCGGCCCGGAGGTACACCGGGTTGTTCTCGTAGATTTCAGTCAGTTCGGGCGTGATGTTGCGGGCATTGGAGACGATGGGTTGGCCGTCGGGGCCGACGTCGGAGGTGTTGCGGAAGAGTTCGCCGAAGCGGCTGGTGGGCATGTTGGGGTAGCGTTCGCGCAGAAGCATGGCGAAACCGCCCAGGTGCGCCACCGCGGCGGAAGGACCGACGAAGGAGCGTTCGGTGCGTATGCCAGCCAGCGAGCACTTCTTGGACGAGTAGGTGTCGACCGACGCGTAGCCGACGACGGTGGGGTGTTGCTGGCCGTGATACCATTGCAGGAATTGGCCTTGGAACTGGAGGGCGCCTTGAGGCGTGAGGCCGGGGATGATTCCGTCGCCCAGGGTGCTGCGCGACTGCGAGCTATCGATGTGACCGACACTGACGACCGGCTCCAGCGCGTCGGCGTTGTTGGTCGGCACGCCGTGGGTCAGGTATTGGCTTTCGGAAACCTGGCCCGACTCGATCACAAGAGTGAACAGGGTGCGCGCGTTCGAGCGCTGATCCTTGCGCGTCATCACCAGAGAGAGGGGCTGGCCCTCCACCGGGAAGTAGACGAGGCGTTCGACGGGATTGTCGGAGGCGCCGTTTTGAATGTTGGTCGAGCGCGCGACGGCCTGATCAAGACGCAGGGTGCTGCGGGGCACCAGGTAGAGGTCCAGATCGTCGGTGGCGCGGGGATCGCTGTCGTCCCAAAGGTCGTCATAGACCAGCGTGACGATGATCGGATCGAATCCGCCAAAGAGGCCGGTGCCGGAACCATTCGACGGAACGGGGTTGATGTTCAGCGCTTCATCGCGGTTTTCGACGATGCCGGTGGACCAGGAATGGACCTTGGTGCGGGTCGGCAGCGGGTCGGGGTTGAAGTAGCCGACGACGAACATGGGGAACCGCGTCGCGCGGGTCACGCCCGTGGGGTTGGGTTCGGTGTACGCGCCGCCGGTCACGAAATAGGGGACGTTCTCGGTGCGGGCGAATTCTGTGGCGCCACGGGAAATGAAGCTCGACCCATCGTAACGGCCGGCGTCGGTGAAGATCAGGTTGTCGACGATGGTGTCGACGTTGCGGCGGCGGAGGAACTCGCGGCCCAGCTCGACCTGCAAGTCGGTGCTGCCGTCGGCGTAGAAGTAACAGGCTTCCGGTGCGATGTCGTAGAGCACCTCGAGGATCGCCTGACCTTCCGGGAAGGGGTTTTGGAAGGCGAGGTTTTCGGCCACGTTAAAGAGGTGTTCCTGATACGTGGCGGGGAAAATTTCGATACCGCCGTAGAAACCGAAGGGGCGGTTCGCGCAGACGGCGAGCATGCTGCCGAGCGCTAGATCGTCGGACAGATCGCTTCCGCACGGAGCCAGGGGCAGGTCGCGGGAAAAATGAGCTTCCTGGCAAACGCCCCAAAGGAGAAAATTGCCGCCATCGGCAATCATGCCGTCTTCCAGACCGATTGGAACGAACGGCGTGTATCGGGAGCATTCGTCGTCGAAATTTTTCTCGCCGCCGCCGGAGAAATCGGGATCGGCGATCGTGCCGATCGTCGTGTCGCCGATGTCGGGGAGGGGGGTCAGATTCAGATAGTCGCGACTGTCGGGAATGAGGGAGGTGGACAGGACGCCGACGGAAACTCCGGAGCCATCGAGGTTGTAAACGGGACGGATGAGGCGGGTGCCCTGGAGCGAGTCGCCCTGGGTTTCGAACTCGCCGGAGGTTGGCTGGGCGTAGCTGGGCCGGCGGATGCGGCGCACCGCCGGGTGCTCGGCGAGGTTCTCCAACTGCTGGATGTCGACGTAGCCCTGGAGCAGGGGGCGCGAAGGGGAGACGAAGCGGACCTCGAGGCCGAGGGCGGCGAGTTCGTCGTAGATTTCGGCGGATTTCTCGCGCAGCAGGACATAAACCTCGACCTGCGTGAGATTCTCACCGGCGAGCCGGAAGAGCGGCTTGCTGCGTTGACCCGAAGCGAGGGCCCGCATGGCGCTGCGGTCCTTGCGGGAGGCGGCGGCTTTGAGCTGCTCCACAACGGCCAGGAGGTCGTCGCTGATGACAGGATGGGTGGGAGCCACCTTGGCCTTGGCCAGCGATTCGCGGGGAATGAGCGCTTCCTCGTAGTCCGCACTGGCGGCACTGACCGCCGGGAACGCCGCGAAGGCCGCCGCGGTGGCGAGCGCCGCGACGCCCATGCGGGTTAAGCGCTTGGTTTTGGAGAGCATCACATCCGGCTTTTTCATGCGAACTGAGAGTCCACCTCGAAAGAGTGAGTGAGGACGCTCTCCCAAAGCCAAGGCTTCGGCAAGCGCCTTCTTGGTTGGCCTTATTCGAACAACGACCAGTCGGTCACCGTCGAGGCCGGTTCTTGATTTCTGGTGGGTGGGATGGCCACACCCGGATTGGAAGAAGCAAGTACCGTGAAGGAGCCGGGCAGAACCGCGCTGGTTCCATCGGGATTCACCACGGTCACGTTGCGGGGGCCAGTGACGGCGCCGGGAGAAATGTCGATGGTGAGCGACAGTTCATTGCCCGAGCGGACGATCGGTTGGCCCACGAGGGTGATGCCCGAGCCGAAGCGCGCCATGGCTCCGCCGTTGAAGTTGCGTCCGAAGATCGTCATGTTCAACCGCGTTCCCTGGGTGCCGCGGGGAGGCGTCACCGCCGTTACCGCGAGGGTCGGGTTCGTCACCGTGCCACCGCCAGGCACACGTACCAGAGAGCGGTTCGTGCGGGCGTTGAAACCGGCGCCGATGACCCGGTTTTCGTAGTAGGCGTTGAGCGCGCCCAAGGTTCGGAGACCGAAAGTGCGGCCCGATTCGGCCACCATCAGGTCCAGATCGCCGTCGCCGTCGCCGTCGAGAAGCGTCACCGCGCGCGCTACACCGTCGGGTTCTTCGAAACCTTCGGGGAATTGGGTGCTGAGCGGGTGGGGCACTTCATTGGTGGCGGCTTGGAACCGGGCCACGCCCTCGAAGCCGAGATTGGCGAAGATGCGGGCGGAAGCTTCCTCGCCACGCAACGTCGCAACCGCCGTGGCGAAGTCGAGCCAGCCGTCGAGGTTAATGTCGCCCACTTCGATGTCGAAGGTCGGCTCGAAGCCCAGCGAGCTAAGCGCCTGATTCGTTTGAACGCTGAAGTTGCCGTTGCCGTCGTTCGACAGATAGGCGCCGCCGCCATCGGCGGAAACCAGGATCACATCGTAGACCGGATTGTACTGGCCGTTGCCGTCCATGTCCACATAGCGCGGAGCGCGGCGGGTCAGGAAGACACTGGAGAGATCGGAGGCTTCGCGCATGAGATCGACGACGGGGATGATGTACTCGCTGTCGGTGCGGTCGCGCACCTCGACGTTTGGATCGTCGAGGGTGCCGTCCGCCTCGAGAGCGCGAACGATGTTCTCGAAGTTGAGGATCTCGGTCGAAGTCACATCGCCGTCACCGTTGATGTCCTCGGAAATGTCGCCCTTGCGGCCGAAGTCCGCGACGGCGGCGCGGGTAAAGGACCCGGTGACCGAGGGGAATCCGATGGCTTCGGCGAAGACGCCGACGGTGCCGCCCTGGACGCCGCCCTGATTGACCAGGAGAACGACTTCCTCCACGAAGTTCGGCCCGGGCTCGACGAAGGCCGATGCGTCGCGGTTGACCACGAGGATGTCGAGGTCACCGTCGTTTTCGACGTCGAACATCACGGCATGGCCGGAGTCGTCGATGATCGGGCCGCTTTCCGGCAGGCCGATGTAATCGACTTGAGGAAGGCGGACGCCGGTCTCGTCGACGAAGCGGAACTCGGTCGGATCGGCGGGATTCTCCGCAATGTTGATCAGGAGTGCGTTCGGTGCGCCGGTGTTATTGATGCCATTGGCCACGAAGATGTCGGGCCGGCCATCGTTGTTCACATCGCCGACGGCGATCGAATTTGTGAAGGAGGCGATTTCGATCAGTTGGGGCATCAGGTCCGTGTTGTCCTCGTAGATGCCGTCGCCGAGTTCCTCTTCCACGATGATATCCTGTGGGAAGGTGCCATCGCGCGGGTCCACGTCGTAACGTTCCAGAGGATTGTAGAACGTCGTGTTGAAGCTGCGCAGGAAGGCGTCGTCGGCGAAGAGCAGATCGCCGTTCGAGTCGCGGTTGAGGAAGAGCTGATTGCGGTCGCCATAGTTGGCGAGGACGAGATCGAGGTCTCCGTCGAGATCGAAGTCGGCAAAGGCCGCATCGGCGCTGGGGACCGGAATCGCGTTGAAGAACGACGACGGGATCGCAAGGCCAGGGGTGGCGGTGCGGCCCGCGGGGGAACCGGTGGGGGCGGGGGTGAAGACCGCCATGCCGGGCACGTCGTTCCAGCCGCGATTTGTCAGCAGGAACGAGAAGTCGCCCGTGTCCGTGAGGATCGCACCGTTGACCACGAAGAGATCCGGATCGCCGTCGCGGTCGACGTCGCCATGGATAAGGCTCGAGGCGATGCCGGCGCTGGCGATGGACGGGCCACCGGGTGAGTTGATGGCGCCGCTGTAGAGGTCATCGATGTAGTCGCGGGTGCGATCGAAGAACAGAGGCCGGTCGGTGACGCTGAAGATGTCGGGCGGAAGGTCCGGCGAATAGAGCGAATTGATGTAGAGGAGCGATTGTCCGGCGGCGTTGGCCACGAAAAGGTCCAGGTCGCCGTCGAGATCGCAATCGAAGGGGATGATGGTGCTGCCGCCGATGTTGGGGTTCGGGCGGAGGGAAGCGCCGCCGGCTTCGTTGTAGGAAGCCGCGGTGCTGCCGAAGCCATCGATGTTGAAGATCATGTTCGAGGGACCGCCGCCACCGGCCACGACGTTGAGAGGCGTCTGCGTGGGGGCATCGCTGGTGGTGACGATGTCCTTCGTGCCGTCGTTATTCATGTCCGCCACCGCAATGTCGCGAACACGGCCCTGGGTGGGGATAATCCCGCTATAGATCAACGCGACCTCATCGGCCGAGAAGATGATCGTCGGTGCGATGATCGGCTGAGGAATCGTGAACGGGTTGAGGTTGTTGTAGATTCCGGGAACGACGGAGTAGAAACCGGAGGAAACGCCACCGATGCCGAAGAACGTGTTCTCCGAGGCGAAGCTTGGGAAGGAGCGCCCGATGAGTGCGTCGAGCCCGAAGATGCGATCTCCGTAGTCCGCCAGGGGTGGCAGAATCGGCGTTCCGTTGTTGGCGGTGCCGTCCAGGAAACTGGCCATCCCGAATCCGCCGATGTCTCCGGCGACCATGGCGGTGGTGGAGGACTGCAGGATTCCGCCGCCCGACTGGGAGATCAGATCGTCCTGGCCGTCCAGATAGGGATCGAAGTACTGACCGGCGGAGCCGTTGGGAACGCCGATCGCTCCGAAGGGAATGCCGGGGTAATCGAAGCCGAAATCGAGTTGGAAGAAATACCCGTCGTCGATCAGGTCGCCATCCACATCGGCGTTCACCATCACCGGATCGTATCCGTCGATACGGCTGACGATGTCGGGAGAGAAGCGCGTGTTTCCGATGCGCAGATCGACGCCGCCGCCGCTGCGGACGAAGCGGCCCGCGGCGATCTCGACAGTTCGGGAGAAGTCTTCTTCGACCTCCGCGGAGTTGTTGGGATTTTCTGTGGGAAGCAGGTCGGGATAGGTTGGAGGCAGGCGGTCGTCCGGAACGCCCGTGAAGACGTTGAAGTTGCCGTCCTGGCCGAGGGTTTCGTCGCGCATGAAGAACGAGTCGAAGAACAAGCCCTGGTTGTTGGGTTCCTGGGGGAAGACCGCGTCGCGCACGCCTTGCGGGTTGTCCAGGAAAGCCAGGAAGGCGTCTGGAGTTCCGCGAGGCAGGACGGAAGCTTCGGTGGTCAGTTCGTTGATGAGTTCGTCGCGGCGGTTGATGAGGATGCGCTCACTCATTTCCATAAAGCCGCCAGTCGGACCGAAGGTGTCCGCATCGACCGGATACTGGAAGACGCCGCGCGACGTGCCAGCCAAGTCGATGAATTCGTCGTAGTTGGCGATGACGAGGTCGAGATCGCCGTCCGAGTCGACATCGACGGCCACGCCACGGCGCGAGTTGTCCGGGGCGAAGCGTTCGAAGATCGTGCGCTTCGTGTTCAGGATGCCGGGCAGGGCGAGGTCGCTGATGTCGAAGAAGAACCCATCGCCGAGAGGATCGTTGTCCGGGACCGGGTTGATATTCGAATCATCGACGTCGATGTTGATGTAAAGACGGTTGGTGCCGATGCCCGTGTTCGGATCGATGGCGTTGAACTCGTAGAGGTCGAGGTCGCCGTCGAGGTCGAAATCGAAGAGCACGACGTGCTCGGTGATGCTCTGGGTCACCGGCAGGCGGTCGTCGTCGGTGTTGACGATGACATCGGAGCCGAAGGTGACGTCGCGGAAGTAACCAGGGTTGGCGGCGCCGAGGTTCATGTAGATGCGGTTGACGAGGCCGGCGTTGCTCTGGCCGTCGTCCGGGCTACCGGTGGAGCCGCCGGAGCGGCCCGCCACGGCGATAACCAAATCCGGATAACCGTCGCCATTGATGTCGCCGGCGGCGGCGCTGCGGATGATCAGATCGTCGGGGGGCAGGCGGGAGAGGTCGGGGCGGACCGTCGCGGGGGATTGGTCGAGGAACGCGATAATGCCTTCCTCACAGAAATCGCCGGTGCCGTCGCCGTCCGTATCGGCCTGGTCGGGGTTGAAGACGTCGGGGCAGTTGTCGGCGCCATTGTCCACGCCGTCGCCATCGATGTCGCCATCGCAGGCGTCGCCGGATCCATCGCCGTCGAGGTCGTTTTGCTCGGGGTTCGGGGTATTGATGCAGTTATCGAGAGAGTCCGGGACGCCGTCGCCGTCGAAGTCGTTTTCACAGACATCGCCGACGCCATCGCCATCCGTATCGGTCTGGTCCGGGTTGACTGCGGAAGGGCAGTTGTCCGTGATGTCGTCGATTCCGTCGCCATCGTCGTCGTCGTCGCAGACATCGCCGATGCCATCGCCATCCTGATCGGATTGCTCGAAGTTCTGAATGAAGGGGCAGTTGTCGACGCTGTCCGGAACGCCGTCAGAGTCGATGTCGCCTTGGCAGACATCTCCGATGCCGTCGCCGTTGGTGTCGAGTTGGTCGTCGTTGGCCGTGTAGGGACAATTGTCTTCGTCGTTCTTGATGCCGTCGAAGTCGAAGTCGTCCTGGAAGAGGTCGGTGCGGGTGGCCACGTTGAGGATGATGTTGACGGGCTGTAGGAGTTGCCCTTCCGCCAGACTGAGCGGGAAGCCATCGGAGGCGTTGTCGGCGGAGAGTTGTGCCGGGGAGGTTTGCGGGATGCCGTTTTCGACGCCGCGCAGGGCCAGCGCCGCCGGATCGCCACCAGCCGGTTCGTTGGTGTAGGTACCGCCGAGGGTGATCACGCGGCTGCTGTTGGGGCTCACCGGTTCCGGATCGAAGCGATAGATGATGCCGCGGCCGATGCGGGCCGCCGTCGTGGCGTCGATCGTATCGGTGAAGGGGCTGCCGCCCGGTTCGTAATTCCAGAGGGTCGCCACGCGGCGGTCGCGGATGCGGTCATCGCGAACGACCATGAGGCGATCCGGTTGGGTCAGATTGAGGCTGGTCGAGGCGGAGCCGAACACCATGAATTCCAGGGTGGGGGCGAAGGGGCTGTCGAACCAGTTGATGCGCGAGGGAATCGCGTCCTCGCCTTCCGCACCATAGGCCGTTTCCTCTTGAATGACTTCGCCATCGGCATAAACGGTGGGAATGAGGAGGGTATTGGTGCCTTTGGCCTCAACGCCTTGATCGTCGATGGTGCGGAAGAGTTGGCTGACGGTTGCGAGGTAATGCTGGGCCACACCGAAGGAATACGTTTCCTCGGTGGTGTTCAGGAATTCGTAGGTCAGCAGGAAGCCGCGGTCCTCGATGCCGCTGAAAGCGGGATAGGCGTCGAGTTCGATGCGCTGGACGAGGACGCCGATACGGCGTCCCAGGCGGTCGGTGATCTCGTAGGACGCCTCGATCACATTGCGGTCGTCATCCAACACCGTGACGTCGCCCAAGTTGGAGAACCCGAAGTCGCGGGCGTCGAAGTCGAAAACAGAACCGTCGCTATCGCGCACAAGGCGAACGACGGTGATGTTCGTCAGAGGGTCTTCGTTTTCGTACTGGCCCAGGTAGATAAGACCTTCGGCGAGACCAGCGGTAATGTTGCCCGCGCTGAAATCGCGCTCTTCCCCCGTGGCATCGTTGACGAACGTGTCGAGTTCCATCGCGACAAGGCCAAAGCGGTTGCGCACCACCTCGGGCAGGTTGTCGTCGATTTCCTCGATGCCGTCTCCGAGGCGGAAGGTGCTGGGTTCTTCGACGCCGCCGAAGAACTCCTGCGGGCCGGTGATCACCGGCGCGTTGGCGGCGGACTGGGGATCGAAGACGAATTCCCGTTCGTCCACGAAGATGTAGTAGTTGTCCGCCGGGGGAAAGCCCTGGAGCGAGTAGGAACCATCGTTGCCGATGCTGACCTCGTCGCGAATGGGTGAATTGGCGCCGAAGGTTTCTCCACCGCCAACCGGCGTGGCGAGGCCGCCGCCGGAGACCGTGTGGGCTATCAATTGAACCCGTTCGATGTCTTCTTCCTGGAGGAAGTCGAAGCGGGCGTTGCGGCCCGAAATTGTGTCCTGGTTTTCGAAAGAGCCCGACTCCAGCGGCACACCGAAATAAACGATGTAGTCGGAAATGGGAGCCTGATTGTAGGCTAGGCCGGCGACATTGATGAAGTCGCTGCCAAGCACTTGGCCAGCGAAACCCGCGCTGCCGGCGTATTCGCTTGACGGGTAAAGCTTGCCAAGGGTCGCGCGGTCGTCGAAATCGAGGGTTCGCATCTCATACGGATTGACGGCGAAGGAGCCGGTGAAGGCGATGTTGCCGCTCATGGTCGAACTGTAGATATGCGAAAGCGCCAGGCCGGCGATGCGGCCAGCGGCCTGGGTGAAGAAGGCTTCGATGTCGAGTTCGCCGAGAAGGTCGCTCTCGTCCGTACCTGGGTTGACAAAGACGAGGTCCTCGATGTCTTCCGGGTACTGCTGGAAGTTGTCCTCCAAACTGTTGAAGATGATATCGACGTCGATCAGTTCGCCCGCCTTGTAAGGCCGGGACTGGAAGACCGCGTCGGCGATCAGTTCGGTGTCGGGAGTGAAATCCAGAATAATGGTGTCGGGAGCGTCCAGGATGGCGATGTCCTGCTGGAAGAGAAGGCTCTCTTCCTCCGGATCGAAATCCTGGATGAAATAGGACTGAAGGGTGTCGTATACCACGCCATCGCCGAGGGCCACGTTGGGGTCGCGGAAGGTGACGAGGTTGGCACCGTCGAGTTTGGCTTCCTGCGCGATCCGCACGGGGATGATGTTGCCGTCCAAAGTGACGAAAATTTCGGGGGCTTGGTCAGACGTGAGGACGTTTTCCGAGAATTCGAACTCGGCCAGATCGACATCGTTCCAGCGAGCCAGGGCGCGCTCCATACCGGAAAGGATGTCCTGATCGTCGATGTCGTTGAGGTTCAGCGTCGGGTCCAGGATGCTGTTCACATCCGGCACGGCGCCGAAGGGGGCGAAGACATAGACCTGGACGGGCATGTCTTCCTCGGACCAGGACACAGGCCGGAAGACGATGAAGTCGTCGCTCGCTGTGGAGGGGTCGCCCTCGGCCACGATGGGGACGCGGGTCAGGGCGCCCGCGAACAGATTGGCAGCCATGCCCAAAGAGAGGGTCATGGCCAGGGCGGCTTTGGCTCGAAGCTGGTCCATCCGCGTCACATTCCTTCGTCGGCACAGGTTGGGAGATTCAACAGGCGTTCGCATATCAGGTGGCAGGCCGGGGAGAAACCCGGGGCGCCGGTGCGGCGGGCATCAGGGCGCGTAGGCGCTCTTACCCGTCGAGGCGTCCTCGGCGGCGCTTTTCCCTTTCGTGGCTTGTTCGGCTTCTTTTTCCAGACTCAATTGGCGCAGTTCGAGCAGGCGTTGCATCTCTTGCGAGGAGACCTTGCCGATGGGCGTCAGGCCCGAGCGGCCGGATTTGCCGTCGTCGACCGGATCGAAGGCCCGCAGAGCCACAGCGTCGTCCTGCATTTTCGAGACCTGCACTTCGCCCACGGTCGGGATATGCCGGGTCACTTTGTCCGCGCCCTTGGTCGTGAGCACCTTGCTCAATTCCATCGCGAAGCGGTCGAGGGAGGGGGACTTGTCCGTGCTGGCCTTGTCGCCGCCGCGGGTCACGAGAGCCACCGGGCGCGTCATGGTCTTATCGGTTCCGGCGATGGGCGTTTCCACGTCCTGGCGGACGACGGTGAACTTGCCCTGCCAGCCGCCGACGAGTTTGGGCGATTTGACCAGAGGCGAGTCCTCGTCGACTTCCAAGGACTTGCCGGCTTTCAGCGCCCGCGCCTGCGGGTTGCTGGTGAAAAGGATCACTTCCTCGCCCACCGTGAACCGCGGGGTGGCGGTGGAGAAGGAGGCCAGTTGGCCCATGCGGCCTCCGGGCAGCGTCATCTCCAGCGTCGAGCCGGACTTGATGGCGCCCTTGTAGGACTCGACCACCTTGAAGTCGAAGTGGGTCACGATGAGGCCGCCGAGCATTTCCGCTTCGGCGTTCTCGACGGTGGCATGGACGATGTCCTCGGCCACGGCCGCCAGCTCCTCGACCGCCATGGGAACCACGGAAGCCGCCCGCGCGGGAGCCGACGCAAAGGCCAGGGCGAGAAGCGCGAGGAGGGAGAAGAGGGATGACTTGCGGATGTTCATAGAGGTCAAGGCTCTCTTGGGGGTCGGGTCTAGAGTCGGTTGCAATCGCAGCGGGGCTGATCGAATTCGTCGTAGAGGAAGACTCTCATGGCCGGTTTCTGGCTTTGGAATCGGTAGATGTTGCCCTCGCTGACCGTGCCATTGGTCGGATCGTAGTCGAAGCGAAAGGATTGGGAGGACAGCAAGGGGTCGCGAGGATAATCCCCCAACGACGATGGCTGGCCCATGATCCCATCCGGTCCGACAGACACGATGGCCCACTCATCAACACATTTCTCAATGGAATTGATGATGAGGCGGTCCCAGTACTCGAGAACGTTGTGGGGAGGGGCAAGCTTAGTTTCGAAGGGGTCAATGGGGATTTGGCTCAGGTAGGAGATGGGAGTGGTCAGACGGGCCAGGTCTTCGACCTTTTCCTCGGCCTCGCCCATATCGGCGGGCCGGTTCTGAGTTCTTCCCTCGGCGCAGGCGTCCATGTAGAGGATCAGGTTCTTTTCCGTCTGCCGGGGCGGGTATTGGCCGAAATCGACGTGATAGCTCTCCAGGGCGGTGGCCATGATGCGCTCGTCGTTGAGGACGCGGGCGACTTTGGCGCGGGTCTGGGCTTCCAGGAAATTGGGAACCGCGATGGACGCCAGGATGCTGATGATCGCCGTGACGATCAGCAGCTCGATCAACGTGAAGGCGCGGCGGCGGGGCGTGGTGGCTGCTGCGGTCATAAGAAAGCGGCGACTTTCTCCGTCTCCGGGTCGGGTCTCGGGCATTCGGGTCGTCATACCATCAAGGAAGTCTGGGACGCCGCGGCGGGCCGTCACGAAAAAAAGCGGGCCTGAAAAAAACAGCTTCGGGGGCGGCGCAAACCGGTCGATCTCAAGGCAGACGAGTCCCTTTCGCGGGCTATCAGGTCAAGCGCAAAGGGGCTTTGGGGGGGATGGCATTCGGGACTTGACGGTCTTGCCGGGCGTCGGCGCAGGTGAGCGCCAATGGTGGTGTTCCACCCAGCCCCCGCGATTTTCCGAGAGGAGTTTCCGCCTTGGCCGCAACCCGCACCCGCACTCCCCGTTCGACCTCGACGCCGCGCCGGGCCGCCTCTGGCGGCGGCCGGAGCAAGGGCGCCTCCACCAGCAAGCCCCGCGCCGCCAAGGCTTCAAGGAGCCGGGGCGGCGGCGTTCCCTTCTGGGTCCGGTGGGGATCGTAGGCGCTCCTGCTGGCGGCGGCGTTGATGGCGGGGTATCTTCTGCGGTCCTACGCGCCCTTGCCGCTGCCCGGCGATCCGCGCCTGTCGGGAATGGAAAGTCCGCTCTCCGACCCGCCGATGGTTTCCACCGCGGTGGAGAGTACGGCCCGCGACAGCCTGCGCCGCGCCGAACAGGCCGAGGGCGAAGTGCAGCGGCTGAAGAGCGAGCTGTACCAAGTGCAGGAACGTCAGGAACGCACGGAGGCGGAACTGGCGGACATCCAGTTGAAGGCGCTGCTGAGCGACTGACGCGGCGCATCAGCGCCCTATCGCACTTCGGACATACTGTTATAACTCACTTAGAGACTTCATCGGCGCACCGGGATTGGCGGGGCGCCTTCCGGTTCGGCGCGCTCGGCCTCACCGGGCACTTCGTCGCCGCGCAGGAAGTCCAGGCTGAGCCGGCCGGGGCCGAGAAGCGCCGGCACGAGCGCGGCGGAAATCAGCACGAGGTTTCGGACAATGGAGTTCCAGCCGACCTTGCCCGATCCGAAGAGGGCGCCGAAGCAGCCGCAGTCCACGTCCTTGCCGCCGAGGAGGACATAGAGCAGGGCCACCAGGAAGATGGTGTAGATGGCGCCGCAGAGCCATGCGCTGGCGCGGGTCCAGAGGCCGTAGATCAGCATGAGGCCGACGATCAGCTCCGTCCAGGGCAGGGCGTAGGCCATGTAGGGGATGAGGGTTTCGGGGACGAGGCCGAAGGATTTCACGCTGAGCATGAACTTGTTCGGGTCTTGGATCTTGATGACGCCGGCGAGGAGGAAGGCTCCCCCGGCGATGAGGCGGGCGGTCATCAGGCCAGCATCCGCCATCCAGTGGTTCGGTCGCGGTTTCATGTTAGAAGAGGGGTTCTCCCTGATTGACGGGTAGGCCGGCGGCTTCCCAGGCGGGGAAGCCCCGTTCGAAAATACGGACGTCCTGGAAGCCGAGTTCGAGCATGAGGGAGGCGACATCGTGAGAGGCTTCGCAATCGCCGCCCTCGCAATAGACGACAATGGTGCGGTCCTTGGGCAGGATGTCGAGGGCCGGCGGGCGGCCGCCGGCGAGGAGTTCGCCGGCGGGGATGAGGAAGGCGTTGGGGATGTGGCCTTCGACGTATTGATCCCGGCGGCGAGAGTCGACGACATCGACCAACCCCTCGGCCATGGCCTGGCTAAGTTCCTGGGCGGTCATGCCGAGCCCGTCGTCCGGCTGGGCTTCGGGGACTGGGTTGGAAGCGGCTGGCGGTTCGGCGGGTTCATCTTCTGGGGCGGAGCCGCCGTGGGGTTCGGAGGGGGCCGGAGCATCATCCGGAGTCGGGGCCGGAGCCCGGCGGGTCAGATCACTCAAGTCCTTCTTGTCTGTCTGCTTGGGCATATCCAGGCCCCGGAGCAGTCCGTCGATTCCTGCGATGGAGCCGGCGAGGACGAGGATGAGGAGGATGCGAAAGAGGATTAATGCCATCCGAGCGGGTGCTCCCGTGTGGGTGGGTTGCGGCTGGGGGCCAGATGCGAAATCCTCGCCAGACCGCATGGCGGGGGCAATTCGCAAAAAAGACATGGGCGGGCGTAAAAGAATGCTTGCAACATGGGAAATTGTGGCCTAATCCGTTCCTAACGGTTTCACTCGTTCGAGCAAATGTTCGAACCACAAGGAGGACCCCCTTAGCGACCCACCGATTTTGCGAGATGTCTCGCAGTGGCCGGGCTCGGCACGCGCCGTTTGTGTCCCGGTGACTCTATCCTACCCCCCTTTCATGAGGTAACGGACTATGCGCATTCCCCTCGAATTGACCTTCCGAGGCGTTGAAAAGACCCCGCGGCTCAAAGCCATGATCCACCGCAAGGTGGAAAAGTTGGCACAAGTCAACCCCCGCATCACGAGCTGTCACGTCGCCATCGAGCACCCCAACGAAGTCGCCACGGTTGGTAACGGCTACCGCATCCGCATCGAGGTTCGCATTCCGCCCAAGACGTCCATCGTGATCAAGGAGAGCGAGTGCCACGGCATCGCTCACGAGCGCCTGGAAGCCGCCATCCGCAAGACCTTCGACGCCGCCCGCGTCAAGATGGCGCGCGAATACCAGAAGCGCATCCGCCGCAGCCAGCACCCAGCCAAGGGCGACCGTTACAGCCATCTGACGCCGGAGGAGCCGGACGATAGCTATCGCGTGTCGATGTAGGAGAGCGAGAGGCCCCGCCGTTCACCGGTGTGGCCTGCCGATCGGAAGTAGAAATCCAAGGACCTTTCGCCCCCGCCTTCGACTCGTTCGAGGGCGGGGGCTTTGTCTTTTTCGGGGGTGCAGAAGGTCCGGGGGGCGGAAGGGAGGTGCCGGGAATTGGTACGGATCTGGTCCCGTTTCATCGGCGAGACCAGTCCGGCGGCTGACTTTTCAGGACTTGCTGACCGTTGTGGTGCTAGCCCGCAACGAAATCCCCCCGCAAGCCGTCACGTCCGCGCGACAGGTCTCGCATTCCGACACCCTATTTCCCTCGAAGGAGACCCTTATCGATGGCTAGCAAGGACGAACGGCTCGCGCTGAATGTGGCGGGAGCGTACTATGTGGATGAAAGTTGCGTGGATTGCGGCGCGTGCCCGGCGACGGCGCCGGGGAATTTCCGCCGGTGCGATGACACGGGAACCAGCTATGTGTACCGGCAGCCGGAGACGGAGTTGGAGCGGTCGCTCTGCCGCGAGGCGCTGGAAGGTTGCCCGACGGAGTCTATCGGAGACAATGGCGATGAGACATAACTGTCGCCATGTCAGGAGTTCGGTCCAAAGGTGGGGATGGTACGAAGTTGGCTCTTAGGACCCGATCCGGGGCCAAGCGGAGGTTGACAGGCAACCCATGGCTTGTCTTACGATGCCGACCCGTGACGAGACGGAAAGCGGACTCGCGATATCCGTACTCGTTGCCGATGCCTCGCGTTGGCCCCAGAGACCAACCGACCTGGAGGAAACAGCTCACCAATGGCCGATAAAGACGCCCGCCTTGAAGAAAACGTTTCTGGCGCCTTCTATGTGGATGACCAGTGCATTGACTGCGACGCCTGCCGTGCGACGGCGCCGGACAATTTCCAGCGCAACGACGAAGCCGGATATTCGTACGTCTACAAGCAGCCCGCCGACGAGACGGAGTATCAACTCTGTATCGACGCGATGGAGGGCTGCCCCGTGGAAGCGATCGGCAACGACGGCGAGGACTGACCCCGCCGCCGGCTGACTTCCGCCATCCCCCCGACAGTTTCCACACAGCCTCCGTCTTGACGGCGGGGGCTGTTTTGTATTGGGTGCGAACCCACTTTTTCTGAGGACGAGCCGCCATGCTTCCCTTGTTCGATTCCCATGCCCACCTGCAATCCGCCAAGTTTGGTGCCGACCGCCAGCGTATCCTGGCCCTGGCCGATGCGATCGGGGTTCAGCGGGTCCTGAACCTGGCGACGCGGCTGGAAGATGCCGGCGATGTGTTGCGGATCGGCCGTGAAGTTCCCGCCGACTGGAGCCTGCGCTGCCTGACGGCGGTGGGGGTCCACCCGAGCGACGAAGCCACCTGGGATGACGCCACCGAGGCGGGTCTGCGGGAACTGGCCCAGGATCCAGACGTGGTGGTCTGGGGCGAAATCGGCCTGGATTATTACTGGCCAGTGGAGGATCGGGAGCGGATGCGGCGGGTTTTCCGGCGCCAACTGGCGATCGCCCGCGAACTGGGTCTGCCGGTGTCGATCCACAGCCGGGGCGAAGGCTGCTATGACGATGTGATCGCTGACCTGAAATCCGAGCGGGGGGCGGAAGTCGGCGGCGTGGCGCACTGCTATGTGGGAACGGCGGAGCAGGCGCGCGAGCTGCTGGATATGGGATTTTACTTCGGCGTGGGCGGCATCGCGACCTATCCGAAGAACACGGGGGAACGCGAGGTTCTGAGAGTGATCGGGGCGGACCGGCTCATCGTTGAGACGGACGCGCCCTACCTCTCGCCCCAGCCCCGCCGCGGGCGGCGCAACGAGCCGTCCTACACGGCGTTCACGGCGCGGTCGCTGGCCGAGACGCTCGGTTTGACCGAAGACGATCTGGCGGCACGGACCTGGAAGAACACGGTGGCGGCGTTCCGCCTGGGCGACGAGCATGCGATGCGCGGGTGCTGGGCCCGGGGCGAGGGGTTGCGAGTGGCGGTGTCTTGCCCCGCCGATCCGGGGTCGCCGGTGCCGGTGGAAGATCTGCTGGCCGCCATCGACCGGGCGGACGACGAGACAGGCGGGGCCTTGGGGGCGGCGGTTTTCGAAGCGGCGGGCCGGCCGCTCGCGCACCTGGAAACGACACGGGCGGCGGCGCGGCGGCTGAAGGAAAAAGGCCGGCCGGTGATCCTGGAAACGGATGGCCTGGCGGATGCGCGGGCGGGTGAAGCGGTGGAGCTTACGGCGCTGGGGGACTGCGTGGACGAGATCCGCGTTCCCTTCACCGGCCCGGACAAAGCGGTCTTCGACGCGGTGCATTATCCGGTGGACATGGATGGAGCCTTTGAGGCGGTGATCGCGTTTCTGGACCGGGTGCGCGAGTCGAGCTTGCCGCTGACGATCCGGGCGCTGGCGCTGGAGGGCGTCGACTTGGGCCCGGTGCGCCAGATGGCGGCGCGGATGAACGCGCGGCTGGAAGTGCGGGAGACTCAGGGGTCGGACGTGCCAGCCTGATTGTTCAACAACTCAGTAATGTATGGTCTCGGCGCCCATGGCGGCGTTGGCTTCCTCGATGAGACGGCGGGCGCTCTTTCGCCAGTCGAACTTTTCGGCGCGCTTGAGTGCGGCTTGGCGGCGGGCTTCGACGTGGGGCCCGCCATCGAGGGTGGTGGCGATGGCTTCGGTCCATTCGTCGACGACGTTGGGATCGCAAAGGCGGGCGCAGGCGCCATCCTTGGTAAGCCATTCGAGGGTGGGAATGCGCGAGGCGACAAGGGGCGTGCCGCAGGCCATGGCTTCGAGAGCGGGAAGGCCGAATCCTTCGAAGGTGGAGGGCTGGACGGCGACGTCGGCGGCGCGAATCCAGGCGGCGACATCGTAGCTGGTCTGAGGCTTGATGAATCGGACGCGGAGTCCGCCGGCGTGCTGGGCGAGGAGGTCTTCTTCCGATTGGGAGCCGCCTCCGACGAGGACCAATTGCGCGTCGCGCTCGACGAGAGGATGGCGGCGCATGGCTTCGATGAGAAGACGGTGGTTCTTGCGGGGCTCGAGGCTGGCGACATAAACGATGACGGGGCGGTCGCGATCCGAGCCATCCGGCAGCCGTTCCTTTTCTTCAGGCTTGGCGGGATGAAAGAGGGCGGAGTCGGTGGCGTTGGGGACGACGCCGACGCGTTTGCGGTCGCGCATGATGCGGGGCTGGCAGACGAGGGCGCGCACCCGCTTGGCGGAGGGAGGCGAGACGCTGACGACGCGCTCGGCGCTCTCGGCGCTCTGTGGAACCCAAGTGCGCAGGTACCATTCGAAGCGCTTAGGATAATTGCCCGGCACATCCCAGGCGATGGTGTCGTGGACGACGAGAACGCGCTTGAAGGGGCGCGGACCCCACGGGCAAATGAAGGCGGGCGAGACGAGAACGTCGCCCTTGAGGCGGCGCATGACGTCGTTGATGCCGAACTGGAGCCAGAGGTCGCCCTTGGGATGGTCTTCGTAGTCGGCGGTGATGTCTTCGACGCGGATGTTGCGCAGGCCATCGAAAACGCCCCGGGACCAGGGAGAGTGCTCGGCGACGGACTCGCTGAGGCGCAGAGCCGCGACGCGCCAGCCCATCTCCTCGGCGATGGCGTCGAGTCCTTGGAGAAGACCGGCGGTGAAATGGCCCACGCCAGCCGCGCGGGATCGAATCACCCGCGCGTCGACGACGAGTGTCTGGAGACTCTGACCGGGGGAACCAAACACGAGGCAAAGAGGCTTTCTGGGTCGAAAAGGTGGGAGGGGGCGCCGGATTACCTGGCGGCGGGGACGAACTGGCCGATAAAGAGGTCGACGATGGCGCCGGGGGATTCGGCGGACCGCACCCGCTGGCGGAAGGATTCGTCCTTCAAGGCGCGGACCAGGGTGCTGAGGACCTTAAGGTAATCGCCAGACTGGGATGAATGGCAGCCGATCATGACGACGATGTGAACGGGGAGGTCGTCGATCGCCTGGAAATCGACCCCCTTTTCGCTGATGCCGACGGCGACGACGAAGTCCTGGACGGAGGCGATCTTAACGTGGGGAACGGCGACACCGATGCCTACCCCGGTGGAGAGGGTCCGTTCGCGCTCGATGATTTTCTCGATCAACTCCCCCGGATCGAGAACGTTGTCACTGGTACCGAGGACGGTGCCGAGTTCGCGAAGGACGGCTTCTTTCTCGGTTGCCTGAAGTTCGATGACCCGGGTGGGGTGGAACATTTCGTGGGGAACGATCGGCATGGGAGAGGGGAACCGGTGAGCGGAGTCTCGCCGAGGTCGGAACCCCGGGGGCAGAGACATTGCGCGAAGTGGATGGCTCGGGTCAAGCCCTGGCAAATCGGGGCGAAAAAACGCATGACGCCCACTTGAGGCGCGTTCTAGAAAGAGCAGACTGCGCCAAGGATTGGCAGGAACAGGGAAGAAGCCATGAAACTCCTCTTCATATCCAGCTTTTCGTACAGCGGGTCGACGATGCTGGACATGCTGCTCAGCGCGCATCCAAGGGTGGTGGGGTTGGGCGAGACCTATCAACTGATCGACCCGGAAACCCGGCGGAAGTTTCTCAAGGGGGCGGACGAGAATCTTTGTAACTGTGGAAAGACCATGAGGGAGTGCCCGGTGTGGAGTCCCTTCGTGGCGTTCCTGCGTCAAAATGCGGGAAAGGAGATTCCCTTCGCCGAGTCGTACAATCGACTGATTGCCAGTGTCCGGGATGTGTATGGCGACGATGTGGTGATCGGCGATTCGTCGAAGTACCAGGTCCCTTTGAGATTGTCTCTGGAAAACCGGACGCGATTGGATGTGGAAAAAGTCTCGGTGATCCACTTGATTAAGGACGCCCGCAGTTTCGCCCTGTCATGGAAACGAAGCCACAACCTGGGGCCGATCAGCGATCTCAAGGCTTTCCTGCTCTGGTTTCGCTTCAACAAGCAAATCGAATCGATCCTGCGGGCCCACGAGGTGGAGCCGATCCGCGTGGGTTATGAGGAGTTGTGCTTCTCGACGAGAACGATCCTGGAAATGATCTGTTTGGAAGTCGGACTCGAATTCGACGCGGCGATGCTCGATCTTTCCCGCAGCAAATCCCATATCGCGCTGGGAAACAGAATGCGCGTGCACGAGAAGAAATCCAAAAAGCTTTATTACGACAATCGCTGGTTCCTCGATAACAGCATCGGCTGGAAATACGCCATGCTGCCCTTTATCAAGAAGTACAACGAGGAGAAGGTGTACGGGAACACCATCGCGGGGGTGCGCGAAGGGCGTTTCGAACCCAAGTAGCCCCTGCCTAGCTGAACAGCGCGGCGATCTTGGCGCGGGCGAACGCGGTGAGGGGGATGGTGGCGGCGGTGTGCAGGGCCTTGCTGGTCTTGGTGTCGCGGCCTCCGGCGGCGGCTCCGAGAAGGAAGCCGGCTCCGGCAACCACGCCAACGGTGGCTACCGGGTGTTTGCGGACGAAATCCGTGATGGGGGTGGCTTCTTCGCGGATTTTTTCGACGCTGTGGCGCATTTTTTCTTTCGCGCCGTCGCGCTCTTCTTCCAGATGGGTCAGGCGGCCTTTGTCGGGCATAACACTCATAATTTCAACCTCTTGATAAGAAAAGTCAGAATGGCGGCAGCGAGCAGGTGAAGCCCCATCACGGCCATTGGCTGCAGAATTGGCAATTCGGGGAACAGGGCGGCGGTGCCTTGCCAGAGGGCCACGATGGCGAAACTCCAGGCGATGAGCAGACACATGGCGAGAACGATTCCTAGAGCGCCGCGCAAGGCGGCCAGCCGCGCGGTTTCCTGAGCGCGAAAGCGCAGCAGGGCTCCTTGCGCACGAAGGTAGTCAAGGGCGCTGCCGCCCAGAGTTCTGGCCTCGGCCTTGAGTGGGCTGAGTTGCCCTTGCAGGTCCCGGAAGTCGGCTTCCAGGCGATGAATGGCTTCTTCCAATTGGCGCGCGGCCAGTTCCTCCGCCGAGGGGGCGGAGCCATTGGGTGGCTGTTGGGAGTGGGGCGGGGCCTGAAAGCGATGGTCTTCGGCGATGGTCATGGGTGGCGATGGCTTCCTTAGTGGCGGCCGCCGCGGACATACATGCCGAAGAGGGCGCCGACGCCGGCGGCGATCAAGAGGCTCTTGCCCGGTTCGCGGCGGATGTATTCGCCGACGGAGCGTTCGACGTCCTTAAGGCTGGTATCGCCGTAGCGTTCATGCAGGTCGCGGGCCCGTTCGCTGGCCTGAACGGCTTTCTCGCGGGCCTGGGCGGCGATTTCCTCGGCGCGGTCGCGGCGGTCGCTATGGCCATTCACTTGGCCTGTCGGCTCGGGCGTCATCGGGTCCAGATCTTGAGCGTTGGGGGTGTAGTTCTCATGGGTACTCATATGTTTACTTTCCTTTCGGCGGACGATTGGGTACCGCCCTCCCGGGGTATGGTTCCGGGCGCGGAAGAAGAGATTGTTGTCATCCCTCTGCTAACCAAGAAGCTTGCCAGCTGGGCCTCGGCAGTCCGCTTTTTCGTTGTCGTCCCCGGCCAGATGCGGGTTTGATCCGCGGCCTGATGCGGCGCGACTTACTCGACCAGTTGGATTGTCCTCTCTGCCAGACCGGCGCCGGTCTGGAGGCACGCGTTTACGCCGAAGAGCCCGCCCCCGGCGGCTCAGCGGACATTGGGGAGGCGCTCCTGAGCTGCCCGGAATGCGGGCGCTGGTGGCCGATTTCTGGGGGAGTCGCGGACTTGGTGCGCGACGCGTTGCGCGAGCCCGAGCGCGACGCCGCTTTCCTCGCGCGCCACGGGTTGTCGGATTCCCTCAGGTCGCCATCTGCCGAAATTTCGGCGGACGACCAGCGCATCCTCGATGAAGGCCGCCATTGGGGCGCGTTCATGCGGCGGTTCTGGGATGTGGGCGACCGGTCGATTTTCGACGTGCGGATCAAGGGCACCCACCCGCCCTATTACGTGGCAGGCGTCGCCGAGCCCGACGACCGCGACCACGACCGGCGCTATGGCGTGTGGCCGGATCATCTGGGGGCGGTGGTGTTTCCCTGGCTGGGCCAGCACGCGGGGCGCTGGGGGGTCGAAGTGGGTTGCGGCGGCGGGCAGTACGGGCTCGAGGCGGCGCGCCAAGGCGTCCTGATGGCGAGCACGGATCCGAGTTTCGAGGCCCTCGAACTCGCCCGCCGCCACGCTCTGGAGCAAGGCGTGGCCATCGACTACCTGCGCGCCGAGCCCGCCCATCTGCCGTTCCGGCGCGGGCGGTTCGGGCTTCTGCTAGCCAAGGATTCCCTGCATCATGTGCCGGATTTAGAGGCGGTTTTTCCCCGGCTGGTGGCGCTGCTGACCGATGATGGCGAGTTCGGCTGCTACGAGCACATCGGCCTTTCGCCTTGGAAGCGCAAGCTGCTCGGCCGCCTCGCGCCCCGGCTGGTGGAGAAAATGCGGCGCCGCTGGCCGCTCAGCGACGTGCCGGAGGAACTGCTGCGAGACTCGGCAAACGAGGACGTTTCGATGGACGCGGTGGAGAAAGCGGTACGGACGCACTTCGAGCCTCTTGAGGAATTGGGCGAAATCTTCTTCTACTTCGAGTTCGAGCAGCTCATCCACTTCGCCTATGGCAAGCGGCGGTGGCTGACGCGGCTGGCGGGGACGGGGGCTTACTGGGCCGAGCGACTCCTGATGCGGCCGTTCCAGCCGGTGGAGCACTGGGCGTTTCACGGCCGGCGGAAGAATGCGGTGAACAAACGGGAGCCGGGAGCGTAGGGTGAGAATCCACTCCGGGAGGTGACCCCCATGACACGCCAGGACCAACTGCATTATCTGTCCATCGCGCATATCGTTGCGGGGGCGCTGACTCTGATCTGCGGCAGTTTGCCGTTGCTGCATGTGGCGTTGGGGCTGGCGATGGTGGTGGCTCCCGAAACGATGACGGGAAACAATCCGAACGTCGAACCTCCGCCGGCTTTCATGGGGGTTTTCTTTGTGGGTTTCGGGCTGGTCGCCGTGGCTCTGGCCTGGGCGATGGGTCTGGCGATGTTGTTTTCGGGCAAGTTCATGCGCGAGCGGCGCCATCACATGTTCTGCTTCATCGTCTCGATTCTGATGTGTCTAAACATGCCCATCGGCACAATCATCGGGGTCCTGAGCCTGATGTGCCTGATCGACGATGAGACGAAGGCGGAGTTCGACTATCCCGGTCCGGGGGGACCGCCGAGGCCACCCGCTACTGGAGGCCCCGCTCGACAATGGTGACGCCGGTGTGAGCTTGCTCGACCGGCGACAACACCAGGTCGCGGAAGATCTTGGCTTTGGTCTGAGGCTCCATCTCGTCGAAAAGCACCTCGCCGGCCGCGTTGGTC
Source organism: Sumerlaeia bacterium (assembly GCA_040219255.1). GTDB lineage: Bacteria > Sumerlaeota > Sumerlaeia > SLMS01 > JAHLLQ01 > JAVJSW01. The sequence goes on from JAVJSW010000004.1 coordinate 103,760, forward strand.
AGTCGCCAGCGGAAGGTGTTGTCCTTGGCGCGGTAGGCTTCGAAGGTGGCGCCTTCTCCGCCCATTTCCCGGCAGAGAACGACGGCGAGTGAGAGTTTTTCGACGAGGCCTTCGGGCTCCTGCAACGCCTGGCCGCTGGGCAGGGCGGTACGTTCCCAGGCGCCTTCCGCCTCCGAGGGATCGTAGCGCAGAACCAGATGCTGACCGCGATCGTCTTTGATGGTTTTTGTGTACTGGCGGCCGAAGAGTTGGCCTTCGTACCCGAGCATTTCGTGGAGTTTCTGGCTCATGTGGGGGGTGATGGGGGACCACATGATCTTGAGCCAGTCGATGCACTGGAGGGCGGTCCAGAGGACGGCGGCGGCGCGGTCTTTGTCTTCTTTAACGAGCTTCCAGGGCGCGGCTTCGGTGACGTACAGGTTGGTTTCGCTGCTGAGGCGCAGGAGTTCCTGGGCGGCGGCGCGGAAACGGCAGGCGGCCAGGCGTTCGGCGACGGAGTCGAAGCCGGCGGCGATTTCTTCCAGGATGGCGGTTTCCGTCAGGGTCAGATGGCCCTTCTTGGGAATGTGGCCGTCGAAGTTCTTGTGCGTGATGTTCAGCACCCGGTTTACCAGGTTGCCCCAGTTCGCGAGGAGTTCGCTGTTCACGCGGGTGACGAAGTCCTCCCAGGTGAAATCGACGTCGTTCGATTCGGGGGCGAGGGCGGTGAGTGTGTAGCGCCAGGCGTCGGCCTGATAGCGCTCCATGACATCGTTGATGCCGACGCTGCGGCCCTTGGATTTGCTGAACTTCTGGCCGCGGATGTTCAGGTACTCGTTCGCCGGCACGTCGTAGGGCAGGTTCAGCCCGCCGTAACCCCACAGCATCCCGGGCCAGATGATGGTGTGGAAGGGGATGTTGTCTTTGCCGATGAAGTAGTAGGACTGGGCGCCGTGCTCGGGCTCCCAGTAGGTGCGCCAGGCCTCCGGGTCGCCGGTCAGGGTGGCCCATTCACGGGACGCGCTGAAGTAGCCGATCACGGCGTCGTACCAGACGTAGATGCGCTTTTCCGGAAATTCGCCGCCGGGGATGTCGATGCCCCAGCTCATGTCGCGGGTGATGGCGCGGCCGCGCAGGCGCTTCTCTTCGTCGTCCTCGCGCAGGCGGCTGACGGTGTAGTTGCGGACGGTGGTGCGCCAGTGGTCCTTGCCGCCGGATTCCATCCATTCGAGGAGCGGTTTCTGGAATTCGCCGAGCTGGAGGTAGAAGTGCTTGGTGGGGCGGACTTCCAGGGCCGTGTTGCCGGTGATCATGCTCTTGGGATTCTTGAGGTCGGTGGCTTCGTAGGTGGCGCCACAGGCATCGCACTGATCGCCGCGGGCGCCGTCGGCGCCGCAGTTGGGGCAAGTGCCCTCGACATAGCGGTCGGGCAGAAATCGGCCGTGCTCGCCAGCGCGGGGATCGAAGAGCTGGGACGAGGTTTCGATCGTGATGTAGCCCTGATCGCGGTGGCGCAGGAAGAATTCCTTGGTCGTGGCCCAGTGGTTCGCCGTGTCGGTGTGGGTGAAAAGATCGAAGGTGATACCGAGCTTCTCGTAGGCCGCGATGAAGCGCGGGTGAAAGCGGTCCACGACTTCGCCGGGGGTGATGCCTTCCTCGTCGGCGCGCACGGTGATGGGCGTTCCGTGGGTGTCCGAGCCGCTGACCATCAAGACATCGTGGCCCGCCAGGCGATGGTAGCGGGCGAAGATATCGGGCGGCAGGTAGGCGCCAGCGATGTGGCCGATGTGCTGCTCACCGTTGGCATAGGGCCAGGCGACGCCGATGAAAATGCGCTGGGTCAGGGTGTCGGACATGATGGCGAAGGGCGGTCTCTCGAGGTTGGGTCGGGGCGGCGCCTGAGCGAACGGGCACCGTGCCGCGTTGGTGTAGCGGGATGGAGGCCTGGGGTCTAGGACGTTGTTTCGGCGCGGCGCGGGCGCAAGTGGAGCCGATGAAGATTCGGTGAGGCGGGAAATCCGATTGTCGGATGTGATTCACGTCTGGAATAATTGGCGCCAGTTCGTTTGAAGAAATCCGATCGCGAGACCGTAGCCTTTCTTTAGCGACCGCTCAACGCCCAACCGTTTCCCGTTTCTGGAGAGGTTTCCCACATGAACGCCGCATCCGTTCGCACTTGCCTAGTGATCTTGACCTTGGCCGCCAGTTTCTGGCCCGCCGCGGCGAAGGCTCAGACGCCAGCCTCGGCCCGTATCACGGAAGGCCCCAAGAACAACGAAGCGCAGTTCATGGGCAAATCCGCCAATGACTATCCCGTTCTCCAGGTCGCCATCCAGAATCTGGAAACGGAACGCACCCTGACCGTGACGCGCATGGTCTTCCAGGCCTCGGGCACGGGCAACGAGGCCACCGCCCTGGAAACGGACGGCGCCTGGCTGATCCACGATGAGGACGGCGACGGCGAGTTGAAGCGAGGCGCCGACGGCCTGCCCGCCGAACCGGTGCTGGGCATGACGGATTACGCGGCGGACGACGGCACCGTGGCCTTCACCTTCGACCCGGTGGAGATCGAGCCCGGCAAGAGCAAGAACTTCACACTGCTCTACAACATGAACGGCTCGGCCACCAAGGACCAGACCTTCCGCGTTTCCCTGGCGGCGCGAGAGGACGTGACGGCGGGCGTCAAGGACACCATCGACCCCGTGGAATTCCAGGACGGCGCCTTCCCGGTCCTGGGCCTGCAGAAAACCATCGGCAACGGCACCATCACGATCACCGTGCTGCCCGACGACCGCGAAACGATCCCCTACTTCATGGCCGGTTCGCCCAAGAGCGAAGCCTTCCGCATCCGCTTCGAAAACAGCCGCGAAGAACGGGGCCTGCTGCGGGGCTTCTCCGTCACAGCAAGCGGGCCGCTCGATGAAGGGCTGGTGTCGGTGGTGGATGGGTTGCGGTTTTTGAAGCTGAAGGACGCCAGCACCGATCTGCCCGGGGACCTCGTCACTTCGAAGGATGTACTCTCGACGGCGACACTGAGCGAGGACAATGGCACGGCGACCTTCGAGCTGGCGGAGCCTGTCAGGCTGGCTCGGGGAGAAGTGATCGTCGGCGTGGTGACAGTGGAATTCGGCGTCGTACCGGAAGAGTACTTCCGGACAACGCGCTTCTTCATTCCCGAGTCGTCGGTTGTGGTCGAGGGCCTCGGCTCGGAACTGCCGCAGTTGCCGATCCTGGGCGAGGGGTTTTCGGGCCCGCCCAGGCCCTATCAGGGACTTGGGGTGAGTCTGGAGAACACCAGCCGCGTTTCCGGCGGGCCGGTCATCAAGGGCTCGCAAGACCTGCACGCGTTCGGAATCCAATTCCGAAACGATGCTTTCGACGACGCGACCTTTACCAGCGTCCGGGTGACGGCGAGCGGCAGCGTCAACGAAGTGGCGGAGTTGACCAAGGTGGAGCTGTGGCTCGATGGGGAGCGGGACAACGACCTGGAAGGCCCGGGGGACTTGCTCCTGGGGGCGAAGGCTTTTGAGGAGGACAACGGCTCAATCCTGTTCGACGGCTTCTCCGTCCAGAACCAGGCGAACAGGGCGAATCTCACGCTCATCCTGAGGGTCTCGCTGGCGGACACGATCGAAGAAGGCGAAACGATACGATTCCACGTGCAGGCCCAAGGCGACGTGATCGGCACGGGCGACAAGACGATAGCGCCGATCGTTCTGAAAAACGCGCCGCTGAACGGCCCCCAGTTCCGCGTCTCGGACGCGGGCATCATCCTGGTGGACGATCCGACTAACGGTTTCGCAAACGAAGAACGCGGTCCGGAAATCCCCCGCAGCGGCGACGACATTCTGCTTTGGAACTTCGTTGCGAAGCCCGATCCGGCGGAGCCGGTGCGCCTCGAGGAACTTAACATCCGTCTCGGGGGCTCGGTGGATCACTCCCTTTACATTCAGTCGGCGAAGCTCTATCAGGACGTCAGCCGACAAGGCAAGTTCGACCCCGACGCCAACAACGTCGTCATCGCGCAGATGGGCACTCCGGTGCGCGATGGTCTGCTGACCTTCCGGCCCGATCCACCGTTCCTGATGCCAAACAACCGGGACTTCGGGTTCCTGCTGGTGGTCGATCTGAAGGACGCGCCGCAAACGGTGTACGGAGAAACCCTGCAATTCACGATCCCTGCCACGATGGACAACGGCGACCCGGGAATGAAGCTGATCGGCGAGTTGAGCCAAACGATCCGCCCGGTCCTGAACCTGCCGTTCGAGAGCGAGGAGAAGACGATTGTGCAGCCGAAGGTGACGGTGAAGCAGTTGAATATCCGGCCGCCGGGATTTGTGGTTCGTAATTGTATCAACAACGGAGAGGCGGGATTTCTACAGATCGAACTCACAAACAGCGATAGCGAAAGGATTCGCTGGGATTCGGTCCTCGTTGAGGGCACTTCATTCGATGGCCAGGCAGGCCTGGACCGGCATATCTACGATGTTTGGATTTTCAATGATCGAAACAAGGATTTTGAATATAACAATAATGACCGTGACATGGGATTCGCTCGGCCGTTGACCTTTTTCAATAGCGAAGGCAAGGCCCTGATCCCTGTCCGCCAGAAGCTGGATGACTATTATCGTTTCTTCGGCGATGATATTCCTGACTCCATCGACCTAACGAGAAGAACGTCGTCGGTTTTCGTTCTCACTTATAGTATGCAGAGCCCGGTTCCTGTTCCAGTAGATAATTCGATCTGGTTTGACAGTGTAGTTCCTGAAAATGGACTTCGGTTTTTTGGGGATGATTCTGGTGATGAGGTCCTTGTCGAGGTTGTAACAGGAGTTGATCAGTCACTTCCGGGCCAGCGCGTTGTGGCGGGTAGCGGGGAAGCGACCATTACCAACCGCTCCAACCAGTTGGACACCACCTCCGACGAAACGGACTTCTACTTCACCCCAAGCGTTCCCAAAGAACTGACCCGAGTTTTCTTGGCTCAGGTCGAGACGGGTATTATTGAGCAATTGATCACCGCCTCCAGCAAACCACTTCGTTTCAAGATCATTCGTTCCGACAAAACCACACCGCTTGAAGACCTGCTTGTAGCGGAGCCGAAAGAGGGCATGGAAGTTGGGGAGCAATTCACTTACTCACCGACTATCTTGATTGGAAAAACCCCGAACGACTTGAGTCCAGCGGCGCAAGGAACCATCGAATTCGCTAGCGAGGAAATTATCTTCACTCGGCAGGATTTTGAGAATACTCTGTCTGGCATCGATGAGTTTTACTGCTGCCTCGATTCGCCGCGTCGCTACATGGCCCTCGAGCTGCGTTTCAAGCCTGACGCCATGGCGCCGGACTTCCAAGTGGTGATCGAAACCATGGACGACCTGCGCTTTGATGGCTATTGCTCCCTCGTCTCGGAGGACCAGATCCCCCACACTTATATCGACAATTATGGCACGGGAACCTACCTGATGGAAGGCCCTATCGGCCGCGTCGGGTTCCCGCCAAACGGCCTTCTGATCCGCCTGGACGATCCGCGCGAGGACCTGCCGAACGTTTTCTTCGCCGACCGCGCGACGACCTACGCGGCGGTGCAGTGGCGTTTCGCCCGCATCAGCAACGCGGTGGAGCATGTGCTGGTGAATGACCTGACGGTGGAAACGACGGGAACGATGCCCTTCGAGGTCCTCTTCGATCCCGCCCTGATCGGGTTGAAGTACCGCAATGGCGGGAACAAGGAAGTGACGACGCCGGGAATTTACGATCCGGTGACGCAAACGATCGGGTTCACGAACCTGGAAATCGACACCTCGAAAACGAACACGGTGGAGTTGCTGCTGACTGGCTCGGCTGGCACCCGCGCGGGTTTGCGAGATGGCGAGTCGATGATCTTCACGATTCCCACCGGCGGCGTTCTTGGCGCCGGCAAGGATTCGACGCTGCCCCTGACGACCATCTCCGTCATCCCCGGCGTGAACAATCAAGACCGCCAGAAACTGCCATTCCCCGCGCCGCCGGTGGTGATCGGTGCGGGCATCGCCTATGTCACTGGGCCAGAGAACAGCAGCCGCTTCCACATCAACGAAGCGACCGGCGTGGTGACGATGACGGCGCGGATTTCCGGCGACCGCTCGGATCAGTATCAGCTTGAGGAGCTGCTGGTGACCGCGTCGGGAACGGTCGACAGTCTGCTTCACCTCGATGGCGCGGCGGTCCGGCTCTATGAGAGCAAATCGGGTCCCGCCACGTTCGACGAGACGCGCGATATCGCTCTCGGCGTTGGCGAATTCGACGGCGCGGGGGAGGCCCGAATCCGGCTGACACCGACCTTCCCCTTTGCCGGACCAAGCGGCAAGTCCATCAAACTGGTGGTGGACCTGAACGGAACGGCTCCCGACCTGACGACGTTGCAACACAGCCTTGTGGGACAACTGGGACTGAGTGCCCGGGGCAACTTGTCGAGCGATCTGGCGACGGTTTACTATGCGGAGGATCGGCAGGACCCGGATGCGGCGCGGGTGGACGGGCCGGTGCTGACCATCGGAAAAGCGACGGTGAATATCAACCCAAGCAACCGGGTGCCGGCGGGCGAGGCGGAAAGCCCGGTCTTCGTGCTGCCAGGCAGCAAAGCCGTTCCCGCGCTGGCCATGGAAGTCCGGGTCCGCGAGATCGAAGACATCACGGCCGACAGCCTGACCTTCCAAAGTGCGGGAACCTCCATCGAACCTCAGGCGGTCGAGTCGGCAGCCCTCTATGTGGACATCAACCGCGACGGTCTGGCCCAGCCGACGGATGTGAAACTGGGCGAAGCGCCCTTCGCTCTGGACGATGAATTCCTGACGATTCCCTTCGACGAGCCCTTCAATCTGGGCATTGGAGCCAAGAGCGATCTGCTGCTCGTGTACAATCTGACCGGGATGGGGCTTCAGAATCAGACGCTTCAGGCATCGCTGCCCCTTATGCCGCAGGCGGGCGCCCCCCGAAACGACATTATGGGAGGGCGGGGAATCTTCACCGACCAGCCCATCGGTGCCTATCGCACCAGCGGCGGGGACGAGGCCTTCACGGGAGCTTATCTCGTCTTCACCGCCGGCATCCTCGAGGTCGACACCGCCACCGGCAATCCCGATTCGGGGCGCAGCGTACGGCCCGATGCGACGGATGAGCCGCTGTTCGTGTTCTCGCTGCGCGAGCGGTACAACCTCGAGCCCGTCGGTCTGAACCGCGTCCGCGTCAGTGTGGACGTGCCGGAGGAATCGGGCAACCTGGCGGGGGCGTTTTCGGGGTCGAGCTTTGGACTCTATCGCGAGGCGGAGGAAACGCGCAACGGCATCGTGGACCCGGGCGAGCCGCTGGTGGCGACGGCCGGCTTCGATCAGGTGACGAGCCGCATCGTGTTCACTTTGGACCCGAATGCGGACATTGTGCCGCAGAACAAGGTCTCGACCTACATCGTGACGGCGACGCTGAACGCGCCGGAGACGTTTATCGATAAGACGTTCCGCTTGAGTCTGGCGGGCGCGGACTCGGTGACGGGCGTCGGCAAGACGTCGAACCTGCCGTCGATCACGCGTCTGACGAAGGAAAACATTCGAACCGGCCTGTTACAGTTCCGCTTCCCGAGCGTGCGCCTGCGTCTATCGACCTCGTCGATTCCCGCGGGTACGGGCTTCGCGGTCGATTTGCAGAACGCGGAGTTGATGCTTCTGCTGGCGGAGACGACGACGGCTTCGGACGCGCGGTTGACGCGCCTGGTGGTAGACCCGACCGGTTCGGCGGACGAATCGGCGGCCTTCGCGGGCGGTGTGGCGCGCCTGATCCAGGACACCGGCACGGACCCGCGCAACATCGATCCGGCCGACACGGTGATCGGCACGGCCACTATCGCCCAGGACAACGGACGGATTGTCTTCGACATTCCCCAGAACTCGGTCCCCATGCCCAAGGGCGGGCAAACGCATTTCTTCCTGTCGGCGGATTTGGCGGCTTCCGCGTTCGAGAACGAGACGCTGGCGTTCCGTATCCCGAACGAACCGGACGCGGTGGTCTTCACCGAATTGCCGGGCTCGAAACCGACTCTGAACCAAGGGACCACGCTGCCGATCAGCAGCGGTCCGTACCCGATTGAGGGGCGGCGCATCGCGCTGAGCCATCCGGGAAGCGCGCCGCTCGAAGACCTGGAAATCCTGCCTGGTGCCACCGGCATCGAAATGATCGCCGCGGACATGGAGGCCACCGACGCGGAGGCGCTGGAGGTCACGAGTCTGGTGCTGAACGTCGAGAGCACCGGCAATCTGGCGGGCGACCTCGTGAACGGCGAGATTCAAGTGTATTACGATTCGCGCAACGACAACAGGCTGAACACCAGCCAGGACGAGTTACTGGCGACGGTGGCGGCGGCCCAGGGCGAAGTCCGAGTGGACTTCCCGGCCAATCCGATGCCGCTGGGCGCGGGTGGCCGCGAACGGCTTTGGGTCGTGGCGAGCTTCTCGGGCGACGGAGCCCAGGGTTCGACCTATCGCGTGAACCTGACGGGCGTGGGAGCCCAGGGTCTCAATTCGAAGTTGTCCGCCGCCACCGATCCGCTGCCGCATCCGGGGCGCCTGGTGACGATCGCGCCGCCGCGGGCGAACTTCCTGTCGCCGATGTCGGAGTTGTCGCCCCAGCGCGCCTACGCCGACGAATCGCCCTTCGTCCTGACCAGTCTGCTGCTGGATACGGGACAGGCGGAAGACTTGATGCTTGAGAGCCTGACGGTGACGCTCCAGCAGGACGCCAAGGGGGCCGGACCGGTTCCGGCGGGGCCGGAGGTTTTCCTCGGGCCTGCTCTGAGCCTGATCTACGACGCCAACGGATCGGGTCAGTACGAACCCAACGGCGACGAGGTCCTGGCCGCCGATGTGGCCTTTGCGGGCTCTTCGGTGACGTTCGCCGGTCTGAACAAGGCTTTCGACGCGGCCGGCCGCAGTTACGGCTTCCTGATTACCGGCGAGCTGGATTCACCGGCGACGGGCACCCTGGTCGGTGCGGCCATTACGGCGGCGAACGCCAAGGGTATGGTTTCGGATCAGGCGGCGGCCGTCACGGGTCTGCCGATGGCGGGGTCGATACGCACCCTGCTCGGCCCCGCCGAACGCCTGACGCCGCTCTATGTGGACGCGCTGGAGGAAGAAACCAACATCCTCCAACCCCATGGCGACTGGCACATCCTGGAAGCCCCGGAGGACATGAGCTTCTTCGGCAACAAGGTCCTCGCGACCAATTCCGAGCGTGGCTTCGCTGTCGCCGCGAACTATACCGCGGACATCCTGCCGGCGTTCGACCTGACGGGATCGCTGGGGCAGGAGCGCTTCGGCTATTGGGTTCGCTACAACTCGCCCAACACGGGGTACACATTGCGGACCCAATACCTGAACCCGGCGAACGGAAGCTGGGTGAACCTGGGAAGCACGACGGGCCGTGCGAACACCGCCTGGCGCTATATCGAGGTCGCTGTCCCAAGCGCCGAGCGCAACAGCGACAACTTCCGGCTGCGCTTCATGCTCGATGGCGCCACGGGCGACTCGCCCGATTCGTTCGCCTGGATCGACAACCTGACGTTGTTGCCGCCTTCGGGCGATGTCTCCCTCCTGATGGACCGTTTCCAGCCGGCGAACGGCTTCCCGACGACGGTGCGCCCGGGGACGAACGATTGGCTTCTCGAACTGCGTCTTCGCAACTCCGGCTCGCTGACGCCTATCGAGTTCCTCGGCTTCGACCTTTATGTGCAGTCGCGCGACGGCCGCAACATGGCGGACGAGGTGAGCTACGAACTGGCGGAGGGCAATCTGGCGCCCTTGACGAACGGCGAAAACCGGACGCTCAAACTGCGCTTCACCTTCCCGGAAACGATCAAGGAGGACGAGGTGCTGATCGTTCCGCCGACCATTCTCTACCGCCTGGGGCCGAGCGCCCCGACGGAGCGATACGAGGCCGCCGGACCGATGCGGACCGTCGTCCTTTCGATCTTCAAAGGGCAGGTTCCGGCGGATGCTCCAGACGGTTGGTTGGTGAAATAATCCCCATTATGCGGGGACCAGACTTGACTTGGGGGGCGGCGGTGGGGCCATTTGCTGGCCCCATTTCGACCTCCTCACCGACGAATGAAGGACCTCTCCGCATGACCACCACGCAAGCCACCGCCCTGGACATCCCGGCTCTCGAGAAAGCCGCGCTCGCCATCCGCAGCCTTTCCATCGACGCCATCGAAGCCTCCGACAGCGGCCACCCGGGCTTGCCGATGGGATGCGCCGAGGCGGCCAGCCTCATTTATTTGAACCACCTGCGCTACGATCCCAAGCGCCCCGATTGGCCCAATCGCGACCGCTTCGTGCTCTCGGCGGGTCACGGCTGCATGCTGCTCTATTCGCTGCTGCACCTGGCTGGCTATGGTCTGGACAAGAAGGAAATCGAGAACTTCCGCCAGCTCGGATCGAAGACCCCGGGCCACCCGGAATACGGCCACACCGTGGGCGTCGAAACCACCACCGGCCCCCTGGGCCAGGGCGCGGGCAACGCGGTCGGCATGGGTCTCGCCGGCCTGATGCTGGGCGATCGCTTCGGCAAGGACCTGGTCGATTACCACGTGTACGCCATCTGCTCGGACGGCGACATGATGGAAGGCGTCAGCGGCGAAGCCTGCTCGTTCGCGGGCCATCATCAGATCGGCAACCTGATTTTCCTCTACGATGACAATAACATCTCGATCGAAGGCCGCACCGACATCACCTTCAAGGGCGAAAACGTCGGCAAGCGCTATGAAGCCTATGGCTGGCACGTGCAGCACGAGGTGGACGGCCACGATTTCGAGGCCCTGAACGCGGCCATCGAAGCCGCCAAGGCGGATCCCCGCCCCAGCCTGATCGTGATGCAGACCACCATTGGCAAGGGCTCGCCCAACAAGGCCGACACCCCCGGCATCCACGGCTCGCCGCTGGGCGCCGACGAAGCCAAGCTGACCAAGGAAGCGCTCGGCATTCCGCTGGACCAGCCCTTCTGGGTGCCCCAGGAAGCCTACGCCGCCTATGAAGCGCGCGCCAAGGAAGGCGCCGCGCTCTCCGCCGCGTGGGACGAAGCGCTTCGGGCGTCGTCCAAGCGCGCCGAGTTCGAAGCATTCCTGCGCAAAGCCCCGGTGGACCTGAAGCCCCATCGCCCGAAAGCCGAGCCGGGCAAATCCGCCGCCACCCGCAAGACCGCCGGCGCCGCGGAAAACGCCTACGCCCCGCATGTGCCGTGGCTGGTGGGCGGGTCCGCCGATCTGGCGCCTTCGACCAACACGCTGATCAAGGACACGACGGCGGTGAAGGCGGGCGATTTCTCGGGCCGCAACATCCACTTCGGCGTGCGCGAGCACGGCATGGGCGCCATCTGCAACGGCCTCGCCGTCAGCGGCTTCAAGCCCTTCGGCGCCACGTTCCTGCAATTCAGCGACTACATGCGCGCCAGCGTCCGCCTCTCGGCCCTGATGAAGCTGCCCTGCGTCTGGATCTACACCCACGACTCGATTTTCCTCGGTGAAGACGGCCCAACGCACCAGCCCGTCGAACACGTCGCCGCCCTGCGCGCCATCCCGCGCCTGACGGTGATCCGCCCCGCCGACGCCGATGAAGCGGCCGTGGCCTGGGAAGTCGCCATCGCCAAGCATGATGGCCCGGTGGCGCTGATCCTGACGCGCCAGAACCTGCCGAACCTGGACCGGGGCGATGGCAAGCTGGCCGCCGCCGATGGCCTGGAGCGGGGCGGCTATGTACTGCGCCCGGAGAAGGACGGCCGCCAGCCCGAACTGATCCTGATCGCCACCGGCTCGGAAGTCCACATCTGCGCCGCGGCGGCGGAGAAGCTGGAAGCCGCCGGCAAGAGCGTCCGCGTGGTCTCCATGCCAAGCGTCGAACTCTTCGAAGCCCAGGACACCGCCTACCGCGACCAGGTCCTGCCCCCCACGGTGCGCAAGCGCCTCGTCGTGGAGGCCGGCGTGCCCATGGGCTGGAGCCGCTACGCTACCGAAGACGGCGCCATCCTCGGCATCGACACCTTCGGCGAATCGGCCCCGGCGGAAGAGCTTGCCAAGCACTTTGGCTTTACGGCGGAGAATGTGGTGAAGCGGGCGGAGTTGCTGGGGTAGGGCTGCCCACGTGACAGGGAACGCCACGTCAGATAGCGGGATCGGATTGAATGACGCGTATCAGGTATAAAGTCATTTCACCTTCGACCCCCTAGATTTTCTCCCAATCTTCACGGCTGATACCAATTTGTCGAAGCAGGTTGCCCAGCAGTCCGACGCCTATGTCACCTTTGTGCGGATTTGGGATGGTGACAACCAAGTCTCCCCGAACCATGTACGAGTGGTTCCCCCCTGCATAAGGACCTTCAAAGCCAATGTCCTTGAGAGCGCGAATAAGCTTTCGTCTGCTGATTGGGCCAAAGGGCGGCATCAGTTCGCTTCCTGAACAGCCAGCCGAATACCGTTCATTTCGGGAATCGCCATTCCCCTCGAAAGCCTCACCAGCAACCAGCCTTCCAAGACCTCGAGCAATTCCGCCCGGCATTCCTCCAAGGTGGACGCGTTCGCCCAAACCCCTGGAAAATCAGGGATCTCGCCATAGTACGAGCGGTCGTCCGGCAGAATCTCATAAGTGGCGGATTTCATAGCGGCGTCCAGGTATTGGGTAATCATCGCGTTGGCTTCCTTCGAGCAAGACTCCTGACTCAGCACTCGAATCCTCCCCCACTCCCTCTCCATTGACAACCCCTTCCTCCATCCGTGAGCCTGCCGCCGTTGAATTCCGGGCGAAAGGGCAGCCCTCTCCGTGGCCGATGCCATCCAGCAATTGTCTCCTCCCCCGCCTTCGGACGCCGTGCTCCTTGAGGGAGCGCCGGCCATATCCATGCGGGATGTGCGTAAGTCCTTTGGGCCCAAGGTGATCTACCGGGGGCTCGACCTGCGAGTGGAGGAGGGCGAAACGCACGTCGTCATCGGCCGCTCGGGCGAGGGCAAGAGCGTGCTTCTCAAGCACATCTGCGGCCTTCTGGCGCCCGACTCCGGCGTGGTCGAGGTCGAGGGCTGCCCCGTCGATGCGCACAAGCCCAAGTCGCTGCGCTTCATTCGCGACCGGGTTACGATGGTGTTCCAGATGGGCGCGCTCTTCGACAGCATGACGGTGCGCAAGAACGTCGGCTTTTACCTGGATCAGCAGAAAAACAAGCCGCAGGCGGAAATCGATCAGTTGTGCGAGAAGCTGCTGGAGGAAGTGAACCTGCCGAACACGGGGCACTTGCTGCCGTCCGAGCTTTCCGGCGGCATGCGCAAGCGCGTCGGCCTGGCGCGGGCGCTCGCGGTGGAGCCGCGGATCATTCTCTACGACGAACCGACCACGGGCCTGGACCCGGTGACGAGCCAGGTCATCAACGAGCTGATCGTCAAGACCCGGGACCTGCACGCGGTCACCAGCATCGTCGTCACCCACGATATGAAGAGCGCGATGTATGTGGGCGATCGCATCTCGATGCTGTATGAGGGCATGATCATCTTCACCGGAACGCCGGGCGAGTTGGAAGATTGCCCGGACCCGGTGGTGCAGCAGTTCATCCACGGCGACTCCGACGGGCCGATCACGAACAAAGAGTTCGAGGGCGTCCAGCGCATGTCGCAAACGCTGATCAACCGGTCGCAAATCTTGCGTAAGCTCGACGAATTGGACCGGGAAGAATAGCCCTCGCTCTCTTCCCGCCCCCATCCCCAGCATTCCCCATCCGAACGGTGGACAGGTTATGAGCGACAAACGAACGAACGACGTCCTGGTGGGGCTGGTGGTGCTGGCCTCTTTTGTGGCGCTGACGGTGATGACGCTGACAATCCGCAGCGAGATGATTCACTCGACGATCAAGATCAGCGCGATTTACGATAATGTTTCGGGACTCGAAGTCGGCTCGCCGGTGCTCATCAGCGGCATCCGCAAGGGCCGTGTGTCGAGCATCCGCGCCATCGAGGACAGCAAGCCCGGTGGCCTGCGCGAGCAAAAGGTGCTGGTGGGAATGATCGTCCGCGACGACATAACCCTCTATTCGAACGCCCGGATCAAGCTGGTCCAGCAGGGCTTTATCGGAGACAAGCGGGTGGAAATTGAACCGGGATCGGAAGCCGGCGGCGAGCCCATCGCCAGCGGCGCGGTGCTGCCCGGCGTCCCCCCCATGGACATCGAACTCGCCATCAAGCAGTTCCAGGACATCGCCGACGACGTGCAGGCCACCGTCGCCCAAGTGCGCGACTTCGTCGATAGCGACGAAACGGTCGGAAACATCTCCAAGGCCCTCGAAGGCGTCGGTCAAACCGTGGAGGAACTGAACCTCTACCTGGCGGACAACCGCGAGAACGTCACCGCCACGGTCGCCAATGCGCGCTCGATTTCGGACCGCACGGCGGAATACCTGAAGGAGGGCGGAAAAGCGGATCGCATCACCGAGGAAGCGGCGCGGACGCTGGAAACGACCCGTGGAGAGGTTCAAGAACTGTCCGCCAAGGCGGAGGACGTGATCGCCCGCGCCGACCGGATCGCCTCCGAACTGGAGCTGACTCTGGGCCATGTGCGCCGCGACGCCAACCGCGTCAGCGACTCCGCCGTCGCGTTCATGGACACGACCAAGGAAGACTTCAAGGCGCTCTCGCAAGACGCCGCCGAGACGAGCGAAAACCTGAATGCCATTCTGGGCAAGGTGCGCCGCGGCGAAGGCACCGTGGGCCGGCTGGTCAACGATCCGGCGCCCTTCGAGGACCTGAAGGCGAGCGCCGAGGCCCTGCGCAACTTCCTGCTCCGCAGCGAACGCGGCTTCTACGACACGCGCATTCCCTACGGAGAAGGCACCCCCCAGCCCATCGAGTCCAATCCCATGCTGGACCCTGTGCCCGCCGCCATCGACCAATGACCCCCAAAGACAACCCATCCGCCCCCGGCGCGGCGCCCCGGCAGGCCGGTCGCTTCGCCCTGATGGCGCTCGTGCTGGGCGTTTTCCTGGCCCACCTGCTGGTCACCGGCGCCCACATTCAGTCGCCCGATGGCGAACTGCTCTTTCGCACCGCCGAGTCCATCGCGCTCCGGGGCGAACTGAGCGTTCATCCGTTGGAGTACGACGAGGCCAGCGGCCAGCTCCTCGTTCCGCCGCAATTCACCTTCGCCACGGTGCCTGGGCGGGGCGGGGATTTTTACGCTCAGTACCTGCCGCTTCAATCGCTGCTGGCGGTGCCGCTGGTGTGGCTGGGCGAGTTGACGGCGCCCGCCTTCGCCGGGAGCTTCGCGCCCACTGTGGACACGCCCTACGGCTCCACGCCAGAGGGGCTCTGGCGCCGGGCCGTGGTGATCGGCGGGTTCAATCCGCTGGTGAACGCCCTGACGGCCCTGATCCTGGCGCGTCTGGCGGGCTTCCTGACATTGGGCAATCGCCGGGCGGCGCTCTGGACCGCGGGGCTGTGGGGCTTTGGCACGATGGTCATGGTGCATTCGCGGACGTTTTTCACCGAGCCCCTCGCGGGGTTGCTGGCGCTGGTGGCGCTGGATCAACTGGTGCGCTGGTTCCACGATCCGCTGACGGTTGAGACCTCGCGCAAGCGGCTCCTGCGGGTCGTCGTGGCCGGCGCGGCGTTGTCCGGCGCGATCTGGACGCGCATGGATTCGCCGTTCATCGCCGCCGGCTTTGGCCTGGCGATGGTCGCCGTGGGCGAGTTCAAGCGCCGCCGCGAGAGCGCCTGGGGCGTCAGCGGCGGGTCCTTCCCCTTCCGCGATTACGCGGTTCTGGCCGCGATCTTGAGTATCGCCTTCTTCGCCCTGGTCGCCTTCAACGCGTGGCGCTTCGACGTGGGGTTCGTGGACGCGCTGACGGGCGGCTACAGCGACCAGAGCGAAGGCGTGAAGTTTTCGACTCCGTTCCTGATCGGGCTCCACGGCTACCTGACGACGCCCGGCCGGGGGTTGTTTTTCTTCAGCCCGGCGCTGATTTTGGGCGTCCTGGGCTGGCGCTGCCTGCCCGCGGGAAGGCGTTGGACCGGGGTATTCATCGGCCTGGCGTGGCTGCCGTTCACGCTGGCGATGTGCAAGTGGCAGAACTGGAGCGGCGGCTGGGACTGGGGCCCGCGCCACATCGTGCAGTTGCACGCGCCGCTGGCGCTGGGGGCGGCGTTTTGGCTCGCCCGGCCCGAGGCCCTGCGCCCCGCCCGCGCCGCCATCACGAAAGTCCTTATGGGAGTGGCGGTTTTGGTGCAGCTTTACGGAGCGAGCCAATCGGCGATGGCTTATCACCGCGATCTGTTCGTGACCGTGGACGATGGGTTCTATTTCCCCATCGGCTACAATCCGGCGCAGACGGCCCAACTCCAGGCCGAGTTCGTTCTGTCGCCGCCTCGCATGCCAGCGCGCCAATTGCCCTTCGACATTCTGCCAGCGCCACTGGAGAGCAGCGTCACCACCTGGCGTGTGTCGCCCTGGAACGGCTACCTGGCGATGTGGCGGGAAGGGATGTGCGACGCCTGGCTGGTGAATCGGGTCCGGGGCGGGTAAGTTCCGGCTTTTCAACCGAGGACCCCCTATGCAAGGCTGGCGTCGCATCCGGCCCGAAAGATGCTCCCCTTGACCTGTCCCCGTGCCCGGGCGATCGATTTCAAGAGGACCCGGGGCGGGATTTCCCACACCCCTGAAGGACCCGCCATGGAAGAACGCCACATCACCGTCGTCGGCATCAGCGGCAGCCTGCGCAAGGGCTCTTACACGCGGCTCGCGCTCGACGAAGCGCTGCGCGGGGCGGAAGCCACCGGCGCCCGAGTGCGGGTGTTCGACCCGCGCGAGTTCCCCCTGCCGTTCTGCGATGGGTCCGGAAACGCGGACGACCCCAATGTGGCTGCCTTGCGCGACGCCGTCGAGAAGGCGGACGGGCTGATCCTGGCGACGCCGGAGTATCACGGTTCGTTTTCCGGGATTCTCAAGAACGCGCTGGATCTGCTCAGCTTCGATCAAATGGAAGAGAAAGTCTGCGGCCTCGTGAGCGTCCTCGGCGGTCAGAGCAACTCGAACTCACTCAATCATCTGCGCATCGTCTGCCGCCAGGTCCACTCCTGGGTCGTGCCGCATCAGGCCTCCGTCGGCGCCAGCTACCGGGCTTTTGGCGACGACGGCCAGATCACCGACGAGAAAATCCGCGCCCGCGTCCGCCGCGTCGGCGAGGACGTCGTCCGCTACGCTCGCCTTCTGAGGGAGAACCCGGAGTTGGCGGAGGTGGAATAGCCGGCCCGGCAGGCAAGGCGCAACGTACAGGGGGCGGTTGGCCAAGCGTCGACACCTTGTCCCTTGAACGTCGCGGGCGGAATGCATAGAAACACGCCGGTTATGGCAGGGGAGCTTCGATCCGATCATGGGCAAACGCGACATCAAAAAACTTCTGAACGATCAAGGGCCCCGGGTGCTGAACAACAATCGGCGCGCGCGGCACGATTATGAGATTGTGGAGAAATTCGAGGCCGGGGTGGCTCTGCGGGGGTGCGAGGTGAAGTCGCTGCGCGATGGCGGCGGCTCCGTGGCGGAAGCCTACATCCAGCCCCGGGGCAGCGAGCTTTGGATTGTCGGCTGGTACATTCCGCCGTACACGCACGGTTCGGCCTGGGTCGAAGCGTCGGATCGGGATCGCAAGCTGCTCTTGAACCGGCGCGAACTGAACGACCTGATTGGCTCGGTGAGCCAAAAGGGCTTCACGATCGTGCCGCTGAAAGTTTACCTGACTGAGCGCGGTCTGGTGAAGATGGAAATCGGACTGGCTCGGGGCAAAACCCGGGTGGACCGGCGCCAAGACATCAAGGAGCGGACGGTGAAGCGCGAACTGGAACGGGAGTACAAAGTCCGATGACTGGTGCCGCTTCATTTCTCCAGGCGGGGGCCTGCGCGTTGGTGTTCGGGCTGGCAGGAGCTTTCCTGACGCCCCATGCGGCGCGGGCCGCCGAACCGCTGGTCGAGCGCCAGGGCCGGCCCGGTGAGCAGGATCGCCGCTCCGTTCTCCTCGGCCATGGGATCAACCCCACGGTGTCCTCTTTGGTCGCGTTCCTGGAGGGTGGATTTTCGCAAAGCGCCGTCGCGCGAGGCTTGCCGACGGATCCGCGGCTCAAGAGCGACATCCTCAACGTGGCGATCCAACACCTCGGGTTCGAACAAGCCACCGCCGCCGTTCCGGTCCTTTCTCAGATCACGGAAGGTACGATGCCGCTGGGGACCCAGCGTATCATCAACCGCGACGTCGAGCGCCTGCCGGTGGATCAGGCGGGGCGGCTGCGGCAGATTTATTCCGGCACCGTACAGATGAACGCCATCGTGGCACTGGGCCTGATCGGCGATCCGGCGGGGGCCGAGTCGGTGCGGGCGGCCTCGCGCCGCGCCCCCAGCCCCGGCTTCACCGTGGAGGCCGCCATCGCCCTGGGCCTCATGAACGACCGGCGGGCTCTCGAGGAGTTGATGACGGTGCTGCGCTCGCCCGAAAGCGACGCGCTGGAGTACGGATTCCAGGGGCTGTTTTTCCTGACCGGCCGTAACTATGGCGTGAACGACCAGACCTCCATCGCCCGCCGCCGCCAAGTGGTGGACGAAGCGGCCGAGTGGTATCGCTCGGAGGGCCAGTTCTGGGTGCCGGACCGCACCGCGATTCTGCGCCGGCGGGCCGAAGGTGTGGGCGATCTGAGGCCCCCACTGAC
The DNA here is from genome assembly GCA_040219255.1 of Sumerlaeia bacterium. GTDB lineage: Bacteria > Sumerlaeota > Sumerlaeia > SLMS01 > JAHLLQ01 > JAVJSW01. The sequence continues at coordinate 122,487 of JAVJSW010000004.1, forward strand.
GACGCTGCGGGGGGCTCTGAAGGCATCACGCCGGTTCCAGGACTACGACCTGCGCTACGCCGCGCGCCAGCGCCTGGCCGGTCTGGGCCCGGGAGACGTGGCGGACCTGCGCGCCATCGTCCAGGACCCCTACGAAGACAACGACGTCCGCCAGTCCGCGATGCAGTACTATGCGGCTCTCGATCCGAAGGAAGCGAAGAAGGACCTGAAACGCATCGCCAAACGCGATGAAAACCCAGCCGTCGCGGCCCGCGCCGAAGCCCTCCTGACCGACATCGATGAACTGCTGAAAGCCGGATAGTTTCCTTTTCCATTCCCCACGGAGAACACCACCGCGAACGCTGGACGTGACCTCTGTGCCCATCACCCATCCGAGGATCCTCCCATGACCGCCCCATCAGCCACAATCCCCGCCGCGGATCGCGGCCGTTTCTTCAAGACTCAGAGCGCGCTGCCGGCCTTCGCGGCGGTGTTCCTCCTGGTCGCCGGAGCGCTGGCCTATGTGTTTTTCGTGGGCCTCGACCCCGATCGGAAACCACCGCGGCGTGCGCCTATGACCTTCGTTCTGCCCGCCGGGTTTTCCGGTGAAATCAAGGTCCTCTACGAAGTCGAAGGCGCCCCTCCACTGCCGGTGGACGAAGCCGGCCACGTCCTCCTCGACATCCCTCCCAGCGGGCGATTGGAAACGTCCTCGCCCCTGGAGTATGGTCAATCGGCGGACGACCTGTTCCTGCGGGAATTGACCGGGGGCGGCACGGAAGAGTTGAACATCGGCTACCTGAAGCGCCGCGTGAACGGGCTGGAGGGCGACAGCAAGGAATTCTTCCACGACCCCGAGCAAGAACTGCCGCTGCGGCGCCAGGAACTGGAGCAGCAAGGGCGCCTGGACGCCTCGGGCAACGTCATCAAACCCCCGGCACGGCCCTACCAGATCGTGGTTGTGCGGGACGATTTCGGCGACGAGAGTTAATCTTTCGGAAATAACCGATGGTATCGGCCCCGCGCCGGACCGCTGGCCGCCTTAGCGGCGATTGCGGCGCCAGGTGCGGGCCGGAGGACCTGTGCCGACCGGCGCGCGTGGCGGTGTCCGCCACGCGCGATCGAGGGGAATTCGCGCCCCACTCCTCCGTGATTTTCACGGCAGCCAGAATACGAGTGCACCAAAGCGCAAGAACAAGGCAGGCGGCCACCAGCGAGGTCCGGAGGTTGGACTTGAGCGTCTGAGCCGGAGGCGAGCCAACCCACAAGGCGACGGCGACTTTATTCAGAACCGTTATCAATAACTGAAAGCTTCTCCTGGGAAGGTTGGAACGGTCAGGAACGGTCCATTTTTCCGGATTGTAGCTATTTGGCGGCAAATACTGAGCCCAATGCGGCGAGGGTCGTGCCCAAAAAAAATCGTCGGTTGGAGCGATAAAAGGGTTGCATTAGGGCGGGGCGATTTCTAAGTTGCGCTATCGATAACGGAGATGGGCCAGCCGGGTTCACGACAGCGCCAGGCTCGGTTATCTCTCCGGAAACCTAGAAGCCGTGAACGGCGCCTTGCGCAACGGCACTCCGCCGGAAAGCCATTACCTGTGGAACAGTCTCGAAAAGTTGGGTTGAATCAAAGGGGGCCCCAAGAATTTCGGGTTCCTTAACGTCGATCTTGAAGCTCTGGCGACGCCCTCCAAGACTGGCCACCTCTGGTATCGGGAATTCTTTCGAAGCCTGCGAAGAGAAACCCGCAAACAAAATAAAGACAGGAGGATACAGCGCTGACTGTCGGCGGATCGCATCTGAAAGGCAGTTGACAGATCGTTTGAACTGATCCGGTCAACCAGCAACATCCACCGGTTTCGGTGGTTTATTTCGCGCTCTTTGTTTTAGTTACCAAGTGCGCCCAACACTCCAGGAGACTCTACCCCTCATGCGTATTTTCAACATCCCCTTCGCCGCCACTCTAGCGGCCACCCTCGCCTCGGCGAGCATCGCTAGCGCCCAGTATGGTCTGGTCGACAACTTCAATGGCACCGGCCGCAATGGCGACGGTGTGAACCTGTATGCCAACGGTACCGGATTCTTCGCCGGTGGTGGGGCAGGCGGCGGCGGCGGTGAATCCCCTGGTGATGGTCCCGACAGCAGCAAAGCCTTCGTAGCCGGCGGCGCGATCGGTGGCGGTTTCATCGGCTTTTCCACCACGGTCGCTGACACCGTGGGCGGCGATCCAGCAGTCGACATCACCCAGGTCGTCAACGGCATGGAAACCACCGGCTTGGTTCTCGATTTCAAAGACAATCAAGCGGATGGAGACGGCTATGCGGTGCGCCTCGAAAGCGGCGACTTCGCTAACTCGCGAACTTATGCCATTCCTAATGCGACGACCGACACGTGGCGCATGCTTTCGATTCCGCTGGCGGGGGATGTCACCTATCCCGCCACCGATGCGGGTACCTTCAACCCCGCTGCGATCACGGCGATCGTGGTCCTTCCCACCGTTGAAGTGGGCGGCAACCACGACTACCGCGTCGACAACATTGGCTTCCTCAGCAACCGCGTCCCAACCGTCGGCGACATTGAAGATTTCCAGGATGAATCGGCCGGGGCGCTGACCATTGGTGCGGATCTGGCACCCACAGCCGCGACCAACTTGTTCGGCGGCATGACGGCGGGCTTCACCTTTGGCGGCGACACAATTTCCACGGCGGAAGTGGTCGACCTCGGCGCTGGCGACTTGGCCGGGCGCTGGTCGTTTAGCGGCGGCAACAGCGGCATCCTCTTTGATCTGGGCCCCGCCGAAGGCAGTCAGTCTGATGTGAGCGCCTACGACACCATCCGCCTCGACCTGGCGGTGGGCGAAGCTGGCGACGAAGTCATCATCCTGCTCGAAGACGCCTTCGCCGTCGACTTCGGCGAGCGCTGCACCTTCACCCCCGCGGTCACCACCACCCTGACCACGATTGATATCCCGATGGCTTCGCTGACCTGCGGCGCCCAGGGCCTCGCCACCGCCCAGTCCTGGGCTCAGCGCCTCACCGTGCTGACCAGCAACGATCAGGGCAATGGCATCGAAATCACTGTCGACAACGTGCAGCTGATCGACAGCAGTGCGAGCGTCACGAACTGGAGAGCGGTGGACTGATAGGCTTGCGATGCTGGCGAACGCATAATCCACGTGCAGCGCCCCGACCGTGATCCATCAATCTTGCGGCGGGCGATGTGACCGCCCTGGCGACGAACCCGGACATCTACATCGACAACCTGCAGATCACCTCCGGCGCGGCTTCCGTCGACGGCTGGGCTCTCTACCAGCAATCCAAGCCCACGGGCAACCTCTTGATGTGTAGTGGCAAACGGCGCGGGTGATTCCGCGCCGTTTGTCGATTCCGCCCCCGATGTGGCAAGGAAGGGAGCAGCCTGACCCGAACCCGATTTTCTCATGATTGCGCTCTTTCCGAGTTCGCCCGTCCAGGAATTGCTGGCCGGAACCGAACGGGGCGGGGCTGGAAGAATTGACACCTTGTCCAGTGACCTTTCCCGCCTCTGGCCCTTCGGGCGGATCGCGGGGGAGGAAGAAAGGAATTCTTCACGATGCGTCACCGAAAATCCCGGACCCTTCATTTCCGATCAGCGAAGTCGAAAATCCGCAGCGGGTTCTTCATCGCTCTGCTTGGCTTCATTTGCCTGTCGCCACCCGCCTTCCCCGCCATGGCGCAGGACCCGCCCGATTGGGTGGTGGACGACTTCGCCGATGGGGATCTCACCTCGAATCTAGATTGGACCTGGCAAACGTTCGCGACGGGAAACCGGGACGCGATCGGGTTGGCCGTGTCTTTCGATGGGACGCGTGGCAACCGGCTGACGGCCCGCGGTACCATCCCTGGCGACGGCCATGGATTTGGCTATGCCGGTCTGCTGCTGTCGGCTCCGGGAGTGGGCAAGGAGGGGTTGGAGCACCTGGTGGCTTCGGACATCAAGGACTTCGATGGGGCCTATGGGCTCGCCTTCTGGGCGGCGTCGAACAAGCCGGACTACTACGCCGTCCGGATCGAGCAGCGAGGCCTGGGACCAAACTCGACCAACGTGGTGTTTCCCGTGACCGAGGAGATGCAGGAGTATCTGGTGCCGCTGAGGAAATTCACGAGCGGGGTCTCGGCGAGCACGGGACTGGCCTTTGTGCGGATGATCGAAGCGCCAGGCGATCACTTCCACCTGGAGCTGAAGGATGTCCGGATTGTGCGGGTGCCGCCGGCGGATCGGGCGCCACGGCTCGACATGGTGGCGGACTGGTCGCCCTCTCCGGAGATCGGCCTGCAAAACGCCCGGTTCCACAGCAAGCCGATGCTCCTCTACTTTTCGAGCGAATTCGCCAAGCCCTGCCAAGCCTTCGAGAACGAGCTGGTGCGGGAGAAGGCTTTCCCGGAACTGGCCGGCGCGTTCGTTCTCGCCAAGCTCGATGTGAACGATTACCAGACGCTGACCCGCCGCTGCGATATCTGGAAGGTGCCCGCCTTCGTCGCTCTCGAACCCGCCTCGGGAAGTATGACGACGCTTTACGCGGGCGTCGAGACGCAGGAGTTGGCGGAGGTCATGCGCTCGTACCTGACCAGCCGGCCGGAGACGGAAACCCCGGCCCAGCAGGCCACACCCGCCGCCAAGTACCAGATTGTTGAGATCGACCGCTTCTCGGACCGTAACACGCTGAACGAACTGGGCGGCACGTGGGGGGCGTTTTCCGCCGGGGATCGAGGCGATATCGCCTACCGCTTCACGGATCTTGGCAGTGGCAATCTGGCTCTGGAGGTTCGCGGAATCTATCCGGCGGGCCAGGGCGGGACCTATGGCGGCGTTTACTGCGATGTGACACCTGATCGGCAAAGCCCTCGCAACCTGGCTGCTTGCCGTTGGATTTCCTTCGTTTGCCGGTCGGCGGAAGCCGGTTTCTATCAGTTGCACCTGGAGAATGAACGGGGCGAGTCCTCGCAGCCGGTGCGGTTCCGCGCCGAAACCAAACCGGCGCGGATCACTCTGCCAGTGGAGGGATTCGGGAGCATCGCCGAAACGGTCTCGACGATGGTCTGGACGCGCCCCAACCCGGTGGCGGGCGAGGAGTTCCACCTGGTGCTCGACGACGTGATCGCCATTCGGTGACCCGCCGTGAAGGAAAACAACAAAGGGCTGGCCGGCCAGGAATCGCTTTCCTGGCCGGCCGGTTCGTCTTCAAGAGTGGGAATTGACTTCGAGAGAGGGCGGGCTTCTCAGCCCAGGCGAACGTCGATCCGCCGGAAGAGTCCCTTGCGGACGCCGCGGGCGATATCTCCGCGGATGGCATCGGGCGCATAGGTCACGCCATCGAGGGAGTAGCTCCGCACCGAAACGCCGTCTGGCCCCCAAGTGTTTTTCATTTCCGGGTTGTGGTAAATCACGAGAGTCTTCCCGAAGGCCACGCAGACGAGGACGTTTCCGTGCAGGAAATCTTTGGCCCCTTGCCAGGCGATCGTTGCCGGCTCGGAGGAGAACCAGCGGGCAGGAAGAACGGGGGCGAGGCGGAACTGGAGCTGTCCGTCCTCGATGCTGAAGGGCCGCGCGCCGATGGTGAGCGCCAGCCAGATGTGGATGAATTCGGCGGTGCTACCGCTGAGGCGCGCCACAAAGCCGCGGCCCCGGGCCGCCGGATCGTGGTAATCGGAGGAGGCGATGTAGGAGCTGTTCTCGAAGATGCTGCGGCCGTAGCGCTCGGGCGCCATGAAGGGGACCAGCGAGGTCTCCGCTTCCTCGAAGAACTCGTCGTAGAGGCCATTGCGCAGAAGCTCGACGAGGAGCTTGTAGGACATGTGGACCCAGACGGAACCGTTCTCGTAGATGCCGCGGTTGAAGGTGCGGATGCGCCCGATGTCTCGGCTGCACGAGGAGAGGTCCTCGTTGAGCAAGAACATGCCAAGGGGCTCGTCGCGCAGGACCGATTCACGAATGGCCCGGTAGATGGCGCGGGCCTCGCCGGGGGACTTGGCGAGCCGCATCAGATGCACCTGGGCCTCGAGGAACAGGGGCAGCGGCGCTGGCGCGACAGCCCGGGCGGAAAGCTCGCCCCCGGCGGGTTCGCCGTCGCGCTGGAAATACATGTGGATGAGGGGCGAATCCTCGCGGCGCGAGGCTTCAATGGCCCGCGCTGTGAGACCTTCGATGGCATTGAGCAAAGCTTCCACGGCGGCTTGCGGCACGGTTTCCAGAGCGACCCGATGCTGCGCGTAGGCGGCTTCGCGATAGGCCTCGCGGAGGTCCGCGGCGGCTTCCCAGTCGTAGCGCGGGGCCGACGCGATGGCGGTTGCCTTGGAGAGCAGATGGGCGGCGGGGGCGGGCAACTCGACGTGGCCGATGTCGCCGAGGTGAGCCTTGAGGTAGCGGGCGAGACGGGCGAGGGCGACGGTCTCGCCGACGGAGGACCCAAAGATTCCGGGCAGGCCATTGAGCGCGTCGTTCCACCCAGGGCGGCCCGCTTCCATTTCCATCCCACGGCCTTCCGGATCGAGGGTCATGGCTTTGAGCGCCGCCAGCAGGACAAGTTTGGCTCCGGCGCTGACCGGCGGCCAGGGCGCCTTGCGATCAGTCTCGCGGCGGGGCGCGAGGGCCCGGTACTGGCGCAGTTTTCCGCCGCGCGCTTCGACCCGCTCGGCCCGGGGCAGGACCCGGACCGGTGGCTCGAACCACCCCACCGGCTGACGCAGCGCCGGTCCGTGCTCGTCGGGCAGGACGGCGCGATGGGCTTCCAGCAAATCGACCAGATAAGCCCAGTGATCGATCCAATAGCCATCGTGATCGGATTTTCCGGAAAGACGAGCGTCGCAGCGGGAGAGCACGTTGGCGGCCCATTCCTCGGCGTTGGGCGGGTCGACGCGATAGCAGGCGAGCCAGAGGTGCAACTCGCCCGGCGAAAAGGGGCGCGCCAGAAGGGCGGCGAAGGCCTGGCGTGCTTGCGGCGATGCGGCGGGACACAGCTCGGCGGCGTCGCGTTCGGCGGGCAACTGCCAGCGGTACCCCTCCACCGACAGCGGATTGTAGCCGTCGGGCTGAATCAACTCAAGGAAGGCGGCGATTTCCGGGGCGCCCGCTTCGGGATGGAACCAACAGTCGTGGCGGCGATTCTGAAGGACATCGCGGAAGTTGCCGGCGCCCTCCGAGTAGGGATGGGCGGGTACCCGGAAATCATTGTAATCGCGCTCGAGATCGCCATGGCGCCGGGTGTAGAGGTGCACCGGCCGCGGGCCTTGGCGCGACGGAAAGAGCACCGGAACGCCGCCGCGCAGAACGTTATCCAGATAGTTCTGACGAACGTATCCATTGAGTTCCTTCGATGCGGTCTGGGCGATGGCGGGGACGGTGATGGCCTCGACAGCGCGGCGGCTTTCGGCCTGGACGGTTTGCTGGACGCCGGCCGGGGAAAAGGCTTCGATGAAGTCGTCGAGCAATTCGCTGGAGCGCGCGAAGCCCGCATAAGCGATGAGTTCGATGGAGGCTTCCGGGGCGAAAGTGACTTCGCCGGAGAGGGCGATGGCGCAGGGAAGGCGGTTACTCCACACCTGCTGCCGCTCATCGAAATCGCCGTTGAGAAACGCCTCGGGGCGGACGAAGTTGCCACCCGGACCGAAAAAGGCGTCCGGGTCGACGGCCATCGCCATGGCTCGGGCGCCCGCCTCCTCTTGAAGCCAGGCCCCATAGAAGGTGGTTTCCGAAAGCGCTTCGACGCAGGCCTCGTCGCTCATCGAGGTGGGCAGGGAGAAGGTGGCGGGACCGCCCGGGTGCTGGCCCACGGTGACAAACGCCTCGCTGATGCGGCGCAGGCGCTTGAGAGAATAATCGGAGACGCCGGAGGGCACGATCACGGGCAGGCCGTCGGCGATTCGGGCGGTCCGGGGGCGCGGCGCCAGATTGGTGATTCGCACCCGGCGGCACAGAGCGGGCACCGGGCTGGACACCACGGTGCAATACTGCACCTCGGTTTGCCAGAGGGCATGCTCGTTGCGGTCGACCAGGGAGAGGGCGTGGGGCTCGATCGAGAGTCGGCGCTTGGCCGTTTCTCCGAAGGGCGAGTGGTTGGCAAAGGGCTCGTAGTAGGTTCCGTCCCCTTCTTGCAGAAAGGTGCGGAACCCATAGAGGCTGACGAGCTGGTAGGCCCAGGTGGAGGAGAAAAACTCGCCGATGGCGTGGTCCTTGTCCTCGTAGCCGAAGGAGCAGACACCCTGGCCCCGATTGACGTACATGCACCACAGAGGGGCGCCGAGAGGGCCGGCGATTCCGGGGAGGAAACTGGCGAAGGGATACTGGCGGTCGAATTGAGCGATCTCATAGGCGGCGTTGTCGCAAGCGCGCCAGGGAGATCCCTCCCATCCCGTCCGGGATGCAACACGGTGTGAATTCGCTTTCAGGATCATGATCGTGTGAGCCTTAGGGGGTCGAATCGCTTCATGGGCGGCTGGGCGGTCATCGTGGAATTCGATTTGTCGCCAAAGCACGGCGGGGCCGGGAGCGCTTCGTTAAAGTTATCTTACCACAGCGGTCCCGTCCGCGCTCGGAAGGTGAGTCGATTGGCAGCCAAGGGAAGAGTCCGGCGGCGGAAATCGCTTGCAAGAAGAGGTTTTCGTTCACAGCCAGGATCGGCGGAGAAGGCGTGATCGCCGCCGGATTCCGAGCGAGTTATCGATAACTAACAACTGCGTCGCGGTGTGGTCAATAGCTTTCCGCGAAAAAGTTGGAGCGCTTCGCCCGGCCGCCTCCGGGGTCAGTTTCCCCTAGCTGACAAGCTTTGTCGGGGGTACCTCATCGCGCGATGCGTTTACCGCCAGCCCTCCCCCTAAGGAATCCGCGAGCGACGATGGCCAAGAAAACAGGGACGGGGAAAACCCCACGCGAAAAAAAAGGGACCCCCGGCGGGGCCGTGTCCGCCGAGGAGGTCGCCCGTCTGGCCGGCGTTTCGGTGATGACTGTGAGCCGGGCGCTGCGGGGCACGTCCGGCGTGTCTCTCAAGACGCGCGACCGGATCGTTCGGATCGCTTCGGACCTGGGCTATCAGCCCAGCCTGGCGGCCCGCAGCCTGCGCACCGGCCGCATCGAAACCATCGGGTTTCTGATCTGGAGCCATGACGCCCTGCGGGGCGGTTATCACTCCGAGTCCCTCGCCGGCATCGATTCGGTGGCGAGCGAGCAAGGCTATAACGTGCTGCTGACGGTGGCTCCACCGAACGTGAGCATGGGAGATTACGCGCGGCGGCTGATCCACGAGCGCCGCGTCGGCAGCCTGGTTCTGCAGGGCTCGCGCCTCTCGCCCCAGGACCTGAAGGACCTGGCGGAGGTGCAAACGCCAAAGGTCTTCATCAATTACACGGGCAAACTCGCCACGAACGCGCAGGGCGCCTGCTGCGTCGGGTTCGACAACCACGATGGCATCGAGCAGGCGGTGCGGCACCTGGTGGCGCTGGGTCACGAACGCATCGCGTACATCGGCGGCACGCCGACGGACCGCGACGCCATCGAGCGCGAAGAGGGCTTTCGCGCCGCCATGATGAAGCTCAAGCTGGCGGTCAACCCCGACTGGATCCGGCCCGGCGATTTCGCCCACGCCATCGAAGCCGGCCAGGCCCAGGGCGATTACCTGATCGCCGAAGGCAGCGGTGGCCCGACCGCCATCGTCTGCGCGGCGGACTCCATCGCTTATGGCGTCCTGACGAGCGCCCGCCGGGCCGAATTGGATCTGCCGCGTCAGCTCTCCGTCGTCGGCTTCGACGACGATCTGGCCGCCGCCCATGTGGTGCCGCCGCTGACGACGCTGAACCACAGCGGCTGGGATTTGGGCCAGCGGGCCGGCAAGGAATTGCTGCGCCAGATCGCCGGGGAAGCCACTGGCAATCAGACCGTTGTGCTGAAGACCCGGCTGGTGGTGCGCAACTCCACCGCCAGTCCGGCGGAGCCGCGGCGCTAACCCTCCGCGGCCCGCCAAAGATACGCTCCATTAGTTAACGTTATCTCGATTGCGGCGCGCCGATTCCCATCTCGCCCCGAGAGCCCCTTCTCTGCCCGCCAGATCCCCGAACAATCCCAGAGATCATTGTCATTGGAGACGTTGCCGTCGGCGATCGACCGAGCGGAGGTCTTGAGATAGCAAGGCAGGGCCCTTTGAATTTGGCCTCGCAGCAAAAAAAATGAGGCGCCGCCTCTTTACACAAACCTTTGTTGGAAAACGCTTTAGAGAATACGAAGAGGCCTCTTCGGGGCGCGTTCTTGGGGCCTGCTCATTTTTTCCTTGCCAGAGCGAAGGTGGATGAGGAACGTTATCGTTATCTCTGTCGGACCGGTCTACTCCCCGCAGGCCCCAGCCGCACCACCGTTCTTCCCGAAAACCCCGCAAAGGACCCATCCCATGTCACTACGCACCCCAAGTAAGGCCTTCACCCTCATCGAGCTTCTCATCGTGGTCGCCATCATCGCGATTCTGGCCGCTATCGCCGTGCCCAACTTCCTGGAAGCCCAGGTGCGCGCCAAAGTCAGCCGCGCCAAGGCCGACATGCGGTCCCTGGCCACCGGCCTCGAATCTTATCGGGTGGACAATAACAAGTACGTCCCCACGCCGAACTACAACCGCGTGACCGGCGCCCAGACCTTTACCCACGAGGCCCGCTGGGCTTACCTGACGACGCCCATCGCCTACATGACGTCGATCATCGACGATCCGTTCGGCGATACAGATGTGACCGAGAGCAACTGGAATACGAGCAGCAAGTTCCGCACCTTCGACTACACGGCGTTCGACACGGAAGGCAGCTTCGAGGCGAACTTCTTCAAGCCCGACCTGGTGCAGGCTTACGGCTACTCCGAGTCGATTCTGTGGCTGATCGCTTCCCAGGGTCCGGACCTTGAGCCGGGCCTGAAAGTCAACGATCCCGCCGCCGGCACCGTCAGCGGCTTCGCCACCGGTCTGCCCTATGATCCCACGAACGGCACGGTGAGCGCGGGCGATGTGATCCGCTTCGGTCCCGGCGGGGGCACGGCGGGCGGCGCCTAAGGCGTCAACCCAGCCTGCCGCGCATCCACTCTCCCATCCCATCGGCCACTCATCGCCGCGGGTGCCTTCTCCCAGCACCCGCGGCGTTTTCTATCGCAGTCCCCGTTTCCATCCCCCCATCGAGGTTTCCATCATGAAGAGATTGCTGACCGCCACGGCCATCACGCTGATCGCGGCCGCCCTGCCAGCCCAGGATCAGGGAGCCTCCGCTTCCGATCCCGGCGGCCAAGGGGACAAAGGCTGGCGCCTTGTCTGGTCCGATGACTTCGAGGGCCCGGAAATCGACCCGGCCAAATGGAACCACCAGGTCTTTCCCGGAGTCGCCAGCGGCAACAACGAACTCCAGCACTACACCGACCGCCCGGTGAACAGCTTTGTCGAGGACGGCCGTCTGGTCATCAAGGCGATCCGCGAAGAGTATCGGGATCATGCCTACACTTCGGCGCGGCTGAACACGGCGGGCAAGTTCGCGTTCCGCTATGGCCGCGTCGAAGCCCGCATCAAGATCCCTTCCACGCCGGGCATCTGGCCCGCGTTCTGGATGATGCCGGAGGAATCAGTCTATGGTGGCTGGCCCCACAGCGGTGAGATCGACATCATGGAATCGGTAAACGACGCCGATGAGATCTACGGCACCATCCACTATGGCAATCCGGGTCACACCCATCAGGGCGAAGGCGTCAAGCTGGCGGAGGTGGACGGCCGGCGGCCGCTCTTTTCCGAAGACTTCCACGTCTACGCCGCCGAGTGGCAGCCGGGGGAAATCCGCTGGTATCTGGATGGCGAACTCTTTGGCGTCCAGACCGAGTGGGCGTCGCCCCACGCGCCCTTTCCCGCGCCCTTCGATCAGGAATTCCACCTGCTCCTGAACGTCGCCGTGGGTGGTAACTGGCCCGGTTCGCCAGACGACAGCAGCGTCTTCCCCCAGACCATGGAAGTCGATTGGGTGCGGGTTTACCAGAGCGGCAACGAATTCCCCACGGTCGAGGTGCTCGCTCCGGCGCAGGGCGCCATCGTTCCGGCGAACGAACCGATGCGCATTGAAATCGAAGCCAACGACCCGGACGGCGAAATCGTCCGGGCCCAGTTGCTGCGCGGCCTGGAGGTGCTGGCCGAGGCGAGCGAGGCGCCCTTCGCGCTCCTTGCACCCGGGCTCGCGGATGGCTGCTACGACGACCTGACGGTGCTGGTAATCGACGATCAAGGCGCCCGCGCCCGCGCGAATCTGGCCATCGAGGCGGGGCGGGGTTGCCCCCAGGAGCCATGGGGCGACAGCGCCATAGCCCTCCCGGGACACTTCGAGGCCGAACATTTCGACCGGGGCCGCCCCGGCGAAGCCTATCACGACAGTGACAAGAGCAACCAGGGGCGCGCCTTTCGCGGGGACTCGCAGGTCGATGTCGGCGAAGACGACGGCGTTCGCTACCTCGGATGGACCGAGGCCGGCGAGTGGGTCGAGTACACCGTGACCGTACCGGAGGCGGGCACTTACCGCTTCTCCGGCCGGGTGGCGTCCGCCGCGGGCGGCGGCACGATTCAGATTTCCGCCGACGGCACCAGCCAAACCGTCCACGCCAACGCCCCCGGCACGGGTGATTGGCACACCTTTGACAAAATCGGTTTCGCCGGCCTGATCACGCTGAGCGAGGGGCTCAACGTCCTTCGCCTGACCTGGGAAACGGGCGGGGTCAATGTCGACTCCTTGGAAGGCCTCCTCGAGGGCGATAAACGTTTACGATAACTCAAGAGAGCGCCGGTTGCTTGAAATGAGGTGCCGACTCACGCTTGATCGGATTGCCCAAAGAATGCCTGGCGTATCTGGCTTGACGAGGCTCGGCTATCCCATTAAATTTAGCTAACGATAACAAGACTTCACCCCTCGCGAGGCCGCCCGAAGGAGTTCGGAATGAGGACAGGAAACCGAAAGAAGCCCTCGCCCCGGCGGGCCGCGATGCCATTGCTCACGGCCTCCGCCCTTCTCGCTCTGGCCGCCGCCCGCGCCCTGGCTCAGGGCGACGGTTGGCAACTTGTCTGGCAGGACGAGTTCGATGGGCCCGGCATCGACGCCGCCAAGTGGACGCACGAGGTCAACGCCTGGGGCGGCGGAAACAACGAGCTTCAATTCTACACCGCCCGGCCGCAAAACTCCTTTGTGCAGGACGGCAAACTGATCCTGCGGGCCATCCGCGAAAACTATACGGCGGTCGATCCCTCGGATAACGTCCAGAAAACCCGCCTGTATACCTCGGCCCGGCTCAATTCCCGGTTCAAGGGCGACTGGCTTTACGGCCGGTTCGAAATCCGGGCCAAGCTGCCTGGGGGCCAGGGGCTCTGGCCCGCCATCTGGATGCTGCCGACGGACTATGTCTACGGCGGTTGGGCCGCCAGCGGCGAAATCGACATCATGGAACTGCGCGGCAACGAACCCGAGATCCTCAGCAACGCGATCCACTACGGCGGTCCCTGGCCCAACAACACCTACTCGGCCCATGAAACGCCCGGTCCTGACCTGACGGTGGCTTTCCACACCTACGCCCTCGAGTGGGATGTAGACGAACTGCGATGGTACCTGGACGATCAGGAGGTCTGGCGCACGTCGAGCTGGTTCAGCGATAACGGCGACTACCCGGCACCCTTCGACCAGCGCTTCCACCTGCTGCTGAACGTGGCCGTGGGCGGCGATTTCCTGCCCAATCCGCCTCCCAATCCGACCTACTTCCCCCAGGAAATGCAGGTCGAGTACGTCCGCGTCTATCAGCGCGACCGCGACGACCAAACGCCCTGGTCCGGCGAGCGCCACGTCCTGCCCACACGCATCGAGGCTGAGCACTACGATGTCGGCGGCAACAGCATTTCCTACTTCGACACGGGGCCTGAGAACGTCGGCGGCGCTTTTCGCCTGGACGAGGGCGTCGACATCGAGGATTCCCAGGACACCGACGCCAGCTTCTCCGTGGGGTGGTTCGAGACGGGCGAGTGGCTCGAGTACTCCGTGACGGTTCCGGCGAGCGGCACTGTCGATCTGACCTTTCGCAACGCCACCAACAGCTCCGGCGCCACCCTCGGCGTCGAGTTCCGCCAGGGCGGCCAGACCGTCGCCAGCCAGACCGTCGCACAAGGCAACACTGGCGGCTGGTACACTTGGACTTCCGAGACGAAGGCGTCCTTCGAACTGGACGCCGGTGACTACATTCTGCGGGTGACGTCGCAGTCCGAGCCGCTCAACTTCAACTTCGTGGATGCGGCGGTGACGCCACCGGGCGCGAGCAACCTCTGGATCATCAGAGGCAACTGAGGCCCCGGCGCCGAGCCTCGCTCTCCTCCACTTGCTCCCAAAAGACGATCGCACCGGTTCGCTTGCGGACCGGTGCGATCGTGAGAGGGAGGCTGGTTGCGTTCCGGGGGCGGGCTATTCCTTGAGGCCGGTGAGCGAAATGCCCTGCATGAAGGACTTCTGGCAGAGGAAGAACAGCACCGTCACCGGAAGGATCATGACCAACGTGGCAGCCATCAGGAGGTTGACCTCCACGCCGCCGAGCTGGGTCTGGAAAGCCTGAAGCCCGAGAGCCAGGGTGAACTGGGTGTCGTCGGTCAGGAAGATCAACGGCGCCATGAAATCGTTCCAGTGATACATGAACGTGAAGAGGGCGACGACGAGAAGGGCCGAGCGGGACAGCGGCAGAACGAGCTGGACGAAGATGCGGATTTCACCGCAGCCATCGATGCGGGCGGCCTCCGTCAGGGTGCGGGGGATGCTGAGGAAGAACTGGCGCAGCAGGAAGATGTTGTACGCCACACCGAACCAGGCCGGCACCCAGAGGGGCTTGAAGGTTCCGATCCAGCCCAGCTCTCGAAAAATGGCGTACTGGGGCACCATCAGCACGGGAAACGGAATCATCATGGTGGCGAGGGTCAGGGCGAAGAACGCGCCGCTGCCACGGAAGCGGAAGTGGGCGAACGCCCATGCCGCCATGGCGCAACTGAGCACCGTGCCGCAGACGTTCAGGCCGCAAACCAGCAGGGTGTTGAGCAGATAGCGCAGAAAGTCCATTTCGACCAGCGCCTGCTTGAAATTGCCCCATTGCGCGTCGTCGGGCAGCAGCGTCGGCGGGAAGGCGGTGGCCTCCGGCAGGGTCTTCAGCGACGTCGTCACGAGAACGAGGAAGGGCAGGAGGAAGACGAAGGCCACCAGGAGAGCGGCGATCTGGACGACCGGACTGGGCCGGCTGTCCGACGGGATCTTGTGCAGCCGCAGCATCGTCAGCCAACGGGGCCGTGGCGGCTCGGCGGCGGTGGTCATGGGAAAGGTGTATCGTGAAGCCATAAGAGCGGTTCTTTCATGCGCCTCCGTAGTGGACGTGGCGCCGCGAAGCGCGGTGGCCGGCCCAGGTCAGAAGCGCGATCAGCAGGAAGAGAATCCAGGCCATGGCGCTGGCGTAGCCCATGCGCAGATAGGTGAAGGCCTGATTGAAAAGATACATCGCGTAGAACAGGGTCGAGCGGGCCGGTTCGCCATCGGCGCCCATCATGACGTAGGGCAGGGCGAAAATCTGCAGCACGGTGATGATGCCGATAATCATGTTGAAGTAAATCACCGGGGAAATCATTGGCAGGCTGATGTTGAGAATCTGCTGCCACCACGAAGCCCCGTCGACGCGGGCGGCGTCGTAGAGGGTTCTGGGGACTTCCGACAGAGAAGCCAGATAGATGATCACGGCGTTGCCTGTGCCCCAGAGGGTGGTCAGCACCAGGCCGGGCTTGGTCCAGGACGGATCGCCGAGCCAATCGGGGGATGCCAAGCCGAGGGGCTGAAGGATGCCGTTGATCAGGCCGTACTCTGGATTCAGCAGATACTGCCACAGCATGCCCATCGCGACCAGCGGAACGAGGCTCGGCAGGAAGACGATGGTGCGCATGATGCCTTTGCCCCACATCGGGGAATTCAGCAGCAGAGCCAGCGCGATGGAAACCACCGTGCCGATCGGCAAAGCCAGGCCGGCGAAGAGGATCGTGTTCCAAAGGGACTTCCAGAAGAGCGCGTCGCGCGTCAGATCCGTGTAGTTTCCCACACCGATAAAGACGGGTTCGGTGAGCACCGAGTAGTCGCAGAGGCTGAAGTACAAGGAAAGGATCGCGGGCAAGGCCACGAACACCGTGAAGCCAATGATCCACGGGCTGAGGAAAAGCGCCGCGCTGGCCAGTTGGTGGCGGTCGGTTCGAGTCATTTTCATGGGCGTGCGCTCCAGGCGGCGAGGCGGTCTTCACGAACTCGTTCCCAAGCCCGGTTGGCTTGATCGAGTCGCGGCTGGAGCCGTTCCTTGACCTGCCGCATCAGAGTTTCCGGATCGGAGCCGCCGGGGTTTGTCCAGAGCTGTTGGTAGGCCGCACCCAGTTCGTCCCGATACTCGGTCCAGATGGCGATCTGCGGCGCGCCAAAGGCGTTCTTCGACTCCGCCAGTTCGCGAAACAGCTCGATTTCTTTGTTCGGGTGCGAGGCGTAGAAATCCTCGCTCACTTCACGCAGGGGCGAAAACTTGAACTGATCCAGGCAAAGCCGCTCCATATTGCGCTGTTGCTGCACAAACTGGATAAAGTCCCATGCCTCGCGCGGGTGTTCGGCGCCGCGCGGAATGACCAGCAGGTCGGTCTCCACGATGGTCACCGGTTCGCCGCCGGTTTCAAATCCGGCGGGAAAGGGTGCGGCGGCCCATTTCACATCGGGGCCAAAGGTCTCGATGAAACTGGCCATCCAGACACCCTGGAGTTTCATCGCCATGCGGTTGCTCATGAACGAATTGGAGGACGACGCGAACTGGCCCCGGTGCGCCGATTCGAAGAGGCGCATCTTCTCGTAGTCGTAGTCCTTGGTGAAGGAGGCGAACCATTCGAGCGCGGCGATGGACTCGGGTGAGTCACAGGTCAATTCCTGGCCGTCGGCGCTGATCAGCGGATCGCCGAACCACATGCCCCACATCGGGGTCCACCAGCCCGGGTCGGTGGGCAGAAAGCCCATCTGATCGTACTTGCCGTCGTCTCCGGAGCGGGTCAGGGCCTGGGAAGCGGCGTCGAAGCGATCGAGTGTCGCCAGATCCGCGGCCGGATCGAGACCCGCCTCCTCCAGCATGTCCACGTTGTAGTGGAGAGCGATGCTTGCGGGCGTTGTCGGCAGGCCCCAGGTATGGTCGCGGTAGTGACACAGGGCGTAGATCGAAGGCACATAATCTTCGCCATCAACCCCCGCATCTTCCATGTAGTAATCGAGCGGCTGCAACGCCCCCATATCCACGAAGCTGGGTAGCGCGTAACTCCAGAAACCGGAGACATCGGGCGGGTTGCCGCCGCTGGTCGCCAGGAGCAGTTTGCGCTCGAGCGAGCTTTGGCTGACGAAGTTCACCCAGACCTTGTCCTGCGACGCGTTGTAGTCGTCAATGCGCTGCATCGCTTCCTTTTCGAAGTTGGTCCACTTCTCCCAGTAATCGATCACGATGCGGCCGTCTTCGCGGATGTCGCTCGAGCCCGAGGAGCATCCGGTCACAGCGACAGCCAAACCGGCCGCCGCGGCGAAGACTAGGCCTTTGGATATCTGACGCGTCGCGCTCATCGTTCCAGCCTCACGTCGTGAATGGCTATCGTGCCTTCACCCTGACCCGGCGTAATCATCACGATGGGACCGCGCATGGCCTTGAGATCGACGACGCGCTTGCCGTCCTGATTCCCCCAGTTCGTTCGGGGTTGCAGGTTCGCCAAAGGCAGACGGTAGATCGTCGCCTCACCGGTTCCCAGTTGGGTTTCCCACAGGAACGACTCGCCGTCGTCTCCGGCGCGGCCGTAGCTCTGCGAACCCGGGGCGGCGGCGCCCGCTTCCTCGAAGATCACGTTGAATTTCAGGCCCTCGGGCGCGGTGGCTTCGACAACGAGCGTGTCGTAGCCATCGAGGTCGGCGACCATCCCCGCCCCATCGGGCGAGGGCGTCGCCACCGGGCTGGGCGCCACAAAGGTCATCCCCGCGCCCCAGTCGTGGCCGCTATCGTAGGTCAGTTGGAGACCGCCACTGACGGCCGGGCCGATCAGCAGCGACGCATCGGACGCGGCGAAGGCCTCGAAGGGAAGGGAGGGGCTGCTGAGGAACGAAAGCCGGGGCGGGCGATCCGGGTACTGGCCGGGATTCACCACGACCTGCGAGGGTTCGGGCAGTGCATCCGGTGCCCGCAGTTCGCTGACCCGATGTTCGGCGATGGCCGCCGCGTTGCCGCGAATCATGCCGCGGATCAGCTCCGTGTAGGGCCGGTGCTCGATATCGACGATGCCGTAGTTGCTGTTCTCGCCATCGAAGCGTCCCTGCGGCGACTGGTCGGAGAATTCGAACCAGTGCATGCCGACCATCATCGGCCATGCCATGTTGTTCGGCAGGAAGTCATCATAGCGGGCGCCGCGCTCGGCCTGGGTTTGCACCACCGAGCCCGCGCCGCTTTGTTCGGATTGCCGCTCGTGTTCTGCTCGGCGCGCCAGGAAAACTCCGTGATCATCAGGGGCTTGCGGCCGCCTTCGATCCAATAGCGCGCGATCAGGCGCCAGTCCTCGCGCGAGCTGCCCCGGTAGTTGTTGAAGGACACTACATCGCAATAGCGCCCACAGATTTCCACGACCGGTTTTGGAGCCGTGCCGGCAAAGCGCGTCCCCAGAAGAAGCGTGCCGGGGCGCTCGCGGTCCATCACGCGCCGGGCAGTGGAATAGAAAAGTTCAGCCACCATTTCCGTGAACGCGGCGCGGTCGGCCAGAGCGCCCTCCGACGTCGTCGATTTCGCCAGCGCGTCCGTCAGGTCGTCCCAGTCAACCATCTCGATTTTCCAAGCCTCCGCGAAGGCCTTGGCGTCGCCGTCGTAGCGCGCCTTCAGCCACTTCATCGCTTCGCCCCGGTGAAGGCTGTCCGCGGGCAGGGCCAGGTACTCCTCGAGGACCGTGTGGTAATCCAGAGGCGTCCAGGGCGATACGCCGTACCATGCCATTTCGTTGTCGAGGAAAACGCCAAGGACTTGCTCGGGATGGACCAGATCGGCGAATACCTTGCGGACGTTGCGGGTCATGCGCTCTTCGAGTTGCGGGTCCAGGATCGTCGTGACGCGGTTCGGCTCGGCGCTGATAACGTAGAGGATGGGTGTTTCGTAGAGACTGCCGTCGTTGAGCTTCGGGTCGCTCCAGGCACCGATCGTGTTGAAGCCGGCATGTTTCAGGATACGGCGCGCGTCCGCGGCCCAGGCCTCGAAGTCTCCGTCGAACTGGCGCTCGACCGCGTTGTAGTAGGTGGTGTCCGGGGGCGCCATGAAGTCGTGGACGGGGACGATGTGGTTGACGCCGAGAGAGACGAACGGCTCGCCGGGGTTCT
This sequence comes from Sumerlaeia bacterium, assembly GCA_040219255.1. Classification (GTDB taxonomy): domain Bacteria; phylum Sumerlaeota; class Sumerlaeia; order SLMS01; family JAHLLQ01; genus JAVJSW01. Next base: position 141,902 of record JAVJSW010000004.1, read on the forward strand.
CCGCGTCCACAAACCAGAATTTGCCGTCGGGAGTTTGCTCGAGCGCGAATCGCCCGCTGGCGAAGGAGGCGCCGGTCAGGGCTAAGCTCCAGGCGGCGGCTAGGCACAGAAGGGAAAGACTTCGATTCTGAATCATGGTCCTGTCGGGTTCCAAGTCAAAGATGGGGCCCCGTGACGGAGCAGATAGTGAAGCCGATGGCAGGCGGACGCCCTCGGCGCAGGCGGTGAGAGAAGAGGCCGAGGCCCTGCATAGGATCGAGTCGAGTTGGGCTTAGCGGGAAACCAGGGCGTCGCCACCGCCATAGGAACTGCGAATGATGTCACCGACGGAGATCGTGCCGTTCGTGGCGTCGTACACCGGCCACTCGCCCATCGGAGCACCAAAGCCACCGGTGGGAAGGCCATCTTCGGTGTTACGGCGGTTGATGTTCTGCCACTTATCGGGGCCGGGCGAATAGAGGAGCCAGACGTCGGGGTTCGAGCCGGCGGGAGCGGCGTTGGGCGAGCCGACGCCGGGAGCGACCATTTCGAGAAGAGTCTTCTCTGTCGGGCTGAGGGGGGATTCGATGGCGCGGCGGTAATCGTACAGGTTGCGCGGATCGGTGGGGGCTCCGGCCCATTCCTTGTCACCCTGGAACGCATCGACGGGGAAGGATGTGAGGTAAGAGATCGGCGTCGTCAATTGCACGTAGATGGTTCGCGAGAACGTGGCCGGGCTGTAGGCGGGGGCGTGGGGCGCATCGACGGCGGCGAGCGGGAATTTATTGGTGTCGACGCGATAGGATTCGATGCCGGTGGCAACGGTGCGCATGTCCGCCAGAGCGCGGCTGACTTTGCTGCGGGTCTGCGCTTCCAGAAAGTTGGGCACCGCGATGGCCGCGAGAATGGCGATGATCGCGACGACGATCAGCAGTTCGATGAGTGTGAAACCCGGGGTGCGATTTCGGCGGAGGTGAGCGAAAATGGTCATGACGGCGACTCTCTTTCTGTGATTGGGGAATCGGAGTGCGGTTCGAAGGCCGATGAGCAAGGCGGCAATGGAACGATTTCCCGGGGATTTGGAGACAGGTTCGCCAGACGCGGAAAACCCGGGGAGAGAAACAGAGCAGAAAACACCACGCGCCGCGGGTTTGCAAATCAAAAGGACCGCTCCGATCCGATGAACAACGTTCACGATAACGTTCCGGCTTGTCAAACGCAAAATCCCCGCGGGGGAACTTTTTCCCACCCCGGCGCCGGACGAGACTCCACCCCGCCTCCGCGTTGCCACTCAACCTGCGACTGGAACCAGAAACCGTTCTGCCGCGCCACGCCTTGGGACTCAGAGCCTGTGGCCCTCGCGAAGTCCAGGGCGTACCATTAGCGAGCGATGCGCTCGTTATCGCTAACTTTCCTATCCCCGTCAACTCCCCCACTGCTCGCTATGGACCGCTGCTTTGCCTGCCTCATCCCTCGCCTTCATCGCTTGGCTCCAGGGCGGAGTGTCGAACGTGGGCGTCGAACGTGGGCGTGGGTAACGGAACCGAGGGCGGCTGGCGCGGCGCTGGACGATGGCGGCTGGGAAAGTTTTTCCGGCATTTCCGCTTGCACATTCGTGCAAACCGGAGTGTTTGGGTCTTTCTTTCAAATGGAACCAAGCTATGAAGCCCACGCGTTTGTTTCTGTGCACGGCCCTTATGGCCATTCTTGCGTCCACACTGGTCCGTGCGGAAGTCACTCAGAAGGTAGAACTTAGGCCGGGATGGAACCTCTATTCGGCTTGGTTCGACTCTCCCGCTTTCGTCGACCCAGAGATTTATTTTTCTCCTTTGCTAGAGGGGACGGAGGGCACTAAGCCGCTCAAGCTGGCTTATCGCTGGCGCAACACAACGCCAGACGGTGACCCGTTGGCCGCGGCGGATGGCGAGTGGTCGCTCTACGTTTTCGACATTCCGTCCTCGCTGCCCGACTTTCCGACGACCGCTGGGGCGTATCTGCTGGCGGATCCAGAATTCACGCAACTTGAGAAATATCAGGCCTATTGGCTTTACCTCGAACTGCCTGTCGACGAAGAGTCGGTCGATTTCGTGACGACCGGGACACTCGGCCCGGGGGCGGTGCATTTCGATCGGGGGTGGAATCTGCTGGGGTTGCCGCTGGGGGATTCCTTGGCGGTTTCGGGGACGCGGACTCAGATCGATTTCGAGTCGGTGCTGCGCGGGGCGCGCGACCGAATCGCCGAAGTGTACTACGTGGATTCCAATAACGGAACAGGATTTTATCCCGCCGAACCGATCGAAGGCGCCATCCCGGCGATCAGCACTTTTTTCTCCGGCAGTTTCGTTTCCGGTTCGGGCAATTGGTTTTACGCGACGGAAGATTTCGATCTCACACCGAAACTGAGAACTGTCTTTCCGCCCGATTCGGATTTTCCTCCCGAGAACCTCAATGGTGCGCCGGTGGCTGACGACGTGGATCGCAATCGCTACCACAATGTCACGGGCATCATCGAGGACGGCGAGGATGTGCGCGACATCGTCTTCCGCTTTCAAGCGCTGGAAGCACTCGTCGAGGAAGTGCTGCCGGTGACGATCTCAAACCGGGGCACCCGTTCCGAGTTGGAGAACGCCGATCCCGAAGACGACGGCCAAGGTGTCCTGGCGTACCAGGTCACGTGGCATCCGCTGCGGCCGGGATATACGACACCTCACGATCCGCTGACCACGCCGGCCGCAAGCGCCTACATCCCAGTGGACGACTTCAGCGAATTCCCGGAGGATTCACCGTTCCGCACCTGGCTGCGGGCTTTGCTGCCGACCGAGACGCGGGTGCTGCTGCCCGATGGGCGGGTCGACCCGGTGGTGGTTTCGCGGGCGCAGCCACTGAGCGAGAACCCGGTGACGGGCTTTTCCTCGACGGATATCAACGGCCTGACTCTCGTTGCGGATCGAGCCGGGCTGCCGGTGAATACCTCGACGGCGGATGTGGATTCGCAGGGGGCGCCCAAGCCGATCAACAATCTGCTCGCGCATGGCGAGTTGCACATTCACAGCAACGCGGCGCCGGTGAGGCGCGTTCGCGTGCGGGCGGAAGTCCCGCCCCTGGCCGGCACCTTCGAGGGCAAAGCCTACATCACGCGCATCAATGGCATTCCGGCCGATCCGGCCTTCTCGATGGACATGTCGCTTTCGCTCTTCGAGGACGCGGAGCAGCGGCTGCGCGGCGTCATCGATTCGGAGCGCGTTCTGCTCTATCCAAAGGATGTGCCGATCACCGGGACGAAGCTGACATCCGATGGAAACCGTTATGTCCTGACGGGGTCGTTCTTTCTCAACCCGGGCGACGTGAACCGCCACCCTTACGACCGCTACAATCCATCGCTGTCTGACGATGGCACGGGCGATGTGGACTGGGATTTGGATGGGAAGTACGACCGCCTGAATCCGCTGCCATACCTGATCGAGCGCTCCATGATTTTCTATGGCTACCGCGAGAGCGACCGGCTTCTGTCCGGCGAGTTCTCCGAAACGCTCGCCGGACTGACCGCCGAACCGATGAACCTGGAGGGCGTCTTCGAGGTCTTGCGTGTCAGTTACGAGGCGCGCAAGCGGGGCGAGTTGTCCTGGACCAACCCCCGCATTATCGCCATGGACGCCACAGGCCTTAGCCCTTTCGAGGAAATTCGCTCGACCGTGAAGGTGGACCGGCCTGTGCGCATCGACGATCTGACGGTGGAACTCGCCATCGACCATCCGCGGGTTGGCGATCTGGAAGTTTCCCTTCAGGCACCGGACCTGAATGAGTACGTGATCTTCGCCGTGGACGATTTCACCTCGGGCGGCGTCAACTTCGATGGCCGCACGGCAAACCTTTACGAAGCCTTCAGCTCGGCGCCCACCGCGCCGCCCGGCTCTCTCCAGTACCGCAAGAACCGCACGCGGCGGGCTCCGGACCTGGGCAAGTTGAAGGGCGTCGTCGCGGGAAGCGCGACGCTCTACGGACGGGCCTCGATCAACGGCGAGGAAACCCCCAACGTCCCGGCGGCGCTGGACTCGTCCCAGACGGCTTGCTTCAGCCTGTTTTCCGAGTCCGGGGGCTTTCTCTGCGATCCCGCCGACCCCGGCTCCGAGCCCCCGGCGGCTCTTGCCATCGCCAACAATTCCCGCACCGTCCGCGTCAGTTCCTGGTACTTCCGCTCGGGCGCCTCCGAGGACGAAGTGACGGACTTGGTTTGCTCGACAGACGGCTTCGCGGCTCGCTACCTTTCGACCGGCGATCCACTGGAAGCGGGGTCCGTGATCGGTGTGGTGCTCAGGGCCGATCCCAATCCCATCGATCCAAACCCCAACGATGGCGACACCGCGACGACCACCAGTTGGCTCCTCGACATCGACACGTATCAGGCCGGACTGTCTTATCCACCGCAGCTCCTGGAATTCATCGAAGCCCGGACGCTGCCGACCTGCCAGGACAACCTCGCCTTTCCCAATTTCTCCGCCGCACCCCAGGTCGAGGAACGAGCGGGCAGCTTGATCCTGAGCGCCCGCGACCGCAGCGGAGCCACCTTCCGCGGAGGCGCCCTCTGCGTCGTCTATTTCCGCGTCCTGCCAGTCGACGAACCGGAGCGGCAAACTTGGCTGAGGACGCCGCTGACTTTGCCGGCCGACAGCGTCACGACCGCCGCGGTTTCGCTCGGCGGCGGGGGGAAATTGACCGACGTGAACCTGAATGGACTCAACATCACCCATCCCTCTATGGGGGACTTGACGCTCGAACTCGAGGCCCCCGGTGGCCAGCGCATTGTGCTGATGGACCGCGAAGGCGGCGACGGTGGCAATGCGGTCAACCTGACTTTCGACGATGAATCCGCCGAGTCGATCCTCGGCACCGCCGCGCCATTCACCGGACGTTTTCAGCCCCAGGAACCGCTCGCCTGTCTGATCGGGGCGGGCAACGCCACCGTTTGTGGTTTTGCCCAAGTCGAAACCGATGGCGAGGGTCAGTGGATTCTTCGCATCACCAATCACAACCAGACGCGTTCCGGAAAGCTGAATTCCTGGGGGCTGGAAGCCAACCGGCGCTTGTCCCCGAATTACGCGGTGAACCTGACGGCGCCACCGACGCTCTGGACCTTGATCGTGCGCGACTCGGTGCAGGGCCCGGAAGACGCCGTCCCCAACCCGCGCCTGGTGCGCTGGGGCCTTCGCGTCAGCACCAGCGGCGGCCAGATCAAGGGCACCGTGGTCAACGAGTCAGGCAGCCCCGTGCGCGACGCCCGCGTCTCCCTTGTAGGACGGGAAGTCATCCCCGAACGCGTCACCGCCTCCGACGGCTCCTTCAGCTTCGACGCGGAATTCGGCATCTACACCCTCACGGTCTCGCATCCGGATTACCAGCAGGCCTCCGTGACTCGGCGCTTCTTCGAAAACGACAGTGCCGATTCGCAGGTCCTGGACGTCGGTGAGGTCACTCTCCTCCGCCGCCAGGGCTTCGAGGAAGCGGGACGCTACGCGCTGACGGTTCAGCCCTACGAGGCGTGGGTTCTGGCCGAGGATACCGCGGAAACCGCCTACGACGAGTCCACCACGGAGGTGCGCATCGAGTTCAAGGTGCCCTCCGGCGCGGATCTCGGCGTCCATACGATGACGGTCTACGCGTTCGATGGCGCCACCACATCGCCGGTTTCGCTGACGGTGACTTCGTTGGATGGTTCCTCGTCCCAGACAGCCACGACCATCGCGGGCGGCATGCGGGAGATCTACGCAGGAACCGCCAAGTTCGGTGCGGGCGTCTATGCCTTCACCATCCAGACGAATCAGCCCACCTTCCCGGGTCTGGCCACTAGCGAAGTCGCCGCGCCTCTGCCCCTCACCGTCCACAGCACCCAGGGACAAGGGTCGAAGAACTGGTGGATCAACCGCTATGCGTTCTATACCGGGACTAGCGACCCCATCGGCGACAAGAACCCCGCCAACACGCCCAACGATCCGGCTCAGTGGAATTACTTCCTGCGCGACACGGCAGGATTCGATCTCGACCGGCCATCGGTCGCGGTGGCCGGAAACACCGTGTCGCCCTATCCGGCGGCGGCCTACTCGACGCAAATCGACCCGCAGGACAGCGAGAGCTTCGCCTACGAAGACGATCTGGATGTCTTCCCCAACCCAAGCCCCGACGGAAGCCCCAACCCCGACGGGCGCTACGATCCTTATCCCAGAAATCCGGACGGCGGGCAGCTTCGTTGGCGAGCCTTCCTGTCCTTCAATTCTCAAATCGTCGGCAGTTCCTTCGGCACTCTTCAGGAGCGGCGCCCCGCCGGCCAGGAAGCGGCGCCCCAGGTCGGGACGATCTTCTTCAGCGGCGCCATGCCCCTATTCGCTATCCAGGAACGAGAGGACTCAACTCCGTGATTTCCCTTCGCACATGTCTTGCCGTGGCGCTTCTGGCGCTGCCGCTGTCGCTCTCGGCACAGCCCCGGTCCCTCGATGACATCGAGACGGACCTGGAGGACGCCCGCACCTATCGCCTCGGCTATCCGCTCGACAAGAGCCGGTCGGCCCTGCGCGAGGAATGGCGCGGTCAGGATCGCTTCTCCACCTTCGTCACGCTCCGCCGCGAGGTGCAGGACTACCTGCTCTCGCCCCCCGATGGCACCACGGACGCGGACCGTGAGCGGGCGCTGCGTATCCTTCGCGAGTGCGTGAACGAATCGCTGTCCGGTCAGCTCCAGGTCGGCAACGAGCAGCTCCTCAACGCCGGGCGGCGCAAGTTCCCGTCGGTCATTTCGCCCGCCTCGCTCGAGCAGCTCCGCGCCCCCTACGACGAACGCGACGAGTGGAAGGAACTGGCCCTGGCCGCCGCCGAGTTCGACATGAGCATCCTTGAGGCCCTCGACGCCGTGCGGTCCGTTCCCGAGTCCAAGCTGCCCCTGGGCGAGGCCCGGGTTCTAAGAAGCCGCGGCGGCGACGAAACGATCAATACCCCGGCGGAAGGCTTCCCCACCTATACGATCATCGATCAGCCGGAATTCGAAGCCGCCAACAGCCAGTTCATCCGCACGGAAGCCAACCTGCTGACGGGGACGCTGTCGCGCCGCGGGCTGGCGGCGTCCGCGCTGGTGGACCGGATGCGGCGGCTGGCCTATCGCGCCAACAACGAGGTGGAAGGCCGCCAGCGCCACGGCGAGCAAGGCGAGAAGCGCAAGGAAGAGTACAACCGCCTCGCCATGGAGCGCGCCAAACGCGACGGCCAGTTGATGTTCTACTCGGGCCTGATCCTGCGCAGTCAGCTCCAGGCCACCAGCGGCGATGTGAACCGCGACGACTTCAAACTGCACAATGGCGACAAGCTCTTCGCGTCGATGAGCCAGCTCAACATTCTCTTCAAGGACATCCGCGACGGCCGGCCGCCCACCGGCATCGCCGACCAATTCGTCCCCAGCCCCAACAAACGCGTCGGCGGCCAGCAAGGCTACCTGAGCGACGCCATCACCTCCGTCAGCCGCGCCAAGGAAAGCCAGCAACTGGCCGAAGCCCGCCTGAACCAATTCCAGCAGGCCCAAGTCAGCCAGGTGGAACGCAACCGCGGCATCCGCGAGCAGTACCTCACCCAAATCGGCCAACTGACCGGCTTCCTGGTGGACGCGGACGCCGGCGTGCTGGCCGATCCGCTGGATGAGGGGCGGGTGTTTACGCTGAGTTCGGCGGAGGATCGGGGGGAATTCCTGGATCTGTTGGATGAGCGGATAGAAGAGGCCACGAATCAACTGCGAGAAGGTTCGGGTCAAACGGTCGTCGCACAATTGGGAACGATCGGTTCAGCGCTTGTCAGAAGGCAACAGACGTTTATTTCAGCGGAACTTGCACAGGAAAAAGTCAATCAAATCGGATCATCTATTGGCCGAATTGAACAAAAGACCCAACGAGCAAATGCAACGACGGAAAAGTACACACAAAAGAGAAATGTCAATGCGCTCATCATCGGTGTTTTGCAATCTGTATACGACGGCATTATTGCCGGCAAGCCCGACAACCCCTTCAATGCCAGCCCGTCGGCTAGCATCGCCGCAGGGGCAAGAACTTTCCTAGGCACGATTGACCGAATATCGGGAAACCTAATTTCGCAGTCGGAATCCATCGAGTTTCGGAATTTGGATAGCGAGTTTCAGATCAAAGAGATTCTGGGTGGAGTTCGATCTTCTGAGCTTGAGGTCGATATTCAACTTAGTTCCTCCACCCAAGCCTCCCTCGAAATCGATCAACTCCGCCGCCAAATCTCCGACCTCGTCGAAAACCTCAACATCTACCGCGTCGAGACCTCGGAACTTTGGTATCTCGATCCCTCCCTCGAACGCGAAAAGGAAGACGCGGAAATCCAGGCCGATCTCGATCTGCAGGATTGCCTCGCCACACTTTACGATCTGACGCGGGCGCTCGAGTTCTACTGGACCGAGGACTTCCAGAACCCGGTGCAGACCATCGACGGCGGCATTGTGACGCTGCCGAACTTTGCCAACGATTTCACGGAAATCGACGATCTCTATGCCATCACGGACGCCTTCGACGCGGAGAAATACCTGAACGCCGTGGGCTTCAACCTCAGCGCCGGCAGCGCCGCCGGCTGGGACAGCACGCTGCGGGCGTTGCGCCAGTCGGTCCCGGCCACCAACCAGACGGTGCTGCTGTCGCTGCGCAAGGACATCCTCGGCTTCGTCGTGCCGGAACGCGTTTACTGGGACGTGGCCCTGGACCGGCCCGGCGATAAACTGGTGCAGATTCACGAGGCCGGGCACATCCTCTCGGGCTTTGAAAACGCCTACGCCTATTACGAAAACGAGGCCATCACCAAGTTCCGCGACGCCCTCCACAGCGGCCGCCGCGACGCCTGGGAATTCGCCTTTGGCACGGGACGCGACCCCCAGCGCTTCCGCCCCGGGTTCGAGATGGTTTTCAGCACCAACGAGAAGTCGGCCTATTACTACGACGCCCGCGAGTGGAACGCCCGCATCGAAACCATCCAGGTGGACGTGCGCACAGAAGGCGGGTTCCTCCCCCCCGGCCAGGAAGAAAACTTCATCCGCCTGAACCTGATCCAGGAAGGCACGGTGAAGTTCCGCCGCTCCTTCCCGCTCGAACTCTCCGACGCGCAGTTCGATGTGTACCAGACCGAGTTCCGCTATCGTTCGGACCGGCTCCGGGTTTCGCCCTATGAATTCCCGGTCCACGCCAGCGTCAACGGCAGCACCGGCCAGTTCGGCGGTCAAGTCACCCCGCTGCCGTATTTCTTCAGCCCCATCTGCAGCAGTTGGCGGGTGGTTCTCGATCCGCTCTCGCACACGGCGAACAACTACGCCGACATCAACAAAATCAAAGACATCCGTCTGATCATGACGCTGCGGTCGGGCATCCCTCCGACCCTGGCGGAAGGACTGTAACGCGCCACCATGCCCCTCGCCCAATCCACACCCCCAAGCGACCCATCACAGGAGTCCCCCATCATGTCGTTCATTGCCCGCAAAACGCTCGGTTTCTTTTCGTGCCTGCTGGCGGCGGCGCTGCTCGCCACCGCCCCGGCCATCGCCCAGGAAGACAACATCCCCGAATACATCCCGCTCCAGGGCCAGTTGACGAACCAGAACGTCTCGGGCGGCGCCGGCAACGAAGTCGCCGAGGATGGCGTCTACACCCTCACCGTTCGCATCTACGAAGCCCCCACCGGTTCGTCGATCCTCTGGGAAGACACGTTCCAGAACCTGCCGGTGGTCAACGGCGTCTTCAACGTGATCCTGGGCAGCCAGCGCAGCCTCAACGACATCGCCAGCCCCGTCGGCGACGAAGACCTCCTCGACCGTCTCGCCCAACGCGGCGTGCTCTACGTCGGCCTCACCATCAGCGAACGCGACGGCCTCGAACTCGTCGGCCCCGTCGAAATGCTCCCCCGGCTGACGCTTCTCCCGGTGGCGCTGTCGATGAAGAGCAAGAAGGCGATCAATTCCGATCTGCTCGACAATCGCCACTGGGATTACTACTTCACGGGGGATAAGGCCAAGGATGCGAACAAACTGGATGGGTATGATTGGAACGACCTGCTGACCGGGCCGGGTGCCGTGGGGGATGGTTCGGTGAAGGTGAAGGGGGCGTTTTTGCCCGAGGACAAGATCACCCCGACGGGCGCGACCGTCCAACCTGGAACAATGCTGGAGCAAATGGGTGGTTTGATCGATTACGTGATCGATCCCCGGAGTTTGGACTCGAACAACGATGGAACCCCGGATTTGGCTCTCGGCGCGGCGACCACTTTGGCGGGCAGCGCGGTGACCACGACCTACACGACGTGGATGGTGTGTGCTCAAAATTCGCAGGGCACACTGAAGTTCCCCGATCCGGCGACGCCGGGGCTGGCACCCGCCGTGGCGGCGAGTTATGAGGTGATCGATGTGTCGTTGAGGGGGCTGACGATTCCGGCGAAACAATTGACAACCGGACAAATCGCGAATCCAACCTATGATTGGAGGGAATTGACACCTGCTCCAGGGCAGACGGCGATCCCTGTTGGTCAGTCGGCTATACCTCAGGGCTCTAACAAGGCTCAAGGTATGGCATATGATCCTGCTTTGGATTCTTACTGGCTTATGATCGATAATTTTACCGCGGTTTATATTATATGGAGAGACGATCAGGATGATAGCAGGTATAAGTTTCGCCAAGTAGATTTTCCACCAGGCACGGATTCTATTACAACGGAGGGCGATGGACTCGAAGTTGTGATTGATCCAATAACCAGTGACCGACTGCTGTTGGTGGGTTCAGGAGTTTCCGGAGACAATTTCCATCTCCCATTTACAACGGAAATTGTTGGGACAACTCCGGAGACTGCAACTCTCATAAATTGGTATCAAGGCATTGTTGGTGGTGCCAGTAGTGCCAACCGCTATGCTTATGGAGCCATTTACGACCACAAGCGCCATCGCTTTCATCAATGGGGTGGTCGAAAATCACAAGATGGTGCTATTCAAGGAACCTACCTGCGATATGATTTGGCAAACAACCTTCTGACTTTTGGGGAGAATATTTCGAGTTCGACGTCTAGTGTCGCTGAGGCCTACACGGCTTTCGATCCCGTCAACGACATTGGATATATCGTCGGTGGCGAGGTTGGGGTTTCCGTTGAATTGCGAACATTCGATCCGGTTACGGAGTTGTTCACAAGTTTGGGAAGAAACGATATGGAGGGAGATTCTACAGGCATCGGATTCATTCATCCATTTACCAGGAAATTTATGGGCTGGGGCGGTAGAACAGACAACAATTTGGGTAATAATTCCCTCTGGCTTTTTGATCCGGATGAACCGAATTGGGATATTACATATCTTCAAACAAATGCCCCCGAAGCCAGAATGAGTCACGTCGGTTGCATGGATACGAAAAGACAGAGACTAATTATGTTTGGTGGCACGGACATCGGCACTGGAAATAATATTCTGGCCGACCTCTGGGAACTCGACTTCGGCGGCAAAGTCGCCACCCAAGGCACCATCATCAAAGTCGGCCCCTGATCCCCCGCGCCATTCCCCCGCCCCGGAGTTCCCCGCCCCCTTGTTCCCCAAGCCCGCTCAACGCCGTCCCGTCCGCCTCTGCGGCCGCCCTCTCGGGGCGGCGGTCCTGGCTATGGCGATGGCGGCTGTAGGCATCGCCCCCGCCCAGGACAAATCCGGCGTGAAACCCAACGTCCTCTCGCTCCCCACCGGCGCCGGGTCGGTGGAGGGATTGGGCGAATCGTTCGAGCCTCAGCTCAATTCCGGCACCGGGTCTTATAGCGTGAAGATCGCGATTCCTCCAGGGCGGGCGGGGTTCGCTCCGGGGATGACGTTGGCGTACAATACGGGCGCCGGGAATTCGGAGTACGGCATCGGGTGGTCGCTGGCCATTCCGATGATCCAGCGTCAGACGGACAAGGGTCTGCCGGCCTATTCGGACGCGGACGTGTTTCTCTATCAGGGCGAGGAACTGGCTCGGCTGACCGATGGCACCTGGCGCTGCGAGAACGAGGGGAGCTTTGTCCGCCTGCGGCGCGAGGGGCTCGGCTGGGTGGCGACGGAGCGGGGCGGCACGCGGCATTACTTCGGCGAGACAACGCGGCAGCTTCGCGGCGGCAAGGACCGCTTCGACGAGACCTTTTGCTGGCACCTGGACCGCAGCGTCGACGTGAACGGCAACACGATTCGCTATGTGTATCGCCAGTTCGAGGACTCGCCCGGCCGCTTCTATCCCAGCCGCGTGCGCTACAATGAAAACGAGGCGGGGACCAAGTACTTCGAGGTGTCGTTCGAGTACAGCAACCCGGCGCTGTCCTCGCCCCAGACCGGCGCGGTCGCGTTGGCCGATTGGTGGGAAGCGGCCCGCAAGACCGAACGGGCTGAGAAGGCGCTGCAAACGGGCTATGCGGTGCCGGAGGGCTGGGACGAGAGTTTTCAGTTGGCCGGCGTGGACACGCGGCCCGACGCGCTGTCGGATTTCCGCGCCGGGTTTCATCAGCGCTGGGGCCGGCGGTGCAGCGCCATCAGCGTCAAGCAAGAAAACCTGACGATCCGCCGCTACGAATTGCGCTATCAGGACGAGGACGCGGACAAGGACGCGCTGCAGAGCGACCTGTCGCTGCTGCGGACGGTGACGGTCTTTGGCAAGAACGCGCCGCCGCCCTACGACGACACGAATCGCTATCGCCTGCCGACGTTGACCTTCGATTACACCGAGTTGGCCCGGCCCGGCTCGGCGCCGGTCTTTCAGGTCCGCGGCGAGCCCCGCTTTCCCCTCGGCGATCCCAACACCGACGTGCTGGATGTGAACGCCGATGGCTTGCCCGACATCGTGCACATCGAGCCCGAGGACTCGGTCTATTGGCTGAACCTGGGGCCGGATTTGGATGGGACGGTGCGCTTCTCGCCCGAGCAGCGCCTCCTCGACGTGCCCGGCGGCCTGCGCCTGTCGGACCCGAACGTTCAGCTCGCGGACTTCGACGGCGACAGCGCGACGGATCTGGTGCACTACAAGGGCCCCGGCGGCCAGAACATCGGCATCCTGTGCAGTCCCGCCCGCGTGGCGGAGAACTACACGGACGACGGCTTTTTCCAGAACGGCTTCTCGCGGCTTGGCGCCGAACAGACCTACACCGGCCCGGCGCCCTTCGCCCTCGGTCAGCCGAACGTGCAGTTTCAGGACCTGAACTTCGACAAGTTCATCGACGTCGTGGTCAGCGATCCCTTCGGCTTCACCTATTACCTGAACAACGAAGGCCGGAGCTGGATCGATCTGGGCTCCACCGATTTCGGCGAGGCCGCCATGGCCAACGTGCCCTCGGCCATCCAGTTCGGCACCCCGGGCGTGCAGTTGGCCGACATGAACGGCGACCGCTTGCAGGATCTCGTGCAGGTGCTGGTGGACGATGGGCGGGCGCGGGTCACGTTTTGGCACTCGCGCGGCGACCGCCGGTGGGACCTGGGCCGGGTGATGCTGGGCAACACCTTCACGTTCTCGAGCAACGTCGAGGACCTGCGCGTGATGGACGTCAACGGCGATGGTTTGTCGGACCTGGTGGCGCTGGGCAGCGGCACGCCGCGGAGCCGGCTGCGTTATTGGATCAACACGGGCAACGGCAGCTATGGGGCGCCGGTGACCTTTGACGAACGGACGAGCCAGCTGCCCGCCTACACCGCCGAGACAGCCATCCGCTCCGCCGATATGAACGGCAACAACATGACCGATCTGGTCTATGCGAATGGGACGCGGATCGAATTCTTCGACTTCTCCGGCGGCGGGCCAAAGCCCAACATGCTGTCCGGCGTGGACAATGGCATCGGCAAGAAAGTCCGCATTGATTATCGCTCGAGCATCGATCACATGGTCGCCGACCGCGAGGCGGGCCATCCCTGGCGCGAAGCGATTCCCATGGCGGTGCCCGTGGTGACCAACATCATCACCGCCTTCGGCCCGGCCTTCGACCTGAACGAGGACGGCAACGCCTGGACCATCGAGGGCCTGGAGCATGGCTTCGACATGGATGGCGACAGCAACTTCGACGAAGTCTACACCGCCTCGATCCGCTATCACGACGCCTACTGGGACCCGTTCGAGAAGGAGCACCGGGGGTTTCGCTACGCCGAGAAAATCGAGTGGGGCGACGACTTTCAGCTCAAGTGGAACAGCCCCTTTCGCACCATCCCGGACGCGCACCCCATCGCCCGCGTGGGCGAAGCCAAGAGCGTCACCAGCGTCTCGCGATTCCGGTTTCACCTGGGCGATCCCGATGGCCTGGACAACCACGAATATCCCGAGCCCTATGGCGGCCCGACCCGCACCGACGAACGGACCGAGGACGGCGGCGGCGAGGAAGAGTCGCTGAAGGGCAAACCGCTGTGGGAGGAAACGGTCGACGGCGGGGCCTTGGCAGATGGGGCCCTAATCCCCGGCGAACCCGCGCCGCTGACCTACGTCTACCTGCGCAAAGAATACGGCTACGAACTGCGGCGCCTGTATGGGCTCCAGGGCAACTCTCCCGTGCCCGCTCCCGCGTTCCGGAACACTTCGTCCACCAACGGCCGCCAAGTCACCTTCCCCATGATGGTGGCGACGCGCACCTGGGAGGTGGAGGCGAACGGTTACCTGCGGGAACGGCTCGTTGTGCCGAACGGATTGACCTTTCCAGAGAAAGCGCCGGTCGAACTCTTCTCGGAAATCACCTACGACGATTACGGCAACGCCATCCGCGAAGCCAACCACGGCATCGTCAACGATGGCGGCGACGCCGACGACGAACGCATCACCCATCGCCAATTCACCCAGAACACCATCGATTGGCTGGTCGATCGCGTTTTCGAGGAGCGTGTAACGGACGAAAGCGGCCGGTTCGTTTCCATGACCCGGACGTACTATGACGGCCCGCCTTTCGTAGGGCTGGCGCTGGGCCAGGTCGGCGTCCGCGGACTGCCGACGCGCGTCGAGCAGTTCATCAACGGACACGCCGTTCCCGCCTCCAACGAAACCATCGGCGATGAAATCGGCGACGCTCGCCTGGAAGACATCGCTTCGGTTCAGGCCAGCCGCGTGGCCTACGATGCCTTCGGCAACGCCATCGCCTTGATCGATCCCCTCGGCGTGCCTTACGTTTCCCAGCCCTTCGACGCCGGCGAAGACTACCTCGGCGCCACCGAATACGGCCATGTTCGCTCCGTGGCCTACGACGACCAATACCACGCCTTCCCCATCGAGGAAACGATCCACCTCGAATCGCCCAAAGCCCCCCTGGCCATGACCGCCACCTACGACTTCGGCCTTGGCGTGATGACGACTTCCAGCGATTTCAACGGCAACATCACCGAATACAGCTACGATGTCTTTGGCCGGCTGACCGCCATCGCGAAGCCCGGTCCGGACCCGCTGAAACCCACCCGGTCGCAGGACTCCTTCGACCGCCCCACCCAGGTCTTCCAGTACATCGCCACCAACCCCTGGACCGGCACCCAGCTCATCTACGATCGCGACGGCGCCATCGCACCCTTTCCGCCCATCGCCGGGGCCCCCGGCCCCCTCGCCAACATCGTGCGGACGTTCCTTCGCGAGGATTTTGAGAACGGAGAAGGCTACAATACTCTCGACGCCTTCAAGTACACCGACGGCCTGGGGCGCACCCTGATGGAAATCAGCGAACCGGAAGCCCCTTCCGAACGCCTCGACATGCAGCCCACAGGCCCGGTCGTGGCGACGGCGACGCGCTATAACCTGCGCGGGTCGCAGTACACGAACTACATCCCTTACTTCGGCGCAGAGAGCCTCAACAGCCTCTACTTCCCCCCGCCCGCCGCGGCGGAGCCCGGAGGTACGGCCCGCACCGAAATCTATCCCGACGCCCTGGGCCGGCCGGTGCGCACCGAGATGCCGCCCGAGGATGAAGGCGGCGACCGGCTGGAGACCTGGACTTTCAATCTGCCGCGCGAAACCCATTCCTACGACGAGGAACAAAGCCGCCCCGGCAGCGACCACTTCGGCGCCCACATGGAGCACGAAAAGGACGGCCTCGACCGCCTCGTCAAAGTCCGCGAAGTCGTCCGCATTTCCGACATTGGCGACGTACTGCCCACCACGGATTCGCTGCGCGTCTGGCAGACGGAATACGATTACGATTTGCAGGACAACCTGATCCACATCACGGACTCGCGCGGAAACCAGAAGTGGATGCGGCACGACGGCCTGGGGCGGAAGGTCTTCATGAACGACCCGGACCGAGGCGTGCTGGAGTATGAGTACGACGACGCTTCGAATCTGATCCGCACCGTCGATGCCAAGGCCCAGGAAATCCGCTATGGCTATGATGGCGCGAACCGCCTCCTGTGGGAGGATTACCGCGACGCGGGCCAGCCCGTTTCCCACGGCCGCGACTACGATCCCGCTCAGCCCCTCGGCCCCGCCAACCGCCCCGATGTGCTGTACCACTACGATGCGTGGGACGGACCGGCCATCGACTTTGGCAACGGGCGCCCCGCAGGCATCCCCGCCAACACCGCCGGAATGATGGTCGCGGTGGAGGACCTGACCGGCGCCGAGACCTTCAGCTACGACCCTCGGGGCCGCGTCGCCTGGCGCGTCAAAGCCGTCGCCGATCCCTACCTCGACCCCGCCGATCCCGATTGGCGCTCGCGCCTGACGCCCTTCAGTTTCGTCTTTCGCTACGATTCGATGGATCGCGTCCGCGACATGATCTATCCCGACAACGACGCCGTCCATTATCGCTACAATCGGCGCGGAGAAATCGACGCCGTCTATGGCGGCCTCGTCACCGACGAGTCGCCCGGCAACCCCATCGTCAAAGCCTACGACGCCATTCCCTCGGGCCAGGAAGACGTCCGCTGGCTGGGCAACGACATCGTCTCGCGGCGCGAGTACGACCCACGGCTGCGCATGAGGCGCCTGCACCACACCGGCGGCTACCAGCCCGGCCTCTCGGTCGAGGCCACCGACTATCGCTTTGTCGATTACGGTTACTCCTTCGATGGGGCGTCGAACATCCTCGCCATCGCCGACCAACGCCCCACCGACCCCGCCATCGCCGGAGCCGTGCCCGCCGACAGCGAACGCCGCAATACCCAACACTTCGCCTACGACGACCTCTACCGCCTGATCCAGGTCCAATACCCCCGCGCCGGGTCGCCCGGCGGCCTCGGCGGCCAGATCGATTACCGCTACGACCGCATCGGCAACATGCTGGCCAAAACCACCCCCGCCCCCGGCGCCGATGGGCATTTCGAGATTCTGGAGGACGGCCAATCCATCGTCCACCTGGGCACCATGGCCTATGGCGAAGGCCCCGGCCCCCAGACCGGACCCTCGGGCCGCGTGGGGCGCTATGCCGGAGAAGCCCCGGGCCCCCACGCCCTGACCAGCACCGCCAGCGGCCGCTCTTATGAGTACGACGCCAACGGCAACATGACCCTGATCGAGGATGACACCGCGACCTGGGACTTCAAGGACCGGCTCTACGCCCTCGACGATGGCGATCGCCGCGCCGACTATCGCTACGATTATTCCGACCGCCGCATCAGCAAACTCGTCCGCACCCTCGATGCCCAGGGCTCCGTCGACGCGAACCAGCCCAGCACCACGACCCTCTACGTCGACCGGCTCTTTGAATACCGCGAGGGCGATCACCCAACGAAGTACGTGTTCTTTGGCGACGAACGCGTCGCCCGCGTCACGGGAACGTTGGCTCCGGGGCGGTCGCGGGTGCAGAACCTGCGCTTCGAAGCCGGCTGGAACCTCGCCACGCCGGTGGTCGAGCCCAAGGCGGGGCTGACCGCCGCCAACGTTTTTGGCTATGGCACCCCCGGATCGCCGGTGTCGGCGGTGTTCCGCTACGATGGGTCGAAATTCCGCTACATCGAACTCCAGCCCGGTGATCGGGTCGTGCCCGGCGAAGGCTACTGGGTTCACTCCGCCGGCGCCCACGCGCGGTCGATCACCGGCGCCTATCGCGATATCCTCGAAGTCGCCGCCGCCAAGGGCAGCGTCCGCACGCCGCCGGGCGGAGGCTTCATCGGCTGGCCCCGCCTCGAACCGATGAAGCTCACCCGCAACCTGCTCCACGCCCGCGCGGCCTACGGCTTCGACGCCCCGACGCAAAGCTTCAACGTCCTCAACGCCCCGCCCGAACTCGCCTGGGCCTTTCCCACAACCAAAACCATCGACCCCGGCGCCGCCTTCTACGTCCGCAGCGACGCCGCCGCCGTGCTCCTCACCGCCACGCTCAGCCAAGCCGCCCAATCCATCGTCTTCCCCCTGCCCGATCACCTCGGCACCCACCAAACCATCACCGACCGCAACGGCGACCTCGTCAGCGAATCCGCCTTCCTCCCCTACGGCAGCGAACGCGTGAGCTTTGAGGCGTCCAAGCTAGACGTGGGTTTCGGCTATCAATTCACGCAGAAGGAGCGGGACGCGGAGAGTGGGTTGATGTATTTTGAGGCGCGGTATTATTTGGGGGTGGCTGGGAGATTTGTTTCAACTGATCCTATACATATCATGGACGCAAAAAAATGGTCTGTGCAAAATAACCAATACTCTTATGCAAGGTCATCTCCGCTAGGACTGATGGATCCAGGAGGAACTCTTGCTACGCAGAACACAAGAATCGTAGCGCCAACAGAATTTAAGACAAATGAAGAAACAGGACAAATTGAAGCGTATGCCATGCTGAATTTTGAAAAAGATGGCAAGAACTATCAAATTCCAGTGCGCCTAGTATTCAAGCCGAAGAGAGAGAGTGTAAAGCCCGTGGGAGAGCCATACCTCGGGGATTTGACTGACAAGGGCAGGACGAGAACTACCACGGTAGGAATACAGGGCGTGGGAGCTAGGTCCTTTCACAATAGATCGGGACACAAGCGAGAGGTACGCCAGAAATTTGAGGCTAGTGGAGAAATAAGAGTTGAAGCGTATGATGTCAACAAGAAGAAGCCTGTCGAAATAGGAAATATAGGGAATACAGAGAAACCAGTGTCCGTGAGGTATAGCACAAGGACAGGTGAAAAGAAGATGGGCGTGGAGTTTGGTTCCACTCCAGCCTTTCCTTATACTACGGGTAAAGACCCCGAATCTGCTGACAGAGTCATCACTTTTCCGCCCGAGTGGAATCAATCTCGTGGGGCTAGAATTGAAAAAGTAGACTAACTATGATTTATCCTGAAAGGAAGGACGATAGCTTGATGAAACCGCAACGAATCTTTGGTAGTACTGGCATTATGCTAGCGATTCTCAATCTACATATTGGATTCGCCCCCGCCTCCACCCCCGAACCCGACAACATCCTCTACGGCCACGTCGTCTTCGAGGACGCCCCCGCCACCGCCCCCGACCTCCGGGGTATCGAAGTCCAGGCCCGCTTGGTCTCCGGCGCTTCGCCCCCTGGCGAAGTCCTCGCCACCTACACCATCGGCGACATCGATCGCGCCGAAGCCAATCAGTACGTCCTCAAGATCAAGGTCGATGCCGCCCCGGCGTCGCGGCCCCGTGCGTTGGAGGATGGCGGGACCTTCGCGCTCTTCATCGACGGGCATCAGGTCTCGGCACCGCTCGAAGCCGGGGGCATCACCGACACCGCGGCCATGTTCCGCGAGGTCGACATCGCCCTCGACCCCGGCCTCCGCGCCACCGCCACCGACGTCCTCGCCCATCTCCTCGGCATGGCGCCCCTCACCGGACTCAAGCTCGCCACCGCCGACATCAATGGCGACGGCACGGTGAACGTGGCGGACTACCTGCACCTCTCGCGGCACCCCGAGAAGGAGACTCGCACCCCACCACCGCCAAAGGACCCCGCCGTCTGACGGCAGGCAACCCAGCAATCCACGCGCTGCAACGAGAGCCTCCACCCTGGAACGCCGTCTTCCCATCACCGCGTCATGATGGCGGCGCATCTCTCCTGCGTTCCTGGTCCAGGCGCCGCGCGCCCGCTTCTCCTGTCAGGATCAGACCCGCCACCAGGCCGAAGCAGCACAGCGACGCCAGAAACATCGGCAACGCCACCCGATGATTGCCCCCGTGGAACGCCTCCATCGAGGCGGTCAGCAGCCAGTACTGCGTGACGCAGATCGTGGCACAGATCCAGAGCCGGGCGGTGATTCCGGCGACGACGCCGGGCCGGGTGTCGAATTGCGGCTTTCCTATAGGCATGGTGATTTTTCCCTTCCGGTCAGGCGGTGATGGGGGCGGGGCGGAGTCTTGCGGCGCCCTTGCGGCTTAGAACCCACGCGATGCACAACGCCGCCACGCCCAGCACGATGAAACAAAGAAATCCCTCGGCGTAGCCCGCGGTGCCGTGCAGCCGCACAAGCCACCCCATGGCTGGCGGAATGGCGAAGCCTCCGAAGGCCCCCAATCCGCCCACCCAACCGGCCGCGCCGCCGATGGCCTGCGGCACTTCCTGCGCCACCAACTTGAACGTGGCCGCGTTGGCCACCCCCATGCCAGCCGCCATCAGCGCCGCCCCGGCGCCCGCCAGGCCGAGCGCCGAGGTGAAACTCAGGCATCCAGCACCCACCACCATCAGCGCCAGCGACGCCATGACAGTGTTTTCCCCGCCAAAGCGGTCGGCCACCGAACCGCCTGGAATGCGCAGGATCGAAGTCAGAAGACTATAAGCGCCCGTGAACGCCCCCGCCAGCACCGCCGAGAGGCCAAAGCTTTCCCGCCAGAACGTCGGGAACCAGGCCGTCAGCGCGATAAACCCCCCGAACGTCGTGAAGTAGATGGCCACCAACGCCCATGTCTTCCACGTCCGAGCGGAAACTTTCAGGCTTTCCAGGCTGCTGCCGGCGGGGAAAATCTCCTGCCCCGCGGCCTCGGCGTTGCGCCGTGCCAAATCCGGCTCGGCCCCTGCGGCGCGATACTGAAAATACCAGGCATTGCGCCCCATCAGGAAATAGACCCCCAACCCGACCGCCAGAATCCCGAGCCAGACCACATACGAAACACCCAGCCCCAAACGCGTCAGCGCGATCGGCAGCACGAACGAAAAAATCCCCGGCGCCAGGTTGCCTCCCCCGCCGAAGACGCCCAACGCCTTGCCCTGGCTCCCCTTGGGAAACCAATAGGCCACTTGGCCGATGCCCACGGAAAACGTGGCGATACCACAGCCGCACAGCAGCCCGAACAACAGCAGCAGCGGATAGTAACTCTGCGTCAAACCCTCCGGATACTTCGTCCACACCAGCACCGTCAGCCCCAGCATCCCCAGCAGCGAAAGCCCCAGGAGGATCAGGAACGGCTTGCGGCCACCGTTGTTCTCGACCGACGCGGCGAACGGAATCCGCAGCAGCGACCCCGACAGCGCCGGCATCGCCACCAGCAGTGCCACCATCGTGGGCGTCAGTTCCATCACATCCTGAAAGAGCTTCGCCGTCGGCCCGAAGAGAGCCACAGACGCGAAGCCGAAGAAAAATCCCAGGGTGGCTCCCCAGAGTCCTTGGCGTGGTGTCCCTTTGATTTCCATGATCTGACTCCAGATATCCAAAAAATGGGCGGGTGCGTGCCCGTCTGATTCATGATCTCTAGGCGAGGCGAATTTCGTTCAGACCGACAGCCACGACGCGTCCTGGCTCGACGCGCAGAACCACCTGGCGCAGGGGCCGCAATTCGCGCGGCGGGCCTTGCGTGCCTTGGCCCGACTCGATGTCGAAGCGCCCGTTGTGACAGTGGCAGCCGATGTACTCGCCATGCTCACCGTCGGAACAATGATAGGAAACCGGACAAGCCAGGTGCGGGCATTTCTGGTGGAACGCGATGAAGTCGCCATTCTCGCGGCGGATCAGAATCGAAGGCGTCTTGTCGTCCGGGTACGTGAAGAGCATCCACTTGCCCGGCGCGAGGGCCTCGGCGCCAGCGATGGGCTGCTCGGGAAAGGGGCCTTCCTCCTCGGTCAGCGACTTCACCAGAATGGAGGCGTTGCCCACCATCAGCCCGGCGCTCACCAGGCCCAGGAAGCGCACGAAGTCGCGGCGCGTGATGAAATCGTCGTATTCTTGCTCGATGGGAAAATCTTCGCGCCATTTCGGCAGGCGTTTGTCTTGGGCCGTCATAGGAATTCCGCCTCCTCGTCGTCGTCATGGGTTGCAGAGATCGCCGCCAGATGAAGCGGCAGTGGCTCCGTCGTGGGATCCACAAAATCGCTGTCGAGTTGAAAGCGCTCCTTCAGCTTCATCGCCAGATCGACCGGCCCTTCCGCGCCTTGCAGCAACTCCGGCCAGTCCACCACCATCTCTTCCACGTCGTGCGGCACCATCACCCACACGCGGGTTTCGACGACCTGATTGCCAAAACGCCACCGGTTGATCGGCTTGCTGTGCGGACGCAGGCGCTTCATGTCTTCCATCGTGCCGTAATACAACGCCCCCGTCGGGCAAACCGTTGCGCACATGGGCTTCTTGCCGGCGCTCGTGCGATCGAAACACATGTCGCATTTCTGCATTTGCTGAATCTGCGTTTTGATGATGGGAACGCCGAAGGGACAGGACAGCTCGCAATTCGAACACGCGATGCAGCGCGGCTTCAGGCTGCTGTGCACAATGCCGTTCTCGTCCATCTTGATCGCGTCGGCGGGACACGCCATGGCGCAGGTCGGCACTTTGCAGTGCATGCACACCATCGGCGCCGTCTGGGGGCTGACGGTGGGCTCCACCTGATCGACGTGGATCATCGGCGTCCCCCGGTGCGTCGAGCACTCCGAGCAGCCCGCGGCGCAAGCCTGACAGCCGATGCAGCGTTGAAAATCGATGAAGAACTCTTTGATGCGGGTCGTCACGGGGCGGACACCTCCCGGGTCAGGTTTTTCCAGTCCGCCCGCAATCGATCCGCTTCCTCGCGCGTCGCTGGCCGCACGCGGCACGCCGCCACCTTGAACTCCGGCATCTTGCTGATGGGATCGAGAGCCCGCACCGTCAGTTGATTCGCCGCCAGCCGCTCAGCCCAATGGTACGGCACGAAGACCGTGTCGGGGCGAATCGTTTCGGTGACTTCCAGAGGGATCGTAATCTGGCCCCGGCGGGTTTCCACGGTCACGATCTGGCGCTGTTTCAGGCCCAGCTTGACCGCCAGTATCGGGTGCATTTCACAGATCGGCCCCGGGGCTTTCTCCACCAGGAACTTGATCCGGCGGGTTTGTGTGCCGCTCAGGTAATGGAACACGCTGCGGCCGCTGGTGTAATAAATCGGATAGTCCCCGTCGGGAACCTCGAAGCTCGGCCGGTACGGCGTCGGATGCAGGTGGAACTTGCCGTCGGCGTGATAACTGCGCTGGTTCTCGAACAGACGCGGCGTCCCCGGATGCCCCTCCTCGGGACAGGGCCAGAAAACGCCCATCTCGTCCTCGATTCGCTTCCAGGTAATCCCCGCGTAATCGGCCGTTCCGCCGCTGCTGGCGCGGCGCAATTCGTTGAAGACGTCCTCGTTCGTTTCGTAGGGAAACAGGTGCTCCTTGCCCAGCCGCCGCGCGATTTCCAGCAGAATGTCCGTATCGCGCCACGCGTTCGCCGGCGGTTCCACGGCCGCACGGATGCGCACGACCCGGCCCTCCGCGGTCGTCGAGGTACCTTCTTCCTCCTCGTGCAGCGACCCCGGCAGCACCACATCGGCGTAGCGTGCCGTCTCGCTCATGAAGAAATCGATCACGCAGAGGAACTCCATTCCCTCCAACGTTTCGCGGACAAAGTTCGTGTCCGGATGGCTCACCATCGGGTTGCAGCAGATGTTGATCAGGCCGTGGATTTCGCCGCCGTGGATGGCCTCGAACAGCTCCACCGCGGTCTTGCCCTTGTGCGGCAATTGATCGTCCGTGATGCCCCAGACCTTGCAGATGTGGGCGCGATGCTCGGGGTTCTCGATGTCGCGGTTGCCGGGCAGTTGGTCGCACTTGTGGCCGTGCTCACGGCCTCCCTGGCCGTTGCCTTGCCCCGTGATCGTCCCATAGCCGCAGCCCTCGCGGCCGATGCGCCCGGTGGCCAGAACCAGGTTGATCAGGCTCAGCACGTTCTCGACGCCCTTGCTCTGTTGCTCGACGCCCCGCGCGTGCATCAAGAAACTGGTCCGCGCTTCGCCCCAGACGCGGGCCACCTCGCGGATTGTCTGCGGCGACACGCCACAGATCTCCCCCGCCCACTCCGGCGTGCAGGTCGTCACGGACTGCTTCAGCTCCTCCCAGCCCTTGCAGTGCTCGGTCACGAACGCGTGGTCGATCCAGTCGTTGGCGATCAGTTCATGCAGCAGCGCCTGGCCCAGGGCGCTGTCGGTGCCGGGGCGCAGCGGAATGTGCAAATCCGCCGTCCGGGCGATGGGCGTCACCCGCGGGTCCACCACGATCAGCTTCGCGCCGTTGTCGCGCGCTTTCCAGATATAGTGCGTCAGCGTCGGAAAGCACTCGCTGACGTTGCTGCCCGAGACGAAGACGACTTCCGCCTTCGGGATGTCGCTCCACGAATTCGCAGCCCGGTCCACGCCAAAGGCCTTCTTGTTCCCCGCTCCGGCGGACACCATGCAGAAGCGCCCGTTGTAATCCAGATTGGACGTTTCCAACGCCAGCCGCGCGAACTTACCCACCAGGTAACTCTTTTCGTTGGAAAGGGAAACGCCGCTCATCATGGCGAAGGCGTCTTTGCCGTGGCGCCCCTGGATGTCGCGCAGCTTGGAAACCACCAGGTCCAGCGCTTCGTCCCAGCTCGCCTTGCGAAAGCCGTCCTGCGTCCGGATCAGCGGGTCCGTCAGGCGGTCCGGGTGGTGCGTCTGCATGTAGCGCTTCACGCCCTTGGGGCAAAGCCGGCCTTCGTTGAAGGGAAACTCCTCCCACGGTTCGAAACCGACGACGCGGCCGTCTTTCACGGCGAGCTGAATGCCGCACTGCATGCCACAGAAGCAGCAGTGGGTCTTGACCAGCTCGTCGGGCTCGGGTTGGGCGAGCCAACCCTGCACCGGCCGATCGGTGATGTGCGGGCCGTATTCTTCGATGTAGTCCTGCTGAGGCAGTGAGAGGCGAGCCATGGCGGTGGGGGTCCTTAGTCGAACTTGTTCTGGCGGGTTTTGTTGTGCGCGCGGCCGATCAGCATCCGCCGCCCTTTAGGCGAGACCTCGTTCCACGCCTTGGCGCAGCCGTCCGGCGCGGCGTAATCGAACTCCAGCTCACGCAGAACCTCCTTCAGATCGTCGGTCTGCATCTTGGCGGCGAAGTCTTCGTCCGTGACGGGACAGCGCGCCTGCGCCCGGTCCGCGTTTGCCGCCCGGTAATAGGAAATGCCCAGGCTGGCCGGGCGTTGGAAAATGTGGAAGAGCTTGCCGAAAGGCAGGTACAGCAGCGTCGCGATCACAACCCACGCATGGAGCTGGGCGAGGGCGCTGTAGAAATACCCCTCCAGGAACTCGTAGCTGACCCACAGCAGCAGTCCCGTGAATGCCACCGCGAACAACAGAATCAGCGGCAGAAAGTCCCTGCCGAAGCGCTGCACCGCCGCCGCGCCGGGGTCCGTCATGCGCCGGTACATGGCGATCATCACGCCCGGAATGACCAGGAAGGAGGCGACGATCAGGCCGTGGAAGACCATCCAACTCTCCAGGCCGTGCAGCGAAATCTCGCGCAGCGGATGGCCAAACACCCAGATCATGTAGGTCGGTTCCGGATCGATGGCGGCGGACTCGAAGTGAATCCACCCGAAGACCAGCGGAAAGGTAATCGCCGCCGCCATCACGCAACCCACCGCGATCAGCATGTGGCCCGCCCAGCGATGCGGCCCCCGATGCCACACGAAATCCTGAATCACCAGCTTCCGCAGCACCGCTTCCCCCAACACCCGCGGCGAACGCAGCCGCCACCACAGCGCCGGCGAAAAGGCGAGCTGCCACCCCCGCACCCAATACTTCCAGGTCGGCGGTTTCGTCAGCCACACGGCGTACCGGTACGCGAGGCCGAACGTCGCGAACAACGTCGCGAAGCAATAGCCGATCAGCGCCGCGTCGAAATCCTGCAAATTGCGGCTCCCAACGACGATCGCCACCGCCAGCCCCACCGTGATCGCCGCCGCCGCCAGCAGCGCCTTCAGGTGCAACTGCGACACGAAATACCGCAGCAGGTCCAGCATCCCCAAGCATCCCGCCTGGAGGCGGCGGACGACTCCGAACACCAGATGCTGAGCCATTTCGGCCCGGGTTCCCATTTCCTTCTTCATCGTTCGACCTCGCGGGTGACAGGGCTCCGGCGGTACGTTCGGTCCCTTGCCGGGATGGGCCGCGTTTCCACCGGACCGTGCGGCGGCGCGTCGTAAATCCATTGCTCTTTCTTCACGCAGGTCGAACCCGGCCGGTCCTTCTCCACGAAAGCCATGAAGCGGTGGGTTTTCCCCTCGGGAGAAATCCATTCACGGCGGATATACACACCCTCCCGATCCGGTTTCAGAAGCTCCGCCCGATCCAACCCGCACAACCGCACCGCGATACAGAATCCCTCGACCGCCACTTCGCTCTCCGCCAACTCGGGCGCGTACTCCAGCCGATAGCGAAACAGCCCCTGGAGTCCCTCCTGCGCAACCACCTGCGTCTCGCGAGCGACGAGCCCCTCCCCCGCGAAGGCTTCCACTTCCTTGAGCGTCAGGCGCAGGCGGACGGAACTGTCTTGGATTCGGATTTTCATAGAACACCTCTCGCTATTTAGCTTTCTATACCTGAATATCCTGTTATCAATCCGGGATTTGCTCCACCTTCAACGCGGCCCATGTCAGCCCTTCGTGTCGCAGAGCGGCGTGCTGCCTTGCGTAGATTTGGAAAGCACTTCCAGGTTTGAGCTGGCGAAGGCCTTCTCCGCGTGCGCCACCGCGTCGTCCACCAAACTGTGGACGGGACAGAGCTTGACGTGGCCCTTCAGCCCCAGCGGGCACTTCTTGATGCGCTGCGGCGCGGCATCGACCGACGCCAGGACATCCAACACCGTGATCTCCGCCGGTGGGCGCTGGAGGGTGAACCCGCCGTGAAGCCCGCGTTGCGAGTGGATCAGGTCGTGGCGCACCATCGACTGGAGAATTTTCGACAGGTACCCGGCGGGGACCTTCGTGCCCTCGGCGATGATGGCCGTGGTCTGGGGCTCCGGGTGGTGCTGCGCCAGAAAAACGGAGGCACGGAGTGCATATTCGCCAGTGGTGGAAATCACGCGCGGAACCCCTTCAAAGCAATAACTGGACATCTTTGTCCTCTAAGCCGCATGCCGCGTCAAGAGACTTTCCTCCGATCATCGTTCGAGTAGCCGCGGAGGCGCTTCTTGCCCGCCTCAGACGCAGGCTTCTTCCAATTGAAGCGCGCGCGGAAACAGGATGCTGTTTTCCTTGTGGATGTGCGTGTGCATGTCCTGCTCGAGCCCATCGAGCGCCGCGTAAAGCACCCGCCACGTGTTGC
Source organism: Sumerlaeia bacterium (assembly GCA_040219255.1). GTDB lineage: Bacteria > Sumerlaeota > Sumerlaeia > SLMS01 > JAHLLQ01 > JAVJSW01. Next base: position 169,345 of record JAVJSW010000004.1, read on the forward strand.
AGGCGTCCGCCGGCGGCGTGAAGTCGTTCGTCAGGGCGCGCATCTTCTCCAGCGCCGCGCCAGCGGCATCGTGCTCTTGCTCCATGCAGCGGATCGGATTCGCCACCGACGGCGCCATGGGCCCGGCTGGGCCGCCGCCTCGCTCCATGCGCCGGATCCACGGAAAGAGAATCTCCTCCTCCTTCATCGTATGCTCTTCCAGCTCGCGCCGCAGGGCTGCAAAGACCTGATGCAGTTCGATCGTGTCCGGAGCGTGATCGCCGTGGACCTTCGCCACGCGGGCCGCCATCATCTCCAGGCGGGGCAATTCGCCGCGCAGATAATCGTGGTGGGTTGCGACGATATGGTCCGCCAATTCGGTCAACGGCACCTGCGTCCAGTCGGTTCCGGCGCCATCATCGCGCGCCGCATCGCAGCTTTCCAGCTCCGCCAGGATCTCTTCCGCGCTCACCTTCCGGCGTTCGCAGGCGTCGCCCAGCGGCAGCTTCCCTCCACAGCAGTAGTCGATGCGGTGCTTCTCGAAAACCCGCGCGCGGGCGGGGTTCTGCGCGACCAGGCGGCCGACGGTTTCCAGCAGTTTGGAATTCATGTGGTGTTCCTTGGGAATGAAGTCGAGGATTGGGATTTCCTGGGTTGAGCGCCGGGCGTCATCGGCTCCGGCCGCTTGTGAGCAAACAGTGCCGCCATACATATCTGGATGTCAAGGTCCATTTATCCAGTTCTTCGCGCCGACCTCTCCTCGGCCCGGGAATTTTCGTAGGGCAGCGAAAAGTTTGGCTTGTCAAACTCTGCATTCCATCTTTATGGATCTACTTATCTTGTTTTTGAAAGGTCCTCCTCCCATGCAGTCCGTCCTCAACCAAATGGACACCGCGAACGCCCGGGCGCCGGGGCACTGGGTCCTGGCCCGACTGGGCAAGCGCGTCCTGCGCCCCGGAGGCCTGGAGGCCACCACCCGCCTCCTGACCGCGCTGGCGCCTTCTTCCAGCGATGACATCGTGGAATTCGCTCCGGGGCTTGGTTTGACGGCGCGCCGGCTGATCGCGGCCTCACCGGCCAGCTACACGGCTGTGGAACGGGACGAGGGCGCCGCCGCGCGGCTCGCATCCGCCCTCTCCACACCCAGCGTCCGCATCGTGAACGGCTGCGCCGAAGCGAGCGGCCTTCCCTCCGCGTCCTTCGACCTCGTCGTGGGCGAGGCCATGCTGACGATGCAGCGCCTCGAAACGAAGCGCGCCATCGTGGGCGAAGCGGCCCGCCTGCTCCGCCCCGGCGGTCGCTACGGCATTCACGAGATCGCCCTGACGCCCGACTCGATCAACGATTCGGTGCGCCAGAGCGTTCGCGCCGCCATGAGCCACGCCGTCCACCACGGCGTAAACCCGCAGACCGTGGCCGAATGGCGCGATCTCTTGACGCAAGCCGGTTTCACAAACCTGCGGGTCGAACTGGTTCCCTTCCGGCTTCTCGAACCCGCCCGCCTGATCGCCGACGAAGGCGTCGCCGGAGCCGCGCGTTTTGCCATGAACATGCTCCGCCACCCCGACGCCCGCCGCCGCGTACTGGCCATGCGGCGCACCTTCCGCCAGCAGATCGGTCACCTGACCGCCATTATCATCACCGCCCAGAAAGGCTAAATCCCCATGTCAGAACAAACCGCAACTCTCTTCCACGTCGAGTCCACCCTGACCGAAGGCGCCCCCGCCCCCAGCAGCATCCTCTCGCAATCGCTCGTGCAGAACCCGGTCGTCAAAGCCGTCCGTTTCGTCTTCGCCAAGGGCCAGGAACTCAGCGAGCACACCGCCTCCGTGCCGGCGCTGCTGCACCAGGTCAGCGGCACGTCCCGCTGGGGCCTCGGCGAAGAAACCACGGAAGCCAAACCGGGCGATTGGGCCTATCTGCCGGCGAACCTCAAGCATTCGCTCGTGGCGAGCGAGGATTGCGTGATCCTTCTTCTGCTTCTGAAACGGGGGGAGTGAGCAGGCGCCCCCGCGGATTCGGGCCTCGGCTCGTTCCGCGGACCGTCGCGCTCTATCCAGCCGGAGCCAGACTCGGCTCGGACGCCAACAGGCTCAGGAAATCGTCCACATCCAGCGCCGCGCCGCCCGACGCGATCACGGCGCGGTACCAGTGGTAGGAGTCCTTCGGGATGCGCCGCTGCGTCGGGTAGTCCACATAGACGAGCCCGAAACGGCGCGAGTACCCATAGGCCCACTCGAAATTGTCCAGAATGGACCACTGGAAATAGCCCGCCACGGCGACGCCGTCGTTCGCCGCGCGGCGCAGTTCACGCAGATAATTGCGCAGGAAATCGATGCGTTGCGGATCGTGGACTTGGCCGTCGCCCATGATCACATCGGCGTTCGCCATACCGTTCTCCGTGACGACGATTGGCAGCCCATAGCGTTCATACAGGAACTTCGGCCCCCAATAGAGGGCGGGGGGCGTGATGGGCCAGTTCATCGCCGTTTCCCCAGCGCCCAGCGGCACCTCGGACCGGGGGCGGTCTTCGATGCCGCCGTCCGCCCCGCGTCGCACGGTCCCACCTTGGTATATGTTCACGCCGTAAAAATCCAGCGGCTGGCAGATCGTTTCCATGTCCCCCTGCCCAATCTTCGGCATGGCCTTGCCATAGTGGGCCAGGCCGGCTTCCGGATACATGCCTTTCAGCATCGGGTCGGCGTACCAGGCGTTGTTCCAGAAGCTGTCCGTGCGCATGCCGACAGTGGCTTCGCGGGCGGCGGCGATGTCCTCCGGCGAATCCGTCTCCGGCATCGAAATGAACCCGACTGGCGCACAGCCGATCACCGGGGGGCGCTTGGCCCGCGCGCGCAGCACCTGCGTCGAAAGGCCGTGCGCCAGCAGCGCGTGATGGGTTGCCAACAGGAACTCCGACGTCGGCAATTGGAGCCCCGGCGCGTGCGTGCCATCGACATGACCGAGACCCAGAAAGCATTGGTATTCGTTGATCGTGATCCAGTGCGAAACGCGGTCCGACAGCCGATCGCACACCACCGCCGTGAAATCGGCGAACCACCGAGGCGAGTCCGGGCTGAGCCAGCCGCCGCGCCGGAAAAGCGCCAACGGATAATCCCAATGGAACAGAGTCACCCACGGCGCGATCCCATTGGCCAGCAGATCGTCCACCAGCCGGTCGTAGAAATCGAGACCCGGTTCGTTGATCGCGCCCTGGCCTTCGGGCATGACGCGGGGCCACGAAATCGAAAAGCGATACGCACCCGCCCCCAGCCCCGCCATCAAGGCCACATCCTCCGCCGAGCGGTTGTAATGGTCGCACGCCACCGAGCCGTCCGACAGATCGCGGATGGCCCGTTTGCGCGTGCAGAACGCATCCCAGACCGACGGCCCGCAGCCGTCCTTCGGGTTGGCGCCTTCGATCTGATAGCTGGCGGCGGCCACCCCCCAGACAAAATCCTTCGGGAATCTCGCGTTCACGTCGCAGCCCTGCCTTTCCGGTCGAATCTTGCCTAGTGCGGTCTGGCGCATAGCGCCCATGGCAATACGTTTACGATAACGTGACGAGCGTCTAAGTCAAGAGGCGAGGAGCCGGCCCGGAGGAAACCCCGCGGGGAACCGGCTCAAGCATCGGAGCACGAAGAACGAGTCCGCTTCGACGATGCGAGGCGGAACGCCACGCCCCGCGTTTCTCGTTGGCGGCGAAACGCGCAAAGCCTTGAGGGATCGATAACCTAGCCACCCGGTTCGAATGGCCCCGCACCGCCCCATGACGTCCCCGGGCGCGAAAGAACGGACACCGGGCTATTCGCCATTGCGCGCGGGGGAAGCGGTAGGTTAGCCCGTCAGCATCGTCTCGGCTGAGGGAGGATAGCTTGGCTAAGAAGAAGGGCAAAGGCGGAAAAGCGCAGCAATCGCTCGATCCCGAGCGGGAGGCGGGGGAGATTCGAGGACTCCTCGAACGGGGGAAGTGGAAGTTCGCGCTCGAGCGGGCGAAAGCGCTGCACAAGCGGGTCGATTCCGCCGAATCGGCGGGATTGTTGGAGAAGGCCTATGTGGGACGCGTCGCCGGTCTGCGGGAAAGTGCCTTGCTGCAAGAGGCGTCGGCGCTGATCGAAGTGGCGGTCCAGAAGTTTCCCCATCTTCGCCAGGAACTCGAAGGCGAACGCCTCGTGCTCGCCGTGCGCTCCGGTTCGGTGAGAGAACTGCTCACCGAAATCGCGCGCGTCCCCGAGCCCAGGGAGCGCGCCAGACTCGAAGACCTCCTGCGCCGCGAAGTCACAGACCCTCGGGAGATCGCCGATTGCGACACTCTGCCGTCCGATCACCCGCTGCGCCGCGCCGCCGCCGCGGTGGCCGATGCCTTCGAGGCGGTCATTTCACGTCCTGTCAGCGAAGAGGAAGTCCGCCTGACGGAGGTCTCCCGGCGAAGCCCCTTCGCGCCGTGGAAACCTCTGATTCACGCCATCGCCGCGATGTACGCCGGAGAGACCGAGCGCTGCCGCGAACTGTTGGCGACCATCGGCGAGGAGAGCGCCCCAGCGCGCCTCGTGCCCGCCATAGAAACGATGTTGGACCCTTCCGCGACCCTCCCCAATGGCCCCTCGCTCCGGCTCGCCCGCAGGGTCACCGCGTCGGAAACCGACCTGCGTGCCGCACTGCGGCGGGTGCTGCGCGGCGTCGAGACACCCGACTACCGACTCATCCTCGAGGGCACGCAACTGGCGCTCGACTGCTGCCAGCGAACCCGGCCGGACCTGACGAGCAAGCTGCGCAGCCGGCTCTGGCATTACATGACGGCCCATGGCGCGCCATTTGATGCCCTGACTCTGCTCTTTTCCCCGCCGCCCCGAAAGGACGCGGAGTTCTGGCTCTGGGAGGTTGCCGCCCATTGCCAGCAGGAAGGCGATCCATGGACCCACGTCTTCTACCTCGAACAATACCGCCGCCATGCCCTCGCGGAAAAACTTCTGAAGCCCGGGACCCCCGAGGAGGCGGCGCTCTATCTCCACATGGCGAGACAGCTCGCCCCCATCGATCCATACAGAAATGAGGAAGAAGCGCGGGAGTGCGCCAAAGAGGACGCCGACCTGCTGGAGACCCTCTACGACCATCAGACGCCGGAGATACGCGCCGCCGGAGAAGTCTCGCGGGGGCCAGGAAGCGTGATGCTGGACCCGGACCACACGTTCCGGCGCGCCGCCCAATGCGATCCCCAACCATTCATCTTCCGGGAGTGGATGGACTGGTCCGGCGGGTTTCAGGCAAAAGAGGGCGAAAAACGCAAAGAAGAGGTGGCCGAGCTTTGGGCCAGTCTCCGCCCCGGAGACGCCGAGCCCTGCCTCATCTTATCGGAGATGGCGGAGGACCGCGGGTCCTTGACCAAAGCCATGAAGTATCTCGATGAAGGCGAGGAGCGCAATCGCCTCGACCCGGCGCTACGCCGCGCCCGGCTCACGCTGTGGTTGAAGGCGGCGCTCAAGCACGCCAAGGGGAATAAGCCCCACCTGGCGCTCAAAGATCTGGCGAACGCGCAGGAACTCGAGGCCGCCACGGAAGGAGCCAGACCCTTGCTCATCGAGGCCCTCCGCGCGGCCATCGCCGAGAGCGGCGGTTTCGAGGAGATGGCGAAAACGGCCCGGGAGAACATCGCCCGCTTCGGCGGTGACGATTTGTTTGCGACGACTTTGCTCCATCTCGCATCGGCCAACACCAGCAAAACCAAACACAAGTCCTTCACGAAGACTCCACCGGCGCTGCCCTTCGCCCTCGCGATGGCGCGAATCATGACATTGGTGCGGGACTGTCGGCTGCCCTTGCAAGTCCCGCCGAAATGGCGCTCCTGGCTTCGCTCCGGCGCAAAAAACAAGGCCTTCCGCCAGGCGCCCCCCCAGGCCGCCTTGGCGCTCGCCGAATGGGCCTGCTTTCACCAGGATGACTACGAACTCGCTTTCGCCGCGGCCGGAGCGGCTTTCCACGGCCCCGCCCTCCACCACCCGCGCGCTTTCTTCCTGCGCGCCGCCGCCCTCTACCGGAGCAATTTGACTTCAGAATGGCGGCGCCCGCTCCAATGCGCAGGGACGCTCAGCAAGAACGATCCGGAGCTGCGCCAGGAAATCTCAGCCTGGGAACGCCACATCCCCATGATCTTCCACCCCAGGTCCGTGCTGACGATGGAGGACCTTTCCCCCGCCGAAATCGAAAGGCAACTTGAAATGGAAAAGCGGCGGGCGGCTCTGCCAAAGTTGGAATTGCCCTTCCCCGTCTTCTCACCCACCGTCCCCAATCGCAAGAAAAAGCGGGAAAAGACGGCTCCGTCGCCAGCACACTCGGGCGCGAACCCAGAGCCGAACCAGGATGAGTTGCTCGATCTCTTCGGAGAATTGTTCGACGAATTCGAAGTCCGGGAGCAGAAGGACAGACCATGAACGGACAACGGCCCCACTGGCTCGACGATCCCAAAGCGCCCCTCCACACCATCCTCGGCGTCTCCGAATCCCCCACGCACGAAGAACTCCGCGCGGCCTACCTCCGCCGGCTCACCGAGTTCCCCCCCGACCGCCAGCCCGAGGCTTTTCAGCGCGTCCGCGAAGCCTACGAACTGATGAAGGACCCCTACGCGCGCTTCGAGGCCCTGCTCCGCTCCGCGGACCCCACCCGCTCACCGATGGAACTCTTGTCGGGCCACAAGAAGCTGCACTTCGTCGACAAGCAACTCTGGCTGGAGGCGTTGAAACCGAAGTGAACGAGAACACCCCACCCGATTTGCAGGAGCGCCTTGCCCTCTGGCTTCGAGAAACGCTCGATGACGAGCCCCCGCCCTCCGGCGTGGCGCTTGAACTGCTGACGGCTCTCGATACGCCGGAGGAAGAAATCGAAGACCCGGCGAGTCTTGCCTCGCTCTGGTCCGCGATGACCGCCCTGGCCCAGGAAACCCGGTTACAGGGCCGCGCTTTCAGCACGGTGCGCGACGAACTCGCCGCCGCCGCCGAACGCACCGCCGGCCTGCTCGAGCGCCACGAGGAAGCGCTCTCCATCGCTCAGGAAAGCGGTGCTCGCACCGCCAGCATGCAAGCCTCCGCCGAGCGCGCCGCCGCCGACGCGGTCCGGCGCGAGGTCGCCGAACTGCTCGCGGACTTGCACGACCGCCTGCTGCTCGGCGCCAAAGCCGTGCAGGAAGTTCGCCTGGAGTTCGAAAACCGCGACGCCGCCTCGCCTCCACCCCGGGGACTCCTCGCACGCCTCTTCGGTCAGCCGCCACAGCCCCCCGATCCACCGTCCCTCGCCCCCATCGGCAAGGGCTACGAACTTGGTCTCGACCGCCTCGGCGAAGTGCTCGCCAAGTGGGATATTCGCCCCGTCGGGACCCCTGGAACCCCCTTCGACCCCCGCACCATGAACGCCCTCGATGTCGCCGACGACCCGGAGGCCGAGGACGGCGCGGTGCTGGAAGTCCTGCGCCCGGGATACACCTGGAAGGGTGAACCTTTCCGCACGGCGCAGGTCCGCGTTTGCAGGAAGAAGCGCTGAACACCCCATCCTCCGGAGCCCCACCCGCATGACCACTCCCGAAATCGTCGTCGGTATCGATCTCGGTACCACCAACTCCTCCGTTGCCGCGCTCATGAACGGCAATGTGACGGTGCTTGGTTCCAAGGACACGGCACTGCTTCCGTCCGTCGTGGGCCTGACGCCCGGGGGCGAACTCCTCATCGGCGAGGCCGCCCGGAACCAGCAGCTTGTCCACCCCGAACGCACCATCCGCAGCATCAAGCGGCGCATGGGCGAAAACGTGAAAGTCCCCCTCGGCGACCAGCAATACTCGCCCCCGGAAATCTCCGCCCTCATTCTCAAGGAACTCGCCAACTGGGCGGCGCAAAAACTCGGCGCGCCGCCCCGCAAAGCCGTCATCACCGTCCCCGCCTATTTCTCCGACGCGCAACGCCAGGCCACGCGCGAAGCAGGCGAGTTGGCCGGCCTCGAGGTCCTCCGCATCCTCAACGAACCCACCGCCGCCAGCTTCGCCTACGGCTATGGCCTCGAAGACGCCGAACGCCACACCGTCATGATCTATGACCTCGGCGGTGGCACCTTCGATGTCTCGATCGTCACCATCGAAGGCGACATCACCGAGGTCCTCGCCAGCCACGGCGACAACCAACTCGGCGGCGACGACTTCGACCAGTTGCTTCTCGAACGGCTCGTTCAGCTCTTCCGCGAGCAGAACGGTCTCCAGATCACCCGGGAGGCCCACCCCATCGCCTGGTCACGCCTCTGGTGGGCCGCCGAAGAGGCCAAGAAAAAGCTCAGCACCGAAACCTGGACAACCGTCCGCGAAGAAGCCCTCGTCACCAAAGATGGCACCCCCCTTCACCTGGAAGCCTCCATCTCCCGGGAAGACTACGAGGCCATGATCCGCCCCCTCATCGACAAAACGCTCGAGAGCGTCACCGCCGCCCTTCGCGACGCTCAGCTCGAACCGGGCGCCATCGACGCCACCCTCCTCGTCGGCGGCTCCACTAGAACCCCGCTGGTCTGGAACAAACTCGAAGCCGCCCTCGGCAAACCTCCCCGCCAGGACGTCCACCCCGACCTCTGCGTCGCCCTCGGCGCCGGCGTCCTCGCCGCCCGCCACGCCGGCCACGACGTCCAGAAGGTCCTCGTCGATGTCACCCCCTACTCCTTTGGCGTCTCCCACCTCGGCGAGCGCGGTGGCCTGCCCTACGCCTATTGCTACCGCCCGACCATTCGCCGCAACACCCCAATCCCCGTCACCCGCGCGGAAAGCTACTTCACCGTCCACGACGGACAGGAAGCCGTGGAAGTACAGGTTTTTCAGGGAGACTCCCCCGACGCGCTCCAGAACATCCCCGTCGGCAAATTCCTCATCGAAGGCCTGCGCGACGTCCCCGCCCCCAACGAAGTGCTCTGTCGCATGAGCCTCGACCTCAACGGCATCCTCCGCGTCAGCGCCATCGAAAAACAAACAGGCCACGCCGCCCACATCACCATCGAAGGCGCCCTCACACCCAAGAGCGAAGAGGAGATCGCCAAGGCTCGCCGCCGGCTCGACGAACTCTTCGCCCCGCGCCAGGGAGAATGGCCCGCCCTCTCCCAGCCGTCCGCCGAGAACGAACTCGAAGACAGCGCCCCACTCCCCGGAGAAGACCCCGCATTCGCCACCCCACGCCAAAAGGCGGAGCGGCTTCTCGCCAAATCCCGCGAAGCCCTCGATACCATGCACCCCGATGACAAGGAAGAAGCTATCGGCTTCAATGAGGAGGTGCAAAACGCCATCGCGAAACAAGACCTCACCGCCCTCCAAGAAGCGATGGCGACCCTGGAGGACCTGCTCTTCTACGTTGAAGGCCACCGATGAAGGCCCTCTCCCCCAAATGCCCCGTCTGCCGCGCCAAATTTCGAGCCTCCGTCGAATGTCCCCGCTGTGGCGCCGACCTGCGGCCCCTCATGACCGCCATCCTCCGCGCCTGGCACCTCCGCCAGCAGGCCCGCGAGGCCCTGCGCCGCCACGACCCCGAGGCCGCCGAGCCACTCGCCGCCGATAGCCTCCGCCTCCACGCCACCGAATCCGGGCGGCGCCTCCACCTGCTCGCGCGCCTCCTGCGCGAAACGGCCCCGAACGCCGAAACGCCCTGGCAACCGCCCAGCAGGCGCACCTTGCGAGAATTTCCTGAATAGCGTATCTAAGCGGGCCCGCGCCCTATCCCAGCCGCGCCAGCGCCGAATCGTCCAGCGGCAGCAGATCGCCCTCCTGCGGGTCGCTGAGGCGGTAGCCCCGGTCCCTCGCCAGCTTCATCAGCGCCTTCAGGAACGGCTCGCACTCCTTGCGGCTGCCCTTCAGGCTGATCGAGACAAAGCCCACGATGTCTTCCAGGCTCAGGAATCGGGCCGCGGAAATCGGAGCGTCGGGCGATATCTGGTTCGTCTTGCAGAACTTCAGGTAGTCCGTCCTGAACTCTTCCCGGGCGCTGTGCACTTCGAACTCCGTCGGTTCGAATTCGTAGATCTCGTGGGCCCGGGCCCCGGGCAAAGATGTCACCTTACGGAACGCCTCGTGCGCCAGGGTCTGAGTCCATTCCCCTGGATTGGGTCCGTGCAAGGTCAAATCGTAGCTCATCGGTTTCACAAACTCCTGATGAGACGGGAGCCGCTCCCGACAGGCCTTGCGCCCGTGGGGCTCCCCGCGAATTCGGGCCGATTCGAAGCAAGCGAATCGCGCACCTTGGAACCGCTAGAAAAGCCCGAGGTCGCCGCCAAAACTCAACGGAGAAAAGACATCCCGCACCCGAAAAAACGCACCCCCCGCCCCCGGTCCAATCCTCTCCCGTTGAGCTTCGGAACGCCATTCGCTCTCAATTTGTCCCATCAGCATCCGCCGCCGCCGTTCTCCAACCCGGCCGCGCACCGCGAAAGGTCCCCCCATGCCCCATTTCTCCAACGCCCTCAAGTCCCTCACCGCCGGCGCCATTCTCACCCTCGCCGCCTCCGCATCCGCCGCCACCGTCACGGTCAATTTTCGTCCCGAAAGAGGCGTCACCCCCGAATACGAGGAAGTCCGCGCCGTCCTCTATTCGCCCCAGCACGGCGTCAAGGACTTCGAAACGGAAGACGATTTCTTCTCCACCACCTTCGAAGACGTCGAGCCCGGCGTTTACCAGCTCGTCGTCTTCACCGGCGATCCCGACCGCGTCCAGGACGCCTCGCGCCCCGGCGCTTTCGTCCACCAGGACATCGTCACCATCACCGAAGACGGCGACAACACCTTCTCCATCACCTACAAACCCTTCGATCCGGCCTCCGTCCGCGGTGAAGCCACCGTCGCCTTCACGCTCCAGCGCCCCGGCGGCGAACCCCACGCCGGCCGCACCGTGACCCTCGCCGCCATCGCCCCCACCGCCGGCATCTACGAACTGGGCGAGTACACCACCGACGAGAAAGGCGTGGCCACCCTCACCGGCCTCGCCCCGGAAGTCCAGTACCTCCTCGCCGAGGACGGCCAGGCCATCGTCCAGGAACCCTTCTTCGGCGACGCCGAATCGATCACCGTCACCACCGCCCCCGAACGCGGCGACAAAGCCCCCAACGTCTCCTTCCGCAGCCTCGAATCGGGTGACAAAGTGTCCCTCGCCGACTACGCCGGCAAGGTCGTCGTCCTCGACTTCTGGGCCACCTGGTGCGGCCCCTGCCAACCCGCCATGGCCAAGATGAACACCTACCGCGAAGCCAACCCCTCCTGGGGCGAGAACGTCGTCCTCCTCTCCCTCAGCCTCGACGCCGAAGCCGAGGAAGCGAAACAACACCTGGGCCGCATGGGCTGGAACAACATGACCTCCGCCTGGGCCGGACCCGCCGAATTCCAGGAAGAAGCCCCCAAGGCCTTCAACGTCAGCTCCATTCCCACCCTCTACATCATCGACCAGGACGGCGTCGTCGTCGAAACCGGCCACCCCATGGCCATCGATACCCCCCAGATCGTCAACGACCTCCTCGCCAGGAAAGCCCCCGCTGAAGACACCGGGGCCGACGGCTAAACCCGCAACCGGCAACGACAGGCTCTCAGGGCGGGATTCCCCCGCCCCCTTACTCCATCGCCTTCTCGCCGGCCGCTACCCTCCTATCAGCCCCTCGCCCCGCAGCACCCCATCCAGCCCGTCCAGCAACCGCTCCAGCGCCCCCGCCACAGCCCCCGGCTCCGACCCCGCCGCCCGCAGCAGACCCTCCACATCCGCCCGGAAAGACTCCGGCCGCTTTGGACACATCGCCTCCGCGTGCGCCAGCAACCGCTTCTCCCCCGGGTGGTACTGCTCATCGACCGCGAACAGGATGTCGAACACGCTCGCCAACGCCGCCGCCACCCGGTGGTTCACGCTGACTAGGTCGCCGCGCGCCACGGCGCTCGCGATCTGATCCCGGTACGACGCCTGTTTCCCCCGCAGCACCGGGTGATTCTTCGCCACGATCGCCCGCTTCAGCTCCTCTGGATAAGGCGCCAGATCGACCCGTTTGCGCAATTCCCGCAGCCAACCCCCGTCCTCCTTGTCCTCCTGCACGATCCGGCACCGCGCCACATTGTACAGGAAACACGTCGTGTAACCCAGCGACGCCTCGTGCCGGTCCAGCACCCGCGCCACCTGCTCGTCCATCCACGCCCGCTGGCGAAACATCACGTCCACCTTCATCCCCGACGCCCGCTCCACCCACTCGTCCCCCGGCTCCCAGAACGCGTTGCCCACCTCCGGCGCGTCGCTCCGCCCCCGCGCGATCTTCTCCCGCGCCGCCAGCGGCAACTCACCATCCAGGTACACGTACAAGTCGATATCCGAAACGTCGTCCCCCATTCCCACCGCCGCCGATCCCCCCAGCGCCACCCCCACCACCTCGCGGTGCCTGCCATACAACTTCCCCAGCTCATCGGCCAGGATCACATGCTTCGGATTCGGACGCCCCATCGGATCGCCCCCTCTCGAATGTCAGATACACCCACGCAAAGAAACCCGGCAGCGGAGGCGCAAAGAATTTCTTCCCGCCCCCGGCCATGCCCGCGATCCTGAGCCAAAGAGGACGGAGCCTCCACAGAGCGCCTTCATCACGAGTAGCGAGTATTGGAGACCCGTTCAGCCAAGTGCATAGAAACCAGCGATCTGTCAACCCACCCCAAACCCTGATCCGATTCCTGCAAGAAATCGAAAATTCACGTAACTCCTCTCACACCAATCCTCTCTGTCCCCTCTGTGGCTCTGTGGTGATTTTTCTTGAGGAACCAGACGGCCGGTGGCGCTCCGGTAGTCTGTTTTGTCTGACAAGTGTATTTTGTCTTTCTTGCTCCCGAAGCTCCACATGAGGGGACAAACGGCGCCGCCTGTGCGACCCTCTCGCATCGATCGCAAAGGACCGGAATCCATGACCAACACCTCAACTCCCCTCCCGCTCGGTGCCCTCGCCCCGAAAACCGGAACGAAACCGCCTTGCGCCGTGTCATACGCCCCGGCACGCTCATCTGCGTGCAACCATTTGCAAAAGGAGCCAAACGCCCTCATGACCTTTGCCACACTTCGCCGAGCCGCCCTCGGAGCCAGCCTCTTCAGTCTCCTCCTTCCCCTCGCCGCCACCGCCCAGTCCGCCGGCTTCTCGCCCCAAAACCCCCCCGTCACCCCCGGCGTCACCGTCCTCCTCGAAGACCCCGCCTTCTTCCCCCTTGTCGAAGGCAAACGCGCCGGTCTCATCACCAACCCCACCGGCGTCGACGCCCGCCTTCGCAGCACCGTCGATCTTCTCCACGACAACCCCGCCGTCACCCTCGCCGCCCTCTTCGGCCCCGAACACGGCGTCCGCGGCGACGCCTATGCCGGCGACAAAGTCGACGACACCACCGACCCCAAAACCGGCGTTCCGGTCTATAGCCTCTACGGCGCCACCCGCCGTCCCAAACCCGAATGGCTCGAAAACCTCGACGTCATGATCTACGACATCCAGGACATCGGCTCCTCCTCCTACACCTACATCTACACCATGGCCTACGCCATGGAAGCCTGCGGCGAAGCCGGCATCCCCTTCCTCGTCCTCGACCGCCCCAACCCCGTCGGCGCCGACTACATCGACGGCCCCGTCATCAATACCGAGGAATACTCCACCTTCGTCGGCCTCTACAACATCGCCTACATGTACGGCATGACCCCCGGCGAAACGGCCATGATGTTCAACGCCGACTACAACACCACCAAATGCGAACTCACCGTCGTCCCCATGAACGGCTACCACCGCTCCATGCGCCAGTGGGACACCGGCCTGCCCTTCGTCCCCACCTCGACCCACATCCCCCACGCCGAAACCTCCTTCTTCTACAGCCTCACCGGAATCATGGGCGAAATCCGCAACGGCCTCAACATCGGCGTCGGCTATACCCTCCCCTTCGAAACCATCGCCGCCCCCTGGATCGACCGCGAGCAGCTCACCGACGCACTCAACGCCAAAAACCTGCCCGGCATCCACTTCCGCCCCATCAGCTACAAGCCCAAGTACGCCGCCTACAAAGACGAAATGTGCCACGGCGTCCAGATTTTCATTTCCGACTACAAAGCCGTCCGCCCCGTCACCGCCCAAATCCACATCATCGAAACCCTCCAGAAACTCTACCCCGGCGAAGGCGTCTTCACCGACGCCCGCGCCCAAGGCAGCCTCTTCGACGAAGTCCTCGGCACCGACTCGATCCGCCAGCGCATCCTCGCCGGCGAAACCGCCGACGCCATCATCGCCAGCTATCAAGATCGCGTCAAAGAATTCGAAAAGACTCGGTCCAAACACCTGATATACGACTGAGTTCCTCTCAGAATTTGCCGAAGAAATTGACAATTTTTTGCATGCAACCCCTTTCTGCACTTGACGGGACAGGCCCTCCGGCACTAGCAATCTGTCATACGCAACTCATTGTCCTTTCCTTTTTGCAACCCTCTCCAACACCCCCATTTTCTCGAGGTACTCCTCTCTTGAAACAAAAAGCCTTCACCCTCATCGAACTTCTCATCGTGGTGGCCATCATCGCCATTCTCGCCGCCATCGCCGTTCCCAACTTCCTTGAAGCCCAGGTGCGCGCCAAGGTGAGCCGCGTGAAGAACGACCTGCGCACCATCGCCACCGGCCTCGAATCCTACCGCGTCGACACCAACGCCTACCCCACCGACCGCCCCGTCCGCCCCGTGCCCGGCGATCCTACCGCCGCCCAGCTCACCCTCGGCTTCGAACTCACGACCCCTATCGCCTATCTGTCCTCCGCCGGTATCATGGAAGACCTCTTCCGTCTCCAGCGCGCCGATATCCGCGCCGCCGCGGCGACCCTTGGCGGACGCGAGCGCTACGGCTACCTCAACATCGAGGGTCTGCCCGAATCCGCACCCGGCACCACCGCCGCCGTCATGGACACGCTGACCCGCCGCCACGGCTCCTGGCGTCTCTACAGCGCCGGACCCGACCTCTACTTCTTCGAGGACGGCACCGGCACCCTGACCGATTACTCCGAATTCCCGGTCATCAACTACGACGCCACCAATGGCACCATCAGCTTCGGCGACATCTTCCGCGATCAGAAGAACACCGACCAAGCCACGCAAAACTAAACCGACAACTAGTTTCTTAAGAGAAGTGGGGACGGTAAAATTTTACAACCGCCCCCTTCTCAAGGTTCTATAGCCCATTTCAAACGCTCTCCGTCCCCTTCCCTGTCCGTCCTCCCGAACTTTTGTCATATTTTAGACCGTCCATCCTATTGACTTTTTGGTTCGCGCCAAGTTAAGCACCGATGGAAAGACTGAAGAGCTTCCTTTTTTTTAAGGCTGCCACACCCCCCACAACCACAGGAGCGACCCCGACTCGTGAAGAACAAAGCATTTACACTGATCGAACTGCTGATCGTCGTCGCGATCATCGCGATTCTGGCGGCCATCGCCGTCCCCAACTTCCTCGAAGCCCAGGTCCGCGCCAAAGTCAGCCGGGCGAAGTCCGACATGCGGACCCTCGCCACCGCCATCGAGTCCTATGCGGTCGACAATAATAACTATCCGATTTTCGTCGCTCCCAATTCTTCGACCTTTGGCGGACCTGGAGGCGTGGTCAACGGGCCCAGCATCTACAATCCTGGGCAAGAGGGAATCAGCTCCCGCTTCATTTGGCTGACAACGCCTATCGCATACATCACCTCCGTCTTCCGCGACCCCTTCATTCCGGCCAATGTGGGTCTTGCCGTCGACGCCTGCACAGGGGATCCTCTCGCCGCCTACGACACGTATGACTACACGGATGCCGAATCCGTCACCCCAGAAGGCATCATTAGTGACATTCGCGGAACGGCTGACACGCGCGGAGCCAGCATTACCTCGGGAGCCGCATGGCACCTTGTGTCCGCTGGACCTGATACGATCAATGCCTTTGGCGGAGGGCCCGGTGGTTCGCTGGCCTATTGCAGCGGTGATGCCATCGACCTCGGTCCTGACTACGACCCCACTAACGGAACTGTTTCTTCAGGGGACCTTGTCCGCATCGGAGGTGGACCTGGCGTTCTCTTCACTGCTGTCCCCGCGTACGACCGCGTGAAGAACGAATTCAACCCATAATAACAAGTGTATTGTTCTGGAAGCATTAGGTGGCTGAGCCCCACCCCTCCCCGTGGCGGGGCTTTCCCCTTTTTAATCCACAATCCGAAACGCCTGAAACCGCTCGACTTCGTCGTAGAACGCCCGCTCCGGCGCCTCGCGAGCTTCCACCGCCGCCACCTCCGCCGCGCGGAAGCCCATGTGGATGCTGTGGTCCATGTTGTTGTGCAGGAACAACCCCTGCCGCCCCACGCTGATCAGGCCCGGCCACTCGCGCAAGTACCCCCACACCCGCTCGAGCCGCTCGCGGTATCCCAAGTCGTAGAGCGGATAGGTGTGCGGAATGCGCACCACGCGCGTCTCGGCGATGTCCGCGCGCGTCAGGAGCCCCGTCGCCTCCACCCCCGCGATGCTGGCCTCCGTCAGGTCCTCGTCGCTCATGCCCCACGTCGCGTCGCCGTGCAGGCACGTCGTCTCCAGCATCAGGAGCGACTGACCCGCCGCGCCCATGCTTTCGTGGAAGTTCTTGGGCTCGTAGCCCCGGTTGAAAATCGTGTCCGGGCCCGGGAAATAGAGCCACTGGTTCGGCGTCACCCGGTCCTTCTTGACCAGCAGACACACCAGGAAATTCGCGATGAACCGCATCCCGCCGCGCGCCGTGGCCACTTCGCTGTCCGGCCGGCGCATGAGCAGCCACTCCAGCAGATCCGTCACCGGCAACGTGCTGAACACGAAATCCGCTTCGTGCGTGGCGCCGCTCGCCTCGACGCGCCAGACGCCGTTGCCGCGCCGCTCCAGGTCGCGCACCTCCTGCCCCGTCTCGATGCGCCCGCCCAGCGCCAGCACCCGCTCGCGCAGCTTCTCCGCCAGCCGTTCGACCCCGCCGGGGATGTAGTAGAACTTCTTCAGGGCCGTCTCTTGGCCCTCTTTCTCGCCCACCAGAACCCGCTTCACGATGCGATCCAGCCCCCCCGCGCTGACCCGCACCCGGGCGATGTCGCCGTGGATTTGCGACGGAGCCGTCTTCCACACCTTTTCCGTATAGCCGAGCACGATCAGCTTGTAGAGTTCGGCGCCGAAGGCTTCCGTCATCACCTTCTCGAAGCTGTCCGCCTGCCCCGCCCCGGCGCGCCGCAGCTTGCCCGCGGCAAAGCTCGCCGCCGCCTTCGCCAGACGCATCGGCCCCCACGCCCTCAGCATCTCCATCGGCTTGGGCGGGTATTCGACCCATCGGCCATCGAGCCACATCTGGCTCTGGCGCGGCACGCGGACCATTTCCCTGCCCGCCAGATCCTGCAGGAAGGCCTGCACATCCGGCAGTTCGGTGTGGATACGGTGCGGCCCCATATCCGCCACCTGATCCCCCAGCGTCAGCCGCCGCGCCAGCCCGCCGACGCGGTCCTCGCGCTCGAGGATGACCACGTCGGCCCCCGCCTCGTGTTCGAGCATCCGCAGCGCCACCGCCAACCCGCAAACGCCCCCGCCGAGAACGACGATGCGCCGGGCGCGCGGGGATTCAGTGGTGGAGGAGGCGGGCGGTTCAGTCATGGCGCGGCAAGCCTGCGCCGAAGCCGGCGCCTTGGGCAAGCGTAAGGCACGCCCCCTGTTCGTAGTTCCCCCTTCAGGCGGAAAGGTTACCCGGCGGGCATCCTCCATCGCCAGAATCCGATTGCCTGTCATCAGAGATAGCCGTGGATTGGCGCCAAGACATCCCCGGTATTGAGCGCAACCATGAGTCCTTCCCTTCGCCAAATCCTTCTTGCAATCGCTTTGCTCCTTGCTCCTTTGGGCGCCGCGGCGAAGGATGTGGGGCAGACCGCCGATGCGGAGACAGCGAACGCCTGGCGGATGATCGACCACGCCCTTGCGACCGACGTGGACCCGAACCTGCCCGACCAAGCGGGCGTGACGCTCCTGATCGTGGCGTCCCGCTACGGCCACACCGAGGCCGTTCGCAAGTTGATCGACAGAGGCGCATTGGTCAATAAGAAGACCAGCGAGGATGGGATTTCGGCCCTACATACAGCCATCCGGTATGGACACGACGAAATCGTTCGGCTCCTTCTCGCGGCGGGCGCCAATCCCAACGCGTCCCTTGGATTCGATGCGATGGCGCCACCACTCCATTTCGCCCTATTCCTCGAACACTATGAAATCGCCGAGCAGCTTCTCAATGCGGGCGCCGACATCCACGCCGTGGACGAGGGCGGTTGGACTGCCCTTCACATTGCGGCCGTGAAGAATCAACCCGCTCTTGCTAAAAAACTCTTGGCTCATGGGTCAGATATAGACGCAAGAGACGACGAAGAGCAAACACCCCTCTACTATGCCGTCTTCGAAGGACACGTTGAAGTCACTTCTACCCTCATTAAAGAGGGCGCCAATCCCGAAATCCCTGACGACGATGGCTGGTACCCGCTCTCCATTGCATCTCAGGAAGGACATACAGTCATTGTTCGTATGCTGCTCCAAGCTGGGGCCAACCACTACACGACCGCAAGCCGCAATCGCACCCATTTGTATATCGCGGCCAAGGATGGTCACCTGGAAATCGTGGATATTATGCTCGATGCGGGAGTATCAGTAAATAACAATACAACCGACAATTTCTCCCCCTTATTTATTGCCGCCCAGAACGGTCACCCAAAAGTTGTGAAACGACTGCTCGAAGCGGGGGCGGTTGTGGACTTTGTTAGCGATGAAGGAATAACTCCGCTCATGATGGCTGCGAACCACGGACACTTGGCCAATGTTCGCCTACTCGCCGAAGCGGGTGCTGACATCAACCACCAGGGTGAATCGGGTCTGTCCGCTTTGTTTCATTCGCTGCTCGGTAGGCATTTCGATGTTGTCGCATACCTCGCCGAGTCCGGCGCGGACCCGAATGCTGTGACCGAGAAGGGATGGACCCCATTCTTGCACGCCGTTCTGGAACAAGACGCGACTTTGGTCAGCCGTCTCCTGCAGTATGGCGCCGATCCCAACTCGCTGACACCAAAAGGAACACCGCTCGAGATAGCGGCGATCAAAGGCGATTTACGCATCGTCCACATATTGCTTGAAGCGGGAGCCGATCCCAGCCTCGAAAGCGAAGCTTCGTACCCCCCTCTGACCTACGCAGCCAAGGCAGGACATTTGGATGTAGTCCGAGCCTTGCTTGGAGCAGAAAAGAACCGAACTCCGCAGCCTAATGTTCCTGATGCCGCTTTGTTATACGCAACGGCAAATGGACATACGGACATCGCGAGGGAATTGCTAAACGCAGGCGCGAATCCCAATTCCGTGACTCCAAGCGGGACTACTCCGCTCATGTTTGCCGCTCAAGAAGGAAACCTGGAAATCGCCAAAGCGCTTCTCGAAGCAGGGGCGGACCCCCTCCTCGTGACTGATGAGCAAGTTACTGCCCTCGGCTACGCCCGCTTCGGCAAGCACCAAGAGCTCATCGCCCTCCTCGAACCCTACTTCGCCAAGGAGTAACCCCCTCACTCCAACCCCCGCCAATCCCCGACGCTCGAGCTGATCGTTACGTCGAAGGTGCCGAGGACCGCTGAGTCTGGGCTGTTGGCCGAGGTGTCGGTTACCGAGCCGCCGAGGAAGCTGATCGTGTACGTTCCCGAATCGAGCGTCTGCCACGAACCTCCCGGCGCGGGCACCGTGTAGGTCACATCGCGCGGCGTGCCATTGCCCGGCAGGTTGATCATCGTGAACTGGCCCGCTTCGTCATAGCCGTTCGGGCCGGTGACGCGGATGTTGCTGTCGTTGATGGTCGGTGCTGCCAGCGCGACAATGTCGGTGTAGCGCACCACGATCGACTGATCGCTGCCACCCGCCGTCGTGATGTCGTTCGCTGTCAACAGAGTCACTGTCGGCGAGGTCGTGTCCTGAACAGTCAGGACCACGGAAGCGGTGGTCACGTTGCCGAGGGCGTCGGTGACGCTGACGACGATTTCCGCGCTGCCGACGGCTTGCTCATAGGTCAGGTCCAGCGTCCGCGTCGTCGCCGAGCCGCTCAGCGTCAGGTTGCCGTTCTGCACGAGGGCCGTATTGAGGCTGCTGGCGGACACCAGCAAGCCCGCCGGAGACGTCTCGTGATCGTCCACGCCGAAGGTGACGCTTTCCATGAAGGGCGAGGCGGCTTCGACCACCAGGGTGGCCGGCAGCGCCAGCACATCGGGCGTGCCGGTGACGGAGAAGGCTTCGCGGTTGCCGGAGTTCTGCCGCGCGATATAAACGATCGTTTCCGCATCGTCATCGTAGGCGAAGCGCACCACGCCGGTTCCGGCCTGCGGCGGGGTCAGTTCGAAGGGCGGCTCGCTGCCATCGATCGGGACGGAGAAGAGACTGGCGTACACGTTCTCGTTCGAGCGATACGCCACGCGCTGGCCGTCGGGCGAGATGGCGAAGTTCGTCACGTTCTGGCCCGCGGTGAGCGGCGAGTTCAGGCGCGTGGCGGTGGTCGAGCCATCCACCGGAACGGCGAAGACCTCGATGGCTTCATCGGTGATCTGATCGGCGAGATAAACCACCGTCGATCCATCGGCGGTGATCTGGGGAAGGGAACCGATGACTTGACCGCCCGTAATCAGCGGATCGTTCAGCTTCGTGGCCGCCTGGCTGCCATCGGTCGGGACGCTGTAGATTTCAAAGATGCCGTTTGTGTCGGCGTCGGCCAGATAGACGATGCGGGATCCATCGGGCGTCAGGGCGCAGAACCCTTCGCTGACACCGGTAGTGGAAGTCATCGCCGGGGAAATCAGAACGGCGGCCGACGATCCATCCACGGGCGCCGCGAACAGTTCGAAGAAGCCGTTCACCCGGGCGTCGCCGGTAAAGAACACCGTACCGCCATCGGCGGAAATCAACACGCCCCCGTTGTCCACGTCGCCGCCGGTGGGAAGCGCGTTGTTGAGTTGTGTCGGGCTCGACGAACCATCGGCGGGCACCGAGTAGATCTCGCGGTCGCCGTTCACGTCTTGGTCGCCGGTGTAGATGACGGTGCTGGAATCGGGCGTGAAAAGGAACTCATCCTCCACATCGCCACTGACGGGAAAATCGTTGGTCACGCGCACCGGCACCGAAGACCCATCGGCCGGGGCCACGAACAGCTCGAACACTTCGAAGAAGCGCTGGTCCGCCACGTAGCCGATCAATTGGCTGTCGGGCGAGAACTGGAAATTGGTCAGCAGGCTGTCGACCACGGAGAAGTCGGGGTTGATGCGCACCGGCGCCGACGACAAATCCGCCGGGACAGTGTAGAGTTCGAAAACGCCATCGGTGTCGATGTCGGCTTCGAAGGCGATGCGGCTTCCGTCGGGCGAAAGCTGAAAGGAGCCCCTCGTGTCCGCCGTCGGGGGCAGCGAGCCGATCAAATTCACCGGCGCCGCCGAGCCGTCCATCGGAACGCGAAACAGAGAATTCAGATCGAACGTTTCGAGATCGCCGAAAACCACCGCTTCGCTCGAGTTGGCCAGAGGCAGCACGCCCTCCGCCTCGGAACCGGAAGGCAGATCGCCGTGTAACCGGGGGTTTGTCGTTCCCGCCATCGCGGCCGGAACGCAGAGTGTCACCGCCAGCAGGAGCGAGACACCCGCCGCCCGCCTATTGTTTAGCAAATCGTTCATGCTTAATCGAGTCTCCTGAACTTTTTAGATTCGGCATCTTTTTGGAACGATACGGTAAAGGCAAGCGGGAAATCCCACTGACGAAAACGCCCCCGGAAAGCGGGACGCTTTCCGGGGGCGGGGCTGTCATCGGTCGAGTCGTGAGCGGTTCACGCGAGCCCTCTGCGGGCCCGCGCTGGCGCCCGGTTTAGTTGAAGCACAGCTCCATGCCGTAGGTCGTG
>JAVJSW010000005.1:0-6454 GCA_040219255.1 Sumerlaeia bacterium
ACGGCATGACCAGGTGTCCTCCTGGCGAGCCATCCTGAAGATGCTGTCACCCCTGTCTCCGGAAAGTGTTACCGATGTTGCCGGATCGATCTGTTACCGATGTCTCCGGTTCGTACACCAAGACCCCCTCGACACTCCCCCAGAGACCTGAGCACCATTCACCGATTCCACGGCCTCGCAGGGCTCTCGAAAAAATCAGCAGGGACCCCCGCCAGCGCGATCGACTTCAACGCCGCATCGCTGGCACGGCCGCGAACACATCCACTTGTCAGATAGGGTTTCTGTCACGGTGTCCAACCGTCTGAAAGAACCGCCCCCGCGGTCCATCTCCAACGTTCTGGCTTACCTCCCGGCGATCACCGGAACCCTGTCCCTCATGGCCTTCCTCGGCATGATGGCTGTGGCTCTCTATACGCCCTTCACGGCCTTCGATGATTCCTACATGTTTGTCCGGTATGCGCGCAATCTGTGGGAAGGCTACGGCTATACGTGGAACACCGCCGGACCTCCCGCCGATGGCCTCACATCGCCGCTCTGGTTCGCCGTCGTCGCCCTCTTCTATCCCCTCGCCAGTCAAGAATCCCTCGAGCAAGGAGCCTTTCTCGCCACCCTCTCCTTTGCCTCAACGGTCCTCTTGACCATCGCCCTCTATGTCCTGGCCCGCCTGAACCTGCCTCCCCGCCTGCGGGTCCTTGCGATCCTGGCGCCCTTCTGGCTCACGATCAGCGCCTTTAATGTCGGTGGCATCGCCGGATCGGGAATGGAGACCGCCCTGGCCGCTCTCGCGCTCGTCCTCCTGCTCTGGAGAGTCTCCGCCCTGCAACGCGCCGAAACCTTCTCGCGAGTAAACGGCGTCGGCTTGGGAGCCGGCATTTTCCTCGGCATCCTCGCCCGGCCAGAGTTCGGTCTGTTCTTGGGCATGCCCCTCATCGCCATTCTTGTCTACCGCAAGACCCACCCCCACTTCGCAGCCGCCATGTCAAAGGCCTTTGTCGCCGCCTTTCTCCTCCTGTGTCTCTACGCAATCTGGCGGATTTGGATGTTCGGAACCCTTCTGCCCCTGTCCTTCTCCGCCAAGGGCAACATCTGGAACATTCCTTACGAGGACTACTCTCCCGAGGCGGCGCAAAGATTGCGCGCCTTCGTTTTCTATTACCTGAAGGACTCTTTCCATATTCATTTAGCGATCTGGATTGGTCTCTCCCGCAATAGGCTTTGGCTTCGCATGGCCCATCTTTGGGTGCCGCTCTATGGGATCGTACTCTATCTGTCGACAACCTTCCAGCTCATGGGCCATGGCCACCGCTACTACATCCCGACACTCTGCGGCTTGCTCGTGCTGTTGCTTCTTGCCTGGCTTCCAGAAAAGCGAAACGCCCCCACTGCCGCGGACCATCGCATCACCGCGTTTTTTGACCTCCTGACGGCAATCGCATTGGCAATCTGTGCTTGGGGCTACGCCACCTACCCATGGCTCCAGCGCCGGCAATACGCCACCAAACCCGTCCCCAGCGATGTCATCCAGACGCCCCTCGGCGCCATACCAGAAGGCACGCGCGTCGCCGCGACAGAGGTCGGACGCCTCGGAGTCCTCCTCCCCCAGGCCACCATCCTCGACCTCGCCGGCCTCAACTCGCCAGAATACACACAGGGTTTCGACGCCGATGTCTTCTTTGCCCAGCAACCCGACGTCATCACCCTCGTCCATCCCGACTACCGCGCCATGAATCGCGCCATTCTCGAGGACCCGCGCTTCATTGACAATTACGCCTGCGGCCAGGTCTTCCTACACATCGGACCCGCCACCTGCGACCAACTGCTCAGTTCCATCCACGTGCGAAAGGACTGGGCCTCCTCGAGCACACTGCGGCTGGAGCCGTAGCATCGTCACCCAACCCCGCGAACAGATGCGCAGTCCCCTACCGAGTCCAAACAAAGAAAGCGGAGCCGAACCGGCCCCGCTTTCTCTGACTGTGCCCGATTTCTCAGGAATTGTGGGTGGTAGGCCGTATAGGACTCGAACCTATAACCAATGGATTAAGAGTCCACTGCTCTACCAATTGAGCTAACGACCCACGCAAGAAGACCCTGAATTCGCTCCAGGGGTGAAAGAAGGTGCCTGGAGCACCTGGCCGAAGCAAGCCCAAAATAAGGCCACGTCGTGATTTTTTTATTCCACGCTGGCCGTCGTCCGCCCATCCGCCGCCAACGTACGCGTCGCAACCAAGTCGTCGCGGCCGACCCGCGGCTCGGGGATCGGCACGCCCAAAGCCTTCATCCCCGCCTTCGTCAGGTGCCCGCCGCCGTGGAGGTTGTCCCCCTTGGGCTCCGGCAGCAGAAAAAACAACGCCACGCCCAACACGAGGGCGGCGGCTCCGATGGCGAGGAAGACCTTCTGCATGCGGCGCTGTTGCGGGTTCGGGGACAGGGAAAACGCCATGGGGCGATGGAGGCTCCAGGGGGATTGGGGCTGTTGCGGGGGATGTTTGGACCGTGGCGGAGCGAGGCGCAAGCGCTTCGTTTTTCTACCCTTCGATGTAATCCCGGGCCCACGACCGCGCCTGGTGGCTCGCCAGGATGTGCACGGTGCGCAGGCGCTTGAGCGTCTTGCGCGAGAAGGAGCTGAGCGGAATGTAGATCAGGCCGACGCCGCGCTCGCGGGCCAGGGCCTTCAGCTCGCCGTCCGGCGGCTCGGGCGCCACGATGGCCATGAATTTTTCCGTACACAGATAAATCCCCGCCGCGATCAGCACCCGCGCGCAAGTCCCCCACGGATAGAGCGCCGCCGCCGACCACACATCGGGGATGCCGCGCGCGGGAAAGACCGACAGGATGCCGTGGTATTCGGTGCGGCTGATTTGCGGGCCGGCCATTTCCTGGCCCAGAGGGGCGCAGAAAATGGCGATGTCGGATTCGTTGGAATTCTCGGCGTAAAGCGTCGTCCGCCAAAGATCCGGCGTGGCCAGGGGAAAGTCGTGCCAGATCAGCGCGACGGGCCCCACAGCGCCCGGGGGGCGCCGTTCGCGGCGGACGTAGAGCTTTTTCTTGTGCCAATTGCGCGCCGTCTCACGCATGTCGAGGCCGTCTTGCAGGGACCCCCGCGCTTCCTCGACAATGGTGTGGGCGTCGCCGATTTGGGCCAGGGCGCGTTTGCGCAAGTGGGTGAAGAAGGCCTCGATCCGCTCGTCCTCCGGCGGCCAGGAGCAAATGCCACCGCCGAAGAAGAAGGAATCGGCGAACTCTTCCTGCCATTGGCGGCGCTGGGTTTGGTTGGGACGGCGGTGGCGGAAACTGAAGGTGGTTTCGGAAACCGGATAGAGCGGATAGGCGGGGTCGGCGCGGCTGAATCCGTCTCCGAAATCGACGTAGAGGTTCAGGCTGCGGTGGCGGCTCGGGTCATGGGCGGCGGGGTCGTCGTCGTCCTGTTCGTTGGCGGGATAGCGGCTGGCGAGTTCAAGGACGATGGCGCCGAAATCGTCATCCACGCAGCCTTTGGCGGCGGTGACCAGTTCGTAAAGCCCGGGCCGCAGGCGGCCGCGTTCGATGGCGAGGTTGCGGGCGAATTGCGAGAGCGTGCGCCATTCCGTCAGGCTGACCTCCTCGTCGTATTCGTCGCGGTATTGCTCGGCGGCGATGTTCAGCAGACCGGTCAGGATCAGGTCCATCGGATAGGGTTCTTCCGGGCTGGCCTGGGCGCGCCATTGCTCCATCAGGTGGACGGCGAAGGGGATTTCGCCGAGGACGAGGGGCAGGTGCTCGTGGAGGAGGGGCTGGCTTTCGATGTCGAGGAGAACCGGTTCCTCGGCGCCGGGCTGGGTTTCCGGGGCGCCCTGGGCGAAGAGGTGGCGCAGGGCGGCGCTCTCGTCGAGGCCCGCGACGACGAGATAGCGCTGGTCGGGTTGGCGGGCGGCGAGGCGGCCAATGCGGCCGGCGAGGATGCGGTGGCGCTTGGTGATTTCCGGTCGGGCGGCGGCCCAATAGAGGGCGGCGAAGGCGGCGGCGCCGAGGCCTTCGGCGGCGCAGTCGTCGGGCACGCGGGGCAGGGCGGTGCCCTCGCCGGCTTCGGCCACATCGACGAAGTGGACGCGCAGGCCGTGTTCGAGGGCGAGGCGGATGGCTTCGATGCGGGGGTCGGAGGGGTCGGTGCAGACGGCGCGGGCCGCGCGGGTGCCGCGCAGGCGCCAGGCGATCATGTGGATGCGCGGCAGTTGCTCGACGGCGAGGCAGATTTCCTGGCCGATGACCTGGGGCAGGTCGACGATGAGGGCGGTGGGTTGGTACTGGACCACGGCGCGGCGGACTTCGCTGGCCAGGGGGGCGCTCTGGCGCAGGACGGGGACGGCGGCGACGTTCGCGGCGAGGCGAAGGAGGGGCGAGGTGGGCGGCAGGGTGGTGGGCATGGCAGGAGTCTCCGCGTGGGGTGGGGACGGGGCGAGGGTGATGGGGGCGGCGTGGGGGTTCAACGGGTTCTTTGGGGGGCGGCTGGGGCGTTGCCCGCCATGGGGCAGAGGACGCTGAGTTTTCAGGGGAGACGTGCGGTTCATGGCGGGTGGTTCCTTCCGGGTCACGCGTGATGGTGGAAGGGTTACACAGGCCGTTTGGTTTGTCCCCTCATGTGGAGCTTCGGGGACAAGAAAGACAAGATACACTTGTTGCACTAAAGGGACTAGAGGAGCTTAGGGGAGAGTAAGTCGAGGGATGGGAGGGGTTTGGGAGCGCGAGATGGAGGGGGGAGCCGAGGGTGGTGGGCGGGGGAATGGGATTTCACCGCAGAGGCGCAGGGGACGCGGAGGGACGCGGATTGGGCGGTGGGTGGGGGGTATTTTTTAACGCAAAAAAGCAAAGAAGCCAAGGGGTGAAGGGGGGGTGGCGGGCGGGGATGGGGGTGTACGAACCGGAGACATCGGTAACAGATCGATCCGGCAACATCGGTAACACTTTCCGGAGACAGGGGTGACAGCATCTTCAGGATGGCTCGCCAGGAGGACACCTGGTCATGCCGTGGAAAGAGACGTCGCCCAAGATGGAAAAGGTTCAGTTTATCGCCGCATGGCGAACCAATCAGGACTCGATGGCCGAGCTTTGCCGCCAGTTCGGCATCAGCAGAAAGACGGGCTACAAGATCGTCGCCCGCTGGCGCGCGGAAGAGGAAGGCGCTTTCACCGAGCATTCGCGCGCGCCCAAGTCATGCCCCTGGGCCACCAAGGCGCCGGTGCGCGAGGCGATCCTGGCGCTGCGCCGTAAGCACCCCACTTGGGGGCCGAAGAAGCTGCGCGCGCGCCTCGCGCAAGATCACCCCGGCGAGCGCTGGCCCGCCCTCTCGACGATCGGCGAGCTGCTGCGCCGCGAGGGCCTGACCGAGGAGCAGCGCCGCCGGCGCCGCGCCTGCCCCCGGCGCGCGGAGGCCGCCCAGGCGCCGGGCGAGAAGTGGTGCGCGGATTTCAAGGGCCACTTCCGCACGCAAAACAACACGCGCTGCGATCCGCTGACGGTGACCGACGATTTCTCGCGGCTGCTCTTGGGATGCCGGGCGCTCAGTCCGCCCATCGCGACCGAGGATGTCATCGCGATCTTCATCGAGTTGTTTCGCGAGTACGGCCTGCCCGAGGTGATCCAGACCGACAACGGTCCGCCTTTTGGGGCGGCGGGGGGCCTTGGGCTGACGCGGCTTTCGGCTTTTTGGATCCGCCTTGGGATCTCGCCGCGGCGCATCGAGCCGGGCAAACCCCAGCAAAACGGCCGGCACGAGCGCATGCACCGGACGCTGAAGGCGGAAACGATTCGGCCGGTGCCGGCGGCCAGCCTGGCGGGTCAGCAGCGGCGCTTCGACGCGTTCCGCGAGGTCTACAACCGCGAGCGCCCCCACGAGGGCCTCGGCTTGGTCACGCCGATCTCGCTGTTCACGCCCTCGCCACGCGCCTATCCTGAAACCGTGCGCGCCCCCGAGTACGACGAGGGCGCCATCGTGCGGCGGGTCAGTAAGGTCGGCAGCTTGCGCTGGCGCAAAGAGCACTACTTCTTCACGACCACGCTGGCGGGCGAAGACGTGCGCCTCGTCGAGCACGAAGAAGAACCGATTCTGAGCGTGATTTACTACCGCGAACTGATCGGGCGGATCGACCTGGGAAGCCGCCGTGTCTGCGGACCGGACCCGGGCGGATTGCCAGCGGGTGTGGAGTTTATCGCTTCAGGGCCAAAACGCGACAGCGAGGCGGCCGGCCATAAGCCGATGGAGAACGAGTCGGGCGAGCCTTCGCAGTAGAGAAAGCCCGCCCGACGCCGCGTTTCGGCCCGGCGCGGCGCTCGGGTTGCTCTCCAGCAGAGCCCTATCCTCCGGCCGGCTGGTAAGTAGAAAAGCACGCTCGGCGCGGCCGAGCAAGCTCTTGCCTGCGGAGGGGAAAAAGTGTTACCGATGTCTCCGGTACAAAGTGTCACCCCTCTGCCCGGTCGTACA
>JAVJSW010000006.1:0-22088 GCA_040219255.1 Sumerlaeia bacterium
CATGAGCGATGTCGAGGGGCTCGAATTCTTTGCCACACACGCCAACGGCCACTTCGCCTCCGCCGCCTGCGGTCTCCAGTACAACTAAGGACTCCCTTACCGTGTGCTTCTTTCCCTTCTTGTTCCGCCGCTTCCCTGGCCCCGCGTTCGCGCTGGGGCTTATGGCCTCGGCCGTCGGGGCTGTGCCTTGCGCCGCGCAAATGGGCAAGGAGGAGAAGGGCTTCGGGGAATTTCCCCAGGTATTCTTTCAGTTTTGGGATACGACGGGCCATTGGGGTCTTGTGGAATTCACAGAGTTCGCCGAGGACATCGCGTTTCAACGCACCTACTGGGCGAATGGAGTTCGGTACGACGATCCTTTCGATGTACTGGTGGCCAATCTTGCGCCGGGAACTCCGGTTTTCATTCAAGCCAACTCCGGCATTTCTGACTGCATCGCCGCCTGGAGTTGGATCGGGGCGCCTGAAACGACCTTCTATATCCCCTTCGACGGATCGCAGGTGGAGGGGGGATTTTTTGAAGCCGACATAATGACCTCTGATATGAATAGGATACAATTTTCTATACAGGTGTATGTGGGTAAGTATTCGGACTCTCCTTCCGAAATTGTGTGGGCCAACTTAGATTTGATCAAAGGTCTTGACTCCACCCTCAGAGTTAATTTTCTTGAGGGAAATGTGAAACATGGGGATCCTCCATTTGTCAAATCGAGTCCTGTTCAGGGGGTTATTACGGCACGATTCGGAGCCGAGAATTGCTCCGATACCCCAACCATTGACTTCTGTTCAGAGGAAATGGCTCCTGTCGGCCCGTTAGAAGTGATCTACTCCGTAGAAGGATATACTTCAGATTCAATTATTTTGGACGCCGAGAACTTAAAGGGATACGGATTTAATTTCCTGTTGTTTTCATTGCCTGAGTCTAATGTCCCGTCAGCACCCCTCCAATTCGGAACCGGAGAGGTTTTCCCCGAAGAGACCGACTACCCCACATCACCCTCGTGCATCCCCGTCGGGATCTTGCGCGATGCTCAGAACCGACGAATCAACGCCTGGATGATGAATGGAAAGGAATCCCGATGAAAAGAAAGCAATGGCTCATCCCACTGATACTGGCTGGATTTTCCCAGCCGCTTGGCGCTCAGC
Source organism: Sumerlaeia bacterium (assembly GCA_040219255.1). Classification (GTDB taxonomy): domain Bacteria; phylum Sumerlaeota; class Sumerlaeia; order SLMS01; family JAHLLQ01; genus JAVJSW01. The sequence goes on from JAVJSW010000006.1 coordinate 1,146, forward strand.
AGCTTGGCGTCTCCACGGCGGAGATCGAGCGCGTTGGCGTGGGGCGGCATTCCAGTAAGACCTTCCGCCTCTGAGCCACGAGAGAGCCCCGCCCGCCATTTTCCCCCTTGGCATGCCCCGCGTCCAGCGACAGATTGCGGGCGCCTTGTGGCCGAACCCAACGCTTGATTTTTTGACGCATGACCGATCCCCGCCCATCGAACCCCCAGAAGAGCCGGAGCCGGACCAGCAAGACGTCGAACAGCAAGGAAATCGTCAAGGGGGCGAAGACCTCGGCGCAGAGCACGCTCGCGCCCCGGCCCAAGCGCGAGGATCTGGAACGGCCCGACCGCGAGGTGCTCAAGGGCCGCGCCCGCGCCCAGCGCGAGGCCGAGGAGGCCCGGCCGGGCCGGCTGACGGTGCCGCTGTTTCTGCGCAAATTCTGCGAGCTGTCGCTGCTGGCCACCGTCCCCGGCGCGGCCTTCGCCTATCACCTGCAACTCCCCAATCCGGGCGAGGGGTTCCTGAAAAAGTATTTCGAGCCCCTGCTGTCCAGCGGCCTGCCGATCCTGGAACTGAAGACCACCGTCTGGCTGGCTCTCGGCATGCTGTGCTGCGTGGCGTTTCTGGCGGCGCGCGGGTACGAACTGCTGGTGCGCCGGGCGGTTTTCTATCGCAATCCCGTCCGCGAAGGGCGCCGCTCGCTGGTGCGGGGGTTGCTGCCGATCGTGGCGGTGGCGGGTTTTCTGCTGTGGTCGTTCCTCGGTTTCGCCGGACCGGGGGCGTTGCGCTGGGGGCCCGATGTGCCGCCCGTGGCCGCCGAAGCCATCGCTCGGGGCGAGGCCGCTCCCGTCCACCACACGGGAGGTTTCAGTTTCTCCCTGACGGCCTGGTTCCAGGTCGCCGCCGCCCTGGCGTTTTTCCTGGTGGCGGAGGAAATGCTGCGCACCCGGCGCCTGGTCTACAAACTCCTCGCCCAGTTGATCGCCGTGGGGGGGATCGCGACACTGACGGCCCTGGCGCTGCATGTGGATTTCCCTCTGGTCTCGAGCGTTTGGACCCAGTTCCCGCCAGAGGAAACCCGCAACGACGTCGCAGCCTTTATCGGTCACAACGTGGCCCTTTCCAGCTTCCTGGTGGCGCCCCTGTTGTGCGGCTGGGCCTTCTTCTGCATCCAGCGCGAGAAGTGGTCGCGGTGGCTGAAGGGCTCGATGGTCGCTCTGTTCTCGCTCATGGGCCTGGTGATTCTGCTGGCCCAGAGCCGGGCGGTGATTCCGGTGCTGGTGCTGGCCTTCGCCGCCCTGGTGGTGCTGCTGGCGCGGCGCGCCGCCTACCGCCCTCGGATCGCCTTCGCGGTCGGTGTACCGTTGATTTTACTGGTTTTGCTCGTTAGCCAACTTGTCCCCCGGATGGGGCCCTTCGGCAATCCGCTTTATCGCAGCAACGTCACGCTCCAGGAGCGCCTCGGCAACCTGACGCCCACGCACCTCAAGACCGAAACCCGCCTGCGCGTGCTCCTGGCGTCTCTGCCCGCCGTGGCCGACGCCCCCCTGACCGGCCTCGGCTGGGGGTCGTTTCAATACACCTACCCGTCGATGCAGGGCCAGTTCTACCGCGAGCACCCTCTCTCGACCATCGCCCCCACACCCAAGCGCACCCTGCGAGCCCACAACGAATACTTGCAGATCGTTTATGAGACCGGCTTGATCGGCCTGGGGCTGGCCCTGCTGGGGTTGGTCACGATCTTGTGGGCCGGTTGGCGGACCCTGGCGGCGACGATCACCCAACGTTTCATCGCCATTCAGTTGGCGGTTTTCCTCTCGATCCTCAGCCTCCTCGCGCATGCCTTGACGGATTTCGCGCCCTTGCGCGTGGCGCCCCTGGCGGGGACGCTGGTGATCCTGCTGGCGATCTGGAGCGCCGGCGACCGCCTTTGGTTGATGCCCGTGCCCAAGGTCGCCGACCGGCCTGACTCGGACGACACGACGAACGAGAACCTGACCAAAGAATTGAAGGAGGCCGCCGCCTCGCCCAAACCCCAGGCTCCCTGGCTGGTTTCCGCCCGCAAAGTCGCCTGGATCGTGCTCGTTTATCTGCTCGCGATGGCGTGGGCCTTGATCGTGGTCAAGGGCGCCCACTGGTTCTCCGGCAAGACCTACCTGCTGCGCGCCCAGTCCCAGTACGCCGCCGTGTCCGACTCCGCCTTCTCGCCCCAGGCTCGGGCCTACGCCATGGAAGACGGCCAGCGGGCCATCCAGCGAGCCCGCCTCCTGCTGCCACTCGATGGCGACGTGCTACTCTACAACGCCGTTTACGAAATGGCCGAGGCCGGCGGCGCGATGCAGTCCCTGATGCGCAACAACCAACAGGGTGTCGCCCCGGAAATCGTTCAGGCCCAAAGCAACGCGATCATGAACAAGCTGCTCCTGGCCCTCGAATATCTGGACCAGAGCCTCGCCGAGGTACAGTACAACTATTCCTGGTACGTTCGCTCGAAACTGCACGACTTCATGGGCGCCCTCGCCTCCGAACCTCAGAAGCGCCTGCTGCTTCAAATGGCGCTGGAAGACCTTCGCCGGGCGGCGGAGATGAACCCCGGCGACTCGCGCTCGCAGGTCGAACTCTACCACAAAATCCGCCGCCTGGAAGGCGCCGAGGCCGCCCGCGACCTCATCGTCCGCCAAGTCAAACACTTCCATCCCTCCACCTTCCGCAGCGAAATCCTCGCCCCCGCCTACGAAGCCCTCTACGTCGGCGAAGCGGACGCGGCTTATGACCGCATGCGGGAAATCCTTTCCGCCGCTCCCGAGGACCCGGAGCTGATCGACCCCGCCGCCTCCATGGCCTACGAAGCGGGCGATCTGGAGCAGGCGCAAGGCTGGGCGATGCAGCTGCTCGACGACCCGCCGCACGACATCTCCGCTCGCTTCATCCTGGCGCGCCTGGCCATGCGGGAGGGCAACTGGCCCGAAGCCCGCGACCAACTCGACGCGCTTCGCGAACGTCTCGACCCCGAGACCCACGCACCCCTTCTGAACAACGTGGCCATCCTGACCGCCCTCATCGAAGCCCGCCCGACCGTCTCCGATTCCGAACGCCAGCTCGAAGAACTCCTCGCCGAAAGCCCCCAGACCCTCGTCGAAACCGCGGCCTACGCGCTCTCCGAATTCAAGGCCCCCGATTACGCCGAAAAGCTGCTGCGCCGGCGCCTCGCCATCGCCGACCCCGCCGCCGACATCCAAACTCGAATCCTCCTGGCGGAGGCTCTCATCGAACGCCACCGTGAGGACGTCGACCGCCTCGAAGCCGAGCGCGAAATGGCCGAGGGCCTCGGCCTGCGCACCGACCTGCGCGAGGCCAAACAGCTCTTCGAAGAAGCCCGCGACGCCACCGCCATCGCCATTCACCAAGCCGCCCTGTCGCTCCGCATCGAGCGCCTGCGCCGCCTCCTGGAAGGCTGGCCCGCTAGCACGGCCACGGAAGCACCGCAGCCGGAGGCGCCCGCTCCGTGAGGGTGCTGCTGCTCGAGCACGAAACCCGATCCGCCGACGCCCGCGCCGCCCTGGCAGGTGCGGAGTTGCTGCTGATCGTGCGGCTTGAGGAAGGCCTCGGCGGCGTCTGGACCGAATTCGAGGATGGCGCCGAAGTGATCCGCCTCGGCTTTCCGAAGAATTCCTCCCACGCCTTTTTCCGCCCACTGGAGCCACGCCGTAGTGGCGAGACCTGCGCCAGCGTCGCTCTCGGCCGCATGGTCTATGGCCGGCGCATTGGCGATGTCGTCTGCTTCGAGCCCGCGCTGGCCCCCGTCGTGGCGCACGCGCTCAAGGGCCATCACGTTCGCTGCTGGTTCGGTGCCCAACCGTGCGGCCCGGAAGCACTCGGCACTGTGCCCGGATTCTCCGAACCGGAAGCCGTTCTCGCCGCCCTGGCCCGCGAGATCCCCGCATGAGCACCGCCTCCCTCCTCGGCCGCGCCCGGCGCATCCTGCCGGTGGTGGACCTCTATGGGTTTATGGCGCTGGCGTTTCTGGGGACGTTCCTCGCCATCGCCGTGGTGCTGATTTTCACACCGAAGCTCGGGCTGACGCTGATGCTCGGCGCCCTGATTGGCACGGCGTTGATCGCGGCAGGGCCCCGGCTCACGTTCCCGCTCTATTTCGCCACGCTGTTCAGCTTCGGCTTCAACCTGCCGGGCCTGCCGATGTCGCTCAACCGCGTGCTGGCGCTGGCGTTCTTCGGATCGTGGATTGTGGCGCTGGGCCGCAGGCACTTTCGCATTCCCAACACTCCGGCGGTTTATCTGCTGGGCCTGACGACGATTTACGCGGTTGTGACGTCGGCGCTGCTGAGCTTGGGCGGAGCAGAGCTGCCGATTCAGCCGGTTTTCTACTTCGTCGTCGCACTCGCGGTGGGCAGTTGGTATCGGCGGCCGTCTGATTACCTGGAACTTATCGGCATTGCCCTGACGATCACTTGCGCATTCCACAGCATTGGCATCATCGAATACATCATTCGGCGCGATCTCTTTCGTGAATTCAGTGATGTGAAGACTTATGGCGATCGGCTCCGCATCAACGGCATCTCGAAGAACGCCATCCAATACGCCTACATCGCCACCTTCATGACGCCGCTGGCTTTGTTGCTGGCGACAAACGCCCGCACGGCCCGCGTCCGCAAGTGGTCGCTTCTGGCCGTCGGATTCCTGCTGCTCGGCTGTCTGCTGACGCTCAACCGCCAGACGCCGATCATTCTCTTCGCGATGTTTTGCGTCGGTCTGCCGCTGCTGAGGTATCGCTACCGGGGGCGCCTCGCGATGGCGATGGTGGTGGGGGCGCTGGCGGTGTCGCCGGCCATCGTGGCCAAGGCCCTGCCCCGCATCCAAACCATCTTTCGCCCCGCCGAAACCACCAAGCCCGACATCTCCCTCGCCATCCGCGCGGACAAACTCAAGATCGCCTTCGAGATCATTCAGGACCGCCCCCTCTTCGGCGTGGGCCTCAACAATTTCGACGCCTACCATCGGCTCTACATCCCCACTGGCGAACTCTATCTCGTCCAGTACGACGTATACTCTCGCCACTACGTCGATATGGGCTTCGTGCAACTCCTGACCGAGACCGGCCTGGTGGGTCTGGGCGGAGCACTCCTATTCTTCCTGGCGGCGGCGGGGCTGTGGATTGGCGGCTTCCGGCGAGCCTGCGCCATCCGCTCCACCACCTTCTACCGCAACGCCTACGCCGCGCTGGCGATGATGTATGTGCAAATGCTCATGTCCTTACTGGTGCAGGACACGTTCTATCTGCCCTGGAATTTCCTTCTCTTCGGGTTCTTGCTGGCCGTCACCACCATGACCCGCGATGCCTGGGTGCGCGAGCACACGCCGCCCCTAACCCCCGAAAGCTCAACGCCATGACCCTGCCCCTTCCGATTACCGACTGGACCGATCTGCCCGTGCTCGTGACCGGCGCCGGGGGCTTTATCGGCAGCCATCTGGCCGAGGAACTCGCCCGCCGCGGCGCCCGCGTCCGAGCCTTTGTTCGCTACAACAGCCGCGGCAGCGCCGGCTGGCTCGACGAAACGGCCGAGGTCCTGCGCCGCCGCATGACCATACACGCCGGCGACGTGCGCGACGCCGATTTCGTGCGCCGCGCCGCCAAGGGCACCGTCGCTATCTTCCATCTCGCCGCGCTGATCGGAATTCCCTACAGTTACGACGCGCCGCTGTCCTACCTGCGGACCAACGCCGAGGGCACCCTGAACATCCTGGAAGCCGCCCGCGCCTTTGGCGTGCAGCGCATCGTCCAGGTTTCCACCAGCGAAGTTTACGGCACCGCCCGAACCGTGCCCATTTCCGAGGACCACCCGCAGACCGCCCAGTCGCCCTACGCCGCGTCGAAAATCGGGGCCGACCGGCTGGCCCAGAGCTACTGGCTCAGCTTCGGCACGCCGGTTGTCATCGCCCGCCCCTTCAACACCTTTGGCCCGCGCCAGAGCGCCCGCGCCGTCATCCCCGCCATCATGGCGCAACTTCTGTCGGGAGAACGCATTGTGCGGCTCGGCAACCTGGAACCGACCCGAGACATGAACCCGGTGCGCAACACCGTCGAGGGCATGATCGCCTGCGCCGAGGGCCCCGAGGCCGCGCTCGGCGAAGTCTTCAACCTCGGCAGCGGCCACGAAATTTCCATCGGTCAGCTCGCCCGCAAAATCGCCGAAGCCGCCGGCGTCGAAGCCAAAGTCATCCGTGACGAAGAACGCATCCGCCCCGCCACCAGCGAAGTCGAACGCCTCCTGGCCGACTCCTCGAAAGCCGCCCGCGTCCTGGGATGGACGCCGAAGCGCACGCTGGAGGAAGGGCTGGCGGAAACCGTCGAGTGGATGCGCGGCCACCTGCACATCTACCGGCCGGGGGAGTACGCGGTTTAAGGTAACACGGCCGTCTCGGCCGTGATCGGCGGCGCTTTGCGGCGAAGTGCAGGCTCTGGGCTTTGGCGGCTGAAGGTGGCAGTTCGAGAACGGTGGCCGATCACGGGCGGGACGCCCGTGTTACCTTTTTCGCCACACCGTTAAAAACCAGAAAATTAACCGCCACCTGCAACTTTTCCGTGCGAGTGGCATTAGGTAGGGTGAAGCATCTTTTCGCGAGGTGGAGCCAACAGCCCCGCAACGCGGTTTAGGAGTCAGCCCGATGACACGCGAAGCCGAACTGGTTCAAGCCGCCCAAGGGGGCGATGTAAATGCCTTCGAGGAACTCGTGCGCCAGCATCAGCAGCGCATCGTGGCCCTGTGCCGCTCGCGGGTCCGCTGTGTCGATTCCGCCGAGGACCTGGCCCAGGAAACGTTCCTGCGGGCCTGGATGAATCTCGATCGGTTGCGGCCGCCTTACGCCTTCGGGGCGTGGACCCGCAGCATCGCGATGAATCTGACTCGGACGCGTCAGCGCAGCGAAGCTCGCGCCGCCGCCCATGGGGTCAACGTCGGGGGCGAGGGCCTCGCCCAAATCCCCGCGCCCCGCGCCGAGGCCCAGACCGTCGCCGATGAAATCGCCGAAGTGGTGGAGCAACTGCCTCCGGATCGCGCCGAACTCCTGGAGCTGTTTTTCGCCCAGGGGCTGACCAAGGCCGAAATCGCACAACGCAAAGGCGTTCATCCCGCCACCATCGGCCGTCATCTCGACCGGGCGGTGGACGACCTGAGGATGCGCCTCGCGGCGCCTCCGGTTCCTGCGCGGGATCGCACTCCGATCGGTCCGCGTGCTCCACGGGCTTACCGCACCGTTGCGATCATCGCCGCCCTCACCGCGATTTCCGGCCACGCGTCCGCCGCTCCGGCCACCGCCGCCACCACAACCTCCGGCTCCACCACCGCGAAGGTGCTGACATTTTTGTCCAAAGGACTCAGCATCATGGGAACCACCAAGAAAACCGCCGCCGTCATCGCCACCGCCGCCATTCTGGCCGGAGGCGCCGCCGTCTATCACCACAATCAGACGCCCCAACCCGCCACCCTGGCCGAAGCCGTCACCCAGCAAGTCGATCGCGCCGACAGCCGCAGCGCCATGTCCCACACCCTGGGCACGGAATCCGTCTTCGAACTCGCGCCGGGCGAAAAGGCCGTGCTTTCGATCGGCGCCAATTCCTATGGTTACAAGGAAGTGGCCGTGACCCGAGATGTCGTCGACGCCTCGTTACAGATTCTGTTCGACGACGGCAGCACGCGTGCTTTTCGCGGCAGTCTCAACGAAGGAAACTTCGCTCTGCTTGGCGCCACGAACTACATCGAACAGGGCTCTGTCGAAGGTTCAAACGAGAATCCGCCTCCGGGCGTCATGACTTATCTGGTCTGGGAAAACGGACCGAACAGCTCGCGCTTCCACCTGGCCACGCGCGAGAGCCAGGCCTTTGGTAACGGTCTTCTCGGCATTCAGCGCGATGTCGAATCAGGCCGCATCTCGGAAAAGGCCGCCACCGCTGCGCTCGCGAAACTGATGAAGAACCACCGGATGTTGCCAGAGGGCGAAGTGTACCAGCAAGCGGGAGACCAGTTCATCCGCTTCCTTTCCAATGCTGGCTGACGTCCGGGTCCTGGCGCATTGACGCCCGGCACCCCATGGGTGTTTCTGGCCGTCCATCGATTCCGCGCCACGAGGCCACGCCCCATGCCCACGCTCCTGATCGCCACCGGCAACGCCCACAAAGTCGACGAAATCCAAACCATCCTGCACGGCCTCACGGTCGATTGGAAAACGACCCGCGACGTGTCCGGCCTCGACGAGGAACCGGAGGAATCGGCCCCGGACTTCGCCGGTAACGCCCTCATCAAAGCCCGCGCCTGGGCCAACGCCACCGGGCTTTGGACCATCGCCGACGACTCCGGGATCGTGGTCGATGCGCTCGATGGGCGGCCGGGCGTCAAATCCGCCCGCTACGCCCCCACGACAGAGGAGCGGAACGCCAAACTCCTTAAAGAACTCGACGGCGTCCCGATGGAACGCCGGACTGCCCGCTTCCTCTGCGTCGCCGCCCTGGTGGGGCCCGATGGCCAGGAAGAAACCGCCGAGGGCCTCTGCGAAGGCCGCATCGCCTTCCACCCCGCGGGCGAGGGCGGCTTCGGCTACGACCCGTTGTTCCTGCCCGACGGCACCATCGACAAGCATCTGGCCGAACTGACCGCCGAGGAAAAGCACGCCATCAGCCATCGCGGCCGGGCCTTCCGGGCGCTCAGGCCGAAGATCGAAATGCGGTTGGGGATCTGAAGGCCGAGGCTCCGGCTCGCTCCTACAGGTCTCTCGCCAGGCTTTCGTTCTGGAACCCACAGCTTTTGTGCGAGCCATCGCACAGCGGCGAGTTCTTGGTCTGGCCACAGCGGCAGATGAACAGTGTCTTGCGGTCGCCGAGACCGTAGGGATTTCCGGCGGCGTCGAACAGTTCGAAATCGCCTTCGACTTTTAAAGAGCCGTTATTGCCAACGGTGATGCGGGTGGCGGCCATAGGGAGGAAGCTCCGGCGGGAAATGGGATCATCGAGGTACAAGTTGCGGGGTCGCCGCGCGCGTGTCAATTCTCTCCGGTGGGCATTGCGGACGGCGCCCGGCGCGGAATAAGCTAACCCTCTCTGGTAACAATCCGGCGCCCGCGAAAGGCGCCATCGGAAGGCGAACGATATGGACGCGAAGCACTCGAAGACCCTGGGCCTGCTGGGCGGATTTCTGATTGGCGACGCCATGGGCGCGCCCTTCAACGGCATCAAGGCCGGCCACATTCAACAGGTGGCCGACGGACGCGTGGATGGTTTCATCGCCAGCGACAAGCCCATCCTGTTCCCCGAAAAACCCAGCCAGAACCGCTACCCGGGCCTCCACACGGCCCATGGCCAGGCGCTCCTGGCCGTGGTGGCGGGCTCTGTGGACGACCAAAGCGGCCAGCACCCGGTGTCGCGAACGGCGGCCCGGTTGAAGGACCTGGCCGGCGATGGCGACGCGGCGCACCATACGCTCGGCGCGTTGCGGGGTCTCGGCAAACCGTTGATGCGGTCCCTCGCGCGCTGGAACGCGGAGTACCCGTGGGAGCCGCAAGATCATTTCGCGCCCTCCGAAGTCTCCGAGGGCGCCTCGCCCTGCGCCATGGCCGTGGCCTGCGCGGCCGTCGAGGGCGGCGACCCCATCGAATACGCCCGCCTGACGCACACCAAAGAAGCCTCGTTGGTGGCGGCGTGGACGATCTGGAAGGCCGCTCGCCTGCTCCTCGCCGAGGAAAACCCCAAGAAACCCGACGCCGCCGGCATCGTGCGCCAGCTTCACGAAGGCGCCCGCGCCCTGGAAGACGAACTGCGCCAAGGCGACATCGCCGGCACCTGGCAGGCGCTCGGCTGGGGCCGCACCCCCGTCAAGAGGTTCAGCGATTGCCTTGAGCCCCTGAAGACCATGCTGGAACTGAACGACGACAACGTGGCGGAAAAAACGATCATTAACACAGCGGGGGATTATTCGCCCGATCGCAACGTCACGCACGTCCAGCACGGCTTCGCGGCGGCGCTCGTGCCGTGGGTGCTGTACCGCGCCCTGGGCCCCATGAACCCCGCCCACGCCATCGAAGACGCGGTCAATCGGGGCGGCGAAACCAGCCTCGCCGCCGGTCTCATCGGCGCCCTGCAAGGCGCCCGCTGGGGCAACGAGCACCTGCCCGACGAATGGACCGGCGGCTGCCACGGCTACCGCACGGCTCAATTCTTCCTGGACAACATCTCGGAAAACGCGGTGGAGGCCTGGCTGGCCGACGAACGGCGCTGGACCGACCTGGAGCAATCCATGCAGGCCCCCATCCGCAACCAGTTCGACAAAGCCAAAGCGTCCTCTCCGCCGAAAAAGAAGAAGCCCAAATCCTCCGGCCCCGACCCGCACATCCACTCCTTCACCACCCAGGAAGAGCGCCATCAGGCCGAGGTGGCGGCGGCGCTGGAAGACGAAGACCTCGACCCCCGCGAGAAAAAGCGCCTCAAAACCGAACGCGGCAAAAAACGCATCTCCTGGAAAGACCAACGCGGCATCAAGCCCCGCGACGGGTTCGACGAGGAGTAGAGTCGGCGAGTGGAAGGAATTCACCACAGAGTCACAGAGGACACAGAGATTGCTGAAGTGATTTGGTTTATGTGATTGTAGGGGAGAGCGCATCAGCTTTGTCAGATCGAGCGGATGCCCAGACCTGACGTGCTGCCAGAACGATCTGATGGAGACTCGGCAGGATTGTGAAGTCTCTGTGAAGACTCCGTCCTCTGTGGCACTTTGAGGTGAAAGGTCCCACGGGCTTTTTCGCGTCCACGATCCGGCTTGACCCAAATCTAACGGTCGGTCTTTCCTGTCCGAACTCTATGCAATTAGTTGCAAGACATGAAGGGACTGGCACCACCGACTGATGGATTGGCAAGCATACTCGGATACACTCACTCCTATTGGCATTCTCGATTATTTGATTATCGGCCTCTACGGCCTCTTCATTCTCGGCTACGGCGTCTATAAGGCACGCACCGTCAAGACCAGCGAGGACTACCTGGTCGCCGGGCGCGGGCTTGGGCTGTTCGTGCTGGTGGGGACGTTGGTCATGACCGAGCTGAACACCGCGGCGGTGGTCGGCTGGTCGCCCTTCGGGTACAGCGCCGGGCCGTGGGCGCTGGTGCTGCCGCTCTGCTTCGTGGTGGGGCTGGGGGCCTACACGGTGCTGGTGGCCAAGCGCTGGAAGCGCCTTGACGCGACCAGTATTTCCGAGATGGCCGAGGCTCGCTTCGGTCCAAAGCTGCGGGCTCTCGTGGCGGTGCTTTCGATCTTCTCGCTGTGCCTCTACGGCCCGGCCTACCTCAAGGCCGCGAGCACGATGTTCTCCATCGCGCTCGGCGATTTCGAACTCCAATACGTCGGCATCACGACCACCGTTCTCTGCATCAGCGTGCTCATCTTCACCCTGGCGGGGGGCCTTGTCTCGGTGGTGTGGACGGACTTGGCTTCGTTCCTGATCACGATCGTGACGGTTCCAGTGCTGGTGGTGGTGTGCTGGGTCAAGGGCGGCGGCATCAGCGGGCTTCAGGCCGCCTACCCGCCAGAGGCGTTGTCCTTCAACCCGGCGGCACACATGGCCGACCCGACGGTTCCGGTGACCTTCGTCATCGCCCTCTACGGGTTACTGTTTCTGATCTATTGCCAGGCCCCCTGGTACGGCCAGCGCATGTTCGCCGCCAAGAACCCCAAGACCGCCTACTCGGGCATGGCCATCGCCACGGTGCTGATCGTGCTGCTTTACGGAGCGTATCTGCTGGTGTGCGCGATGGCACGAGCCGGTTTCACGGCCGAGGGCTTGCCGCCCCTGCCGGCCTCCGAGCAGGAAAAGGTCCTCGGTCTGGCCATCGTGCATTGGATGCCGCCGGTGATGAAGGGCCTGATGCTGGCGATGATCTTCGCGGTCTGCCAGACCACGCTCTCCTCGATCTGGAACGTGAACGTTTCCATGATGAGCCAGGACCTTTATCGCGGCTTCTTCAAGCGCGACGCCACCGACGGCCAAGTCCTCAAGTTCTCGCGCCTCATCACCGTGGTGGTGGCGGGCATCACGATCTACCTTTCGCTGGTGGGATCCCGGGTGCTGGGATTGCTGTTCCTGGCGAACGTCTTCACCGTGGCGCTGTTCTTCGTGGTGGTCGCCGGGTTCCTGTGGTGGGGCGCGACGAGCCGGGGGACCTGGATTACCACGGGGTTGAGCATCCTGGTGGGCTTCTGGATTATATACTTCAAGAGCAACGAAGCGGGGATCCAGACCGTGAACCTGTTCGGACTGAAGATCTGGGAGGGCCCGCTGGCCAGCGAACCGTGGATGTTCGCCCTCTGCATCCTGGTGATGCCGGTGGTCGTGATCATCGGCGTGGGGATTTGCCTGTTCGACAAGGAAGACGACACGGCTATCGCGAAACGCATCGCGTTCTTCGACCGCTGCGGCGCGCCCCTGTTCGGCAAGCGGGCTTACGAAGCGGCCAAGCGCCGCCTGACGCCGGGGAATGGAGCCGTGGTCAAATAGGTGGCTCAGCGGGCAACGGCTCCTGCGGAGAGAGCCTGGATGCCTTGGATCGGCCAAACGCAGAGTGCCTCGATGGCGCGGGATGACGTCCCGGTCCCGCCTCAGGGTTCGAGGGCGAGGCGGCTTTCGATGGCGCCGCCGTGGATCGTGTGCCAGCACTCCAGCATATCGTCCGACAGGCTGAGAAAAAGCCGGTCGCCTTCCTTCTGCAGACTCGCCAGGCGCTTGTCCTTCTTGCCGCCGGGTTTGTGGCGGGCGCGTTCAGACAGGATTTCCGCCCGCAGCACACGCAGGTCGTTCATGGCTCCGATGGCGTCGTGAATATCGTCGAGGGCGTCGTAAACCGCGCCCCAAGAGTCCTCGACGTGATCGCGGAGGAATCCCGCGGCGTCCCGCAGGCGCTTGTTGGTCTTGCGGAAATCGTGCAGGTTTTCGCCGGTCATCTGGCGCGCGGCGACAGCCCGCCGCTCCAGCCACTTGTCATGAAACGCGCCGACGAGGGCGCGTTCGAGATCGAGCTGGCTTCGGCTGCCGAGGTGCCCGTTCGAGGTCCCGGACGAGGAGGGCCGGACCTCGGCCCAGGCGGTCAGCTCTTTGATGGCGGCGCGCGTTTCCTCGCCCATGTTGCGGTCGAGAGCCTCGGCGAGGACCTCGACCACGCCGCGGCGCTTCTCGCGCAGGCGCTCGAGCATCATGGCCGAGCCCTTCTTCGCCTTCTTCGATTTCGTCCGGCTGGCCAGCGTCTCGATCCAGTCCATGGTGACATCCAGGTCGCGGGCGGGGGAGAGAAGCCGCTGCCAGGAGCGCAGTTGCTTGATGGGCTCTTGCAACTCGTCCGCCAGCCCCGCGTCCTTCAGGATTCGGCGCATGCTGCGCATCCGATTGATGGCCTTGCGCTGCTCGTGAATTGGCACGTTGGAGCCCGGCTCCAGCAAGACAGGCCATTGCTCTTCGACGACTTGCAGGTAGCCGCGAAGCCGCTCCACAACGATTCGTTCGAGAAATTGCGATGCCGCTTTCGTTTTCATGGGTCAAGCCTCCGGCCCTTGCTGTAACAACAATCGTTCACGTTTTTTCGCCATCGCGTCTCAGGTGGTCGATGGGCAGGATCAGGCGAAAGGTCGTCAGTCCGTCCGGCACGCTCTCGCAGGTCACGCATCCGCCGTGGGCCCTGGCCACATGCCAGACGACATAGAGCCCAAGGCCGGAGCCGGAAATGCCACGCGAACTGTCCGCCCGGCTGTAGCGCTCGAAGATGGTCTCCCGCTCTTCCTCCGACAGCGACGGGCCATTGTTCGAGATCGCGATGCAGTAGCATTCGCCGTGCTCCGGGAGGTCTTCGCGGCTGAGGGCCACATGCGTCTGGCCGCCGCGCGGCGTGTACTTCAGCGCGTTCGACAGAATGTTCCCCAGCGCGCGCGAGAGCAGGGGCTCATCGCCTAGATAATACACGTCGCGGCCGAAGCCATGGATGTCGCTCGTCAGCGCGATGTGCTTTGTCTCGAATTCCGGTTGGTGCAGGCGGATCGCGTCCTCCACCACATCGTCGAGGCGCACCGGAATGGGCTGGATGGCGAGGCGGCCTTCCTCGACCCGTGCCTGCGTCAGGAAGTTGTCGAGCAGCGCCAGGATGCGTTGACTGTTGAGGACGATCTTGCGCGAGAACTCGCGGACCTTGGGGGGAATGTCGCCGTGCCGCGGATCGTCCAGGAACTCGGCGTAGCCCATGACACTGCTCAGCGGCACCTTGATGTCATGGGTAATCATGCGGACCGTATCGCGGCGAAGACGCTCCGTCTCGACCCGCTCGTAAACGCGCTTCACGCTCAGCAGCAGGCGCTCGAATTCGAAGGGTTTGGGAATGTAGTCGGCGACTTGCTTGTGAATGGCCTCGATGGCGGACTCGGTCGAGGCGTGACCGGTGATGACGATGACCGCCACGTCGGGCTTGCTGGCGGCCAGTTCCTCGATCACGCCGAAGCCATCGAGGTCGGGCATGCGGAGATCGGTGATGACCAGGTCCGCTTCGTTCTGGCCGAGCCACTCGACCGCCTCGCGGCCGCTCGTGGTCCAGTGAACGCGGTACTCCTGCTCGCCCAGCAGGTCCGCCAGGCTCTCGGCGATCCGCCGTTCGTCGTCCACCACCAGTATTGTGAAGTCCGTCATCGTTTCCCGCCGTCCTCTGGCTTGCACCGGCCGCGCCGGCCCGCTACCGTTTCCCACTCTATCGCTCAAGCCGTCCCTTCGGCACAAGCGGGGACATCTCGCGCTCGACAGCTTTCGCCCATGACCACACCTCCCGCCAGCAAGCCCGCCGACATCCTGATCGTAGACGACGAAGCCAACATCCGCATGGTGCTCGCCGACATCCTGCGCCGCGAAGGGTTCACCAGCGATCAGGCCGCCGATGGCGAAGCGGGCCTCGCCCTCGTCAAGCAGCACCGCTACGCTCTGGTCATCATGGATCTGCGCATGCCCCGCCTCGACGGCATGACGGCCCTGCGGCAAATGAAAGCCCACGACCCCGACATCACCGTCGTCATCATCACCGCCCACGGCACCGCCAAGACCGCCCTGGAAGCCGTCGAGGCGGGGGCTTACGATTACTTCACCAAGCCCTTCGACATCACCGAAGTCCGCGTCGTGGCCCGCCGCGCTATGGAAAAAGCCCAGTTCCAGCGCGAAATCACGACACTGCGCCACGAATCCGAACTGCGCTATTCCTTCAGCAACATCATCGGCCAAAGTTCGCCGATGCAGGACGTCTACAACCTGATCAACCGCGTCACCGACAACGATGTGACGGTCCTCATCACCGGGGAGAGCGGCACCGGCAAGGAGCTGATCGCGGCGGCGATCCACCACAATTCCACGCGCAAGAACGGGCCCTTTATCCGCGTCAACACCGCCGCCATTCCCGAGACGCTCCTCGAGTCCGAGATGTTCGGCCACGAGCGCGGCTCCTTCACCGGCGCCGTGGCTCAGAAAATCGGCCGCTTCGAAGCCGCCGACGGGGGCACCATCTTCCTCGACGAAATCGGCGACATGCCCCTGTCCATGCAGGCCAAACTCCTGCGCGTCCTCGAATCCGGCGAGGTCGTCCGCCTCGGGTCCAACGACGAACGCCACGTGGACGTGCGCTTCGTCTCCGCGACCAACAAGGACCTCAAGCACTTCGTCGAAACCGGCGCGTTCCGCGAGGATCTTTACTTCCGCATCAAGGGCGTCGAAATCCACCTGCCGCCGCTGCGCGACCGACGCGAGGACATCCCCCGCATCGTACGCCACGCCATCGCACGCTTCGCGAGCGAGATGCAGCAGCAACCCCCGGACATCACCGACGCCGCGTTGCTGCGCCTGACCGCGTTCGACTGGCCGGGCAACGTCCGCCAGCTCATCAACGTCGTGCAGAACATGACCGTGATGGCGCTGGGCGACCCGGATTCCGACATCATCGACGTCCGCCACATCCCCGACGACATCGCGACCACCGAGGACGACGAAGACGCCGTCGCCTCGTCCGGCTCAGGCAGCCTCGCGGGCACAAGCCTCGAACAACTCGAGAAGCGCGCCATCCGCGAAACCCTCCGCCTCACCGCCGGCAACCGCGAACAGACGGCCAAACTGCTGGGGATCGGAGAGCGCACGCTCTACCGGAAGCTGAAGGAATACGGGTTGCGGTGAGGGGCGGTGTGTGGCGCACCCCGGGCAGCGCTGCGCTGACCCGGGGCTGGGCTGCGGGGGGCGTGGTCACGGCGCGCAAGACATGCCCCATTCATCGAGGAGGATATTCAGGTCGGCGAAATCCACATTGCTGTTGCCGTCGAGGTCGCCGAGACCGGGGCCGGCGTTCCAGCGGTCCAGCAGCGTGTTGAGGTCGGCAAAATTGACGGCGCCGTCACCGTTCACATCACCGTCGGGGCGGGTGACGGCGACTTTGATCCCTCCGGTTGTAAAGCTGCCCCATGGATTGGAGACGATCGTCTCGATGTGGACGGGTCCGACATGGCTGCCGAGGGCGCGCACGGTCAGATCGATGCGCCCGGGGGCGGCGTCATCGTAGGTGAGGTGCAGCCCGGTGTTTGCGTCGGTGTAGCTGCCTCCGGTCAGAGGCATCGGCCCGTCGTCGTCATTGAGCAGGATCTGCCAGTTGTATGTGAGCGGATCGCCGCCGCCGCTGACGCACTCGACGATCACGATCTCACCGGGGCATGCGGCGGCTTCGAGGGCGCCGTCGGCGGCGTTGAAACCGGAGGGCGAGAGAGTCCCGAAAACGACATTGTCGATGGCGGTGACCTCGCCTCCGTTGACGTACTCGCCTCGGATGCGAACTGCGGTCAGAGCGGACAGGACGTTTTCGAACTCCTGCGGCGTTGCGGGCATGCCATCGGAGACGCGTGTCCACGCCGGGCCGGGCGACAGTGGGACGGCGTGATGCCGCCAGCGTCGGCCGGTGATGAACTCGTGGCCATGATTGTACCGGAGCGTCTCCGTCCCATTGGAGAGCACGATGAAGGCTGCGCCCGGATCATCAAGCAGACTTGATGTGCCGGTATTGACGAGATCAAGCTCGAGCGTCATGCCCATTGCCGCGGACTGATCGCCGAGGAATAACGCGGGCGCCGAGAAGGCGAATCCGTCGCCCAGTGCGAGATCATCCGCATAGATGCACTGGAGGTATTCGATCCGGATGGTGCTGCCGCTGCAACTGCCGCTCGCGGGCTGGTCAATCCAGGAGAGGACGGCATCCTGGAAGATCGTCCATCCTTCGTCGTCGGTCTCGAAGGTGCTTCGCGGCGCGCCGTCGTCCGGGATGATCATCACGTTGTCGATATCCTGATTCTCGTCGCCGCTCCTATATTCGGCTGCGATGGAGACGGAGAGGACGGAAGAGAGGGCCTGCATCAACTGTGCATCGGTGGCGTTGGGTCCGTTGCAGTCGCCGAAGCGCCATGCGGCGCCGATGAGCGGAACTCGGGCGGGACGCCAGCCGAGCGTCGGCGAACCCTGGTTACTGGCAAAGAGCGTGACGGGCACGCCGTCGATCTCGGCGCGCAGGAAGACATCGTTACGGCGCGGGCAGATGGATGTGCGATCCATGCGGCGGTCGTAGCGGAACCAACCGCCGAATGCCGCGCTGAGGTCCCCGGAGAATCCGGTGGGGGCCCTCAACAGTGGATCGATGCCGGTGATCGCCGGTTCGAAGTATCTGAAGTACCCGCCGGGATGACCGCCGTCTTCGACGGAGTTGGGACTCAGCGGGGAACCATCGACGGCGCCGCCGCACACGTCGAGGCCGTTGACATTGACGGCGAGCCAGCCGCCGTCACCGGTATCGAATCGCTCTGAAACGAGCGGCGCTTGGGCGGCACACTGGGCAATCAGGCAGAGTGAGGCGACGGCGCTCATCTGCCGGCACGAAGTCGTCACTTGAGACATGAGTGCGTTCCCGATTGACACGCGGATCACCCGCCTGATCGGAAGCACACGCTGCCCCGAAAGGGTGATTCGGTCACGCCACTTCAGCGTGCAGCACATTCAAAGTCAATCAAAAAGTCGTCATCATTCAGCAACACGCTTCATCCTCATCAAGCACGCCGCACCCCGGGTGTTAGAGCAGTTTCGGTCGCTCCGTAGCGGCCTTCCGGCCGCACACTCGCTTGCGCACGGCCGCGCCGGAGTGAATCCGGCGGGCGTGCGCGACGGCGCCGATCCAGTTGACCTGGCGCCGCTCTAGCCGGGGCTGGATCGCGGGGTACGGGGGTGGGTTGATTGGCGGAGGTGATGCGCGCGGTGGGTTCGGTCTGTAGGGCGAGCGTGCGGGACGCTCTGCTACAGCATCTCTCGCAGCTCAAGCCGTTCCAACTCGCGGCGGGTGGCGTCGAGGGTTCGTTCGATCAGTGTGCGCGCGTCGGATTGCGTCGGCTCGAGTTCTGTGAGCATGTCTTCGAGGATGGCGACGGACTGGGCGAGGGAGTCGATTGTCTGCTCGCGTCGGAGTTCCATGGCGCGTTCGAAGTCGCCGCGCCAGGCTTCGGGGAGGGCGGCCGCGTCCGGTGATTCGGATGCGTCGGCGGCGGGCGCGGGGGTTGAATCGGGTGATTCGGCGTCGAGCGTCGCGGCGGGGCCGGCGGGCGCCGGGGTGGCTTCGGGGAGTACCTCCGACGGCGTCGCGGCATTGTCTGCGGGGTCGAAGAGGACGATGGGGCTGTCGCTGAGGATGACGATCGCGGCCGCGACGGCGAGGAGGAGGCCGTTGGCGATGAGAGAGACGGTCAGGAATGTCTTGAGGCGTCCGGCGCGGGCGCGGAGGCGGCGGAGTTGGTTGGTGGATGCGGGCGTCGCGCGTTCGGCGGGTTGGGGCGCGGGCGTCGCGGTCGCGGCCGCGATCGGGGAGGCGGGACGGTCGCGCGGGGCCTTTTCCTCTGTCTGATTCATCGAGGCGGAGGCGATGGCTTCGGGGGACGCCTGACCGGGGAGGAGTTGGACGGGTCCGAGTCCGAGGCTCTGGCGGTCCATGGGTGGGGTGAGGACGACGCCGCAATTGCGGCAGGTGTAGTCGTCGTGCCCGACGCGTTCGTGGCAGGCGTGGCATTGGCCGAGTTGTGCGGCGACGCCGGGGACGTCGCGTGCGAAGGCCCAGAACTGGCGCGTCGTGGGGCCGCGGATGATGGTGTGCTCGGTGATGCGGCCGCGTTTGACCATGTCGCGGATGGTGTCGAACGAGCAGCCGGGTCGGAAGGGGTTTTTCTCGTTGCGGATCTGCCACGGCCCCATGGCGTTCTGGGTGGCCTGGCGCGAGAGGGGTTCGAAGAGGCCCTTGCAGTGTTCGCAGCGTTCGCGTCCGGCCTGGATGCTGCCGCAGTAGGGGCAGAGGACGCGGCGCGGCCGGTCGGCGGTCTTGTCGGCGGAGGCTCCGTTGGCGTTGACGTGTGGCGTCATGCGATTCCCGTGGCTGCGGCGGCGATCGTTCGGGTCCGGTACGATCGAGGTCGCATCGCGGATCCCATGGAGTCGGTCATTTCTCATGGTACCGGCATGAGACCATCGGATCGCGATGCGGTTCCACGAGGAGGCCGCAATGACGGTGAGAATGGACGCCATCCGGTTCGGACTGATCGCGGCGACTGCCTGGGCGGCGGCGTCGCTGACGGGGTGTGGGTCGTCGAATGGCGGCGGGATGACGGGCGGTCTGGACAAATCGGAGCGGTACGTGCGGCGCGGCGATACGGGTGCGGCGGGCGCGGCGCCGACCGCATCAGGGGGGCTCGCGGCATTGCGGGTCGGGGGCCGGGCGTTCGGGCATGAAGAGGTGATGACGCGTCTGGCGGAGGCGTCGGGCGACGTGGTCGTGGATGAGATGGTGCTGGAGGCGCAGTTGGAGCGTCGGTTCGAGGCGCGGGGGTGGACGCTGACGGATGCGGACGTGTCGCGTGAGGAGCGGCTCTTCACGGATGCGCTGTCGCTGGCGGGCGTGACGACGGACGCGGACGAGGGGCGTCGGCTGCTTGCGCAGGTGCGAGATGCGCGGGGGTTGGGGCCGGCGCGGTATCGGTCGCTGCTGCGCCGGACGGCGATGCTGCGACGGTTGGTTGCGGACGGGGTTGAGTTGACGTCGGCGTCCGTGGAATTGGCGTGGGCGTTGCGCTACGGGCCGCGGCATGAGGCGCGGATCATCACCGTGCCGACGGCCGCGGAGGCGCAGCGTGCGGTGCGGCGTGTGCGTGGCGGCGAGTCGTTCGCGTCTGTGGCGTCGTCGCTGAGCACGGACGCGAGCGCCGGCCGCGGCGGGTTGCTGTCGCCTTTCAGTCTTGAGGACGCGACGTATCCGTACGCGGTGCGTCAGGCGTTGCGCGGGATGTCGGAGGGCGACGTGAGTTCGCCGGTGTCGTTGGAGTCGGGGTATGCGATTGTGCTGCTGGAGCGCGTGATCCCGGCGTCGCCGGGCGCGCCGGCTCGCGATTCGGACGCGGTTCGCCGCGAGGCGCGGCTGGCGCAGGAGCGGTTGCTGATGAATCAGTTGGCGCGCGAGTTGGTGGCGGAGGCGTCGGTGGATGTGTTGGATCGTGGGTTGAAGCGCGGGTTGGATGGGCGGTGACGACCCCGGACACCGCGTTGCGTTGTCCGGGGCAACGGACCGTTGACGCGTCTGTCGCGGACACGTGGCCTTCCCGTGGCGGGCGACGCTTGCGGGTGAGTGCGAGGCGTCTTTTGTTGAAGACTCGGATTTGCCTTCGGCGATTCCTTGGCGCCGGGTCATGTCGGCGATGCGCCCTCGGATGAAGTCCGTGGGCTGGCCTGCGGGCGTGCATACGCAGTCGGTCGGTCGTGGGGCGCGGGCCGGGGTGGCTGGCGATGCGCCCACGGATGAAGTCCGTGGGCTGGGCTGCGGGGGTGCGTACGCAGTCG
>JAVJSW010000007.1:0-70805 GCA_040219255.1 Sumerlaeia bacterium
ACAGCAGTCAACATCCGCAAAAGACCAACGCGAGCGAAACGGTGGTTCCTCAGGCCAAGCGGGCTCAAGGCTCGTGGAGACGCTACGCCCTGCCACGGACGATGGCAAGGCCGCCGGGGACGTGGCTCAACTGACGCTTACCTCCAGTCTGTGTCTCCGCCAGAAAACGCCTCCGATCACGGGCGGGACGCCCGTGCTACCTTTAAACACCGAGCCCCCGGACAGCTATGGGGGCTGGCCGGGGGCAAAGATTTGAATCCTCTGGAGTACTAGATTCCTTCACACGGTGTGAGAATATCGGCCAGATAGCTGTCAGTTGTGACCAAGTCGGTGCTACTCTCTGTGCTTGTGGAACCGCCAGTTCCATCGGCGTTGGGGTTGGTTTGCGAACCCCACGAACAGGCGCCGGTTGCACCATGCAAGTCCGGCGATTCACCACCAACTCCACCAGAACCTGCCGACGATGTGTTGGATACCGATAGTGAGGAATGCTGGGACAAAACCACAGAATCTCCTCCATCGCCGCCAGCAGATGGATAAGCCGGTTCCCAATCATTTGTGCCATTATGGACATAGGGATAACCTTTGCCGCCTTGACCGCCATTGCCCGCATTTATGCTGCTATTAGCATTTATTTGGCTAGCCAGATAGCCACCATAAGGAATCTCAGTGGGCATGGAGGTTGAGCAATTCGTGATTTGCCGCACAATGAAAGCACCGTTGTACCCCCCGTCACCGCCATTTCCAGCATCGCTAGCTGAATCGGGATCGTCGACAGTGCCTTGAAGACCACCTCCCTCGCAGACAAGGTCGATGCAGAAACCACCGTCACCTCCGGTTCCTCCTGTGCCTCCATTGTAGTTCACGACAAAGTTTGACCCTGTTTGGATCGAGTTGCACATGAAAATAACCACACCGCCATTCCCGCCTCTTCCCCCATCGGCTCCTGTGTCGATCGCCGTACAACCATACCCTCTCGTGCCATAGCCGCCGATGCCGCCATCTCCGCCGTATATGTTTATTGTGACGTTGTTCTGGATCACAATGGAATTTGCCCGAAGGATGAAACGTCCCCCATCTGCGCCATCATCTCCCTTAGTTGGAGCAGTGTAGTAGCCCACACCTGCGTAAATTCCGTCGTCTCCGTTTCCTCCATCAGCCCCAAAGAAATAGTATGTACCCGACGACAAGGTAATCGTTCCAGTTGCATTGTATTCGTAGGTTCCGCCGTCATCGCCTGGATTGATTCCGTTGTGAGCGCCCACAATCGTGGGGGTAAGCGTAACGTTGCTGGATGAATCCCAGATCGAATTGCAGTTCTGGTAACTACATTGGGCATAGCTTATGCTGGGGGGGGGGTGAATGTCCCCAAAGCAACCGTGGCAACCAAGGTCACGCCCCGGAAAAGGTTTGAGTCAGGCATTGTGAGCCTCCTCTTTCTGTGAGTTCAACATTGACTTGCCGGAAGTGCCGCCAGATCGCAAGCAAAAAAAATGAGGCCACTTCTAAGTGGCCTCACAGCAAGATTGCGTAAGCTACGACGAATTTAGTTTTGCTTACGGATCGCCTCGACGAGCGCCGAGCCAGCAGCGTACGGCGGGCTGCCAGTCGGGTTGGCCGCCGCAGAACCGCCCTCGCGGTAGATCGAACCGAAGGAAACCGTACCGTTCGTTGGGTCATAGATTAGGCCGGTGCAGGCAGCCACGGAGGCATCGTTGTCGGCGAAATCATTCGCGAGCACACCACCGAGGTTGTGATAGGTGCTATCGGGACCGGCGGAGTGAAGAAGCCACGCGGTGGACTTTGTGGGCTTGTTTTCATCCGCGAAAGAATCGGCGAAATCCTGCACGGTGAAGCGCTGATCGCTGTTCCATGACTGGTAAACGTAAGTGTTGGTTTTGCCTATGACATCATCCTGCAAATCGACCTGAATAGGAGAGGCGGTTAAAATTCCTGCGGCCGTGCCGGCAGAAACGCGGAAGCTGACATTGAACGGATCGCGAATGATTGCGGAACTGAGGTAGGCGACAGGTGTGGAAAGCCGCTCAAGTGTGGGAAATTGAAGCGGTGAAGTCTGGGTGAGTTCGAATGCCAAACCCGCCGCTGAGCCAAAAGCGTTCGCGTTCGGATACGCGTTCCAATCCACGGCGTAGGACTCGAGGGCCGTGGCGATGGTGCGCATGTCGGCTTTGGTGCGGCTGACCTTCGAGCGGGTCTGGGCTTCGAGGAAGTTGGGCACGGCGATGGCCGCCAGGATGGCGATGATGGCGACCACGATCAGCAGTTCGATGAGGGTGAAGGCCTTGGCGCGGAAAATCTTGTTCACGATGGTTCGTCTCCCGTTGTGTTTGGCGAGCGGAGCAGGCACTCGCGAAGTGTTGGTGTCTCTGGATTGAGCGGGCATTCCGGCGGCGGGGGAGCGAACCCCTTCGCCTTCAGAACACTCCTCTATGGTAAAGGATGGCCGGTTTGGCAAGGACGAAAAACTCTTGTTGTCCCAACTAACGGTTTTCTCGCGAATGGAGCGCTCGAAAAAGCGCGCCGTTCGCCGGTCAAAGGATTTATCTTCCAGCCCCTGCTAATAATAGCGCGGCGCGGAAACCGGCCGGCTGCCCAGCGAGACTGTCTTGCCCGCCTCGGCGCCGATCATCTCCGGGTCCAGCACCTTGATCTGCATCGTGCCCGAGTGCTCGCTCACGATGCCCGCCGCTTCCCATTCCTGGCCCTTGATCGGCACCAGCCGCGCCGGCAATACGCCCGACACTTCCGACCAGTAAACGATCTCGATGGCGCCGGTGCGATCTTCCAGCACCACCTTCGTCGGGATGCGCGGCGCGGGCGAGGGATGATACTCCTTCACCGTGCCCTTGACCCGCACCTTGCGGCCGATCGTGCCGATGTTCAGCATGCCGATGGACACCGGATAGTAAACGTCGCCCTCGAACTCGTCCGAATCCACGAAGGCCGAGCTGGGCACGGTGTTCTGATTCGGCGCGAGTTTCACGTGGTTCGGCCGCTTGACCTCGAGCTGGCGCTGGCCCTTGAATTCGCCCACTTCCCCGTACACGTACATGATCAGGCCGTCGCGGTACTGCTGCGGATCGAGCACATGGTTATAGGTGTCCTGCCAGATGATGACCCGCATCACGCCGCTGCGGTCCTGCAGGTAATAGGAATAGGGCTGGCGCGAGCCCGGATCGGGGGCTTTCACGCTGAGGATCTTGCCCCAGCAGACGACCATCGATCCGGCGGGGACCTCCTGCACCTGGGCGAAGGGCGTCCAGCGCAGACGGGGGCGTTGTTCTTGCGCCTGAGCGGCGGAATTTTCTTCTGTTTTCCGCGTCTCCGCGGCGGAGCTGGCGGCGGCGCCGGTTGGCGCCTCTTGCGCCGGGGCGGCTGCCGCGAAGCCCAGCGCCACGGCCAGGCCGAATGCGAAGGCGAGCGGGCGCCAGAGCGCAGAGCGCGCGGCGCGCCGATTGGCGAGGTGTCCCAGGGATCGGATCATGGCGGTATCCTCCAAGGCCGCCGTTCGTTCGGGGCGGCATCTGTGGACAGAATGGCGGCCGCGGGGGCGGCTTCGCGGACAAACCGGTTTTGGCACGGCAAACGCCAAACGAAACCCGGTTCGCCAGGATACTGCGGATTCTTAAGGGGTTCTGGCAATTGATGAATTGATTAGAATGGTCTAAGTTTGCCGTGTGTCAAGGGATAATACCCCTGATTTCTCAGATCAGGGCCGAACTCGAAAAGCTTTTCATATTTCCACCGGTCCACCTCCTCGCCGTCTTATGACAGGCGATTTCGCGCGCCGCCCGGGCGTCATTCCTAACCGCGAACTCATCCCCCGCTGACTCGCAAAGGGGTTGCAGCGGCGCGGGGCTTGGGAAGCAATGGAGCGTCCCCCGGGGCCCGTTCCTCGCGCCCCGGGGCACTTGCCTGGAGGCTCCGTTCGAACGTGATTCTCATTCTCGCCCTCGCCCTCGCCGCCCATGTGGCTCTTTGGTTTGGCTTTCTGCTCTGGAAATTCAGGGTTCACACCGGCTCCACCCCGAGGCTGCCCCAGCCCAAGGCCCCGCCCGAGTCCCTGCCCCGCCTCGCCGCTTTCGTCCCGGCCCGCAACGAAGAAGCCGCCATCGAGGCCGCCGTCCGCAGTCTCCTCGATCAGGACTACCCGAACCTGACGGTGGTTGTGGCGAACGATAACTCGACGGACCGCACCGGCGAAATCCTGGCGCGCATCGCCCGCGACTACCCGGCCGACCGCCTGACCGTGATCGAACCCCCGGAGCCGCCTCCGGGCTGGATGGGCAAGTGCCACGCCCTCTGGAACGCGGTCAAGGGCGCCCCCGCGGACGCCGAGCTGTTCCTGTTCTGCGACGCCGACGTCATCCACAACCCCCACACGCTGCGCCGCGCCGTCGAACTGATGCGCGAGCGGGACGCCGGCATGGTGGCCCTCCTGCCCCGCCTGGATAACGTGAGCTTCTGGGAGCATGTCGTCATGCCCACCACGATGCATCTGGGCGGCGTGGCCCTGGACCCGCGCAAAGTCATGGACCCGGACGAACCGGACATCCTCGGCATCGGCGCCTTCAGTATCGTGAAGCGCTCGGTTTACGAGAGCTGGGGCGGCCACGAGGCCATCAAGGGCGAAGTCGTGGACGACGTCGCGATGGCCATGATGACCAAGGTCCATCGCGCGAAGCTCGTCCTGGCCCATGGCTGGGACGCGGTGCACCTGCGCATGTACGACGGCTTGAATTCGATCGTCCGGGGTTTCGAGAAAAACAGCCACATCACCGTGGGCGGGGGCTTCGCGCGCGCGATTTATGTCTCGTTCGTGATTCAGTTCCTCCATTGGATCCCGCTTCTCGTCGCCATCATCGCCGCCGCCACGGGCCATTGGGGCATGGCGGGTGCGGGCGTGCTGGTGCATTTGGTCACGGGCCTGGAAG
Source organism: Sumerlaeia bacterium (assembly GCA_040219255.1). Taxonomy (GTDB): domain Bacteria; phylum Sumerlaeota; class Sumerlaeia; order SLMS01; family JAHLLQ01; genus JAVJSW01. Next base: position 4,956 of record JAVJSW010000007.1, read on the forward strand.
TGGTCCGCCGCATGCGCAAAGCCATGAAAGTCAATGCTCTCTATCTGATGTTGTTCCATCCGCTGGCGATGGTGGTGAACGCGGTGATCTTGATTCGCAGTTCCTATTACGGAAACGTCAAGGGCGTCGTGAACTGGCGCGGGCGCCAGCTCGCGAAGCCCCAGCAGCGCGTCCGGATGTTCGGCCGGCTGGAGAAAGTCCAGCACGTCGAAACCGCCCCCGACCCCGATTCGGCGACGCCGCCTCAGGAAGCGAAGGCGTCCTGACCGGTCCTCCCTTTCCCCCGTCCCAGGCCCCGCTGCTGCGCCTCCTGCTTCGCGCCTACCCGGACCGCGTCACCGTTCGGCGGGAAGCCGATGCCTCGCGCGGCGTCATGGTGGGTGGGCGCGGGGTGGTGCTTGAACCGGGGAGCACCACGCGCCAGGGGCGGCTGTTTCTGTCGCTCGACCCGCGCGACCCGCCCGGCGGCGGGGGAGAAGCCCGCGTCGGCCTCGCCAGCGCCATCGATGAAGCGTGGCTCGCCGAGGACTTCCCCCACCTCTGGCGCGAAGCCTTCGTCTCGGTCTTCGATCCCGACCGCGACCGTGTCGTGACGTCGAAGCAGACGACCTTCGCCGGGCTCGTCATCCGCGAAGGGATCGCCGGCCCGCAGGCCGACCCGCAGGGCGCGTCGCGGGCGCTGGCGGAGTACCTGCGGCCCCGCGCCGAAGCGTTTTTTCGCGAGGACAAAGGCGCCAGCGCCCTGATCTCCCGCGTCCGTTTCCTCGCGCGGGCCATGCCCGACGCGGGCGTTCCGGCCTTGGACGCGGAGGCTTTGGGCGATTCGCTGGCCGCCGCCTGCGAGGGCTCCACGACCCTCCCACAGGTGCGCGCCAAAGGCCTGAAGAATCTCCTCCTCGGCGCCTTCCAGTGGCCCGCCCGCCAAGCCCTCGAAACCCACGCGCCGGAAGCCCTCGAAGTCCCCAGCGGCAACCGCATCCGCCTTGAGTATCCGGAGGACGGCGAGGGCCCGCCGGTGCTCGCCGTGCGCTTGCAGGAGCTGTTCGGCCTGACCGAAACGCCCCGCGTGGCTGGCGGGCGGGTGCCGGTGCGACTCCATCTGCTGGCCCCCAACTATCGCCCCACCCAGATTACCGACGATCTGGCCAGCTTCTGGGCGAATACCTACGCCGAGGTTCGTAAGGAATTGCGGGCCCGTTATCCAAAGCACCCCTGGCCGGACGATCCGCTGACGGCGCCGCCCAAGTCGGTGGGCGGACGCGGAAGACACTCGTAAGCCGCGACGAACGATAGAAACTTGCCAACGCTTGCCGTCACGCGAAAGGGGCCCCCCGCGCAGCCAAGGCGAGTTCTTGGCGGGGGACGGATGCAACTATTTGCCCTCTGGATTTTGACGGCAAGTAGTATAAAAGGGTTACTCCCGGAGTATTACAACAAGAGTTGTTTCCCAACTTTCGTTGTTGCACCGCTCAAAAACCCCGTCGTTCAGCGCCTCACAGCGCACCGAGGCAACGTTCACAACCATGGTTGTTTGGATTGCATGTCGCCATGTTTTTCTCAAAATCTCTCGAAACCGTTGACGAGTGGGGAATTTCCGGCTTTTTTGCCCGCATGGCCGATGCATTGCATCCTAACGGTTCCACAATCAGCCCTCGTTCAACCCGGCATTCCTACTTTCGGAGCCCATTCCACCGATGACCTCTTCCTCCTCTCAATCTTCCAAGGCGATCGCCGCCGCCGCTGTGGCCGTGCTCGTTCTGGGTGGCGGCGCTGCGTTTCTGCTGACCCGCGGAGGCGAAGACGAAAGCGGTGGGACGGCGCGTCAGTCGGCCCAAGAAGCCGGCCGGTCCCAATCCGCCAAGCCTCAAGCCGCGGATGCGGCGCAGGTCCTGACGGGTCCGGAAGAGATCGCCGTGGCGGAGCTGCGAAGCCTGCCCCGGGAAATCGAAATCGAATCGAAGGCCAAAACCTCGACCTTGCGCGAACCCAACCTGAAGAAGGGCAACCTTCGGCTGGCGGACGTTCGCGAACTCATCGCCAAGGACGAGTTGGGCGGTTTCCTCGCCCCCCGCATTTCCCCCGACGGGCTTCAGGTGATGCTGACCCGCGCGGGCTATCAGGGAATCTACGTGATGCCCATCGGCGGCGGAGAGCCGGCGCTGGTGGCCATGGAGGACGCCTGGAACGCGCGGTGGACCGAGGACGGGCGGATCGCGGTGAAAAACGCCGACGGGACAGAACGTCTCTATGCGGCGGACGGCACCCTGGAGGGTGTCCGTGAAGCGGAGGACAATCAGATCGCGTTTGGCGAAGACGATCAAATCTATGTGCGCGGTGAAGGGGGCGAGTCAGTCCCTCTGACCGGCAACGACGACCGTTACATCAACCCTGTGGTCTCCGGCGATGGCAGCCGGGTGGCCTATCTTGGTCTGTACAGCGGTCTCTATGTGGCCCCGGCGGACGGCTCTGGCGAGCCCCTCTTCCTGGGCACGGGAACCAACCCCACCTTTCTGGCGGATGGCAGCCTCGTTTACGATGTGACCGAAGACGACGGTCATCACCTGACGCAAGGCGACATCTATCACGTGAGCGGCGACCTGACGGAGGTGAGCAACCTCACCGAAGGCGACGATCACGTGAGTCAAGTTCCTCATGTGGGCCCGGACGGCGAAACGCTGGTCTATGAGTCCGACGGGAGCATCTACATCGGTAGGATTCAATGAGGGGCCAACGCCCCATTGATCATACAGAGCGGGTGCAGTCTGCAAGTCGGCCCCTCAAGTCCAACAATTATCCTCGAAGGGAACCTCCCACCATGAACCTTCTCCAATCTTTCTCACGCTTCGGTGCCGTCAGCGCCATCGCCCTCGCCCTCGGGTTGAGCGCCAACAGCGCGGACGCCCAGACGAAAATCTACATCGACCCCGGCCACGGCGGCTCGGACCCGGGCGCTGTCAATGGCACCTACGGCACGGAAGAAGCCGACCGCGTTCTCTACACCAGCCTGGAAACCCGCGACTGGCTTAACGCCGACACCGCCGACGGCGCCGGCGGCGGCTCCTGGACCGTTCGTCTCTCCCGTACGACCGACGTCTCTGTCGGCCTTTCCGCCCGCTCGACGGACTCGAACAATTGGGGCTCGGCCCGCTTCCTTTCCATCCACCAGAACGCCAACGCCGGCACCCCCGCCACCGGCACCGAGACCTTCTCCTACAGCAGCACCGGCACGGGCGCGACCCTTCGCAACAACGTCCAGAACGAGGGCATCGCGGCCTGGGGTCTCACGAACCGTGGCAACAAAGTCGCCAATTTCTCGGTCCTCCGTCTCACCAGCGCTCCGGCTGCGCTGACCGAAATGGGCTTCATCAACAACACGTCGGTCGATTGGACTTACCTGTCCTCGAATACCCAGTGCGACAAGTGGGCGAAGCACATGATGTTCGCCTTCCAGAACCACTACGGCATCAGCGACTACACGCCGGGCGCCACCGCCGTGGAAGTCATCGTCGATAACGACACCAGCGCGTTCATCAAGTCCAGCAACTGGTGGGCATCCAGTTCCACCTCCGGCTACTACGGCAGCAACTACCGCGTCCGCAGCACCGGCTCCGTGTCCGACTCGGCGATCTGGAAGGGCACCATCCCCAGCGACGGCTCCTACAAGGTCTACGCCCGCTGGACCTCTGGCTCCAACCGCGCTTCCTCCGCACCGTATATCGTTTACCACACCGGTGGCAGCAGCACCGTGAACGTCAATCAGCAGGCCAACAACGGCACCTGGGTCCTCCTTGGCACTTACAACCTGTATCAGGGTTCGACCGCCAACCGCGTGGCTCTGTCCTGCTGGACCTCCTCGGGAACTTACGTCATCGCCGACGCGGTGCGGTTCGTGAAGCAGTAACAAGCCGGCAGCGCTGTCAGGCGTACCAATTTCCCACCAGCCTCCACGAAGGGCCCGTCGCGATCTCGCTGGCGGGCCCTTCGGCTTTTTACGGGGGGGGGGGTCAAAGCTGAGGCAGCCGAAGCAGCTGCGCGTTGCATCCTTGCGGAGGCCTTTTGCAATACACTCCTCATCGGGAGAAACGGGTACAATTTTTCTTGTAATGGGCCTCGCTGGTTGTAATTCCCCGTCTGACGCCAGCCCGTAAAGCCATGCGTCTCAGAGGAAGAGGGGGACGCAGAGCTAACGCAAGTATTTGCATTGTTTTTCTGGACAAATTCCAAAAATGCGATACGCTGAGTAATAGAATGGAAAGTCGCTGGGCTCATGCTTTGCGAGCGGGGGCGCCAACTTTGGTTGTACCTATTCCACAGGGGTGGCCGCAGCCAATGGACGGTCTATTTCGTTGTGGTTCTTGGAATTGGGGATTTGAGTAGGAATTGGTGCAGACCGTGCTCTAAGGACTTTTTGCGAAATCGCGCATCCCAACTCTCCCAGCCACCCGCCTTCGTCCTTCAAGCACCTGAAATCCCGCAGCTTGAAAGAAAAGCCGGTCCTCACACCGTTTGTTGGAGGGGAGATTGGGAAACGCGAATCGGAAATCCGGTGAGGCCCACTTCCTTGCCACACACCTCCTCAGGATTCTCCCCCCTCATGAATCTCATCAAATCTTTGTCTCGCGCCGCCGCCATCGGCCTCCTTGCCCTTGCCACCAGCTTCGCCGCCAACTCGGCGGATGCGGCCAAAATTTACGTCGATCCGGGCCACGGCGGGTCGGACCCGGGCGCTGTCAACAGCAGCAAAGGAACCACGGAAGCTTCCCGCGTTCTCTACACCGGACTGCGCACCCGCGACTGGCTGAACGCCGATACCTCCGACAGCGGCGGCGGCGGCTCCTGGACGGTGCGCTTGGCACGCACGACGAACGTGTCGGTCAGTCTGTCGGGCCGCGTGAACGACTCGAACAGTTGGGGCGCCAACCGCTTCATCTCGATTCACCAGAACGCGAACTCCGGCACCCCGGCCACCGGAACGGAGACCTTCTCCTACAGCAGCTCGGGCACGGGGGCCTCGCTGCGTAACACGGTGCAATCCGAGGCCATCGCCGCCTGGGGTCTGTCGAATCGCGGCAACAAGACAGCGAATTTCTATGTGATCCGCTACACGAACGCCCCCGCCTGCCTGACGGAGATGGGTTTCATCAACAACACGGCGGTGGACTGGACCTACTGCTCGTCGAACACGCAGTGCGACAAGTTCGCCAAGCACATGATGTTCGCCGTTCAGCGCCACTACGGCTACTCGAAGTACACCCCCGGCGCGACCGCCGTTGAGGTGATCGTGGACAATGACACCAGTGCCTTCATCAAGTCGAGCAACTGGTGGGCGAGCAGCTCGACCTCGGGCTACTACGGCAGCAACTACCGCGTCCGCAGCACCGCTTCCACCTCGGACGCGGCGATCTGGCGCGGCAACATCCCCAGCGATGGCTCTTACAAGGTTTACGTGCGTTACACCTCCGGTTCGAACCGGGCGTCCTCGGCGCCCTACATCGTTTACCACACGGGCGGCAGCACGACCAAGAACATCAACCAGCAGTCCAACGGCGGCGCCTGGGTGCTGCACGGCACCTATAACCTCTACAAGGGCTCGACGGCCAACCGCGTGGCGCTGTCCTGCTGGACCTCCTCGGGAACCTACGTCATCGCCGACTCGGTGCGGTTCGTGAAGCAGTAATCAGGAAAAGCGGCAGACGCTGGCTTGACCCTTGCGCTGAAGAAAGAGTATGACACGGGGTCCGCTGGAGAGATTCGGCGGACCCTTCGCTTTATTGCAACTCTTTGACACTTTCTCTTTGGAGAGTTTTTCGTTCGTTATGATGGTTTCCTTTCGCCGTACTTCCCGCTGGACGCGTTGGCCCGTTTTGGCCGCCCTGGCCTTGGCTCCGGGATTGGCTTTATGCCACCCGGGCTTTCATGGCCATTCCGATGGGGGCCATTCCGATGGGGGCCATTCCCAAGGGGGCGCGGAATTCCAGCATAGAGCGGCGCAATCGCTGGTGACGATTGGCGAGGGCGATCCTTCTCCGCAGTCCGAGCGCGCCTGGCAACTGATCGCCGAAGCCATCGCGAAAACCGCCGCGGGCGAGCGCGAGGCGGCCTACGCCCTTTATCGCGAGGCGGCCGATGTGGACCCGGAATCGGGAATCCCGGCCCTGGCGCGGTTTCTGACGCTGACCGGTCAGGGCGAGGCGCTGGACGAACTCTTCGCCGCGCTGGAGGAGTCGGCCACGACGCCCACCCTTCGCGCGCGCAGCCTGGCCATTGCCGGTCGGCTGGACGACGCCATCGCCCTTCTGCGTCAAGCCCAGCCCGCCGGCACCGATGGGCTGGCGGCCCAGAGCACGGCGCTGCTGGCGCGTTTGCTGGAGCGCCGTGGCGAAGGCTCCGAAGCCGCCCGGCTTTTGCAGGACGCGTTGCTGGAAACGGAGAACCTAAGCGCGGAGCAACTCCTCGCAACGCCCTACATGCCGCTGGCGACGGCGCATGCGAACACGCTCGACCCGGAGCCTATGACCCGGGCCGTGGGGCGGGCGCTCGAAGCGATCGCGCCGGATCGGCTGGTGGCGGTGGAGGTGATCGATCCCTGGATCCGGGCCGTGATGGCGCGCGACGACTACTTTGAAATCCGAGGCGGGATTCTGTCCGCGGCGCGCCAGGCCGGACCCGGCGGGGCTCTGCTCGGGACGCGCCTTCTGATGTTCGAGGAAGACCCGCAAGGGGCTCAGGAATTCCTCCAGCCGTTGGCGGCCAAGCATCGCGGCGCCCGATTCTGGCCGGTGATCGCGGCGGAGCGGGCGGTGCTGCTGCGCAGTCTGGGCCGCGCGGAAGAAGCGCAGATGTTTACTCTGCAAGCGGCGCGGGCCGAGCAAGGGGTGGCACGGGCGCGCCTGCTGCTCGATGGCGCGCGCGACGCCATGGCGGCCCGCGATGCCGCGAAGGCGCTCGAAATTCTCAGCGAGTTCCCGATCGGCGACCTCCCCGGCGACGAACAGGTCTTCGCCATTCTAGTGACCTTGCAGGCCCATGCGCGGCTCGAGGACCTGGACGGCTTCACGGAGTTCTACGCCGTGCACGCGGCGGAGCTGAACCCGGAAGAGTTGCTCCTGATCCACGATGGCGTCCTGGACAAGATCGTGGAATCGCCGTTCGCCCTGGAAATCGAAAAGGCGGTGCGCGCCCAATTTGCTGAATCGCCGGAGGACACGGAGCCGAAGCTGTGGCTTCTAGCCGCCGAAGCCGCCCGCCGCGCAGGCCTGAAACCGAACGAGTTGGAAGCCCGTTACCAGTACACCCGGCTCAAACCGGAGGATACGGCGGCGCTGTTCCAACTCGGTCAGGAAAGCTACGCCCTGGTGATGGAGCTGGCGACGCTCGACCGGGAAATCCTGGAAGTCCTGCCGGAAGGGGAGCAGGAGAAGGTGACCGCCATGGCGGAGAAGGCTCTGACCGCCCTGGTGCGAGTGATGCCCTTCGCCCCGGAGCCGCAGGAGTGGCTCATGGACGTCTACAAAGCGACCGATCGCCCCGATATGGCGGCCAAAGTCCATGAACTGGTCACGGCCCAATCGGACAACTCGAGCATCCTGGGCAATGCCGCTTATGTGCTGGCCACCAATGGGTTTCCCGAGGAAGCCATGAAACTGTACGAAAAAGCCCTGGAGCGGGACCCTGACAACGGCCAGATCGCCATGAACCGCGCCGCGAATCTGACGCGCCTCAAGCGATGGGACGAAGCCATCGCGTTCCACAAGGACCTTCTGGAGCATGGCTGGAAAGGCAAGCAGTGGCACAATCACGACCAAGTGCTGCGGCTGTGGAAGTACTCGGCCCACCTGGGCCAGGAAGAGGAAATCCGCCAGTACTTTCGTACCGTCATCACAAAGGTCCCGGAGCATTTCCGCGAAACCCTCTACGGCGATTTGACGTCGAACTTCACGCAGGAAGGCCAGCCGGAGGAGGCCGAGTTCTACCTGCGCAAGTTCCTGCCGGTGACGGAGAATCCCTCGATCCGCGTGGACGCCTGGACCGAGGTGGCGAAGTCCTACCAGAAGGCGGGGCAATGGGAACGGGCGGATGAGCTTCTGGTGGAAGCCTTGACCACGATGGACGATTATCAGCAGGGCCGCATCGACCTGACCATGGCGCGGGCTCGCATCTGGGCCGATGAGGGCCGCATCGAAGAATCGGTGGAGCAGTTGCGGAAGTTGGCCGAGAAAGAGGGCAAAGCGGCGGCGCTGGCTTACCTGATCGCGGGCGAAATCGCCGAGCAGCAACTCAATGACCGCGAACGCGCCGAGCGATTCTACCGCGCCTTTCTCGACACGAAGACGACGGACTTTCAGCTCCGCCGGCGCGTCGAGGCCAATCTCTCGCGCCTGATGGAGCAGACCGGCCCTTTCCTTCCGCGCCAGGAAGCCACCGCCACCGGGGAGGCACAGCCATGAGAAGGTTCTTGATGGCCGCCGCGATGGCGGGGCTGGCGATGGCACCGGCCTGGGCCCAGGACTCGGTGACGCTGAAGGGGCGCGTGGCGATTCCGCCGGGGGCGAGTGCCCAGGGCGCTGTCGTGCGTGTTTACGAAGCACCGGCGCCGATAGTGGAAAACGCCGTCCAGGAACCGGCGGCGACAGCCGATGTGAAGCCTGACGGCCGGTTCGATTTGGAGTACGCGCCGACGGAGAAGACGGAACTGGAAATCGTGGGGCCGGAAGTGCGACGCGCCCGCTTTCCCTGGCCCGGGGAAAGCCAAGCGGGAACCGATGCGGTGTTCCGCTTCGACGTCGAGCGCGGCGTCGAAAGCGCCCTCACCGTGACAGACTTGCAGGGCGCGCCGCTTGCCGGCGTTCTGATCGGGCCGGTGATGGTCTTGCAGGACGAGGGCGCGAGCGAGGGTCTGATCCACTACAGCCACGCGTTTTTCGCGCAAACCGGCTCGGATGGCCGGGCGAGTCTTCCAGGCCTCAACATCGGCGCCCGCTACCAGACGCAACTCTTCGCGCCGGGCTACGAACGTAAACGCGTCAGCTTTGGAGCCGGCGAAACCGTGCCGGTGGAGCTGAAGAGTGCCCGATTCACCGTCACCGGCCAAGTCGTCGGCAGCAAGTCCTATGAACCGCAGCCGGGCCTGCCGGTGCTGGTGATGGGCAAGGACGCCATTTTCGAATTCCGCCGCAACGCCGACGCGGAAGGGAACTTCATTCTCGAAGGCCTGCCCGAAGACACCTATGAAATGATCGCCGACGTGCCCATGGCGCCGCCCGCCATCGCCTCTGAAGTCTATGTCGGCGAAGGCGCGATCCTCGACGACGTGCTGGTTTTCGCCTTCGAGGGCATCGACATCGGCGGAACCGTGGTGGACGTGGAAACGGGCGAGCCCATTCCCGGCGCGACCGTTGACTTCGCTGGCGTCACGCAAGCCGTCGATCCGGAGGGGGGCTTTTTCTTTGAACGCTACAAGGGCCCCTGGCCGGCGCTGCTCGACCCCAAGGCCCCCAACTACAAGTACGACCCGGCCCTGGACCAGGAAGACAACGCCCATAACGTGACCAACGGCGCCGAAGACAAAACGGCGATCACGCTGAATCTGCGGCGGTTACGGGTGTTGGAAATCCTGGCGAATCTGGACTCGGACGGAGGCGCGATGCTGGAACTCCGCCAGCCCGACGTGGATAAGCTGGAAGAAACCCGCCGCCGCGTCACCGGCCCCCGCAACGTGATCGAGCTGCGCCGCTCGGGTCCGCTGGTGGCGTGGCTGCGCGCCTCCGATGGAACCGCCGTTTCCGATCTGACGACGGTGGACATTCCCTTCGACGCGACGACGACGACGCTGCCGCTGACCCTGGGGCCGGGGGCGACGCTGGCTGGCAGTCTGGCCTACGCGGACGAGGAAACGCCTCGCGCGCCCAAGTTCACCCTCGAACTGCGCGCCACCGGCGTCGATACGCCGGAGCCCGTCGTGGTCGTCACGGCCTCGGGCGACAGCGAAGGCGCCTTCACGCTGGAGGGCCTTCCCCCCGGCGACTTCGAAGCCGTCTTCCAGCGCGCCGAGGGCGAGCCCTACCTGACTGAAACGGTGACGCTGGAACGCAACGCGACGACCCGCCTCGACCGCCAGGTGATCCGTGGCGAAACCGCCTCCGGTGTCGTCTTGAACAGCGAACGGCAACCGGTCGGCAACGCCCGCGTGGCGCTCTACGGCATCGGGACCGACGGCGCCAGCCTGCACCTGAACAAGACCACCGGCGAGGACGGCAAGTTCGCCTTCGAGGACCTGGGTGGTCTCGGCGTGAAGGAACTCAAAGTCGAGCATGACGACTACGAACCGAAGTCCCTGACGAACCTGGCGCTGCCCGCCGAAGACATGGAAGTCGTTCTGACCGATCGCGCCGGCGTGACGGTGCGGCTGGCGGGGACGCCAGAGGCGCTCAATGGTGCCCGCGCGCACCTGATGGTCGGGCGGATGCAGCCCTCGGGCGCGGGCGGCGACCAATGGGTCTACATGAACGAAAGCCAGCGCGATTTCTTCGGGGCCGAGACGGTGACGCTGCTGCCGATGACGAACAGCCGCTATCGCGTCGCGGCGCGCATCGACTCGGCGTGGGATGTGTCGCCCGCCTTCGAATGGACCCGCGACGGCGAAGGCAAGGAAATCACCCTGACGCCCGGCGTCACCGGCCAGATCACCGCCATTGTCAGCGGAGAGCGGACCGCCGAGGAACTGGCGGCGCTGGATATCGTTCTGCTGAACACCGCCTTGCCAGAAGGCCCCACCGACGTGGAATTCCGGCCCCAGGCCTATCCGCCTAACGAACTGGTTTTCGCGGACCTGCCGGCTGGCGAGTACATGCTCATCGGCTACTCGGAGAATCTGGAGTCGGTCACGGAAACGAACATCGACCTCGCCACCGGCGAGCGCAAACGGCTTGAACTCGAAATGTCCGCGCCCGATGGGACGCTGGAAGTCATCGTCCTGCGGGGCGGTGACAAACCTCAGCCCGCCTCTGGAGCCCGCGTCGTTCTGTATTTCAACGACGTGCCGGAACCGGACCCGTTGATGGAGGAAACCACCGACGGCGAAGGCCGCGCGTCGCTCTTTCCGCTGTCGGGCGGGCGCGAATACCTGGCGGTCGTCACCGATGGCCAGCAAACCCAGCGCTTTCCCATTCGCCTGGGCGGTGCCGAGCAAACTGTCCGCCTGGTCCTCAGCCGCCCCGTCACGGTGTCACTGATCGTGCCCTCCGATGTGCGGCAACTGATCGAGAGCGCCCCCGGCGTGCCGCTCCTTTTCCGCAGTCGCGAGAGCGGCGAAACCACCGCCGTCGGTGGCGAGAACGTGGACGCGCCGGTGGACATGGCCCCCGGAGCCTACGATGTCGATTGGGGCGAGACACCGCTGGGCAGCATCGACGTGCCGCAGCAAGGCGGCTCGGTGCGTATTCCCGGCTTGACGTAGCGGGCAGTATCATGGTGTGAAATGCGCACTATGAATCCAAAGCACGAAATCCGCATCAGCAAGTTTTTCAGCCTCGTCCTGCGCCACGATCCGGCCAAGGCGGGGCTGACGCTCGACGCCAACGGCTGGGCGCAGGTGGAGGCGCTGCTGGCCGGCTGCGGCCGCGCCGGGCTGGCCGTCACGCGCGAAGAGCTTGACCACGTCGTCGCCAACAACCCCAAGAAGCGCTTCGCCCTCTCGCCCGATGGCGCACGAATTCGCGCGAGCCAGGGCCACAGCGTCGCTGTCGATCTGGCTCTGGCGGCGCAAACGCCGCCGGAAATTCTGTTCCACGGCACGGCGGACCGTAACCTCGCCAGCATCAAGGACCGGGGCCTCGTCCGGGGCGGGCGTCAACACGTGCATCTCTCGCTGGACGAAGAAACCGCATTCAAAGTCGGCCAGCGCCACGGCCGGCCCCTGATCCTGCGGGTGCGGGCGGCGGAGATGGCGGCGGCTGGGTTTGCGTTCCACTGTTCGGAGAACGGTGTGTGGCTGGTGGATGAGGTTCCCGCCGAGTATCTGGAGTACTGAGGCGTCAGGCCTTGGCGCGGCTGCTCCGCAAACCATCCCACGAATACACAGCCAGCGCCGCCCAGATGAAGCAGAAGCTGAAGAGCTTGCCGCGATCCATGGGCTCGCCATAGGCGAGAACCGCCAGGAGGAACTGAATCGTTGGCGACAGATATTGCAATATGCCCACGGTTGCATATTGCAGACGCTTCACCGCCGCGGCGAACAGGAGCAACGGCGTGGCCGTGATGATTCCGGAAACCGCCAGCAGCACGTTGTCCTGCATGGACCCGCCGAGGAACGCGCCCTCGCCAATCACCGCCAGCCATACGATCGCACCGAGGGTGATCGGCAGAATCAGCCCGGTCTCGATGGTCAGGCCCTCCATTGCGCCGACGGGGGCCATCTTGCGCAGCAGGCCGTAGAAGCCGAAGCTGCACGCCAGAATCACGGAAATCCAGGGGAAGACTCCGTAATGCCACGTCAGCAGCCCCACGCCCGTGGCGGCGAGGGCGATAGCGAAGCCCTGGAGCGGACGCAGGCGCTCGCGCAGGAAGAGAACGCCCAGCGCCACATTCACCAGCGGGTTGATGAAATAGCCGAGGCTGCCCTGGACAATGCGGCCGGTGTTGATGGCGTAGAGGAAAACGCCCCAGTTCGTGCAGATCAAGAGCGTCGTGACAGCGAGCACGCCGAGGAGCTTTGGCTGGCGAATGACCTCGCGGAGCGGCCGCAGCGCGCCCCTCAGCACCGCCACAGCCACAAGCAGCACGCATGTCCACGCCGCCCGGTGCATGGTCAATTCCCACGCCGGGATGTGATCCAGGAGCTTGAAGTAGGCGGGCATGAACCCCCACCACAAATAGGACCCGGCGCCCAGCAGGACGCCAAGAGTTCGCTGCTTCTTGTCGTCGTCCATAGGGGTCACGGCGCGAAGGGCGCCGGTCTGAGGGGGAAGGACTTAGAGGGTTTCCACCGTGGCGTGCGAGTTCGTGTAGATGCAGGTGTCGCCGGCGATCTTCAGGCTCTCGCGCACGATCTCGTCGGCGCTCAGGTGGGTGGCGTGGCGAAAGAGCGCCAGCGCCGCCGATTGGGCGAAGGCGCCGCCGCTGCCGATACCGATCACCGGTTCGTCGGGCTCGACGACATCGCCGGTGCCCGACAGGAGCAGGATCGCGTCCTTGTCCGCGACGACCATCATGGCTTCCAGGCGCCGCAGCATGCGGTCCGTGCGCCAGAGTTTAGCCAGCTCCACCGCCGCGCGGCGCAGGTTGCCGTCGTGCTCTTCCAGCTTGGCTTCGAATTTTTCCAGCAGCGCGAAGGCGTCCGCCGTGGCGCCGGCGAAACCGGTCAGGACCTTGCCGCCGTAAATGCGGCGCACCTTCTTGGCGGTGTGCTTGATGGCGATGTTCTGAAGGGAAACCTGGCCGTCGCCGCCGAGGGCCGTCTGGCCGTCCTTGCGGCAGGCGCAAATCGTCGTCGAGCGCCATCCGAGGCGGGCGCGGTCGTTGGGGGAAGTCATGGGCGGGGTCAGTCCTTGGCGTCTTTCTCTTCGTAGCCTTGGGGCTTGGCGCGCTTGGTCTTGCGCAGCGCTTCGGCGTGATGGCGGATGGTCAGGCGCCGCTCGGCCACGGCGGTGTAAATGGGCCAGAACAGGGCCTGATACCCGGCGAAGGAGACGTAGAGCAGATTGTCGGACTCGAAAATCTGCATCGCCGCCAGCGCCAGCAGCAGGAAAATCACCGTCAGGCCGCCGAACCAGATGAAGGCCCGGGGCCACAGGCCGCCTTCCGAGGTGGCCATAGCCAAGTGTTTGCGGGCTCCGAAGTGGCAAACGAGAGCCAATCCGGTCACCACCACCAGGATGATGAGAAGGTTGATGACGATTTGCGTTGTGAGGCCCATGGGTGTGTCGCTTTCGGCGGTCTGAAATCGCGTGGCGGCGCGGCGTTACGCGGTCTCGACGTAGGTCACGCCCTTGTCCGTCAGCCGCACGTAATCCTTGTCGTCTGTGTATTCCACCAGCCCGTGCTGCAAGAGGAACTTGAGACACATCGAGGAGGTGTTGGAATCCAGCCCGATTTCCTGCCCGAGTTTCAACCAACTAATAGGCTTTTCCGGATTTCCGGCGGCGTGGGCGTAGGTCTGAAAGAGGAAGTTCCGGCGTTCCTGTTCGAAGTTCTGACGCGTTTCGTGGCTCATGGGGGGGGTCCTTGACGGCGGGATATTCTTTGCGGGAGAAGTTACAAGATACACGCCAGCGGGCGTTTCGGCGCCTTTCTCCCTTGGCCCGGGGCTGGCGTTTGGAAAGGATGCGGGGCGCTGGCGGGCGGATTCGCCCGACGCCAGTCACTACCAGGAAAGGGGCACGGCTTGCCTTATGGCTTCCCCATCGGAACGGCAACTCATTCAGCTTCAGATCGAGCACCTGTTCGACCAAATGATCGAGCAGCAGCGCAAGAAAGTCGCCAAGGTGGCCCGGCGCATCCGTCCCAACCTGAGCGACGACGACCTGCGCGATCCCCACAGCCACCCGGAAATCAACGCCAGCCCCCATTGGAACTGGGAAGACGGCCTCCTCGCCGGATTGATCGCCGGCCAGACCGCGGTCATCCGTGAATTGCAGGACACGGCCCGCAAAACGACCTCCAATCCCGACGATGAAGAAGCCACCCACCTCAAGCGGCCCACCACCGATTCGAACGAGACGAACCGCCCATGAGCGACGATCCCCAGCAGGCCGCCGGCCGCATCAGCACTGAAAACGCCCACCCGCCGCGCTCCACCGATCATGTCGCGCGCCTCGACTTGTCCTCCTCGCGGGCGCGCGGCTGCATCGTGGTTGGCATCGCGGGCGGCAGTGGCAGCGGCAAATCGACCGTGGCGCGCCGCATCCTGAAAACCGTTCCCCCCGGCGACATCGCTGTCCTCGGCCACGATTGCTACTATCACGACCTGAGTTATCTGTCCGTCGAGGAACGGGCCAAGATCAACTTCGATCACCCCGACGCCCTCGATAACGACCTGATGGTCCAGCACCTCGACTTGCTGCGCAGTGGCACCGCCATCGAACGCCCCATCTACAACTTCGTCAACCACACGCGCATGCCCGCCACCGATCTGATCAAGCCCGCGCGCATCATCGTGGTCGAAGGCATCCTGATTTTCTGCGACCCGCGGCTGCGCGAACGCATGGACATCAAGCTCTATGTGGATTGCGATGCCGACGTGCGCTTCATCCGGCGGCTCAAGCGCGACGTCCACGAGCGCGGGCGCTCGCTGGACTCGGTCGTTGAGCAGTACCTCAAGGTGGTGCGCCAGATGCACCTGAAGTTCGTCGAACCGAGCAAGCGCTACGCCGACGTCATCATTCCCGAGGGCGGCCACAACGCCATCGCCATCGACATGGTGACCACCAAGATCGCGTCGGTGCTGGCGGAGTAGGAAAAGGGCGGGTGGAGCCTACTTGGCGTCCACTTCCCGGAAGACAGGCATGGTGCCGTCGCGGGCGACGAGAGCTTTGTATTCGGGCCACTGATAGAGGCCGAAGAGGCTGGTGGGTTCCAGCAGCAGCGCGGCCCGCCGCGACAACTCGACCCGCAGCGATCCCGCCGGGAACGTCTTCGGCTGGGGCTCGCCCAGGCTGCTGATCTGGCGGCCATCGTAGCGGTTGTAAAGGTCGTCGTAGTTTTCCTCGAGCCGTTCCAGTTTCACCGATTCCACCGTGAACGTCTCCTCGCGGTCCAGTTCGTCGTAAAGCAAGCCGTGGTTTTTCAATAATGTGGAGAAGGTCTGGGCGGCGCCGCTGGAAATCAGGTAGGCCTTGGGCGCTTCCACCGCGTTCTTCACGATGCGGTCGGTCATGAAGTTTGGCGTGTCGACGGTCAGGGTTTCGCTGGTTTCCAGCGAAACGACTTTGACCGGCGTTACCTTGAGACCGTCGCTGCCCCAGAAAACATTGGTGGGGATGTAGCGGGGCGGGGCGGCGGAGCGGGCGGCTTCGACAATGGCTCGGTCGTCGATGCGCGAGCCCTCGTATGTCAGGAACCGGCGCAGGAGCGTCAGGTAGGCCTGAACGCGTTCGTGCAGGTCGGCGTGCGGGTCCTCGGCGCCGCGGTAGACGCCGGACTCGATGATAAAGGATAAGGTGCCATAGGCGGCGAAAGCGTTGCGCGCGTCATCGGTGTCGAGGGTGCTGTAGCGCAATTCGCCCTCGGGCGGCGCGGAACCGACGTAGTAACGGGTGTAGTTGTGGCCCTCCGCTTCCATGGCCGGCTCGGCGCCCTCGACCCATTGCAGACCGGCCTCGTAGAGCGGATCGCCACAGAGCGGATGGTTGCCGCAGTCCATCATGATGATCGGCCATTCCGACCAGCCCTTGCTGAGGTAATCGCCGGTGTCGCGGCGGAATTCGTGACAGTCGACCGCGGCGTGGGGCATGATGTCGCGAAAGGCGGCGTGCAGGGCTTGGGTCTCCGGTTGGCTGAGGAGCTGATGGTCGCGGTTCAGATCGAAATCGTTGCTGTTGGTGCGGCGGTCCGCTTCGCCCCCGTCCGGGTTCACCGAGGGCATGATCCACAGGTCCACGCCATCGGGCAGGGCGCCGGGGTTCTGGGCGATTTCGCGGATCAGGTAGAGCAGGGCGTCTTTGCCGGCCGGTTCGTTGCCGTGCTGGAGGCCAAAGAGGAACACGCGCCAATCGCTGTTCAGGGGCTGATTGTCGTGGCTCAGGTGAACCAGGTACAGAGGCCGGCCTTCGACGCTCTCGCCCGCCACGGAAAGCGTGATGTGCCGGTGATGGTCGCTGACTTCCTGGAGGAATTCCCGCATCGCATCGTAGGAGATGGGCCGCTTGAGATCGGCCGGGTCGGCGGGAAAGTCGGGCGAAATGGCCATGGCGTGGGCGGGGACGACATCGGGCGTGGATCGCACCAGGGTGCTTTCCGCGGGGGAGGATTGGGCCTTCGATGTCTGAGCGTGGGTTGCCCCGCAGACAAGCGATAAGAAGCAAAGGGGCAGAAAATGACGGACTTGAAGCATCGAAAGCGGGCCTTCTGTCTGGCAGGTCCAGACGGTCTGGGAATCGAGAGGATGGACCCTAGCCGCACGGGGCCCAGATGTCAATTTACCGATGGGACTTTTTGATCGGCCAAAGCGCATGTTGGATGCGTTCGACCCGTCCGGCTGGCCCGGAAATTGTCTCACATCCTTTATGACGAGAGTTTGCCGCCACGGCAACGGATTCACAGAGAGGCCCCAAACCATTGACTTCACACGCATTGACCGCCCCGTTCAGCCATCGCCAGGACCCCGGACCGCTCCTCCGGCTGCGCCGCCAATGGGCGCTCTTCGCCGCCTTGGGGGCGCTTTTTCTCTTCTCTGGAGCCCTTTTCCTCGCCCCGCGGTTCTGGCCAGCCACCCCCCAGGCTCCGTTGCTTTGGTTCCTGACCGCTGCGGCGGCCTTGATCTGGCAGATGTTTTACCTCTGGCATCACCTCGCGGAAAATCATCGCGAGGGCGAGGAAGCGATCCTGCCGGTCCTGGGCGCCGGGAACGCGCTCACGCTGTTCCGGGGTTTCGGCTTCGCCGCCGTCGCCGGTTTCGTGCTCTCGCCGAAACCCGAAGGCCTCTGGCTCTGGGTGCCGGCGGCGATCTATCTTTTGGCCGTGTGCGCCGACTACGCCGACGGCTGGATGGCCCGGAAAACAGACCACTGCACGGCGTTGGGCAAGAAACTCGACATGGAGCTGGACAGTCTCGGAATGGCGGTGGCCACGGCGTTGGCGGTGCAGTACGGCCAGTTGCCGCTGTGGTACCTGACGCTGGCGGCGGCGCCCTATCTGTGGCGGGTGCTGGTCTGGATGCGCGAGCACCACAGCGGCCGGGCCGTCGAACTGCCGGAGAGCAACGCCCGGCGCCTTCTGGCGGGGACCCAGATGGGATTCATCGCCACCGTGCTCTTTCCCCTGTTCCAGCCTCCGGTAACGACCGCCGCGGCGGTGGCGTTCGGATTGCCCTATGGGCTGATGTTCGTGCGCGACGGGTTCCTGATGTTTGGCAAGATAGCGCCCGATTCGCCGCTTCATCCCTCCGCGCCGAGGCCTCCCCGCTTCGTTCCGGCGGCGGGGTTTGTGGCGCGGTGGGCGACCGTTGTGCTGGGGGCTCTGACGCTCGAGGCGCTGTTCGGCCCCGCTCTGCGGGGAGACCTTAGCATGGGGATTTTCGCGGGCCGTGGCGTTGCGCTGGCGTGGCTCCTGGGGGGCGTGGGAGGGCTGGCGGTGCTGCTGATCGCTGCGGGCTGGCTCGAACGCACGTCGGCGTTCCTGCTGTTGCTGATCGTGTCGGCTTTTTCGCTGAGCCGAAATGTCGGCGCGGCGGAAATCGCCCTCATCGCGAGTGCCATCGCGGTGATGCACTTCGGCAGCGGACCCCTCTCCTTCGTCTCGCCGGAAGATCGATTTCTCAGTGGCCGCGCGGGTCTGGAAGAAGAAGAAGCTCGGCGGGCGGAGGAGGAATTTCTGCGCCACAGCGGCTTGAGGACATGATGCGGAATGACTCTCGCTTTTTGCGGTGGAGGCTTCGGCACCGATTGCATTCCGGAGCGAGATTGACGTAGGACATCCGGCACACGCCCCACCCATGGGCTTTGCGCCGGGCCGATAGAAAGAATTTTGCTGTGTTGAAAACCACCACGCGCCCCGCCCTGAAAGTCCGAGAATTGACCCGCGCCCGCATCCCCACGACGGACGGCACGTTCCACCTCTGTTTCTTTGAAAACACCTGGGATGACAAAGAGCACATGGCCATCGTGGCCGGCGATGTGCAGGGCGGCGAGGACGTGCTCTGCCGCATCCACAGCGAGTGCTTCACCGGCGACGTGCTGGGTTCGCTGAGGTGCGATTGCGGCGAGCAGTTGCAGCGCTCGATGGAGCTGATCGCCCGCGAAGGCCGCGGCGTGATCCTGTACCTGCGCCAGGAAGGCCGAGGCATCGGGCTCCTGGAGAAACTCAAAGCCTACAACCTGCAGGACGAAGGCCTCGACACCGTGGACGCCAATCTGGCGCTGGGCCACGGCGCCGACGAGCGCGATTACAGCATCGGCGCCCACATGCTGCGCGAACTCGGGGTGCGATCGATACGGCTCCTGACCAACAATCCCGCCAAAATCGAAGGGCTGCGCGGCTATGGCATCCCTGTCACGCGCCGTGTGCCCCTGACGCCCCAGGTTGTGACGAGCGACAATGCCCACTACCTGGCGACGAAGGTGCAGCGCATGCGCCATCTGTTGAACCTGGGTCCGGCACGCGGCCCCTTCGCGCCGCAGAACAGCGACGAGCAAAACCTGCTGGATCGCGCCCCGGCCTTCGCGCGCACCACCGGACGGCCGTTCGTGACGCTGTCTTACGCGCAAAGCATCGACGGCTGCATCGCCGCGCGGCGCGGCAAGCCGCTGGCCCTTTCCGGACCCGAGTCGTTGGAAATGACGCATCAGCTCCGGGCCGACCACGACGCCATTCTGATCGGCGTGGGAACGGTGATCGCCGACGACCCCAGCCTGACGGTGCGCCACGTGGCGGGCGAAAACCCCCAGCCGATCATTCTCGACAGCCACCTGCGGACGCCCGCCGATTGCGGCTTGCTGACCGATCCGGCCCGCCAGCCCTGGATTTTCTGCACGCCGCAGGCCGACGCGGAGCGGCGTGAGGCCCTGGAATCAGCCGGCGCCCGTATCCTGGAAGTGCCCGCCGACGCCCACGGCCACGTCGATTTGGCGGCGGCGATGGATCGCCTCGGCGATGAAGGCATCACAAGCGTCATGGTCGAGGGCGGCGCCCAGGTCATCACCAGTTTCCTGACGGCGCGGCTGGTCGATCACGTCGTGCTGACGATCACGTCGATGCTGGTGGGCGGTGGCGTTCACGCGGTGGGTTCGCTCAGCGGCGGAAACGGGTCGAAAGGCTCGAGCTTTCCCCGTCTCGCCAACAAGCGGGTCCGCTACCTGGGCGAAGACCTGATCCTGCAAGGCGATCCGGTCTGGGAAGAAGACGGCCCCACGACAGCGGCGAAGAAGCCCGAGGAAGCGCCCCTGAATGGCCATCACAAAGGAACCAACGGCCACCGCCACGGCGAGACGGCATGAGCCGAAACGAGCCCCTGACACGCCAGGCCATCGAAATCGCGCAGCCGGGCCAAGTCCGGGTGGTGGTGGAAACCCTCGGCCCTCCCGCGCCGGGCCAGGTGCGGGTGCGCACCGTTTGCTCGGCCATTAGTGCCGGTACGGAACGCTTGTTTTTTCGGGGCGAAGTCCCCGACGGTATGGTGGTCGATTCGTCGATCGCGGCCCTCGGCTGCGGCGTCGCGTACCCGTTGCGGTATGGCTACGCCTGCGCGGGCATGATCGAGGCAGTGGGGGATCCGGCGCACGCATCGGCCGTCGGCAAGCCAGTGTTCGCTTTCCATCCCCACGCGAGCCATTTTCTGGCGGGCTGGGACGAACTGATCGGCCTCGATGGCTGGATCGGCGAAGATCTGGACGGCCCTGTGGCGGCGGACTTCGAGGGCGCGGCGCTCCTGCCGAACGTCGAGACGGCGGTGTCGCTGCTGCAAGACGGCGCCCCCATCGTGGGCGAGCGCGTCGCGGTGATTGGCCTCGGGATCGTGGGGATGTTGACGAGCCTTCAGGCGAAGCGCTTTCCCAGCGTCGAGTTCGCCGCCATCGAGCTGACCGAGTCCCGCCGCGATCTGGCGCGGGCGCTCCAGATTCCAGTGCTCGCGCCGGACGAAGCGGCCGCGAAGTGGGCTGCCAAATGCGATCTGGTGTTCGAGCTGTCCGGCAACCCGGAGGCGCTCAACCTCGCTCTCGACCTCGTGGCCTTCAGCGGCCGCGTGGTGGTGGGCTCCTGGTACGGGCGCAAGCGGGCGGCGCTGGACTTGGGCGGGCGATTTCATCGGTCCCGCGCGCAAATCGTCAGCAGCCAGGTCAGCACGCTGGCGCCGCACCTGACGGGGCGTTTCGACAAGGCCCGCCGGATGGAGGCGGCGCTGCGGCTGCTGCGCGACGTCCCGGCGGACCGGCTGGTGACGCATCGCTTTCCCGCGGAGGACGCGGCGGAGGCCTTCCGCCTGCTGGACGAAACGCCCGGCGAGGCC
Source organism: Sumerlaeia bacterium (assembly GCA_040219255.1). Taxonomy (GTDB): domain Bacteria; phylum Sumerlaeota; class Sumerlaeia; order SLMS01; family JAHLLQ01; genus JAVJSW01. Next base: position 26,113 of record JAVJSW010000007.1, read on the forward strand.
CTCCAGGTCTTGCTGACCTACGACGACCCAACCTAAGAGGAATCAAACATGTATACCGTTTGCGTCATCCGCGACTTCGTGGCCCAGCATTACCTGATCGGCGGCGATTGGGGCGCGGAAAACGACTGGCATTCGCACAGCTACCGCGCCGAAGTGCAACTGATCGGCTCGGCCCTCGACCGCCACAACTATCTGATGGACATCACAGACATTGAAGAGAACTTGGATGCGTTGGTGGCGAAGTACAAAGACAAGACGCTCAACGATCTGCCCGCTTTCGAGGGCCAGAACCCGAGCCTCGAACTCTTCGCCCGCCTCTTCGCCGAAGAACTGAGCGAACGCATTAGCGCGCCCTCGGTCGAGCGCCTCGTCGTGAAAATGTGGGAGACACCGCAGATCTGGGCGTCCTACGATTTCCTCCGCCCGGCCGTCCACCGCCAAGCCGGCGCCACCCAGGCGGCGGCCAACATGGCCTGATTTTCCCCGACTTCGCCCGAGACTCTCATGCGCATCGCTTTCGTCATCTACGGCTCGCTGGACCAGACTTCCGGCGGCTACCTGTACGACCGCGAGGTGGTGCGGCGGCTCCGCGGCCGGGGGCACATGGTGGAAGTCGTCAGCCTCCCCACGCCCGCCTCGACCATCGAGGCGATGCTTCACAACTTCGACCCCGCGACGCGCGAAAGGCTCGCCGGGGGCGGGTTCGACGTTATTGTCCAGGACGAGCTGTGCCACGGTTCGCTGGCGCTGCTGAACCGGAGGGTGCGGCGCCAGATCAAGGCGCCCATCGTGGCGCTGGTTCATCACCTGAAGAGCAGCGAGACTCTGGCAGTGGGCCAACGCGCCGTCGTCCGGCGGGTGGAAAAGCGCTACCTTCAGACGGTGCACGGCCTGATCGTCAACAGCGTCACCACGGGCAAAACGGTCGAGCGGGTGCTCGGCGCGGACCTGCCGAATGTCGTGGCCCGGCCTTCGGCGGCGCATCGCGTGGGTCAAGACATGAGCGAAGAGGACTTACGCAAGGCCAGCGACGGCCCCTTGCGTCTTCTGTTCGTGGGAAACCTGATCCCGCGAAAGAACCTGCCGACGGTACTTGGGGCGTTGCGTGCTCTGAAGGATGTCGATTGGCGCCTGGACATCGTAGGCGGCGGAGACTTGGATCCGGTTCACGCGGAAGCCATGCGCCAGGTGGCCTCGCCCTTCGGCGACCGCGTGACCTTCCACGGACGGGTGGACGACGATGTGCTGGGCGGGCTCTTTCGCGAGGCGCACGTCTTGGTGAATCCTTCTCAATACGAAGGTTATGGGATCATTTACCTGGAGGCCATGGCCCACGGCGTCATCCCCGTCGCCAGCACTCCCGGCGCTCCCCACGAGTTCATCACCCATCGCCGGGACGGTTTCCTCGTCTTTCCCCGCGACATCGACACGCTGGCGCTGATTCTGCGGGAACTGTCGCAAAACCCCGCCCATCGCCAGATCATGGCCACCGCCGCCCGCCAAGCCTACCTGGCCCAGCCGAACTGGGATGACGCGGCGGAGGCCATCGAGGCGTTTTTGTTGAAATTGGCTTCTCAAAAAGCTTCCTAAAAATCGACCGGCCCGGCCCCCAAGGCTGTTTCCTCAGGAGTCGGGCCGTGCGATGTGCGGATGGACTTCCTTCGGCGGAGCTTACTCCGTAATCGTCACCACAATGCCTTCGCGCCAGATCTTGGCTTCCGGCGTATAGTACAGGTACGTGCGGCTGGCCGGTCCGGTGGTGGTACCGGGGGTCGTGGCGGTGGCGCTGATGGGGATTTCGACGCTCGCATTGGGCGCCATGTCGCGCCAGTACAGCACCACGTCTCGCCCGCGCAGTTCATAGGCGGCGAAGCGGCCTTCGTCGCGCAACTCCTGCAGGCGCTCGATGCGCGGTTCCAGGCCGCCCGGCATGCCGACGATGGCCATCGTCATGGGCTGGCCTTTGTCCGCCGTGTTCGTCACGACAGCGGTGATCTCCGTGGTCTCGCCGACGGCGAGCGTCTTATCCGCGATTTCCGTCACGAGATCGATGGGGCAATCGCCCGAGTTCTCCGGCGTGTCGGCGTGGAAGCCAATCTCGATGGCGTAGGGCATCGCCGAACCACCGTCCATTTCCAGCGTGATCGTGTGAGCGCCGGGGCTGAGAAGGCCCGCGATGTCCGGCAGGAGCAGGGGTTTCTCGGCGCCGGCTTCGAAGCTCACTTCGCCGATCGGGTTGCCGTCGGCGATCAGGCGGATGGTGCCGGGGGCGTCGGGCTTGGCGCGGGCGGTGTCGTAGGCGATGATGGCCTTGAGGGCCAGCACCGTGCCCTGCGTCGAACCGAAGCTGCCGCCTTCGCACTGCTCGGCGATCCACTTCATGGCTTTCTCGACGTTGGCGGCATAGGCCGGGTCGTCGAGCCAGGCGAGCACGGCCAGCGAAGTCGTCTCCATGGTGCGAGAGATGCCGCCGCTCATGGTGATGGTGGCGTCGGCGCCGGTCACCGCGCCATCCTTGTCCTGCATCGCAGCGAGGCGCTGCATCAGGGGCTTGGCGTCGGCGGAGCGGCCGGCGTTCTGGAGCGAATCCGCCACCAGCGCGACGATGTAGGGATCGCCGGTGGTGCGGGCGCGTTCGATGGCCTTCTGCAGTTCGGTCTCGAAATCGGCGGCGGGGCGGCCGGTGCCGGTCAGGCACCAGGTGATGTAGGCGTCGGTGTGTTCCTCGGGGGCGCGGCCAAAGCTATCCAGGGCCTTGGGATCGCGCTTGAATCCGCCCTGGCCGTCGCGACGGCTCAGCAGCCAATCGGCCGTGCGGTCGATCAACGCCGGGTCCACCGGGTAAACCTGCGCCATGTCCACGAATTCCATCAGGCCATAGGCCGTCAGAGCCTCGTGCGGCGGGGTGCTGCCAAACCACTCGAAACCGTCTTCCTTGGTCTCGAAACTGACGAGGCGCTTGTAGCCAGCGTCGAGCTTCTCGCGCGCTTCCTTCAGCAGGGCCGGGTCGGCGCCGGCATGGGATTCCAGGTACTGGCAAACCATCACCAGCGGATAGTTGGTCGAAGAGGTTTGCTCGAAGCAGCCGTAGGGATCGCGGATCAGGGCTTCCAGGGCGCTCGTCATGTTGGCCAGCGGGCTCGGATAGGCCTCGATCTTGGCCTTCACGGTGCCGTCGAGAACACTCGCCGGGATCGTGATCGTGTGGGTCGATTTGCCGTTCAGGAGTCCGCCCTCGGCGATGGACACGGGGAAGCCGCGCGACGCGATGGGCATCATCTGGGTCACCGAGTCCTTGTTCTCGCCGTCGCTGATGGTGACGAGGACTTCGGCCTCGCCGGGTTTGGCGGGGATCGTCACGGGCAGGTAGAAGGTGGCGCGTTCTCCGGCGGCGACGCGCACCGATTCGGGGACGTCCTCGCCTAGGTCGGCACCGGTGACACTGGCCGTGATGGCGACATCGCGGGCGGTGTCTTGTTCGTTGGCGATGGTCACGGGGATGCGGATGGTGTCGCCGGCGGTGACTTCCAGCGGCGGACGCACGCGCAGGCTCAGCGGCCGGCGGCTCTCGATTTCCGCGTCGGAGGCGCCAATGGCGCCCTTGTCGCCATAGCCATCGGCCATCACGCGGAAGGTGGTGATGGAATCGCTGAGGTCGAACTCGACGGTGGCTTCGCCGTTCGCGTCGGTGCGCAGACCGGCGTTCCAGTAAACGGTCTCGGCGAAATCGGTTCGGTCGTCGGGCAGGCGGTTCTCGCGGGTCTTGTGGGCGTAAACGCGCACCGCTACCACGCCGCTGCCACTGGGGTAGGGCTGGGCGATGCGGGAGGCCGCGAGCTGGCGGCGGCGCTCGGGCCCGGCGAAGTCTTCATCGAACAGGGCCGCTTCCCGGGCGAGGGCGGGTTCAGCCATGTCCTGGGCGAAAGCCTCATCCTTCTTCTCGGCAATGGCCCGCGGTTCCTCGGGGGCCTCGGCAGCCAGTTCCATGAACGGATCCATGCCGTCGTCCATGCCGAGGGCCTCGTTCTCCTCTTGCACCATTCCCTCCGCCGCGAAAGGCGCGGCCTGGGCCGCCATGGGCTGAGGCGGAACGGCCCCGGCGGCTCCCACCGCCATCGCGTCCAGGCGCATTTCCATCCGGCCGGATTTTGGATAATACACCCGCTGCTCCCTCATCGCCAGCGCCCGCTTCGCCGCGTCGCCGTGGTTCGAGAGGAACTGATCGACGTTCACGTAAGCGAAGCGCCGCCAGCCCTGTGTGCCCAGCAACAGATCCAGCGCCTGCGGGGCCTCCTCCGAATCGGAGAGGTACACCTGCGCGTCGGCCAAGTCCTCGACTTCGTTTTCCAGAAACACCATCGCGGGCAGGCGAGGCGCCTTCTGGCGGTCCTCCACCATCTCCAGCGTCCCGTCGTCCGTCACCGTCAGGCCGACCGTCGCGGGCAGAGGTTTGCCGTTCTGATCCGTGGTGGTGACCTTCAGCGAAACCTTCGACGCGGGGGTTTTCGCGGTGTTGTCCGGGGTGACATTGATCACGAGGCGGCGCTCCGGTTCGACGAAGACGAGGCGTTCGGCGAGCGGCAGCTCTGAGCCTTGGCCCCGGGTCATCACGGTGGCGCGCAGCACGCCGCTGACGCCGTCGGGCACCTGGAGACGCACCGTCTGCGGGCGGTCCGGGGTCAGCGTGAAGCCTTGCGCGGCGAGGCGTTTCTCGCGCTGCGACAACACGATTTCCACGCTCTGATGATGGGCGCTGGCGACGTGCAGTTCCACCGGCTCGGCCGGGCCGTACTTTGTCTGCGTCGCGCGCAGGACAACGCCCTCGCGCTGCGCCACCGGCAGCTTCGCCGTGGTCGTCACGGTCCAGGGCTCGATGACGGCAAGGACGTACTCTTCGCCCGCCTTCGGCGTGAACGTGAACGTTCCTCGGCCCTCGTGTTCACTCTCGGCGCGGTCGATGACGATGCCGGAGGCGGTTCGCAATTCCGCCACGATGTCGGCGGGACGGCCGTTGGGGGCGGTGGCTTCGAAGTACACGCGGTTCTCGACGCCGCCGACCAGGTCGCCGCCTTCTGGAAAGACCTGAAGCGTGACGTGTTGCAGCAAAATCGGGATGGTCTTCGACGCCGATTCCACCCCGCCGTCGTCCACGCTGAAGGTCAGCGTACCATCGCCAAAAGCGATCGTTTCCGGCAGGTCAAACCGCGCGGTCACGATGCCGTTGGCGGGGACTTCCATTTGCGAGCGATGCACCTCGGTGCCATCGACGCGGGCGATCACGGTGACGGGCGCTCCGGCGGGCACTTCGCCCTCCGTGCGTTTGATATCCATGGTCGCCAGGACGCTGTCGCCGGGGCCGTAGCCCTCGCGGGCGAACTCGATCTGCGTGCGGAAGCGCTTGGCCCGGTAGGCGCGGATGTTGAACTCGCGCTCGACCGGCGCGTAGCCGCCCTGGGGAAAGCTCAGCTTGATGGTATAATCGCCGCCGTCCTGCGCCTTGGGGATCTCCCATTTGAAGCCATAGGCGCCGTTTTCCAGGTTCGCGCTGCCGCCCGCCACGACCGCGTCCAGCGGCGAGCGAACTTCGACGAAAGCCTGCTGTTGCCACGCATTGTTTGGGTTTGACGCGACCGGCGCGTGACTGAACGCGTCCAGCAGCACGCCGCGAATATAGACGGTTTCGCCCGGTTTGTAGATCGGCTTGTCCGTGGAAAGATGGGCCGTGGCGCGGTCTTCGCCGCCCAGCTTCTCGCTTAGCGAGTCGCCATTCTTCTGGGGTTTCTGGGGGTTATTCTGGGTCAACGCGGTACTCGCCAGCGAAAGGGTCAGGGCGCCGCCAAACGCCAGGGACGCCCACCGCCACGCCGCCCGGGGGCGGGGGGATTGCTTGCCTGCCATGATGATGTCCTCCGAGAGGGAACTCAATTGGTGATGTTGCGATCGCTTGCGGAGAGACAAGACAGGGGGAGCGGGGGTTTTGTTCCGGCGATTTCGCCGCGCCACGGACGGCATGGGCGCTGGAAAGCCATGGAAGGGCAAATGGTCACGGATGAGCGGAGATGGAGTTCCGGATAAGCTGAATTCCCACCCCCACGAACTCGAGAAACGGAGTCGTGCTAAGCCCCCTCGGGAGATTCCTCCGCTGTCCTAAGCCACGCCGCTGACGGTTTTTTGGGCGGTCTTGAGAGCTTCGACGATTTCCTCGGCTTTCGACCAGCGGTCGTTCTTGTCTTTGGCGAGGCACTTGGCGATGATTTCCCAGAGTTCGTCCGGGCAGCCCTCCGGGCGGTCCGGATCCCGGTGGATGTGTTGGTAGGCCAGATCGCCTTCGGTGAAGGGCGGTTTGCCGTTCACGAATTCGTAGAGCATGATGCCAAAGGCGTAGATGTCGGCGCGGTTGTCGACGGGGATGCCCTGCACCTGCTCGGGGCTCATGTAGAGCGGCGTGCCGATGACGGCGCCCATCATGGTGCCTTCGCCGGTCTGGTCCAGCATCTTGGCGATACCGAAGTCCGTGATCTTCACCTCGCCGCCGCTGGTCAGCATAATGTTGGCGGGCTTGATGTCGCGGTGGACGATTTGCAGGCGGTGGGCGTAGCCGAGCGCGTCGGCGATGGCGATGCCATAGCGGAAGGTCGTCTTCAGGTCGAGTTTGCCTTCCGTGCGGATCTTCTTCTTGATGTCGCTGCCGTCCACATACTCCATCGAGATGTACTTGCGGCCCATTTCTTCGCCGATGTCGTGGATGCGGACGATGTTCGGGTGGCTGAGTTTGCGGGCGTTGCGCGCTTCGATCTTGAATCGCCGGACCGCTTCCGGGTTGTTCGACATGGCGTCCGGCAGGATCTTGAGGGCCACGACTTCTTCGAGTTCCTTGTCCTTGGCGCGGTACACGATGCCCATGGCGCCGCGGCCCAGTTCGTCCTGCAATTCATAGCGCCGCTGGGCGCTCTCGCTCATCGCGTCCACCATACTCGTTTTGTCGTAGGCCGCCGTAAAGGCCATCGGGTTGCTGGTCGTGCCGGAAAGCATTTCAAAGCGCTGGCGCACGTCCTTATAGTCGATGTCGGCGGCGAAGAGTTGCCGGTACACCGTCTTGGCGCCCACCAGGTCCTTCTTCGTTTCGTAGCGCTGCGCCAGGTCGTAGAGGATCTCCTTGGTCTCTTCGTCGACGACCAGCTTCTTGAACTCTTGCAGGGCGAGATCGAGCATGCCCTTGGCCATGAAGCACTTGCCGAGCATCTTGGTCGATTCCGCTTCCCAGCGGTAATCCTGCGCCGTCTTCTGGAAGCAGCCAATGGCCTTGTCGTGATCCTGATTGAGGAAGTGAATCTTGCCGACGGCGAAGCGCACCTCCGAGTCTTCCTTCTCCTCCAGGATGCGCTCGTAGGTTTTCACCAGGGCGGCCACCACCTCGGCGCTGCTAGGCTGCAACTTGTAGGCTTCTTCCAGCACCTGCTTGCTGGCCTTCCACTGCTTGGCGTCGGCCAGCATGCGGCCCTTCATGGTCATGGCGGGGACGTTCTTCTGATCGCGCTGCAGGATTTGATCGAGGGCCCGCAGGACCGGATTTCCGAAGCTGTTCGGGCTGGCTTCGTAGACGGCGCCGAAGTGTTCGAGGGCTTCCCGGAAACGGCCCGATTCGACAAGCACTTCGCAGAGAAGCCAGCGCACCTGGGCCTCGCGCGGCTTCTGCGCCAGCACTTCCTGCAGATGCCGCACCAGGGTCTCCTCGCCCCCCTTGGGCAGGGCCTTCATGGCCGCCTTATAGCTCTCGACTGCCCGCTCCGCGTCGCCCTTCTCGACAAAGCAGCGCCCCAAAGCCATTTGGATGTCCGAATTGCCCGCTTCCGCCGTCGCGGCCCGGCGGTAGATATCTTCCGCCTCGGCGTCGGTGCGCGCTTTCTGGGCGAAGGCCGTCCCCAGCAGCACCAGCGCTTCCTTGTCGTTGGGATTGCGCGACAGGATCGCCGTGTATTCGTCGACAGCCTGATCGATTTTGTTGTCGTAGAGGTTGGCCATCGCGATCAGGCGGTTGAGTTCCTCGTCGCCGGGCGAAGTCTGCAACAGCCGCTTGGCCAGAATCGTCGCGTCCTGATAGCGATTCGCTTTCATGTACGCATTGGCCAGGCGTAGGCCGATCGCTTTGTCATCGGGCTGCATCTTCATGTGGGATTCGTAAACCGGAATCGACTCGACGGTATCGCGGCTTTCCGAAGCGTGGATGCGGGCGAGACCGGCGACGAATTCCGGCTTCCCGGGCTCCATCCTCAGCGCGTCGCGAAAGACTTTCTCGACGCGCGGTTCGTAAACGCCTTTGGCCACATACGAGGAGGCCAACTGAGCGTTGAGCATCGGGTCGCCCTGGCCGAGGCCATTGAGCGCTTCCACAGCGCGGACGGTCATGTCGTGGTTGCGGGTCAGCCGGGCCGTCTGCGCGAGCGCCCGCAGCGTCGGCACGTCCGAGGGATTTTCCTCGTAGCTGGCGTTGTAGACTTCGACCGCTTCCTGATCGTAGCGGCCGGCCTGGAAATAAGAGCCGGCCAGCATGCGGAGGATCTCGCGGTCGTTCCTGTTGAACTTGAGCGCGTGCCGGTACGCCGACAGCGCTTCCTCGTCGGTCCGTTCCTGGCGCAGGTAGCAATAGGCCAGCAGCCCGACCGCGCCCTCGTCTTCCGGCTGCACGCGCAGCGCGCTCTTCACGTTGTCGATGGCCTGCCCGATTTCACCCTTCTGCAGTTCGACGAGCGCGAGATGCCGATAGGCCGAGACATTCGAACTGTTGCCTTCGAGAACCGTCAGGCACAGCGACTCCACCTCTGGGTCGGTGCGCTTGGCGTCGATGCACGACTCGAGATAAGCCTCCAGGTAACGCTGATCGTCCTGGCGGGTCGGATAGACGTGTTTGTAAACCGGCAGGGCCTTGGCCGACGTGTTCCCCGTGGCGAGGTACACATCGCAGAGGGCGTTGTAGGCTTCGTCGCGTGTGTAGCCGCCGCGCAGCGCCGCGCGCAGACGCTTGCCGGCGCCCTGGAAATCGCCCTGCCCCTTGAGACACAGGCCGATCGCGTACTCCAGCACGGGCGGTTCGGAGAAATCGCTGCGGAGCGCCTTCTCGTAAATGTCCTGCGCTTTGCTGTCGATCTTGCCGGCTTGCATTAGACTGCGGGCGTAGGCGTGCAGGATCGCCTTGGCCTCCGGGTCTTTCTCGTACACCCGGCCGTACACGGGGACCGACTCCGCCGCGTGATAGCGCTGGCTCACATAGACCGTGGCGAGTGACTCGGCCACCTTGTCGTTCTTCGGCACTTTCGAATACAGCTTCTCATAGAGCCCCCGGGCCTCTTCCATGCGCCCCTGCGCCACCGCCTGCCGCGCCTTCGTCTCCAACTGCCGCAGCATCATCAGGCGAATGATCAGATAGGCCGTGAAGCCCAGAATCGCCAGCGCCAGCAGCGCGATGCCCAGGATGGTCCACAGGTGCTTGCGGATTTTCAGAGACCGTACCTGGGACTGGTACTCGGCGTTCAGCGGATCGAAACTTCGCAGCCATGCCGCCGCCGTGATCGCCGCGTCCCACTCGCCTTCCGCCTTCGCCAATTCCACTTCCTGCTGCTTGTTGGCCACTTCGTTGAAGAGCGCGTTGCGCCGCTGCTGCTCGAGATCGAAGAACCGGTAATCGAATCGCAGCGTGCGCTCGAAATTGCCGCCCCGCGTCATCCAGGGGCTGTAGGTCCGATTGGTCACCGCCGAACTCGAGAAATCCACAAAGTCCAGCCGCCCGTTGGCCGAAAGAGCCACAAGCCGGGCCATGTCGTCCCCCTCCCCCAGGTGTATCGCCGCCATCGTGTTCGCCGGGCTTTCCGCCAACTCCACCGACTCGAAATTCTCCGACGCGTAACCGCCGAACCACTTGTCGGTGGACATCAGGCAAAGCTGGCGCCCGATGCCGAAGGCTAGCCGCGGATAGCCGACGCTGCTGGGAATCAGGGTCAACTGGGTGCTGATGCCGCTGAACTCCCGCGAACTGGGATTCATCTGCTGGCTGGTATCGCGGGGGTTGATCGCCTTCAAGGTGTTCTTGGTGGCGACGAAGATGAGTTGGTCGTTGCTGTTGGGGAAGGTCGCCAGCACCGGATCGGAGACCGGATCGGCGCCCAGGCTCACTTCCCAGAGACGGTCGATCTTGCGCGTACCCGAATACGTCACCGCCCGCATCGTGCCGCCGTCGAAGACCAGCACGATGTCGTCGCGCCGGTCGCCGTTCAGGTCCATCAGCAACGGAATGCCCGTGATGCGTAGACTTTCCTTCACCGTCAGTTTTTCCGCTTCGCCCGTTTCCGTGTTCAGGATCACGATGTCGCCGTTGCCCGTGGGAAAGACCACCTCGCGGGCGTTGGCGTTGCGCACGCTGCCCACCGCCGCCGGGGCGCTGAAGGACGTGTTGGCTTGATAGGCGGGGAAGGCCTCGTTCACCGTCCATTCGCCGGGTTGAGGACTTTCCGCCTTCAGTCCGAAAATCGTTCCGCTCTGGTCGGCGACGATCAGCAGATCGGGCTCGCCGGGCTGGCCCGAGAGCACCGTCGTCGGCAGAAGAGCGAAGGGGTTGCTCGAAATGGGTTTGTCGACGAGGACTTCGAGCGTGCCGCCATCGAAGATGCGCACCCGCCCCTCGTTATCCCCCACCGCCAGGTCGAGTGAGTCGTCACCCAGGAAATTGCCGGCGATGGGCCCCGTCAGAGGTATGCCGACGCTGGCCTGGGCCAGGGCGTCGCCGTTCAAGCCGCTGAGAATGAGAACGTTGCCCTGCGTGTCGGTGGCGGCGATTTCCGGGGTGGAATCGTTAAAGAGATCCGCGGCCAGCAAGGTGTTGGGAGTGGGCTGGAGTTCGGTGGCCTTGGCGACCGACTTGTCGAGGAGTTCCTGCGCCCGGGCCGCGGAGGTCCCCGCCAGGGCCAAAGCGAGAGCCGCGGCCGCGGCCAGAGAGGCGCGTGAGTGTTTCGTTCGCAGCATCGGAAAAGCGGGCACGGTGGTCGTCTTCGGCATCGGATCGAATTCGTCTTGTACAGGGCGTTCTGGAGGTTCGTTCTTCGTTTCAGCCCACACGGAAGAAGGCAGGGCATCAACCGGGAATGGCTTCACTCGTCGAGATTTCCCGCGCGTAAAACAAGCCCGCGCCACTAAACGGCAGGCGGCGAAGGCGCGCAATCCGATTCCGGCCCCGGGCGAAGACTTTGGAACGAAACCTCACCGATGGGCCTGAGGGGACGGCGTAGCGAGGCCTTTATCGTCATTGTCCTCCCAACTTTTCGAAAATGGTTGACTTATTGCGCCGTGCGAGCCCTTCATCATGCGCTTCTTTACAGAATCCTCGTAAAGAAGTCCCCAGAGTACACTCCCTCCCGATGGTTCCTTGCAACATGGCCGAAATCGAGCAACCCATGGTCCTTATGTCTTCTCCCTCCGGCACCGGAAGCGCGATGTTGATGCGGTCGCGGGACTCTCGCCGCGCCCAGGTCCTTTATCAACTTTGGAAAGAAGGCCCCATCTCTCGTGGCGCCCTCGCCGATCTCATGAACCTCAACCTGCCCACCGTCTCCGCCGTCGTGCAGGACCTCGTCAAATCCGGCGAAGTCATCGAGGAAGGCTTCGCCACCTCCACCGGCGGCCGCAAAGCCCAACTCCTCGATGTGAACCCCAAAGCCGGCGGCATCGTCGCCGTCGAATTCAGCAGCCGAGGCATCATGTGCGCCAGCAGCGACATGAAAGGCCGCCTGCAAAATCATGTCCCCCGCCCCTTCGATCCCCGCATGGGCGTCGACGCCGCCATCGAAGCCATCATCGAATCCATCGAAGACCAGCGCCTCTTCCTCCGGGACGACGAAAGTCTGGAGATGAGCCACATCGGCCTCGTCATCAGCGGCCTCATCGACGAACGCGCCGGCATCTCCAAGTCCTTCCCCCGCTTCGACGAATGGAAGGACGTCCCCATCGTCGAGATCCTGCAGAACCGCTTCAAAGTCCCCGTCCACCTCTCCGGTCACGTCATCGGAACCTCCCTGGCGGAGACCATCTTCGGCAAGTTCAAGGACACCCAAAACTTCATCTACGTCCACCTCGGGCCCGGCCTCGCCATCGGTATCGTCGTCGACGGAGCCGTCTATCGCGGCGCTAAAGCCACCGTCGGCGAATTCGGCCACATGACCGTCATGGACGAAGGCCCCATCTGCTACTGCGGCAACTACGGCTGCCTCGAAACCATGGCCAGCGACTGGGCCCTCGTCGCCCAGGCGGAAGAAGCCATCGAACGCGGCGGCGTCATGAGCCACATCCCCGACTACATCGACGACAGCGGCAAGATCACCCCGGCGGCGATTTTCCACGCGGCGGAGGTGGGCGACCGTCTTGCCGAGAACCTGATCGAGAAGGGCGGCCACTACATCGGCACCGCCCTCGCCGGCGTCGTCAACCTCCTCGCCCCCCAGGTCATCCTCATCGGCGGCTCCATGGCCGAGGAAGGCGCCCAACTGATCCAAGCCATCCAGCACACCATCAAACGCCGCGCCCTCGAAGCCCTCGAAACCGAACTGCCCGTCGTGCAGGACACCTTCGGCCAGCAAGCCGGCGTCTTCGGCGCCGTGGCCATCGCGCTGCACAATCACTACAGCAGCTTCGAGGATTAAAGGTAGCACGGCCGTCTCGGCCGTGACCGGCGGCGGTTTACCGCAAAACGCCAGCCCTCAGCTCTCTCAACCGCAGGCTTCGGATTCGCTCAAACTCATGTGCGTGGGAGTCACCTGGCTGGGCACGGGCGGGACTCGCCACGCTACCGGACATCTACCGCAGCACCTCATTCAGCGCCACCTTCGCGTCCGTCCGCTCGTCGCGGATTTTCTTGATGATCAACGCGTAGGTCGAATGCGTGCCGTCTTTGCTCGGCAGCGCCCCCGGCACCACCACGGCCCGCGCGGGGACTTCGCCGTAGAGCGTTTCGCCCGTCATCGCGTTGTAGATGCGCGTGCTCTTGCCCAGGTAACAGCCCATCGCCAGCACGGCGCCCTCGCGGACGATGCAGCCTTCGGCCACTTCGCAGCGCGCGCCCAGGAACGCGTTGTCTTCGATGATGACGGGGCTGGCCTGCATCGGTTCCAGAACGCCGCCGATGCCGACGCCGCCGCTGACGTGAACGCCTTTGCCGACCTGGGCGCAGGACCCCACCGTGGCCCACGTGTCGATCATGGTTCCGCTGTCCACAAAGGCGCCGATGTTCACATAGCTCGGCATCAGCACGGCACCGGGGGCCACGTGGGCGCCGCGGCGCACCACCGCCGGAGGAACCACCCGCGGGCTGCCCTCGCCCCATCCGCTCTGCACCGCCACCTTGTCGTGAAAGCCGAGGCAACCGGCCTCCATGCGCTCCATCTTGGCCGTGGCGAACATCAGGAGAATAGCCTTCTTGGCCCACTCGTTGATCTTCCACTGGCCGCCCTCGCCCGGTTCGGCGACACGCAGTTGGCCGCTTTCCAGCAGGTCGAGGGTCTCGTTGACCGCCTCGACGGTGGCGGGCTGGACGCCCTCGGCGCGCAGTTCGAACGCTTTCTCGATGATGCCTTGAAGGTCGCTGATTGTAGCCATGGGTAAATTGCTCCCGGTCGAAATTTGGACCCGGACCGTGAGACCTGGACCGCCCAAACGCAACCCCCGCGACGCAGCAAAGGCTGTCATCGCGGGGGCGGGTTCTTGGGTTTTCGGCTGTCTTGCACTGGTGGTGGCGCCGCTAATCCGTATCGCTGTTGCTGTACAGCTTCAGCCAGATCGGCGCGTGGTCCGACAGGTTGTAGAAGCTGCACATTCCCGAAATGTAATCCCGGCCGCTGCTGCTGTATTCCGTGACGTAAGTCGTCTGGAACCAGAAGTGATCGTAGGGGTTCGCGAAGCTGCACGAGCTGTTGATCGTCGTCGAGCTGTTCACCTTGTAGGACACGGCGGGCGAGGTGCTGCTCTTTAGATTGCTCCACCACGACGAGGTGGCGTCGCGGTTGTGATCGCCCAGGAGGATGACGTCTTGATCGGAGGACGAGCCGTTCTGGACGCTGCGGAAGACCGGGCCGATGGCGGCGATTTCCGCCTGCCGCTTGCTGGTCGTGCCCCAGATCGTGTGCCAGTTCAGGAACGTGTAGTCGGCCCCGGTGTTCTTGTGGCGCAGCTTCACCACGTGCGGCTCGCGCTCGAACTTGTCGCCGCTGTCGCTGTAGGTGTAACTGCTCAGGTGGGACACGCGGTCGGTGCGATAGACGACGGCGTAGTATTCCTTGTAGGACGAGCGCCCCAGCTTGGCGCTGTACTTGTAGCTCCAGGACACGCCACTGACGCTCGACATGGCCGAGGCGAAGGAGGCGACGCTGCTGGTGTACATGACTTCCTGCAGGAAAATGGCGTCGCAGCCGTTGCTGGCGCTGCTGCTCGATCCAAAGTCCTGCCAGACCTGATTGGCGTAGCCGGACCAATTGGTCTCGCCGCTCCAGCCCATATGGCGTGCGTTCCAGGAGACGACCCGAAAGTACGATCCTGCGTTGACGGTGGCGGGCAGGGCGAAAAACGCCGCCGCCAGCACAAAGGCATAGGTGATGATCCGCGATTTCATAGCTTCCACGGAACTCCTCTTGTGAAGGGGGGATGGTTCGTAAGGGCGTCCACTCACCCGTCAACGGTCACTGGCTCGGGACCCGGGATCCCGGCCGGCGGCGCGTCTGGGGGCTTCACAAACCCTGCCTTGTCAGTTGGCATTTCTGTAAATCAAAGAACTTTCCTTGGATCAAGCACAAAAATCCAAGAATATTTCGTGAGGTTTCTAACAGGCTCCAAACAAGGCACTTCCCGCAGAGAAGGCAAATCGCACAAAATCAGCGAGATCGGAATATTCCGAGTCAATTTTTGAACCGCCCGGCCGCTCCAAGAGATGGTCCGCCAGCGAGCGGCGCGAAAGGCTTCGCGTTGTTCCGGCGTGGGCTCGGGCATGGGGGTCTCTCTTTGCTGGTTTTAGCCACAGATGAACACAGAGAGGCACAGATGATCTCATCCGAATCCCAATCCGTGTCAATCCGTGGCGATTTTGCTTCCGCTCTTCACTCTGAGCAACTCCAGCACCTCGGGCGGGTTGCGGACGAACCAGCCGGATGTGACGGCCCGCGGCCCGAATTCCTCGTCCAGCTCGCGGCGGCGGGCCACTTCGAAGTCGTAGGGCGTCAGGCCGTCGAAACGCTCGTTCACGGGCAACTGGCACTCGCAGGTCAGCGCGGGGTCGGCCCCGGCCCTGAGCAACGCCCGGATCGTGTCGAGCGTATCGCGCGCCGCGCCGTCCTGCCCGCGTTTGTAAATGGACTTGGGCAAGAGTGCGAGATGAAGCGCGGTGAATCGCCCGTTCTCGAAGACGGAACTCGGGTTCTGGAGCGGTGGCAGGGTCCTCTGATTCGGGTCCGCCCCATGGGCCAGCAGCATCTCCACTACCCCCAAACGCGCATGGCGTGCGGCCTGGTGCAGGGCGTTGAATCGGTAGTCCGTCCCTTCGATGCGCTGAAACCGATTCGGATCGGCTCCGCGTGCCAAGAGTTCCCGGCAGGCGGCTTCGTTCTGGTGGAAGCAGGCGCAGAACAGTGGCGTTTCCTGCTCGATCTGACCCGAGTAATCGTCCACCCCCAGCGCGCTCCGCGGGTGGTCCATCAGCAGCGCCACGTGCCACGCTTTTCCGCCCCAGGCGAACAGGTGCAGCCACGTGCGGCCCTGGCGGTTGGTGGTCCGGGTGCTGGCGCCCTGGTCGAGAAGGTACTCGGCGGCGAGGCGCTGATCGAACCGCATCGCTACCATCAGAGGCGTGGCGGGAAAAAGATACGGCGACCCCGGCGAACGCAACGGCCCGCATCGCGGCGGATCGGGCAAGTTGTGCTCGGCCCTCAAGGAAAAATCCACCTCCAACCCCAACCCCGCCGCCAGGGCCGCGCGGATGCCTCCGATGTCACCGAGGCGGCAGGCGTCGAAGTAGTCGAGGAGGGCTTGCGGGTCGGGGGGCATGGGGGTGGTGCTGGGACTGGATTTTAGCCACGGATGAACACAGATAGGCACAGATGATTTCATCCGACCCCCTTATCCGTGTCAATCCGTGGCCTTTTTCTCCTCGGCTTCCGCTTGCGGCGCGCCATCCGCGGCCTCGGCCCGCTCCGGGTGGCCCCACCAGCTTCTCGGCGAATCCGGGTCCGGCGAGTAGTGCTCTTCCAGCGCCGCTTCCACGTCCTTCATCGAGCCATCGTGCGGCACCCAGACGTCGTGGTCGGGGAAGGTGATGCGGCAGTTCTCGCACTTCTTGCCCGGGTAGAATTTGATCGGGCACCAGAACGATTCGACGCTCCGCAGCATCTCCGCCCCCAGCGAATACACTCCCGTCATCCAATCACAGTACAGGCACCAGATCAGGTCGTGGCCGATCAGGCCCTCGAACTTCTGACGCGAGACGTTGACCCATTCGCTTTGCTTGTAGTGGGGGAAGTTCAGCGTTTTGACCAGCAGCGGGTAGAGGAACATTTCGCTGAAGCGCAGGAAAATGAACGCCGGAAGCGCCGGCACCGTGACCCACAGCCCGAGGTGATTGCGCGTGGGGCCGACGAATTTGTCGAGCGTCTTGCGGATCGAACCGCAGGGGCGCGGGCTGGTCATTTCGTGGATCAGAATGAAGGTCTGAAGCGCCACGATTTGCCCGATCAGGCACCCGAAAAACCCGGGCCATCCCTGCCAGATCCCCGCCGCGACCCATGGCACCCAAGTCATCAGCGACAGCACCAAATCGAGCAACGGCGCCTCGGCCACGCGAGGCGTCGCCCGCCACAGCAGAATCGTCAACGTCGTGACGGTCATCACCCAAACCCAGGCGACCAGAAT
This sequence comes from Sumerlaeia bacterium, assembly GCA_040219255.1. GTDB lineage: Bacteria > Sumerlaeota > Sumerlaeia > SLMS01 > JAHLLQ01 > JAVJSW01. The sequence continues at coordinate 43,042 of JAVJSW010000007.1, forward strand.
CATATACAGCACAGGCCGGTTCCTCCGGAATGCGAGGCGAGCCCGTGGCGGGCGCCGTCGCGGTTACTTCGTCCTGCTAAAGAAGCGGAGAAGGCGCCCGGGAAGCAAGGTCTTCCGCTCGCCCTTGCCCGCCCCACAGCACGCGCCGTTGGTGGCCGGGGCGTTGTGGCCGTTTGGCTGGCGCACGATTTCCTCGATCCGCTGCTTGGCCAGCGCCTTCGCCGCCTCGACCCCGTCGCGCTCCATGGTGGCGTGCAGTTCGCCCTGCTGGATCAGCGAATTCAGCAGCTCGAACTTTTCCTCGTCGTCCAGGCCCTCGCCCAGCGGGCCCTTCAGCTCCCACCGGGCCGCCGCGATCACGTGCATGAATCGCTCGGCGCCCTCGAAGAAGCAGCACTGCTCCATGCGTTTGCGCTGGAATTTGCTGTAGGCCGGGCACATGCCATCGGTGCTGATGGTCACCATCAGCTCACCGCGGCGGATGATGCTCGGCACGATGAACGCGCACAAATCCGTCACGTCCACGATGTTGCACCAGATGCGGCGGCGCTCGCACTCCTCCTTGATGTGCTCGTGCACGGCGCGGTCGTTCGTCGCGGCGAACACCATCCAGGGTGTGTCCAGGTCGCTGTCTTCAAAGGCCCGCTCGTGCAGCGTCACCTCGCCGCGTTCGGCCATGGCGCGCACCGGATCGCTGGCCACGATGGCCACGATGGTGACGCGGGCGCCGTACTTGATAATCGCCTCCGCCTTGCGCGCGGCGATGGGGCCGCCACCCACAATCAAGGCGGTCCGCCCATGCAAATCGACCATCATCGGATAATAAGGACCAGCCATCGGTTCGTCTCCTCCCCTTCTGAGTAACACGTCGCCTCCCGCCCGTGTCTGGCGGCGGTTCTAAGTAACATGGCCGTCCCGGCCATGATCAGCGGCGCTTTCCCTCGAAGAGCCAACTCCGGGCCTGCTCTGCCAAAGGCCCGCCGTTCGCCCAGGGAATCGGGCGTGGGCTGTGATTGGCGGGTCACGGGCTGGAAGCCCGTGACCCCTTCAATTCGTCCGCCAGAACACCGCCAGAAATGCCATGGCGAACGCTGGGGCCGTGGCGAGGGCGGTGACGGCACTGGCTCCGAAGATGGCGCCGGGCGAGATGTCGTCGCGGCCCTCCAGGTACTTGTGATCGCGCGCCACGAGCACCAGTTCCGCCACCACGGCGGCGCCGAAGGCCAGCCACCACAGCCAGCGCGGGCCGGGCAGGGGCGTGCCCGGTGAGGTAATACCCCATCACCGCCAGCAGAAACGCGATCAACGCCCCCTGCATGGCGATGAAGGGACTGAGGCCGCGCTCGCGCACGTCGAAGATCGTGCCGCCGATGCTGAGCCCGGCGAACAATCCGAAGTAAACCCACCCCGCAATAACCATCGTCCTACGGCCGCAGGCGGTCCCGCAGGGCCTCGATCAGGGCGTCGATTTCCTTGTCCGTGCCGATGGTGATGCGCAGGCCATCGTGCAGTTCCGGCGTTTCAAAGTACCGCACGAGGATGTCCTTCTCGCGCAGGTACTGGAACAGACCCTTGGCGTCGCGGCATTTGGCGAAGACGAAGTTGCCCTGGCTGTCCTCGACCTCGAACCCCATGACGCGCAGGTCGTGGGTCAGGCGTTTGCGGGTGGCGCGGATGCAGTGAACGGTGTTGCGGGTGTAGGCCTGGTCCTCGCGCACGGCCAGGGCCGCGGCTTGGCCGGCGGCGCTGACGTTGTAGGAGTCTTTGATGCGATAGAGCACGTCGGCGACTTCGGGCGAGCAGGAACCGAAACCGACCCGCAGCCCGGCCAGGCTGTGGCTCTTCGAATAGGTGCGCGTCACCATCAGGTTCGGGGTCGTGCCCTCGGCCACGATTTCCATGGCCGTGTCGCCGCCAAAGAAGATGTAGGCTTCGTCCACCACCACCAGCGTTTCCGGCCGGGCCTGGGCGACCTGGCGCAGCGTGTCCAGCCCGACTACCTTGCCGATGGGCGGGTTCGGGTTGGCGATGTAGAGAACCTTGAGGTCCTTGGGCGCGTCGAGGAGCGCTTCCTCTGGCGTGCGGTCCATCCATGGGATGCGGACCTCGACCCCGCCGGCCTTCTCGACGAAGAGCGGATAGAGCGAGTAGGTGGGCCACAGGTAGCCGACCTTTTCGCCCGGCTCGACGTAGGCTTCGGCGGCGAGGCGCAGGATTTCATCCGACCCGTTGGTCAGGATGGTCTGGCGTGGCGGGACGCGGTGGTCCACCGAAAGCGCCTGCAGAAGCGCCTCGCCCACCGGGTCGGGGTACTTGCGGATGGATTCGGGGCTCAGCTTGGCCAACGCCTCGGTCACCCGGGGCGAAGGGGGGTAAGGGTTTTCGTTGGTGTTGAGTTTGATCATCCGGCGCTTGGGTTGCTCGCCGGGGGTATAGGGCGTTAGCTCGGCCACGGCTTTGCGGGGCTTGAGCGAAAACGCGGCGATCTTGGGCGAGTCGGTCATGTCGCCACCTCCAATGCGGCCAGACGGCGGCGGATGCTTTGCGCGTGGCCATCGAGGCCCTCGGCGTCGGCCAACCGCGCGGCGGCGGGGCCCATGGCGGCAAGGCCCTGCGGCCCGCACTCGATGACCTGGGTCATCTTGTAGAAATCCTGCACCGACAACGGCGAGAAAAACCGCGCCGTGCCGCCGGTGGGCAGAACGTGGTTCGGCCCCGCGATGTAGTCGCCGATGGCTTCGACGCTGTGGGGCCCGACGAAAATCGACCCGGCGTTGCGGATGCGCGGCACCAGATCGCGGGCGTCCTTGAGGAGCAGCTCGAGGTGCTCGGGCGCCTTGCGGGCGGTGATGTCGAGGGCCTGCTCGATGTTCGCGCCGACGATCACCGCGCCGTTGTTTTCCAGCGAGGTGCGCAGCACCGCCTGGCGCGGGGACTGGGCGGCCTGCTGCTCCAATTCCGCGGCGAGGGCTTCCGTGTCGTCGCGGCCGATCAGGACCACCACCGATTGAGCGTCCGGGTCGTGCTCGGCCTGGGCGATCATGTCGGCGGCGATCCACTCGGCGGGCACCGAGTCATCCGCCAGGATCAGGACCTCGGTCGGCCCGGCCACCATGTCGATGCGGATCGTGCCGTAGAGCAGGCGCTTGGCCTCGGCGACGTACTTATTCCCTGGCCCGACCACGATATCGACGCGAGGGAGGGACTGGGTGCCAAAGGCGAGAGCCGCCACGGCCTGGGCCCCGCCGATCTGATAGACCTCCTCGACGCCCAGCAGGTGCAGCGCGCCGAGGGTCGCCGGGTTCATCTTGCCGGTGCGCTGGGGCGGGGTCACCGCCACGATCCGATCCACGCCGGCCACCTGGGCCGGGATGGCGTTCATCAGCACGGTGCTGGGGTAGGCGGCCGCGCCGCCGGGAATGTAGAGCCCCGCCGTGGCGAGCGGCATCCAGCGCTGGGCGAGGCGGAAACCGGCCCCGTCCTCCATTTCCCAGGACTCGCGGCGCTGGCGTTCGTGAAAGGCGCGGATGCGGTCGGCGGCGGTTTGCAGCGCCGCCCGCATATCGCTGGGCAGAGAATTCCAGGCATCCTCAAGAACCTCGGGGGCGAGGCGCAATCCTGCTGCCGTCAGCTCGACGTCGTCGAAGCGGCTGGTGAACTCCAGCAGGGCCTCGTCGCCGCGGCGGCGAACGTCGTCGATGATCTCGCGGACCGCTTGCTGGGTGCGGGCGTCCTCGGTCGGTTGATGGAGGAGCTTTTTCCAGATGTCGTCTTGTTGCGTGGTGAAATCGTAAACGGGAACCATCGCGCGAGCGGCCCTGCCCTTGTGGTGGAGAATTGGCGGGGCCACTGCTACGGCGGCGGGGCGGCCCAGCGCAACGGGGAAAGCGGCTTGGCTCGCGGAGCGGCGGGGAAGTTCGAGGCGAAGCGTCATGAGTCTGATCCTGAAGAGAAGGGATGGCTGGTCGACCGGGAAGAGGAGAACACAGGCCCTTCCGTTTGTCCCCTCATGTGGAGCTTACGGGACAAGAAAGACAAGATACACTTGTCAGACTAGAGGAGCTTAGGGGCGCCGAGGGTGGAAAGGGTTGAGGGTGTTGGGGTTGGAAGATTGGGGTGGGGAGAATGGGAGAAGGCTGTACCGATGTCCTGAACCAGAAGTGTCCCCTATGTCTTGAGCCTGTACCGCTGCGCGTGCTGGCCTGAGGCAGTTTTGTGGTTGAACGACCGCGGAGCGGTCTATCGAATCACCTGATCCCCGTTTCGCCGGATCGCCCACGCCGCCAGCGCGAGGCCGGACAATGCGAAGAGGAACATCAGCAGGCATTGGCTCGCCGCCACCAGCGGCCCCATATCCCCCGGATCCAGCGCCAGCGGCCCGCCCGGCTCGGATCGGAAGATCGCTCCCACCACCGGCATCAACGGCGCCGCCAGCCACGTCATCGCCAGGAAAATCATGGCGCAAAACACATAGCCCCGCCACACCATCCGGCGCCCGCCCCGCCACGACGAGTACACAACCCGCCCCGACAGCAGCGCCGCCCGCAGCAGCACGAACATCGCCAGGTAAAGGAACGTGCTCTCCAGATGCCCGCCCATCGCGTCGGCCAGCAGAACCGCCGCCAGCACGTCGCCGATCAGCCATCGCCGCCACGCCATCTCGAGCGCCCGCCTCAGGAATCGCGTCCACCGCGCCGGGCCGGTGCGCCCGAAGAGCAGGATGCTGCCCCCCAGCGCGCACCCCGCCCACACGCCGAGGAACGTCAGGACCTGCAGCAGCCCAAGCACCGCGAAGGGATTGCCCGGGCCGTTGGGGGCGAAGCCGGGCTCGAACCAGCCGGCCCATCGCACCAGCACATACCCGACCCACAGAATCGCCACCCAGGACATCCACAAGCGGCGCGGCGGCGGGGTCCCGATCAGGCCCGCCCAGTACCGCCAGTGGCGCAGCATCTGGCGCTCGGGCGTGTGAAAGGGTTCGTAGGCCAGCGGCGGATGGGCGCTGCGGGCGCCCGCCACGGCGGCTGAGAATGCCGCCTGCTCCTCCTCCGTCAACTCCGGCGCGGGTTCGGCGAAACCGTCCTCCGCCGCGTTCGAGAGCGCCGGGCGGGGGCGTTGGCGGCGCTGGTCGAGGGCCTCCGTCTCGATGTCCTCCACGCGGTCGCGCAGCCGGGTCCAGTCCTCGAACGCGGGCCCCGCCAGCTCCGGCTTCTCGCGCCCCCAATGGCGCACGATGGTCGTGACGCAGAACGCCAGGAACGTCGCCTGGGCCGCCAGCATGACCGCCGCCGAGGTACCCTCGGCCCCAAACCGCGCCACGCCGCCAAAGGGCACCGCGAGGGTGAAGACGACCTGGCCGAGGAGGCCGGTGTCGAGGAGGCGTTCCTCCCATTGGGCCAGCCGGTCCGGCGCACTGACCATGGTGACAAGCAACACGATGAAGGGGACGGCGGTCAGCACCCAAAATCCCCTGCGAAACAAGGCCCCTGCGAGAAACCTCGGAAAGAAAAACAGCCGCGTCCAGACCATGCCGGAGAGGGCCTCGGCCAGCGGCAGGACGAGGCAGAGGGTGACGGACAGGGCGAGGTTGAGGGCGAGGGCGGGGGTGGTGCCATCGGTCAAGAGGTTGGGCGGTGGAAGGACAAGCAGAGCGATACATCCCGCCGCCGAAATCAGGACGCCCGGAAGAAAAACCGGGGCCACCCGGCGCAGATTGTTTCCATGGTAGGTCCGCGCCGTCAGCGGAGTCGTCATGGAGAGGAGCCGGTCATCGGAGACCGCGATGCGCTTGGCGTAATAGACGCCGCTCATCCAACTGATGAGGACGGCGAAGACGGACATCCAGGCTCCGCCTTCCCCCGCGAAATAGAGGATCAGCAAGAGGAGCGGCCAGACGATGTTCAGAAGGCAGAACCCGAGGAGCGAAAAAATCGCCCCGATCACGCCCTTCGCCACCGCCCACCACGGCCGCCTCATCCCTCACCCCCGCCGCCCGTTAGCGCCACGAACGCCCTCGCCAGCGCCCGGGGTTCCGCCGGGTCCACGCCGGCTTGGCGGATGACCGCTTCCGGCGCCGCGTTGGCCACCAGTTCGCCCTCGCGCAGCACCAGCAGCCGGTCGGAGACTTGGTCCGCCTGATCCAGCACCTGAGTGGAAAACACGATCGTCTCGCCCCGCCCCCGGGCCGCGTCCATCCAGCGATAGAGGGCCTCCATGCCGATGGGATCGATGCCGCCGGCAAAGGGTTCGTCCAGAATCCGAAGGTCCGCCGGCGGCAGGAAACAGCCGATCAGTCCGGCTTTCTTCGTCATGCCCAGCGACAGTTCCTCCCAGCCCTTGTGCAGGTGATCGAGAAGGGCCATCTCGCGGGCGAGGGTTTCTGTGCGCTCCAGGAAGCGCTCCTTCGGCATGCCGTAGATTTGCGCCATGAAGCGCAGGAATTCGTAGGGCGTGGGCGACGCGCCGACGATGGGATCGGCCAGCAAGACCGTGCTGCGTTGGCGGATGGCGAAGTTGTCCTTCCACCGGTGCAGCCCGAACACCGTAACGTGGCCCGCGCTGGGGAAGACGATCCCCGCCAGGAGCTGAATCAGCGTGGTCTTGCCTGCGCCGTTGGGGCCGATGACGCAGAGCACCTCGCCCGGCCGCGCCTGCAGGCTGACGCCCGCCAACGCCAGCGTCCGGCCATAGCGCTTCTCGAGCCCCACGGCGGAGAGCAGAACGGGGCTGGTGGCGGAGGAGGAAACGGCGGCGTCGCTCATAGAAGGGAACTTGGGACGGCCCTGGCGCGGAAGCAACGGGAACAGAGCGGGGCGCGGGGTTCGAAGGCGGGCCAAAACGCGCTTGCCCGCCGGTCCCACTCCCGCCAGACATGAGGAGCTATGCTGCACCTTCTCGCCGTTTCCGACCCTGTGCTCTCCGACCCGTCCGCCGTGCCCACGATGGCCGAGGCCTGGGCCGGCACCGATGTGTACGTCTTCTTCGCGGTGGCGGCGTTTTTCTATGGGTTGCTCTTCGGCTCGTTCTTCAACGTGGCGATCTACCGGTTGCCGCTCGGTTTGTCGGTGAACAAGCCGCGCCGCAGCTTTTGCTTCCGGTGCGGGTCGCCCATACGGTGGTATGACAATATCCCCGTATTGTCTTATCTGCTTCTGGGCGGAAAAGACCGCGCCTGCGGTGCCCGCATCAGCCCCCGCTATGCCCTGGTCGAGCTGCTCACCGGCCTGATTTTCCTGGGGTTGTACCTGATGCACAACGCCCCCGGAGCCTACCATCTGGGAACGCTTTGGTACGCGGGCTTCGCGGGAATTCTGATTATCGGCACCTTCACCGATTTCGATCATTGGATCATTCCCGGTCAGATTCCCGTCATCGGCGCCATTGGCGCCCTGATCGCCGCGTTGCTGATGGGCTTTGTGGACCCCGTGAATCTGCTGACGATCGGCGGGCCATTCCCGGCCTTGCGGCTCGAGTGGGGCGATCCGCTGGCCGTGGTCGAGGCCATGTTCCTCGGCCCCGCGACGCTCAATCCCGCCGGCGATCTGCTTTGGCGGGCCAGCGACGTGCAATGGTGGGAGCCCCTGGCAAACTCCCTCATCGGCGCCTTCTTCGCCTCGTTCCTCGTGTACGGCGTCGGCGTCGTTGGCAAGATCATCTTCCGCAAGGACGCCATGGGCTTTGGCGACGTGCAGCTGTTCTTCGTCATCGGCGCCACTGTGGGGCCGTTCTACAGCGTGGTGGTACTGGTTCTGGCCAGCTTTTTCGGCTCGGTGGGGGGCGGGATGCTCAAGGTCTGGGAGCGGCTCCGTCAGCGCGACGCCGCCTCGCCCATTCTTTCCGCCGGACGCGACGCGTTGCTTCTGGAAGCGGAAACCAGCCGCGACGAAGCTCCGGCCCAAACCCCGCCAGCGGGCCCGATCCGGCCGTTGATCGACATCCCCGACTTTTCGAGCCCGGAAGAAGAACGCGAAGCGCAACGTTCGCTCGCCGAAAGCCTGGAAATCCCTTACTTGAGCCTGGAAGGGGAGGAGGCTCCGGCATCGGACGCGCTTGCGCTGCTGCCGGCGGACCTGCGGACCCGCTGGCTCGCCGCCGCTGTGCGACGGACTCCTCAGGCCATCACCGTGGCCGTCGTGGACACGCAGAATTCCCTGATGATTCAAGAGATTCGCGAGGCTCTCAAGGAGGAGCTGGCCGCTGGCCGGCGCCTCGAATTCGCCATCGCTCCGCCATCGGCCCTAAAAGCGATATGCGGTCTCCGCGAGGAGACCGCATATCACCCTGTCCAACTAACCGAGGGGAGAGAAGATTTCGAACCGGAAGACGTTCACACGGGACAGGGAGCGGGAACGAGATCGTCAGAACAGGCACAAGGCGAGGAGAAGGTGCCCCTCGAAGCCACGGCAGAGCAAGACAAATTTTCAGATTTTTCGGAAGCTGTGGAAAACTCTGGCACCGCCGCGACCGTTCCGGTCTGGGAGCGCCTCTACGCCACCGCTTCCAAACTGCCCCGCGGCAAAGCCGTTCACCACGTCCCCTTCATTCCCTGGATCGCCCTTGGCGGGCTCGTGTTCCTGATCTTCTTCCCCTTCATTCAAGCCTTCATCGCCCAGTTCTTCTTTCCCTTCGCGGCCGGCGCAGGAGACATCGTTTACCCATGACAGTGAACGGCATCGGTGGAAAGACGCGCCTGGCGGGTGTGATGGGGTGGCCCGTCAGCCACACCAAATCCCCGGCGATGCAGGGCGCGGCGCTGGCGGCGGCGGGTCTGGACGTGGCGTACGTGCCCCTGCCCGTGGCGCCGGAGCGCGTGGCCGAGGCGGTGCGGGGCCTGCGGGCGCTCGGCTTCGTCGGCTGCAATGTCACCGTTCCGCACAAGATCGCGGTCATGGAAGCCCTCGACCGGCTCGATCCGCTCGCCGAGAAGGTGGGCGCCGTCAACACGATCAAGGTGGAGGAGGACGGGACGCTGGTGGGCTATAACACGGACGCGCAAGGGGCCGTGACGGGTCTGGCGGAGGTCGCTCCCGCCAGCGTTTTCGCCCGCGAGGCGCTGATCGTCGGCACCGGCGGCGCGGGGCGCGGAGTCGCCTTTGGGGCGCTGGAAGCTGGCGCCCGCGGCGTCGCGCTGCTCAACCGGACGGCGGCCAAGGCGCAAGAGTTGGCGGACTCGCTGCGGGCCGCCTACCCGGACCGGTCGGTGCGGGTGCTCGACCCGCCGGCTGTGAAGGCTTCCGACCTGGCGGAAATCGGCGCGGTGTACCAAACGACCAGTCTGGGGATGAAGCCGGAAAGCGATCCGCTGCCTCTCGACGCGGCGCTTCTGCCGGAGGGAGCGGCGGTGCTCGAGGCGGTCTACGCGCCGCTGGAAACCCCCTTCCTGGCGGCATGCCGGGCGCGGGGATTGATTGGTCAGGACGGCTTGGCGATGCTGGTGGGTCAGGGGGCGTTGTCTTTCCACATCTGGTTTGGACGCGAGGCGGACCGGGATGCGATGCGGCGAGCCATCGCAGGTTGACAACGGACGGCCCGGCGTCCGATTTTTGGACTTCTTGACGAGGTTTCCAGCCTGCTTGATTTAGCCCTGGAAATTCGTACCCCTATCTCTCAGTCCCCGCTGCCCCGGGGTATTCGAAAGCGTGTCCTATGTCTTCCCGTTGCGTAATCCTGATCGGAATGATGGGTGCCGGCAAAAGTCAAGTCGGCGAAGAATTGTCGGAAAAATTGGGTTACGATTTTATCGATACGGACCGGTTGATTGTCGAAAAGGTGGGCAAGAAAATCCCCCGGATTTTCGAGGAAGAGGGCGAGGAGCAATTCCGCACCTACGAAAGCGAAGTCATCGAAGGCCTCAAGGGCTCCAAGAATCTGGTCATCTCAGTAGGCGGCGGCGCGTATGTCAACTACGCCAACCGTTCGATTCTCCATCGCCTCGGCCAAGTGATTTATCTCAAGGCTTCGGCCAATGAGCTTTACGCGCGGATCAAGAACGACCGGTCCCGCCCGCTGTTGCAGAGCGAGAACCCGCGGGCCAAGCTCGACAGCATCCTCAAAGAGCGCGAGACCGTTTACGAACAGGCCGACATCGTTTGCGATACCGAACTGCTCTCCGTTCCGGAAGTGGTGGACGAAATTATCGATCGCCTGGCCGAGCGCACCATCGAAACCGAGGGCGATTGGTAAGGCCGGGCGCCGGTCCTGTGTACCAAGTGGTACGGTTGCGTTCCATGGCGAACGCATTCGCCGCCGGCCCGCCCCCCCTTCAGTAGCGCCCCCCTTCAGTAGTCGGAAGCGCTTCCTCAGTCGCGCCCCCGGGAGCGGCTGCGGAAATCCCGGCCCGGCCCCATGCGGGGCGAGGGCGAAGCCGCCTCGCCGTTCCACTCGTCCGGTGCCTCGGGGCCACTGGCGGCGGCGCCTCCGCTCATCACTTCCAGTTCGTCCTCCAACAGGGTAAGGCGCTCCTTGAGGGCGTCGATCTCCGATTGGAGGCGGCGCATGTGAAATTCGGCGCGGCTGCCGGGCTGTGGCGGCCGCAGTTCCATTTCGCGGGCGCGCTCGCGGAATTCGGTGAAGGTCATTTCCGGCTCGCTTTCCACCTCGGCCAGGAACCGATCCATCCGCTCCATACGATCACGGGCTTGCGGCGGCACTTCCACGCCGCGCCGGTTCAGCCGTTCCTTGAGCAATTCGACGCGGCCGCGCAATCCGGGGGCTTCCGCCCTCAGGCGTTCCATCAGTTCCGCCTCGCGCCGCTCCTGCAGCTCTCGGCGCTGCTTCAGTTCTTCTTCCCAATAGGTGATGCGTTCTTGAGGCTCCGAGCCCCGGCGTTTCGCTTCCTCCAGGCGCGAGGCCTGCTGCGCCAGTTCCTCGCTGTCCTTGTTCAGCTTCATGATCTCGCGCATCAGCCGGCCCATTCCGCCGGGCAGGTCTTCATCGGCCAAGGGATCCGGCTCTGGCGGCAGCGGTCTTTGTGGACGCGGCGCTCCCGGCTCTCCCTTTTGGTCCGGCGGACCTCCCGCCAGGACGCGCTCCATGGCCAATTCATCGAAAAACATCCGCCGTTCGCCGGGGCTCAGGGCGTGAAACTCCTCAACTAACTGGCGAACGCGCTCGCTGCGACCGGTGCCGTAGGATTCGCCGCGCTCTGGGCCCTGGGAGGGGGCGGCTTCGCTTCGGGGCAGCGGCGGCAAGGGACGATCCGCCAGCGAGGGGCCCACCACGAGCAAGCCGGCGCCGAGAATCAGGGTGAGGGGAAGCAGTTTGCGGCGCATGGCGATGGTTCGACCTCCGAAGCAGCGGTGCGGCGGGGTTCGCCGCAAGACCCTGTTGGGCAATTCCCTTGCCAGACGGCGAGCGGGACCTGCCTGTCCCGTGGGCTTATCGGTCCAGCAGCTTGCGCAGGTTGCGCACAACCAGGAAATACAACCCGATCCAGACCGACGCCAGGATGCCGCCTTCGATGACCCACATCAGCAAGACCCAGCCCGGCGCCATAGCGGTCGGATCGACGCGGATGAATTCCAAGCCGAGAAGGTAGCCGACGCCCGCCGCCAGAAAGGCGGCCGCGGCGCGGCGGTCGCGAGGCAGGAAACTCACCAGCGACGTGCCGGCCAGCAGAAGCAGATAGGCCGCCGCCAGAGGAACGATGGCCATCAGGAGAGTACTCTGGCCCGCCGGACCGGCCGCCACCGGCGCCAGAGTCAGGCACAACAGGCCGAGTCCGATGCTGGCCCGCCCCGCCCGCCGATGGGGCCAGACGAAGGCGAAGAGCGCGCACAGGAGCGCCGCCGCGAGCCCCGAGGCCAGCCGCAGGGAAACCGCCGAGACCAGGTCGTCCTCCAGCCCGCCCGCCAGCAGCGGAGTCGTTTCCGCTTCGCCCCCCAGAGCCTGGAACACGGGCCGGAAGAGCGGAAGGAACGGCTGAATCAATCCGGCGATGACCAGGACGTTGATCATGCCGAAGCTCAAGAAGCCCACCATCGTTTGGGTCACGCGAGTGCGCTCCTTGGTCTCTTCGGCGAAACCTTCCCGGGGCACATAGAACATGGCCCGGATGATCAGCAGCGGCGCCAGCGGCAGGAGGGCGGGAATGCCCGAAATGGCGATCACCACGGCCGCCGAGCCTAGCGCCAGAACCCACTGAATCCGGGGCCAGGCGGACCCCGATGTCCACAGGCAGGCCGCCGCCGTGATGGCGCTGCCGACCATCAGGCCGCGCAGCAGGCCTTGCCACATTTCCGAATCGGGGGCGATCGCATCGGCGAACCCCAGCGTCCACGTCAGCAGAACCATCGGCAGGAGCGCCGCGTAGTGCGCGTTATAGGTGTGGCGGGCGGTGGGCGAGAGGCGCGCGTTGCCCACCGCCAGAGGCACGCCCACCACGAGGAACACCAGTGCCACGAGACACCCGATCAGGTTCAGTTCGACGACGTGCTCTCGCGGAAAAACCCAAACGGCAAGCAAACCGAACACGCCGAAGAAGGCCATGACCAGCAACAGGCCGTAGCCGATGAAGGGGGGACTTGTGGGCTGGCCGGATGGCGCGGCGGAGGGCATGGGCAGAGGCGCGGCTTGCAGCGGGGCGGCAAGCGGGGAATCGAAAACGGCGGTTTGCTCGGCGGGTTGGCTCATGGGCGCCTACGGCTTGGGATTGGCGGGACGAATCTGTTCCCACTCGACCCGGGCAAGATTGGCGTAGCGCCGATAGGTCGGAACCGGCGAATCGGCGTATTCGTCGGCGAGGAGCTTGTAGTAGCTCTTCGCCTCCGCCACGTTGCCCATGGCGTCATAAGACTTGCCCAGGCCATAAAGAGCGTCCACCCGAACGTCGTCCTGATCGGGATAGTTCGTGATCGCATCCAGGTAAAGCGTCACCGCCTCGTTGTATTCCTGCATGTCGCGATGGATGTTGGCGGCGAAAACGACGGCGGCGGGCGTGAACTTGGTATCGTTGGGAAAGCGGTCGCGCACCGCCAGGTACGCCAGGATCGCCTTGTCGAACTCCACGACGCGCTGCTCCGCGTCGAGAACCGTGCGGGCCGAGGCCCGCTGCGTTTGCGCCAGGCGGAACTGCTCCGCCGCCGTATCCGCTTCCGGCACCAGGTACTCCGGGCCCTTCTTCAGCCCGAACCAGCCACAAGACGCCAGAAGAACGGCCCCCAGCACCAGCGGAAGCATTTTGGCGTAACGGCGTGCGATCATGCGAAACCTCGATCCCAAGTCAGACACCCCCAGGGGAGACATCATCGTCTTCGCCCGCGTCCGGATCGGCCGAATCGCGGGCGGAAAAGTGATGATCCAGGTATTCCTGAAGGATCACGCACGCCGCAAGCGAATCAACCACACCGGGAGCGTGTGGACCCGGTCCCAGGATCTCTTTCGCGTCCGCCGAGGAATAGCGCTCGTCCCAGAACGCGATGGGCAACCGGGGCAAGCGCCGCGCCAGCGACCGCGCGAAGGCCCGCGTCTTCTCCACCTGCTCGCCCTCTCCGCCCCCCTCGCGCAGCGGCAGCCCAAGCACGAAGCCCTTCGCTCCCTGAGCGCCCGCCACCGCCTCCAGCGCATCGAGCGTCTGCTTGCGGCCCTTGCGATGGATCGCCGGCAGCGGCGAACATACGATCCCCGACGCGCTCGCGGCCACGCCGATCCGCACGTCGCCGACGTCGAGCGCCAGCAGGGGGAGGGTGAGTGAAGACAAGGGAGAGTTTCCTTTCCAATCCAAGAGTCTTATGCTTCTACTTGAACGCCCAAGTAGGACGCCGCTGGCAACGACAGAAATGGGAGAACGCAGCCATCGAAGCGAAAACGGCTCTCCGCCGCCGCGATGACGACCTATCGGGCGCCGGAGGGTTTCCCAATGGGCTGAAAGATTTGCGCTGGAGCTTGAAGCAAGAGGACGGCTGGCGGGCTGATGGGACAGCCCGCCAGCCCTTCGAGCAGGCCGTCAGCCAGTACCTGCTCGAAGCCGTCAGAACAGCCGCGACACCACCGTTTCCAGATCGGCTGGAGCCTGCGCCCCGATGAGGCGGTGCGTTTCCTCGCCGGTGCCATTGTACATGATCCACGTCGGGACGCGGAACACGCCGCGGAATTGGGCGACCTGCGGGTCCTCGCGGATGTCCACCTTGGCGAAGACCACGCGGTCCTTATGGCTTTGGAAGTCGAAGCTTTGCAGCAATTGCTCCTGCTGCTGACAGGGCTTCGTGCCATCCATGGCGAAGTACATCACGATCGCTTTGCCCATCGCCTTGTGCTCCTGCTGCGCGTTGGCCAGCGAGGTGAACGCCGTGGAGCGCGCGGGCGCCGATGAGCCGGCCCAGTTGCTGAAACTCGACGCGGTGATGTCCTGCGCGCCCTGCATCGACTCCCAGGCTTTGGCGTTGTGCGCCACCTGGTTTTGCAGCCAGGCCTGCCGGCCCGCTTCCACCGCGCTGGGCGCCAGCTTCACCATGAACGCCAGATTCGTCTCGTTCTCGTCCCGGGTCGGTTTGCCCCCGGGCAGGTAAATGTATCCGCGCCGGTAATCGACTGCCGCGGCGTGGTATACGCGGATGGGGATCTGCGTCTCGCGCCGGTTCCATTTGCCCATGCCCTGCGGCGTGATCTGGGTCCACAGGATGTCGTTGCTCTGCAAACCCCGGTCGTAACGCGGCGAGAGCGAAAAGATGTACGGTCCGCAGGCCGCCGAGGACGCCGAATAGAAACCGGCGGGCAGCTCCTGCGGTTCCTCGGACCAGCGGCCCAGTTCACCGGAGGCCAGAATCGGCGCGGAATAGATCTTCTTCGACGCGATGACTGGGCTCGATTCCTCATTCAAACCACCCCAGACGTAGGCCTTACCGCCGAAGACCGCCGCGTGATGGAACCACAAGGGCGCGGGCAGCGGCGGGCTCTCGAACCATTCGCCGAGCGAACCGTCCGCCTTGATCGGCACCGACCAGACCTTATTCGAAATATGCGTGTCCGCGTTGCCGCCGGTGACGTGCAGATAGCCCGGCGTGGAGAAGGCCGCCACGCAGGACAGACCGGTTTCGTCGAAGGGCTGGGAAACGCGCCAAGGCTCGAGCATGCCGTTGTTCAGCGGCCGCGTCCACGCCACCGTCTTGACACGCTCGCCGCCCTCGATGGCGGTCGAACCGCCGATGATGTACACCGTGTCGTTGAGGACGATGGTACTGTTGCCGACGTAGTTGCGGGGGACGTCGATGGGGGTTGTCTGAACCCAACGCGAGAGATGGCCGTTATCCGCGATGCGGGCCACATTCACCGCGCCCGCGGGATGCTGCATGTTGTTCGTCACATCCCAGAGCGACCCGCCAAAGACGTAGAGGTAATCCTTGAGCACGGCGGTTCCGTGGAACGCCCGGGGGTAGGGCAGCGACGTCGTTTGCTCGATGAAGCGGTGATCGCCCTGCGCCCTGATTTCCACGCATGGCGCGACGACAAAAGCCATCAGCCAGAGCGACAAAGCGATCTGGACCAAGTCCTTTCGTGGTATTGCATGGGTCGTTCGGAGATCTCCCGGCATCAGGCGCGCTCCCAATTCAAAGGTATCGTCCATCGCTGGAGTCTCAGTCCCCAAACCGGTCTGAATTGCGGGTGCGATCTGTGGCGAAAGCCCCGCTCTTCCCAGCGACAATAAGAGCAATAGGTGACATGGCAGACAAGAGAAGGCAAGGAATAAAATGGATTGGACCGGTCGACTTTAGCGGTCCGGCGAGCGACTATATTTTCCTGCAACTCTTTTCCCAAAGCGCCTGCTTTTCGCCCAAATCGTCTCGCACGATCTCTCCCGCCACCAGCGCCGCCAGCCGATCCTCCCGCAGTCCCAGCCACAGCGCGTTGTCTCCCAATTGGAGCCAGTGGCTCGGCCCTCCACCACCGAAAGCCAAGTGCAGTTCGTCTCCATCGGCAAAGTACCATCGCACATCCATGGCTCGGTCCAGATAGGTTGTTACGACGTTGTTGCAAACTTCGAAACTCGGTTCGCCGAGAAGAAATTCATGTTTCAAATTTAATTGCCCGAAGACCTGCATGCTTGAAAACTCACCCCGCACATTCGCCTTCAGGTCTATGACACCGGGAACCGCGTAGCTCAGTCCCGCTTTCTCCGATTTCGCGAAGGAGGTAGCGGAAATCACTTCGAAAACATAGGAGGCGCTTCCTGGGCTTTGCGGATAGGCGAACACCTTGATCTTGGCCTCCGGGCGCCAGATCACGCTGCCGGCGTGGTCCGGGGGATCGGCCTCGGCTGTGTGTACCTTGGGGTCAAGGGGTTCGCGCTGGCCCGCCGTTTCCGGCTCGCGGATGGGGGGATTCTCGGTCCCGGTCGGTTGGGGGGTCATGACTTACTCCTTGGGCAGCCGCTCCCATAGCTTGGGAACCGCTTTGGCGATGCGGCGGCGCGCGTCCGTTTCCTTTGTGCGCACCAACTGTCCGTCACGCAAGATGTCTTCCCCTGCCACCATCACATCGCGCACGTGCCGGCTCGACAAGCTGAAGAGCAGGTGCGAGAGCGCCGATCCGCCGGTGCCGACCCAGGCCGGTGGCGGATCGATGACCACCAGGTCCGCCTGAGCCCCCGCCTCGATTTTGCCCAGGGTGACCTTCAGCCGTTTGCCCGCCACCTCCGCCGACCGCACCAGAGCGGCCAGCATCGTCCCGTCCGCCACGCCGCCGCGCTCGTCGTGGGCGCGGAAGGTCGCGGCGCGGAATTCTTCGAACATGTCGCCGCCGATGCCGTCGGTCCCCAGCACCATGCGTTCGGCCATGGTGGACACGGGCGCATAGCCCACGCCGTTGTTCATATTGCTGCGGGCGTTGTGGGCGAAGAAGCACCCGGCCTGAAGCGCCCGCCGCACGCAGGCCTTGTCCAGATGGATGCCGTGGCCCAACAGGTTGCCCTCCGCCAGGATCCCCGCGTCGTCGAGCCGCGCCATCAGCGACGCGCCAAAGCGCTCGCGGCACAGGCGGTCGTCGACCGGGTCCTCGGCGACGTGGATGTGGACCGGCGCGGAGAGCTTCTCGCTCAATTCGCCGACCGCCATCAGGCCCTTGTCGCTGATTGTGAAGGCCGCGTGCGCGCCCACCATGCCGGCGAAGCGCGGGCCGATGTTGGCTTTCAGGAACTGGCGGTTCTCCTCCAGGCCCTCCTCCTCCTCCGCCTCGCCCTCGTTGCGGCCGGTCACTTCATAGCACAGCACCCCCCGCAACCCGACTGCGTCCAGGCCGTCCTTGACGGCGTCCAGAGACCCGGCGATGGAGCTTGGGCTGGCGTGGTGGTCGATGATCGTCGTTACACCGCAGCGCACCGCCTCGATGGCGCCGGAGAGCGCGGATAACTCCACCGTCTCCAGGTCCAGCGCGCGGTCCAGGCGCCACCAAATGAGCTGCAAAATTTCGTGGAAGTCCTTCGGGGGGCGCGAAATCGCCGGCATCGTCGGGGCCAGCGCGCTGTACAGATGATGATGGCCCACCACCAGCCCCGGCATCAGCACGCGCCCCGCCAGATCGCGCACCGTTTCGCCCTCCTGCGGGTCCAGGTGGTGCTGCACGCGGGTGATCTTGCCCGCCTCGACGCGCACGTCGCCGTGCTCGATTTTGGGGGGGGAGAGGTGCAGGAGGACGGCGTTCTTTAGGAGGAGGCTGCTCATGGGAAGGAGGACCTTGCTGGCGGAGAGGACTGCACTTCGCGCGCCGATGGCCGGAAGGCAAGGTTCCTTGCGTTTCGCGAACCCGCCCGCGAGTCAAGGTGAGGTTGAGGGCCATATCGCAAGGCCACCTTGCGACATGAAATTGGCCGCCGATGAAAGGGATCGATAGGATGAGGTCTTCGATCAGTATCCAATTCATCCTATTCATCTGCGGTAAAAACTGGATCGGGCTAGAGTTAGGTGGATCAAACGCCTAACCAAACCGCCCGGCTCCATTCGTCATAAAACCGCCTTCGGCATTGGATTCCGAACGGTCCGCCCTCAGACTGCAAACTGAGGTCGTGCAAGGATCGCATCGGCGCTCATGAACAAAAACCTAACGCTTGGGGCAAAAAAGACTCGCTTCGCCCGCCCCACCCTGTGGTACAAATCCCTGTTGAAGTAGGAAGGCCGTATGACCGAGGTTTACACACCGATGCCCCTGACAAAAGAAATGATCCGCCGCATGCCCAAGGCCGAGCTGCACTGTCACCTGGATGGGTCGATGCGGGTGGAAACGATCATCGAACTCGCGCAACATCAAGGCGTCACGCTTCCCAGCTACGACCCCGACGTGCTGCGCAAGCGCCTCGTTCAAGACGAAGCGGCGAGCCTGGTCCAGTACCTCAAAGCCTTCGACGTGACCCTGTCAGTCCTGCAGGACTACGAGAGTCTGCGCCGCACGGCCTACGAGCTGATCGAGGACGCGGCCAAGGAGAACTGTCTGCTCCTGGAAGTGCGCTTCGCCCCGCTTCTGCACACACGCAAGGGTCTCAAACCCACGCAAATCGTCGAGGCCGTCATCAATGGCCTCAAAGCCGGGCACCGCGATTTCGGCGTCCGCTTCGGCCTCATCATCTGCGCGATCCGGTCCGACGACCCGCGCTATTCGATGCAGAGCGCCGAGTTGTGCGTGGCTTACAAGAACCGGGGCGTGGTGGGTTTCGACCTCGCCGGCGCCGAAGGTGGCAATCCCGCCGCCGAACACGCCGACGCCTTCCGCCTGATTCTGCGCAACAACATCAACGTCACGATCCACGCCGGCGAAGCCTTCGGGCCCGACTCGATTCGCCAAGCGCTCCACGACTGCGGCGCCCATCGTCTCGGCCACGCGGTGCGGCTCAAGGAAGACGGCGACCTGCTCAATTACTGCTGCGACCACCGCATTCCGCTCGAGTGCTGCCCCACCTCCAACGTTCAGACCGGTGCCATCGACGACCTCAAGGCCCACCCGGTCCGCCTCTTCTACGATTACGGCCTGCGCGTGACGGTGAATACCGACAACCGGCTGATGAGCGGCGTCACGATGACCGACGAACTCTGGAAAGCCCACACCATGCTGGGCTTTACCCTACCGGAAATCAAGGACCTGATCATCTACAGCATCAAGAGCGCCTTCATTCCCCACCGCCACAAGGTCGAGCTGATCGGCCAAGCGCTGGACGAACTGAAGACCTTTGAGGAAGTCCGCGGCGAACGCCCCACCGGCGCCGCCCGCGCCGACATCCCCAGCGAATGCTTCACCGACAGTATCGCCCCCAACGGCCAAAGCCACGAAAACATCGAGGCGGAAGCGACGCAGTAATGGTGATGGCACGAGCGTCTCGCCCGTGACTGTCCACGCCTCTCCCTCGCCATTCTCCCTCGCTGCGAAGACTGGTTTCCTTCGCTGCGGTTCAGTGTCTAAATCATTGAGAAATCACGCTTTGGGTCACGGCCAGAAGGGCTGTGCCACCTATTAATCCATCGCTGGCGGTTTCCGAAGACTCTTCTTCTCCGATCGCTGCTTCTTCGATTCCAGCCGCTTCAGCTTGGCCTTCATCGGCTGGCGCGTTTTGACGCGGCGCTTGCGTGGCTTGGCAAGGCGCGTCAAGCGCTCGCGCAGGCGCATCACCGCGATGGAGCGATTGCGGTGTTGGCTGCGTTGGTCCTGGCACGTGACGACGACGCCGGTGGGGCGATGGGTCAGGCGCACAGCGCTCTCCGTGCGGTTGGCGTGCTGGCCGCCGGGACCTCCGGAGCCGTAGGTATCGACGTCGCACTCGGCCAGAAGCTGGTCGTCGCCGGGGGGAATGCTGTAGCCTTGGGGCAGGGGGCTCATCGTGGGTTCCTTGAGGTGCGCAGGGCAGCGGTCGCCAGACGTAACGCAAGACCCTTTCCAGCGCAACCGCCCTATGCGCTCAGCGCCCGGCCCAGGCGGCGGCTCGCCAGGTTCAGCAGCCAGAAGCCGAAAGCCACCGTCACCACCCGGTTCCAGAACAGCAGGCCGCCAGCCAACGGCTCCGCGCCGCCCGCCATCGGATTCAGGAACACGTTGAAAATCAACGTGGTATCGCCGAGCACCGCGTACAGACCGCCCACCGCCGCCGCGCCCAGGAGGCCGCCGGCCCAGGCCTGGGGCAGAAACGTCCCCGCAAGCGCCACCAGCCCGATCACGAACCACACGGTGCTGAGAAGAAACAGGAAGGCCTTCACCGCCGGCAGATTCCCGTACAGGAACCACGACATCACCGCCACCGACGGCGCCATCAGGAGCCCGAGGCCGAAAAGGAGCGTGGCGGCTTTGCCCCGCAGCAGCTCGCGCCGCGAACCCATGGCGAGCCAGAGGAGTTCGAAGGTTCCCTGGCGCTGGTCCGCCGCGTAGAGCGTGGCCCCGCCCAGCAACCCCGCCACCCCAAAAAGCCGCAGCAGGAGCGTGTAGCCATCGGCCGCCGAATCGACTGTGTTCCAGGCCGCCCAGGCTCCCACCACCGCCAGAAGCGCCAGCGCCGCCAGCACCCGCACACCGAAGTGCCCCTTGATCCCGACGGCCAACAGGCGCCATCCGGCGCGCCGGTAATCGGCGTCGGCCCAGAGGAGCAGACGGCTGCGGCCGCGGCGCAGAAAGCGCCCAAAGCCAGTGGTTTCCGGGGCGGCGGCGGTCATGCGGCGGGGGCCTCCTCTGGGGGCGCGGACGCGATCAGGTCCATGTAGCCATCCTCGAGCGTTGGCGCCAGAGCGTCTTCGGCCTCGCCCACGGGCTCTGCCAGAACCATCCGCGCCACGATGCGGCCGTCGCGGTTGCCGAGGCCCGCCACGCGGCCGCCTTCGACCAAGCCATCGAGTTGCGATTCGTCGGCGATCTCGACTTCGAGGACGCGACTCTCCACACGGCGGATCAGTTCGTGAGGCTCGCCCTCGAACAGCAGCCGCCCGCCCGCCAGAACCCCGATGCGGCCGCAGCAGCGCTCGACATCGGCCACGATGTGGGTCGAAAGGATCACGACGCGGCCGCCTCCGATTTGCGATAACAGTTCACGGAAGACGATGCGCTCCTCGGGGTCCAGACCGCTCGTCGGTTCGTCGAGCAGCAGCAGCTCCGGATCGCCCAGCAGAGCCGCCGCCAGCGCCAGCCGCTGCTTCATGCCGCGGCTGTAGCGATGCGCCTCGCGCTTCGCGGCGTCCAGCAGCCGCACCTGCCCCAGCAACTCCTCCATCCGCCCCCGCATGCCCCGAGGCGACAAGCCCTGCATCAGCGCCGTCCGCTTCAGAACCTCCCACCCGGAGAGGTGCGGCGGGAAATCGAGCGTCTGCGGCATGAATCCGAGGCGCCGTTTCCATTCCAGCGGCCGTCGCCGCAAATCCACGCCCCCGAATTCCACACGCCCGCCGTCGAACGCCAATTCCCCCGCCAGAATGCCCATCAGCGTGCTCTTCCCCGCGCCGTTCGGTCCGAGAAGGCCGAAGACGCCGGGGGCCACTTGCAGGCTCAAGTCATCGAGCGCGCGGTGGGCGGGAGGGTAGGTCTTTGTGAGGCGGGTGATGGTGAGCATAATTTAACCGCAGATGAATGCAGATCAATGCGGATGAGAGGCTAATCTGTATTCATCCTATTCATCTGCGGCAAGAAATTCAGCGCACTTTGCCGAAGCGCCGGTCGCGGCTTTGGTATTCGACGAGGGCTTCGAGGAAGTGTTCGCGGCGGAAGTCGGGCCAGAGGACCGGCATGTACACGAACTCCGTGTAGGCGATCTGCCAGAGGAGAAAGTTGCTCACCCGCAGTTCGCCGCTGGTGCGGATCAGGAGTTCCGGGTCGCCCCACGGCGCCGTGTACATGTAGCTGGCCAGGACGTCCTGGGTGATTTGCTCGGGCGTCAGGCGGCCGGCGGCCACGTCTTCGGCGGCGCGCCGGGCGGCGAGCGTGATCTCGTTCCGGCCGCCATAGGACAGCGCCAGGTTCAGCACCATGCCGTCGTTCCCGGCGGTCACTTGCAGCGTGTGGTCGAGCTTCTTTCGCGTCGAAAGAGGCAGGTCCTCGATTTCGCCGCTGGTGGCGAGGCGGATGTTGTTGTCGTTGAGTTCAGGGATTTCTTTGACCAGAAACGTTTCCAGCAGGTGCATCAGGGCGTTGATTTCGCGCTGGGGCCGCTTCCAGTTTTCCTTGGAAAAGGCGTAGAGGGTCAGGGCTTTGAGCTTGAGTTGGGCGCCGGTGCAGGCGGCGGCGCGGACGCTGTCGATGCCGGCGCGGTGGCCTTCGATGCGTTCGGGGAAGGAGCGCTGGGAAGCCCAGCGCCCGTTGCCGTCCATGATGATCGCCACGTGCGCGGGCATGCGGCTGGGCGCCAGGTGGGCAAAGAGTTCCGACTCGCGGGCCGTACAGGGCTCGAGCAGAACCGGCGCGTCCGATCGTTTCAGCGTTTCCGGCAAATTCCCCATACCCTTCTCCCCGATGCGAGATCGCAAAGCGCAGGGGCTCCATGCCCCAGGCACGCCCTGCCCTAGACCTCCATGATGTCCTTTTCCTTTTTCTGCAGCCGGTCGTCGACCTTCTTGATGAACTGGTCGGTCAGCTTCTGGATCTCTTCGGTGGCGCCGCGGGACGAATCTTCCGGCAGGCCGTCGATTTTCTTCACTTCGTCGTTGGCGTGTTTGCGCACGTGGCGGACGGCGACGCGGGCTTCTTCGGCCATTTTGTGCGTCTGTTTCACCAACTCCTTGCGGCGCTCTTCCGTCAGGGGCGGAATGCCGATGCGGATCACCGAGCCATTGTTGTTCGGCGTCAGACCCAGGTTCGCGATGATGATGGCGCGCTCGATGGCCGACATCTGGCCCTTGTCGTAGGGCGAGATGATGATGCTGCGGGCGTCTTCCGCCATCACGTTGGCCACCTGATTGAGGGGCATTTGCGACCCGTAGGCCTCGACCATCACGTTGTCGAGCAGCGCCGGATTGGCGCGGCCGGTGCGGACCGTGTTGAAATGTTCGTCGAGCGCGTGGAGCGCGCCCTCCATTTTCTTCTTCGATTCCGAGAGGATCTTATCGACGTCTTCCATGATAGGTTAGGTCTCCTTGGTGACTTTGGTGCCGACGTTTTCGCCGCAGACGACGCGGCGCGTGTTGCCTGCCTGTTTCAAATCGTAAACGATCACAGGGGTTCCGTTCTCGCGGCACAAGGCCATTGCCGCCGCATCCATCACGCCAAGATTATCGCGCAAGGCCCGTTCGAAGGTACATTCGGGCAAGAACTGCGCCTTCGGGTCCTTGCGCGGGTCGGCGGTGTAAATCCCATCCACTTTCGTGCCTTTCAGCACGGCGTCCGCCTCCAGCTCGCTGGCCCGCAGGGCGGCGGCGCTATCGGTCGAAAAGTACGGGTTCCCCGTGCCCGCCGCGAAGATCACCACGCGGCCTTTTTCCATGTGGCGCAGCGCCCGGCGCATGATGTAGGGCTCGGCGAAGCTGGCCATCGGCAGCGCCGTCATGGTGCGCACATGCACGTTCATGTGCTCGAGCGCGTCCTGCAGCATGAGTGCGTTGATCACCGTCGCCAGCATGCCCACGTGATCCGCCACGGCGCGGTTCATGTCCTTGGCGGCGTCGCTGGTGCCGCGGAAAATGTTGCCGCCGCCGATCACCACCCCCACCTGCACGCCCAGGTCGTGGACGCTCTGGATTTCGCGGGCGATATACTGCACCGAATCGCGGTCGAGGCCAAAGGACGCCGGCCCCTTCATCATCTCGCCGCTCAGTTTGAGAATGACGCGATGGAAACAGGGCGCCTTGCCGCCATCGCCGCCAGCCATCGGCCGCTCCTCCCTGGCGAGAGTCGATTCTTCTTCGAGTTGAGACATGCGGGCGGGCTCCTGGAAAGGGCGGGAAGATAACGGAAAAACTGGACAATGGAGCGTTCGAAACGCTTGTCTGCCCTGCATAGAAAAAGCGGGCGCCGGTCCGCAATGGAAAGCACCCGCTCGAAACTGGAGGGAGAAAAAAGAACTCACCGCAGAGGCGCTGAGTTCGCAGAGGCAGAAGTTTCTGTGGATTCGACACAAGATTCGGAGAAGGACGCTAATTCGAACTCAGCGTCCTCCGCGTCTCTGCGGTGAATTCCCTTCAGCCCTTACTCTTCGCCTTCGCCCGAAGCCGAGGCTTTCTCGCCGACCTTGACGCGGGCGAAGTCGATGAGGGTCAGCTTGGCGCCGGCGCCCTTGGCGATGTCGTCGGTGGCGGCCTTCACGCTTTGCTTGGGCTCGCGCACGTAGGCCTGATCGACCAGGCAGTTGTCCTTGTAGAAGGAGTTCATGCGGCCATCGACGATCTTGGCGATCATGGCTTCCGGTTTGCCTTCGTTGCGTGTGATGTTGGTCAGGATCTCGCGCTCGTTGTCCAGCGTCGCCTGATCGACCTGGCTGCGGTCGAGGAAGCGGGGCGCGGGGAAGGCGGCCACGATGTGCATGGCGATGCTGCGCAGTTCGTCCGCCGCGGCCGCGCGCTTGTCATCGGTCAGGCCCTCGGCCTTGGCGGCGACGAGCGAGGACGCCACGCCGTTCATGTGCGTATAGCCCACGACCAGGTCGCCGGTGACGCGCTGGTAGGAGGACAGTTCGATTTTCTCGCGGATTTGGTTGCGGATGTCTTCCACCGCTTCCTTCACCGTGCGGCCGTCGGCCAGGGGCGCGGACTGAAGGGCGTCGAGGGAGTCGGCGCCGGTGGCCAGTCCGGCGGCGGCGATGGCCTGGGCGAGACCCACGAAGGTTTCGTTGCGGGCGGAGAAGTCGGTTTCGCAGTTGAGTTCGACAATGGCGCCGGCGCTGTTGTCGGAGGCGACCGCCTGGGCGGCGTAGCCTTCCGCGGCGGCGCGGCCTTGGCGGCCGGCCGCTTTCAGTTCGCCGCGCTCGCGCAGCAGCTTGATCGCCTTATCCTTATCGCCGTCAGCTTCCGCCAACGCCTTCTTGCAGTCCATCATGGGAAGGCCCGTATCGTCGCGCAGGGCCTTGACTTGCGCTGCCGTGATTGTCGCAGCCATGGTTCCTCATCCTTTGTTAGGGAATGGTTGGGCCCGTGTGGGTCCGGAGTGACTCTCAGAGAAACCGCCCTCGGCGAACCAAGGGCGGCGGCATGTCTCGCTTGGGAAACCGGTCTCCCCCTTGGCGGGAGAGACTGCCGCGGACTTATCCCTGGCCCGGGGTGTCGTCCGATTGCTCGTACACTTTGTATTGGCTTTCCAGTTCCTCGGCGGAGAGAACCTGCGGTTGATGATCGCTTCCCTGATGCTGCGGGGCGTGAGACGGTGCGCCGCTCTGCTGCGGAGCCGCCGAGCGGCTCTGGGAGAAGGACGCCGGGGCGCGGTACTGCGACGGATCGACGCTGTAGGGCTCGGCGGGGGCGGCGGGAGCCTGCTGGCGCGCCGCCGGGGCCTGAGCTTCCACGTACTGCTCTTCACTGTACTGCACGTTCGGATCGCTGTACTCGCCGACTTCGTATTCGCCTTCGGCGTATTCGCCGCCGAACTGACCCTCTGTCGCCGCCGCCATGCCTTCGTTGCACGAATCGGCAACCGCCATGCACATCAGGCGGATCGAGCGGATGGCATCGTCGTTGCCCGGAATGACGACGTCGACCGGATCGGGGTCGCAGTTCGTATCGACCACGCCCACGACCGGGATGCGAAGCTTGTTGGCTTCGCTGACGGCGATGTGTTCCTTGCCCGGGTCGATCACGAACATGATGTCCGGGGGCGACTGCATGTGCTTGATGCCGTCCAGGTTCTTCTTGAGCGAAGCCAACTCGCGGCTCATCGCCGAGCGCTCTTTCTTCACATAGTTGTTGATCGTGCCGTCGGCGAACATCTGCTCGAGTTCGAGGAGGCGGTCGATGCTCTTGCGGATCGTGCGCCAGTTGGTCAGCAGACCACCCAGCCAGCGATTGTTCACGTAGTACATGCCGCAATGCAGGGCCGCTTCTTCCACGATCGGCTTGGCCTGCTTCTTCGTGCCGACGAAGAGGACCTTGGCGCCGTTCTGCACCTCGTCACGGACGTACTTGGTGGCGTCGCGCAGAAGACGCAGGGTCTTCTTGAGGTCGATGATGTAGATGTTGTTCCGGGCGGTGTAGATGTAAGGCTTCATCTTCGGGTTCCAGCGACGGCTC
Organism: Sumerlaeia bacterium; assembly: GCA_040219255.1. Lineage (GTDB taxonomy): Bacteria > Sumerlaeota > Sumerlaeia > SLMS01 > JAHLLQ01 > JAVJSW01. The sequence goes on from JAVJSW010000007.1 coordinate 69,138, forward strand.
TGGTGGCCGAAGTGGACGCCCGCTTCGAGAAGCTGCTTCATGGTGACTTGAGAAGACATGGATGGCTCCCGCTTTGGATTGGTTGGTGCTTCCGCCTCCGTCGCTTGAAACTCCCACCCGGACGCGCGCGTCCGGACACCGGGGATTCCATCGGGATGGCGTGTGGAGTCGCCCCGGAAGCCCGCGTCGCGGATTCCCGAGGGGCCAGCAGCGTAAGGAGCGGGACTGCCTAAGGCAAGGGGAAAAGTCGATGGCGCAGCGGATCGTCCGGCTGGGCGAGGCCCCGCCTGGAACCTGCCCGGGCCGTTTCCTAACCCAACTTCGACAGTTGTGAGGCGATGTTTCTTGCAATTGCTGGAGTTACGTTTTTTGGACCGTTGAAGTCGCCACTACATTCTGGAAGCGTTTTGGTCGGTTGGGGAGGCGAAGCTTGAGGGCGTGGAGCAGGGCCCTCGTGCTTTCTTCAGGGGTGCCGACGAGTCGCAGGCGGATTTCCCGTTCCTCATCACTGCCTTCCCGTGCCTTCAGCACGAGGTCCAGCGAACGCACCTCTTTCATTTCGGCGAGGAGTTTGTCCGGCGCGGTGCCGAGGCCCGACTCGCGCATCCAAAGCGAGAGGGTCCGCCGCATGCAAAGCGCGAGGAAGCAGGTGAGGATGTGGGCGTCGGCGCGGTCGGTTTTCTGGTGGTGGACGGGGCGGAGGCCGAGCGGGCTCTTGAGGGCGCGGAAGGCTGACTCGGCTTCTGTTAGACCGATATACGTGCGCCAGAGTTCCTCGGGCGTTTGACCGGTCAGGTTGGTGCGCAGGAGGTAGCAGCCGTTTTGCAGCGCGGTCCAGTCAACGGCGTCCTCGTTCTCCGTCAGTGCCATGGAAAGGCGTGTCCGTCCTGCCTTATCCGGGTCGTCGATTTCGGTGATCGCCGCGCTATAGAGGCGGCCCGCGCGCTGGTGTTTTTCGAGCAGCCGGCCGACGCGCCGCTCGGCTTTGGCGCGGTCGCGCTGGCGGCCGAGATCGATCTGCTCTTTGAGTTTCAGGAGTCCTTTATGGAGCCGTTCGGCGGCCTTCTCGACGATGGCGCGGTCTTTTTCGATGCGGGCCCGCGAGCGGCAGAGCAGGTAGAGTTCGCGCGCGCCGGGGTCGTCTTCGCCATCGCTGTCGGTGCCGGGGGGAAGGGCTACCAGGCGGGCCTCAACGCCGGGGGCGGCCTGCGACCAGTTGTCCTTGTCGAGAAGCTCCTGCTCGCACTTCCTGAGCGCGCTTCGCGGCGTGCCGACAATGTAGAGCGCTCCCCGGCGGCGAAGCTCCGCCAGATTATCCTCCGAGACAAAGCCGCGATCGAGCACCCACGTGCGTTGTGACTTTCCGTAGCGTGCCTCCATGAGGTCAAACATGTCACTGAGCGTCGTGGCGTCGTGGCGGTTGCCATCGAACACTTCGTAGGCAAGCGGCAACTGCTCGGGCGTCACCACAAGGCCGATCGTGACCTGCTCGCAGTCGGGCCGCGAGTCGCGCGAGTAGCCGCGTTTGGCCTTCTCGTTGCGCTTCGCCTGGCCCTCGAAATAAGTCGACGTGATGTCGTAGAGAAGGACATCGAAGGTGGCGCCAAAGAGCTCGCCGTAGACACACTTCAGATGCGCGAAGAGCGCCTCGCGGTGCGGCAGCATCGC
>JAVJSW010000008.1:0-109343 GCA_040219255.1 Sumerlaeia bacterium
CCCCTTCTCCCCGAGCGTCCAGAATCCGGCTCAGCAGAAGCGCGTTTTCCAGCGATGGCAGTTCCTCGTACGCCGCTCTGGCGTGGCTTTCGGCGTCGGAAAGGCTGCTCTTGGGCTTGCCGATGCTCATGACTTTGGCGATTCCGGGCTGCCGAGACTCGAACTCGGGACCCCCTGCTCCCAAAGCAGGCTTCTTGCGATTTTTTTGACCTTTGACATTTCGAGACTTACGAGGCTGTCGGAATGCCGAAGTAGCAACTTTTCCCAGCGCACCTACGATGCAGGCAGGGGCGTTTGCTCCGAATCGCTGAATTGTCAGTCAAGATTCAAGGTTCGCCGACGATCATCCAGAACGCCGGCCGCCTCGCTTCTTCAGAGTCCGTGGCGTAGAAATCGGAGAATCCATTGATGCCTTCGATCGTGAAAGTTGTCCCAGCCACGGTCAGTTCTTCGCCTGCGCGAAAGGTGGATGTGCGGCGGCCTGTGGCTGTGGCGTATTTGAGGACGCTGCGGACCGGGCCATCGAGATTTTCCGCGCCGGCGGGATCGTAGGACCAAGTGATGGTCGCTTCTCCGCCAGAGAAGCCGCCGGTAATTCGCAAGGCTTCGTCGAGGAAGCGTTCGGGGTCATCGCCCGGTGGAAACACGTCGCCGACAAGGCGTTCCACAGTGATGGGACCATCCATCCCCGTTCCCGCCGACCAGACCAAGGTGACTGACGAGGAGGGGGACATCGGAAAGACCGTTGGCACTGTGGGATCAATGATGGCGAGGGTCAGTGGGCTGTTGGCAAAGTCGTTGTATATGACAGGACCGGCGGCCTGCGAGGGAGGCGAGACATTGCCCGAGGCATCCTCGGCGATCAAACGGACTCGATAACTGCCGTCTTCGGCCGGCGTGTACACAAAGGACCTCGCCACGAGATCGACGAGAGCGCCGGGGGCCGGGGTGAATGGGCCGCCATTGCGGCTGGACTCGAGACGGACTTCGGTGAGCGTATTGAGTTCCGCAATGGCGAAGTTGCCGGACAAGGGTGATGCGACAACCGCCGTCGCATGCACTGAGATGGACTGAACGACCGGCGCCGCGGTGTCATACGTGAAGACGATGGGAGTCGAACCCATGGCCGGATTGTTGGGCGGGGCCACGGCGGTGACGCCCGCACTGGAAATCGTTACCGAAACTTCACCGTCGGCATCTGGCGAGATCACGATCTCATAGGTCGTATCACTCTGCGCCGTGATGGAACGCACAGAAGCGTTCTGAGTGGCGACAGCCGCCGCTGAAAAACCATGCACGGCTTCGCTGTAAGTTGCGCGCATAAGAACTTCGCTGGCGCTTGTTTCCGTCCCTTCAGAGACGACGGAACTATTGAGTGAAACTGTTGGGCTGGCGGAGTTCCTGGTTACCGTCCAAACTGCTTCGCTGGTGCTGTTGCCCGCCGCGTCGCTTAGCGCACCGGCCTCCAGCCGCAGGGAAAGGATGCCATCAGGCGGATCAGCGACCGCGAAGGAAGCTAACGCTCCCTCGACCTCGATACCGGTGGCTGGCGTCCCGTTGACCGTAAGGGCTCCCACGCTGACTTCGGCAAAGACTTCATCGGTGCGAACTTTGACTTCTGACAATGCGCTGACAATGGCCCCATCCGCAGGCGTCCACTCAACGATGATGGGGCTAGTGGCGTCGATAATGACTTGAAGCGGTTGCGAAGGAGGGCTGGTGCCAAAGCCAGCAGCGGTGGCAATGGCTGTCAACTGGTGGGTACCTTCGGATAAGTCCCTTCCCGGTGTCGCGTTCCATAGCCCAGACCCATCGGCATCCGCGCTGGCAATATCGCCGTCCCGGTCGCTTGTGATCGTGATTGTGCTGCTGGGATGCGCCTGACCGGTCAAGACGGGGCGGCGCAGACGAGTCAGGTTGTCGCTGTCGTCGATGCCGCTGTCGCTCTGCGCCGCCAAGTCGGGGCGCGATGGCGCATCGAGAACCGGTTGCTGAATTGTGGCGCTCAATGCGCGGTTGGTCTTATTCCCCGCGATGTCTTCCGCAAAGACCAGGAAGATGTAGTTTCCGGCAGGCAGTGCCTGGTTGACAGAAAGTCTAAAGTTTCCCTCGGTATCCGCGTAGGCGGAGTCGAAGGTCGTTTTCCCGACGGCGCTCAATCGCACGGCCGTTTCGGGCTCCACTGTTCCTTCGAATGAAGGCGTTGTATCCTGGGTGATATTGTCGCCTTGGGTGCCGGTGTCGCTGGCGGGGTCGAGACGATAAGAAAGGCCGGGCTTGACCTCTAGATCCACGACTACGGTCAATTCAATGGGAACAGATTGATTTCCCGCTTCATCGGTCAAGTAAGCGCGGAAGAGCGTTTCGCCCGCCGGCAGAGGAGCGATAGAAAATGTTCTAAACAACACCGATCCTCCGAATGGCGCGAGGAGGTAGGTTGCAAGTTCGCCACGGTCAACGGCGTCAACTGTCAAAGGTAGCAGGCCGAGGCCTTTGGCTCTCAGCCAAGGAGCCGTTTCCATTGTAATGTTGTCGGTTCTGCTTCTACCTGTGTCGTGGTTTGAGTCGAGGATCAAGGAGGTTGGAGACGGAGGCGGCGTGCGATCCACGGTAATAGCTAAGCTAGGACCTGCATTGCCGTCGCCGAGGGTAGGTCCCCCCAAGGCTTTCCCGCTTTCGTCCACGATGCTGTTGTCGTCCTCCAGGAGAAGATTGATGGAGCCGTCGCCGGTGCCAGTGTCGATCTCGATGTTCCAAACTTTGCCCCCTCCAGAGACGGAAGAGACCACGGCATCGGAGAGGGTGCCGTCCGCGGCAATCTGGAAATCAGAAACCGACACACCGGAAACCGGCTCGGTGAAAGTTGCCTGAAAAACGACTGTATCCGCGTTGGTGGGATTGGGTCCCAAGGCCGGGGCGAGTTCTCGCACCAGGGGGGGCAGTGTGTCGGTCGCCGAACCGATCACAAGATACCCCACTTGGTCCACTGTCGCGGTGACTAGGCCCCGGTTGAGGTCGAGCGAGGCGGTGACTTGCTCCCAGGGTCCCTCCGGCGCATCGGCGCGGTAGAGCGTCAGTTCCCTCGCATCGGCGCGTCCCAGGTTCATCGCTCCGAAATCGAATGTCACCTCGACCTCCGTCCAGCCGGTCCGATCGGTCTCGAGCCGCCAAAGCCTTGGCGCTGGCTTGAGCGTCGGAGGAAGCCCGCTTACCAGGTCAAGAGAGCGCCACAGCGTTACCGACTCGTGACTGAGATTGTCACCGCCATCGTAGTCGAGGAAGATGCTGGAAGCTGGCGAAGAGATGAGGGCGTTGCCAGAGGCCAGACCTATACCACGGCGGGGAGCGTTTCCCGCCCGGACAAACGTTCGCCACGCCGCCGTCGCAGGCGGATTCGCGTCGCTGTGAAAGACCCATGCGTGGCCATAATCATGGGGACCGGCGACGTAGAAGTCGCTTAGCCCATCGCCGTTGGCATCCCCCATAGCGGCGACACCTTGACCCAGAAACTGATCCACCCAGCCTGTGGGGCACCAGGGACAGAAGAGTTGACGGGCGCCCGGAATGTCGTCGGCTGAAGTGTCGAGCACGACCGGATCGCTGGTGGCTTTGCCAAAAACGATGGCCGTGTAGCCATCATCGTCGAAGGCCAGGGAATTGGCCACCAGCAGATCCATGGCGCCGTCGCCATTCCAGTCGCCCAATGGCGCAAGATGGGTCAGGCCATCCATTCGCCAGTCATCCAGAGAAACCGAAAAAATCGTGTTGGCGGAGACGCCGATATCGATGGTTTCCGAAATCGCTGCTCGCCCGGGAACGAGAAGCCCATTCAAGGGGCCGAAAGGTTCGTCCGACGCCGCCACGACGAGATCCCCGTACCCATCCCCATTGACATCGCCAAGGCCGCTCGCACCCGACTCGATGCTCGCAATACTGCCTTGATACGTCCGCAGCGCAGTGCCCGTCAGGACAGAGACGCGCGGTCCCGGATTTCCCGAGAGCGTTAGCGGATCCGTGCCGATTCCGCCAAAAACAATGTCGATCCGGCTATCCACGCCCGTGCTGCTGAGAGATGAAATCAGCAGGTCGTCATAGCCATCGCCATTGAAGTCGCCCGCTGGCTTCACGTCCTGAAAATCGCGATCCAACGAATCAAACGAGATCTTCAAGGTTTGGGCGGTGGCACTGCCGACTTGAATATTCGCCCGGTTCGATCGGCCAAGGACGACATAGACCCGGGCTGCAATGGTTTCAGTGGCATCTGTCACGACGGCCAAATCACCCAATCCATCTCCATTGAAGTCGCCAATGCCACAGATTCTGTGCGTGAAGCCTCCACCGTCCGCGGGCGACAGCAGACGCGTGGCCTCGCCCGCGGGATTGCCAAGGTCCACCGCTTGATTGTCTCCCTTGCCATAGACGATCCAGGGACGAACCTCGTAGGGGTCGGGAGCGATGGCCTCTAGGAACGCGGCATCGGGAGACCCATCGCCATCGAAGTCTCCCAAACCCGCCAGTGCGGAGATGAGCGTATCGGCGGTTTCGGCCATTTGGATTTCCATTCCATTGGAACCCAGTTCACCCAGGTTGACGTTCGTTGGATCGGCTTTGCCGTAAATCACCGCAACGCGGTTCAATGGCCCCAATCCCACGATCACATCGTCGCGCCCGTCGCCATTCATGTCGCCCACGCCAGCGGCGGGCGCGCCGAGATCGTCCTCGTCCAAAGGCGCCAGGTCCCTGGGAATATTCACGACCCATCCGGGGTGCGTTATTCCCACGTCAAAGGTCGAAAGATTGGGCTCCGCGGCTGCGGGAGCGCAGAAGCTGACCAAAGTGGGAACGATGACGTTCGCGAGGACCAAAGGCCGAAGAGTGGGAAACCGAAAATAGCTCATGACAATGGTGTTGCTGGACCTCACGTGATGCGGTTTTTATACGCGGACAAAAGAACTATCTACTCTAATCATACGTATATGCTTCCCAGCCGACAGGCGCAATAAAATCCTATCCCACGACCACCAAGAATGGCCTGGCAACGACTCAGTCTCTCAAGCTGACGCCAGCATGGCACCTCTTTTTTTGTGTCTATCCTTGCTTGCTCTGCGCCCCATACAGCTCCACCCCCCCACCACCACGCACACCGGAAGGAGGACCGCAGAGAAAAACCCCAGCCCCCCCGCCGACTCGCCCCCCGAGGTTGGTCACACTTTTGAACTTGGGCGGGTCAAATGATGTGATCGTTGACAGAGGAGGAGCTGACCAAAGCCTTTTCTCTGCTGCGGCAGGATTTTCCCGGGGCCCACGTGCCAGAGAACGTGACGTGGCGCATTGCGCGATCTTCCAAGAAGGGCATCGAACTCGACGACATCCGTACGTCGGAGGACAACGAGGCGATAGCGGATTGGATGCTGAGTGAGGTGCGTGAGGCTTGCGGCGCTGACGATAAGTCAGAGGTGCACGCCTCGCTGGCCGGGGGGCGCAAGACGATGAGCTTTCTGCTGGGCGCCGCGATGCAGTTGTGCGCCCGCCCGCAGGATCGGCTCTATCACGTTCTGGTGCCACCGGAGTTCGAGGTTCGGGGCTTCTATTTTCCGCGAGCCTGTTCGTCGAAGGAGTCGCTCCTCGAAGTGCGTGGCGGGGGAACCATCGACGCCGCCAAGGCGACCGTCGACCTGGCCGAGGTGCCTTTCGTAAGACTGGCTCCGCTGCTGACCGGCGAAGACCTCTCCGAGTTGAACTTTCGCGACCTGATGGCTCGTGCGAACGACGCATTGTCGGACGAATACGGCACCGTTTCTGTCATCGTACCCGAGCGCGGCAAGTCCGGCAAGGCGGTGGTACGGATTAGCCTGCCTGGCAATCATCAGGTGGACGTGTCGTTCGGCAGTGTGACGAGCAAGGAGTTCGTGGTTTATTCCTGGCTTCTCTCGCGCCAGCAAAGGGGCTTGCCGCCGCTGGTGCTGATGGACCGCGAGAAGTTCCGCGACCATTTGGACGACCTGGTGCTTTGGTGCGAGCATCTCGGAGTGCGGGGCGACGAGTTGAAGCAGTACTCTGATCTGGCCAACGAGTTGGATCAGGCCCGCCGCGACGACCAACGCGGCACGGAAGACAAGGATCACGTCGGCGAGTTCTTCCAGAAATCCTGGTACGACCCGCTGAAGGTTTTCCCCGCCCGCGTTCGCGATAGGCTGCAAAAGGCGTTCCGCGAACAGGCGCGCCAGTGCGGCCACGGCAAGTACACCATCGAAACAAAGGACGGTGATAGCAGAGTGGCTTCCTGGCACGTGACGATCCCACCCAAGAACATAATCCTACCGGGCGACTCTCGATGAAGAGACTGGAAACCCTGCTTGTAGATCGCGATTTGGAGACCAAACCATGACTGAAGAAACGCTCATCTGCATCCCCGGAAAACCCCGCACAAACGCCGGCGAGTACGAAACGGCCCGCTATTCAGCGGTCGGCCGCGGCGAGACGGCGGACGAGCGCGCAACGCCACTGTTGGCCCTTGTCGAACTCTATCGCCCCGCGCACTTGGTTGTCCTCTGCACGCCCGAGGCACTGGAGGCTGTCGAATTGTACGAGCAATGGGCCGCCGAAGAGAATCTTGAACCAAGACCACAGGTGCACCCTGTCAGTATCGAGATCGGCGATGGCCCAGCAGCTATCCCCACCTTGTTGTCGACCATTGCGGCCGTCGAACCGCCGACGCCGGATGTGCATCTCGACCTGACCTTCGGGCCGCGCTCCGTGACCATCCTGGCGATGCTGTCCGCCCTGGTCCAGGCCGCGGCGGGGCGATGGTCGCTTCGTCGGCTCACCTACGTCAACTTCGAGGCCCGGCCGTCGCAGGCCCCGGACGCTCCCGTGCCCATCGAGGACCTGACGGCCTACCTTGCACTCCCCGCGCTGGCCACCGCCGTCACGAACCTGCGCGAACGTGGCGATCTAGCGGGCTTTGCCGACGCTGCCGCACCCTTCTTCGATTCTGACCAAACGGGACTCCAGGAAGGAGACCTCGCCGTTGTCCGCGACGCCGTGGCTTTCCTGCGCATCCGCTCGCTGATCGATGGCAGCGCCAATGGCGCCCTCGGCCGCATCATCGGAGCCCTTCGCCGCCGCGAGGGTGCCAACCCCATGCTGGCGCCTCTGATGGCCGACGCCGAGGAAGTCCTTGCCGGACTGCGCCGCCCCAAAGGCGCAGAGTCCGCCTCGCCCCCACACTTCGCCGCCATCGTGCAATGGTATCGCCAACACAACCAACCCGACCGCGCGCTTCTGCTGGCCAGCGAGGCATTGACTATGCTGGTCTGCACCCGGCTCCTTGATTATGAATATCCGCAGAAGCTCGGCGGCGATTTCTGGAAGGCTCGCGACTACTACATCGCCGCGAGTTCCCAGGCCAGGGGTGACGCGACTCGCGAAACGCTTGCCGGTGAATGTTACAGCCTCTGGGAACATATGAGCAAAGTTCGCGGCGATTTCGCCCACGCCTCCCTCACGTCGAAACCCTCCCCACACAGCACCGTCAGCGAAGACCACGTTAACCCCCTTCTCGACCGATTCGGCGAACTCTGCGACCGGCTGTGAAGCCCCGCGCCGCGCAACGTTGCAGGTCCTTGAGTCAGGCTCCCCGGCGTTGCCAGTCCGCCGGCGTCTCCCATGCCCATAGCCCATGGACGACCGCGCCATCTCCATGATTCGCGACGCCCTCATGGAACTCATGGACCTTGCCCAGGACAGCCTGCGCATCTACCGTGTCGAAGAATCGGCCATCGACCGCGCCGAGCACCTGGGCCGCCAGCCCGAGTACGAATTCATGGGCCAGACCTTGATCTTCTGATGGGGGGCCATGCCCACTCCAGCGGACCCCAAGAAAGCGCGCCATGCCCACCCCATCCGCAGGATTCGTCAACCCCGGGAAAGACCAAAAAGGGAGGAGGTTGACGATTCTCACCCCGCATCCGAAGCTCTACCAAGGGTTTCAAGGGGATGCAGTCACCACCCCTCCCCGGAGTGGTCACGTGTTGAAACCCTGAGTCTTCACGCCGTATGACGTGTCAACCGATTCGAGTCACGACCCCTCCCCGGAGTGGTCGAGTGGTCACGTGTTGAAACGAGCAACATGCTTGGCCGAATCCTGATGGGAATTCGGGAAAATCTTCGGATATCTGACCCGAAAACCGTCAGGGGGTAGCATCCCATGGGGTATCGAGCACCGTTGAATAATCAACAGAAACCTTGAACTTCTTCCGAAAAAATGGTCCATAGCGCAACACCATGAATCTCTTCTCACAAGGTGCCCCCGCCTCCCACACGGCTAAATGCTGATGAGGCAAAGGCACCTTGGAGAACTCTACTCGCCGAATATCTTGTTCATGAATGCGTAGTACGCCCACGCGACATCGATCAGAATACCGGCTATGAAGGCAAGTATCGGCAGAACTGCGAAGAATGCTGGGACGTCCACCCCGTTCTTCGTATAGGTAACTCCTGCCTCACCAAAAGATCCGAAGAGCAAGACCACGGGGACAGCAAGCACAAGGGCGACCAGCGCCAACACGAACGGCAGCGCTACCATTCTGGCTATCAGGCCGGCAGTGGATAGGCGTTTGTCTCCATTGTTACCGTTCATCGCTTCGTCCCCTTAACCAAGAAAATAGTCTCGACGTCGAGACTGTCTTCTCACTGCCGCGACATCATAAGTTTTCATGCAAGCGCGCACTCCAGCCAACAAGCTGACACTCCGGCTGATGTGCGCGCAAGCCGTTTTCACCACCATGGCTGAAACAACAGCCACGAAAGGCACTACTATGTCCACCAATACGACCGAGATCGTCAACACCAATCCCGCCGCCGACCACGAAGGGGGTGCATCTCCCGAGGACCGAAAGGTCTGCATTGACAAATACCTCGCGGCGGCTAAGGCTTTCCGGGCCAAGTACCAGAAGAAGGGCTTCTACTACGACGAGAAGTCCTCTGAGTGGATGAAGGCCACGAAACAGCAAAAGGCTGATAACCGTTTCGAGGGAAGTACATGTCAGAGCCAAAGCCCGGTGAGCGTAGCTTGACAGCCATGGAAAAAGGCAAGCGGGGGACCATCCATGATGGACTCTCCTGGCCTGGGCTTTTCGCGGTGATCGGATACATCATCGTCAAGTGGTTCTTCTACGTCTTCCTACCAGCGGTGGTTTTCGCGATCATCGTCTTCATCCTCACGATCCTTGGCTTGTTCTTCGGCATCATAAGCTGACCTTCACCACTGTCGCCATTCAAACCCCTCGTCTCCCTCTGCTACACCAGCGGACGGAGACGAGGGGTTATTTTTTTTACCCCACTGGTTGGCACTGGCACTATACGGCACCAGCACCCCACCCGCCGTCCCTTGGCACTGGCACCATTTGGCACCCTGGCCACCCTAAAAAGGGAGTAACAAGTCCAAATGCCAAGTTTTGGTCAAAACTTCAAAATTCACCCCCAAAAAAGAGGGGCAATACAGCCTCGTCACGGAAAAATGGGCTGAAAACTAAGGGTTTTGTAAGTCTTCTCATATCAATGGACTACAAAACACGAGGCAGGTTTTCGATCATAGGGTGGATGCCACTTTTCAACCACCAGGATCACCCCTCACAGAGGAAGCTTCCAGGTTGTCTTGGCCTGCTGGGCGAGCGAAGCGAGCCCCTCTTCCCCCGGATTGGCACTCTGAGAGGCTACTTGGCTGATATTGCTCAGCTTAGCCGCTCTCTGGGCTAGGCCTGGGGGATTCTTATTCTGTGTTGCGGTTGATTGGCTATCAGCGCTCTTTTTGGGCGAGCGCAGCGAGCCCATCGTCTCTGGTAAGGGCCATTCCTTGGCACTTTTCCAAGTCAAACAATATCAACACTCTACAAATCAGGAGGTAACTTTTCGATCATAGGGTGGATGCCCATTTTCCACCCTACCGAAGGCTGCCCTCCAAGCAAACATCCAAACATCACAAACCACCCTCCAACCAGTCTCGACGTCGAGACTAACCCTCATCACCACCAACTACCCTCCAACCACCCATCCAACCCATCAGCATCCAAGCATTCCACCCCCCCCTAAAGGACCCAAAACCCAATGCCCATCTACGATACAGCGGAAAAGCTTCTCCTTGGCTACCTGACCATTGCAGCCCTGTGGCTCGTTATTCATAGGTACTATGCCCGAACACTCTTCCAAAAGTGCCTGGAGCCGAGAAGCGAAACCATCATCAACAGGGTCAGAGATAGGCTCGTCAGCCACTCTAGAGGCGAAGCAGAGACCTTCCTCCTCGACTGGGCCATCCAAGCAGCCACCTACCACATCGTCTCCATGACACCAAAGTACTGGGAGATCAAAGCCGGATCCCTAGAGGAGGAAGTTATTTCGCTGAAAGCGGAGCAGGCTGTGCTGAAACACATTAGAGTCACGACCCCTCCCCGGAGTGGTCACGTGTTGAAACGCCAAGAAGGCCGGTTGTCGGCCAGGAGACGTTCGTGAGCGACACGTACCGCAATTTCGAAGACGTGCTGCGGCATCACCCGGACCCAAGGTTCCGGGTCGTCGCCGTGCCGCAGTCATCACCCGTTCTGATTGCCGCTCCGCATGGAGGCGGAATTGAATTTCAAACGGACGTGATCGCACGCCACGTGGCCCGCAAAGGATCATTCTCCCTCTACCAACTTGTGTGGATGGGGAAGCAAGCCCGCGATGCCCACATTACGAGCCACCGATTTTTTGAAAAGGACCTCGATCTCCTTCTGAAGAGACACCACTGGACCGTCACCATACACGGTTTCCGGTCGGAGCGACCGTGCGTGGAGATCGGCGGGATGAACGAGAAATTTAAGTGTGCCCTTTATGAGGCTATGTTAGAACACGATATTTCCGCGATATTTTCTAAGAATATTCGCGAAGGCGCGCACCCGAAAAATATATGCAATAGGGGGCTCGGCATCAACGGCGGCGTTCAACTCGAATTTAGCTCGGCAATCAGAAGCATTTTTCTCGATAACTACGACGAACAGTGTCGAGCAGTACGCTCAATTTGCTCTGGAATTTCAAGATTCGCAGGTGATTTTTAATGAACAAGGACGAGAGACCAAAAAAAATTGCGAGCTCGTCAGTTCGACGAGAATTTGCCCGATCTGCCTGTGGAGCATGGCCTAATCCAGTCGGTCATTTTAGACGATGCAGAGTCCCTGGTCGAAGTCACGACCCCTCCCCGGAGTGGTGACGTGACGAAACAGTCTCAACGTCGAGACTGAACTGCCCGTCTTCTTGCCGGTCACGCCCCCGCTCCGGCGGGGTCGCCCGTTGAAACAAGGGCGCGCCATTGCAAGCGCCCGCCTGCGCCAGCAGTCCCGACCCACTTCTACAAACAACGCCCCGCCCCGTCCTGATCTTATCGCTCAGGGCAGGGCGGGGCTGTTGGCGTCAGGGTCAGGGAGCGACAGTGTTGAAGACACAGTGTGATCACAAAACACGGCGGGGGGGGTGGAATCGTTGTGGGCACACCAGGTGGGCGGCTTCACGGGAACGCGCGCTCCGCCGAGGAGATGGAGAAGATGGGCTTCGGAGGATCGGCCGCCCTGTCGTTGGCGTCCTTGGCGAGTTCAAGTGAAGTTCGAAAGTCCACCTTCTGCCACGTTGCAATCGCCGCCTTCCCCAATACCCAATTCGGCCAGGACGCCGGCGGTGGGGTCGGCTCCTGAATCGAGAATGGCGGCGAAGCGGGCAAGCGTGGCCAGCCGATAGGCCCGGCGCTCCTCGACCGTGGTCAGCAACCCATCGAGCGCGTTGTCATCGAGCGGATTTCCCCGGCGCAGGAAAAGGCACTTGTCGGGCGCGGAGGTCAGACGAAGCCGTCCAGCCCCAAAAAGGCCGAACAATTGATCCCGAACAGCGTGCAGGGGTTGTTCCAGCCGCCGCGCGATCGTGATGAGCATGCCAGTGCGCGTCATTCCCCTGATCGTTTCGAAGGCGGCGCAGCTTTGCGGCGGCGCTTCGAAGCAGGCGATCGTGCCGATGCCACGGCCGAGCACCTGGACGCATCCGGCGCGCACAAGGTGGTGGAAAGACGTCAGCGCGTGATCGTCGCCCCCGAGCGTTTCATAGAGGTTCCACGTGGTGGCGTGGTCGGTGAGCGCCAGGCGTTGGTCGAGCACGGCAACGAAATCGCTGGCGCCAGGAAACTGCCCGGCTATGAGATCGCGCCGCACCGCCACGTTGGTGGGGGTGTAGAGCAGAACACCGCGCGCGGCGAACCCATCGCGCCCGCCCCGGCCCACTTCCTGGTAGAACTGCTCGGCGGACTCGGGCATCAGATAGTGTACCACCAGCCGGATGTCGGGAATGTCGATGCCCATGCCAAAGGCGCTGGTGGCGAAAACGGTGTGAAGCGAGCCGTTGAGAAAACCGGCCAGCACGCCGCGCTTTTCCTCGTCGGTGCGGTCGGCGTCGAAGTAGTCCACGCCTTGCACGGGACCACCGAAGTGGCTGGCGAGCGAGCTGGTCCCGTACCTTCCGGATTTGCGGTGGACGTAAACCAGCGTCTTGCCTCGGCCGGGATCGGCTAGGAGATCTTCGAGGCGCGCCAGCTTGGCGTCCTCATCCTCGTGGCTCTCCACGGAAAGCTCCAGGTTTGTGCGGCGCAGGCAGTCGCTGCGTAGAACGGCTGATTCATCGAGTCCGAACTCGGCGCGGATTTCCCTCTCCTCGCGCGGATTCAATGTCGCCGTCAGGCCCAACAACGGCGGCCGTTCTCCATCGTCGAAGACGCGGTGGAGAAAAGATGGCAGCCCCTTGTAGGATGGGCGGAAGCTGTGGCCCCACTGCGAAATGCAGTGCGCCTCGTCGATGACAACGAGGCCGATGCGGTCACGAACGCGTTGAAGAACGTACTCGACAAAGCCATCGGAGAAAGCTCGCTCGGGTGAGAGAAAGAGGAAACGCGGGCGCGCATCGTTGAGCACCTCGTCGCGCAGGATTTCGTACTGGCGCTTGCCGCTGATGCCGCAGTGCAACTCGGTGGCGAGGAGCCCGAGAGAGCGGAGCACGGCACATTGCTGGCCAATCAATGCGCGCAGCGGCGAGACGACCAGCGTGAGTCCACCGCGCACAAGCCCGGCGACCTGGTAAACGAGCGATTTGCCGCTCCCCGTGGGGGCGAGATAGAGCAGCGACTCGCCGCGGACAAGGCGGTCGATGGCCTCCTCCTGCCGGTCGCGGAAGTCAGGAATCGCTGGAAAGTGGCGAGCGAGAGCATGGCGAATTGTTGGGGCGGCAGCGGTCATCCGGAACAACCTCCCGCGTCCATTTCGGGCGCCCAATCCTTTGTGACGGAAAGATTCTCGTCGGCGACGAACTTCAGAAAATCGCCGGCGATCACCATGCGGTGCGACTCGGGAAACGGGACGCCAAGGCATTCGGCAGCCTCCTGCAGCAAGGCGGCGACGCGAGCGACATGCAGGAAGAAGGGTGCATAGAGATAGGTGTAATTGGAATAGCAGGCGCCGCTCCTGACGTCCCAAAGAACGAACTCTGGCGTCTCCAGAGCACCGGTGCACTGACCGGACAGAAAGTGGAGACCGGTGAGTGCAAACCTCGAACGCCAGGGCAACAGCGCGGGCTCGCGAAAATGGAGCAGCGCGCTTGTGATGCCCAGACCGATCGTGCCGGGGAGGCAAAGCGGGGCGACCTGAAGCCCACCGCGACGCGGCATCGCACCATCCTGGGAGTAGGGATTCTCGAGAGGCGCGAATGGCAGACAGGCAGGGTCTGTCTCGCCCAGCAAATTCTCCCAGACATAAAGGCGCGGGAAGTCCGCGGCGAATTCCACAAGCCCGCCAACGAGCGCGAGAATGGCACGCGGGTCCTGCTTGCACGCCATGTGCAGACGGCGTTTCCACGGCTCCATGTCCTCGAGCTTCGCGTTACGCGCATTGTTGATAATGGGCAGCTTCTTGAGGAAATCGCGGACGAACTGATTGGGGTCCTCGGCATATTCCTCCAGGACTTCCGCATCGAGAATGCAATCGTACGAATCCCGGCGCTGACTCTCATAATCGAGAATGGCTTCATCGGTGCGTTGACGCAGACGAGTCTGCGGGTCCATCACCAGGCTGGAATGCTGGCCGCGTAATCCCTTCTGGAAACGCGCCTGGCCCACGAGCGCATGTTTCGCATAGCGCTCGAAATAGTCCTGAAAACCACGCGCGATTTCCCCTGCGACCGCGGCCGCATGACTGGGATCGAGGATCGTTTGGAAATCGTCATACTGGCCGCGAATCATGTCCAGGTCTCCCATCAAGGCGATAGAAGGAACCTCGCATGCCCATTCGCGAATGTCACGACGCTGCAAGGTTGCAGGGAAGAATCGGAAGGCGGTGTACCCTGCCCCGATGCAAATCCGGCACTCTGATCGACCAGCCTCCCATAGCCCAAGATGGACCCTGCGGATGGCCCATGAGCGAACCAGTCCTCAATCCCGGCGACCGAAAACAATGCAGACGCTTCAAGCCGCCGCAGGGCGCCATGCCGGCTCCCTGAAGATTCGCCTGCCTCTTCCTCACCCAACCTCAAGAAGCTTCACCGGCCAACTGTGCCAGAATTTGTGCCAGAATTCGCTGAAACGGGTGAGAATCGACCGAATTGCTCGGACTATGAAAATATCCAAGCTCAATGATCCCAGTGCTTTCAGGGTCTGCCGTAGATGACGAATGGAATCCCTCCCTCTCCGCCAGTTTTTTCCCGATTCAGCAGATTTTATCCCTGGCCACGTTGGCGCTAATGCCAAAGTGCGGCCTCGAGATCTTGTTGTGGGCCGAAGCTTTCGCTTGAGCCGACTACTCCCCCGCCACCGCGCGGAACAGTTCGCCCCGCGTCTTGCCCGCGAGGGGGCCGGCCAGGGCGGTTTTGTCCTCGCCACTGACTTCTTTCCAACGCGCCAGGTAACGCGCCGCCTCGCCGTCCGCCAGCGGGCGGTCCGGCGCGAGGGTCATCGGTTCGTCGTCCGGGAAGAAGCCACGCACGCCGAGCGCCTGCACGGCGCGGAAGGCCGGGTGGGTGGCGAGCAGGTCTTTGCTCGGGAAGAGCGCCACGTCCGCCGCGATCAGGGTTTTCTGCAACTCCGCCACGTCCAGGGCCCGGGGCTCAATGCCGCCCTTGATCGCCAGTGCCGCCGCCGCGCCGATGGCCTGGCCTGTCAACATGACCACCGGTTGCAGCCGCGAGCAGCCGTTGACGATGTGGCTGACGCCGATGTTTTTCTCCGCCGCCATCAGGCCGTCCCACTCCTTGGGCACCGTCGAGGCGAAGGGAATCTGGAACGGCGCGTTGTCCGGATAGTCCTCCACCAGGCGGATGTCCGGCGGCAGGTGGGCTTTGCTATGGTGGTGATCGAGGAAGTAGTCGCCGATGGCGATGGAGTCGCGCTGGAGAGGCGCGCGCTCGCAACCGGCCTTCGGGACGACGTCGCTTTCCACCATCAGGCGCACCGGATCGATGCGGCGGCTCTCGCGCATGTACGGCATCATCGGCAGATGATCGTCCGTCGGGTACTCGTCCGTGGCCAGACCCCACTCGGGATGGCCGAGATCGTTCTGCATGTAGTAAACGTAGCGCAGGGTGCGCTCCTTGGCCAGCTTCAGCGCCTGGGCGCGCTCCTCGGCGGTGCCGAAGACACCGATGGTGTCTGGGCTGTCGTTTGAGTGGAACGGCCAATTGAGCAGGTACTTATCGTTCGGCAGGGTGGCGTAGCCAATGAAGCTGCCCCAATCGTGGAGCCCGTGGTTCAGGCGCTTTTCGTCCGGTGTGGTGCACAGAATCGAGGTCGAGCAGTCGAACTCGCCCGGGTCGTAATCGGAAGGCTTGGGCAGCGCGGGCGCTTTGCCGGGGTACTTCTTCAGCGTGGCGCACAGCGTCAGGTCCTGCACTTCCAGGTCGTGCTGCTCGGGGGCGTGCTCCTCGCCGGTGTCGGATTTGGCGTCTCGGCCCAGCCGGAAGGGCACGCCCGCCTTGGCGATCACGTCGCCGTATTCCGTGGCGTCCACGGTGATGGCGGCGCGGATCGTGCGCGACTCGCCCTGGTGGCGGACCACCGCGCCAGTGACCTTTTTCCCTTCGGTGAGGACGTCTTCGAACTCGGCGCCAAACCAGATGTCGGCGCCGGATTCGGCCACCCAACGGTTCAGAAATCCGGCCGCCAGCTTCGGCTCGAAGCAGGTTTCGCTAATCCAGCCGGTGAAGGTGTTCTGCGGACCGCCGTAGTTGGCTTCGATGGCGTCGCGCAGGCGGCGGAAGAACCCGCTGGCCATGGCGCCCTTGTTGCCATCGAAGGCGCTGACTCCGGCGGCGGTGATCATCCCGCCGAGCCAGGGCGTGGGCTCGATGACGATCACGCGGACGCCGAGGGTGGCGCCCTGCCAGGCGGCGGCACTGCCACCGGTTCCACCGCCGATGATAAGTAGGTCTGTGGAATAATTGTTCTGAGACATGAAGATTTCCTTGCGTGCGGGCACTGCAACTAGTTTCATGACTCCAACGTCACCACCCGCCACGCGTCAAGAGTGATTGATTTATGTCCTTAGCCGCCCCCGCCGCCCCCGTCCCCGCTTCTTCAGGCGATGTCCCCGAGGTGCTCCACGGCACGGAAGAAACACCGGAATCGCCCAAACCGACTCCCCCGCCGCGGGCTCTCGCCCTCGATGCGGTGCGCGGCCTTGCGATCCTGGCGATGTGCTGGAGTGGCCGGGTCCCCATCGGCGATCTGCCGGGCTGGATGTCGCACCATTACCACGTTCCGAACCCGGAGGGCGGCGGCTTTACGCAGCAGCTCCTCATGTCCGGCTATACCTGGGTCGATTGGGTTTTCCCGGCGTTCCTCTTCTCCATGGGCGCGGCCTTTCCGTTCGCCCTGGGCGGGCGGCTCAAAAAAGGCTGGCCGCTGTGGAAGATTTCCACCGGCGTGGTGATGCGCGGCGTGGCGCTGCTGGGCTTCGCGATTTACATCTGGCACATGAGCTTTTCGCGCATCGCGGCCCCATCGCAGATGGTGGCCTGCCTTCTCAGCCTCCTCGGCTTCGGCATGCTCTTCCTGGTCTATCAGCGCTTTCCCGACAAGTGGCCCGCCGCCCTTCGCCACGGGCTCAAGTTCGGCGGCGTGGCGCTGGCCATTGGCTATCTGCTCCTGCTCGACTACAAGAACGGAGCCGAGGTCTTCGCCTTGGAGAAAGACGCCGGTGAGTTCTTCGAGCGCCTGACCTTTATCTGGCGGCGCGACATCATCATCCACCTGCTGGCGATCGTCTCAATCTTCGGGGCGTTCATCTGGCTGCTCACAAAGGCCTCGGTCAAGCTCCGGCTGGCGTTCCTCGTGCTTCCGTTCATCGCCTTCCTCTGTCAGGGCGACCTCGACAAAATCGCCGATCCGTCGATTTCCCAAGGCATCCGCTCATTGCCCGGCATGGGCGCGGTCCTCGGCTTCTTCGGCGGCCTGTTCCCCTTCCCCGATCGCCTCGGCTACTTCCAATTCCTCAAGTTCCTCTGGCCCGTCATTCCCGGCACAATCATCGGCGACCTGATGGTGCGTTGGATGAAGGACCGCAAGGGCGAGGACCCGGCTGCGGATAAGGCGCCCACCGGCAAGCTGCTCGGCGCCGCGGCCCTCGTGGTGGTGCTGTGCGCCGTGGTGTTCACGGGGCTCCAGGCCCGCTGGCCTGTCGTCACGTTGCTGATTGGCGGCGCTCTCATGGGTGCGATTCACGTCCTGATGCCCCCGGCGAGCGGCCCCGCCACGAACCGCTTCCTGCGCCAATTGTCCCTCTGGGGCATTGTCTGGCTAGGTATCGGCCTGTTCATGGACGCGGTGCCGTACCTGAACGATGGCGGGATCAAGAAGGGGCCGCCGATCACGCTCAGCTATCCGCTTGTCAGCACCGGCCTCTCGATTTACATGCTTCTGGCGTTCACGGTCTGGCTGGACCTAGCGAGGAAGCGCAAAACGTTCTGGCTCCTGTGGGCCAGCGGACAGAATCCGCTGCTGGCCTATGCGGCCATTGGCATGCTCCTGCTGCCGCTCGTCAGCCTGCCGATTTTTCCGGGAAGCAATGGCGCCGTCAGTTTGAATTCGCTGGTGGTCGGAGCGGTAGAGAATCCGTGGCTGGAAGCGGGTTGGGGACTCTTGCAAACGATTGCCCTGGCAGCCTTTGCGGGATTCTGCACGGCGAAGAAGATCTTATGGCGCACTTAAGCGTGGAAACAAACCTTGATTTGCAACCATTTGTCGGCAAAGACTCCTCTTTCGGGCTGGCGTCAGTCACCCAAGACCTTCAACAACAGCTTTGACAAGCTTTCAAAGTTCTGCGGACCGAACACTGTGGGAAAAGGCTACACCTCATGATCAGCGGCACGTTTATTGACGAAATCACGCATGATATCCCTTATCAGAACTGGGGACCGGACGAGTGGGCGCGCGATTTCGCCGCCATGCGCTCTGTCGGCATCGACACCGTGATTATCATTCGCGCGGGCTATAAAGACCGCGCCACGTTCCAGTCCAAGGTCTTGCAGAAGCTCCACCCCCACCTGCTCGTCCAAGACGATCTCGTCGGCCTATACCTGACCCTCGCCGAAGAGCACGGCATGACCCTCTTCTTCGGTACCTACGACTCGGGCCACTACTGGCACAGCGGCCAGTACGAAAAGGAAGCGGACATCAACAAGGCCTTCGCCGACGAAGTGATGGAGCGCTACGGCCACATGAAGGCGCTCGGCGGCTGGTATCTGTGCCACGAGACGGATGCCTTCAATGACGGCCTGATGAAGGTTTACGAATCGCTGGCGTCCCACCTGCGCTCGCTCAAAGACATGCCGATCCTGATTTCTCCCTACATCCGCGGCGTGAAGCAGTTCGCCGAGAAAGCCATCACCCTCGACGATCACGAACGCGAATGGGATCAGGTCTTCGCCCGCATCAGCGGCATGGTCGATATCGTCGCCTTCCAGGACGGCAACGTCGATTACCCCTATCTGGCCCAGTACCTCCAGACGAACGCGCGCCTCGCCCACAAGCACGGCCTGCGCTGCTGGAGCAACGTGGAGAGCTTCGACCGCGACATGCCCATCAACTTCCCGCCCATCGGTTGGCCCAAGCTGCGTTACAAGATCGACGCCGCCATGAGCACCAACGTCGAGAAGCTGATCACCTTCGAGTTCAGCCATTTCATGAGCCCCAACGCCACCGTCTGGCCCAGCGCCCGCATGCTGTTCGAGCGCTACCGCGAGCAATATATCCTGTCGGGCAACGGCCGGGTCGCGCTCGATGGCCGGTCGCATTCTCTCGCCGCCCAAGAGGCCTCCGTTAAATGAGCACCGCCGCTCCGGCCCAGAGCACACTCGCCCGCGAGCGCGACCGCGTTTCCCAATGCCTTCGTGAGAGCGTCATCCCCTTCTGGATGAATCACAGCCTGGATCGCGAATTGGGCGGCTATTTCAACTGCCTCGACCGCGATGGCTCGGTGTACGACACGAAGAAGCACATCTGGCTGCAAGGCCGCCAGGTCTGGATGCTGTCCAAGCTCCACAACGCCGATCCGTCCGCCAAGGACGCCGGCGCCTTTCGCGATGCGGCGACGCTCGGCGCCGATTTTCTGCGCAACCGCGCCCGCGACGGCCAGCGCGTCTTTTTCTCCCTGACCCGCGAAGGAAAACCCCATTTCCTCCAGCGCAAAATGTTCTCGGAATGCTTCTATGTCATGGCGATGGCGGAATACGCCCGCGCCACCGGCGATGCCTCGGCCCGCGCCGAAGCGGACGAACTCTTCCAGTCCATCCTGCGCTACGCCAAGGACCCCTCGCTCCTCGGCCGTCCCGTCTATGACAACGGCCTGCCCGCCACCGGCGAACTCGCCGTGCCGATGATTCTCCTCAACCTGATCGAGGAACTCAACGGCGCCGACGGCAACGACTTCGAAGACATCGCCCAGTGGTGCGTCGAACGCATCAAGCTCCACGTCCGTCACGATCTCAAAATGGTCATGGAAACGGTGCCGCTCGACGGCTCCCTCCTCGACACGCCGGAGGGCCGCCTCCTGAACCCCGGCCACGCCATCGAAGCGGGCTGGTTCCTGATGAGTTACGCCCGCAAGCGCGGCCTCGCCGACCTGGAGAAAATGGCCCTCGCCATGATCGACTGGTCCTTCGAAACCGGCTGGGACAAGGAAGAAGGCGGCATCTACTACTTCCTCGACCGGGGCGGATACTCACCGCTCCAGCTCGAGTGGAGCATGAAGCTCTGGTGGCCCCACTGCGAAGCCATGATCGCCTTCCTGATGGCCTACGACACCACCGGCGAAGCGGCCTATTTCGAGAAGTACCTGCAAGTGGCCGATTACAGTTTCGCCCACTTCGACGACCCTCAACACGGCGAGTGGTTCGGCTACCTCGACCGGCACGGCAGAGTCAGCCAGCGCTTCAAGGGCGGCCCGTACAAAGGCTGCTTCCACGTGCCAAGGGCGCTGTGGATGTGCGAGGGGCTTCTTGGCGGGCTGATCGCGAAGGCATCGTAAGTCAAGCTGGCACAATCACTCAATATGCAAAAGGCTCGCCAGAATGTCCTGGCGAGCCTTTCTGTTTCTCATGCTTTGCCTGGCGGAAGTTACCTTCGCATCGCCTTGCGATCGATCAGCAGCAGCACCGGGCCAGCAACCGCCGGACCCGTGGCTTCCATTGTCAACTGCACCTCTTCGCCAGCCGCCAGACGGGTCTGACCCACCTTGGTCCATCCTTCGACAGTGGACTGATCGACCTGCATGGCGTCGGAGCCGAGCTTGTAAGTCACGGCGGCCGTGTCACCCTGCGCCTCCCCGGGGTAGAGCATATAGGCGTTGTAGACGCCGTCCACCGCCGGAGCGGTCAGGGTCCAGGTCATCGTGCCCTCTTCCCCCTTGGCGAGTTGCAGCTTATCGAGAGCGGCGCCGCTGGGCTTGGTCCAAGTGCCGGTTCCGCGTTCGGCGACGGCCTGCACCTGATAGGGCACGGGGCGCCACTTCATACCGGCGCGATAGGGAATCTCCGCCGGCAGGGCGTACGGTCCGCGGCGCAGCAGATGGGCCAATTCGTTGCTGTTGCGGCGCAGGCCTTCGTAGAAGAAGTGAACCTCGCCCGGAACGCCCTTCTCGCGGTTGTAGGCGATGGCCTCGAGCATATACTCCGGCGTCATGCGATAGCTGCCCACGTTGGTCAGCAGACCGGGCGCGAAGGTGGTCTTGTCGAAATCGTGCTGGGCCAGCAGGCTGTCCAGCGTGCTCTTGTAGGCGTCGAGTTCGTAGCGGTAGTTCTGAGGATGAATCGAGTCCACGATGCCGCGCTCGACCCAGGTCTTGGAGTCCTGAAGGTACTCGCGCAGCGACCAGTCGTAAACGCTCGGCGAACTGGAAACGGTCAGATTCGGATCCACGGCATGCACGGCGTCGGACAATTCCTCGAACCAGTCGGATAGGATGTCGGCGCGCCACTGGAGCCACTCCGGGTCCTTGTAATCGGCCGGCGGGTCCTGGCCGAATTCTTCGCGGTACATGGCCACGGTCTTGTGATCGTAACCGCCCAGCGATGGCATCGCCGGCATGCGGTCGTCGCCCTGGATGCCATCGATGTCGTAGTTCTCGACGACTTCCAGGACCATACTGGTCAGAAAATCCTGCACTTCGGGATCGAACGCGTTCATCCATTCAAAGTTGTTCTTCTTAGCCAAGTTGCCCTCCTGATCCAGGCCCTTCCACTCGGGACGCTGTTTGAGGAGTTCGCCGCCGTCCTTGTTGTAGGATGCCGCGAAACCGTACTCGAACCACGGAACGACCTCGAGACCGACACGGTGGGCTTCGACGATCAGTTCGGCGAGGGGGTCGCGGCCTTCGAAACGAGAACTGATTCGCAAACCGAATTCTTCTTCCATCAGATCGCTTGGGTACAGGGTCTTCGCATCGTTCCAGACGACGGGATAGACGACATTGATTCCCGTCATAGCCAAGAAGTCCATCGCCTCAGCGATTTTTTCCCGGCTGTCGAGGACATCGCTGTCCACATTGGTGATCCAGACACCGCGCAATTCGTGGAGCGTGGAATTCTCGCCCGCGTTGCAAAAGGCTGATGGGATCAGGCTGAACGCGGAAATCGAGAGGAAAATCAGGGTCCTCAGGAAGGGTCTCATGGAAGGGATTCCTTTCTTTTCGTGCAAATCGTTGCAAGAGTGCGATGGTTGCTTGACACGGGGTGCGGCGATTGATACGCAACTATTTGCATGGGGCAAGCTGCGGGACCGCGGCAAGTGAAACTCGTCGAATGCCTTGACAAAGGGTCACTTCTCAGCGTTCCCAAGGGTTTCAAGCAGATGTTATCCGGCGCCCCGCGAGGGAACTTGGACCGGAACCTAGATACCTTGATCGCAACCCAGCGAGGACGATTACATGACGACAAAAGACAGTTCCGAGAACAATTCGCAGCATCCCGGAGCCAAGGGCCGGAAACGCAATGTCACCGTAAAGGAAATCGCCAAGCGAGCTGGCGTCTCCGTCTCCACTGTCTCGCGCGTCATGAGCGGCGCCGACACCGCCATCCCCATCAGCGAACAGACCCGCAAGAAGGTCATGGAGGTTTGCGAGGAACTCAAGTTCCTGCCCGACGTCAACTACCTCCGCCTCAAGGAACGCCGCAGTTACTCTATCGGCTTCCTGATCCCCCGCATGAACCCGGAAAAGGGCATTCCCTTCCAGTTCGACGAAAACGTCGGCCTCTTCCTCAGCGCCTTCGAGCATCACCTCTCCCTCAATCGCTTCGGCATTCTGATCCAGGGCGTCGACGCGGAGTATATCAAGGGACTCGAGCACCTGCGCATTCTGCGCAACAACACCGTCGACGGCATGGTCGTCTGGGACGCGTTCTCCTCCCCAGCCCCGGTTCACGAACTCAATCAGGAAATCCGGCCATTCATCTGCGTGGCCTTCCCCTACGAAGGCGCCAAGAATTTCATCATCCCCGACAACTTCCAGGGCGCCTACGATCTGGCCTCCCACCTGATCAGCCTGGGCCACAAGGAAATCGCCTACGTCAGCGGCGGCATGGGCGAACTCGTCGACCGCCTGCGCGAAGATGGCTTCCGCCGCGCCCTCAATGAACACGGCCTTACCATCCGCGTCTACGACGGTCACTACACCTTCAAAGGCGGCTACTCCTGCGCCGAGCAGATCATGGCCGACAACGCGAACATCACGGCGATCCTCGCCGCCAACGACCTCATGGCCATCGGTGCCATGGAGTACGCCCGCCTCGCGGGCATCAGCATGCCTCAGGACCTCGCCATCGCCGGCTTCGACGGCTCCTCCCACTCCTCCGTCGTTCTTCCCCGTCTCACCACAGGGCGCCTGCCCTGGGAGGAAATGGGCCGCCTCGCCGCCGAACACCTCGTCAACATGATCGAGAACGAGGACAAGGACCCGGTCCAATTGACTCTGCCGATCGAGATCATCACGCGCGAAAGCACCCTCGGGTCGAGCAAGAAGTAGCCAGCGCTCCGCTGCACAACTTCTCTGCCCACAGTACTTCACCCCCAAAACCCACACATGAAGGATACACTGACGCTTCTCCATGTTCTTTGATTTCGCCAATTTCTTTCGATACAAAATTATTGTCACGATTTTTTTGACCGCTCCCGTCCTTCCACTCGCCGCCCAGGACATCATCGTCGACAATCGCGATCCCGGGTTTTCCACCGTCGGCTTCTGGTTCGCCTCCTCCAACGCCGGTTTCTATGGCACCGACTCGGTGCTCAACGACACCTTTCCCGCCGGAGAGGAAGCCACTTGGTCGGCCACGCTGCCGGCCAATGGCGTCTATCGCGTCTCGGCCTGGTGGGTGGCGGCGGGCAACCGCCCCACCGACGCGCCCTATACCGTGATCCATAGCCTCGGCTCCAACCAAGTCCGCATGAACCAGACGTCCAACGGCAGCCGATGGGTCGAATTGGGCGAGTTCCCTTTCAGCGCCTCCTCCCCCGCCCTCGTCAAACTCTCCGACGATGCCAACGGCCAATTCGTCTCGGCCGACGCGGTGCGGTTCGAATATCTGCGCGACGATTCCGGCGGTGGCGAGTTGTGTGGCCCGCCGCCGACGGCCCTGAGCCTGCTGACCGGTTCGGCCAGTTGCGGCATTTGCGGTGGCTTTCGTCTTCCCGGTGCCCGCGAACCCCATCCGGAAGCCAAGTTCGACATCCACTCGGACCTGCCCGAGATCTTCACCTCGAACGGGGTGCTCTACAGCACGGAAGCCATCCTGCCCCCCTTCAATCTCGAGAACGGTGCACCGCTTTCACTCACCCAACGCACTCAGATGAACAATGGTTTCACCGCCATCGACGACGATTTCGACCTCTTCCTGTTTCACATCGCCCAACCCGGCGACGGCGGCACGCCCCGCCGGATCGTGCTCTACGTCGAAAACAACGGCACCGCACCGGTGCAGGTCGCGCCCAGGCAGGTGATCGTCACCGATGGCATCATCGGAACGGTGCACGAAATGGAGTCCACCCTGGGCCGCCGCGTGCTGGCCGGCGACTGGGACCAGCCGCTGGGCACGACGACCATTCCAGCGGGCCAGGGCGAAGTGCTGGCCTGGTCCAAGCGCTTCTCGATCATCGGCAACGGACCCGATTCGAGCCAAAACGTCAACTGCTTCGGCCGCATCCGGGTGGATGTGGACCCGGTTGGTACCGCGACAGAGACACCCAATTTGACAGCCTACCTGCTGGCGATCCCGGGAGTTCCGGATATCGGACAAAACAAAGCCTTCGCCGAAACGTTTCTGGAAGTCGGCGCCGACTCGGGCGAGACCTTCCTCGACCTCTCCACACCCATTTCCGGCTGCGAGCTGAGCCGCGCCACCGGCGTCCATGAAGCCTTCGTCTGGCGCGGCGAGCCGGTCCGCTTCGATGTGAATTCTTTGGCCACCCTCGGACCCGTGCGCTTCTCCATGGCGCTTTCGGACACCCAGTCCAATGGCTGCGACGAAGGCCAGCAGACCGGCCCGCAGCTCCTCTGGCCCAACTATGCCCCGGCCGACACGGTGGGGAACTACATGATCGAGTACCGTCTCGCCCTGACCCTGGTGAACCGCAGCAGCGCCGCCCACCGCGCTTTCGACCTGCGGTTTGGCAAGACCGGCGCCGATGTCGGTCTCGCATGGCAAATGGCCATCACCGACGGGGAGAGCGCTCCCGCCGACGGCCTTGTCGATAAGGCAACGGTCCGCACCGGATGGGCTGGCCCGAACCAATCCGGCGACTTGCCCGATGACACGCGATCCTTCCTGGCCCAGGACGGCGGTCCGATCACACTGGCCCCCTGCGAAGTCCGAACCGTCGGCATCCGCTTCCTGGTGCTGGGCAACTCCTCGCTGCCCTTCACGCTCTCCGTGGTTCCCGAGAATCCGGTCATTCCGACCGGAACTCCGACGCCCACTCCCACCGCGACACCCTCCCCCACGCCAACTCCGACACCTTC
Organism: Sumerlaeia bacterium; assembly: GCA_040219255.1. Classification (GTDB taxonomy): domain Bacteria; phylum Sumerlaeota; class Sumerlaeia; order SLMS01; family JAHLLQ01; genus JAVJSW01. The sequence goes on from JAVJSW010000008.1 coordinate 25,560, forward strand.
CCCCACGGCGACTCCAACGCCCACAGCCACGCCAGACGTCCAACCTTCAGCCTGGTCCGTCTACTGAGGTCCAGGGACCAGGGCATCGCCGCCCCTCCAGTTCCTCCCGAGCTGGCGAACCAGCTCAATTCGAGCATCCCCAAGGCTTTCGGGATCAAGGCGAGCGTGCCCATATCCTGCTCCTGCTAATTGGCCTCTGCACAAAAAAGAAAGCCCCTGCCAAGCAAAATGCCTGGCAGGGGCGTTCCTTCATCCGCGAGCGGATCAGTCTTCGGCTGACAGGGGGATGCGAGCCGAAGACAAGCGGCGCGAGTTAGTAGAGGTCCCAGTTCTCCACATCGGCACCGGCCTGAAGCGTAGCGCCGTCGATACCGAAGACCGAAACTCGGGCGCCACCGGCACCGCTGTCGGCGTTGGAGACGACCAAGTACTGGCTCGAACCCACGGTGTGCACGACGGCATCGCGGGGGAAGGTCAGGTTCGTGGCGTCGGTCAGGGTCACCGTGTTGGCGGCGTTCGTCACGTCGATCAGGACGATCTGATCGCTTTCCGGAAGGGAAAGGACCGCATATTCCGTGCTGTCGCCCAGGTAGGTGAAGACGCTGATGCCCTGGACAGAACCCGAGTCGGTGACGGCCTGGGTGTACCAGTTAGACTGGATCGTGTTGCCCGACAGCGACAGCGGCGAGCCCACATCGTCATTCATGCGGTGGATACCAACCGTCAGACCATCGCCCACGAACTTGTTGTTGTAGGAGATGAGGACGTCGCCGTTAGACGCCACAGCCAGATCGCGGGAAGCGCTCGGGGCGGGGCCGCTGTAGAACCCAGCGCCGGTCAACTTGGTCAGACCGTTGTTGAACTGATAGTAGTTCGTGCCAGCGGTGAACTGAGCGATGATGTTGTTCCCATAGAATTCGGCACCGGCGGTGCGGCGGGGTGAGCCACCGATGTTGGCCGGCAGGTAGGTGGCCGAGTCATCGGTCGGGTCGATCTTGACGATTACGCCGTCCGTGCCTTGATCGCCAGCGAACATCAGCGTGCCGGTGGTCGACTCGTAGGCCGCGGTGAAGAGACCGCGGAAGAGCGGCCAAGTGATCGGGCCCGAGGTCGTGGAGTCGTCGAGGGAGGTGGCTTCCACCAGGATTGCGGCGCTGGGGGCGTCGGTCACCACGTCTGTGACCTTGGTGATGCGGCGCTGGGAGGCGCCGGCGAAGTACGCGTCGCCATCGGCGGTGACGGCCACGCCGGTGGGCGTGGACTCAAGGCCGTTAAGGGCGACGTCTTGCAGGTGGGTGATGGAGGGTTGAGCCATCAGAGGAGCCGCAAGAAGAGTCGCGGCGCCGAGAGCTAATGTGAGTTTCATCATGATTGGATGAGGCTCCTGTGAAAAAAGTGCTGGTGTTATGCAACTCATTGCAATGGCATAAGTCAAGCCTTTTACCGATGAAAATATTCGACCCGGGCGAAATCTGCCGCAGCCTTGAGACTGGAGAAGTTGCGGTATTTGTTGCATGCAAGAAAACGGTCCAAAGGACCCACCGCGAGCACCTCCATCCCCGCCGCCTCCGCGGCCTTCACCCCGGAAACCGAGTCTTCGAAGACAAGACTTGTCCGCGGAGCGACTCCCAGCATTTCCGCCACCCTCAGATAAGGTTCCGGATCGGGCTTGGGACGTGCCACGTCCTCCAGGGTCAGAACCACCTGAAAAGCCTCCGCCAGACCTGAAGCTTTCAGCGAAATCTCCGCGATGGAGCGGCTGCAACTGGTGCAAACGGCGAGCCGGCACCCGGTCTCGGCGAAGGCGGCGACGGCCTCGCGCGCGCCCGGGACGATGAAGGAGCGCTCGCTGGCCAGTTCACGGAAGCGCGCTTGTTTGCGGCGCACCGATTCGGCGGCGCTGATCGGCAGGCGGTATTCCTCCTCCAGCACCCTGCCCAGGTGCGGTTCGGGGCAGCCGATCCAGCCTTCGAACCATTCGTCCGTCAGTTCGAAGCCGAACGGCGCCAGAACGTCTCGCCAAGCGTCGCGATGGATCGGTTCACTGTCCACCAGGGTGCCGTCGAGATCGAAAATGACGGCCTGGATCGAGGGTCGGTGAGTGAGCAAGGGAGGTTTCCTTTCGGGAGTCATCGCATCCGGATCATACCAGAGGAATCATGACACTGAAATTGGGATAAGGTTGGAAGCCCGGCGGGTCAATCAATCGCTTACTTGGATGACTTTGCCCATTTTTCGAAAAATTCAGGGGAATGAAATCAGTTTCTCCTGCACTCTTTGTGTTTATTTTCTGCAAAAGCGTGCATTTCTCCCTTGCGTTTCGGGGCCGGATGCTTTTCCGTTGCACCATCATTTCCAGACGTCGCGGCCCGCGCACCTGGACACGCTGGGTCAGGACGCGCCGCCTGAGGGGTTCTCCATGGCAACATCCGCTCCAAAGTCCACCAAATCTCCCAAGAAGGAATCGGTGAAGAACACAGCAACCGCTCCCGCCGCGAAGGCAAACGACGGCGCCGCCACCGGCAATGGCGCCACCCAGACGAAGTCCTCAACCTCGACCCCATCGCGCCGCCGCACGGCTCCCTCCATGAAAACCTCTTCTAAAGTCGAACAAGCATTCCTCGATCAGCGCGGCCGCCCGCTGCGCTTCGCCCCCAACGAGAAAGCCAGCATCGTCGAAGTCTCCGACTTCCCGACCCTCGGCCGCCTGACCGCCCTGCGCTTCCTCGAGTGGGTTCTCGAAAACCCCGAAGGCGTCGTCAGCCTGCCCACCGGCAAAACCCCCGAGTACTTCATCCGCTGGACGAAGCACTACCTGGAGAACTGGACCAAGAAGGCCACCCAGGAGCAGCTCGCCTCCTACGGCATTCCGACCGCCAAGCGCCCCGAACTGCACGGCCTGCGCTTTGTCCAGATCGACGAATTCTACCCCATCGAGCCCACCCAGCGGAACAGCTTCTACTACTATGTGATGAAGCACTACATCCGCGGTTTCGGACTCGATCCCGAGCGCGCTCTCCTCATCGACCCGTCCACCATCGGCATTCCGGAAGGCATGACGGTGCAGGAAGTTTACCCCGATGGCCACGTGGACCTGAGCCTGCGTTCGCGCCAGCCCAAGAACGACCTGGAAACCCTGCAGCAGCAGGTAATCCAGGAAGTCGATCAGTTCTGCAGCGAATTCGAGCAGAAGATCCGAGACTGGGGCGGCATCGGCTTCTTCCTGGGCGGTATCGGCCCGGACGGCCACATCGGCTTCAACGCCCGCGGTTCGCACCTGCATTCGCCCACGCGCCTGACGCTGACGAACTATGAAACGGAAGCGGCCGCCGCCGGCGATCTTGGCGGCATCGAAGTCTCGCGCAACAAGCCGGTCATCACCATCGGCCTGGGCACGATCACCTTCAACCCGGAAGCCACCGTCATCATCTTCGCCGCCGGTGAAGCCAAGGCCCCGCAAGTCGCCGCCGCCGTGGAGAAGGACAAGAACGTCCTCTACCCCGCCAGCGTCCTGCAGGACATGAAGAACGCCCGCTTCTACCTGACCACTGGCGCCTGCCTTTACCTGAACGAGCGCAACCTGGACGACGTCCTGAAGACGGAGAAAATCAGCGACGAAAAGCTGGAGAAGCACGTCTTCGACCGCGCCGTGGCGGTGGACAAGCGCCTGGAGGATTTGACTCCGGCAGATCTCGGCGACGACCGCATCTTGAAGGCGATCCTGGAAAAGACCGGTAAGGAACTGCCGGAAGCGGCCAAGTGGACCCAGGAGCGGCTGATGCAGAAAATCGCCCGCGGTCTGGAAACCCCGGAAAACGAGACGATCCTGCACACCGGCCCCCACCACGACGACATCATGCTGGGTTATATGCCCTACATCATGCACCTGGTGCGCCGCCCCACGAACAAGAACTTCTTCACCGTTCTGACCTCGGGCTTCACCGCCGTGACGAACAACTTCCTGGCGAGCGTCATGCAGGACTGCCTGAGCTTCATCGAGGAAGGCGAGTACGAGAAGGATCAGCGCGAAGGCGCGTTCTTCAACGACAACCAGGCCGCCCGCGCCGAGGAAGTGTACCGCTTCCTGGATGGCATCGCCGCCCGCGACGACCGCGCCAGCCGCCGCGCCCAGGCCCGCCGCATGCTCTACAATCTGATGAACGTGTACGAGGAAGACGACCTCGAACGCATCAGCGAGCGCATCAACGAAAACCTCCACTACCTCAGCACGCTCTACCCTGGTAAGAAGGATGTTCCGATCATCCAGAAGCTGAAGGGCATGCAGCGCGAGTACGAGGAAGAGCTGATCTGGGGCTACGTCGGCACCGCCCCCCAGCACGTGCACCACCTGCGCCTGGGCTTCTACACCGGCGATATCTTCACCGAGCAGCCCACGATGGACCGCGACGTGCTGCCCTTTGTGAACCTGCTGAAGGAAGTCGAGCCGACCACCGTGACGGTGACGATCGACCCTGAAGGCGCCGGCCCGGACACCCACTACAAGGTGCTCCAGGTCATCAACGAAGGCCTTGTCCGCTACAAGAAGGAAACGGGCAACTCGCCCAAGGTGTGGGGCTACCGCAACGTGTGGTATCGCTTCCACCCGTCGCAGGCGAACGTCTTCATCCCGGCGACGCTGAACACGATGGCGATCATGGACAACAGCTTCATGAACTGCTTCGGTTCGCAGAAGGCCGCTTCGTTCCCGAGCTTCGAGTACGACGGCCCCTTCAGCGAACACGCCCAGAACATCTGGGTCGCCCAGTTCCGCAAGCTGCGCACCTGCCTGGGCGAGCGCTTCTTCATCGAGAACGACAGCCCCCGCCTGCGCGCCGCCCGCGGCATGCTCTACCTCAAGACCATGACGCTCGACGAGTTCAGCGGCATCAGCCGCACGCTGGCCAAGGCGACGGAAGGTTTTGGGGGTTGATCCCAGCCTGAAATCGCGTCTATGACAACCGCGCCCGCTTCGGAAGACACGACTCGTTCCGAAGCGGGTTTTTCCGTTTTTTTCGCAAAGGCTCTCCCCCGCCCATGATCCTCCATCTCCGCACCCTGCGCAAACTGCGCCGCACCCTGGAATTCTACGAGCTACTCAGCTTTGAAAGCCTGCAGCCCGTTGCCTTCGAATTCCAGGAAACGAAGGCCCATCATCGCCGCACCCCGGCCGACGGCGTCTGGCGCCGGATCGAGGTGGGCGAAAGCTGGGGCGCGGAGTGGGCCAACGGCTGGTTCCGGACCGAGGTGACCCTGCCCCCGGACGCCGCCGGGCGCCGTGTTTATCTGAGGGCGGACACCGGTACGGCGGAGACTATTCTGTTCGTGGACGAGGTTCCTTACGGGGTGCTTACTCCCAACTACGATTTCAGCGGCTGCACCCCGCCCTATCAGCACCGCGAAGCGCTCCTGACGCCGATGGCGGAACCGGGCCGGAAGCTGACGATTTCGCTGGAGGCCTACGCCGGCCACAGCCATCCCGGCACCCAGCCCCCGCGGGCCAGCGGGAACGTCATGGGCGCCGAATTTGCACGGCCCACCTATCGCGGAGCGGAGGTCGTGGCGGAACGCACGGATGTGATGGAATTCTGCTACGATCTGCTGGTTTTGCTGGACTTGGTCGATGCGCTCGAGGCGAACAGCCTGCGCCGGGCGAAGGTCGCCAAGGGCCTTGCGGAGGTCTGGAAGGTCCTGCCCGCCGAGCCCCAGCGAGTGGCCGAGGATGATTGGCGCCAGGCGATGGCCCGCGCCCGCGAGATCATGGCACCGCTGCTGGCCCGCAAGAACGGGCCGACCGCACCGGTCTTCGGGATCATCGGCCATTCGCACATCGACACCGCCTGGTTGTGGCCCATTTCCGAGACGGATCGCAAGATCGCTCGCTCGGCCAGCAATTACCTGGCGCTAATGGAGTTGGACCCCAAATTCCGCGCGCTGATGAGCGCGCCCTATCACATGGAGCGCCTCCGCACGGAATACCCGGAACTCTACACCCGCATCGCTGAACGCACTCGCGAAGCCCGCTTTGAAGTCAACGGCGCCATGTGGATCGAACCCGACGGCAACATCCCCAGCGGCGAGTCCTTTGTGCGCCAACTGCTGTACGCGCAGCGTTGGACGCGCGAGCAATTCGGCCAGACGATGGACACGCTGTGGCTGCCGGATACCTTCGGCTACTCGGCGGCGCTGCCCCAGATCCTGCGCCAGGGCGGCGTGCCCTACTTCTGCACGACCAAGCTGTCGTGGAACGACACGAACAAGTTCCCGTACGACATGTTCCACTGGCAGGGCATCGACGGCTCGCGGGTGCTGGCGCACCTGAACGTGATGGACCTGGAGGGTCCCTCGCCGAAGACGCTGACCCTGAACTGGAACCGCGTTCAGCACAAAGACGTGCAGGATCGCGTGCAGGCCATCTACGGCTTTGGCGACGGCGGCAACGGCCCCCATCGCCGCAACATGGAATATGCCCGCCGGGTCGAGGATCTGGAAGGCATCCCCCGCGCCAAATCGATGACCGTTTCGGAATTCATGCAGGGCGCCGAGCGCGACCTGGGCTCGGACCTGCCGGTCTGGATGGGCGAGCTTTACCTCGAACTGCACCGCGGCACCCTGACATCGCAGGCCTGGATCAAGCGCCACAACCGGCGGAACGAATTCCTGCTGCACGACGCCGAATTCCTCTGGGCGATGGCCTGGAAAAATGGAGCCGAATGGCCCGAGGCGGAATTCGAACGGCTCTGGAAAGACCATCTTCTGCACCAATTCCACGACATCCTGCCGGGCACTTCGATCCAGCGCGTGAACGAAGAAGCCGTCGCGGCGATGGGCCGCATCGGCGAGGAAGTGGAAGCCCTGGCGCAAGCCGGCGCGGAGGCGTTGGACCTCAAGGGCGATGGCCGAAATCAGGCCCTGATGCTGGTCAACACGCTCGGTTGGGACCGCAGCGGGCCCGTGGAATTGATGAACCTGCCGGAGGGCTATTCGCCAGGCGATCACAGCCGCCGCTGGCAGGCCATCCGCAAGCCCTGGAGCCACGAGACCATCATCGTCGCCGGTCAGCAGGACATCCCCGCCATGGGCTCGAGAATCCTGCCGCTCCAGCACATCAGCCTCTCGGATACGCTGCCGCCATCGCCCTTCTCGGTCCATGACGGTGAAATCGAAACCTCGCGCCTGATCGTGCGCTACGATTCAGAAACGGGCGCGATCACCTCGATGTTCGACAAGGCTCTCCGACGCGAATGCGTGGCGGAAGGCGGGGCCATCAATTTGCTCCAATTTGGCGAGGACGTGCCGGAACTCTGGGACGTTTGGGACATCGACAGCGATCAGGAGCACAAACTGGAAACGGTGCAGCCTATGGGTCCGCCGGACATCGTGTCCGAGGGCCCGCTGCAACTGCGCCTGCGCTGGAAATTCCATGTCGGCCGAAAGTCAGAAATGATCCAGGACATGGTGCTGCGGAACAAATCTCCGCAGGTCGATTTCGAAGCTGTCATCGACTGGCGCGAGGAGCACACGCTCCTCAAAGCCCGCTTCGACCTCGCCCCCTGCGCCACGGAAGCGCGCCACGAAATCCAGTTTGGCCATGTCAAACGTCCCACCCACCGCAACATGCCGGAAGACCGCGCGCGCTTCGAGACCTGCTGCCATAAGTGGAGCGACATCAGCGAACCGAGCTTCGGCGTGGCGCTGCTCAACGACGGCAAGTACGGCGTTGGCGCCCACGAGACGACGCTGACGCTGTCGCTGCTGAAGGGCGGCATCCGGCCCGACCCGCGCGGCGACGCCGCGCGCCATATCGTACGCTACGCCGTGCGCGCCCACGATGGGTTCTCGGTGGCCAACGTGGTCAAACCCGCCTACGAGTTCAACCTGGCGCCGATGCATTTTCACTGTGCCACAGGAGCCGAACCGATTCAGCCCCCCTTCGCCTTCGAGGCCGAAACGGTCATCATCGACGCCATCAAGCGCTCGGAAGATGGCAGGGGCCTGATCGTGCGTCTCTACGAGGCGGGCGGCCGCACGAGCCACGCGACCCTGCGTTTCTCCCCCGGCGCCACCGTGGAAGAAACGAATCTGCTGGAAGACGTGGATAGCGCCCTCCCCGTGGACGAGAAGGGCGCGCTGTCTTTGACCTTCCGGCCGTTTCAGCTGAGGACGTTGAAGGTCGGCTGAAGCGCTGAGAAGCTTACGCTTCCTTGCGGCAGCTAATCAGCGCCACCGACTCGTCTGGGTCGATGGTCTGGGTTTCCACGCGGGCGACACTGAGCATCTGGCCGGTCTCGACCAACCCAGTCAGGTCAGCGATCTGGTTCGGTTTCACCAGGAACACGTCCGGCAGCACTTCGCCGCCGTCGCCGTAGGTCGTGTAGGCTTCCAGGATGTAGGACAGACGGTCCTGCACCTCGTTCGGCTTCAGGATATCGACGCGGGCGTCGGGCACTTGCAGGCGCACGATGCCTTCTTTGTCGATGACGACCGCAGGGGTGCGAATGGTTTTGAGCAAGCCGAGCAGAATCCGCTTCTCCATCTCCGCCTGGAACACGCGCAACCAGCCGTTGCCCACAGTCTTTTCCTCTACCTGCGCCGCGGTGGATTTCATGGTTTCCGCAGCCTGCGACTGGAGTTCTTCCTTGGACGGCAGCTTGCCACCCAGTTCCCGCGTTCGCAGTTCCGGCGTGCCGCTGGCGGTGGCGCTGACGCGCTTGGTCTGGCGGTCCACTTCCACGACCACCTCGACCGAATCCGGGTCCGCACCCATGGCGATGACCGACTCGACCGCTTCGCGGCGGATGCTCATCAGGTCGCTTTCCGAGGGATTCATGATGCTCCGCTCGACGGTGTCCTGGATGATGCCGAGGGCGACGCCGATCGCGCTGATCACTTCGTTGTTCTTCGCGATGCGGTAATCCATCTTCATCTTACGCGCGGTGAAGGGCACGATGGCCTCGGCCCCGCCGCCGCCGCCGACCAGCGTGATGCGCCGGTCCTTCAGCTTGTGCTCGTCCAGCATCGCCTTGACGACCTTGATGACGCGCTTTGTGGCGACTTCGAGAAGCTTCTCGGCGAGGGCGCCGGCGCTCATGCCGGCCTTCTTGCCGACCTCGTGGAAGCACGTCGTGATCGAGGCCATGTCGCCTTGGGCGTAGCCCTCGACCAAATCCAGCATGTTCGCCGCGCCCGTCGGCGTCAGGGTAATGGTCGGTTTCTCCGCGCCGTTGACCGCCAGGGCGAGGTAATCGTCCGGGTCGTCGGGTCGCGGGCGGATCGTCTCGACGCGCACGGACCCGACATCGTGGGTGAAGGCTTCGTAGCCCAGGCCCGCAATGTGGGCGCTGCGGGGGCCGACATCGATCAGTTTGCCGTCCTTGAATCGCGGAACCGAACCTCCGGCGATGCCGACGGTGCGCACGTCCAACGTGCGAACGAAGAGCCGGTGGCCGCCGACTTCGCCATGGCGCACGATGGGCCGGCCGTTCTTGATCACGCAGATGTCGCTGGTCGTGCCGCCCACTTCGATCATCGAGCCGTCGGTGATGCGTTCGTACATCAGCGCCGCCGCCACGCCCGCTGCGGGGCCGGACAGCATGGTCAGGATCGGGCGCTTGCGCATGGCTTCGATATCCATGATGCCGCCATCGCTGCGCATCACCATCAGGGGCGCGTCGATCCCGCTCTCGCGAACCGCCTGTTCGGTGCGATTGGCGGTCTCGAGCATTTTGGGCAGCATCGACGCGTTGATGACGGCGGTGCGGGTGCGCACACGCAGACCGTAGAGCTGGCTCAGCGAACTGCTCGAACTGGCCGGCAGGCCCATCTCGCGGGCGATTTCGGCGACCCGTTCCTCGCGGCTCGGATCGTCCACGCCAAAGCTCTCGGAGGCGACGATGGCTTCCGCGCCTTCTTCCTTCAGCTCCGTGATCGCTTTGCGGATTTGATCCTCTCCCAAGTCCTTAGTATCCAAGTATCGGAAGCAGGTCTTGAGGTACTTGCCCTCGGAGAGTTCGATGGCACCGGGGTTGGCTTCGCTGCGGGCGCGCACCGCCGCGGCGCCGGTCGCCATGCCCACCACGCCGACCTTGGCGACGTCGCCCTCGATCAGGGCGTTGGTGGCCTGGGTTGTGGAGTGCGCGATCAGGATGACTTCTTCCGGGTGGATGCGCGCTTCTTCCAGGAGCTTGTGCATCGATTGCACAACGCCGCTGGCGACGCCTTCCTCGGCGGTGTGGGTCGTCGGGACGACGGACTTGCCGACCAAGTCCATCGTGGTCAGGTCCACGGCGACGGCGTGGGTGAAGGTACCACCGACGTCGATGCCGATTTTAATGCGGCGATGGCCTTCGTTTTCCACCGGATGATGGGCGATCGGGGTGTGGTCTTGAATGGAACTCATGATCGAATTACTCCCAGAGCCAAGGGGTGAAGAACCCCGCGATGATAAGGCCGGCAAAGACCATCACCCAAATGAAGGGCAGTGTTTTCCACATCAGTTTTTGCACATCGACGCGCAGTTCGTTGGCGAGCCAGACGTTGTGGGTGTTGGTCGGATCGCAGACGCCCTGGACCTGGCCCACGACAAGGAGCATCGCCATGGCGGCGGCAGCGGGCAACATGGTGGACATCACCGCGACAAGGGCCAGCCCGAGCCCCCAGGTGTTCAAGGGACCGCGATAGAGCGCCAGCGGCGCCGCGATGCCAAAAATCAAGACGTAGCTGAACGGATTCTGCGGAATGACTACGCGGAGAATGGGCTCGATGGCGGCTGCGATGGGCCAATCGGCACCCCCGTGCATCTCGCTCCACCCCGCCGGTCCGATCACGGACCGGATCAGGATACCGATGCCGACGAAGAGAAGAACCGCTGGCAGCACCGCCGCGCTGCCTTGGAACAGGCTCTGAATCAGCAGGCTGATACTGCCGGGCCGCGCCGTGGCCAGGAACGCATACGCAATTCCGAAAAGAAACGCCGGAATCGGATCGACGCTGAAGACCATGATGAGGACCAGCGGAATCACCGGGATCAAGTACGCATACCACTTCACCGTAACCACCTGATGGCGCCAGCGCGGAATGCGTTTCCAAACGTCGGCGAGAGCCAGCAAGAGTATGAGCAGAATCGCGAGGCCGAAGACCGCCTTGCTGGCCAGAACCACTACGGAAGCTTGCTCGCGATCGGCGAAAGTCCATCCGGAAAACTCCAGCGTCAACGCGTTCGGCAATGGCGCATCCGGGTCGGGCGTAAAGGCCACGACAACCGATCGCACGTCGGCCAGGACTTGCTGGTCCAACTCGGACAAGTCCTTGTCGAGCACGATGCCCGCGTTGGGCTTGCTAATGGCGCCGCGCACGATGGCGGTTTGGCCATTCGCGCCGTTGAGACGGAACTGGATATCGCCCTTCGCGGTGCCCTGATAATGGATTTTCAACAGGTCCCACTTGGACCAGTCGGCCTCGAAAAATGCTTCGGCGGTTTCTTCATCGACGGAGTCGCGGCGAATTTCCAGCACGTCCATCGTGTTTGACATGGGCTGACGCACATGGACCACAAGGCGGCCGGGAAGTTGGAGGTTTTCCGCTTCGTAAAGCTCGAGTTCCGGCGCGGGATCGCCGGCGCCGAGGCCCTGCACGTTGGAAGAACCGATGGCTTCGGCGCTCAGGGCCTGCCGAGCCTCGATCCCCGGCGGGGCGAGATAGGCCATGGCGTCTCCGCTCGCGAGCGGCAACGAAGCGCTGTCCGGACCGGCACCGTTGCCCATCAGTCGCGACAAACCGAAGATGGAGGCTCCGCCCACGACGAACGAAATCAACAAGACGAGCAGGATATGCCCGACATTTCGCGAGGCGCCACTCCGGTAAAGCTCCACGCCGACGAACACGATGCCCGTCAGCAGCATCAGGAAGAAAACGATGATCGCGAAGGACTTGACCTGATCCAGCGGAATGTTCAGCGGGGCCTGGGTGTAGAAGACCCAGTTGCCGGCGTTCATGACGCCGCCCAGGCTAAGGCCGATGAGAAAGATGCCGCCGGCGGTGGCGGGCTGGACGCCGACCGTCGCCAGCATGGGCAGAATCACCAGGGCTGTCATGATAATGGCACCCAGGCCGCCGATGCTGGTGAAGATGAAGGCGATCAGCAGCAGACTGAAAATGGAAACGGCGAGCGGGTTGTCCCCGATCAGTTCGGCCCCCTGCTTGACGAGGCTTTCCGCGGCGCCGCTCTTCTGCATGATGAAGCCGATGACGCCGCCGAAGAACGCCACGAAGGCCGGCACGTAAAGCATGGTGGCGCCGTCTTTGAGAACGCCCGACAGAATGTCGATACCGCTGATCTGGGGCAGGTCGCCGGGGACGAGCAACTGCATCAGGGCGCCCGCCGAGACGATCGCCGCACCCATGAGCGGCAGCGTCAGCAGAGCGGGGAGCTTGCGGGTGATCATGCAGGCGGCGCCGATACCGAAGATGACCAGGACTGCGATCGCGATCAGAATTTCGTTAGCCATAGGTAAGCCTTAACCGGAGCGAACTGAGAGCAATGGACAAAAAAAACCCCGAGGTTGAAGTCGGGGCGAGAGATTAATCGGGATAAGAGGAGGCTTTAGCCGTTCGGGATGCCGCCCTGGAAGCGCCAGACGTCGCCGTCGCTCACGGTGCCGTTGGTCGGATCGTAGAGCATGAAGCGATCTTGGCCGCCGCCGAACATCTGGGCGGGTTCGAAATCGCCGTCGGGACCATAGCTGATCAGGGTGTACGATCCGCGCTGATTCAGTTCGCCCGGCATGTTCTGCCAGACGGTGGCCGGAGGCTGGCCGCCGAAACCGCTGACCTTGGTGTTATCCGTGAAGGGCGAATCCCAGTAGGTGAAGGCGGGGAACTGCTTGTTCGGGCCCGGGGGCTCGGCCTGGGCCGGCGCGAAGGCATCGAAGGGGGCGCTGGTCAGGTAGGCGATGGGCGTCGTGATCCAAGAGTAGCGCTCGATGCGGGGGTTGATCTGGTTGCCGACGCGGCCTTCCACACCGGGGACCGTCGTGGTGCCGAATTGAATCGTGCCGGTGACGTTGCTCCAGCCCGGGTGGTACTTGTTGTTGTCCACCGCGTAGGATTCGACGGCGGTGGAGATGGTGCGCATGTCGGCCTTGGCGCGGCTGACTTTCGAGCGCACCTGGGCCTCGAGGAAGTTGGGAACGGCGATCGCCGCGAGAATGGCGATAATCGCCACCACGATCAGCAGTTCGATCAGGGTGAAGGCTTTGCCGGCGGAACCGGAGCCTGTGCGATGGAAGGGAAGGTTCATGGAAGTCTCCTGTGGGTGCTGTGTCAGAGCCAGTGGATCATGAAGTGATCGGATTGTGGAGGGACTTTCGCAAAACGTGAGACGAGTTGCAAGAGATTTATTGCAACTGTTTGCACTCTTTTTTTTCGACCCCCTATTTCTTTCGCGTCAAAAGAACCGCGTTGCCCACGAAACGCTCGCCTTGCGGGTCCGACGGGCGGTTCTTCAACTCGCCCTCGAGCACAAGGGCGCTGGACCCGCCACCGTCGAAATTGAGGGCTTCGCGGGCGTCGAGGACTTCCGTCGAAAAGCGCGCCAGTTCGTCGAAGGAAACGCCGACGCTGTAGCCTTCCTGCCGCCCGTCGATGACCGCCAGGTACAGGTACTGCCGATCCCAAGCGGCGAGGCTGCGGGGGTGTCGCTTGCGGAAATCCTCGGCGTAGGTGGGCCATTGCTCGCGATAGGGTTCGCCGTCGCGGACGATGTAGCCCCCCATGTCCATCATCATGTCCGCCTGAGCCAGTTCAGGGGCGTCGTCGAAGACGTAAGCGATGGCGACGTCCACATCGGAAGAAAGCAGGGCGGCCTGGGAGCCACTGGCGGCGATCAGGACGCCGTCGCCGGGGATTTCGACGACGAGGTCGCCGCCTTCCTTGACGGAGACTTCGCCCAGAACGCCCGTGACCCGGCTGTTCGGGGCCACCGGCCCGCTGGTTCTGGTGACGCGGGCCACGGCCACGCCGGCCGGAACGATCAGCGTGTCGCCCCAGTCCTGGCTGTAGAGCCCGATGGCGTCTTCGCCCAAGTCCTCGTTCAGCACGTCAATACGCATTCGCGTTTCGTTTCCGAGGGTCAGCGTCGGGGTGGACAGACGCGGGTCCATCAGCGCCAGCGGACGATTCGCTTTCGTCCAGACCAGCGTGGGCCAGTAAAGCTCCTCGCGGGAGACGCCGACCATTCGGCCTTCGGACGCCAACAAGCCGATGATGTCGTTCCCATGGCCGAAGAAACTGCCGTTGATGGCGGCGACGACATCGGTGCCTTCGGCGTTCAATTGCTCGTCATAGCGCTGGAAAATGCCGGTGGTGCGTTCCTTGATTTGCGACTCCCGTTCGCCGTAGGGATGGCCCACAATCAAATCGTAGCCCGGCTGTCGGAGATCGAGGCGCAGGACGTATGCTCTGATGGGACCAGGCAATTCGAGTTCGAAATAATCGAGGCCGGGGGCGATTTCCCGCAGCGGCTCGAAGGTGCTGAGAGCGGGAAAGCCATGGATTTCATCGGGCCCGAGTTCGGCGGGCACGTTGTCCGGATCGTTGACCAAATCCGTGTCGCGAAGCTCCTTGCCGGCGCTGGCGGTGGCCGGGGCGAAACCGGCCAGGAATACGGAGGCGAAAAGGGCGGATCGATGAATCATAGATGGGAGTTCTCTGTGGGAAAAGTGGGCGGCGGATGGGTTCTCCGCTGGACACAGGCCGTGGCGGCCATTAGGACTTGAATGTGCAAATGGTTGCAATACGCATTTCCCTCCGCTCCAGGATGCCATCCCGAAAGGCCCACGTCAAGACCATGTCGATCCGTACAATGCTGATTTCCCTGCTCTTCGCCGCCTCCCTGGTCTTGGGAGGATGCGGTTCGCCCTCCACCGGACCGGAAAGTGACGGCGGCACGACTATCACCTTCGTCACGATGCAGTTGCAGCCGACGTTCAACGACTACTTCGCCGATCTGATCGCGGAGTTCGAGAAGGAAAATCCGGGCGTGAAAATCGACTGGGTGGATTATCCCTTCGCCAATTACGACACCAAGCTGCTGACCAACTTCCTGGGCCGCGACGTTCCGGACGTGGTGAATCTTTCGGCGGAGAAGCTTCCGATCTACGTCGATGGCGGGCACCTGGAACCGCTCGGCGAGCACCTGACGTCGGCCACGCTGGCGAGCTATGTGCCGAAACTTCTCGACGAAGGCGGCCGGCGCGACGGCAGCCTGTACGCGCTGCCTTGGTATTTTTCGACTTACATCACCTATTACAACACCGCTCTTCTCGAACAAGCGGGTCTCCCGGCGGAGCCGGTCGAGAGCTTGGATGACCTGCCGGAATTCGCCGCCGCGATCAAAGAAAAGACCGGCGAATTCGGCTTCTACCCCGCCTACACGGAAAACGGCGAGTTGAAGAATTGGCTCGTCCAAAGGGGCGTTCCGTTGATTTCCGAGGATGGCAAGAAGGCGGCCTTCAACACGCCGGAAGGCGTCGCGGTGCTCGCATTCTGGGCGGACCTGTACCAGGCCGACCTGGTGCCGAAAGAGTCGCTGATCGAAGGCCATCGCGCCGCCATGGCGATGTACAAGCGGGGCGAACTGGCGGTGCTGCGGCTGGGCCAGGAATTCGTCAGCCAGATCGAAAAAGACGCGCCAGACATCTTCGCGCAGACCATGGTGGCGCCCGAGCCCATCTGGCCCGAGGCGGAAAACAACGTGGTTTCCATGCACGTCGTGGCGGTGACGAAGCGCTCGGCGAACCCGGACGTAGCGGCGAAGTTCGCGGCCTTTGTGACGAACGCGGAGAACCAACTCGAATTCTGCAAGAACGCGACGATCCTGCCGAGCAGCCAGGAAGCGCTCGCTTCGCCCTACTTCACCGAACCGGACGAGTCGCTGGCCTCGCAGGCCCGCGCCATCGCGGCGGCCCAGGCGGAAAACGGCGTGATCGTGCGCCTGCCCGAGCAAACCCAGGCCCTGCAGCGCGTCTTCGAAGACATCACGGAAAAGGTGGCTCGCGGCGCCATGAGCCCCGAGGAAGGCATCGCCGCGGCGGAGGAGCAGTGGAATGCGATCCTCGCCCGCGACTGAGGCCCCGGCGCCGGAGGGCCTCCCCGACGGGCTGAAGCTCCAGCCCGCTCCCCCGCCGCCGAGGCGGGGCCTAAGCCCCCGCGCCCAGCAGATCCTGGTGGCTTATGGGTTCCTGCTGCCGGCGTTGGCGGTCGTCGGGATTTTCCAGTTTTATCCGATCATCCAGTCTCTCTTTTCCTCGTTCTACGAATACGGTCTCGCGGATCCGGGCGGCGGCGAGTATGTGGGCCTTGGCAATTACGACCGCCTTCTGCACGACGCCAATTTCTGGGCCGCCTTGAAAAACTCGCTGCTGTACCTGCTCGTGGTGCCGCTGATTATCGGGCTCTCGCTGATGCTGGCGGCGCTGGTCGAGCCCAAAGTCCCCTTCATCGGATTCTTCCGCGCCTGCTATTACGTGCCGGTCATTACGACGATGGTGGTGGTGGCGCTGGTGTGGAAGTACCTCTTCCGGACCGATGGCGGCCTGATCAACGAATGGCTGGTGGGTTCGGGGTTGCTGGAGAACGGCGTGCCCTGGCTGGTGGATGAATCGTACGCGCTCTGGACGGTGATGTCGGTCACGATCTGGAAGGGCCTCGGCTATTACATGATCCTGTTCCTGGTGGCCTTGAAGGCGATCCCGAAGGAGCTGATGGAGGCCGCCCGCATCGACGGCGCGAACCCCGTGCAGACCTTCTTCGCGGTGAAGGTGCCCCTGCTCTGGCCAACGATTTCACTGGTCTCCGTGCTGTCGAGCATCAGCGCCATTCAGGTTTTCGAAGAAATCTGGATCATGACTTCGGGGCGGTCCGGCACGGCGACGCTGGTGGTGGAGATTTACCGCTACGGGTTCGAGGGCTTCGGCCGCGATCTGGGCTATGGCTGCGCCATGGGCGTGGTTCTGTTCGGGGTGGTCATGGCCTTTACGCTGGTCGCGCTGCGACTGATGCCGGGAGCTTTGAAGAATGAATAGGCACCACCCCACGGCCCCGAGGCCGCCCAAATTCTTTGGCCCCAAAGCCGAGCTCGCAGCGCGCTACGCGGCCATGATCGCGCTGCTGGCCCTGTTCATTGGGCCGTTTGTCTGGATGACGTTGATCGCGCTGCAGGAAGGCGGCGCGGCCATGGACATCAGTCTGCGCCCGGCGGACATGACGCTGGAGAACTTCGCGGCCGTCTGGAAGAACTACGCCATCGGCCGGGCGTTTCTCAACAGCGTCCTGGTGGCGCTGGCGGTGGTGGCGCTGAACGTGGTGATCTGCTCGCTGGCGGCATATCCGCTGGCGCGGATGGATTTCCCCGGCAACAAGCTGATCTTCCTGCTGATCCTCAGCACCCTGATGCTGCCGGTGCAGCTCTACATGATCCCGCTGTATGAGCTGGCGCTGGCGCTGCGGCTCGACGACACGCTGACGGCGGTGGTGCTGCCAGCGGCGGCGGGGGCGCTGGGGATCTACATCATCCGCCAGTACTACGCCACGATCCCGCGCGACCTGGAGGAAGCGGCCCGCATCGACGGCGCTAACGAATTCGCCATCTGGTTCCGGGTGATGTTGCCTCTGACCAAGCCTGCTGTGGCGGCGATGGCGATTTTCGTCTTCGTCCAAAACTGGAGCAACTTCCTATGGCCGCTGATCGTGCTCAAGAGCCAGGAGAAGTACACGCTGCCGCTGGCGCTCTTCGAGTTGGAGGGTGTTTTCGAGGCCAACACGCGCTACATCTACGCCGGGTCTTTCATCGCCATCGCCCCGATTCTTCTCTTCTTCCTGTTCTTCCAGCGCTGGTTCCTGGGCGGGTTGAGTATGGGTGCGGTGAAGGGTTAATTCGTCGCGAGCGGGGCGTTTTCGCTTGCCGGAATCGTTCCCCGCCTGAACCTTCGAAGGCTTGGCTCTCGATATTGCGAGCCCACAATTCCCCGGACGCCTCGGACAGGAGTTCTCCCCATAAGTACCCGCCGCTCCCTCTTCGCCCTTCCCACGCTTGTCAGCATCCTGTGCGCCTCCGCCCTCCCCGCTCCCGTTCCGGACGACCTCGACCAGCGGCTGCAAAGCGCCATTCCCGGCGAGGTCCTGCCGCTCGGCTTTTCCTCGACCGCAGCCATCCCAGCGCTGAACGCGTTCCCTGACCGGCTGGAGACATCGGGGGGGTCCCTGATTTACTCAGACGATCCAGAAACGGTGCTGGGCGAAGGGGTGCTCTACGAAGCGAGCCTCGCCGCCGGCACGCATCGGCTTTACCTCTACCATGTCAACGGGCTGACCGAGCCGATGCGGTTCCTGGCGGTGGCGTCGAACGCTGGGGACGGCAACGTGCGGTTCCGCATTCAGCGCGAGGCCCTCGAAGGCCCCTCGGCGAACTATCTCGCGGTCGGGAGGGCGGCGTCTGAGCGCTTCCTCGCGCCGCCGGTGCAGACGCTCGCCGGCGTGTTCGGACCCGGCGACGTGGGGCCCTTGGACAACGAACTGCTCGCCATCGCCGCCGCCCGCGATCAACTGGTCAACGGCATCTATCGCATCGAAACGGACGGCCCCATGCGGGTTACCGTGATGGCGCTGCGCCAAAGCACGCCGACCTTCCCCCTGCCGATGAACCTGCCACCGTCGGCCGACGACGGAGACAATCGCGAGGGGACCTTTGCCGGGACGACGCGGTCGGGCACCTATGCCTGGAGCACGGAGTCCGGCATGGCGCGCCTGCGCATTGGAGACGGGGGCGAATTCGAAACCGATCCGCCTCTGTCCGGCGTGGACGAAGAAGACGGCGCCGCGCGGCTCCTGCGGGGCAATTATGGGGTCGAGTACGCCATCGATGTCGATGTCTCCGCGCCCGATGGCCAGCGCTTTGCCGTGCTGCTCAACCCGCGCGGCGGGAACTATGGAGGAGCCGTCGAAACCACCTTCGGCCCCGGCCCGGCCGTCATGCAGCTCGTGCCCGAGGAGAGCCTCGTGGTTCCACCTACGACGGAGGCAGGCGTCGTGGGCATCTACGACCCCTTCACAGTGGCGGGCGATGCGGACCGCCTGACGATCCGCCTCACGCCCGCGGGTGCGAGTTCCCTTGCGATCGATCTGCTCCTGGTGCCCTTCGGCGGCCCGCGCGAGAAGCCGCTGCCGCCAGCGGGGTGGATGCTCTACTGAGCGGAAGGTCCGCTATTCAACCGACTTCGAATCCATATCCACAGGCACGAAAATCAGCGGCACCGGCAGACAGGACGCGCCCGGGGGCGAGTAGGTGATGTGGATGGTGCCCGTTTCGCCCTCAGGGACGGGCGGGAAGACCTGGATCACGGCGACTTCCGGTGGTTTGCGGACGTTGAGCTGGTTGCTCGGAATCGGGACGATGCCGCCTTCGTGAAGGCCGTCGCTGACGCGCACCGAGGCCGCCATGCCGCCGCACCACTGCGAAGACTCGAAACGCGAGTTCCACGTCACCAGCGCGAGGCCCTTGCCGTCAGGCGTCTTGTAGTTCAGTTCGATCTCGTACATGACGCCGTAGTTACCCGCCAGATCGACGATTTCGCCGCTCGAGCTGTCGATGCCCCGCACCCAGGGATCGCGTTCGTCGTCAGCGACGAGGAGTTGCACCACGCCCGACGTTGTATCGATGACCCCTGCCTCGCGGTTACGGATCAGGTAGTTGCTGACGCCGAACTTGCCCCGGCCCGCGTTCTTCTTCTTCTCGATGGGAATGACTTCGGCAAGGCGCTCGCTGGCTTCGGCGCTGCCGGTTTCCGGGTCGGTCTGGACGACCGAGACGGTGGCCGGTTGGTCGATCACGAATTCGTAGAGGCCGTGAACGAGATCGTTGTAGTTGGCGATGCGGCTCTCCATGTCCGAGTCCAGCGGCGCGGATTCCCCCGGGGCCAAGGTCATGGTGCGGTCGAGGCCTTCGGACGCGAAGTAATCGCGCAGGCCATTCTTGCCCACGCCGTGGTAATTGCCCGAGGGCGGTTGGGACGAGAAGTGCAGGAAGCGCAGGTTCAGGTCCTCGCCGCCCTCGTTGCGGATGACAGCGTTGATGCGGCGGGGCATTTGCTCCGGTTCTTTGACGCCATTGACGTTATACATGTAGAGGCGCACCGCGCCGGGTTCGACCGGCTCGCGCATGGCGACGCCTTCCGGAACGCGGATGTATTCTGGTTCGTCGGAAAACAGGAACTGGGGCCCAGGCAGGATCACCTGCTCGTAATCCATGGCCGGGATGCTCTTGAAGGGGAAATCGGGGACATTGACCGCATGACCGGGAGCGGCGGAGAGGAGGATTTCGCTGGTGCTGGAAGTCGGCTGATCGGCCGTCGTGGTCTCGTCGGCGGCGAGCGCCAAGGGCGAGAGCAGGATGGGGAGGGCCAGAAGGGAAAGGGATGAACGCATTCGGAGAGAGGTATCCTCTGCAACTAGTTTCAGGCATTGTCCCGGTTCGACTCAAAAAGGGCAACGGGAAATTCAAACCACTGAGAATACAGAAGAAAGCTCTGTCCTGATTTACGACTCTTCCGGAGCCACGCTCTGGGTCGCGGTCTGGCTCTTCAGCGCCGCCAACGCGAACAGCCCGAGCGCCGGCCACAGCTTGAGCGACATCGCCAGCCAGCCCACGCCCCGGTCGGCCGGGAAGGTGACGAGCGGGCGCGAGAGCTGGGCGAGGGCGGCAAGGCCCTCTCCCCCGCCACCGGTCCACTCGGCGATGGCCGCCGCGAACCGCCCAGGCCACGCCCACCCCACGATCAGGCGCCCCTCGACAACCACGAAGTTGATACAGAAAACGGCCACAGCCAAGACGATGGCAGCCCGGCCCTTGGCGCCGCAGATGGGCCAGAGCAGCGCGGCCGCCACAAGCGCCTGCACCAGGTAATGGTCCCACATGATCGAGGGCACGAGCAGGCTCGTCAGGATCGCGAGGGCAAAAGTGGCGCGCTGGCGGGGGCCGAAACCAGTTCCACGGTTCTTCCAGGTGACAAAGACGAAGACACCGAGGAGGGCGAGGCTCACCAGCCAGGTCAAGCCGTTGGCGGCTGCGGGGCCGAGGTCCGCCCAGGGACGCCCACTCTCCGCCGCCACGAACAGGTGGTGCATCAGCGAATTGACCGACTGGTTCATGGGATCGCGCCAGAAGGTCATGCCCTCAGCGGCCCAGGTGGACTTGCCATAGCCCATGTCGGCCAGCACCGGCAGGAATTCCAGATGGGTCCCGAAGCCGGCGATCAGGGCGCTCAGCAGCGTCAGCCCCACCGCCCAGCCAACCATCCAGGCCGCGCAGCGCCAGCGCCCGGCGAGCAGGAACCAGATCAGGAAAATCCCCGGCGTGATCTTGAACAGCATCAGCGCCGCCGCGATGCCGCCCAGCGCCATCGGCTTCCAACCGCGCGCCAACCCCACCGCCAGCAGCCCGCTGCCGAAGAGCAGCGCCGCGTTGAGTTGACCCGCATTGTTCTGGCGGTAAAGCGTGGCGTTGACGACCACCGCCCCGCCGACCAGGAGGACGCTCTTCCAATGCCATCGCCATCCGCCGGCGCACGCCGCCAACGCAAGCCCCGCCGCAACGAACAGATGATTGCAAAGCTGCCACACCACCGCCGCCACGTGGAACGGCAGAAGGCTCAGCGGCCAGAGCACCATGCCGGTGAAGGGCAGGTAAACGTAGGGCAGGATGCTGCGGAAGCGCGGATCCTCGGCGGCGAAGACGAAGGCCGTCTCCTTCATCAGCTCCGCGTCGTAAGGGCTGGCGCCCTGGCCCATCAGCACGGCGCCGAGGTAGATGTGCTTGAAGTCGTTCTGCTGGCTGTTGGCCAGCAGCGGCACGACCTGAAAGACCACATAGAGCGCCACCATCGCGGCCATGGCGACGAGTGCCTTGGTGCACTCCGGGCGATGCGGGCCGGTCGTGTTCACGGCTGCGGTGTCCCGTACTGGGCCGAGTAAATCCGGCGGGCGCGGTCGATGCTGTCCTGCATTTCCGCCGAGTCCCGCATCCAGAGCGAAAACGCCGACCGCCCGACGGGAAAGGTGCCAATCCGCTCCCAGTCCGGGCTCTGGCGCAGGCGGGCCGAGAGACCGGTGAATTCGCCGGTCTGGCTGTCCTGGCGCACGGCGGTTACGATCCAAGTGACGCCGTACTCGTCGAGGTGTTCCTGCCATTCGGGAGCGCCAGCCAGGATTGACTGCTCCACGCGCCAGATGTCGGCACCGAAGATGTCGAAACGCGGATCGGTGAAGACTTTGTGTTCCTCGGGCGAGAGTCGCCAGATGAGATAACCGGCGAACCAGTTTTCGTTGAACATGCGGCCTTTCGGCTGGGCCAGTTCGACGAAATCGGCGATGTTCGAGGGGAAGGCGCTCTTCACATACCCATCCCGATTCTGGAAGAAAGCGACGTTTCGCCGCGGGTAGTTATCCAGCCGCGCCGGGTCGAACTCCCAGGGAAACCAGTTCGTCAGCGCCAGATACGCCACCAGCAGAATCGGTAAGGCTCCGATCACGACGCGGCCCTGGCGGCAGGGCACGCACGCCTGAAAACGCGCCCAAAGAAGCGTACTGGTGCGGGCGAGGAGCGGCGCGGCGGCAACGCTGAGGAGCAGGAGATGGCGCACGTGTTTGAGGCCCTGCCACGCGAAGAAGGCCGCGATGACGGCTTCGGCGGAAAGGGGCAGGCGCTCTTCGTCGCGCCGCCGGATACCGGAGACGACTTGCCAGATTACGAGCCCCGCGAGGAAGAAAACCGTGAAGTGGGAGATGATCGTGAAGCGAAACTCGGGGGGCTTCAATTCGCCGATCTGGGCGACCAAGTCGGTGTTACCGAGCACCCGCCCCGGCAGCGCGTACAGATGCCAACCGTAGGGGTTCGCAAAGGTGGCCAGGACGATCGCCGGGGCGAACGCCAGCCAGAAAACCGGCGGGCCGATCGAGGGCGGTTTCCGGAAAATGCGATGGAGCATGCCGGCCCAGCGATAGCGCTCGGCCAGCGAGGCCGCAAGGTCGCTGGCGCAGAACGCCGCCAGAATCACCGCCCCCGCCATCCAGGCCCCGTGCAGGTTCGTCCAGAGAGCGAAGAGCGGCACGAACACCCAGAGCCATCGCCTCCGCCACCAGCCCTGCTGGACGCCCACAAGCATCAGGATTTCGAAGGCCAGCAACAGGTTGGAGACAACTGGCGGACGCGGAAAAAAGGTCCTTCGCCCGATGGCGCAGCACAGCATCGCCACAAAAAGCGCGATCCACCAGTTGCGCGAGATGCGTCCCGCCAGATACCAGACCAGAAGGTACGCCCCGCAGAGGACGAGCGCCTTCGCCAGGATCACCGCCCGCCAGCCGCCGAGCGTCGTGCCTTCGCCGGCCTGCCAGATTTTCCAGGCGATCAATTGGGTCAGCCATTCGTGGTTGTGCCATTCGTAACTCTCGGCGGTATAGGCGAACACGTCGTAGGTGGGCAGGCCTTGTTCGGCGATGACCTTGCCCGCCTTCACATGCCACCAGGCGTCGTTATCGGCGCGGATGGGAACGAGGGACAGGGACATGCAGAAAAGCACGAGCAGAAGTGCGCTGGCGGCGGCCTGCCAGCGCTGGGGCCACGGCGAGGAAGCATCGCCGGGCGGATTCGGAGTCTGCTCTTCTGGCAATTCGTCGGCGGTCGGGGTCACTCGTCTTCGTTCATGACGTGGTCGAGCACATCGTCGGCCACGAAAATCGGGACATCCGCCTTGGCGGAAAGGACGACGGCGTCGCTGGGGCGGCAGTCGATCTTGACCATTTCGCCAGTTTCCAGACGCACCATGAGCTTTCCGTGAAAGGTGTCGTTGGTCAGGCTGTCGACGACCACGCCTTCCAGGGCGCCGTTCATGCCCTCGATCACGTTGAGGATCAGGTCGTGGGTCAGGGGCCGTGCGGCTTTGCGCCGGCGGACCGCGTCGTCGGCCTGACTGGCTTCGTAGAGGCCGATAAAAATAGGGAAGGAGCGCGCGCCGTCTTTTTCCTCCAGCACGATGATCTGGTGGGGAGAGACATGGCTGATCTGGATTTCCCGGAGTTCCATCTCGACCATGAAGTGCTATCCTTTGAGGGGGAAAATGAGTCTCGCACGGGGCCATCCCAGCCACGAACCCCACAATGGAAATCGGGCGGGAAGCGGGCAACGGTTTTCATACAAGAGTCGCGCCTAAGGCGTGGCGCTCTCGTGCTCTTTTGTGGCCGAGAGGCATTCACAGGTGGCGGGAACCAGAAAGCGCAGGGCGTGGGGAAAGACCTCGAAGCGGAACAGGTCAGAGCGCATCGGTTCGCCGTCGGCGTTGACCTGTAGGCCGCCGGGGGTATGCACCTCGATCCAGGGGAGTTTCTTGTAGAGGATGGCCGGGTTGTTGATTTCGCGGTGATTGAGTATCCGGGCGACGGCGGCGAAGCGTTCCTCGAAGGGCATGTCCGGAATGACCAGCACGTCCAGCAAGCCATCGTCGATGCGGGCGTCGTAGGCGACTTCGAAGCCGCCGCCGGAAGTGCGGCCGTTCTGAACACAAAGGCCCGCCAGGGGGCCCCGCCATTCGAAGTCATCGCTGACCAGGTGGGCTTCGAAGGGAACTTCCTGGAAGAGTTTCATGAAGCCGGAAACATGGTAGGACGCGCCGCCGAGGAGGCGTTTGAGGGACGGCGGGGTGCCGGTGGTGATTTCCGCCGCCAGCCCACCGGTGGCGGAGTTGACGAAGAGACGGTCGTTGATGCGGCCGACATCGATGGGAACGGGGTCGATCTCGCAGAGGAGTTTCAGGTCTTCGCTGGGCGCGTCGTCCTGGAGCCCGATGGCCCGGGCGAAGTCGTTGCCTGTGCCATAAGGCAACACACCCACGGCACAATCGGGGTGCGCGGAATTCAAGACGCCATTCACAACTTCGTTCAAGGTGCCGTCGCCGCCGGCTGCGATCACGGCACGGGCACCTTCCTCGACGGAGCGAGCGGCCCATCGCTCGGCTTCGCCGGGTTCCCAGAGCGCGTGCACCAGGATGTCGTGGCCCAGGGCCCGAAGGTGGTAAACGGCTTCGCGGAGAAACTCGTCCTGGGCGGCCCGGGGGTTCAAGAAAATGACAATGGGTTGGGGGGTGGTCATGGGGTCCGGCTCTCGCGAAATCCTGTTCGCGTAGAGATAGCCAACTCCAGACCAGGAGGCCGCCGCGTCAGTGGACGGAATGAATGGCCCGGCCCACCGCCAGACCGACGATCTGCTGGGCCTCGACGCGGCTCTGCACGAGGGGCACCTGGCGGAAATCGACCCAGCGGCGCTCGCGGTCGTCTCTCTCCGGCCAATCGTCGAGGACCTCCTCGACCCGCAGCAGGAATGTGCGAACCTGGTGCAAGGTGCCCCACTTCATATACTCCCACTCGCCCACTTCCGGCAGCAGGATTTCGCCGCGGACGCCCGCTTCCTCGTAGGCTTCCTGGGCAGCCTGGGCGGGCGCGTCCCTGCCGGGATCGATGTCGCCCTTGGGAAAGATCCACTGGCGGGTGGTGCTGCTGGTGACGAGAAGGAACTCGAGTTCGCCATCCGCCGCGATGCGAAAGGGAATCGCGCCGGCTTGCTTCTGCAACTCGTAAAGCATGAGCAATCAATCCTTGCCGCTTGGCGGTCGGTTGCCTCAAAAATTCTTCGACGTTTTTTCTTGCCGTTCATAGCGGCGCAACGCATTCCTGCCCGAAAGATTCGCGTCGAGAGGCTCACCCAATTCTATGTTCGATAACCTCGGACCCACCGCCCCGCGAAAAGTGCTCCTGCTCTGTGGAGGCCCCTCCGCGGAATACGTCGTTTCCCTCACCAGCGCCCGATGCGCGGCCCACGCCCTGGACCGCCATCGCTATCAGCTTCGGGTGGCTTGCGTGACAGACGACGGTTCCTGGATTGTTCCCGACGAAAACTGGTCGTCGGATACGCCCCCTTCGCGCGTGGAAAAGTTCTTCGATCTGCTCGACATGCCCGAGCTTTGCCCCCGCGGCTACCTGACCCGCAGGGCCGCTGGCGAGGCGATCACCCGCATCCTGGCCTGGCGCCCCGACATCGTTCTGCCGATCATGCACGGTGCCTACGGCGAAGACGGCCGCCTTCAGGGCATGCTCGATTTCCTGAACATCCCCTACGTGGGCAGCGGCGTTCTCGCCAGCTCGCTCTCCATGGACAAGAAACGCACCAAGGACTTCCTGGCCGCCAACGGCATCCGCGTCGCCCCTCACGTCCTGATCCAATCCGCTTCATCGCAGATGCTCAAAGAAGATCAGATGGCGGCGGCGGGAAACCTGATGGGCTGGCCGCTGGTGGTGAAGCCCAATCGCGGCGGCTCGTCCATCGCCTCCGGCATCGCCCGCGGCGAAGAGGAACTGCGCTCGCTGGTGCTGCGCGCCACCGACGCCGATTCGGAAATCCTGATCGAGCAATACGTCGCCGGGCGGGAAGTGACCTGCGGCATTTTGGACATGGCCGAAAGTTTCGGCGGACGAGTGCTTTGCCCGCCGACGGAAATCCGCCCCAAGTCTTCCCACTTCTTCGATTTCGATGCCAAGTACCGCCCCGGCGCCAGCGAGGAAATCACCCCCGCTCCCCTGCCCGACGAAGTGACCAACCGCATCCACGCGATGGCGGAAAAAGCCCATGACCTCCTGGGCTGCAAAGGCATGAGCCGCAGCGACTTCATGGTCAAAGACAACGGCCAGCCAATCTATCTGGAAACCAACACGATCCCCGGGCTCACCTCCACATCCCTCCTGCCGCAAGGCGCGGCGGCCCTCGGAATCAACATGACGACCCTGCTCACGGGGCTCATCGAAGGCGCCTTCGAGCGCTTGATCGAACAACAAACCCGGCGCCACGCCTGATCCCCGGTCGGCAGCGTCTGAATCAGCCGGACGAACACCGCCCGGCAAGTTGACGTTTTGGGCCAAACAGACAAAACTTAATTTCAAATTTGTCTCTTCGCAAAAGAGAAAAGGACCCTGCCATGGCAACACTGACCATTCCGCTCATCCTCGGACTCATCCTGCTGAGCATCGGCCTCGATCACTACGATGAGTTCATGCAGCGCAATCACTAGGCGGGGGGATCGAGTTTCCGCAGCACCCGCGCCGGGTTGCCACCGATCACCTGCCACCCATCCGGGAAGGACTTGGTGACGACGGCTCCGGCGCCGACGATGGTGTTCTCGCCCAGTTCCACACCGGGCAAAATCACCGCGTTCATGCCGATCCAGGTGCGGGCGCCGAGCCGAATCGGCGGGGCCTCCAGATGGCGGCTGTTGTCGTAGAGGTCGTGGTTGGCGCTGATCAGCCCAACCCCAGGCGCCAGGTTGCAATCATCGCCGACTATGATTCCGTTGTGGCCGTTGATGTAGCAATGGGGCGAATCGCCGGGAAAAGTGCGGGCGCCGAGTTGGACCTTCTGGCCGTTGATAACGATGCTGGTCCAATGCACGGGCCAAGGCGCGCGGCGGTTGAGGCCGGCGATCTGCCCGAGGCGGAACAGGACGTAAAACTTGGTTCCGCAACCCTCCGGAACGCGCAGGACGCGTTTGAGCCAGCCGGGCGCGGGGCGGGGAGCGGGGTCGGTCATCGGCGCTTTTTCTTTTTCGGTTTCGCGGATTTTTTGGCGGCCTTGCGGGGCGACTCGATCTCGACGAGACGGACGCCTTCGTCGACGATGGTGATATAGGACGGCAACGGAAAGCCCATGACAAAGCCAACGAAGTCGATGGCCTTCGCGATGGGGCCGCCGCTGACCACGGCCACCCGGCAGCAGTCTTTCGCGTCGTAAACGCGGACGCCCTTGAGGCGCATTTCGAGGAGCGCCTGACCGATCATTTCGCCGAAGACGAGAGGTTCCTGGAGCACGACGCCGAAGGGCCGTTCCCACCGCCCACCCTCGCCCTCAAGACACTTCCCGGCCAGCACCAGGTCCTCGTCCGGCGGCGCGCCGAGACGCACCAGTTGCTCCCGGAAACGGGCACTGCAAATCTCCAGACCCTCCTGCGAATTGGCGCTCAGAACCACCTTGCGCTTGAGCCAGTCGAAGTCGAAGTCGGGCGCGAAGTCTCGCTGCGCCGGGTGCTCGCAGACGATCTTGAGGGCTTTCAGGACCTGGCTGGGGCCGATGCGGGCTTCGAGGCGAAAGGAACGGGTTTCGATGGGCATGGACGAAGGCGGTGGAGGGTGGGGTGGTTTCCTCGTCAGCTAAGAATCTGGAGGTCTTCCGGGCAAGCCATTCCAGAGGGCCTGGTCCTTGGGTGCGATTGGGAGCGCATGCGGTGGGGCCGTGAGGTCAGGCCGGTTTGATGGGATGCTGCGAATCGACGATCTGGTAGGGCACGGGTTCGCCGCAGCCGGGGCAGGCTTTCCCGTCCTGAAGCTCGGTCAGGATCGTTCCCGCTGTGCCGCGCCGAACCAGCGGCCGATGACATTTGAGGCAACGCGTGTCCATCAGGCCCAGGTCTGGATCGTCGACGTAGACGACGGGCACGTGCTCGGAGAGGAGGCCATGGGCGGTGGCGAGGGCTTCGCGGCTGGTTTCCTCGCCCTGCCATTGGAAGCGCTTGCGCAGGCCGAGGAGCAGAACGGGAACCCGCCCTTGAGAGACTTCGGCGAGCCAGGTGCCGAATTGCAGCAGTTCCTCCATCCAACGGTCGTGTTCCTCGATGACGAGGTAGGTGGCTTCGACGTGCTTCTCGGCGGTCAGGGAGACTTCGAGATTCCGCATGGCGGTGCGCAAGTTGCCGCCGGCGGTGCGTGAGAGGAATTCGGCGTCGAAGCCCTTGAAGCCGAAGGTCACGGCGGAGGTGACTTCGAGCATGTCGCGGAAGGGTTCGCGGCACCACATGCCGGAGGTGGCGAGGTGGGTTTTTAGGCTTTGCTCCTTGGCCTGCTCAAAGACGTCGAAGACGAATTCGTGGGCGGGGGCCGGTTCGTTGACCCCAAAGGCCACGCCGAGGGCGCCGTTTTCTTTGGCCGACAGGACGGCTTCGCCGGGAGTGAGGGGCGAGGTCTGGGTGCCGCCGAGTTGACTGAACTTGGCGGTGTTACAGAAGGTGCAGCGCATCGTGCAGCCGCGCTGGGCTAAGAGGAGCCACTTGCCTCCCGGCGCGTAATGATACAGCGGTAAGGCGTCCGAGGCGGCCAGGAACCGGCCCGCCACCCGGCCATAGTTGTCGCAGTAGAGCACCCCCCCCCGATTGGTGCGCACGCCGCAATTGCCCGACCGCGAGGGCGCTACGCTGCACAGGTGGGGACAGAGGCGGCAGTTGACCGTTTCCCATTCGGCGCAATCGCCGTATCGGGACTTGGCTGCTTCGGGATAGGAGGACATGCGGACTCGATCGTGGGGCGGCGAACCGCCGGGGGTGGAACGCTCAATGTCCGTCAAGAAGCGGAAAAAGTCAAGGTGACGACCGCGAAAGCACGCCTAAATGAAAACCCGAAGTTGCCGATGGAAACTGGCTCGATCAGATCGTATGAACCATCATGGCGTCGCGCAACTTGGGCTCGAACCAGGTGGACTTGGGCGGCATGATGCCCCCTTCGTCGGCGATGGCCATCAGGTCCTCGACCGAAGTGGGGAACATGGCGAAGGCAACGGCGTACTGGCCGCCGTCGACCAGCTTGACGAGTTCCCGGGGGCCGCGGATGCCGCCGATGAACGCGATGCGGTCGCTCGTGCGGGGGTCGTCGATGCCCAGCAGCGGGGTCAGGACATGGCGCTGCAAGACGGCGACATCGAGCCGGTCGGCCTCCGTGGCAGCCTTGGCCGCGTCTTCCGACCATCGCACCGTGTACCACTTGCCGGCAAAATACATCGTCATCTCGCCCTTTTCCGTGGGGAGCAACGAGTCGTCCGGGGTGCCTTCTTCGACTTCGGCGACGCCTTCGAGCTTCTTCATGAAGACTTCCGGCGTGAGTCCGTTCAGGTTCTTGACGACGCGGTTGTAGCCGAGGATCTGCATTTGGTTGTGGGGAAAGGTGACGGTGAGAAAGTAGGCGACGGCGTCTTTGGCGACGAGATCGCGCGAGCCGCCGGATTCCTCCTGTGTGGCGGTCTTGGCGCGCTGGCGGAAGACACGGGCGGCGGCGGCGCTGCGGTGGTGGCCGTCGGCGATATAGAGAGCCGGAACGCGTTGAAAGGCGCTTTCGATTTTCTTGACCTCCGCCGGATCGGAAATCACCCAGGCGGTGTGGCGGATGCCGTCGTTGGCGGTGAAGTCCACAACCGGATTGTCGGCGGCGGCTTCGGCCAGGAGCAGGTCGGTTTCGGGCGTGGAACGGAAGGTGAGGAAGACGGGGCCGGTCTGGGCGCCGGTGATTTCGATGTGGCGGGTGCGGTCGTCTTCCTTATCGGGGCGCGTCAACTCGTGCTTCTTGACGATGCCCCGGTCGTATTCGGTGCAGCTCGCGACAGCGACGAGGCCAAGCTGTTCATGTGAACCCATAACAAGGCGGTAGAGGTAATAGCAGGGCTTCTCCTCGCGGAGGAGCGCGCCGTTGGCGATGAGTTCCTTCAGGTTGCGGGCGGCCAGCTCGTACGCCTCGTCGGAGTGTGCGTCGGCGCCTTCGGGCATTTCGATTTCCGGGCGGGTGACGCGCAGGAACGAGAGCGGATTGCCCTCGGCCATGACGCGAGCCTCGTCGGCGCTCATGACGTCGTAAGGAGGGGTGCAGATCTGTTGCGCTTTCGCGGGATCGGGACGCAGGGCGCGGAAAGGTTTGAGAGTGGCCACGGCGAAGAGAGTCCTTCCGGAGTGTGACTTGCCCATTCGGTGTGGTTTGGTAAGCACCGGCCCCGTCAGGCGGCAAGGGAGAATCGCGGGGGAGAAATGCCGGATCGGTAAAACAAAAGAGAAACTGGGGGCTGAGGCGGACGAAACATCAAGCTCAGGCGACAGGTCCACGCAAAATTTTATCGGCGAAGTCCTCAATCAGAGACTCGATTTCCGCCCGCCGCGCCAGAACGGCCAGCCAATCGGCGGGCAATCCACCTTCGCCATAAAAGGCTCCGGCCAGCCCGCCCGCCACCGTTCCCGTGGTGTCCGTGTCCTCGCCCAGGTTCACGGCGCGCAGCACGCACTCGGCATAACCGCCAGTGGTCAAAAAGCACCACAGGGCTGCCTCCAGCGTGTGCATCACATAGCCGCCGGACCCGATGTGGCTCTCTGGCAGGGCCAGCCACTGGGCCAACGAACGCTCGAGCCGCGGACGAAAGTGGGTGTCCTCCCCGGGGCAGTGCTGCTCGATCCAGGCGAGTCCATCGGCCCGGGCGCGATCCCACGCGGCTTCCTTGCCCTCGCCCGCAAGCAGAGCCCGCACCATGGCGCAGTAAACCACGCAGGCTCCGACCGAGCGCGGGTGCGCGTGGGTCAGGCGGGAGGCGACGGAGGCAGCCTGTGCCAAATCGGCGAAGGATCCATGATGCCAGAAAAGCGCCACCGGCATCGTCCGCATCAGCGAGCCGTTGCCGTTGCTGTGTTGGTCCGTGGCCCCCGCTTCGCGCGGGTCCGCGACGGACCCGTATCGCCGAAGCGCCCCCGCCGTCGTGACGCCGATGTCGAAGACTTCGCCGTGCGGAGTCCAGAGGGCCTCGTCATACCAGGCGCGGAATAGATCGGCGGCCCGGCGCCACCACTCACCCGCGCCGCCGGTCTCAGTGAGGGCCTGAGTCAGGCAGAGCATCATCGACGTGTCGTCGGACCACGTACCGGCGGGCTGGTCGTGTGTACCGAAGGCGCGCATGCTGGTGACGGGATTTCGCTGGACCGCGGCACGGGATTGAAACTCGACGGGAACGCCGAGCGCATCGCCGAGGGCGGCTCCAAGGATGGCCGCCCGAAGGCGTTCGGTGAGGTGCGAGTGGGACATGGCGGAGAAGCCCTCTTCCTTCACAGTGTACCTATTACACCGTATTTCGGTCCGCCTGTCAATCGCCTTCAACCTTGCCCTCCATCAGGTCCTGGCCAGAGGCTTGGTGGTTGATTGCTGCACTGAGGGGGCTCGGTTTCCCGTTCCTGTGATGAAAAAGCACCGCAAGAAGTTACTCTCGCTCCTGGTTTCCGCAACCCTGTTGGGGCTGCTCATATCCAGTGTGGACCGGGGCGCGCTGCTCCAGGTGATCGGGGGGGCGAACCTGTGGTGGTTCGCGCTGGCGCTGGCGATGTTCATTCCGCAGACGCTGGCCATCGCGCACCGGTGGAGCCTGATCGTCGAACCGATCGCGCCCATTTCCGAGCGGGAAGCGGGACGGCAGGTCCTGGCGTCGTCGTGCCTGAATCTGGTGCTGCCGAGCAAACTGGGAGATCTGGCGAAGGGGGTCTTCCTGTATCGCCAGGGCCGTTGCCGTTTCGAGGACGGGTTGCAGATCGTGGTGTTCGAGAAGTTGCTGGATTTGGCGGCGCTGTCGGGTCTGATGGTCATTGGGTGGCTCATCGCGCCGCGGAGCGACTGGTGGGTGCTGGCGACGCTGGGGCTGGGCCTGGTGGTGATGGGGGCGGTCTGGACGATTTACTTCGTCAAGCGAGGCGGTAGCGTGGTGGAGGGTGTTCTGCCGGGGTTTGTGACAAAGCACCCGAAATTCGGCAAACTCGATGGTCTCCTCAAGGCGGGACCGCGTGTGATGGCGCTGATCCACGGCGACGCCCGGCGCAAGTGGAGCATCGTGGCCTGGAGCTTCACCATCTGGCTGCTGCACCTGGCGCAGATCGCGTTCTTCTTTTTCTGCCTGAGGGCGGACGCCGGGTTCTTCGAAGTGCTGGCGCGGGTTCCCATCGCGATTTTCGCGGGTCTGTTGCCCCTGGCCATCGCGGGGGTGGGCGTGCGGGACTGGGCCATCGTGGCGATCTTCGGCTCGGCCACGAATCCGAGGGCGGTGCTGGTCGGCGTGGGATTGCTGGTCTCGCTCCGCTATGTGATTCCCGCGGCGGCGGGGCTCTTGTTTTTCAACCGCTATCTGGGCGCGGCGCGGGAAGCCCAGGAGAAGCTGAGCGATTCGCCGTCGAAGGAGCCCACCTGATCGTCCCATGCCCGACTTCCCCAAGCACAGCACGCTCTGGGCGCGATTCCTTGTCTTCCTCGGGTTGGCCGGACTGGGCCTGTTCTGGCTCCTGACAATTCCCGAGGACTCCTTCATTTTCCGGTGGGACCGGGCGATATTCCAGCTCATCAACGCGGCCGTCGGCCGCAGCGCCGTGCTCGACTGGTCGCTGCTGGTGACCGGCAGCCGGGGGTGGTACTACGGGTCGCTGGGGGCCATGCTGGCCTTTGCCATGTATCAGGCGTGGCGAACGCGGGCGCGGCATCATGGCCGGCGTTTCGGTTACCTGCTTTGCGCCGGGCTGCTGGCATTGGCGGCCGAGGAAATCGCCGATGAAGCGAGCGACCTCTTTCCCCGGCCAGCGCCATGGGTCGCGCAGGCGGAGACCTGGAACGAAGTCGCCGTCCGCGCGGAAATGAAGGATTTCCTCGATTATGGCCCCACCGACCGGGTGCCGGATGAAAACTTCGTGGCGTGGTTTTTCGTCGTGCTCATGCTGCTGCCGCGCATGCCCCGCACCGCATCCATCACGTTGGGCCTGCTGGCGTTGTACACGGCCAGTCACCTGATCCTGGGCACGGAGTGGACGACCACGTTCGTCAGCTCCGTGTTCTTCGCGTCGGCCCTGACGGGCGTGATTCTGTTTCTCCTGGGCGGCCCCATCGAATGGACCGAGCGCAAAGCGGAGAAGCTGTTCGCCGCCGCGCTGCCGAGCGAGCTGCTGCGCAGCGATCTGCGCAAAGCGCTGGAGGCCCGAGACGCGGAATGGCAAGCGGCGCTCCGTGTGGCCTATCAGTCCCAGGACCGGCAGAAAATCCGGCGCAAGGAACGTTTCTGGCACGAGTTGGTTGGCGGCCGTGTCCTCCCGCTGCTGGGCCATTCGGGGGAACCGTTCACCCTTTCGAACAAACCACCGGGTCCGAAACGGGAGGGCATGCAGCCGAGCCGCTACGTTCGGTTCTTGACCTATGGCGAAGAAAAGCAGACGGTCGTTGTCAAGGCGGCGGCGGCGGCGCGGCTGCCTTGGTCCCGGCCGTCGCGCCTGGCGCGCTACCTGCGCAGCGTGGAGAGTCAACTTTATCTCGAGCGCCTCGGATTCCCAGTGGCCCGGACGTATTTCTGCGAGGACATGATGAGCCGCTTCGGGCTGCGCGAGTCGGTCCTGATCATCGAGGACTACCTGTCCGGCTCACACCTGCCGCTCGAAGACTTCGAGACGAAGCGGGAGGCGATCCGGCTTCTGGCCCGCATGCACCAGGTGCGGCGGCAGAACTGGGGCGCCCTCTCGGCCGGCCCGGAGGAAGAACTGACCCGCGCCAGCTATGTGTCGATTTTTCTGCGGCGAGAAGTCATCTACGCCCTGCGGCGGATGGAGCGGCACTTTGGCGTCTCGCTGGATGGCGAAACGCGCGAGGAAATCTGGCACTTGTTCGAAGGCGAAGCGGGGGCGTTGCTCTCCGAACCGGACTTGGCGTTCCGGCTGATCCACGGTGATGTGAGTGTCCGCAATTTCTTGAAGAGCACCGACGGGACGGTGCGCATGATTGACTTCGTGACGGTCGCATTCGACCTGCCGGGCATTGAAATCGTGCGGGCGCCGCTCGTTTTCACCGAGGCGAAGAGCAAAAAGAAAGGCCGCCCCAAAGAGTTGTCCCCGCTGTGGACGGCCTATTTCGAGGAGGCGGGCGCGCAAGCCTACGAGCGTTTCACCCGCCAGTCGCGGCTGGCGCTGGCGAGGTTTTCGCTGCGGGAACTGGCTTGGGGACGGGCCCGCCTTGAGGAAGAAAAGCCGGATGCGGCGACCCTTGTCTCCTGGATCCGCCAACTGTTCGCCGCCGATCCGCGTAGTCTCTGGGGCGGCCAACCGGAAGAAGCGGACTGGTCAGCCGTTCTGCGGATTCTGGGATGGAACCGGGAAGAACCTTCCACGTCAAAAACTATCCGCCCCGCGCCATTACCCGATTGAGGTTCTATCACAATGATTGCCAGCGTTCCCGACACATCGAATCGATTCGACCGAAAGCTCCGTGGACATGGTCTGAGTCTGGAGAGAGCCAGACTCGAGGTGCTGCAAGTCAACGTCGGGCGGCTCTGCAATCAGACCTGCCGCCATTGCCACGTCAACGCCGGACCAACGCGTACCGAACTGATGAGCATGGAGGTGGCGGAGGCGGCCATTGCCTGGCTGGACAAAGTGCCGACGATCCACACGCTGGACATCACCGGCGGAGCGCCGGAGATGGCTCCGTGCTTTCGCCGGCTGGCGGAAGCCGGGGCGGAGCGCGGCAAGAAAGTGATCGACCGCTGCAACCTGACGATCCTGACGGAGCCCGGATACGAGGATCTGGCGGATTTCCTCGCCCGCCATCGAGTCGCCGTGATCGCCTCCCTCCCCTGCTATTCGGCGGCGAACGTGGATAAGCAGCGGGGTGACGGGGTGTTCGAGCGCTCGATCGCCGGGCTGCGGACGCTCAACGCCCTCGGCTATGGTCAGGCGGAGGGCGAGCCGGGGCAGGGCGCTCTGCGGTTGGATCTCGTTTACAACCCCATCGGGCCGAAACTTCCGCCGAGCCAGAAGGCCCTGGAGGCGGCCTATCGGCAGAAACTGAAGGCGGACTTCGGCATCGTCTTCGACCGATTGCTGACGATTACCAACCTGCCCGTGGGCCGGTTCCGCAGCGCCCTGCACCGCAGCGGCGAGTTGGAGGGATACGTCGATCTCCTCGACGACAACTTCAACCCCTGCGCCGTGGCGGGGTTGATGTGCCGCAATCACCTGTCGGTGGATTATCGGGGCTATCTGTACGATTGCGATTTCAATCAGATGACGGACCTGCCGATCGGCGGGTCGCCGCTGAATATTCTAGAAACGACACCCGAGGAGGTGGCCCGGCGCCGGATCGCGACGGCGGACCACTGTCTCGGTTGCACCTCGGGCGCCGGTTCGTCCTGTGGGGGTTCTCTGGCCTAGAGTCTTATCGGAGGCTTGCCCGCTCCATGATTCTTCAAGGAAATCACCGCAGAGGCGCAGAGAACGCAGAGAAGATTGGTGCCTTTGAAGGTGACTGGAACAATGGGAATGCTCCGATTCCTGGCTGGGCAACTGGGATATCGCAGCCGGTTCTCTTGAAACAGGGACCAAGGACAAGAAAAGACGACAGATTCTCCGCCACTTCGCAAGGTATTGCAGAAATCAGGGTTTGGGAGTTGGCGACAGATTGCCTATTTCTATGGAGTTGGCCCAACAGGCCATCCATTTCTGCCACTCCTTTTGAATGATCTCTGTGGAACTTCTGTCTTCCGTGCCCATTGTGGTGAAGGATCGCGGGCCTACTTCATCGGCAGCGTCTGCTCGCGGTCCGGGCCGATGCTGACCATCGAGATGGGCGTGTCGAGGGCATGCGAAACCCTGTCGAGGTAGCGAAGAGCCTCAACCGGCAGATCTTCCGTCGTCTTGGCGTTACTCGTCTGGCATTTCCAGCCCTGGTGCGTTTCGTAGGAGGGACGGGAAGCCTCGACGGCGTCGGCGCCGAAGGGGATCAGTTCGGCTTCCGAGGCGTCGGCCAGGATGTATCTGTCGCAGACTTCAACAGTATCGAAGTCGTCGAGAACATCGAGTTTCGTGACGACCATTTCGGTGCAACCACAGATCTGGACGGCGCGACGGACGACCGGCAGGTCGAGCCAGCCGCAGCGGCGGGCGCGGCCCGTGGTAGCGCCGTATTCGCCGCCGGCTTCGCGCAGGCGTTCGCCTTCGGCGCCGAGCAGTTCGGTGGGGAAGGGGCCTTCGCCGACGCGGGTGGTGTAGGCTTTGAAAACGCCGACGACGCGTTCGATGTGGCGGGGCGAAATTCCCAAGCCGGTGCAGGCGCCGCCGGGAGTGGGGCTCGACGATGTGACATAGGGATAGGTCCCATGGTCGATGTCGAGCATGACGCCCTGGGCGCCCTCGCAGAGGACGTTTTCGCCGCGGGCGAGGGACTCGTTCACAAGGGCCACGGTATCGCCCACCAGGGGCGCCAGGCGGTCGGCGCAGGCGGTCAGTTGCTCGAGGGCCTGCTCCGTATTGGCGGGCTGGATTTCATAGACTTTGCGAAGAAATTCGCCGTGGAACTCGGCGAGGGCGCGATACTTCTTCACGAATTGATCGCGCCTGCGCAAGTCGCCGAGGCGCAGGCCGACGCGGCGGAATTTGTCGGAGTAGGTCTGACCGATGCCGCGCAGAGTGGTGCCGATCTTACGGCCGCCCTTCTGGTGTTCGGCGGCATGGTCGAGTTCCTTGTGGAGAGGCAGGACCATATGAGCCTGCTCGGAGAGCGTAAGACGGTCGGCGATATCCATGCCCTGCTCGAGAAGTTTGTCGATCTCGCCCGCGAGGCCGAGGACATCGACGACCATGCCGTTGCCGACGATATTGCGCACGCCGGGGCGCAGCACGCCGGAGGGCAAGGCGTGGAGGACGAACTTTTTGCCGTTCACGATCACGGTGTGTCCGGCGTTGCTGCCTCCCTGGAATCGGGCGACGACGTCGCTGTCGGCGGCGAGGAAGTCAACGATCTTGCCTTTTCCTTCGTCGCCCCATTGGCATCCGATGACCACTGTCGCGGGCATGGTTACGGTTCCTTCGGTAAATAAGCTCGGGCCGCTCAAAGAGAAGCGCCCCAGCGCAGGGCCGGGGCGAGGGACTCGATGCACAGCGCGGCGGGAGTTCGGGGTGTCTGTCGATAAACGTGAGAAGAGCTATGGAGGGTTTTCCACGGCCACCTGCGGCTTGAGGCCTCAGGCCTTACTTCTTCTTTTTCTCGTCCTTGTCCTGCGGTTCGTCTTCTCCGGCGGGCTCGTCCGCCGGTTTATCCTCGGCTGGCGCCTCGTCTTTGGTGGCGGCTTTGGACTTGGGGTCCGTGATCACTTCGGCGTTGTCGTCTTCGAAGTCTTCCTCGTCATCGAAGCCGAAATCGTCGTCGAAGGTCGAGAAATCGTCGTCCTCATCGTCCTCAAAGGGTTTGGGACGCAGGAGGAGATAGAGGATGGCCACGACGACGAAGAGGAGCAGGATGATGACAACGTAGTTGAAGGCGTTGCTCTCGTTTTCCTGGGAGGGCTCGGCGCTGGAGGAGGGGGCGGAAGCGGGGGCGGCGGTGTCGCGGGCGAGGCCCGGTTTGTCGGCGAGGATGTTCTCGAGAACGCCCCGCTGCTTTTCGATCTGGTTGCGCAGCGTGGTCGCTTCGCGGCCCAGCGGGCTGTCGCGCAGCAGTTCGTTGTCCGCGTATTGGGAGATCTGCTCGGCGGTGCGTTGCAGTTCGCGGTTGGACTGGCGGAGTTCGTAGACTTCTTCGCGCAGGTCGTTCATGACCTCTTCACGAAGTTGAGCCTTGGCGCGGGCTTGGGTGGCCCCGCGGCTTTCCGCCGAATCGCTGGAACAACCGGTGACCAGCAGAAGGCAGATGAGAGAGGTGTACAGGAACGGACGCAGCAGAGTTTTCACTCTCGAATCCTTTATCGGTGGCAATTTGGGAGCTCGATTCAGGCCGCAAAAGCAGACCGCAACCCGCACTCCCGTCTGACACCATCGGAAGTCGGACCCGGGCGCAAGAAAAACATAAGGAGTCTTGACCCTGCCCGAGTTGCGATTTGCAGCGGGAAATGTGAGAAGAGAAAGAATGGTGGGCACGGGCAGGATCGAACTGCCGACACCAGGATTTTCAGTCCTGTGCTCTACCGACTGAGCTACATGCCCACGAGGGGAAAGGCGCCGGGCGATGTTCTCGCCGCGAGCGGAGGGAGAACGTGCCGCTTTCCCCGTCACGAGTCAAGGGTCAATTGCGCCCTTTTTGGCCCATTTCGAAGTCCGGTCGAATCAGTAGTCGGACCATCCGGGAATGCCGGCCTGAGGCGTGAACTCGATCTCGAGGACCGGGCGTCCCGAAGCGGCCTCGGCGGAAGCGATGCTGCGCGCCGTCCCGTTGGTTCCTTCGGCGGTGGAGATGAGAATCCAGCCGTTGTTCGCGCCCGGATTGTCGATCCAGTCCTGCAGATCGGCCACCATTCCGGCGCCGATGAAGACGACCGGACCGATGGAGCCGCCGAAATTCGTCGTGGCGCTGGCCGTGGTGGCGAAGTCTCCGCCGCCGGTTGTCCAGGCGAGGCTGTTATGAACGCGGCTGTTCCAGGACGTGGAACCGTTTTCGACGGTGCCGCCCCCGCCGGTGGAGGCGCCCGTACCCGGCACCCAGGAGGCGGTGATAGGGTGAAGGCCGAAATCGCTGTTTACGGAGCCGGTCTGGGGAACGCGGTCGATTTCGAGGCGCAGAGTGGCCGAGGTAATGGTCGCGCCGGAGTCGATGGCGCTGAGGTCGAACTGGAACAAGGCGCGCCGAAGGCCCGAGCCATTGCGGATACGGCCGGAGAATACCGACGTCCCGGCGCCCCCGTTGCTGTCCGGCGCGTCGTCGAAGATTGCCGTGTCCTGTGCGCTGGCGGGTCCGGTCAGGGTCAATAGGTCGGCAATGGCAACCGCCGGGAGAAGGGCTGCCGCGGCGAGGAGGGATACGGTGTACTTCATAGAGAACCTTTGTTGAATATGGGAGTGGAAACGTGTCGATGCGTTTGCTTCAGATATGAAATATCCAATGAAGCCGCTGATTTCCAGTCTAATTCCTGGACAGTCCGCTGGCGGACGAAAGGTTTCGATCCGGCAAAAATGGGGGGTGGTGGCGTGACACGCGCGGCTGCCCGCCGCCGGGTTGGGACGGCAGCATCGGGCGACGCGGCTGGGAGGGCTCGGGATTTACTGGAAGACGAAGAATTCGACGCGGCGGTTGCGGGCCCAGGTTTCGGGCGACGGTTCGGCGTCGAAGTCCAGGGGCATCATTTCCCCGTAGCTGACGGTTTCCAGGCGGTCGGGCGCGATGCCGCGCTCGATCAGGTATTGACGGACCGCCATGGCGCGACGGCTGCCGAGGGCAAGGTTGTATTCTTCGGTGCCGCGCTCGTCGGTGTGACCGCGGACGATGACCCGCATATCGAGCAGGCGGCCGAGAAAGTCGACGTGAAGATCGAGGATTTGACGCGCTTCGTCCGTCAGGTCGGAATTGT
This sequence comes from Sumerlaeia bacterium, assembly GCA_040219255.1. GTDB lineage: Bacteria > Sumerlaeota > Sumerlaeia > SLMS01 > JAHLLQ01 > JAVJSW01. The sequence continues at coordinate 65,782 of JAVJSW010000008.1, forward strand.
CGAATTCGAAGTAAACCATCGGCAGTTCCGGCACTTCGACGCCCAGAGGATGCACTTCGCGGTCGAGCGCGACTTCGGTGGTCAGACCGGTGGGCGGGTCGATCGTGGCCTTGGCCACGGAGCGCACCACATTGGAGGAGTCGCGCCGGGGAACCGGCAGGGGCTTGGGCGGTTCGGGAATGATTTCGACGGTGGGGCTGCTGAGGCGATCGGGGGCGGGGGGGCCGAAGGTGACGCGTTGGAGTGCGGGCTCCGCGCTGGCCGAGGGTTGGGCCGGCGGGAGGGGTTGGGCGATTTGTGCATGAATGGGCTTCTTGCCACAACCGGCGGCGAAAGCCGCCAGGACTAATGTGGCCGAGCCGGCCGCGATGAAGGTGCGAATCCGTCGAGACATCACGCGGGCGTGCTCCCTGGCAGAAGATCGAGAAGAGAGCGTTGGGGGGCGAATGGGAGGGGAGTAAGGAAGCGGGCTCGATGGACAGCCGTGCACCGGATGGCGACGGGGGAAGCCCGATCGAGCCCGCGATATTCAACGATTAGTAGGCAGCGGCTGTTTCCGGAGCCGGTTCGTAAACCAGGAACATCGCGCGGCGATTGAGGTTATGACCCTGTTCGCCCCCCTCGAAGGTCAGGGGACGCATTTTGCCGTAGCTGATGGTCGAGATGCGCTCGGGAGCGACGCCTTGACCGACCAGGTATTCGCGGACGGTGTCGGCGCGGCGCTGGCCGAGGGCGATGTTGTACTCTTCCGTGCCGCGTTCGTCGCAGTGGCCTTCGACCTGAACGTGGACGAAGGGATTACTGCCGAGCCAAGTGGCGTGGCGATCGAGGGTCTGCTGCCACTCGGGCTTGATGTCGGCCTGATCGTACTCGAAATGGACCATTTCCAGGTCGGCGATTTCCATGGCGGCGCCGACGTTGGAGGTGTCGGCGTTGTTGAGGATGGAACCGGTGGCTTCATCGGTGCTCATGGCGTCGAGACCGCCGTCAGAGGTGCTGGCGACGACCTGGATGCCGTTGCCGCTGGCGGGCGGGGCGCCATCGGGAGACCAGGCGTTGCGACGCGGCGCGGAGGTTTCCGCGGCGGGCTCGTAGGTCACTTCGACGGGGGCGATGTCTTCTTCGATCAGAGAGTTGACCGGCGGGTTGTGCTCGGGATGAGCGGTCATCTTGCTCTTTTTCTTGGAGCAACCGGTGGCGGAGACGGCCACCAGGACAAGAACGGCGGCGACGAGGGGGAGACGGGTCAGGGTGATGGGGCTGCGGAACATGGGAAAAGGACCTCCTGGGAGCGGGTAACGGGAACGCAGCGTTGTCGGCTGTGTGTTGGTTCGCCGATGGGAGTTCGCGAGGAATCTCCCGCAGCACTCGGCGATTTCCAGCGAGTCCTAGAAAGGTGGGGAACACCGCATCAAGAACTTTCTGGATTTCTTTTTAGAAAAACGCGATGGCCCGGGTCTTGCACGACCGGCGGCCACTTCCCCCAGGAGCCCTCCGCTTGCCCCCTCAGACCGCTTCCCTGCTCCAAGGTTTTCTGATCGTTTTCGCCGTGGTCTTCGTCGCCGGCATCACCATCGCCACGGCTTTTCGAATCCTGGAGGTGAAGAAGGACCCGACGGACGCGCTGACCTGGATCTTCGCGGCCTTTATGTTTCCGCTGCTAGGATCGGTGGCGTTCTTTGTGATGGGCGACCCGATCGTTCGCAAGACCATGCGGCGCCTTCGCCAGGACCACATCCGCCGCCGCGATCTTCCCAATCCGAAGGTCGAGGAGTACGACGGGTTTTTCGAATTCCCCCAGTTGCTGACGCGCTTGGGGGCTTTTCCTTCCACCTTTGGAAACGACATCCACGTTTTCAGCGAGTGCATCGACACCTATCGCGCCATGCTGCGCGACCTGCGCAAAGCGGAGCAGGAGATCTGCTTCGAGTTCTACACCGTGCGCGACGATGCCACCGGGATGGTTTTCCTGCGCGAGTTGGTGCGCAAGGCGCGCGAGGGCGTGCGGGTGTATTTTCTCTACGACGCGATGGGCTCGGGGTCGCTCAAGAAGCGCACTCTGGAACGTCTCGAGCGCGAAGGCATCGTCGTGGTGCCGTTTATGGAGTTGAACCTGTTCCGCAAGCGCATCCAGATCAATTTCCGCAACCACCGCAAATTGCTCATCATCGATCGCAAGGTCGCCTACACCGGCGGCACCAACATCGGCGACGAACACCTGGGCAAGAACCGTGAGGTGGTGGATCAGGATTACTGGTTCGATTGCCAGATTCGGATCGAAGGCCCGGCGGTGATGCAGCTCCTGGAGGAGTTCGCCGCGGATTGGGATTTCGCCACGGATTCGGGAACGAAGACGGAAGCGATCATCCGGGACGCCAATTACCCCGGGCGAATTTTCGAGGGAAACGACCCGAAGGACACGGGCTGGCTCCAGGTGATCCACTCCGGCCCCGATCAGGTCATCAACCACACGCGGTACGCGCTGTTCTACGCCGTGACGCACGCACGCAAGCGGCTGTGGATTTCGACGCCCTACTTCGCGCCGGATCAGGCTCTGCTGGCCGCCCTGGTGACGAGCGCCATGTCGGGCGTTGACGTTCGCATCCTGACGACGAACGACAAACCGGACATCATGCTGTCCTATTGGGCGGGACGCTATTTCTGGGAGCCGGTGCTCAAGGCGGGCGGACGCATCTTTCAATTCCAGCCGGGTATGCTCCATGCAAAGCTGTTGTTGGCCGATGAGGATCTGGCCACCGTCGGCTCGGCCAATCTGGACATCCGGAGCCTGGGTCTGAATTTCGAGCTGACGACCTGCTTCTACTCGCGGCGCGACATCGCAGAGGTGGAGGCGATTTTCGAGCGCCGCATCGGCGAGTCCATCGAGGTGGGCGAGGAGTATCTGAACCGGCCCTGGCGCACCCGTCTGAAGGAAAACCTGGCGCGCATGTTCGCGCCAATGCTGTAAGGTAATACCGGCGATGAAAGTGGGCGAAATCCAATTTCCCGTGCTGGTTTTCGACGGCGAGTGCCCGCTGTGCCGCTGGTGGGTGAACCGTTGGCGGCATCTGACTTGTGGCTCCGTGCGCTACGTGCCGTTCCAGGACCTGGGCCAGCGCGGCTTCCTGGGCGTCGCGCCGGAAGCCTTCGCCAAAGCGGTGCACTACATCGAGTCCCCGAGGCAGATCAGCACCGGCGCGGAAGCGGCCTTCCGGCTTCTGAACGGTGTGGGGGGCTGGCGGCGGACGCCGTTGTGGCTCTATCGGCGGGTGCCGGGGGTGGCACCCTTCTGCGAGGCGATGTACCGCCATGTGAGCCGCCACCGTCCCGCCTTGGACCGCGTGCGGAGAGCCATCGTGGGCGACCGGACGACGGTGCTGCTGCGGTGCCGATGCGGCGATGGGGAAGGATGATCTTGCCTCGCGGGCGGGTTTCGTGCAATCGGATAGGCTGAGGATGATTTCATAAGAAACCGGTACGAACCGAAAGGACCCGCGAACGATGAAAAAAACCGAATACCGCCTCGGCGCCGATGCCCTCGATTGGAAGCAGCTCAATTACATCCTGGCGGAAGTGGACGTGCTCCACAACTACGCCCAGCGCGAGCAGTTCGAGAAAATCCACCACGGCTTTTCCAGCAGCTACAAAGTCGTTTCGGCCTGGAAAGACGAAGCCATCCTGGTGGGGGCGGCCCGCATGGTCAGCGACGGCTATGTCCTGGGCGTGATCTGCGATATCGCCATCCACCCGGACCACACGGGCGAAGGCATCCGCCGCGAGATGATCCAGCGCCTGATGGAGGACGAGCGGGGCATGGCATTCGTGCTGATGGCAACCTTCGACAACGAAGAGGTTTACACCGAGTTGGGATACCGCCCGCACAAGGCGGTCTACGGCAAGTACCCCTTCAAGACCCCGTACCTGGATTACACGGTCGGCGATCCATTCGACGAATTCTGAAGAGAAAAATCTTTCTGCGGCTGTAACCCGCGGAGGCGAACCGCGTAAAGAGTGGCGAAGGAAGCGGGGCCAAGGCCCGGCGCTTCCCAGACACCTGACCCTGACGCTCTTGAAGGAATTCGCCCCCATGATTCGCAACGCCCGTAACGCCACCCCCCTGGCCGCCGCCGGGGCCATCGCCGCCACCCTCTTCACCGCCACAGCCTCCGCCGACATGGAAAGCCTCCTGGCTTATGTGCCCAGCCAGGCGGAAGTCGTCATCTACGTCGACGGCGACAAAATCACCGACTCGCACCTGATGACCCTGATCCGGCAAGGCAAAGCCGGGTTCGAGATGCCGGAAAAGGAGATCGAAGCCATCAAGGCCCTGACCGGCGTGGACATCTACGAAAGCATTCACGACATCGTTCTGGCGGCTGTGGTGGACGACGACAAAGCCTTCCTGATCGCCGTGGATGGCGATCTCGAGCAAGATCGCCTGACAGCGCTGTTGAAGTTCAACGAGACCTACGAAGTGATCGAAGAAGGCGGCCTGACAGTGCATCACTGGGACGACGACGGCGGCAACTACGCAACGTTCGTGGACGCCGACACGCTGCTCTTCGCCAAGTCGGCGGATGTTCTCAAGCAGGCCATGACCGCCAAAGGCAAGAAATCCCAGTCGTTCCTAAGCTCGGAGACATATAAGGGCTTTGGCGGTGAACAGAAGGAAGAAGCGGCCGCCTGGATCTCCATCACCAAACCCGGCGGCGACCTGGAGCACGTCTGGTACAGCCTTCAGCTCGACGCGATGCTGATGGAGCTTTACCTGGAAGATGAGGAATGCACGCTGACTTCGACATCGACGCTGAAGAGCGAGGAGTCGGCGGAGCTGTGGGCGGAAATGGCCCGGGGCTTTGCCTCCTTCGTCCAACTTCAGCGCTTCGCGCCGGAATTCCAGGAACTGGCGGAAGACCTGGACATCGGCGAGGCCGAAGGCCAATCCGTCGAGACGTCGCTGACGCTGCCGACGGAGCGGGCGCTGGAGCTGTTCCAGGTCCTCGCGGACAATGCCAAGTAAGGCGGCCACCCTTTCGATGTCGCGGATCGACTCCATGACGACTTCTCCCCCGCCGCAGCCCGTGATCGCGTGGAATTCGACCATCGAAGTGGCGGACGAGGACCTGGTCGAGCGGGTGTTGGCGGGGGAACGGGCCGTTTTCGAAACCCTGGTGACGCGCCACGAGCGCGGCGTTTACGCGCTGATGATGCGGATGACGCGATCGCGCGAGGACGCCGAGGACTTGACGCAGGAGGCTTTCCTGAAAGCCTTCGAGAACCTCGGGAGCTTTCGCCGGGGCGCCCGGTTCCGGCCGTGGCTCTACCGGATCGCCTCCAACGCGGCGGTTTCCACCCTGCGCAAACGCAAGCCCCAGGCGGATTTCGATCCGGACTGGAATGCGGATCCGGCGCCTGGCGCGGACGATCTGATCGCCGAGGACGAGTTACGCGCGGTGCTGGCGGAAGCCATCGAGGCTTTGCCTGCGGCGGCGAGGGCACTGGTTCATCTGCGATACCGCGAGGAAATGGAGATTGCGGAGATCGCCGAGATTGTGGGAAAAACGCCCAGCGCCGCGAAAGTGGCCCTGCATCGGGCGCGGGAAACTTTGAAGGCGCTGGCGGGACAACGGCTCGATCCCCGAGGAGGAACGCGATGAACGGCTCGAACTTTGACGACAAACGCTTTGACGAGGCGATGCGCGGGGCGCTGCGGGACAGCGAGCCGGAAGCCCCGGAGTCGCTGCACGGCGGTATCATGGCGCGGCTCGAAAGCGCCGAAACCCCGCAACGGCGGCGCCTGACCCCGGTCATCATGATCGCAGCCGGTCTGGCTGCGGCGGTGCTGGCGCTCGGGATCTTACTGCGGCCTGCGCCCACGCCGGTCAGCCAGCCAACACCCTCGCCGGAAATCGCCACGGACCCGCCCCCGCCGGGACTGCCGGACTTCGACCTGCCGGCGCTGACGGTGAAGACTCCAGAAGTCTTAGCCGGCGCGCGCGACGACATCCGCGGGACGGCGCTCCAGTTCTCGGAGAACACGGCGAGCGCCCTCCGGCTCTTCGCCGACGCTGCGAAACGGTCCTCCGCCACCCCCGCCACGCCGATCCCGGCGGAGTTCACCGGAGAGCAAATCGAAGACGAACCGGCGAGTTCTTAAAGATAGCACGGTCCGTCTCGGCCGTGGACCAACCCCTACGAGCCTACGCCCATAGTTGAGGCCAAGGCGCGGCTTTTCGATTGGCGTGGATATGAGTGAGTTTTCTGCGTCAAAGCGCTGCTGGTCATGGGCGAGACGCCCATGCTACCTTATAAATCCCGCTGATTCAGCAATTTGACAGGTTCCCTCAGCAAAGTCGGCGCCGCGAAGGCCACCGCGGGCAGGGCCACCAGCAGCACCGTCAGGCCCGCCATGGTCGCGAGGGCACTGGGCCGCGGGGCGAAGGGCTCGCCGGGGATGGTGGCGACCTGCGCGAGGGTTTCGCCGAAGGCGGCGTCGAGTTGGCCCATGACCAGCAGATAAATTCCGCCCCCGATGGCCGCCGCTACCGCCGCCATCAGCAGGCTTTGCATCAGTACCACTGCGAGCAACCGCCCTGGGCTCAGGCCCGTAGCGCGATGCAGCCCCCACACCGCGACGCGGTCGCGCATCGCGGCGCCGACAGTGGTGACGATGCCGACCGCCGCAAGGGCCAGAATCAGCGCCACCGCCACGCGCAACGCCCACTCGGCGGCCGTGACGTAGCGCACGACTTTGTCGAGATTTTCGGACGCCAGTTCGGCCCGCAGACCCATTTCGCCGATGGCAGTTTGGACGGCGAGGGCTTCCTCCGGGCCGGTGGCATCGACGTGCAGGATCTTGTAGGCGCCGGCTTTGCGCGGGGCGAATTCTTCGTTCCAGGCGGCGACGGTTTCCAGCGGCGCCGCGAGACCCACCACCAGCGGATTGCGCGTCAAGCCGACGACCTTGCCTTTGATGGTGCGGGGTTTGCCCGCCGAGGCCAAGCCCATGGTGGAGGCGCCGAGCTCCAAATCGAAAACACGGCCGATGGCGGCGGCTTCCGAGAGCTTCGGCAGACCCGCGCCCTCCGCCAGACCAAGATTGTACAGGTCGAGAAAGTAAGCGGAAACGGCGATGGGAACAGACTCGCCGCTGTCCGGCTCCCAAGTCCAATCGGTGCCCGGCGGCAAGTCCTGCGCCACCAATTCAGGCGGCACGCCGTGAATCACCACGTCGGTCGCCAGACCGTCTCCGAGGCTGCCAATGGTGACCGTGGCTGACGCGGGGAATTGGGCCGCCATCTGGGGATAGACGGCTTCGACGCCTTCGATGGCGCGAACCTGATCGACGATGCGATCGTCGATGCGGCCGAAGTTGAACCGCAGGATGGAAATATCGAGGTCCGGCTGGCGGACGATGAGGCGGCTTTCGGGGAAAAGCGAGCGGATTTCGGGACGGACTTCTTCCTGAATGTAGCCCAAAATCCCGAAGACGAAAGCCGCGATGGCGGCGCTGACGGTGGCGGCGAAAACGATCAATGCCGCGCGCCCCGGCTGGGACCGCAGCTCGCTCCAGAGCAACCACCGCCACGCACTCAGTTTCAAGCCGGGGCGGCCTTTCGGTCGTGCAGGCGGGCGCTGTCGAGCGTGTTCGAGAGCAGCATCGCGATGGTCATGGGTCCGACGCCGCCGGGGACGGGCGTAATGCGCGAGGCGACCTGGCGGACGGCCTCGAAATCGACGTCGCCGACGAGGCGGTAGCCCTTGGCCGCGGCGGGGTCGTCGAGGCGATTGATACCCACGTCGATCACCACGGCGCCGGGCTTGACCATGTTGGCGGTCACGAATTCGCCTCGGCCAATAGCGGCCACCAGGATGTCGGCCTGGCGGCAGCGCTCGACCAGGTCACGGCTGCGGCTGTGGCAGACGGTAACGGTGGCGTCGCCGCCTTCCGCGCGGCGCATCAGGAGCAGGGCCATGGGCCGGCCGACGAGATCGCTGCGGCCGAGCACGACGGCGGAGGCACCAGCCGTCTGGACGCCGCTGCGCAGGAGCAACTCGCGCACGCCCAATGGCGTACACGGCCAGAATCCGCCGCGCCCGGAAGACGTCATGCCGACGTTGACCGGGTGCAGCCCATCGACATCCTTCTCCGGCGTCACGTTATCGAGCACGACCTGGACGTCCATGTGACCGGGTAGAGGAAGCTGGACCAGGATGCCGTGGATCGCGGGATCGGCGTTGAAGCGGCGGATTTCCTGAATCACGTCGTCCTGGGATACCGAGGAGTCGAGATCGATTTGCTCGCTGTGGAAACCGGCTTCGGCACAGGCGCGCGTTTTCATACGGACGTAGGCGGCGGAGGCCACGTTGTCGCCGACGAGGAGCACGCCCAAACCGGGGCGGGGCAGGCCCTGGGCGACGCGCTGATCCACCTCGGCCTTGATTTCATCGCGAATGGCTTGGGCGATGGCTTTTCCATCGATCAATTCGGCGGTCATGGAAAGGAGGTTCCCCTCGGCAAAATGATGGAGGACGTTTGCGCGGTCGGCGCGGCCGGTGCTACTGTTTTTCACGCGGGCTGGCTTGACAGGACGCCGCCCCCGGGCGTCCCATGCGCACCAGCTTTCCAAGGAGCCCCGATGGCCCGCAATCGCTCGCCCCGCCAACCCGATCAACGCGACATCCTGCGCGCTCTCGCCGCCGACGAAATCGGCGCCACCGCCAAGCCTTTCGGCTCGGTCTGGCCGATCGCGTTCTGCTATCCAAACACGTACCATGTCGGGATGAGCGCCCTTGGGTTCCAAACGCTGATCTCACGAGTGAACGAGCACCCCGATGCCGCCGTCGAGCGCTTCTTCTGGAACGTCTCGCACCCGGACGCCCTCGGCGGGCGGCACCGGCGGCCCCATCTGGCGTCGAGCGACCTGGACAACGCGGGCGAGGACCTAGCCGACGCCACCCCGGCCCACTGGCCCACGGACCCGCCCCTGTCCGTGGAGAACCAGCGGCGGCTGGACGAATGCCCCATCGTCTGTTTTTCCATCCCGTTCGAGATGGATGACCTGCACATCATCGACATGCTCGAGCGATCCAACATCCGCGCCTGGGCGGCACTGCGAGGGCCGAACGATCCTCTGATCGTGATCGGCGGCGCCACGGTGACGATGAATCGGCTGCCGCTGTACGATTTCGCCGACGTGATCGTCCACGGCGACGGCGAAAGCGCCATGGACCGGCTGGTGGAGGTGCTGGAGGAAACAGGCCCGGGCCGGGCTGGCCTGCGCGAGGCCCTCCGCCATGAGCCCGGCTTTGAAATCACCAACCCCCGCCACCCTGACGACCAGGACTTCGACCCCGCCCCGCCGGTGCCCGTTTCGCGGCTGAGTCTGGCCGACCGGCTGGCGGACATCCCGACCTACACGCGCATCCTGACACCCCACACCGAGTTCTCGAACCGGGGACTGGTCGAGCTGTCGCGCGGCTGTCCGTACAAATGCAACTTCTGCATCATGGGCTATCAGCCCTATAACTACAAATGGCGCAGCCCAGAAGACATCGAACGCCAGGCGCGAACCTTTCTCCCGCACACGAAGCGCATCGGCCTCGTGGCGAGCGCCGTGGGCATTCACAAACAGATCGAGGAAATCACCGAGCGGCTGATGCGGCTGGAGATGGAGATCAGCTTCAGCAGCCTCCGGGTCGAAGACGTGAAGCCGGTGATGATCGACGCGCTGCTGGCGAGCGGCCAGAAAACGCTGACCATCGCGCCGGAAGCGGGCAACGACCGGCTGCGGATTCAGATGCGCAAGCGCCTGCACAACGACCGCATCGCTCAATTCGCGCACGAAACCATCGCGCGCGGCATGCGGAACCTAAAGCTGTATTTCATGGTAGGCGTGATGAACGAAACCGACGACGACGTGGTCAGCATCGCTGAGCTGACAGAGCGCCTCCACGGCGAACAAGTCTCGGCCGCCCGCGCCCACGGGCACCTGGGGCACCTGGCGCTGAACGTCGGCGTGTTCGTGCCCAAGCCGGGCACGCCCCAGCGGGCCGGGGGGTTTGTCGGAGTCGGCGAAGCGCGGCGGCGGCTGAAGCTGCTGCGCAAGGGATTGAAGCGCATTCCGAACCTGAAAGTCCACTTCTCGAACCCGCACCTGGCGGCAGCGCAGACGATCCTGTCCTGTGGCGACCGGCGGGCGGCGGATTTTCTGTGGTGGGCTTGGCGCCACGCCAAGGGTGACTGGCCCCGGGCGACGCGGGAGTTCGAGGGTTTGCTGGAGGAATTCGGGGCGCCCCTGCCCGTCGGCGCAGACCCGAGCGGCGCCATGGGTGCGCGGGATCTGCTGGCGGTGGAAGCCTGAGCGGAAGGCGGAAAAGATTCCGCTATCCCACAGACCACCGCCGTGGCGCGTTCGGGGCAAATCGCCCCGCAAAGGACAATGCCATGGACATTCTCTCCAAAATCCGCAACATCCCCGACTTCCCGAAACCGGGTATTCAGTTCAAGGATATCACGACGCTGCTGGCGGATCCGGAGGGATTCAACGCGGTGATCTTCAACTTGGCGAAGCGCTACCATGACGCCGGGCTGACGAAGATCGTGGGCGTGGAATCGCGGGGGTTCATCTTCGGCGCCGCCTTGGCGCACGCCCTGGGGCTGGGCTTCGTGCCGGTGCGCAAGGAAGGCAAGCTGCCCCACGAAACGCTCGGCAAGTCCTACGAACTCGAGTATGGTTCGGCCACCATCGAGATCCACAAGGACGCCCTGACGCCCGACGACCGGGTGGTGATCATCGACGACCTGATGGCGACGGGCGGGACGCTGGAGGCGACGGTGCATCTGGTGGAGCAATTGGGCGCCGAAATCGCGGAGGTCTGGGTGCTGATGGAGTTGAGTTTCCTGAACGGGAAAGGCAAACTGGGCGGCGTGCCCTACCACGCGGAGATCAGCATCGGGGAAGAATGATCAAACGGTAAGATAGGCTTTGTCGAGATAGACTTCGACCTGGCTCGAGTTGACGAACTTGAACAGCAGCGCGGGATACCAGGCGGCGCAACAGCCTGAGCAGAGGGCTCCGAAGACCGCGCCGGACTCGATGGTGGCTGGGATTTCGTAGCCTTCGGGGATGTAGGCACTCATCATGGTGGGGAAAATCCCCGTCAGGTTCACGATGATCTGCACGATGATCAGCAGAATCATAAAGGTGGCGTAGAAGCTGGAGAGCGTTTGCCCCCACTTTTGCTCGCAGAGAAGTCCGATTCCCCCCACGATCAACATCAGACCCAGGAATGCCTGAATAGCGATTGTGGTAACGAAATAGACGGTGAGGATAGTGCTGTCGGCGATCACGGCCATGAAGTCCGTCTTTTCCACCGTGGGCAGGAGCTGGACGAGTGGGATGGGACTGCAAACCGAATAGCAGAGGCCGACGATCAGGTTCATGACGCCGAAGAAGGTGATGGCGCCCGGGCGCTGCGGCTTATAGATCGTCTCCTTCGACCCCGTACGGAAATCGTAGTCGGGCCGGGCCGGAACGGGGACGGATTGTTCGCCGGGCAATTCGGGCGGGGGGGGCGGTTGTTTCACCGGGTTTTGGCCTGGTCGGGACGAATCGGATCTAGCTTGTCAGATGACCCAAGTCGCTATCACCCATTTCGACGCCGCCGCGAGGGAAATATTCCTTCCAGCGGCGGGTCACTGTGTCAGCGATTTCCCGGTCCGCGAAAACCTCCTTCGGGTACCAGGGCTTGACGCGCGCGTCGATCACGACGGGGCCACTGTGGGCGACGTGGTTGCGGACGATGCGCTGCTCGCGCGAGTGAATGTCGGCCGCCGGTTCGAAGCGCGTGAACGTGGTCCAGAGGAAGTTGATGGCGCTGGCGACGGCTTGCTCCGGGCCGTCGCACAGCACCACCAGCGGCCAATCGGCCAGCGCCGGGTCCTGGGCCACAATCCCCGCAAAGTCGCTGTCGGCCCCGAAATCCGGCCCGCCCACGACCAGGCACCCAGCGCAGAAGGGCCGCGCGTCGCGAATGGCGGAGTTGGGTTCGCCGCGAAATTCGCGGGGCAGTTCGCGCACCGCCTGGCCCAACCCGATCAGCACCCCCTTGCTGCCCTTGTTCACCTGGGGCCCGGCATAATCGAGCGTGTCCATGCTGAGGTTGGCGAAGACAAACAGGTCCGTCTCGAACTGGCACCGCGCCAGGATGTGCTCGAGTACCGCCGGGAAATCGCGCAGGTCCACCGCGCCATCGGTCAGCAGCAGGAACTTGGTCAGGGACAATTGTCCTTCGCCTAGAATGCGGAAGGCGCTGGCCATCGCTTCGCGGTGGTAGCGGTCCTTGACCACCGCCGCCGCCAGCGAATGGAACCCGGTCTCGCCATAGCTCCAGAGGTCCACCACGCTTGGCATCACAAGAGGGAAGAGGGGGCTGAGGAGTTCCTGCAAATAATCGCCGATGAAGAAATCTTCCTGGCGCGGTTTGCCCACCACGGTGGCGGGATAGACGGCGTTCTGGCGGTGCAGGACGCGCTCGCAGTGGAAGACCGGGTAGTCGTGGGTCAGGCTGTAGTAGCCGTAGTGATCGCCGAAGGGGCCCTCGGGCCGGCGCTCGCGGGGCGGGACGTGGCCCAGGAGGGCGAACTCACATTCCGCCACCAAGTCGTGTGGCCAGTCGCCACGCCGAACGACGGGGAGGCGTTCGCCGAGGAGCAGCGAGGCGAGCAGGATTTCCGGGACGTTCTCGGGCAGCGGCGCGATGGCCGACAGGATCAGCGCGGGCGGACCGCCGATGCTGATGGTGACGGGCAGGGACTCGCCCCGCTCCTCCGCCAGGTGGTAATGAAATCCGCCGCCCTTGCCGATTTGCCAATGGATGCCGGTGGTGGCGTCGTCGTATCGCTGGATGCGATACATGCCCAGGTTCGGCGAATGATCCTCCGGATGCTGTGTGGTGACCAGAGGCAGAGTCACGAAATGACCGCCGTCTTCGGGCCAGAGCTTGAGAAGCGGCAAATCCCCGAGACCCGGCGGGTCGCGGAGCACCTGGCTCACGGGGCCCGAGCGGCGGCCCTTGAGGCCGATCTTGAGACCCTGGCCGATGAGGCCGCGCGCCTGCCAGAGGTTGGCGGGCGTTGGCGGCATACCGTGCTGAACGAAATGGACCGCGTCCTGAACGAACTTCTGGGGCCGGGTGCCGAAGGCGCGCTCGACTCTGCCCAAGGTTCCGAACAGATTTGTGGCGACGGGGAAGGGGCTTTTGCGGCCGGCGGGGTCGATCGGGTTCGTGAAGAGGAGGGCCGGCCCCCCGGCGGCGATGACTCGGCGGTGGATTTCGGCGATTTCCTGATCGGTGGCGACAGGGGCGTCGATCTGGGCGAGTCCGCCCTCGGCGCGCAGGATGTCGAGGAACTGGGGGATGGATCGGACGGGGGCGGTCATGTTGCGAGTTTTCGAACGAGGGTGTGTGGCGCGAAGCCGAGGAGCAAGATGGCGGCCACGGTTGGCGTGACAAGTGCGAGCTGAAACCAGGAAAAGGCTTGCCGCAGTCCCCGGGCATTTTTATCGTGCCTGGACATGCCTTGGCTATCGGCCGAGGGATGGAATTCCTGGCATGTTTGTCACCCGGAGCACGCGACGCGTCCATGGCCCGCTTCGATCTCAAGGACTCGGACTATTCCTTCAACGCTTCGTTGGACCCCTTCCTCGTGCTCAAGCGCATGGGTTTCACCGAGCAGTCGATCTATCAGGAAGGCAGCATCATCCGGATTCACTGCCCGATTCACCGGGATCTGGTTCGCAAGTCGCTCATCATCGACATCGAGGAAAAGACGTTCAAGTGCCAGTATTCGATGTGCGAGGCCCACGAAGGGGGCCTGCTCCTCGAGTTGGTGGCGATGTACTACGACTGCGAGATCGCCGAGGTCGGGAAGAACCTCTTCGGCGACGAAGACAAGTCCACCGACCTGCTGTTCCGCGGTGAAATGTACATCAACAAGGGCATGCACTTGGAAGCGCTCCCCTATCTGGAGCAGGCGGCCCAGCTGAACGAGCGCAACGAGATCACGCTCTGCAAGCTGGCGGCGCTCTACCTGGAGCTTAACCGCAAGGACGACGCTTACCGCGAGTATATGAAGGCGGCCGAGTCCTACGCGGTGCGCGGCGAGTTGGAAAAGACGCTTTCCATCTACAACATCCTGATCATGCTCCAGCCCGGGGCCGTGAAGGCGCGCAAGGAACTCTCCTACCTCTTCGCGCGCATGGGCCGGCCTGACGCCTCTGCCGAGCAGCTCAAGTGGGTGGTGGATTTCTATGTCCAGTACGGCCAGACCAAGGCCGCGGCGGACGCGATCAAGTCGCTGCTTGAGCTGGATCCGGAAAATCCCATGGCATTCCTGCTGAGCGCCCGCATCAACCAGGAAACAGGCAAGCGCGTGCCCGCCATGCAGGCCTACGAGAAGGCTCTGCGGTTGTTCCTGGCGAAGGAAGAAGTGGTGCATGGGAGGACCGCCTTCGATGAAGCGATCGCAATCGCCCCCGGCAACCCCCGATTGCGGGAACTGCAAACGCAGTTGGAAGCCCTGGAAGACAGATTGGCGGCGGAAGCGGCGGCGGCGGGCGACAGACCCTCCGAACCGGGCCAGGATTTCGAGGGCCAACTGATGGACTGGCTCGAAGAATCGACCGACCTCGACGTGCCCCAGAGCGAATTCCGGGAGGCGGCGAGCAACCTGAACAAGGAAATCTCGCGCGCGCCCACCGATACCGTCGAAATCCCGCCGGACGATCTGCGGGTGGCCATGTGCCTGGACGACATGAAGAACATGACGGCGCAGCAGATCGAAGCGATGCGCAATCAGATCTTCACGATGTTCACCGATGTGCGCAAGACCTACGAAGACGGGCTGATTTCCGAATGGGAAATGCGCACCATCAAGGATTTCTACAAATCGTTCTGCGTGGCGATGGACAAGTACCGCGAAGAATCGGCCGTCTAGAGGCACGATCCGCCCCACCGGCTCCTCCCCGCCGGTCCCATTCCCTGACCAGGACCCATCGTGAGCGACCCGAACATTCTTCTCGAAGCCGCCCTCGGGGCCCGGCTCATCACGCGCAAACAGCTCGATCACATCCAGGAGGAAATGGCGGCCTTTCCCGGTCAGGACGCGGCCCAACTGCTGATCCGCAAGCACTTCCTTACGGTCGCCCAACTCGAACGGCTGAAAACCCAGATGGCGGCCCAGGAAACCCAGAAGCTGGCGGACCCGGACGAGTCCCGCCCCATCCCCGCGATGCGGGTGGATGCTCCGGCCGAGGACGAAGAAACTCACCAAATCTCATCCGTTACCACCCCAAGACCGGTTCCTTCCGCCCAGCCCACCTCCCAGCCACAGCCGCGGCCCCAGCCACCCGCGCCGAGTCCAGCCGTCCCCGAACCAGAGCCGCCGTCACCCCGGTACCAGGACGACGAAGTCCAGGACGTCCGGCTTCCCAAGACTCTCAAGAACATGCTACAACTGGCGCGCCACTGGGGTTGCTCCGACCTGCACATCAGCACCGGCCGCCCGCCGTTCGTCCGCATGAAGGGCGAAATCCGCTATATGGAAATGGAGCCTCTGACGCCGGAGCAGTCCTACAAACTCAACTTTCAACTCCTCGGCGAAGAGCAGCGCGAGGTGCTGGCGAAGGACATGACTCTGGACTTCGCGCTCGAACTGCCGGGGACCGGACGCCATCGCTGCAACGTTTTCAAGCAGCGATTGGGTTGGGACGGTTCCTACCGCATCATTTCCAACGATATTCCAACCCTGGATCAGCTTGGCATGCCCGAGGTGCTGAAAACCCTGACGGAGTACCAGCAGGGCATGGTGATGGTGACGGGGCCGGGCCGGTCGGGTAAGACCACGACGGTCGCCGCGATGATCGATTACGTCAACCGCACGCGCGAAGACCACGTGATCACGGTCGAGGACCCGATCGAATACGTCCATCCGTCGCTGGGGTGCCAAGTGACGCAGCGCGAAATCGGTCCCCACTCCGAGTCTTTCGGAATGGCCCTGAGGGCGGCCCTGCGCGAGGATCCGGACATTATTTTCGTGGGCGAGTTGCGCGATCTGGAGACGATTTCCATCGCCATCACGGCGGCGGAGACGGGCCACCTGGTGTTCGGGACGCTGCACACCAGCAGCGCCGGCCGCACCATCAACCGGCTGCTCGACGTGTACCCGCCCAGCCAGCAGCAGCAAATCCGAACGATGGTCAGCGAGTCGCTCCGCGGCGTGATCTGTCAGAAGCTGCTTCCACGCAAAGGCGCGACCGACCAGGTGCTTTGCCTGGAGGTGCTGGTGGTCAATTCCGCGGTAGCGCAGTTGATCCGCGACAAGAAGCTGCACCAGTTGGCGAGCGCCATGCAGGCGGGCAAACGGCTTGGCATGATCAGCATGGACGATTCGCTGATGATCCTCTACCAGCAGGGTTTCGTCACCGGTGCGGAAGCCTATCGCCACTCGGAAAACAAATCGGCCTTCGAACCTTATCGCAACGACACGACTTAAACCTGCCAGGAGTCGCCGGTCATCATGGCGGTTATCGATCAACTTTTCGACATCATGCTCGCGCACGGCGCCTCGGACTTGCACCTCGCGGAGGACAAGCCGCCCAAGCTGCGCCTGCACGGCCGGGTGGAAGTCATCCAGAACTGGCCCGCGCTCGAGCGTGAGCGGCTGCGCGGAATGCTGGAGGAAATCTGCGACGAGCCCCGCTGGGAGTCTTTCGAGCGCACCGGCGACATGGACTTCGCCTACTCCTACCCGGGCAAGGCGCGCTTCCGGTGCAATTTCAACAAGCAGTACACCGGCTATGGAGCCGTCTTCCGCGTCATTCCTTCGCGGATTCTGACGCTGGCCGAACTCAGGGCTCCGGAAGTCCTCAAGTCCTTCGGCGACTACGCCGCCGGCCTGGTCCTGATCACCGGACCCACCGGCAGCGGCAAGAGCACGACCCTTGCCGGCATCATCGATCACATCAACTCGACTTACGCCAAGCATATCCTGACCATCGAAGAGCCGATCGAATTCGTCCATCCGGTCAAGAAATCGACCATCGCGCAGCGAGAAGTCCACATCGACACGCCAAGCTTCAGCGAAGCTCTGCGCACCGCTTCGCGGCAAGACGTGGACGTGATCCTGGTGGGCGAAATGCGCGATCTGGAGACGATCAACCTGGCGGTGACGGCGGCGGAAACGGGCGCGCTGGTCTTCGGCACGCTCCACACCAACAACGCCATCAAGACCATCGACCGGATCATCGACGTGTTTCCGAGCGATCAGCAGGAGCAAATCCGGTCGACCATCGCGGAGTCGCTCCGCGCCATCTGCGCCCAGTTGCTGCTACGCACCGCCGACGGCAAGGGCCGCCGCGCGGCGCAGGAAATCCTGCTCCAGACCCGCGCCGTGGCGAACTACATCCGCGAGAAGAAGGTTTCCCAAATCAACCAGGTCATCATGTCGAACAAGAACATGGGCATGCAGCTCATGGACGACTGCATCGAGGGGTTCCTGAACGAGGGCGTCGTGGACCCGCAGGAAGCGTATATGAAGGCCATCGACAAGGAACGTTTTCGCGGCCGCCTGACCGACCCCAACCTGAAGGCGCTCGGTTGACGGCGCCTCCGGCCAAGCTCCGCCGCGAGCCGGTGCCGGGCGGATTCGCCATCCATTCCGACAACCTGCCCGCCCTGCTGGACCTGGCGAAGGAATCGCCCTCCGCTTTCGATCTCATCTACATTGATCCGCCTTATAACACAGGCGATCCTCAGGTCGCCTACCCGGATCGGATCTCCCATCCCCAATGGGTCGCCATGATGCGCGACCGGCTGGCGGCAGCCTTGCCGCTGCTGGCGCCGGGGGGGGCGCTGGCTATCAGCATCAACGAGGAAATGCTGGCCCGGCTCAAGATCCTCCTCGACGATGAATTCTCGCCGCCGCTGCGCTTTCGGCTCCTGCAAACGGTGCAGGTCCGTCACCCCGACCGCATTCTCAAGGCGGACAAGGCCTTTCGCGAAGTCACCGAATTCCTTCTGCTCTACGGAATGCCTCGATTTCTGCCAGGCCGCATGGACGTTCCGGCCGAATCCGACGAGCGCTACCTCTGGAGTATCGAAGCAAAGGGTCCACCCGCCTGGGCGCGGGAGATGGGCGGCCGGGCGGTGGAGGCTTTCGCTCCCGGTTCCTTCACGATCCGCCGCGCCGCCCCCGCCCCGGATAAGCTCAAACGAATCAACATTCGAGGAACGCTTCGGGAAGGCAATTCGAGCGGGCGCTTCTTCGTTCGTTGGCTGGAAGACGATTTCGAAAAACACCGGGACTGGCTGTTCCGGGCCGAGGGAATCGGGGCGGACGGGCTGGGCTTTCGATGGTTCCACATTCCCCCCGCCGGCCGGCGCAAGAATGGGGATTATTTCCAGGGCTTGCCGCTTCGGCCGCCGAGCCGCGCCGGTTTGCCCTTTTCCAACTTGGTCGATTTCACGGATGAATTCAATCGCGTCGGTTACGAGGGCGGCGTGCGCTTTCGCTGGGGCAAGAAGCCTCTCGCGTTCCTGCACCACGTCTTCGACATGGCGGGTTTGCGCGACAAGCCCCAAGCGCGCGTGCTGGATTTTTTCGCCGGCAGCGGCAGCACGGGCCACGCCGTCGTTGCCTACAACGCCCGCCACGGCGGCGGCCGCTCGCATATCTTGATCGAGCAGGCGGATTACTTCGACGACGTCTTGCTCAAGCGCCTCCGGGCTTTGGAGGGCCAAGGAGTACCTAACGGTTCCGCGGAGCCGTGAGTCCCCTACTATGGCGCGGGCCCTGGTTGGCGGGTCCGGCTGGATTTCTTCAAGGACGACTTATGGTCTTTCCCCGATCGCTTCCGCTGATTCTTGCCGCTGTCTGGCACGCCTTATCGATCGTGCCCGGCTTCGCGCAGGCAGCTCCGTTGCCGCCGGGGGGTCTGCTCTCGCCCAGCCGTCCGGCCCTCTTGCTGCCCGTGACAGAGGTCCGCAGCCATCCGGACCGAGTGGCGTTTTCCCTTACCGTTCCGGCAAGCGAGCGGAACGAGAAGAGTGTCGCGGCTCTCTTCGCCACGCCGCCGGGCAGCGTGACCCTGCATGTGGAGTCGGTGACACTGGCCCATTTCCGCACAGCGAACCGCGTGACCCTGACGGATCGGGAGAAGCTGCGTCCGTTGCTGGAGCAGCCGCGCTTCAAGCAAGCCGTCAACGCGAAGGTCCTGGGGGATTTGCGCGGCGTGCAGTTGACGCGCCTGCTGCTCGACCCCCGCGCCCACTTCGTCCACGAGAGCGACCGCTATGAGTTGATCGCTCTGGAAGCGGAATTGCGCTTTCAGACTTGGGAACCGCGGGAGCTGGCGGACTCGGCGCTGACGGACCCGGCCAGCCCGATGCGGCTCTTGCTGGACAAGGCGGTCGTGAACCCGGAGGCGATCCCGGCCTATGCCCGGAACACAGCGGCGGCGCCCGCGAAGGATTTCCCCCAAGCCGCCACCTGGCAGCCGCTGCCTGGAGAATCGGCGGCGGAGTTTCCCTGGCGCAAGATTCCCGTCGCGGCCAACGACCTCTATATCATCGACGGCCGCTGGCTGAGCCAGGAAGGCCTGGACCCGGCCGCGGTGGCGCCGGAGCGGCTGCGGCTCGTGTCGCGGGGCGAATCCGTGGAACTGTTTCGCCTCGGCGGAGAGACCTTCTCGCGGGGCGCACGGTTGGTCTTCGCCGGCCAAGGCAGCGACTCCGAGCACACGACCGAGCGCATGTACTGGCTCGGCATGGCCCCCGACGAAGCGACGACGGCGGCGCTGATCGCCGAGCGGCCGGAACCGCCGGCGGACACCGGCGCTTACCTGCCGGTCCAGACGACCCGCCGCCGCCTCGTTGTGGAGGAAGACCTGGAAATGAAGACGCGGGTGGGCAATTTCCTCAGCATCCGCGAGCTGACCTGGGTCTGGCGCCAACTGCCCTGGCAAACGAGAGAAAGCTTCGAATTCTACGCGCCCGGGCTGGCCTTTCCCGCACCGCCGGCCACCGGACAAATCGACTTCTATTTCGCCGGAACGGGCCTGCGCCGCGTGGTGCGGCTGGACGGTTATCTGAACGGCGAAAAGGTGATTTCCGCCGCGAACGTGCATCCGCGGATCGATACGCTGGAGTTTAACATTCCGGCGGGCGTCCTGAAGAACGATCGGAACGTGTTGGAACTCGAGATTCTCGATAAGGAAAGCGGCAATCAGCCCTCGCCGGTGTACCTCAATCGCTTCGCGCTGCGTTACGAGAGTCTGATCAAGGCCACGGCGGGGCGAATGGCCCTGAATTTCGAGGACGACACGGCGACCAGCGGGCCTGTCATGCTGGAGGCGATCGGCTTCCGGAGGGGCCGCATGCTGGCGCTGGACTTGACGGATCCGTCCCGGCCCGAACTTCTGCCCTCGGTGCCGGAACGAAGCCAGACCCACGTTTACGCCGATGTGACATCTCGAACGCGATTGCTCCTGGTGGAGGACGACTCTCTGACGCGGGCGCCACAGTCGCGGCCTTCGGATTGGGCCGCGGTGCGCGAGGAGAACCAGAGCGCCGACGTGCTGCTGATCGCCCATAACGAGTTCCGCGAGGCCGCCGAACGATTGGCGGCGGACCTGCGCAGCGCGGGGCGGGAAACCCGGCTCGTGGACGTGGCCTCGCTCTACGACGCCTACAGCCATGGTGAAGTCTCCCCCGCCGCCATCCGGCTTTATATCCGCGACGCAGTGACGCGGTGGACGGGCCGGCGCCCCGCGGCGGCGATCCTGATCGGCGATTGCACCAGCGACGGGCGCAACCGGTCGCGCACCGGAGTGCGCAATTACCTGCCGACGATTTCCCTCAGCAAGGGCAGCCGTGAAAACCTCGACACCTTCGCATCCGACCACGTTTACGCCCAGGTCATGGGCGAAGACGAATTGGGCGATTTGCTGATTGGCCGCCTGTCGGTCGCCACCCCGGAAGACGCCGCCACCGTGGTCGACAAGATCGTGGCCTACCGGCGACTGAGCCACGAAGACTGGGCCGGTGCGTTCTTGAGTCTGGCCGATGGCGAGGAATTCCAGGAAACGGCGGAGATCGTTGCGGAGAAAGCCATGTCTCCCCGCCTGTTTCACCGGCACATTTCCCTCGCCGAGATGCAGTGGGAGGAAAACTACTACCTCCTGCCCCAGTACATCAGCGGACTCGAAGCGCGCGTCTCCTCGCACGCGACGGACCTCCTGGAGGCGGCGGTCGAAGAGGGCCTCGGAATGGTCACGTTCTATGGCCACGGCTCGCCCAACATCTGGTCGAATCAGCGCATCTGGTTCGGCGGCGACAGCGCCAACAGCGACAACCTGCGCTTGGACAACGGGAGCAAACTCCCCTACTTCGTCTCCTACACATGTAACAATGGAGCCATCGATTATCCGCTGCCGCGCTGGAACGTCAACATCGCCGAGGACGCCATGCGGGTCCAGGGCGGCGGTTTCATCGGCTGCTGGGTTCCTTCCGGGCCGGGATTCAGTTACCGGCACCGGTACATTTCCCAGGGACTCAATCAGGCGATCAGCCACCTGGACGTGCGCAATGTGGCGGTTGCGGCGGAGCTGGGCCGATTGTCCTATCAGGCGACTCTGGGGCCGGACGATCATTCGCAAATGTACATCTTCCTGGGTGATCCGACGCTGGAATTGCCCATGCCCGAGATGCCGGAAGAGGGACTTCGGGCTCAAATTCTGAGAACTACGCCGCGTGTCCTGAAGCTCGAGCTGTATGGTGCGGAATGGAAGGAAGCGGTCGGGACGCTGA
Organism: Sumerlaeia bacterium; assembly: GCA_040219255.1. Classification (GTDB taxonomy): domain Bacteria; phylum Sumerlaeota; class Sumerlaeia; order SLMS01; family JAHLLQ01; genus JAVJSW01. Next base: position 87,652 of record JAVJSW010000008.1, read on the forward strand.
GGACGGAAACTGGCGTCCTGATCGGTACGACACGGCTCCACCCGGCCGGCCCGCGCGCCATGCAGGGCGAAATCGCGCTGCCCATGGACGTGCCCGGCGGGGTTTTGAACGCCACCGTGCAAGCCAAGAATGCCGACGGCATCCCCCATCAGTTCGGTCAGATCTTCCCCGTGGAAGCCCCCGACATCGTGGTGACGGACTTGCGCCGCGCCACCGACCGGCCGACGACGGCGCCTCTCCAGCGGATCGAAGCGCTAATCGAGAACCGGGGACGGTTCGAGGCGGAGTCGGAAATCATCCTGTCACGATGGACGGCGGATGGCCCGGTGCGGCTGACGAACGAACGAATTCGCCTGTCGCCTGGCGAGTTCCTCGTCTGGGGCTGGGAGGCCGAGCTGCCGCCGGGCGCTCATGTGTACCAGGCCGAACTGACCCCCGCCCGGTCGGAGAATAACCGAGCCGGTTTTCCGACTGCGGACGCCTACGCCGCACTGGTGACCGGCGAGGCGGATGCGGAGCAGGCGCGCTTCGCGGTGCCGGCGCAACCGTTCCTCTTCCGCCCCAGCCAAGAAGGCAGCCAAATGACGCTTGAATTCCATTTGGCGAACACCGGCTCGGCGGACGATTACGCGACGCTGAACTACGCGGTGGAGGGGCCCGGCGTAACGAGCTTTGACGGGAAGAAAAGCATCGGTCATATGCCCGCCCAGAGCGGTGCCTACGCCCTGGTGGTACCGCGCATCGAAGAAAGGGTCTGGTCCGAAGGTGCGCGGATGCGTCTCTCCGCGTCGCCGACGAACGACGCGCTGGCGATCGCGCCAACTGGAAGACTCACGGCGGAGATTTCTCCCATCGATCTGCCCGATCTGCGCTTTCGACCCGAGTCAGTGAAGCTGCAAACGCCCGCCGTTGGCCAAGGGCAGACGGTCCTGGTGGAGGGCATCGTGGAAAACGCGGGCGGCGGCATCGCCCCGGCAACGGAAGTTCAACTCTATCCCGGATCGGAAATGAAAGGTCCAGGGACGCGGAAGCTGTTTTCGGCGATCACCCACCCCGGAGCGGCGATCCCGCCCCTGCAGCCAGGCGAGTCGTACAAATTCCGGGCGCGCTGGGATCCGGACAAGGACCTCGGCAAGCAGTCGTTCCATGTGGTGGTGGGCGAAAATCGCAACGTGGTGGAGCGTGATTGGGAAAACAACTCCGCCCCCCTCACGGTGGAAATCCGCAAGCTGTGGGAGTTGAGCCCGTTGCCCCTGCGGTTCGCCAAGGGCTCCGAGCCGGGGACGGCCCTGCTCCTGGCGGAGGTCGCCAACACCGGCGAAACGGACGCTGAGCTGGTCGTTGTGGAGTTCTACGGGGACAAGGAAACGACGGCGGAAAATAGCCTGGGAACGGTGACAATCCCAATCGTTCCGGCGGGTCAACAGCGGCTGGCGCAATTTGAGTGGGACCTGCGCGGGCTCGATCCGTCGATTCCCCGGGAACCGTCCTACAGTGTGGGCTTAAGAGGGAGCATGCGGCGCTACGCCCCGAAGTGAGGCGCGTCGCGACAAAGAAGGAGGCCGCCTTGCGAAGGCGGCCGGACCGATTATTGGGCGGGCGGGATGATCTTGATTTCTTTGCCCGGCTTGAAGGTCACGACCTTGTGCGCGGGAATAGGATATTCCTTGCGGTTCTTCGGGTTACGGCCGATGCGGGCCTTGCGGGTCTTGATCTGGAAAACACCGAAGTCACGCACTTCCAGCCTCTGGTCGCGGACCACGATCTCCTTGATCGACTCGATGATGGTGTCGACGAGTTCGAGCGCTTCTTTGTCCTTCAACGGCTGCTCTTCCGTGGAAAGTTCTTCGGCGACGCGTTTGACGATATCCGCTTTAATCATGATGAAACCAGTGTTCCGCTCGGAGTGTTCGGTTTTCGTATTCCTTCGATAAGCCCAAAGGACCCCCCCGCCGCAAGACCTTTTCTGCAACAGATTTCCCCTGCCCCGGTTTGAGAATAGGAGGGTTATTCCGGTTCGATGCCGTATTCCCGGCACACCGCCAGGAAATCTTCGGGAAGCTCATCCCTAAAGGTGAGCCAGCGACTCGCTTTGTTGGGATGCTGGAACTTCAGCCGCACCGCGTGAAGCATCATGCGGTGCGTGTTCTTGCGCTTCGCCACGCTTTTCTTTTTTCCCGATGGCCGCTCTTTCGGGTCGCGCGCCGCGGGAACGATCTTCCAGTACACCGGATCGCCCAGCACCGGGCAACCGGCGGCGGCGCAATGGATGCGAATCTGGTGCTGGCGGCCCGTTTCGAGCCGTAGCTCGAGGAGCGAGACGCCATTCTTGCGCTGCTTCACCCGAAAGTGAGTGATGGCTTCCCGCTCCTCGCCCTTCAGGGCGACCTTGCCCGCCTCGGGCATCGGGCCCACCACCCGCCGCACGCCGTCGGCGCCGATACCCAAGACGTTGTGCCACGTGCCTGTGTCGCTCGACGGACCGCCCTGCACCAAAGCGAAGTAGCGGCGCTCCATGGTGCGGCCGGCCGCCTGCTTCTGAAGGATTCTTCCCGCGTCGACGGTCTTGCCGAGAACCATGACGCCGCTGGTCAGTTTGTCGAGGCGCTGCACGACGACCGGGTTGATGACGGGCTGTTTCTTGGCACGCCAGTAGTGCTTGACGATTTCGACGACGGGCTGGCCCCCCTGCTCGTCCTGAGTGGGTTGCACCAGAACTCCGGCGGCCTTTGAAACCACCACCAGGTCGTCGTCGTCGTGGAGAACGCGAACCCGCTCGGCGAGGGACTTCCGCTTGGGGGTGCCTTCGCCTCGCAGCCCATGCCGCAAATCGACCGCGAGGTCCTGGCCGGGCTCGAGGATCGTGTCCAGATCGGTCAGCGGCTCGCCGCCGGTGGTGACGAGGTTGTTGTTGACCATGAGCACGTAGGTGCGGCTGGGCAGGCCCGGCAAGAGCCGTTCGAGGAGCTGGCGCAATCGAAGCTCCGCCCAACGGTCTTCGTAGGGAAATTCGTAGAGCTTCTGGGGAAGAGAGAGTTTCTTGGACATCAGGGGCGGCAGCGTACCCGCCGCCGCCCGCCGCGCAAGGGCAGATCGCTGTGGAGCGGAAAGAGAATCGCCGGCTGCTCCTCCAGAGTCCGATCGGGCACGTTGGCGGCAAGCGAATCGGACTTGGCGCCGGGGCGCCCTCGCGCACACGATGGGGACTCAGGAAAGCGGGCCTTGACGTATCGCCTACCAAGTTAGTAGGAATTCGGCCGCACAACACGACCACGGAAGGTTTTTGACCGTGACTTCTCCCTCGGGCAATAGCGAGACTCCTCTCAAGAAAAGCAAAGTCGAAGAAATCAAGGAGGCCAGCAGCGGCCTCTATGGCACGATTCCCGACGAAATCGGCGCCGAGCACGTTTGCTTCAGCGAGACGAGCATCCAGGTCCTCAAGCACCACGGCACCTATCAGCAAGACAACCGCGACCTGCGTAGCGAGCGCCGCAAAGCCGGTCTCGACAAGGACTACCGCATGATGGTCCGCACCAAGACGCCCGGCGGCCTGATGACCGCTGAAGGCTATCTGGCCTGCGACGATCTCGCCAGCAAGTACGGCCAGGACGACCTGCGCATCACCAGCCGCCAGGGCTTCCAGTTCCACGGCGTTCTCAAGGGCAACCTGCGCGCCCTGATCAAGGACCTGAACACCTTCGCCCAGATGCACACCAAGGGCGCCTGTGGCGACGTGGTGCGCAACGTGACGTGCAGCAACGTGGTGGATATCGACCCCGCCTACGCGAAGCTCGGCGCCGACCTCTTCGCGCTCTCCACGAAGATCAGCGACCACTTCCTGCCCCAGTCCAGGAGCTACTACGACCTGTGGCTGGACGACGAGAAGGTCTCGATCGATGCCGATGGCAACGTGTCCTACAAGGCCAAACACGCGGCGAAGCCCGAGGACGAACCGATCTACAAGCAAGCCTACCTGCCCCGCAAGTTCAAGATCGGCGTCGCCACGGATTTCGATAACTCGATCGATGTCTATACGAACGATCTGGGCGTGATCGCCTGCACCAAAGACGGTAAGATCACCGGCTACGAGATTCTGATCGGCGGCGGCCTGGGGCACAGCCACTCCAAACAGGACACCTACGCCCGTCTCGGCTCGGCCATCGCCAACGTCGCCGAATCGGAAATCATTCCCGTCATCGAAGCCGTCGTCGGCGTGCAGCGCGATTTCGGCAACCGCGAGCAGCGCCATCAGGCCCGCATGAAATACACCATCGACGGCATGGGCCTGGAAGCCTTCCGCGAGAAGGTGCAGGAATATTACGGCAAGCCCCTGCCCGCGGCCACCGGCATCGCGCCCAGCGCCCAGCCGGATTATTTGGGCTGGCACAAGGAAATCACTCCGGGCCTGAACTATGTCGGTATCTGGGTCGAGAACGGCCGCATCCGCGATTTCGCCGATGGCATCAAGTTCCGCACCGGCCTGCGGAAAATCATCGAAACCTATAAGCCATCCGTGCGCCTGACCGCCCACCACAACATTGTCCTCTCGGGCATCGGCGACGCGGACGTGGATGCCGTGAAGGCCATCATGGCCGAGTACGGTCTGCCCACGCAGGACAGCATCAGCCCCCTGCGCCGGATGGAAATGGCCTGCCCCGCGCTGCCCCTCTGCGGTCTGGCGCTGGCTGAGGCGGAGCGCGAGATGCCCCGCCTCCTCAAGCAGGTCGAAGACCTGGGCCACGGCGACGCGGACGTCATCATCCGTATGACCGGCTGCCCGAATAACTGCGCCCGGCCCGCCTCGGCGGAAATCGGCATCATTGGCCGCGGACCCAACAAGTACAACGTCTATGTGGGCGGCAACCGCACCGGCACACGCCTGAACACGTTGGTCAAGGACACCATCACGGTGGAAGACCTGCCGGCGACGCTCGGCAAACTTCTGGGCGACTGGAAGGCGGAACGCGAGGACGGCGAGGCCTTTGGCGACTGGGCCCACCGCGTGGGATACGAAGAGCTGACGGCGCGGCTGGCGTAAGGTTCCGGGAGGCGGCCCGATGGGGGCCGCCTCCATGCTTTTCCCCAACTTTTTCCATTTTTTCGGACATCAAGGTTTAAGTCCGTGACTTTTGCCCTTGACGTTGTGGGTGGTTATTTGTGCCCGTAAGGGCGGATGCCGAAATACACTTTCGAAACTGGCTTCCCACTCCCCTCCAAACGAAACGCTGCCCGCCGGGTTTTCCCGCCCGAGGGGTTTGGTTTGGCCGGGTTGTGTTCCTTCTCCCGCTCGCGTTGATGAACGCTGCAATTCGAACCCCGCTCCGAAGAGGTACCAGCAATGCCCGAGTTTGTTCTCGATGACGATCCCACCGGATTCGCCAAAATTAAAGTCGTCGGTGTCGGCGGCGGTGGCTGCAATGCCGTCGACTCCATGTTCGACCTGGGTCTCCAGAATGTCGAATTCTATGTGGTCAACTCCGACCTCCAGGCCCTCAAGCGCACCAAGTGCCCCAACCGCATCCAGATCGGTGCGGAACTGACCCAAGGCCGTGGCTGCGGCGCCGACCCGAACCTGGGCGCGCAGTGCATGGAAGACGCCCGCGACATGATGGTCGAGACGCTCCAGGGCGCCGACATCGTCTTCATCACCGCCGGCCTCGGCGGCGGCACCGGCACCGGCGCCGCTCCTGTCTGCGCGTCTATCGCCAAGGAAATGGGCATCCTGACCGTTTCCGTCGTGACCAAGCCCTTCAAATTCGAAGGCCCCCGCCGCAACAAGTCCGCCACCGGCGGCCTCGACCGCATGCGCGACGCCAGCGACACCGTCATCGTCATCAACAACGAGCGCCTCCTTGACGTCGTCGGCCCCAAAGTTCCGATGAAGGAAGCTTTCCAGACCGCCGACCGCGTTCTTTCCCAGGCCGTATCGAGCATCGCCGACCTCGTCGCGACGCCGGGCCTGATCAACGTGGACTTCAACGACATCCGCACCATCATGGGCGGCAAGGGCGGCGCCGTGATGGGCGTCGGCGTCGGCAAGGGCGAATCCCGCGCCACCGAAGCCGTCCGCAAGGCCACCAGCAGCCCCCTCCTCGACAAAGTCGTCATCGACGGCGCCACCGGCGTGCTCATCTGCATCACCGGCGGCCCCGACATGACTCTGCAGGAAGTCAGCGAAGCCACCGAACTCGTTCAGGCCTCCGCCGATCCGGAAGCGGAAATCATCTTTGGCGCCGTGATCGACGAGTCGCTCAACGACACCATGCGCGTGACCCTGATCGCCACCGGCTTCAGCGACGAACTGCACCGCAAGCGCGAGTTGGAGAAAGCCTTCCACAGCGCCCCCACCTATCCCGCTCACAGCCAGCAGCAGCCCAACTACGGCCCCGCGCCGGGCCGCCAGCCCGGCGCCCAGCCCCGCCAGGAATCACACGGCGGCTACTATGACGAACCCCAGGCCTCCCGCGCTCCGCAGGCGCCTCGCGCCTCTTCGAGCCTGCGCGAGTCCTTCGAAAACCTGGTCGAAGGGCCCGCCTTCGGCGGCGCCAAGGGCCAGCCGGCTCCCGCCCCCAAAGCCGAAGCGCCCCAGCCCCAGGTGATGGAAGCCCCCATCTTCGACGAAATGCCCGACGTGGCCCCGCATCAGCACGACCCCTCGGGCCCGCAGATCCGCGTCGCGCCTTCACAGCGCACGGGCGCGCCGAACACCAACGGCACCAACGGCGGCCCCCGCATCCGCCCCGCCGGTTCGAGCGATCAGAACCACGTGAACCACGGCTCCGGTTCGTCCGCCTCCGTGCCGCAGTACAACCCGGATCAGGAAGAGCAGGAAGACCTGGACAAGCCGGCCTTCATGCGCCGCAACCGCCGTCCCCGCAACCTGTTCGATTGATAGCACCCGATCATCAGCGCGAGTAATCGAGAGTCCCCTGACCGCTCCCCCGGCCGGGGGATTTTTCTTTGCCCCTCGCGCGAATAAGTCGAATCCCTCGGCCGTAGGAACAGAGCCATGAAAACCCTCCACCTCACCTGCAACCACTGCGGCGCGCCGCTCGATGTGGCGGAAAACGCCAACTTCGTGACCTGCGGCCATTGCGGGTCGCGGCTGAAGGTGGAGCGCACCGAGTCGTCCTACTCCACCTCGGTTCTGGAGAGCATCGACCGCCGCACCCAAGACATCCAGGAAGACCTGGAAAAGATCCGCCTTCATCACGAGCTGGAGCGCCTGGACCGGGAATGGGAGCGGAGCGGAGGGACGCCGCAAACCGCTCGCGACAAACTCCATGAGCCCACCCGGTCCAAGCCTGGAGGGCTCATCGCAGGCGCGGTGATTCTGTCGCTGACTTTTTCGGGAATGTTCGGCATTCTGCAGAAGGCGTTGTGGAGCGGGAGTTCGTTGTGGGCTGCTTTGGTGTCGGGCGTGTTTATCCTGATCGTGGTGGGCTTGGTGGTCTTGATCGGAAAAGAATTCTTCACTCACGTCCTCGACGGATACCACAACCCAACTCCGGAAGAAATCTACCGGAACCGCCGCGAGGAATTGCTGAAGCAATTGAGCGAACGCGAGAATAAGCGCGGCCGCTGACCGTAAGGTTACCTAGCGAAAGGGCTCGCCTCTGTGATGAAGACCCTCCACCTCACCTGCAACCACTGCGGCGCACCGCTCGATGTGGCGGAAAACGCCAACTTCGTGACCTGCGGCCACTGCGGGTCGCGGCTGAAGATCGAGCGCACCGAGTCGTCCTACTCCACCTCGGTTCTGGAGAGCATCGACCGCCGCACCCAGGACATCCAGGAAGACATCGAAGTCCTGCACTTGCAGAACGACCTGGAACGCCTGGATCGCGAGTGGGAGCACGAGCGTGAGTCGCTTCTGATGTACGACAAACATGGGCGGGCGCATGAGCCGTCGAAGGCCACGACCATCGCTCAGGCAATCTTTGGCGTGGTGTTCTTGGTCGTCGCGTTCACTCTGGTGACAGGCGGAAATGCCTTCCGAACTTTTGGTTCGGCGCTGCCCAGCATGCTCTTCATGGTTGTGGCTGCCATCGTGGTTTTGGGACTCGTGGCCGGTCTCTTCAGGTCTTTCGGCAAAGCTGGCCACTACGCCACCCGCCAATCGGATTATCATGCACGAAGGCATCGACTGCTCGCGCAGATGGAGCGCAAGCGCCGGCGCGGCTCCCGGCCGTGAACTCGCTGCCAGATCGGAGAAATGCCGCTCCATTCCACAACCTCTCTGCAACCTCTGTCCTCTGTGCCCTCTGCGGTAGAATATCTTCTCTGAACCCTCCGTCGCCGATTTCACTTGAAAGCTTCCCGTCCGTATCCTATGACAGTGGCAATGAACCAACCTCCATCCCAGCCGCTGGAAAGGACACGATCATGGAATTCAGGAAGGCTTATTCGTCCCGACTCGAGAACCATCCCCTGTGGGATTTGTCGCTCCGCCTGATTGCCGCCTGGGCGGGCATCATGATCGTGCTCAGTTTGCTACACACGGCCAACGTGGGCCGCGAACTGGTGGCCGCTCTGCCGCTGATCGAGATCACGCTGATCGTCTTCGTGGCGGGCCTGACGATGTACCTGATGCGGGCTCTGTTGTGGGCGCGGCACTATGGAACGCTCTCGCCTGACGCGTCGAAGACGATAACCGGCTTGATCCGGTCCGGCCAGTTCCCGTTCAAGAGTAGCCGGAGGCATCACACCACCCATGGCACCTTCTTCGGCTCCTCGCAAGAAACCCCCAACCGCAAGCGCGACCACCGTTCATCTGGTTTCTGTCGGCGTCAGCCATGCCCCAGCGGGCTCCGCGGACGTCGTTGACGCCCTCTCGAAAGACATCAAGTCCCAGTCCCCCGATCGCTTGATCGCCATCGGGACGGAGGAGGGCCGGGAAAACGCCGAGCGGCTGGTCAAGCTCGTCGGCCTGAAACGGGGCGCCTCCGAGGTCGTCCAACTCGAGTCGGCTCAAAGTCTCGAGGAAGCCTATCGGGCGGCGAACGATTTGCTGCGGCGCCTGGACGAGGAGGGCGTCCCGCCGGAAAACATCGTGATTCACTACACCGCCGGGACCAAGGTCATGTCCGCCGGTCTGGTGCTGGCGGGTGTGGGCCATGGTTGCCGCTGCCTGCGCTATCTCTTTTCCGCCGGTCCGGGCAGTGGCGCCTCCAGCCCGGTGAACGTCTCCTCTGCCGCCGTGCGGGCCGAGGGCGACATCCGCCGCGCCACTTTGCTGCTGCGGGATTTCCGCTTTCGCAGCGCCGCCGATCTGTTGCGAACGGTAGACCCCAGCCTTCTTTCCGACAAATCCATCGATCGCTGGAAGTCCCTCAAGGTCCTTTCGGGGGCCTACGCCGCCTGGGACAATTTCCGCGTCCGGCGCTTCCTGCGGGATTATCGGTCCCTGCGGGGGAAAATCGAGGCCGCCAGGGAACTGACCCTGGCGCCGGAAACACTCAAGGCCCTCGACCGCATCGCCAAGGTGGATCGCAGCGTCGGCACCTATCCGGTCGAGTTGATCTATGACCTGTATAACAACGCGGTGCGGCGCCTGATGGAGCGCCGCACCGACGACGCGGTGGTGCGCCTGTGCCGCGCCGGGGAACTTTTCGCGCAGAATCTCCTGATGGCGAACTTCCGCATCCGCACCGACGACGTGGAAATCCGCAAAGTTCCGCCCCGCCAGCGTGTGCTTTTCGAGGCGTTGCGGCGCCTCGACGACGCGAAGATCAAAATCGGACTGCGCAAATCCTACGAACTGCTCTCGTACCTCGGTCATCCGGTGGGCCAGGCCTTTGTTCAGAACGACGCTCTGAGCGGCATCCTGGCCGAGCGGCGCCACGTGGTGCTCTTCCATGGCACCCAGCCCGCGCAGACCCGCGTGGCAATGGAGCTTCACGACGAGTTGCTGGCGCTCTTCCGGCTCGAAATCTCGGACTTCTCCGGAGCCGCCGCGCGCCAGCAATTTCCCTGGATCGACAACGCGGATGTCTTGACACGGTTGCGAGCGGTCAAGGAAGAGGACACGCCGGTCACGTCCCAGGAGCAGCCCCAAAAGGCGCCCGCGGCGAGCGACCGGCCCCGAAACGCAAGTCCCCGCAAAGGCAGGAAGACGGCGCGATGACGAAACAAATCTCCGCGAAGGAAATCATCGACGGGCTCAAACTGATGCCCCATCCGGAAGGCGGTTTCTTTCGCGAGGTCCATCGCTCGCCCATGACCGTCAAGCACCCGAGTCCGCCGGCCAACGAAACCCCGACCCGCGCGGCGATGACGAGTATCTACTTCCTGCTCGAAGGCAGCGACTTCTCCGCCTTTCATCGCGTCCGCAGCGACGAGACCTGGCATCTCTACGGCGGAGGGCCTCTCGAGTTGCATATGCTGTCTCAGAAGGGCGAATACGAAAGGCGCATTCTCGGCTTCGACCTCGGCGCCGGCTACACGCCCCAGATCACCATTCCCGCCATGTCCTGGCAGGCCGCCTGCCCCGCACCAAACGTGTCTTACGCGCTCTGCGGATGCACCGTGGCGCCGGGGTTCGATTTCGTGGATTTCAAAATGGTGAGCTTCCGCGAGCTGAGCCTCAGTTATCCGCAGCACGAAGACCTGATCCGCCGCTTCACCCGAGGGCCGCGGTAGGCGTTGGGAACCACGGAGAGCGGTGAGTACAGAGGTTTCATAGAGGGAAGATCAGCCGCAGATGAATAGGATGAATGGGATTTTCTTTTTCCGACAATGAGGGATAGCTTATCCCTCTTCCTCAAATCGCTCTGAAAAAAAAGTTGCTTCTAATCATCCTTTTCATTCTATTGCTCTGCGACTTTAGCCTTCTCTGTGAAGCCTCCAACTTCTGTGGTTCATCAACTCACGGCTTGCGCGCCCGCTCCTCGGTGGACTGGTCTTTGATGAAGCCCTCGGCCAGCGCCTTTTGCTCGGGATGGCGTTCGAAAAGGAGCACCTGGTTCAGGATTTTCTTCGCCAGGGCCTTGCTCGCATGGCCCTTCTTCAGGCGCCATTGCCAGTTGCCCGCTTCACGGCCGGGGAAGTTCATGCGGGCTTCGCCACCCAGGCCGAGGAAGTCCTGCATCGGAATGATCGTGGTGTTGCCCACACTGGCCAGAGCCGCCCGGATCAGGGTTTCGTGCGCCTGCTTGCCATCGGTGTCGAAGTACGCCTTGAAGAGCGCCTTGTCGCTCGGCGTGGCATCGTCCTTCCACCAGCCGGCGGTCGTATTGTTATCATGCGTGCCGGTGTAAACGGTGCTGGTGACTTCGACCTTATGGGGCTGGAAATCGCATCCCGGGTCCGGAACGGGGGGCTTGGTGCTGGCGGCGGTCCAGCCGAACTGGAGAACCTTCATGCCGGGCAGGTTGAATTCGTGGCGCAGCGCTTCCACTTCGGCGGTGATGACGCCGAGGTTTTCGGCGATAATCGGCAGGTCCTTGCCGACGCCCTTTTGAAGCGCCTTGAACAGCTTGTTGCCGGGGCCGGGGATCCACTTGCCGTTGATGGCGGTTTCTTCGCCGAAAGGCACGGACCAGTAGGCTTCGAAGCCGCGGAAGTGATCGAGCCGGATCACGTCCACCAGTTCCAGGATGCCCTTCATGCGGGTGATCCACCACTTGTAGCCGTTCTTGTCCATCAAATCCCAGTCATAGAGCGGGTTGCCCCAGAGCTGACCGGTTTCGCTGAAGTAATCGGGCGGCACGCCCGCGACGGCCTTCGGGTTGCCCTTCTTGTCGATCTGGAACAGGTTCTGATTGGCCCAGGTGTCGGCGCTGTCGAAGGCCACGTAAATCGGCATGTCGCCGACGATGGCGATGTTGCGTTCGCGGGCGGCGGCGCGCACCGTTTCCCACTGATCGAAAAACAGGAACTGGAGGAAAACCTGGTATTCGATCTGCTCCGCGTGCTCCTTGCGGGCTTTCGCCACGGCGGCTTCATCGCAGACGCGCAGTCCTTTGGCCCACGTGTTCCAGACCCGGCCGTTGTGCGCGTCCTTGAGGGCGATGAAGAGCGCGTAGTCTTCCAGCCACACCTTGGTCATCTTCTTTTTGCGCCAAGCGTCCAGGCGCTTGGCCACGTCGTCGAACTTGCCTTTTGCGCGACCCGCCTGGTAGCGGTCGTAGGTCTTGCGCAGCAGCGCGTTTTTCCACTCGATCACCGGACCGTAGTCCACCTTGTCTTCCGGAAAGGAGACACCCTTCAGGTCGGCGGCGGTCAGGAGACCCTCCTTCTTGAGAAGGTCCGGGCTGATCAGGAAGGTGTTGCCGGCGAAGGCGGAGAAGCACTGATAGGGCGAGTCGGCGAAGCCCGTGGGGCCCAGGGGAAGCACCTGCCAAATGCCGATGCCGGCCTCCTTCATCCAATCGAGGAACTTGATGCATTCCGGCCCCAGGTCGCCAATTCCATAAGCTCCGGGCAGGGACGTGGGATGGAGCAAGACTCCGGCAAGACGGCGATCTAGGGTCACAGGGAAACCTCCAAAGGGGGGAGAAAGATTGGCCACTCCAGACGGGGACTCCACGTTCGGACTCCTGACTGGGGCACAGAACGTAGCCTATGAGGGATTGAAGCGGTGCGGCGCAAGTCTGGACCAATTCAATGACGGAACGGAATGACATTTTTCCGCCGGGCTGCTTTTCCGTTGCCCGCAACGCCAGAGTTTGTGGGACTTTCCCCTGATTCCATCGGCAGTCCACACGTTCGCCCGCCGCACTGGCTCGCCTGACTCTGGCCCTCATCCTGCGTTGGACGTTCCCCAGCTCCTTACCGGAAAGGTTCACCCGTGCAACGAGAAGTCCTCCGCGACCGCTTCCTAGGCACCATCACCGGTCTGGCCATCGGCGAAGCGCTGGGGGCGCAGTTCGAAGGGCGCAGCGCCACCGATATCCAGATGTCCCTGGGCAACGCGCCCACCAAAATGGAAGGCGGCGGCCGATACAAGCTCAAGCCCGGTGAAAACACCGACGACGCCCAGCAGGTCATCCTCATGATGGACTCGCTGAACACGATGGACAATTTCGACGGGCCCGACATCGCCCTGCGCCTGGTGAACTGGGCCACGACCCGTCCCAAAGGGCTCGGTCCCCACAGCGAAGAAATCCTCAACCGCCTCAAGCGCAAGCTCGACGATTGGACCGAACCGGCGCACCGCGTCTGGTACCGCAGCAGCGGCACCGCGGCCGGCAACGGCGCCTTCGCCCGGGCTCTCGTGGTCGGACTCTTCTATTGGAACGACATCGACGAAATGGTGGAGAACACCATCCGCGCCTGCCAGATCACCCACTGGGATCCGCGCACCATCGAATCCGCCCTCGTTCTCAATTTCCTTCTGGTGCAGTGCCTGCACCAACGGTTCTCGCCGGACCTCTACCATCAGGCGATCATGTTCCTGGAGGCGACGCGCCGTTCGCCCAAGTTCGAGAAAATGGTCCTCGACGTCGATTTCGAGAAACTCCACGAGTACTCCAACTTCACTCCATACGCCCCCTATGACACGGAACCGGAAGTGGTGCTGACAGCTCTCAAGCGCGTCCCGAACATGCAACTCATGGACCTGCGCACCACCGGCTTCTCGGTCCACACGATGCAGTTGGCGGTCTGGATTCTGTTCAATTCGCGCAACTTCCAGGACGCCATCAGCCGCGCCGTGCGGCTCGGAGGCGACTCGGACACGCAAGGGGCGGTCGTCGGCGCCCTGATGGGCGCCCGCGTCGGATTGGCGCAGATCCCCGGCTATTGGCGCGCGCCCCTCATCAGCCACGCCGACATCACCCGCAAGGCGGAAGTGCTCCTGGACCGGTCCCTCGAAGCCGAGGAGAAGCAGTTCCAGGAGGGCAAGCGCGCACCCACCAAGGAACCGCCGCGAGTTCTCTAGCGCCGCCAAGGCGGAAGCTTTTCGCGCGCGAACCCCATTCGAATCCACATCCCCCCGCTACCCCTTCGGTTCCGGACTCCAGGCATTGAAAATCGCCATCGCCTTGTCGAGGCCGCTGGCCAGGATTTCTTCCAGGCAGTCAGCGGAAACCTCCACCGAAAGTGGCCCCAGCTCCTTGCCCTCGCCCCACATCGGCGAGAGCACATAATCGGCCATGCTATTGACCGGCCGCGGAGGCTGGCAACCGATCCGCAGACGGGGGAAGTCCTGTGTTTTCAGGTGCTGGATCAGGCTCCGCAGGCCATTGTGGCTGCCATGACTGCCCTTGGCCCGCAGGCGGATTTTTCCGTACGGCAGCGCGATGTCGTCGCAAACCGCCACGACACGATCCGGCGCCACGTCGTAATAGTCGCAGAACGGCCGGACCGCTTCGCCGCTCACGTTCATGAACGTCATGGGTTTCATCAGGACGACCTTTTCGCCCTGGAAGTTGGCGACGGCGAGGCGCGCCTTGAACTTCTTGGCGTCTTCCCACTCGAGGCCGTGCCGCCTCGCCAGCACGTCCACCACGTCGAAACCCAGGTTGTGTGGCGTGCGTTCGTATTTCGAGCCCGGATTTCCCAAACCGCAAATCAACCACATCGCGCCGTTCTCCTGGTGCCTGGAATGCAAAATCCCGCCACGCGGGCGGGGCGGAGACTGCGGGCCAAGGTCGGTCCGGCCAAGGGAAAAGTCCCGGCCGGGGCCTATGACTACTTGCGATAGCGGATCAGATCGCCATCGCTGACCGTGCCGTTCGTCGGGTCGTAAGTCAGATCGGCGAGCGCCAGGTCCAAGCTGTTGAATTGCGTATCGACAGCCGTGGTGACGGCGGTATCGGTCTGCTCGATGTAGTGAATGACGGCGCGTTCATTCACATCGCCCAGGCGCGCCGGACTGCCGGTGTCGCTGGCGGTGGAGAGCGGATTGGTGTTCGTCGTTCCGATGCCGCCCGGATCGAGGACGTCGGCGTCGGGGCCGAAGCTGGTCATGATCCAGCCGTTCTGCAAATCCTTGGCATTGCGGAACTGATAGGTCAGGGGGCCGCCCACCTGCTCGGCGAAAACATCGCGCGGCACCGTCGTCACATACGCGATGGGAGTGGTCAAGGAGGCGAAATCGGACCCGGCAGTCAGCGCCCCGTTGCGCAGCGCGAAGGTATAGTAGCCCGCCGTCAGGCCATACTGATCCAGGAAGGCGATGGCGTCGAGGGGCTGCTTGCTGGCGCTGTCGGAGCCCTCCGGGTACTTGTTGAAGTCGACGCGATAGGATTCGACGGCGGTTTCGATGGTGCGCATGTCCGAGAGGGCGCGACTGACCTTGGCGCGGATTTGCGCCTCCAGGAAGTTGGGTACGGCGATCGCCGCCAGAATGGCGATAATGGCGACAACAATCAGCAGTTCAATCAACGTGAAGGCGCGAGACGGCGCGGAACGGAACATTAAGGGAAAACCTTCTGGGAGAGATGGCGGAGGAAACTGTCCGCTTGGGAGGCAGCGTCGCCCGGGGAAGAGGTTGGTAGGGCGGACATATTGGGCGGCGCAACCGCTTTTTAGGCATACCAAACTTCTTCTTGAGTGACATACTTTTTCTTAGTCTCTCGGAATTACCCGCTCGTCTTTTCCCTTGATTTCCCGGGCTGGCCCTGCTCACTTATCCCCAGCTTGTGCGAAATCCGCTTGGGCCGCCCCGCTTGGGGCGGCCCAAGCTGTTTTCCGCCAAGTCCCTCACCCACAAACAAGCCCCAGCGCCCATAGCGCGCGCAGACAGGATCGCGGACCGTGCCCAGGAAAAAAGTCGAAGAACCCGTGCGGCTAAATGTTAAGCCCCTGATTAAACAAATCGCCAAGGAAAAGGACCTCGACCCCGAGGTCATCAAATTGGCCATCGAATCCGCCATCCTGTCGGCGGCCCAGAAGCGCGCCAACGCCTTCATCGAGCCCCGCCCCTTTCTTGACCTCGACACCGGCGACATGACGCTCTTCGTGCAGAAGGAAGTCGTCATCTCGGTCGAGGATCCGCGCCAGCAGATCGATATTCTCTCCGCCAAGGCCCGCAACCCGCACCACATGCTGGGCGATAAGATCGAAGTGGAAATCGAACCGGAAGAGTTCGGCCGCATCGCCGCCCAGAGCGTGCGCCAGGGTATCCTGCAGCGCCTGCGCGACGCCGAACGCGACCGGGTTTACATCGAGTACAAAGACCGTGTCGGCCAGGTCGTCACGGGGATCGTGCAACGCTATGAGCGCCGCGACGCCGTGGTGCAGCTCAACAAGACCGACTGCCTCCTCCCCCACCAGGAAATCCCGCGCGGCGTGCGCTATCGCTTTGGCGACCGCATCCGCTGCCTGATCGTTGACGTGCGCCGCACGCCCAAGGGCCCGCAGGTGATTCTGTCGCGCACGCGGTCGGAACTGGTGAAGCAGCTTTTTTCTCTCGAAGTGCCGGAAATCGATCAGGGCGTCGTGCGTATCGTGGAAATCGCCCGCGAACCGGGCGTCCGAACGAAGATCGCCGTCAACAGCCTGAACCCCGACGTCGATCCCGTGGGCGCCTGCGTCGGCATGAAGGGCAGCCGCGTGCAGATGATCGTGCGCGAACTGGACAACGAAAAGGTGGATATCGTGCCGTGGTCGCAGGACCCGGAGAACTTCATCGCCTCGGCGCTGAATCCGGCCCAGATCATGAGCATCAAACTGAACGAAATCCAGCGCCGCGCCGAAGTAATGGTCGATACCGACTCGCTGTCGAAGGCGATCGGCAAGGGCGGCCAGAACGCCAAGCTGGCGGCGAAGCTGACCGGCTGGAAAATCGACATCGTCGAGCAGGAAGACGCCGCCGTCACCGCCCAGCAGGAAGAGATTTCCCGCCAGTACCTGAGCGACTTCCTGAGCCAGATCGAAGGCATCGGCGAATTCGCTCGCGAGGCGCTTCTGCGCACTAGCGAGCTGAACACCGTGGAGAAAATCACCGAAGCCGAACCGGAGCAGCTCCTGCCCTTCGTCAACGACGATCAGGATTTGGCCGAGGACATCATCGAGGGCGCCAAGGAATACCTGGAAGAGCTGCGCAAGATGACCGAGGACTCCGAGTCCCTGATGGACAACGCGCTTCGCGAACGGCTATCTAAGATTCAGGCCCTGGCCGATCGTTTGATCGATGCCCCACCGAAGACTGACACCCCGGACGAGGACGTGATCGCGGCCAAGGAAATGACCGCCGAGGGCGGACCCGTTCCCGAAGGATTGGCCGCCGAAGACGTGGCCGACTTGTCCCCCACCGGCGCCGAAGACGCCCCCGCCACCGAACCGATGACCTCGGAAGTGGATCCGCCGGCCTCCGAAATGGCCGGATCGCCCGAGGCGGAACAGACGGAAGAATCTCCCGAAGCCGCTGTCGAGGAAGTCCCTGTCGAAGAAGGCGCTGTCGAGGAAGCCCCCGTCGAGGAAGTTCCGGCCAGCGACCCCATGACCTCGGAAGTGCAACCGCCGGCCTCGGAGATGCAAGCTTCGCCCGCGCCCGACGAAGAACCGGTCGCTCTGCCGGAAGACGAATCCGCCGCCCGCTTCGTCGAACCGGAGGCAGCCCCCGACACCGAAGCGCCCAAGGAGTAACCCATGGGACTGGAGCCATCGGCGGAATTCCCCAGTCCGGAAGCGGCGGTGGACGTCATGGGACGCTTGCTCGACGAGGGCAAGGCCCAGGAGGCCCTCGCCTTCGTCGACCCCATCGCCGCGCAATTTCCCGATAGCCCGGTGGCTCAGCATCTTTGCGGCCTCGTCTGCGAGCGGACCTATATTGAACTGACCGCTCTCGGCAAGGCCGCCGATTTCAATCTCTATCGCCAGGCGGAACACTTCTATCGCCGCGCCGCCGCCCTGGAAACCGACGAAGGCGCCCAGAACGTCCATCGCGAACGCCTTTACGCCGCCGTGTTCGTCATCGGGACGCAGCAAAGCGACCCGGAGCGATTGCGCGAGGCTTACGACCTGGCGCTCGAACTGGCCGATACGTCGGAGGAAGTCACCATCCGCGAAAAGTACGGCCGCGAAGCCGCCATCGTCGCCACCGCCATGGCGCGCGTCAGCCGCCAGGACGCCGACTGGCGCCGGGCCGAGCGCCTGTTCTCCGAATCGAAGGCTCCTTTCGACGAGCGCGAGACCTACTTTTTTCACTACTATCAGGGACTGGTGGCGCGCGAGTTGGGTCAGCGGCTCGAGGACGAGGCGCGTCTCGCCTCGGCGGCGGACCGCTTTCGGCGAGCCTCTTCCATTCAGACAAGCCGCGGCGTGGATTATTTGCTCGCCGACTGCCTCATTCAGCTTTCCTCGCCCAACCCGGAAGACCTATCGGACATGGATCGGATCGTGGCGGAATTGATGGCGGCCAACCCCGACGATCCCCTTGTCGCGAGCCTGAAGAAGCGCTACGAACTTCGCAAACGCCTCCTGGAAGGGGAAACCGACGCGTGATTCTCGTTGTCGACAACTACGATTCCTTTACTTACAACCTGGTCCAGTACCTCGGTGAACTCGGTGCCACCCTGGAAGTGGTCCGCAACGACAAGATCACCGCAGCCCTGATGGACCGGCTCCAACCCACGCGCATCGTCATCTCCCCGGGCCCCGGCACACCCGACGACGCCGGCGAGTCCTGCAACGTTCTCAGCAAACATGCCCAGCGCATCCCCACCCTCGGCGTCTGCCTCGGCCACCAATGCATCGGCCAGGTCTTCGGCGGTATCGTGAGCCGAGCGCCCCGCCTGATGCACGGCAAGACCAGCCCCATCACCCACGACAACGAGGGCGTCTTCGAAGGCCTCTCGAACCCCTTCACGGCAACGCGTTACCACTCGCTCATCATCGAGGACAAGGACGTCCCGGACGACCTGGAAATCTGCGCCCGCAGCCAGGACGACAACTGCATCATGGGCGTCCGCCACAAGCTCTACCCGATCCACGGCGTCCAATTCCACCCCGAGTCGATCCTGACGACGGAAGGCAAGAAGCTGCTAAAGAATTTCCTGGAGTTGGCCAACACATCGGAAACGATTGGGGTGTAGGGGCGCCGAGGACTGTAGTTCACAACGGCATGAGTCACGGGGTTCAATCGCTAGGAATCGACGACGGCGAGCAGCGGCACATGGCATCGATAGTTACCTGTCGGTGCTCGAATTTCGACCTCGACCTCGCTTCGAACGTACCCTCTGACCTTGTCAGAGTCTGAAATGATAATATTCCATTCAAGAAAAAAGGCGGCCGGACCGTGCGGTTCCGTCTCGACCACTTCAATGTTCAAATTGGGCTCCTGTGTGGCGAGTCCAATACTCCCGACTTGAAGGTCTGGAAGGGCGCTTACGATTTCAAATTTCCTTCTGTGCTGTTTCTGCTCCGCATGGGGAACAAAGAAACTTGCCGGTTGGATCGTCACGGGCTCAACGAGGTTACCTTTGATGGCCAGCCCCACTTTGTCGTCGCTCTCCAACCAAACATAATCTCTGAACAGACCCTCTTCACCTGCAACCGGTGCATAGATAAACTCAATATCGTTTCTCCATAGCCCGAGTTTGTCATCTTCGTATGGGCCGGAAGCGCTAACGGAAATGACTTCGCTTCGCAATCCCTTGAACCGCGGTGAATCCATCAGGTAGTCCGGGGCCGCGGCATGGATAGAGAATTCGAGTTCGACGGGCTCATGCCGAAGCACATCTCCCACCCAGATGCTTTGGGGATGGATGCGAAGAGCGACATCCGTGTGCAATTCAATTTGCAGCTTCGCCGGGTCTTCTGGGAATTTGTCCGCGTAGAGCAATACCGTTTGCAGCGAAAGGCCGCACACGCTGGCTGCCTCGACGGAAACCATTATCGTCCCCGATTCGTTCGGTGCGTACGTATCGTCCGGCAATTCGACAGCGATGCACTTGCAGGAGGCTTCATATTTGTCGACACGAATAGCTCGCGAACTCGTGTTGACAAATTCCACTTCCAAGACCTTGGTCTGTCCGGGACGAAGGGTCCCAGTCTGTACAAGATCCCGGGGCAATGAAAGAGAGGCTTCAGCTTCCCGAACCCATTTGGTCCGCGTAATGAAGATATAGACTGCGGGGACAAAAACAATGATTAGGAGGATCAGGTAATTATTTCGCTTTTTCATTGCGCCTATACCAGAAAAACATGCAAGTTAAAGCGGCGATGAAAACTCCTCCGGCGAGCAAGAATCGCACTACGTTCGGTGTTTCAGAGTCCGGAGTGGCGGATGACGCGGCCATTTCCCCTTCTACTTTACCCGCCTCGACACGTATGGTGGCGGGGGAGGGAGAAGCCAGCTCCGCTTCCGGCTCCATCGTCAGGGCATCCATGTCCAGTTGACGAACCATCTTTTCGATCATTTGTGGGGACGGTGCTAAATTCTCTACGAGACCAGAGATCATCAATTCGTAAATCGTGCCAGAGAGCTTATCGTGGACCACCGTATCCGGCCGCATGTCAAAGTCTTCAAGTGTCAGCTTTTCCAGTACCTGATCACGATCAAGTTTCAATGGACGTGATGTCAATTTCCTCTTGAAGCTGTAGAGGATTTCCTCCTGGAAATCTTTTTGGACCCATTCGTAGTCAACCCCTTCCAAGAAGGGACTTCCATGGTGAGTCGCCCATACATAGTCAACTGTTAGCTGTTCATGGCCGCCATCTGAAAAGGTCGTAATTGCTGAGCGATAACGCAGTGGAAGATAATTATTTTCCATGGAAAACGAGAGTGCTATATCAGCCGTGAAAGAGGAAGTACTGCCCTTCATGCTGAATTCTATTCCCGACTGATTTTCATTGACCTCAAGCCTGATGAGTGACTGAACTTCCGCGCTTGACCAGAATCTTAGCGTTTCGTAGACAGGCTCTTCTTTGTACTCAATCAGGCGGATCGGGTTGATGTTCTCACCCCAAGACGCCTTTTTAAACTCTTGCCGATCATCGACCGTTAGGATGGGGGAATTCTCTTGGGACACAGGGTGCATATTGTAGTGAAAGAACCGGGCATCCGCCACAAGCACTTTTGAATTTATAAGTATCGGCTGATAGTCATCCGCTGGATAGGAATAGTCGTTAAATTGTCGGCTTCTCATGTCGATGTCCAGTCGAATTCCCAATGACTCCGCATCGTATGCGAAGAAGCATCTCATTTCCGAAATGTCCGTTACGAAATCATCTTCACTGCTGATCACGTCGTTACCAATCAGTCGTAGCAAGAGGGATTCGGACAAGAGACTCGCTTGATAGTAGGCTTCATCTTCAACTTGCAATTCGGCGCAATAGAACTCTTGCTCATCGAGATAATTTTGAATTGCGCCTTCAACAATGAGTATAGCCTCCTCGACTTTAAGACGAGGAGGCATCCCTGCTTCTTGACCTATGACACGGTGAGTCGCGCCTATTACAGTCGCGACGACCAGGAACGTTCCACTAATAACAAGACGTGCCCTCAAGACGTAAGCGTCAGTTGAGCCACGTCCCCGGCGGCCTTGCCATCGTCCGTGGCGGGGCGTAGCGTCTCCACGAGCCTCGAGCCCGCTTGGCCTGAGGAACCACCGTTTCGCTCGCGTTGGTCTTTTGCGGATGTTAACTGCTGTCGAATATTTAGCCGATTTCGGCCCCACCCTCGGTTGCAGCCCGAGCCGCCGCCCAGCGGTCCGGCAACCATTGAGCCAATTGGCTTTGCGGCGAGTCCGGCAGTTCTGTGAAGAGAGCCTGCAGGTACTCGAGGGGGTTGGCGCCGGCCC
>JAVJSW010000009.1:0-24089 GCA_040219255.1 Sumerlaeia bacterium
GACGAAGTTGGGGCCATCGAACGTGGTGGTCACGTCCTGGGGAGCCAGGAAAGGCAGGGGGCGGGCCATGGCCGACGAAGCCGCCAGGCAGCCCGCCACCAGGAAGCTCCCCGTCAAAATCGCCCCGCGGCGCCGCGGGGACTTGGAATCAGTCGTACCTACTAGTCTCGAAAACGGCTTCATCGCCATAGAGGTTCTCCTTAGAATGCAGCGCTTGCTGGCAGCCTGATGCAGGCTGGTCGCATTGAGCTATACTTAGCACCCTATCACCAGTCCCCTCCAGTTCCTTGGGAGCAATCCCTTTTTCCGACTTTCGGCGAAAGAAAGTGTCTTAAGACGCCGGGTGCCGTTCCGCTCGAAATCTTGGACTGACACGGCTCTTTGGCGGTGCGTTCATCGCGCGGCTCGCCCGAGCCCCTATTCCACCTCCTGGCGCCGCGACGCCGACCGGTTCCGCTTTTGCGCAAGATCGATCCTCCCCAACCCCCCGCCAGCCGCCGCGAACGGTGGCAGCAATTCAAACGGACGCTGCCGGACGTCGTGGAGATCGCACGGCCTCAGGCGCGGCTCTGGCTTTTCGGACTGGGCCTGATGCTGATCAATCGGCTGGCGGGGCTGGTGCTTCCGTATATTCCGAAGGTCATTCTGGACGAAGCCATTCCGCAGGAAAGTCTCCGGCTGCTCTATGCGATGGTAGGTCTGGCGCTTCTGGCCGCTATCGTGCAGGGGCTCACGGCGTATGCCTTGACACAGACGATCACGAAGGCGGGGCAGCGCCTGATCAACGATTGGCGCAAACGGATTCATACGCACGTCACGCGTTTGCCGCTCAAGTACTTTGAAGAGCACAAGGTCGGCGAAGTCGTCAGCCGGATCCTGTCGGACATCCAGGGGATCCGCAACCTGCTGGGAACCGGGATGGTGGATTTTCTGGGCGGCATGGTGAGCGCGGTCTTCGTCATCGCGATCCTTTTCTGGATGGACTGGATGATGACGGTGACGATCGCCGGATTTCTGGGGGGGTTTGCGTTCGTGACCGGGAAAGCCTTCGGTTCGCTGCGGCCGATTTATCGCGAGCGCCAGAAGCTCGCCGCCGATTTGAGCGGGCGCCTGACGGAGGGCATCGGGGGCGCGCGCGTCGTCAAAGCCTTCCACAGCGAAACCGCGGAGAGGGCCATCTTTGGCCAGAAGGCGGACGCTTTTCTGGGCGCCATTCTCTCCACCATCCACACCAGCAGTTGGGTTGCTCTGGTCACCAAGCTCCTTCTCGGCAGCCTCGGCGCGACGATCTTCCTGGTGGGGGGGCATCGGATGATGGCGGGGGAACTGTCGGCGGGCGAGATGCTCAGTTATCTGCTCTACCTCGGGATTCTGGTGGGGCCGATCAGTTCCCTGGTGCAGGTCGGCACGAGCCTCAGCGAGGTCTTCGCCGGCATCGACCGGGTCAAGGAGACGATGGGCGAAGCGCCCGAGGACGCCGACGAGGCGGAGCGCGAAGCGATCGGCCGGGTCACGGGGCGGATCGCCTTCGAGGACGTCTGGTTCGAGTACGAAGAGAACAAGCCGGTGATCCGGGGCGTGAGCTTCATCGCCGAGCCGGGCTCGGTGACCGCCCTGGTGGGACCGTCGGGCAGCGGCAAGTCGACCCTGATCAGTCTGCTGTCGGCTTTCCGCGCGCCCCGGTCGGGAACGATCCGCGTCGATGGGATGGACTTGCAGCGAATTCGGCTGGGGGCCTATCGGGCCCAGTTGGGTTGCGTGCTGCAGGAAACCTTCCTGTTCAGCGGCACGGTGCGCGAAAACATCGCCTACGCCCGCCCCGGGGCTTCGAAGGAGGACATCGAAGAGGCGGCCCGGCTGGCGAACTGCGCGGAATTCGTGGAGTCGCTTCCCGAGGGTTTCGAGACTGTCATCGGGGAACGGGGCGTCAAACTCTCCGGTGGCCAACGGCAGCGCCTCGCCATCGCGCGGGCCCTTTTGGCGGACCCGCGGCTTCTGATCCTCGACGAAGCCACCAGCGCCCTCGACACGGCTTCGGAGCAAAAAATCCAGGAGGGGCTGGAAAAGCTGATGGCGGGCCGGACGACTTTCGTGATCGCGCACCGGCTTTCGACGATTCGCCACGCATCGCAAATCCTGGTGCTCATGGATGGAGAAATCGTCGAGCGCGGCACCCACGGTGAACTGATGGCCGCCGGGGGGCGTTACGCCGAAATGGTTCGGCGACAGCATCAGGTGGAAGAGAACGTTTTCCGCAACGACGGTGAGGACGACGACTCGCCCGAGTCGCCGGTGGCGGAGGAGGCCTGAGAGGCCTCAGAAAAAGCGCTCGGCGATGCCGCTGTGAAGGGCATTCAAATCGCGCTGCATTTGGTCGATGTACTCGTGCAGACCGCGTCCGATCAGCTCATTGACCGGCGTGGCGGTAAGTTCATGGACCAGGCGGGAGGCGATTTCGAGCGATTCCTCGCGCTCCCGTGCCTCGGGCATGTCGCTCAGGACCCGCTGGAGGTAATCCCTGGACCGGATGAGGCAGAAGAGCACCGCCCGGGGGAAGTCCCTCTCCGCGAGGAGGAATTCGATCACGAGGGCCGGTTCGATGCGGGCGCGCCGTTTCCAATACGTTTCATAGGCGCTGACCGATTTGAGCACGGCGCGCCACTGATTGGCGTCGATGGGCGAGCCCACGTCGCTGGGCCGGGGCAGCAGGATGAAGTACTTCACATCGATAATGCGCGAGGTTTTGTCGGCGCGCTCGATGAAGCGCCCGAGCTGGGCGAACTGATAGGCTTCATTGTGCGGCAGGCAGCCCGACATGAGACCGAAGAACAGATGACTGCCCATGATGATTTCGCGATAGAGGGCCTCGGTTACCGAGGGCAGACCCTGATCGGCCGCGGTGCGCACGAGATGGAAGAGCGTGTTGAGCTGAAGCCACATTTCGTTGGTGATGACTTCGCGGACCTGCCGGGCGTTCTCCCGCGCGGCGCGCAGGCAACTGATGAGGGAGTTGGGGTTGGCGGTGTCGCACACCATGAAGTGCAAGACATTGGCTTCGGAGATGGCATCGAAGCGCTCGGCGTAGGGCTTTTCATCCGCCATGACGGCGATCAGCGCTTCCCACAACGACTCCGTCGTGCCAGGCAAATCGAGGGAGAGGTGGTTGGTCACATCCAGGAATCGGGCGACGTTTTCCGCCCGCTCCACATAACGGGCCATCCAGTAGAGACTTTCGGCGACGCGGCTTAGCATCCGGACGCTCCTTGCGTTTGCGATTGCGATGGGGCGTGAACCATTCCCCAGCCATTGCCCCAGTCGTCGCCCGAGAGGACCCAGGTGTCCTTGCTGCCGCCGCCTTGCGAAGAGTTCACCACGAGCGACCCCTTCTTCAGCGCCACGCGGGTCAGACCGCCCGGCAAGACGTGGATTTCTTCGCCATACAGGATATAAGGACGCAGATCCACATGGCGGCCTTCGAAGTGGTCGCCGACGATGGTGGGGACGCGAGAAAGCTGCAACGTGGGCTGGGCGATGTAGGTGCGCGGTTCCGCTTCGATGCGGCGGGCGAAATCTTCGCGCTCGGCTTGCGTCGCGTGAGGCCCGATCAGCATCCCATAGCCCCCGCTCTCGTTCGCCGACTTCACCACCAGCTTGTCCAGGTTGGCCAACACGTACTGACGTTGCTTGGGATCGTGGCAAACGAAGGTGTCCACGTTGGGCAGGATGGGGTCCTCGCCGAGGTAGAATCGAATCATCGCCGGCACGAAGGCATAGATCACCTTGTCGTCCGCGATGCCGTTGCCAAAGGCGTTGGCGATGGCGACTTTGCCGTTCATGTAGGCATCCATGATCCCCGGCACGCCAAGCACCGAGTCCTCGCGAAAGGCCTTCGGGTCCATGAAGTCGTCGTCCACCCGGCGGTAGATCACGTCGACGCGTTCGAGCCCCCGGGTGGTTCGCATCTTCACATAACCCCCGTCGACGACGAGGTCGCGTCCTTCGACCAACTGCACGCCCATTTCGCGTGCCAGGAAGGAGTGTTCGAAGTAGGCGGAGTTGTAGATCCCGGGCGTCATCACGGCCACGACGGGACTCTCGACTCCCTGCGGCGCGATGTGCAGCAACGTCTCCAGCAGCTTGGAGGGATAGTCGTCCACCGGCCGGATTTTCTGGGTCTTGAAGAGGCGCGGGAAGATGCGCTTGAGCACGTTGCGGTTCTCGAGCACGTAGGACACGCCGCTCGGGGTCCGCAGGTTATCCTCAAGGATTCGGATTTCCCCTTCACCGTCACGCACCAGATCGATGCCGGCGACGTGGGTGTAGATGCCGCGGGGCGGGCTCCACCCCGAGCAACGCTTGCAGAATCCGCTCGCGCTTTCCACCAGGTCCCGGGGGAGCACGCCTTCCTTGACGATGCGCTGGTCGTGGTAGATGTCCTTGAGGAACAGGTTGAGTGCCATCAGCCGCTGCTTCAGGCCGGTCTCCAGCCGCGTCCATTCCTCGGCGCCGACGACCCGCGGAAGCAAATCGAAGGGGAAGATGCGCTCGATGCCGCTTTCTTCCTTATAGACGGTGAAGGTGATGCCCATGTTCAGGAGCGCCGCTTCCGCTTCGGCCCTGAGCCGGCCGACCTCGTCCGGGCTCAGTTCGCGGAATCGATCGTAGAGCATGCGCGCGTGCGGATGGGGCTGGCCGCTCGCGTCGAACATTTCATCGTAAAAGGAACCGGTTTCGTATCCGGTGAAGTCGAAAGCCATAGAGGGCTCCGCCAAGGTGAAGCTTGTTGCCAATTCCAACGAACCAAGGTGGCAAGCCCGGTTCGTCGATGTCAACGTCTGGTCGTTCGCAACGCTCCAAATCTCAGATGTCCCCGCCGGACTCCCGCGCTTCCTCCGCCACGGCCTCGGCCACATCCACCGCGATCGACAGCGTTTGCCGCCCCCCGCCGAGCGCCACGCCCCGCACCGGGCTCACGTCGCTGTAGTCCCGGCCCCACGCCAGCACGATGTGCTGCTCCGACACGATGCAGTCGTTCGTCGGATCGAAGCCGATCCAGCCGAAAGCCGGAAAAAACACGTCCACCCAGGCATGCGACGCATCGGCCCCCGCCATCTTTTCCTGCCCCGGAGGAGGCACGGTCAGCAAATACCCGCTGACATAGCGCGCCGACAGCCGCAGCGACCGCAGGCAGCTGATCATCAGGTGCGCGAAGTCCTGGCAAACGCCCGACCGCATCTCCAGAACCTCGTCCACCGGAGTGGACACCGTTGTCGATTCGGGCCGGTATTCGAAGTCCTTGTGGATGCGCCCCATCAGGTCCCGCACGCCATTGAGCAACAGTTGTCCCGGCGGAAATGAAGGCAGGGCGTATTCGCGAGCCTTCAGGCTGATCGGCGCGTGGGGCGAGGCGACGATGAACTCGCACGCCTCGAGACCCTGCGGCGTCAGGTCCGCCAGGATGTGCTCGCGCCCCGGTTCCCACGGATAGGTGTCTTCCGCCGCCAGCGGAACCTGCGGCGCCACATCCACCTGGCACCTCGACTCGATCACCAACTGCGTGTGCGGTTCCTGCACGGAGAAGTACAGCGTTTCGTTGCCGAAATAATCCCTCCGGCGCAGTTGCCAAATCGGCTCCGGCGAAATCGCCACCTCGTGACGCTTGAGAATCTGACGCCCCTCGCCGCGCGGAATCAGGTGCGCCCGGTTCTGACAAAGGGAAACCGCCGATTCGTAGTCGTAAACTGTGCGGTGGCAAACCGAGTAGATCATGAATCCGTCAATTGGCGGTGGGCTTCCGAATGGCTGAAGTAGTGCGACGACAAGGCGTCGGAGAGCATCGGCAGTTCCGCCGCGATTTTCTCCAGCAGACGCGCCAGCGACCGCCGCACCCCTTCCTTGTCCGCCTTGCAGAGCGTCCCGATGTCGGCGAGTTGGACGCCACTGAGGCAAGACAAAATAAGGCGCCGCTCCGTGCCCAAATCCGCCGCCGTCATATCGCGCGGCAGCGCGTCCAGATGATTCTGAATCGCCACCAGTTGAAACGCCACGGAACGCGGGCTCGTTTCGTCGCGCAGCAGAAGGTCGAGCGCCGCGGCGATCTGGATCGACGAGAGATAACGCGAGCGGTAGGTCATGCTGCTGTCGGCGATTTCCAGGAGCGCCTGCAAGACATAGGGCTCGCTCTCCTTCAGCTCCGCCGCCAGCGGACTCAGCAGCGTCACCGTCGCCATTGCGCGCTCGAGGCGCCGGCCGATGTCGAGGAACCGCCACCCCGGGCCCCGCGTCGTGCTTTCCATCGCCAAGCCGCTGAAGGCCGACAGCGGCATAATCATGTCGTCCAGGCTCGCCAGCGCTTCGCTCAGCGCCAGTTGGCGGCTCATCTCCGGCGTCGGGAATTCCGATCCCAGCCGATTCAGTGCCCGCCACGCGTCCTGCGAAATGCGGTCGCGCACCATCCACGCCGCCCGCCGCAGCGACCTGAGAATCTGGCGCACATTGGTCAGCGCGGCGTCGTCCTCGAACAGCGACGCCAGCAGCGCCTCCTCCAGTTCGCCGCGCCGCTCAGGCGCCGCCGTGCCCACGATGGCCGGCGGGGCCAGCTCCATCTGCGCCAGCAGATTCACCAGCGTCTCCAGCTCTGGCAGTTTCTCGAAACCCGTTTCGTCCGTCACCCGCAGCACCAGCGCCCGCAGAAGCCGGATCGCATCCTCAGCCCGCTCGGCGTAGCGTCCCAGCCAGAACAGGTGGTCCGCCACGCGGCTCGGCATGTCCATCCCCGAGCGCTTCAGCGGCCCCGGCGTCGCCAGGTGTTGCAGGATCGAAGGCGCCGTGGGTACCGACTCGCCCAGCACCCACACATCCTTGCTGGCGCTGCTCGTCTCCAGCGTCACCACCCCGGCGCTCGCGTCCTCGCCCACCAGAGCCCGTCCGCCCGGCATCACCATGTACTCGCCGCCGCCAGTCGCGACGGCGTAGAGCCTCAGGATCGTGTGCCTCGGCACCAGGTGATCCCGATTCCAGGAGGGCGACGTGGAGAGCGCGATGCGTTCCTGCGTCACGAACCCGTGCGGCTCGGCTTTGACGCGCGCCAGAAGTTCCGCCCGCTCCCCCGCCGAGAGGCTTGCGCAATCGACAGGGTCATCGCCCGGTTCGGGAAAGGTGGTCTTGAGCAGAAAATTCGAGAAGTTCGCCACCAAAGCCTCGATCACGCCAGCGCTGGCGCACCAGCGCGTTTCCAGCGACCCCAGCGCCAAGTCCTCGCCCAGCAGGTGCGGGCACAAATCCGGCAGGAACGGCAGGAACACCGGCGTGTTCAGCAACCCGCTGCCCAGCGCGTTCGCCACCACCACCTTGCCCGACGCCACCGCCTGCACCAGCCCGGGCACGCCGGAGAGCGAATCGTAGCGCAGCTCCAGCGGATCGCAGAGCGAATCCTCGATGCGCCGAAGAATCACGTCCACCATCTGCAAGCCGCCCAGCGTCTTCAGATACACCCCGTTATCGCGCACCGTCAGGTCGTTGCCCTCGACCAGCGGAACGCCCAAATGGCGCGCCAGAAAAATCTGCTCGAAGTACGACGAATTCGCCGGCCCCGCCGTCAGCAGCACGATGCGCGGGTTGTCCTGATTGCGCACGGCGATGGAGCGCAGCGTCTCGCGGATTTTCTTGAAGAAGGGCAGCAGATGCTGCACCGCGCAATCCCGGTAGGTTTCCGGCATCATGCGCAGCGTCACCAGCCGGTTTTCCAGAGCGTAACCGATGCCGCTCGGCGATTGCGTGCGGTCGCTGATCGCCACCCACCCGCCGTTCGGGCGCCGCGCCACATCCACCGCGTAGAAATGCAGCGCGTCGCTCTGTGTCATCTCCGGCCCATGCACCGGCCGCAGATACCCCGGATGGCCATAGACCAGCTCCGGCGGCAGCAACCCCGCCCGCAGCAACTGCTGCTGACCATAGAGGTCGTCCAGAATCGCGTTCAGCAGCCGAGCCCTCTGCGCCACGGCACCCGACAGCTTGGCCCATTCCCCCCGCGAAATCACGAATGGCACCGGATCCAGCACCCAGGGCCGGTCCAGGTCGTTGACCTTGTCGCCCAGGTTTTGCGTCACGCCGCTCTCGCGCATCAGGCGCAATGCCTGCTCCCAACGGCGGTTCAGTTCGGCGGCGCCGATGCGGCCGATGTGCTTGAGCAACGGCGTCCACGAATCCGCCGGACCGATGGCGTTTAGACCGGTCAACTCGTCCCACACGTTGGGGAAGCGGGAGTACGACGAGATGAGCGGACTCAAGTGGGGAGAGGCGACGGAGGGAGGCATAGGATTGGGAGCGGAGGGCGTGGTCATATCGGGAATTTGGAGCGGCTCGGCAGCCGTCCCTTCTTAGTCTGCCGCCCCCCTAAGTCAACGCCGTAAATCGAGCGTGCACGGGAATTCGCGATTCGATTCAAAAGGTATAACATGGAACGTGCCCGGCGTGTGGCCGAATGCTGCGAACCGGTTCGTCCGCCGCGCCTCCGCCTCGAACGCGTTGACCGGAAATGCGTCATAGCTCCGCCCGCCGGGATGCACCACATGGTACTTGCACCCGCCAAGCGACCGCCCGTTCCAGGTGTCCACAATGTCGAACACCAACGGCGAATGCACCGGAATCGTCGGATGCAGGCAAGAAGGCGGTTGCCACGCCCGATAACGCACGCCCGAGACGAACTCGCCCGTCACGCCAGTCGGCCGCATCGGCATCGCCCGGCCGTTGCAGGTCACGGTGTAGCGCCTCGGGTCCA
This sequence comes from Sumerlaeia bacterium, assembly GCA_040219255.1. Taxonomy (GTDB): domain Bacteria; phylum Sumerlaeota; class Sumerlaeia; order SLMS01; family JAHLLQ01; genus JAVJSW01. The sequence continues at coordinate 8,780 of JAVJSW010000009.1, forward strand.
GCAACCCCCTCACCGTGGCCTGAATACGCTCGACCGACGAATCGACATACCGCGCCGTTCCCGACGCCATGACCTCTTCGCCGAGCACCAACCAGGGTTCGATGGCCTGCCGCACTTCGAGTTCGATTCCGATTTGGCTGACGCGGCCGAAGACCGGGAAGCGGAACTCGAAATGCGGAGCGAACCACTCTTCCTTGATCCCGTATCCCCCGTTGTTCAGGTCGAACATCACATCGCGGAAGTCCTCCGCCAGGAAATACGGCAGCAGGAACCGATCGTGCAAATCCGTGCCCCATCGAATCGGCGGGCGCGTATACGGCCGCTTCCAGAACCACGCGATCAGCGCCCGCAGCAGCAGCGCCTGGGTGATGCACATGCGGCTGTGGGGCGGCATCTCGAAGGCCCGGAACTCCACCAGCCCCAGCCGGCCGGAGCTGCCGTCGGGCGAGTAGAGCTTATCGATGCAGAACTCCGCCCGGTGCGTATTGCCCGTCACATCCACCAGCAAGTGGCGCAGAATGCGGTCGATCAGCCAGGGCGGGATCGGTTGGCCGTCCGGATCGGGGATTTGGCGGAAGGCGATTTCCAGCTCGTAGATCGCGTCGTTGCGCGCTTCGTCCACACGCGGCGCCTGGCTCGTCGGGCCGATAAAGGTCCCGGAGAACAGGTACGACAGCGACGGATGATTGACCCAGTACGCGATGAGACTGCGCAGCAAATCAGGCCGCCGCAGGAACGGGCTGTCCGTCGGCGTCGCCCCGCCCATCACGATGTGATTGCCCCCGCCGGTGCCTGTGTGGCGGCCGTCGAGCATGAACTTCTCGGTGCCGAGCCGCGACTGGCGGGCGTGCTCATAGAGCACCGTGGTCTTTTCGACCAGTTCCTTCCAGTCCGCGGAGGGATGGATGTTGACCTCGATGACGCCCGGGTCGGGGGTGATCTTGAAGTTCAGGAGCCGCGGGTCCTCCGGCGGCATATAGCCCTCCACGCGCACGGGGAGCTTCTGGTTCTTCGCCGTGGCTTCCACCACGGCGATCAGTTCCAGGTAATCTTCCAGCCGCCGCACCGGCGGCATGAACACGCAAAGGACGCCCTCGCGCGCCTGCACGCACATGGCCGTCCGCACGACGCTCGAGTAGGATTGGCCGCGCTTTGGCCGTTCCGGGATTTTCTGCTCGATTTTGGCCCCGCGCTTCAGAGCCTGACCGTCCGGGCGGATCGAGGCCTGCTGGGCGAACTGCTCCGCCGGGGGCAACGCATCGCGCGGGATCGTGGGGTCCAGCGGCGTCAGAGGAAACGTATCGCCCGGCGCCGTCCATGGCAAGGACCCCAGCGGCAGCCGATACCCCACCGGCGAATCGCCGGGGATCAGCACCAGCCGCCCCTGGCGGAAATGCCACGCGCTGCTGACCCACTCCATGCCATAGCCGAAAATGCCCCTTCCGATCGGCAGGACGTACCCGCTGACCCGATTGATCCCTTCCTCGAAAACCCGCGCGATGCGCGCCCGGTCTTCCTCGTTATCGAGCTTCGAATCGAAGGGGTCGACGTTGTCCGGAAGCCGCCGCTCTTTCCAGAGGTAATGCCACGCGTCCTCATAGGCCGGCAGCGCCCGCGCCGCACCGACCCCGAGCCGCTCCGCGACTTCTTCACAGAACGCCCCCGCGTCTTCCTGCGTCGCTCCATGGGGCGAGACGTGGCGGGCGATCAGGCTCGAATCCCTCCAGACCGGCTCGCCATCCGGGCGCCAGAAACACGTCAACGCCCATCGCGGCAGTGACTCGCCCGGATACCATTTGCCCTGGCCAAAGTGCATCAGACCCCCCGGCGCGAACTCGTCGCGCATGCGCCAGAACAACTCCTCCGACAATCGCCGCTTGTTCGGGCCCATGGCCGCCGTGTTCCACTCGTCACCCTCCATATCGTCAATGGAGACAAAGGTCGGCTCGCCTCCCATGGTCAGACGCACGTCCCCCGCCTTCAACTCCTCCTCGACCTGATCGCCGAGGCGAACGATATGCCCCCATTCCTCTTCCGTGTAGGGCTTGGTGACGCGCGGGTCCTCCAGGATCCGGCGCACCTCCATGTGGAATTCGAATTCCGTCTCGCAGTCGTCCACAGCGCCGCTGATGGGCGAAGCGCTCTGCGGGTCCGGCGTCGCGGCGAGAGGAATGTGGCCCTCTCCAGCGAAGAGCCCCGACGTCGGATCGAGCCCCACCCAGCCCGCGCCGGGCAGGTACACCTCGCACCAGGCGTGCAAATCCGTGAAGTCGGCGGGCGGGCCTTCCGGCCCCTCCAAAGGCTTCACGTCCGGCATCAACTGAATCAGATAGCCCGAAACGAACCGGGACGCCAAACCGACCTGCCGCAGCGCCTGCACCATCAGCCACGCCGAATCGCGGCAGGACCCACTGCCCTTGGTGAGCGTTTCCTCCGGCGATTGCACGCCGGGTTCCAGACGGATCGTGTACTTCACCCGCGACTGAATCACCTGGTTGAGCGCCACCAGCCAATCGACGGTGACCATCTTCTCGCGCGGGATTTCCGCCACGAACTTCTTGAATTTCGGCGTCAGGTCGAGCGTACGAAGAAAGGGCCGCAGTTCGTCGGCGAGCCATTCTTCGTACCGGAAGGGAAAGTGCTGCGCGTGATCTTCGAGAAAAAAATCGAACGGATTGATGACGGTCATATCCGCCACCACGTCCACCAGCAGCTCCAGGATCCGCGTCTTCTCTGGAAAAACCACCCGCGCCAGAAAGTTGCTCTGCGGGTCCTGCTGCCAATTGATGAAGTGCTTCTCCGGCTTGAGCCGCAGCGAATGGCTCAAGATCGGTGTGCGGCAGTGCGGCGCCGGCCGCAGCCGCACAATGTGGGGAGACAGCGACACCGGCCGGTCGTAGCGGTATGTCGTCCGATGGGTCAGAGCAACGCGAATGGTCATGCAGGGCCTTTCCAAAGCCGGGGGATCGGACAGACAGCAAGGGTCACGAAAGGCGGCGCATCAATCCAGATTCGTTTTGAACGGTACAAAATCGGGTCATCGCCCGCGGCCGAGCCCTTCTTGTTGCCACCGCGGCCGATCCGCCACATCACAGCCCCAAGCTTGCCCGTGGACTATCGATGATCGAACGCCTGCCATTCATCCGCCTCCTTCGCGCCCCCCTCATCGGCCCCGTCTGCGACTGGCTGATCGGGCTGCGCAAAGGCTTCGGTGGCAGCCGCCGCGTCATCGAAGTCGCCCGCGACGCCGACATGCGCAGCGGCCTGTCCTGGGCCCTGCCGATCCTCGGCTTTCTTTTCGCCCTCATTCTCATGGGCGCCATGAAGTTCTATGGCGAAGAATCGGGCGGCTTTGGCTGGGCCCTTTTCCGCATTTTCGTCTTCGACTACACCCTCTTTCTCTTCGGCGGCCTCTCGGGCTGGAACATGGCGCGGCGCTGGCGCTCAAATCCCGATCAGTGCGAAGAACTGAGCCTGACGCCCCTGCCCCCTTCCGTCATCGGCTCCCTGTTCTCCGGTGGCCTCATCAGCATCTGGCTCGTCCTCATGGTCTTCTATTTCCTCATCGACTTCGCCACGCCCATCATCCAGCTCAAACAGTGGACCTGGACCGGTGGCAGCCCCGCCTACCTGGTCCTCTCCGCTCTGTCCGCTACCCTCGTTCCCGTGGTCCTCGCCTGGTTCCACTTCGAAAGCATCCGCCTCGGCCACTGGATGTTCGCCATCCACGCCATCCCCAAGGTCTCCCTCCTGGGCGCCGGCATCCGGAACTTTCTGATGATGACGATGTATGTGGTGCTCTTGTCGGGCGCCGGCAGCATCATCACGCTGGTGCTCGCCATCGTCCTCGGCTTGATGGCGGAAGCCACCACCAACGCCAACGGCGCCATCTTCGGCAGCTACAGCCTCTGGATTTCCTGCTCCACCGCCGGAGCCCTGGCTGTCATCTGGCTCAAGCGCCTGCTGACGCGCGGCTACGAGAGCCAATTCGTCCGCGCCTGGCTTCAATATCAGTGGTGGGGCGCTGGCGAACGGAGCCAGCCGCGCCGCTACCCCGCCCACTTCAGGCCACAACTTTCTCTCTGGCAGGCGTTCTACGCCATGAAGGAAGAAGACGAAATCGACGCCAAGCCCCACCGCCGATTCTACACCCGCCGCTACTACGCGATCATGGATAACATCAAACGCATGAAGGCCTCGCCCCCCGGACCCGGGCCCCGCTGACTCTTCTCAGCGCAGCTTGATAAAGTAGGACAAGCTCTCCATCTCGAGCGCCAGGTCGATGTAATGCACCTGGATCTGTTCGGGGACTTCGATGCGGCACGGAACGAAATTCAGGATGCCCGAAATCCCCGCCTCGCCCAGCCGGTCCACAACCCCCTGCGCCGCGTCCGCCGGCACCGCCAGAATCGCGAAATCGACCTTGTACTGGCGAATGCGCGCTTCCAATTCCGAAATGCGATAAATCGGCGTCTTGTCCACCCCATAGGTTTCCCACTTCGGCTGGATATCGAACGCGCACATCAGGCGGAACCCTTGCCGCCGGAATCCGGGATAGGACAGCAACGCCGTCCCCAGGTTGCCCACCCCCACCAGCGCCACCCGAATTTCCTTGTCCGTCCCCAGGATCCGCTTGATGTTCTGCCGCAGCTCGCGCACCGGATAGCCGAAACCGGGCACTCCAAACTGCCCGAAGTACGCCAAATCCTTGCGCACCTGCGCCGAATTCAACCCCAACTGGCGGCCCAGCTCCGTCGAACTCACCTTCTCCACCTTGTCGCGTTCCAGGTGCTGCAACACCCGCGAATACAGCGACAGGCGCTTAATCACCGCCTTGGGGATGCGGCGGTCCTCGCCGTCCTCGGTCGAGGCCGCGGTCTCACCCATCTCCAGCGAATCGTCCTCCGCGGGGATCTTGTCCAATTCTCCGTTGTGGGCGTTGGCGGCGTCCACGCGTCACTCCTCGGTCAGGCCCGATTCGCCTGTGCAGGTTCGCGCGAAGCGTCCCCACCCGGTCCCCCCATCGCAAGCCGAGAATCACGGCGTCATCGCTGGCCCCGTCCCTCCACGAAAAAACTTGCCGTCAGCAAGCACCAGCTCACCCCCGCCCGCAGCACCGACAACCCGTGCAGCATTCCAAAGCGCCCCTTGAATTCCTCCGGCGCGGCCCCCACGCTGCCATAGAGCATCGCCGCCTCCTCACGCAGCGCCCCGATCGCCGGGGCCACCGCCACCATTTCCGTCAGCGTCAGGACCACCACCCCAGCCAGCAGCAGCGTCAAGGCCCCCACCCTGCGCGAACCCAACTCGCCGCGCCGCGCCAAGGTCAGACCGATCAGGGCCAGGCTCACCAGCAGCGCCGCCCAATCCATCCGGGCCAGCATCGCCCCCGCGATGGTCCCCGCCTCGCGCGTGCCGAATCCCAACTCCTCCGCCAGCGCGAACGGTACCGGAGCGGCCAGCAGCCCCACGGCGAACATCAACCCGATCAAGCCTCCGCAGAGGAACCGCCATGTCATCGCCATCGTCTCGTTCTCCGAACCGGTCAAGTGCCGCCCAAAGAAAAACCCCTCCCCCGCCAAGGAGGGAAGGGCTTTTCTTACACACAGGTCTGAGCGGTGGCGGATCAGTCGAAAATCGGCTGAGTCGGATCGCCTTCCGTGTGGCGCTTGACGATCGGGCAGACGTAGCGGCTTTCGACGCCGTCGGCGCTGGTCGCCTCCACCGGGAAGTCGATCTGGCCGTCGGGCAGGGCCATGCGGATGCCGAAGGTGCCATCGGGACGCAGGCGAATGCGGCGGCCCATGAACTTCACGGAGGCGTCCGGCTCAGTACGGCCGTAGACGATGACTTCGACGCCGACTTCCAGCCAGAAGTTGCGGCCTTTCTCGCCGGCGATCTGCATGGCGCCAGAAGCGAATTCGCCACTGAATCCGCCACTGAAGAGCGCCCCGCTGAAGACTTCGCTCGAGAGCGCTTCGGAGAACCGCTGCTGCATCGAGAGCGAGAAGCCTTCGCTGCCGCTCGTGCCGCGCAGCGACTCGCCACCCGACAGACGCAGGATCTGGCGATAGACTTCGTTGTCGTCGCCCGTCTCGTGATCCGCCGACTCGCCGATGGCGGGTTTGGGAACCGTCACCACACCGCTGCGGGCCAGCGTTTTGAACTCGCCCGTTTCCGTATAGGTCGCCAGATCGATCACATAGTTGCGGCCCGGCTGGGGCGTGCGCACGTACCAGGAGGACGTGTAATCGTTCACCGGCACATCGTGCGTCGCGTGGGCGTTTTCGCCATCGAAGATGATGTCGGTCACGTCGTAGAGGCGGACGATGAGCGGCCGCTCGTGCTGGCCGCGGCCGAGGTTGAACTCGCTGCGGGTGCGCTCGCTCAGCTCCCAGAACACGAAAATCCAGTCCGGGTCCCGCACCAGGGCCGACACCATGGTCTGGCCGTAATCGGAAGGCAGGCTGACGCCGCTCTCGTCGAAGGCTTCCTCGGACCCTTCCGGCGCGGCGTAGGACGCCGGCGGCGGGGTCATCGGCGAGGAGGTCAGGCGGAAGGGTTCGCGCTCGCGGGCATAGACCACGCCACCACCCACGGGGGGCAGGTAAGCGGGACGCTTGCTCATCGGCTCGATCCGGCCCGATTCGCTGGCGGCGGCCTTCTTCGGCGCGGCCGCCGATTTCTCGGCAGGCTTCGCCGTCTCGGCGGAAGGCGCCTCATCCGGTTCGGACGCTGACTTCTTCTTGCCGCGGGAAGACGCCTTGGCCGCCACTTCCTTCACGGTGCGAAGGAAATTGCTTGCCTTTGTCGACTCAGACTTCGCTTTTTTGGCCGGAGTCTTGGTTTCCGGATCCGTTCCGGAGCTGGTCTTCTTTCTGGTGGGGGCCATGAGCAGCGTGCCTCTCGAAGAAAAGTATCAAATTTGTCGTTGGTTGTGCCAATTTACCGCGCAATTTCCGAACCATTGGTTGCCGCAAGTCCGCCGCTTCGATCGATCGCGCTTCAAACTGTCGGAATTTCAGCCGAGTCGATCGGAACGTTTTCGCCGAATCAGGGCGACCGCGTCTCCGCCTTCTCTACCCAGTCAACGAGAGTGACCCTAATCCTTTTCCGCGAAAGTCCAAGCGAAACGCCGCTGATGACATATCCCATTCGCGTCAAAGGTTTTATCCTAATCGCTTTCCAACAAAAAAGCCTCTCCGGTCACCGGAGAGGCTTTCTTTCCCAAGCTTACTTCGCTGATTTTAATCGCCTTAGCCCTCGCCTCGGCGGCGCCTCTCGCTTCCGTCGGTGACCAGGCTCTCGTCGAACTTGGCCTCCATCGTCTGAACCGCGTCCCGGCGGAACTCCTCGAGCAGCGCGCTGCCCTTGTCCATCCGGTACCGCGTCTCCAGATCGCCCAGGTCCGCCAGGAAGTCTTTCTTCGGAGGCTCCTCCTCGCTCAAGACCTTGAACACGATCATCGCCAGCGGCACCTGGCCGAAGCCCTGCTCCACAATGCCCAGGTCGCCATCGGGCAAACCGTAGGACACCGACGGGAAGTTCGGCGCCTGGCCCAGCGCGCCCGGCGCCTCCATGCGGGTGAACGGTTCGCCCACCTTCGCGTAGGTCGCCAGTTCCACCTTCTCCGTCGCGCTTGTGAAGTTGTCGCCCGCCTTCACCATCGCCTTCAACTCCTCCGCCTTCTCGCGAGCCAGCTCCACCGCCTTCTCGCGCTTCACGGAGCGCTCGACGCGATCCTTCACTTCGGCGAATTCGTAGGGCCGTTCCTCCAGAATCTCTTTCACCTGCAAGACCACGATGTCCCCCTGGGGCGTGCGCAAGGCCGGGCTCAGTTCGTTGAGCTGCATGTCGCTCAGGAAGTCCGTGAACTGGGACAGATCCCCCACGCCCGCGATGAACCCGATGCTGAGCATGGTCGGGCTGGTCTGCCCCACTTCCGCCTCCACGGCCCGGGCCACGCCCTCGATGGAGGTGGCTTCCGCCGCCGCTTCGCGCATCTTCAATTCGGCCTCGTTGATCGACTCGGCGCGTCGCCCGGTCCAGTCCCGGTCACGCTGCGACCGCAGCCGCGCTTCGAGCTGACGCCGCACTTCGCCGAAGGAGCGCTTGCCGCCCGTGTCTTCGACACGCGCGATATAGAAGGCGCCGCCGCTCTCGAACACAGGCGACACCTCGCCCGGTTCCAGACCCGCCACCGTCTTGTACCACTCGCCGCCGTAACGCTCCACCATGGCGCGGCGCGTCTCCGTCGTCAGCCGCTCCGCCAGAACGCCGCCCCGCGTCGTGGGCAGGCCTTCTTCCTGGAACTCGATATTTTCCATGTCGTCGGATTCGAAATCGGCCGCGTCCGCCATGTCGCGCTCGCCGCTGGCGATCTGTTCGCGCAGCGCCTGCGCCTCCTGGCGAACCGCATCCGTCGTGGGACCATCTTCGATGTCGAGCTGGATGTGGCGTACGATCAGCGGATCGGCGCCAAAGAACTGGCTGTCGGCTTGCGGATCGAGCGCTTCGTAGGCCGCGCGCAGCATCTCGCCGGTGATTTCGCCCTCCGGCGTCTGCGGCGGAGCCGCCAGCTTCACGTAGCGGTAAACGCGCTCTTCTTCCTTCACGAACTGCTCGGGGTTCTCTTCAAAGTATTCGCGCAACTCGTCTTCCGTCGTTTCGACGCGCGCTTCGAAATCCGTCACTGGAATGCGCGCGTATTCGGCGGTGATTTTTTCGTTGGCCAGCAGCCATTCCTGCCACAGTTCGAGCAGAGACGGGCGCGCCACGGAAGTCACAAGGCCCTGCACGCGGTTGCGTTGCAGGCTGCTCTTCTGGCTGCGGAGGAACTGCGTCTCGGTCATGCCCTGTTGGCGCAGGTAATTGTCCAGCATGTCCCGCGTCACGCCCTGATCCTTCAGCATCGTCGCCAACTGCTGGTCCGAGACGCGCAGTTCGACGCGCTCGGCCAAGTCTTGCAGCGCTTCCTGAGTCACGGCGAATTCGGCGATTTCCTTGTTGGAAAGCATGTTCTCGATGCGTGACTGGAGGGCCTGTGTGGGCTGCTGGCCGTAGATGCGGCTGATCAGCAACATGTACCGGTCGGCCAGCGCCCGGCGCGCCGCCAGCATGCGGTCGTTGTCCAGGGGCACCTCGCCCCGGGCCGTCTGGATCGTGCCGTACTCGCGGTCCTCGAACCCACCGGAGGTCGTCGCCGCCTGATTGAAATCGCCGTACAACAGCACGAAGGCCGGAATGGTAAGAATGAGTAGCGACCACATGGCGAATTTCATCACCCGGGGGTCGCGCAGTTGCTGCATCATAGCGCGGTTCGCTCCAAGGTCCGGCCAACGGAAATCGGAGCCGAGGCGGACAGGTTTCACCGGCCCGGCCGCGCCAAATGGCCAGCCGAATCGGGCCAAAAGGATTGGACCGGCGCCCTATGACCGGTCAATGGAAAGAGCGGCCACCGGCGATTTTCCCCTCACCCCATCCAGCCACCCATCGTCCTTGCGCTTGCCCTTTTCCCCGCACCGGTGCTCCGTCACTCGTTCTCCACGAACCTCTCAATTCCACCCGGCCACCATTCCCGCCATGGACGATCCCCCCAAGCCTCCCCCCTTGGCCGAAGCCAACCGCTTCGGCATGCTCGACAGCATGCGCGGCCTCGCCGCCTTCTCCGTCATGCTGACGCATTTCTATGCCAGCACCTATAAATACACCTTCCTCGAAGTTCTTCCCGAATGGGTGGTGGTCCTGATCGACCGCTACCTCATCTACGGGGTGGACGTCTTCTTCGTCCTCAGCGGCTTCGTCATGGCCTTCGTGCTTTCCAGGCGCCCCATCGATGCCCCACTTTTCGGCAATTTCCTCCTGCGCCGCACGGCCCGCATCGGGCCCCCCTATTGGGCCACGATCATCCTGGCGCTCGTTTACTGGAAGCTCTCGAACGTGGTCTTCACCTGGCGTCAGGTGCCCATGCCATCCTTCCCGGAGATCGCCGCCAACGTCTTCTTCGTCCAGGAAATCCTGAGCTTGCCCCATGTCCTCGGAGTCTTCTGGACACTTTGCATCGAGATGCAGTTCTATCTCGTCTTCGGTCTCCTCGTCTGGGCGGAAAGCCGCTTCCGCCTGCTCGATCCCTCAAGTCCCCGAACCCACGGCTGGTGCGCCGTTCACCTCGGGCTGGTGGCCCTCAGTCTGGCGATCCACACAGGGTGGCTGCCGCTGAGGCCCGCCATGGCTCCGTGGTTCATCACCTTCTGGTATTCCTTCGCCGCCGGAGCCTTCACCTTTCGCTACCTGACGCGGAGCATTCCGCGATGGAGTTACTGGGCCATGCTCGGCCTCCTGACCGCCGCCACCGCCCTGACCTACGCCAACTCGGTCTTCGTGTCCACCGGCTCCGCCTTGTTCATCCTCTTCGCGGGCGAACGCGGCCGGCTCGGCCGCTGGCTCTGTCATCCCGCACTGCTTTACCTGGGGGCCATTTCCTACAGCCTTTATCTGGTTCATTCGCTGGTCGGACCACCGGTCATGAACCTCTCGACCCGCCTGGGGGACTCGCTGGCGGTCGCGGTGGGGGCGTTTCTGGTGGCCATTCTGATCGCCATAGGAGTGTCGGATCTCATGTACCGGCTGATCGAGCGCCCCGCCACGCGTCTTTCCCATTGGTTGAAGCCGACGCCCAAACCTTCTGTGCCGCCTCCCGTCATCGAACCCATCGAACCTGTCGAACCTCCCATCGAGTATCCGCCGGCCGCCTGAGCCGCCCCGAAAAGAGAAACCCCCGGTGTGCAAACCGGAGGCCCCCCTCATGCGCTTCGATTGTCCGGTGGCGTCCCCACGCCTGCCTTTATTAATCCTGGCGCTTGATGCTGTAAACCAGGCTGTTCTCGTCAAAGAAGATGTCGTGCGTGCCGTACACCGGTCCGAGGATCTTGATGTCCGCGGCGCCGGGCTGGGCCACCGACAGCAGCGGCGCGTAGATGCCCCACTTGGCTTCGATGTCGCCCCAGTTCTCAGCCCACGTGCCGTTCGCCGCGAACTTGAAGGAGATGCTGTCCTCGCCCGCGAAGGCATAGGTCGCCGACCACAGGCCATCGTCCACCAGGACCATGTTGTTCACGGAAGGATCCCAGCCGTTGAAATCGCCCACGAAGCTCATCGAGGCGAAGTTCGAGGTCAGCGGCTCGCCCTGGGCGAAAGTCAGACGCAGCGCGAAACTCACCAGCGTGTGCGATCCGGTGCCGCCGGTGCGCACGATGCCCACGGTCCACTCATCCTGGGCCAGACTGCCCTCGAGCAGGGCCAGCGCACCGGCGTCCAGGTTGAGAATCTGCTCCGAGCCCTGAAGCGGGAAGGTGCTCAGATCGGTGCTGGCGAAGCTCTGCGCGCCGCCGATCGTTTGATAGGCCAGCTCCGGGTCCTCCGTCGTCGCGGCCCAGGTGGGCGTGTGCTTGAACGCGTGGGTGCCGTAGGGGTACGGGCCTTCGTAGAAGCCGCTGGCGGTGTAGACCAGTTGGGCGGACACGATGGCCGCGTCGTTCGGAATGGCGCTCAGGTTGAACGCGGCGGCGCACATCATCGTGCGCCGGTGATCCGGATTGCCGACCTCGAGCTGGTTCGTCAGGATGTTCTTCTGATTGATGCCATAGGCCGTCACACTCTGCACCGTGGCCATGGCGAAGGGGCTCAGCGTGATCGTCTGCCCCGCCGCGGACTGAACCGCCACGTGCCAGTCGCCGCCGCCGTTGTTGTCCCAGCCGCCATTGCCGTTCGTGAAGGCGAAGTCCAGCGTCGAGGTGCCCTCGGGCAGCGTGATGTTGGCGACCCACTCGGTGCCCGAGTAGCGCTCCATCGGCGTCTGCGTCGTGCCGTTCCAGCCGTTGCGGCCCCAGTGCAGCCACATTGAGCCGGAACCCGCCAGCGGACCCTGCGCCGCGTCGTAGATCACGGCGAGGTGCTGGCCCGCGAGGGGCTCGGCGGGAATCAGCTCGACCTGCGGGCCGGCCACCACGTCCACGTGCCAGTTCGCGCCGCCGTTGTTGTCCCAGGTGCCCGCGCCATCGTTGAACACGAAGTCCAGCGAGCTGGGGCCGTTCGGCACCGCCAGTTCGACCTGCCACAGGCCGCCGCCCTGGCTCGTCATCGCCGTGTCGTTCACCACCAGCCAGTTGTCCCAGCCGTAGTGCATCGTCACCGTCGAGGCGCCGCTGAGCGCCGTACCGTTGGCATCGTAAGTAATGACCACCGCGCCGCCGGAGACAGCGGGGTTGGGATCGGCCGTGGCGCCGGCGAAAGCGCGGCCCGCGGCCAGCAGCAGCAGGGCCATCAGCAGCGCCACAGTGGCGCGGCCAACGCGCAACGCGGGAGCAAGGGTGGTGGGAAGAGTCGCCGTTTGGCTCGTCATCGTTGTCCTCCAGGAGCGAAATGTGATTCGCTTCGAATATGTGGCTTTTCTTGAAAACCTGGAAGACAGATGGAATTTGGAACGGGTCCACGTCAAAGCGCGTCGATGGCGTAAAGGGCCCTTTTTGATAAAACCCTCGTACGCATACCAACACGCCTTGCAGCTTACATCTCGTTTATGCAACGATTTATTGCCCGCTGCATTGAGTTGCAATGGGCTCCGAATTATCCGGCCACCAAACTCGCCACCCGATCTCCGACAGCGTCGGTCCCCATTCCCATTTCGCCCACGCCGAGTCCGGGAAGCTCGCCGGCGACTTTTTCCACCGCCGAGTCAATGGCGTCGGCGGCTTCTTTTTCGCCCAGATGGCGAATCAGCATCGCCCCGGCGTTGATGCACGCGAGCGGATTGATCGTGTTCTGGCCCTTGAACTGGGGAGCGCTGCCGCCCACCGGCTCGAACATCGACACGCCGCCCGGTTCCGGGTTGATGTTGCCCGAGGCGCTGATGCCCAGGCCGCCCTGGATGATCGCGCCCACGTCCGTGATGATGTCGCCGAACATATTGTCCGTCACGATCACATCGTACAGCTCCGGCTTCATCACCATGAACATGCAGCAGGCGTCCACATGGTGATAGGCGCGCGTCACATCGGGAAAGCCCGCCTCGCCCATTTCGTTGAAAGCCCGCTCCCACAGGTCGAACGCGTAGGTCAGCACGTTCGTCTTGCCGACCAGGTGAAGCTGCTTGCGCGCGCGCTTTTGGGTCAGCTCGAACGCGTACTTCAGACAGCGGTCCACGCCCTTGCGCGTGTTGATCGAATCCTGCACCGCGACTTCGTCCGGCGTGCCCTTCTTCAGCGTGCCGCCCGCGCCCGCGTAGAGCCCCTCGGTGTTTTCGCGCACCACCACGAAGTCGATGTGCTCGGCGCCCTTGTCCGCCAGCGGGCTCTTGACGCCCGGGTAAAGCTTCACCGGCCGCAGGTTGATGTACTGATCCAGTTCGAACCGCAGCCGCAGCAGAATGCCGCGCTCCAGAATGCCGGGCTTCACATCCGCGTGTCCGATGGCCGACAGATAAATCGCGTCGCTCGCCTTGAGGTCCGCGTACGCCGCGTCTGGCAGCACATCGCCCGTGCGCAGATAGCGCTCGCCGCCGATGTCCACCGAGTTCAGGTCCATCGAAAAGCCAAAGCGCCTGGCGGCCGCGTCCAGCACCTTCAAGCCCTCGCGCATCACCTCCGGCCCAGTGCCGTCGCCTTCGATCACAGAAATCTTGTGTGTTTTCGCCATAATGTGGGGTCGTCTCCTCCCGATTGCGTTGTGGCATCAGGGAGAGCCGGGCCCGGGGGCTGGGGCAAAGGGGATTTTTTGGTTCGTAGTGCCGCCTTAAGGCGGAAAGGCGATCCGCTACTCCAACGCCCCCGCCTCCTGGGCGTGCTCTTCGACGAGTTGCAGCATGGCGTCGAGTTGGTTGCCGAAGAGGAGGGCTTCCTCGCCGTTCATAAGAATGCGGCTCGAAAGCAAGTGACTGGGCAGGGCGTGGCTGACTCGCTCCACCATGCGATGAACCGCCTCGGCTTTGCGCTGGTGGAATTTCACCACCGATTCTCCCAACGATTCAGTGAAATTTGAGATGACGGAGAACGCTTCGGATTCGTCGCCGTGCGATTCAATTATCGAGCGAAGTTGAGTCCGCCGCTCTTCCTTACGAGTGTTTTCTTTAAGTACCCTTTCGCATAATTTCTGCATGTATCCGGGCGAGCGAGCTTGCTCGACAAACTTGTCAATCAGGTGGAATCGAAAATGGGAAAAACATTCCAGTGGCGATCCAAAAAGGGCAAAATGCTGGACGGCGAAGAGAGATTCCTCTGCCCGAAAAGTGTCCTGGGGGATTCGAATGGGATCGAGCTGCCTCGCCGACAACTCAACTTTGCGAATGTTTGCTTTGGAAAACTCCATAAATGCTTCAACTACTTCTTGAATGGCATCTGATAAGCATGTCCGCGAGTCGAAAAAAAGGTGCAGGGGCGTCTCAACTCGCAATCGGTGCGCGATGGATTCGGCGACTTTGGCCTTTGCTGCCTCGATCCGACTGGGCCACATCCTGGGAAATCCATCAGGCCAAAGATGCCCAAAAATCGAGGGAGCAACAGGCGAATCGTCGGTCCAATCTTGAGACGCACTCCTAAGAAGCTCCAAATCACTACGAAGCCCGATCACGAACTGATAGTCACCGGCTTTCTCAAAGAGTTTCCAGATCTCAAGAAGGTTTTGCCTGTAGGGGAAGTAATGATCTTCGCGGAGTTCCTCATCGCCTTCCGGCTGCAAGTTTGAAAAAGCGTAATCCACCGCATCGTAGGGGTTATTGGGGTCGTAGCTCTCGCGGGGTACTGCGCGTTCCTCAGGCAGGGAAGGCATGATCTGCCGTGCGAATTCCGCTGCATGGAACCCTTCCTTGCTATGGGTGCGTTCCGCTGCTTCAAAGGCAGCATCGGATAATTCGAGAGTTTCCTTTAGATCGAATTCGAATCGGCCGAGGGCGGCGGCCTGTTCCACCAAGGTGATGGCTTTGTCAATAGGTTCCAGGTTCTCGGGACGAGAGGCCGCGACAAATAGCGGCTGCACACGCCTCGCACAGCGTGCCGCAAAGGCATTCCTGGCCCAGAGCGGTAGTTGGAGAATCTCTTGTGCTGAGGGGAATTTTTTGTTCACGGAAATGTGCTATTGGAAGCACAAACTACTGAAGTGCACAAATGGTCCGGCCCGTCCCCGGAAATGGCAAGCTGAATCCCAACTTCCCACAGATCATCCCAGGACCTTCTCAAGGTACCACTTGACATTGTGGGCCATCAGGCCGTGAGTTCCGGCATCCCCTTCTCGCTGCTGCCCCCCATGACCACCGCTCCTT
>JAVJSW010000010.1:0-19022 GCA_040219255.1 Sumerlaeia bacterium
CGTTTGCGCGATGTCCACGCGCCGGTTTCAATCCACGCCTCCGCGAGGGAGGCGACTTGAGGGCCGCCAGTTCTTCCTTCGTGGCCGGGCGTTTCAATCCACGCCTCCGCGAGGGAGGCGACCATCATCGCCGGTCAAGACAAGTTGCACCGCGCCGGTTTCAATCCACGCCTCCGCGAGGGAGGCGACCGCGCCGACACCATCGCGGTTGACGACCAGCTCGTGTTTCAATCCACGCCTCCGCGAGGGAGGCGACAAGAGACATTCAGAGGACGAGCCATGCCTGTAGAGTTTCAATCCACGCCTCCGCGAGGGAGGCGACTGGAGCAGGA
This sequence comes from Sumerlaeia bacterium, assembly GCA_040219255.1. Taxonomy (GTDB): domain Bacteria; phylum Sumerlaeota; class Sumerlaeia; order SLMS01; family JAHLLQ01; genus JAVJSW01. The sequence continues at coordinate 333 of JAVJSW010000010.1, forward strand.
GGTCGCTGCCCTCACCCGGTCCCTGTTTCAATCCACGCCTCCGCGAGGGAGGCGACCCGCTGGGTCCGCGAGTGCGTCTCGTGGAGGTCGCGTTTCAATCCACGCCTCCGCGAGGGAGGCGACCTTGGCCATGATCCTTGGGCCCTTTCGATTGGGATGTTTCAATCCACGCCTCCGCGAGGGAGGCGACGACAAACACCTTGAGGAGTAGAGACACGCGGGGAGTCGTTTCAATCCACGCCTCCGCGAGGGAGGCGACGATGGTGCCGTCCACTTCGACATCGTGTTCCTCGTTTCAATCCACGCCTCCGCGAGGGAGGCGACGCCCATCATCGGTAGCCGAGAGGAGGAAGTCGTTGTTTCAATCCACGCCTCCGCGAGGGAGGCGACTGGTGATCGTTCGCCGCTGCTTCGTGGTTCGCGGGTTTCAATCCACGCCTCCGCGAGGGAGGCGACTGGTTGCGCGGGCCTGTTACGCGAGGACGTTGGTGTTTCAATCCACGCCTCCGCGAGGGAGGCGACTCCTTGAGGGCGAACCCTCGTATTATCAATCAGGTACGCACGGGAAATCGCCGACCGTTGTGAGGGTGGGTCGAACGCTTTGTGCCCCTGATCGATTTTCATCGACAACTCCTTTCTTTTCAGTGGTCGCCAACCTCCCGGGTTTGGGGTGGGAGCTTGGGGTTGGCGCTGGCGCCCGATGACCGATCAGGGTTTTGCGTCCGCGCCGCGTCCAGACAAGTTTGGCTGGGAATAGGGTAGGAGCTTTGGGTTCCGATGTCGAGCCTTCTGGTTGGATGCGGAGGTAAAGCACAGGTACATGGTGCCGCGCGGCATGGCGGTCTCAGAGGATAAGCGGCCCCTCGGGGTCCAAGGCGGTCTGGTGGCCGAGATGTTCGACGCGGCCTTGCCATTTGGCGCCCAGGTAGTAGAAGCGCAGGGAGTCGCGTTCGGGGTCGATGGCGTCGGCGAGTTTGGCGCGCAGGGCGACCCACTGGGCGGGGTCGAGGAGGCATTCGAAGACGCTTTTCTGCACGCGCTGGCCCCGGTTCTGGCACAGCCGGGCGACGCGGCGCAGGCGCTTGGCGCCACCGGGGTCGGCGGTCGAGACGTCGTAGGTAATAAGGATCATCATGGGGCCTCGGGATCCTTCCTATTTCCAGACAAACGGCGGGTAGCCGTCGAGGTCGCCGCGCAGGTGGCGGGCGAGGAGCATGGCTTGCAAGTGCGGCAGGAGACCCAGCGGGCATTTCTCGCTTAGGAACGGATGGGTCAGCTCCTCGCGCTTGCGTTCCTGCCAGGCGGTCAGCACGGTCTTGCGGGTTTTGTCGTCCATGGTGACGCCTCCCCCGTCCTCGGTGGTAAAACCGCGCGCCTTGACCTGGCCGCGGTTGATGAGGGTGGCGGCCAGGCGGTCGGCGAGGACCGGCCGCAGCTCTTCCATCAGGTCGAGGGCCAGGCTCTCGCGGCCCGGGCGGTCGCGGTGCAGGAAACCGACGCAGGGATCGAGTCCGACGGCCTCGCAGGCCGCCGCGCATTCGGTCCGCAGCAGCGTGTAGAGGAACGACAGCAGGGCGTTGGCCGCGTCGCGCGGGGGGCGCCGGTTGCGGGTGGTGAAACGCAGGGCGTCGTCGGCGGGGCAGAGCAGCGCGCCGTACACGCCGAAGTAGACGGCGGCGGCCTCGCCCTCGCGTCCGCGCAACGTGTCCACGTCGGGCGCTGCGGGCAGAGCGCGCAGGATATAGGCGAGACGCAGAGCGGCGCCCGAAAGCGCGTCCCCGATTCCGCTTTCCGCTCCGGAGCCGTCGCGCCGCGCGCCGCGCAGCAGCACCGTGCGGGCGTTGGCAATCTTGGCGGAGACGAAGGCGCGGGTGAGATCGGCGCTGGCGCGGGGACAGTCGGCGCGGCGGTATTGCTCGCGGCGCAGCAGGACGTTGCCCTGGGTTCGGCCCACCACGCGGGCGCGGAATCGGCCATGCTCGCTCAGGAAGGTGAGGCCGACGCCGGCTTCGCCGCACAGGCCCATGAGGGCGGGGCTGGCTCCGACGCGGCCAAAGCAGACGACGGCGTCGAGAGTGTGGATGGGGAAGCGGCGCAAAGTCTTCCCGTCCTGGCGCACGTCCACGGTGTCGCCGTCGCGGCCAAGATAGAGGCCTTCGGTCTGGAGGTAGAGGGTGTTGAGCAGCTTTCTCACGGGGCGGGCTCCTCGCCGTTGGCTCCGGCGTCTTCAAGGTGCGGGGCGAGGGCGCGGGCCAGATAGGCTTGCGCGGAGGGGCCACCGGCGCGTTTGCGGCCCGCATGATCGAGCGCTTTGGGCTGGCACAGCTCGATCAGCGAGCAGGCGCCGCACTTGGCCTTTTCGTATTCTGGAGGCGGAGTGCGGCCGGCACGGTGGAGCGCGTGCATCCGGGCGGCGCTTTGCTCGGTAAGGGCGCGCAGCGGCTCATCGAAGGCGACCTCGGTGCGTCGCCGGGGCTCGCCGTAGAACAGGAAGCCGAGCGGCACACAGGCGCCGAGCATTTCTTCCAGGCAAAGAGCCTGCGCGCAGAGCTGCACTTCGTCGGCGCGGTGGGCCTTGGGACGGCCGCGTTTGTATTCCACCGGCACGGGGACCGGGGCGCCGCCGCCTTCGCCCGGATGGAACTCGACCACGTCGGCTTTGCCCGAGAGGCCCAGGCGCAGGCTTTGCAGGGCGATGGCGCGGGCGACGCGTACGCCGTGGCGGGTTTCCCTCTCGCCGCTGTCGGCGCGCTCGTGCAGAAGGCGGCCCTCGGCGGTCAGGCGGTTCTCGGCCCACGCCTGCTCGACATGGATCAGCGCCCATTGGCGCGGGCAGTAGAGCAGATGCTGGAGCCCGGAAAGGGGCAGCAGATCGTCCTCGGCATACATAGCGGCGGCGCCCCCGGCGGACTAGAGATCGGCCACGCCCATGCCGAAGTCCCACTCGATCAGGCGCACGCCCTTGGGCACGTCGCCGAACCGCACGCTGACCTCGTAGTCGGAAAAGGAGCGCGGGGCGTCCACGGTTTCGAGCTTCTTGACCGTCACGAGATCAAAGAGCCGGTGCGCCGGCGCGCAGCCGAGCATCGCTTGCCGGGCGCGCTGGACGGGGTCGGTGTCCGTGCCCTCGTGCTTGAAGAGGTAGAGCGGGGTCTGGACCGTCATAAGGCCCTTGGAGGCGCTGCGGTCGTGCTCGTACATGTTGAGGATGGCTTCCAGGAGCAGGGTGAAGTCTTCCTTGCCGAAGCCGGTCTGCTGCGCAAGGTGGGCGCTGATGAAGACGCGGCCGACAAAGAGGCCGTAGGGGATGAGGGATTTTCGGCCGAAGGTGCGGAGTTTGAGTTCGGGGTGGGCAGCCTCCCAGTTCGCGTAGGTTTGGGACGATTCCGCTTTGTTGATCTTATCGTCGGTCGTCGCCATGCGCGTCACGGCGAGATCGAGCGGCAGGATCGGGTCCACGCTGCGGCTGAAGGAAACCTGCACCGGGCCGCGCACCTGGCCGGCGTTGGGGCCGGTGCTCATCACGGCGCCAAAGGCGCGCACGTCGTAGAAGTTTTCGCACATCCAATTGCGCGCGGCGTAGGCCTGGCTCTTGGTCGCTTTCCCCTTTTCGGGCAGGGTCTCGGCCCCGGTTGCCTCGTGGGCGCGGGCGATCTTGGTGTTCAGGTTCGTGGCGTGCTCGACGAAGATGGCGTTGGGCATGGTGTTGTTGTGGGCCATCTGGACATAGTTGCGGATGCGGCGTTTGACGGCGACGTCGCTGACGAGCCCGCGCATGTCCTGCGGGTCCATCCGCGGGGCGTTGCCAGCGTCGGGGTCGCCGTTGGGGTTGCCGTTCTCGCAATCGAAGAGGAAGAGCAGTTCATAGCGGTTCTCGAGCGGAGTGCCGTTCGGTTTGGCGTGGTTTTCGGGGGTGGGGGTAGACATGGCGGATCAGTCCTCGGTGGTTTCGGAGTGGTCGGGGGTGGAGGAGGCTTTGCGGTCTTTGGCGCGGGCGCTGGCTTCGGCGCGGGCGGCGCGGTCGTGGGCGCTCTGCTGGTAGTAGCCCAAGGCGAAGAGGGCTTGCTCCGGCAGAGAGAGCGAGGTGGGGAACTGCTGGCCCGGGAAATAGGCCAGGATGCACTCGATGGCTTGCTTGTATCCATCGCGGGCGTTACCGGAGATCTTGTTGAGGTGGTGGTGGTGCAGGGCGAACAGGCGTCCGAGGACGAGGTGGGGCGTCGTGCTGGCGGCTCCATAGAAGCGCTGCACGACGCCCGCCTCGACTTTGCCCAAGGCGCAGTACTGGAGGTCGGCAAGGACGGAAAGCAGCCGGCCGCAATGATAGGCGGGAGCGGGATGGTTTTTGTGGAGGTGGGTCTGCATACGGTTGGTCTCCTTAGGTGTCGTCAGGCGGTGTTCTGGCAGGCGGTTGAGGTAGGCTTTGAGAAGGCCCATGCGGGCTTGGTTGGGGGGCGGGGGCTCTGCGCTGGCCATCTCGGCACGCAGGCGGGCGAGAGCTTTGATGAAGAGCGAGTCCGAGATGGGGCGGCGGCAAATGGCGGCGTTCCACAGTGCGGCTTGATCGGGGCTTGCGAGTTCCTTTAGCTCGCGCACCGTCGCGCCGAGCACCGCGTAGAACTTCGGTGGCGAGGCCAGACGGTCGCCCTCGCGGTGGACGATGGCGAGGTCCTCGAACCAAGCGAGGATGGCTTCGCGCAGCTCGCCGAACTGCCCGCTGGTGAAATCGCGCACCATGACGCGCCCGCTCTGGCCGGAGATGGTGAGGGAATGATAGCGGGTCTGGCGCAGGTCCGTGCGGGCTTTTTCCCCGCCGTGGCGCAGGGCGCCGAGCAGAGCGATGGCGCGGCTTTCGGCGCGCAGCTTCTCGCGCTTGGCGGCTTCCGCGTCTTTCTTCGGATCGGGCGGTGGCGGCGCGGGGACTTCGGGCTTCCCCCCGCAGAGATCCCAGAAACCATCGTCCTCCGTCTCGGGATTCTCGATCAGCTCGGAGAGGTCGGCGGGCACTTCGCCGTCGTACCAGAACAGCACCTTGATGCCCTGGAACCGGCGCGCGCGGTGAGCGATGAGGTGGTTGAGGGCGCTGGAATAGACCTTGGCGGAATCCGCGCTCATGGCCGCGTTGGCACTCTGTTCGAGACCGTAGGAGCGGAAGGCGCCCTGCTTGAAGCTGACAAGGTTGTCGCCCATGGCGAGCCCGCCCACGTCGGAGAGACCGGTGATTTTGTCGTGGGTGGCGGTGGGCGGAGCGAGTTCGCCGGTCAGCAGATCGCGCATGGCGGACGGTGCGGCGGGGGCGGCTTTGGCTTTGGCGCTCTTCTTCGCCGGGGCCTTCTTCTTGGCCTTCGCCTGAGCGAGGCCGGCGCGCCACTCCTGCCACCAAGGGTGCCAGCGGCGGTCCTCCACCAGCCGCGCCGGAGTACGGTTCGGTATGGCGAAGGTGACGTTGTCGCTGGTCTTCACGCGCTTTTCGGCCAGCTCGGCGGCGATGCGCTCGCGGGTGGAGGGATCGGAAAGGGCTTCGACGATGGGCGCCAATTCGGACAGGGCGCCGGCCTCGGCGGCTTGGCGTAGGAGCCCGGTGAAGAAGGCGTGCTTGGCCTCCAGTTTGCCCCGCGCCTTGTCGTCGAGCGCCTCGGCGCCGAGCAGGGTCACGACCTCGGCCACGTCGGCGAGAAAGTGGCGGCACCCGGCGCCCCCGCCCTTGATTTCGGGCTGGGAGAGGTTCGGGCAACCGGGCGTGGCCTTCGGTTTATCGAAGACCAAGACGCCGAGGTAAGCGCCGTCGGGGGTGAACTGAAGCAGGGCGGCGATACGCTTGGTGGCCAAGCCCGGGGTGGTGTCGAGCCCTTCGCGTTCGGCGTAATCTTGAAGCAGGTGGAGCATGGCTCAAACTCCCCCCGGGGCTTTGCGCACCGCGTCGCTGTCCCAGGGCGGAACTTCCAGGCGCCCGTTCTCGATGCGGGCGCGGAAGACGCTCACCGAAGGTGCGCTGTCTGGCGAGCCCGGACGGCCCAGAGCGAAAGTGTCGTAGATCATCCAGCCTAAATCCTCGCTCACCGGCGCCGGGGGCGATGAGGAGGCGGCGTCTTCCTCCAACTCGAAGAAGGCGGGAAACTCACGGCACCCGAAGTAGGGTTGCTGGAAGCACTTGCCGGCGCGGGCGCGGCGGGCGAACTGGTCGTCGAAGGCGCGCTGCTTGGATTCGTGGCCGGGGTGGGGGACGATGCGGGCATGGAAGCGGTAGGCGACATCGCGCAGGGCCATTGTCTGGCGCTGGGTGCGGCCACGCTCGTCGCTGCCGGTGAAGTCCTTGTCGGCGTCCGCCCAGATCGGTTCGGGCTCCGCCGAGCCGGCCATCCATTTGGCGACGGCGGCCGCGTTGGCGACGTCCTTGACCTCGTTGCGGCGCAGAGCGATGAAGGCCGGGGGCCGCAGCAGCTCGATGGCCTCGATTTGCCATCGGAACTCCGGCGGCTTGAGATAGATGGCGTCGAATACCCCGCGGGCGGCGCTCGGCGTCGGGCAGGGGTAGGAGAACCGTTCGACTTTGAGTTCTGGCCTGGAAAAGCAGGCCAAGTCCCCCCACACGCGCAGGATGTGGGTTTGATGGTGAGGCATGGGGCGCCTCCTTTCGGGGTCGGTTTCGGTCATAATATCATCTCCATCACCTTCGGCGGAACGAACCCCACCAGCGGGTCGTACTCCGCGCTGTCACAGGCTACGAACCAGTCCTCGGAAACCACGCGCTGCTTGCCGCGAAAGCCCAGCGGCACGGGTTCCAGAACATGGTGCAAGACATCCGCCCGCGCGCCGCGGGGGCGGTATTCGGTGACGGTGAGGGGCCGGGCGCGGGCGATCCACTTTCGGGTGAGAACGCCGCCGCTGGCCAACTCGTCGCGCAATCTTCCGAAAAGCGCCGCGTGCTCGGGATCGGGGACGACCAGGGAAATGGTGTCGGCCTCGATGAGGCGGTAGGCGCGGGCGACTTCGCCGCAGTGGCGCTGTTCCAGAGCGAGGCGCATGGACTCCTCCAACTCCGCTGCTTTCGCCAGGTCGTAGAGGCGGCGGTAGGCTTCGGTGAAGAGCGCGGGGTCGGCCAGGTCGAGGTCTCCGTGCTGCGCCAGCAGGCCTTCGGTGACGCCGACCGCTTCACCATAGCCCGGCGGATAGACCGAGCGCGCCCCATCAAGCGGCGCGGCCTTGAAGATGACGACCTCGCCGCGCTCCAGCCGACCGCCCCGGTTGCAGCGGCCTGCCGCCTGGGCGATGGAGTCGAGCGGCGCCAAGGCGCGGTACACGCGAGGAAAATCGAGATCGACGCCCGCCTCGACGCATTGGGTGGCGACGAGGCGGCAGGGCTCGCCCGCCTCCAGCCGCGCGCGCACGGCCCGCAGGGTGCGCTCGCGGTGAGCCGGGGCCATGGCGGTCGAGAGGTGGAACACCTCTCCGCCCTCGTGGCCCTTGCCGAGGCTTTGAGCCAACTCGCGGGCGACGTGGCGGGCGTGGGCTTTGAGGTTGAGCACGGCGAGGACTTGGCGGTTGGGCTCGGTCGCAAGCTCCGCGACCATCTCCTCCCAAGGAACATCCTGCCGGGCACGCGTCCAATCGACGGTCACGCGGCGCGAGCGCTCGAACAGACCGAGCTGCGGGGCGACGATCTCGGGCGGCCGCCAGCCAGAATTGGCGTGGGTGCGCACCTCGGGGTCGAGGTGCGCGAAGGCCGGCTGGGTCGCCGTGAAGAAAACGACGGTGGACCCGTAGCGAGCGGCCAAGTGCGAGAGGGCGGCCAGAGTCGGCACGGCGAGGTGGGAGGGCAGGGTTTGGACCTCGTCGAAGAGGATCACGCTTTGGGCGAGCTGGTGCAGCTTACGGCAGCGCGAGGGCCGATCGGCGAAGAGGCTTTCGAGCGCCTGGACGCTGGTGGTGACGATGACCGGGGCGTCCCAGTTTTCCGCCAGCAGCCCGGTCCGGCGCCGGGGCTCGTCCGCGTTGTCGAGGTCCACGTCGTCATCGGAATCCGAGTCGCGCGCGAAGGCTTGGCTATGGTGTTCGAGGACGTAATCGGGGGGAAAGCCGTGGGCTTCGCTGAAAATCTCGCGGTAGATCCCTGCCGTCTGCTCGATGATCGTCAAATACGGAATCACCATCACCACACGGCGCAGGCCGTGGGCGGCGGCGTGGGAGAGGGCGAAGCGCAGCATCGCCAGCGTCTTGCCCGTGCCGGTGGGGGCGGACAGCGTGTAGGTGGCGCCCGGGGAATGGGGGGCGCCGTCGCAGGCCTCCCACAGGTCCTCGCGCAAGGCCATGACTTTGGGGGCCGTGCCCCGCCGGCGGGCCGCCTCCCGCACCCCGGCCATGTGGTCTTCGAGCCTGGCGAGCGCTTTGGCCGGTTCCAGCGGCGGACCGGCGTCGCGCCAGACTTTGCGGTTGTCGGGGCCGCTGGCGAAATGGGCTTCCGTGGCGAGAAAATCGGCGTCCACGAGGCACGAGAACAGCAGGCGCGTATCGAGAAGGTGGGCGAGGGCGGGGGGCGTTTCGTAGGGGGGCAGCCCGGCAAGCGGCTTCAGGGCGCCGCCGAAATCGAAGCCCGCCGCCTTGAGGAGTCCAAGGAGATCTTGGTCGCTTTCCGGCGGCCAGCGCGGGACCGAGCCGTCACGCTGGCTCTGGCGGCGCAGCTCGCCGTACTCCTCAGCCAGTTCCCGATCCCCAAAAAAGACCTCTTCGAGCCCCACATGATGCCCGCGAATCGCGGCGGCGACGCGGCCATCGGCCAAAGCTGGGTACTGGGCGGCGAGCCGGCCCACGATGGCCGCGCCGCAGGTCCAATGATCCACGCCGCGCGCCTTGCCCTCGAGCCGCAGTTGAAAGAGTTCGGTCAGCTTGCCGAGATCGTGGAGCAAAGCGGCGACGGTGGCATGCTGCTCGAGACCCAGAGGGCGGGCGAATTGCACAGCGCGTTCCCGCACCGCTTCCACATGATCGGCGAAGAGTTCCCAGGAGCTCCCTTCATCCGAAGGGGTGTGGGCGTAGAAAGCCATGCGGGCCCCCTTTCGTATCGAGACAAAAGTTATCCATCCCTTTGCCATAATATCGCCCCAGTGTCAAGGATCACTTTTCACTAACTTTCGCCTCCTTGAAATCCCGGACCTCCCGGCCCGCGCCCGCTTGTGGCTCCAAATGACGGTCGGCGGCTTCGCTTGTCGGCATCGGGGCGTGCGGAATCAGCCCCGCTCCGGGAACGGGTGTCCCGGCGGCCGTTTGGTGGTTTGGAGGCCATTCGCTGGCATCGGAGGGGTTCTTGGTTCCGGAAACAGGGGGGCGAGCGAACTCGCCGAATGCGATTTTGGTGGCTACCGTGGCACGGTTCAAAACGAACTCGTTCTTGCGCCGCCAACGCCTCACCCAATCAAAGGATTGGGGGCATTCCGATTTCGATTGCTCCTTCAGATGAGACCGTGGTGAGATGCCCGCATCTAGGCAAGTAGCAAAAAAAGAACTCTTGGCCTTCTTCTGCCAATGGAGTTTGAAAATATCTCTGACACGAGGTCTTCTGTATGCGTACCCGCACGTTGCTTTCTCACTCTATGGTGTTCGTTTTTCTCGTTTGTTGCTGTAGCTGTGCGACCATCTCCGCCACTGGAGGCAAGGACAAGTCGTACAGCGACGCATTCGAGAAGTATCGCGCGGACCGGCCTAAGCCGAATTATCATCCTGTCGGGGTCGAAGACCTGGACAAAACTGGGGCGAGTGTCGCGGTTTTTTACGATGAGGTCCTTACCGCTTTCGACGAATATGATGCTGCCATCGGCGCCAACCGGACTTACGTGGCCTTCCAAAACGATACCCAGGGCATGACCGAAGGAGAGCAAGACGCCTATTTCAACAGCCTGACACCGGAGCAACAAACCGACATCGAAGCAGTGGCAAACAACGAGAACGTTATGTCCAGGTTGTTGGCGGCCTCACTGAAAATCGATGTCGCCCGTGAGTATATGGAGGAAGCTTCCAGCGCGATGGCCGCTTCTCGAAGCGGACTAGGTGTGGAATCTCTTTTCAATGCGCCTACTATCACCAAAGCCGCCAGAAACGTGGTCGATCAGGCTGATTACAGTGTGCGCACGGTCCAGTTTATGAAGCAGAATCACGACCGCAACAAACGGTTCATGGAGTATCAAGCGCGATGATATCATCCTCTTGGTTCTGGCGGGCGTTCGTCCTTGCAATCTGTTTGTCATTGTCTTCGATGTTGGGCGCTTGTTCGGGCGCAAGCGCCTCTCAGGCCGGGCGCAAGGGCCTTGCTGCCGACTCTGGTGTCAGATCCGCTTCGCGGCCGGGCGACACCCAAGCTCTCCTGTCCGATCCCTCCATCCCGATCGAGTTGCCAGAGAATTACAACGAAAACAACTACCGCCGACTCAAAATGGCGGTGTTCTTCAATGATGTGAGTGTGCGGGCCGGGGAAATCAGTCCCGACATCGTAGAAACCGTCAGTGCGCGGTTGCAGACCGAGATGGCGGAACTCAAGAGATTCACGATCGAGTCGATCCACAACCGCGGCGGCATGGATACCATGGCCGCGCTTCACGATATTGGCGAGGCCAATCTTGTTCGTCCCTCTATCGACAGCCTTCAGGCCACCGACCTCGTGCTGTCCGCCGCTGTCACGCTGACTCGCGAACACCATGAAATGTGGGACCATGACAAGCTCATCTACGAGGTGGAAGTGGATTTCAACTGCGAGGACGTGGCGACCAGAACGGTCGCCATAGCCGGCAAAGCCAAGGGACAATCGGTGCGCGAGCAAGCCCTGACCTTGAAGGGCAGTCGCATGGGCGGTTATAGTGACGAGGATGAGCGCCAAGCGATTTACAACGCATGCATGCTTGCTCTGGCAAATTTCGCGCGTCAGATGGGGGGGCAGTATCCAGTGGGCGGGCGGGTCACCGGCATGCTCGGCAACCGAATGACCGTTGACCGGGGCTTCGAGCATGGAATCACAAAGGGTATGCCGATGGTCATCTACACCACCATCAGTGGCGTCGATCTGCCGCTAGCTGTGGCATCGGCCACTCCCTCGGAGTACGACTCGAATCTGGTTGTCCAACGCTGGGAAGATCGCGATCCCTATGCTGTGGACATCGTCTCCAAAATGCGCCAGGATCCTAATTGGCTCAGGACCAACACGCTCCACGCCGTTGCGCTGACCGCCTCCGTGCCACCCAAGTGGGAGGATCTTCCCAAGGCAGGTGAGCTGTGAGGATGCAAGGTTTCCATTCCAGTCTTTGGCTCTTGGTCTACTGCCTGCCGCTCGCGTTGTGCGCGCCCCACGCGCGAGCCTCGGATTGCGTGCGCGAAATTTACCAGGTCGGCCTCGATCGCGGACTCTCCCAAATGCGCGGCGATTGCGAGGAAACGGGCGCTTTCGTTTTGTTTGTCGCCACAACGGGGGCCAGCGAGCACCTGTCGAGCGATTCCCAGCGCGAACTGCTCCGTTCGCTTGTTCAGCGCGAAGCCGCCCTTTTTTTAGGCCAAGACGTGAGCGCTTGGGAAGAAATCAGCGAGGTGAGTTCGACCATAGCTTCCGCCGATGGTTCCACGCGGATGGAATATGAATCACGGCTGACGAGCCTTCTGCGCACCGAAACGAAGCAATTGTTGGCGGGGATGCGCTTCCTGCCCATGGTCCGTGACGGCCAGACCATCTCGATGGGGGCACTGGTTGCCGAGAAAGAACTCAATGCCTTCCCCGCCAGCCGGGAATTCTTCGAACGCGGACGCGACGGCGCCGTCGAAGTCGTGGCGGTCGGGGTGGCGATGGTGGTCAAGGACGGCTCGGGCGTGGACCGGATCGACGAGGCCCGCCGCCAAGCAATCAATGGCGCCCTGCGTGAAGCGATTACTCAGGTCTTGGGGACCACGCTGGCGGCCACTAACCAGGTGCACGACCTCGACGACGTGCGCTCGAAAATCTTCACGACGGCTTTTGGCTCCGTGGACCAGTACGAAGTGCTCGCCGAGAACCGTGAACAGGGAACGTACCGCGTGGAGATTCGAGCCCGGGTCACTGAGGAAGCGCTGCTGGCAGACTATGGTAGCCTGATGGCTTCCATGGGATCGCCAGAATTCTTCGTCGAAAGTCCGGCCAGCGATGAATTGCGCCAGCGATTCTCTTCATTCCTGGCGGATCTGCAAATCCCGATTACAGCCAAACGCGCCAGTGCCGCCTACATCATCGGACTCAATGGCTCTTTTGACCCCCTTGAGCACCCGGTAAACCGGCGCCGGGGCACCCAACTCAATCTGCACGTTACCGTCCGCGACGCGGCCACCGGCCGCCAATTGCTCGTCGTGCAAAACAATCCGCGCTATTCCGCCGTTTTCACCGGCACCGCCGCCCGCCAGCATGACTTGGCGGCGGGCAAGGCTTTTTCCCAGATTCGTGAGGAATTGCACCAGGGTTTCCAAGACCTGCTCACCCGCATGGCCATTTCTGGAAGAGAAATCGTGGTAGTCTTTGAGAACTACAGCTCCGCCTGCCAAGACTCGCTGCCAACCATTGGCGACAGCCTGCGGATGATTCCCGGCGTCACAGACTTCGATCTCTCCGCCATGAACGAAGATCGCCTGCGGGGCGAAGTTGTCTTCAAGGTGCGATACGCGGGCAAGATAGATGTGTTGAGCGACTTATTGCGCGAAGATCTGGCCAAACGGCTAGGTCCGGAAGCATGTCCACCCAAGCTCCAATCGCAGAGCGCAAACCGCCTAGTGATGACATTCTGAGCCACCCCAGATTCGTTCCCCGTCCCTCCGATGCGAGAATCAGAGAACGATCATCCCGAAAGGATCGACTTTCATGAAGATACTTCCCGCAGCTTTCGCGCTCCATGCACCCATTGCGGCCGCAGTCCTCGCTCTCGCCGTCTCCATCGGCTCGCAACCAGCCATCGCTCAGCAATACGGCTCCCAGAGCAATGGCTCACCGCCCAATGACTCACCGCGGGAAGACTCGCGGCTGCCTGCCTTGGCTTCACGCGCCGGGACTGACGACGGAGGAATCGCAGCCGTTATGGAAGCTCAGGCCCAACCGGCCGCCATAAACGCCCCGCTGGCTATCGAAGCCGTGGACGCACTCAACCAGTATATGGATCAAAAGGACTGGACCGAAGGATGGAACAGCGAAAAGGGCCGGTTCATGACCGTCGCCTACTCACAGTTCAATACCGAGGACCCAAGTTACGATCCGCAGTTTTTCGCCAAACGTGAGCAAGCGGCGAAACGGGGGATGCTCAACGCCAAAGCGGAAATCATCCGCTTCATCAATACAGAGATGAGTGCTTCCGAACAGCTCAAAATCCCTGGGACGGATCTTCACGACGCTCTCAATGAGGATTTTGAGGTGGCGGAACGCAAGCTGCAAGCGCAGCAGAATACTATCTACGCCTTGATGTCGGAGGTCGACTCCGCCGAGGCCGAGGCTTTGCAGGGCGCCACCACCTCCGATCGCATCAACGCTCTCCTCGATGCCGCGATTCGCAAACTCGACGACAGTTTCGACAGTGGCGAAATCTCTCGGGAGAAGCAGGTCCGTTATGAGAACGCCAAGAAACGTGTGCGAGAAGCCCGGGAGGAACTCAGCCGTCTCGAGGCCAAAGCTGCCGAGATGAAGGGCTCCAAGGGAGCGGAATTCAGCAGCTCGGTCGAACTGATGGCCGCCATGCCTCTGATTGGCGCCACGACCATCGTCCAGCAAGAGAGCTTCAACCCTGAGCGGGAAATGTATCAGGTGGCCCAGATTGTCTGCTGGAGCCAGAAGCTTGAAGAGGCGGCACGAGCCACACTCTCCCAGTCTCCGCTGGAGTTCGTTCCGCCCGAGAAGGGCGGCACCACGCTGACGGATTGGCTGGCATCCCAGGATCTGTCGGCTATGGTCGGTCCGCGACAATTTCTCGATGATCGCGGGCAGCGCCACTTCCTGGGAATCTCCAGCCGCGCGATCAGCAACAATGCCACGCTGGACCGCAAAAACCGCCGACTCGCCGAAGTCTTTGCGGCCCAGATGGCCGCCTTCAGTCTCTACGCCGATGTGGAGGCCTACAGCAAGGCCCAGCAGATGAGCGTGGAGCGCAACTCTGGGCGGCTCGGCGATCCCGCGGACATTCGGGCGATGGAATCGCTGGAGGAAACCCTCTCCCAATCCTTCCAGAACAAGAAAATCCAGGGACTCAGCCGCCTCGCGAGTGAGCGGCTCGTCCATCCCCTCAGCGGTCAACCGATGCACGTCGTTGTCTATGGCATCAGCCCGGAGTCGGCGGGAGCCGCCATGGCTCTGGAAGACCGCGCCACTCAGGCCGCCATAGCCGTCAACCGCGGACAAGCTTTCCGTCAAGGGCGCAGCGAGGCGTTACAGCAAGCTCGCCAAAGCTCGATCGACGACCCTGCCGCCCATCGTGCAGGCCAGAACGCCGGCCAATCCACTGTGCGGCGTTGGCAGCAGCAGGGGCCTTCGGACAACGGAGCCACCGGGGCACAAGGCGGCGTTGTCGGCGGCGACGCTGATGTGTCCGATGATTTCTAAGTCCGATTCTGCCCCTAGGAAGCAGGCGTCATTCTTTCAGATTCTGCTGATTGTTGTCGCCATACTCTTCACGACATTCGCGGTCCGCGTCGGAATCGCCCAATCGCCAGCGTTGGAACAAGACCCGCTGCTCCATGCCGCCGACATCTTCAATGCCAGTCTAAGTGACCAACCCGAAGGCCTCTATCGGCGCCAGGGAATCCTCTTCGTTCTCGTTCGCGTACCCCGTGGTGACATCCGCTCGGACCGCCAGTGGCGAGCGCGGACGTTGCTGCGTTCGCGACAAATCATGGTCCGCGAAGCCACGCTCTCCCACGACACGCGGACCCATAGCGTCCACTTTCCTCAAGACCTTCGGGACTTGGGCGTACGCTCCCTGGCTTCCTTAAGCTGCCCCAACAACTTCACTCCGGAGCCCAGCTTCGAATTCTCCCGCACGCGAGTACTGCAAGATGGCGCCAAGGATGGTGTCTACCTCTTCACCGTCGCGCTCTCCGAGACCGAATTCGACAACCAACTCCGCGCAGTCATGGAGGCTCGCGATGCGAGCGCCACCCCGGGGCAATGGCTTGATTGTAGCCGCAAGGGATGGCAGATCGTCACCGCGGCGATTGCTGACGACAGGGAACTGGGACCCGAAATCCTGCACGCCGCCTTGGCCGCAGGGCTCATCGAAGATTTGCTCCTCGAAACCTCTTTGCAATACCCCGCCTCATATCGCCAAGACGCTCTGGGTCCTTCCCCAACTCCGCCGTCCTACAGCGAGATTTATCGGAACCTCCATGCGGTGGAAGCAATCTTGGCCCAATCCTCACCGTCTCCAAATCCTTCGCGAGCTTTGGAAGCACTTGAGATCCTTCCCGCCTACCCCCCCGCTTTGGCTGCCTTGGCCCTGGCTGAACTCCGGGAGAACCACCCCCTGCGGAGCGCTGCCGCAGCCCTGCGGCTGCCAACAGCGAAACTAGCCTCTGCTGGGGACACTCGCCGAGATATTCTCGTCCGAGCCCTAGACGACATGAGTGATCGGTCCCCCCAAACTCGTGCCCTGCTCGAAGAATTCCTCCACCTCCAGGACCAACTTGCTCAAGCTTCTGCCGTCTCTTCATCCGATCGCTCGCTAGAGACTGCTCCAGCAATCCCCCTCGTACTGCAAACCTCGGGCCATTGCTTCTTCCCGCCCGCCGAACCAAGCTCCAACCCGTCAGCAGATTTCCTCGCAGCTCGACAGAGCTTTGAGCGGGGCGAGCCCTTGTCAGTCATTTCCGCTCACCTCGACGACGCCATTGCCGCCCACCCACACCACGCGGAAAGTTGGAACTATCTTGGCCGCGTCGCGGAACTCCAGGATGGCCCTCTGCTGGCCGTCTGCTTCTACACCCAAGCCCGGCTCCTGGAACCTCGCGCCTCGGTTTTCCGAGAAAACCTCGCCCGCGTTTATGAGACCCTGGGATATCCCGAGCTTGCCCGTGGCATGAAAGCCTCGCTCTTGCTCATCGCACCTTGAGATTTCGAGAAGCGGCCCCCAGCACCCAAACCGTTCAATCACATGTTGGCAATGCTACCGTCCAACATCGATATTCGACATGAACACCGCCCGCTGATTTCCATGCGACCACCGATTCCAGAAACTGGGGGCAGACGCCTTCTTCCACCGGGGCTCCAACCACCCGCGACGCGACAGGTGACAGGACGGAGTCGTGGGTGATGAGCAAGTGAAGCCCCCGGTGCCCCGCCGCGCGCCGCGAGCCGGCCGCCCAAGTCCAAATCCAAGGCAAGCCGCTGCATCTGTGCGGCCAGCGAAGAAACGTCCCATTGATCCAAAAGCAGGCCGTCCACCTCATGCTGGACGAACTCGGCCATCACCCCCACACAAAGCCCAGCCGGACCCGCACTCCCCCTCCACAAAACACCCCCGCCGCCCCCGAAGCCGCCACAGATTCCCTCGACATCCGGCCCACCTTGCGACACCCTTCCCCACAAATGTAGAAAGGAGACGAAGTGGTTCATTTCAAGGGGTCTTTCACCAAGGAATTCGATGGGGATGTGGGGCTGGTTTATATGTATCAGCGGTGGTATAATGGGAAGACAGGAACATTTGTGTCCAAATCTCCTGTTGTTGCTTTCATGGAGAATCCGTATGGAGCGTTTGAAGCAAACCCAGTTTCGCGCGCAGATGTTCTTGGGCAGTATTCACACCATGTCACGCCGGGCGAAAGGTGGGTCATGCAGAAATTGTGCATGTGGAGCAAAGGGAAAATACTGCGTGGGGCAGAATCATTGAAATGTTTGGCTACAGTAGGTGATTGCTACGCGGTTGCCCATCTCGCTAGCAAAAAGAAGAGTGGCGGAGAAAATAATGCAATGCGCCATTGCGTGTGGCAGTGCTGTTTGGCAAAGAAATTTGGAGTAGGTACAGCAACGGAATTCGGAGAAGCTCACGGGGATGTTGGGCTAATGCCGTTACCAACGGATGACAGTGACACAGCGGCTGATAAAGTCAATAACAGAATAGGAAGAGGTTTTGGAGCAGGAGGAACTCCGAGAGGTGGTTCTTGCGACGATTCTTGTGTGGAAAAATGTCAAAAAGCATGGGACAATGGCGGATTAAGGCCAAACTGATGAGAAGCCCGAGCATCAGACTTATCGCTGCCATCGTTGCCGTGGTAGCCGTGGCGGTTGTTTTACTCTTTCGATCTCTTGTGCCTCTAGATGGGGAAGAAGATTTCCTAGATGGGCATATCGTTGCTCAAGTTCTTTCTGATGGCAAGCTGCTTAAAAGCAGACTTAAAACGGCTTATATTCATACATCGGAAGGTGAGCTGAAGGTGGTGGAAAGCACAGGAAAATTGCATTTTTCGGATCTTATTGTTCTAGGGGATAGATCTTTAGTAGGTGCTAGTAAAGTATGTTTTGAGTTTGAAGGCTCTGATGAGTTACTGTGCTTTGATTTGTCAAAGGGCATTCATTCTTACGGACAGTCAAGCTTTGTATCCGACGGCGACAAAGTTTATGGGCTGAGAATGGGTTATCTTGATGGTATGGTGGATAGGAATACTTCCAAAGAATTCACCAGATCTGAATGGCTAGAGACAAGAGAGAATTTAAGATATGTATTTGTTGACGACCTTATAACTACGAACATCCTGCTGACAGAAGAAAGAAAAAATGTGGTGGAATTGCTTGGCAAACCACATCCACCTGGCTTTCCTCTTGAAGCGATAAATTGGGATCTTGCCTATAAGATAGGTGATGCCGGAATAGATCACTATTGGTTGCTTATTCAAGTAGGCTCACAAGGGGAGGAGTCGCATTTCACTATCTATAAAGATTAGTATTGTTTGTCGTATTCAAGCGTTTTGACGAAATCTGACGACTCATGCATTCATGCCACCATACAATAGTTCTTCTGTGAAACGGTGGATGTGGCCGATCCCTCAATACTCCACCCGAAACGTCGGGCTCTCCTCCGGCCGCTCCCCGCGCCGGTCGTACATTTTTGTGGTCGAGATATCCGCATGCCCCAGCCAGGCCTGGACCCGGGCGATGTCGGCGCCGTGGTCCAGGGCGTTCGTCGCGGCCGTGGCCCGCAGGGCGTGGGGGCCGATGCCTGAGGCGGCGATGCCGGCTTCGCGGCAATAGCGCGCGACGATTTCGCGGTGAACGCTGCCCGGATCGAGCCCCCGCGCCAGCCCCTCCGGCGTCGCATTATTGACCACAGGCCGGAACAGCGCCCCGCCCGTGTCCTCGCCCCCACCCCCAGCGTTCCGTCCGGCCGCCTCCAAATACTCATGCACCAGCCGCCCCGTCGCCGGATGAAGCGGCACATAGCGCACCTTCGCCCCCTTGCCGAAGACCCGCAAATGCGCCACGCCGCGGCGCGCTTCGATGTCGGCGACCCGCAGGCGGCACAGTTCCTCGCGCCGCAGACCGTGATAGAGCAGCATCGACAAAATCGCCCGGAGGCGCCGCCAGCAGCGCCCGCGCCTGATCGTCGCCCAGCGCCGGGGTTTTGCCCGCCCCCCCAACCACTGCGTCCCCGGCGCCTCTGCGGTGAAATCCCTTCCCCTCGCCACCGCCCAAGCCCACCCCGTCCACGACTTACCCGCCCGTAA
>JAVJSW010000011.1:0-92413 GCA_040219255.1 Sumerlaeia bacterium
GACCAACGCGAGCGAAACGGTGCTTCCTCAGGCCAAGCGGGCTCGAGGCTCGTGGAGACGCTACGCCCCGCCACGGACGATGGCAAGGCCGCCGGGGACGTGGCTCAACTGACGCTTACCCCCGCGAAGAGTCTGGCGGCTCCGAATCCCATCGATCGTCCGCGCAGACTGCGAATGGGATATCATTTCCCTTTCTGCTTCACGAAGACTTCGTTTCGGGCGGCCCATTGGCTGATATCTTCGTGCTTGATGGCGGCGGCCATCAGTCCGGGGAAGAGGTCGGGAGTGCAGGCGAAGCTGGGGGCTCCGAGGTTACTCAGCCGTTGGCCAAGCTCCGCGTCGTAACTGGGAGCCCCTTCGTCGCTGAGGGCGAGGAGTACGATGACCTGGACTCCGGCCCCGATCAAGGTGGCGGTTCTTTGGACGAGCTGATCGGCCACGCCGCCTTCGTAAAGATCGGAAATCAGGACGAGGATGGTGTTCGACGGAACGGTGATGAGCGATTGGCAATAGCCGACGGCTCGGTTGATGTCGGTGCCGCCCCCAAGCTGAACGCCGAAGAGGACCTCGACGGGGTCTTCAAGTTGCTCGGTCATGTCGACCACTTCGGTGTCGAAGACGACCAGACTGGTGCGGACCGCCGGCAGTGAGGCCATGACGGCGGCGAAGATGCTGGAATAGACCACGGAATTGGCCATGGAACCGCTCTGGTCGACGCACAGGATGATGTCGCGCATGGTACTGCGTTGCTTGCGCGCGTAGCCGATCAGGCGCTCGGGGATGATGGTTTGATAGTCAGGCTGCCAATGGCGCAGGTTCGCGCGGATCGTGCGGTTCCAATCGATGGCGGCGTGCCGCGGCCGGTTCGTTCGCGAGGCGCGATCCAGTGCACCGGAAACGGCCGAGCGCATCGGCGTTTCCAGCCGTTTCATCAACTCTTCGACAACGCGTCGGACTACGGTCCGAGCCGTTTCCTTCGTCCGCGCGGGAATGACGCGGTTCAGCGAAATCAGGTTCGCCACCAGGGATACATCGGGCTCCACCGCTTCCAGCATTTCCGGTTCCAGAAGCATGCTCTGGAGATTCAGACGCTCCATGGCGTCTTTCTGGATCAGCCGCACCGTGTCGGCTTTGAAGTAATCGCGAATGTCCCCGAGCCACCGAGCCACGCGCGGGGCCGAACTCCCTAATCCGCCGCGGCGGTCGCCCTTGTCGTAGAGTTCGGACAGCGCCTTGTCCACGTCCGTCCATTGACCCGGCAGCTTGCACCCGATCCCGTCCGCTTGACCACCGCCTAAGATCAAGCGCCAGCGCTCCTGGCGATCGGTGGATTCGAGGGCGTCTTTCATCGCGAAGGCTCCGTTGTCAGAATCGTGCGCAGGATTGGCAACACCTTCCGCACCCGGTCCGGATCCCATGGTTGCCCGGCGGTGGCTTTGGCCGTGGCGGAGGCGGTCTTCGACCCCCCTTGTTTGACTTTCTCGCCGATCTGTCGCCGTTCGGCATGATGAAAGGTGGCGAAGGTTCGGCGGACGACGGGCAGGATTTCGAGGAAATCTTCGTCGCGAAGACCGCTGACCCAGTGATCGATGATCGACCAGAGTCGCTCGGAATAGAGAAGAAGCGAACCGGAATTCTCCAGGAACCCCTCGATCCATCCGCCGGCTTCCGCGGGATCGACCGCCAACGAGAGTGCCACACTGAACCGGCGGGCTGCTTCTTCCCCATCGAGAGCGTCCGAATCCATCAGGAGCCGCGTGCATTTTCCCGCCAACACGCCCTGAATATCGGAGCGGGCGGCGAGTCGTTCCAGCGCCGACAACCAATCGCGCTTCAAATCTTCCGACTCGAGGAGCAGAATGGATTGGTGCAGCGCTTCGACGCGCCGGTTCATCTGGCGAGCCGCATCGACATCCAACGAAGAGCAAGCCCCGCCGAGACCGACGCAAATCCGGGCGCAAATTCCGCGCACCGCGTGCCAGAGACTCGCGGTGTCGGTGCCCCGAACATTGCCATAGCGCAGCGTGCGCGCCAGTGCGGGAACACTGTCCATCAATTGCACGGCGTCGGCGGAAACGGCGGCCCGATTCTGCAAGATATCGACCAACCGCGGCACAGCTTTCGACAATTCCGAAGGCAAAGCTTTCTCGATCAGTTCCGTGATCTCGGCCAGGATCTTTGCGTCCTTCGCTCTCTGCAGCGTAAAGGCCGTCGCGGCGTCCTCCACGGTCGATCCCCACAGACTTGCCTCGACCAATTGCACCTCGAACCGAGGCTCCCATTGCACGCGCCACGATTCGCGAAATGTGCCCTTGGATCGAACCAGGTCGTCGGTCGCTGCTCCCCAGGGGATGTTCAGCAAACTAAGCCGATGGAGCAGAACGCTGCGTTTCAGGTCCGTTTCCTTGCGAAGGTCGAACTGGAAATCCTTGTGGTCGGCCCTGATCGGCATGCGAAGGCTCTTGGAGGCTTGCTCCAGATCGCGGCGGATCGGCACCATCGGCGTCGACTCCGGCACCGCGCCGAGACGTTCCCCAACGATCAGCTTGCGGCGGATCAAGTCCATCTCCGTGTCGCCGCCGAAAAGCATGATTGTGCGGATCGCTTCGTCGAATTCCGCCAGGGATGGCAGCGTCGTGCCGCGCAGCGAAGCCAGCGTCTCCACCAGTCGAACCGACTCGATCACATGGGCCGAAGAGATATCGATTTCTTCGTCGCGCAGCAGTCGCGCCACCCGGGTCAACCAGCGGCAGGCAATACCATCGCGGGGCGCGTCGCGGCTTTCCCAGAGAAAATGAAACCATGCGGGGGAGCGCACTCCGGCGCCATAACCGGAACCGCGGGTCAATTGACCATAGGACCAGGGAGCCCACGTGGCCTCGACTTTGACCTTGGGCAGTCCCTTCAGCACTTCGCGGTCGTCCTTGATGGCCGGCATCTTTTCCAGCACCGGCCCGTGCCAGGCGCCGCAGACCACGGCAATGCGTTCACGGCCGGCC
The DNA here is from genome assembly GCA_040219255.1 of Sumerlaeia bacterium. GTDB lineage: Bacteria > Sumerlaeota > Sumerlaeia > SLMS01 > JAHLLQ01 > JAVJSW01. Next base: position 3,000 of record JAVJSW010000011.1, read on the forward strand.
TTGGACGCGGCGCGGATGGTCTGGCGCATCGTGGCTTCCCGGATCATCTCGTGCGCCGATTCCGACGCCGTTTCCTCCGCCACTTCCGCCCTCAGCGCGGTCATCGCTTCGCCTATGGCTTCGAACACCCCGGCGGAACCCTCGCGCTCTTCCACCAAGGAATCCCACCAACGCTCGCCATCGTCAAACCCCGCCGCCTTCGCCAGACATCCGATGGGGTCGCGGGCGATGGACTCGGCGAAGTCCGATTGATCGTCTTCGGAGGGTTCCTTGTCCACATCCTCCGCTTCCTCGTCCGTGGCCTTGGCGGCGGCTTCCTGCGCTTCTTTCTCCTCCTGCGCGCGAAGAGCCAGCAGCGTTGCCGCGGGCAAGTCCATCATGGCCACTTCAATGCCGTTCTCGAGACCATACCGTAGTGCCTGCCATTCGGGCGAGAACTCCGCCAGTGGATAGAACACGCAATTCTTCGGGTTGTTCGCTTCGTAGAGGAGCAGCGCCACCGGCGGGCTCATACCGGTTTCTGCTGCGAGCGCCAATACATCGCCCGCGTCCGCGGGACCTTCGATCAGGATGCAATCGGGCTCATACTGCTCCAGAGCGCGCAGCAAACTGCGGGCGCATCCGGGGCCGTGGTGCCGGATGCCAAAAACCCGAATGTCGGAGGACTGCTTGGCCGTCATCAGATTCAGCTATGCTCCCGGCAAGCGCGATAGACATCTTTCCAATCGCTACGCTCCTTGACCACGGTTTCCAGGTACTCGTTGAATACCACGCGATCCTGCACCGGATCTTTCACGATGGCCCCGACGAGCCCGGACGCAAGGTCCTCGGTGGAAAGCGAGCCATCACCGAAATGCGCGGCGAGTGCCATGCCGCTGGTGACGACGGAAATCGCTTCGGCGGTGCTGAGCGTCCCCGACGGCGACTTCAGCTTTGTCTTCCGGTCGGTCGTCAGACCCTCGCGCAGTTCGCGGAAGACGGTGACAATACGGCGAATCTCCTCGAGCGCCGGCTTTTCGCTGGGCAGTTCCAGCGCCCGGCCCAGAGACTCGACGCGCTGCGAGACGATGCGCACTTCTTCCTCCATGGTCGCTGGCGAGGGCAAGATCACCGTATTGAACCGCCGCTTCAGGGCGCTCGACATCTCGTTCACGCCCTTGTCCCGGTTGTTTGCCGTGGCGATCACATTGAAACCCTTGGTCGCCTGGACTTCGATACCCAGCTCCGGAACCGGGAGCGTCTTTTCCGACAAGACCGTGATCAACGTGTCCTGCACATCGGCGGGAATGCGTGTCAATTCTTCGACGCGGGCGATCTTGCCGCTCTTCATGGCTTTCATCAGAGGGCTTGAGACGAGCGCTTTTTCAGAAGGCCCCTTCGCCAGCAGTTCGGCATAGTTCCAGCCGTAACGCACGGACTCCTCGCTGGTGCCGGCGGTACCCTGGATCAGGAGCGTCGAGGTCCCGGAGATCGCCGCGGCGAGGTGCTCGGAAACCCAGGACTTCGCCGTGCCCGGCACGCCATAGAGCAGCAGAGCGCGATCCGTTGCCAACGTTGCCACCGCGATTTCCATCAACCTCCGGTCGCCAATGTATTTGGCGGAGATTTCGATCCCGTTGTCCAGCTTGCCACCGATCAGGTACGTCACCACCGCCCAAGGAGACAGAGCCCAGTTGGGGGGACGATTGCGGGTGTCGGCCCTGGATAGGGCTTCGAGTTCTTCCGCGTATTGGTCTTCGGCGTGCTGCCTCAATAGGTTGCTCACGGCTGGATCTCCTGATGCATGGAATACCGGAATTGATAGCGGGCGAAAAACTTGTCGGCGGACGGAGGGTAGGAACCGGAGCGGATCACGGCGTCGAGACGTTGCTCCACGATCGGCCAACCCGCCGGATGGCCCTTCAACGCCACTTGGCCTGCAACCTCACGAAAACTCCAATCGTTCGACATGGCCATCTGGAAAGCTTTGGGGTTGGCCACCATGGCGAGGATTTTCTCGGTGAGACCGAGCGGCCATGGCCCCGGAAGTTGACGAAGCCACGCAGGCAGAGCCTGCGAGATGTCGGCGCTCTTCTTCTGGCCGCGATCGATGAGGGCGGAAATCACGGTCGCCAAATCGTCGGGGGAAAGACGCTCCAATGCCGGGCCCAATTCGGACAGCCAGGTCTTCCGAGGCCCGTCAGCCATCGTCAGCGCCTGCATCCAGGCGGCATTTCGTTGCTGCGCGGCGGCGCGCAGCCAGCCATCGAGCATGACATTTCTCCAACTGCTCTTGTCGACCTGCTTGATGGCATCGGCGGGTTCGAGTCCAAAGTCCTCGCTCCAGACTCGAAGTGGGGTAAAGGCAACGATGTCAGCGAGCCAACCCGCGCGTTTGCCTTGGCCCGACTGAGGAGAGTCCGCGCCAATGGTGTCGCTTTCCATTTCCGGCGTCAGTTCCTCCGGCGGTTCGATCACGAGTCGTTTTCCGATGCCGAGCAGGCCGGATTTCGCCCCGGCGATCGCACCCGCGCGCTCGCCCATCCGGCCGGCGAAAGCCGAACCGGGCAGAGCGCTCAGGAACTGAGCGGCGCGGCGAGAGACTTGCTTGCGGCGATCCGCGAGGCAGGCTTCGAGAAAACCCTCGTCGGCGGAGTCCAGGCCGATATCGAGGCATTCGATCAAGGAAACGCGCATCGCCGCCGGCTCGGACTTGAAAGTCTCAGCCAGCAAGGACCTCGCGGCGGCGGGATCGTGGGTCCGCAGCGCCCGAAAGTATTCCGTCCGCTCGGCCTTTTGCCCATCGTTCCAAATGGCTTTGTCGGGCTCGGTTCCCTCCCGCGTCGGCGCATGGGTGGCCCAACTCCACTCGGGACGATGGCCCGCCAGCCACCTCAATCGTTGGCCGCCAACCCTGCGGACCAAGGGGCGCCGGTCGCGATGGTTTGTCCCGTGCTCCAGCAAGACCGGGAGGCAGCGAAAGGGGGCCAGCCGTCCGCTCTCCGCCACCAATTGGAGCCACTCGGTCACCAGGCTCGCTTCTTCCTCCAGGCACGTTCGCAGAAACGCGTCCCAGGAATCGGGGCCGGGGAGCAGCGAATCTTCCGGAGCGGATTTGGCGTTCTCCTGATCGACAGCGGGCGCATAACCAGCCCGCCGCATCAGGCTCGCCCCCGCCACAAGCGTGAGGAACGCACTCTCCGGCGTGCCCGATTCGGGCAGGAATTCCTTCCATTCCGGCGATAGCGATTCGGCGGGATAAGACTGGATCGCGGTTCCCACCATGGCTGTCGCTGTCATGCGTTTCCACGCCTGGTTGTCCGTCATCGAGTCGCTCCCGCCTCGGCTGGCGCCAAGATCGTCCGCAACTGCAGGACGCTTCCGGTCCACAAACCGAATGCGATAGAAGGCGCCCCCCCGGAGATCGCGAAGAACCGCCAAAGGTCCTCGCCGGTCGCTTCGATGGGCAGGGTCTTGCCCTGAGCGTCGCGCAGAAAAAACGCTTCGTCGCGATGGACCAACTGGGCCTCGGCCAGGGCGAAGGGAATGGCGGCGAGAAACGGATCGATCGCGAAAAGTTCGGCGGCCACTTGAAGCAAGGCGTCGACCCCATCGATGCCAGCCGGTGGTTGGGAGTCTTCGACAGACGAGGCTCCCTCGATCCCGATCAACGCCCGCAAGGGCGCCGCGGAAGGATAGAAATGCAGTGAGGCGGAAATGGTTCGTCCCGCGGCGACAGAGAATTCATGGGTCGCCGTGCCTGCCGCGAAGCTAAGCAAGAGCGCGTGACGGCGGGTCGTCTTGCCTTGGAGCCAGGTGCGTTCGTACCGCACGCGATCCTGTTCCCCCGATTCCACAGCCCACACGTACCATTCGTCCCGCACAGGCGATTCGGCGAGGACCGTGTCTTTGGGAACCGACCATCCGATGAGCGACCGCAAGTCCTGGCGCAGTGGCTCCGGCAACTGGTCTTCGCATCGGGCGGCGCGGATGAGCAGGAAGAGGGCGCCGATCTTGTCGAGCGCACGCGACTCCCAACCGGCACCGGAGGACATTGCCGAGGCAATCTCGCGAACCATGTTCGCGAGTCCCGCGGCCTGGGCGTCGATCATCCGCGCCGCCATGCGATCGAAGTAATCATAGGACTCGGCACGCACCGAAGATAACCCCCGCCGCACCAGATCGCCGAGCCAAAGCTCCAGTTCATCGATACCCGCCGCCACCTTGCTTTGCCGCGCAGCGACTCGCTTCTCCTGGGCCTGCGGGTCCGCGTCTTTCTTGGCCTTTTCCAGCGCCTTTTCGGTTTTCGCCTGCTGCTTCTCGCGGCGCGACTCTAACCACTCGCTGACCCACGCGGGCGGATGCGCCTCCGCGAATTCGCCAGGCGACTGAGCCCGCAAGAACAGCAAACCGAGGGCGTGCTTGCAGGGGAATTTGTGACTCGGGCAGGAGCACTTGAAGGCCGGTCCCTTCATGTCGATGCGGGTTTGATAAGGCTTCGAGCCGCTGCCCTGGCATTCCCCCCAAAGCGCGTCGCCGCACACGCCCAGAGCCGGCCATTTCGCCCGGCGCGCCAAACCCCGACCCGCCTTGATCGATGGCGCATCGGGAGCGAGCGATTCGATGGCATCAGGAGTCAGCACCGGTGTCCCCCCCCGCCGGAAAGAGCTTGAGTCCGGTCGTAGCGCCATCCATCGCGATGCTATTTCGGACGGCTATCGCTCGCTTCAAGCTCTCTGCGAGAGACCGCACGCCAGAAAACCCAGATCGGATTGTCGCGCTTGCCATTCTGCAACACCAAGATTCGGCGAGATGAGAAACGAAAAATGGCCAGCGATTTCTAAGGAGGCAATAGAAATGAAACGACCCACACAGCCCAACAGCCCATTAGGACGGGATGTCTCAAGTTTCACAATACGCCCCGAACCCCCGCCAAATTGGCATCGAATGTCACAAGAAAAGAGGCACAATCGGCTATGGGTCCCTGGTAAACCGAAATCCGAGTTACTTTCCTCTCACCGGACAGCGAAGGCCCTTCCAAAAGTAAGACTTCCGGGCGGCTCCGATCATTTTGGAGGGGGCGGCAGGAACGATCCCACGCCACCTCCCGCCCGATCCCCACGGATCGATCGGCTCCCCTTTCTTCAAGGCGAGTCGGCGGCGAGCGTCATCGTGTCAGATCGGGCTCGACAGCTTGGAGCGTCCGCCGTCTATGCTCCTGGCCAATTCAGAAAGACCGAAGGCGTGGTTCATGGGAGAGATCTTGACCGATTATCTACGATGGTTCCTTTGCGCCGCAGGCGTGTTCGTTTCCATACGCGTCGGAGCCATGGCGCCGCCGGTGGTTCTTGGACCCGCCGGCGCGAAAATCGTCCACTCCTATACGGAGGAACCGGAAGCGGCTTTTTCTCCGGCACCGGGCCGGACCTTGCCGGACAGGGCGGCTCCGCTTCCAGCCAGGGTTTACACAGGATACGGACCCGCGGAATTCCGCCTGCGCATCGATGGCGTGGAAGGGGACACTTCCGACCCCCTTTTCCTGCATTACGCCGCCTCGCCGGTCGAACTGGCCGGACGAGGCGCTCGCGAGACCGCTTCCCTGGCGATATACGAACTGCGGGCCGGAGGGGTTCTGATCGACCGGGGTTTGATGAATCCCAATTTGCCCGGACAGAGCGGGACCTGGGTTCTCCTGAGCGGAAAGCCGGTTCTCCCTTCCCCGGGCGTCGCCGTGGAACTGCGCGTCTTTCTGCCTTCCTTCGAAGGTGCCGGAGAATTCGGTTACGGCACGCTCTATGCCGGCGGATTCTACCTGAGCCCACGGCCAGAGGGAACTCTTTCTCCACCGGCGATGATGGATTTGGCGCGGGGCCTTCCAGACATGGCGCGCGCTTTGGAAGAGCGCTTGGCGGAAAGCACCGACCGGGCCACCGGCGAAAATGATCTCGACGCTCTCGCTCTTGCCGATTTGATAGCCTACCGTCTCATGGAGGAGGAGGGAGTGCTTGGCCTCGACGTTCTCGAACGGCATCCGATCATGGGCCAGGCGTATCGCTCGGCCACCGGGGAGCGCACCCTTCCTTTGCCTTTCTCGATCGATAGGGGAGTAGCCCGGGTCAGCGAAACGGACGAGTTGACCTTTGGAGTTCATCCGTCCCTGCTGCTGGGGTTCATGAGGACGGGGGTTGCGGAGGCCGCCAGCGATTCGGGCGAAGCGGCTCACCCAGCCATCGCCCGGGTCATACCCGCTTCCCCTGCCGGTGAGATCTCGGGCGCCTGCTGTGACCCCGCCTTTCCAGAGAGCGAGCGGGAGATGCGGCGCGGTCTGAGAGCGGCCGTGCTGGCAATGGACGAATCCACTTTGAGGGAGTTGGGACAACAGGCCGCCGGGAATCCAAACGGAGCCCTGGCACGGGCCATGGGCGAGGAAAGCCTCTGGCTCTGGGCCGCGTTCCCCAATCGGCTCCCTGTTCTCGAGTCCTTTCGGGAAGGCGCCGAGTCGGCAGCCGTGGAAACGCCGCTGGGCCGCATGCTCGCCGTGATGGAACCAGGCTTCATTTCGCCCTTGGAAGCCAGCCAGCGCGTGGCTCGGGTACGGTCCGAGGTCATCGAAGCGGGAGATGGCCGATCCGGCGGGGAATGCGCGGACGCGGGCTCTCGGCTCCGCATTTGGCGTGCTACCGCCGACTTGGCGCGAACGATCGAGGAAGCGAGAACCCTCGGCGCGGGCGACCTGGTGGCCACCGCGCAACCGGCGGTCAGCACGCTCTGGACTGATTTCGCAAGCCCGGCCGGTGCCTCCATTCCAGCGCCTCTTCCCTTATTGCTCATGGTACGCGCCGCTCTCCAGACGGATTTGGCAGAACGTTTTTCCCGCGACAGTTTGTCCACCGAGCAAGGAGGATACGTGGCGAGCCGCCGGCTGGCCGCCTTCCGGTCGCTCTTTCTGCACTTGATCGAATCGGAACGGGAAGCGGGCTGCGCCGGCCAACACCTGGGACAGACTTGGGAACGGCTCGCCTCCTTGGCGCTTCTCGAAGCCCTTCGGGATCTGCAAGCCGCGCTTGCCGGCGAAAACCCAGAAGCCTTTCACCGCTATGCGGCCTACCTGGAAAAAGAGCTTCCAGTCTTCGTGGAGCACCGCGAGCTGGAGGAGGCCTCCGCCTGGCTGGACCAAGAAGTCAGCCCCCGGCTGGCTTCCCTGCCGGCCGAGCGCGTCGCCGCCTATCATGCCCATCGCGCCCGTCTGCTGCAAAACATCAAAGGATCGAACGACGCGGTTCGCGAGAACCTGGAACGAGTGGCGGAAATTCAACCCGGAACCCAGTTGGCCTTCGAGTCCCTGACCCGCCTCTCCGAACTCTACAAGGAATCTTGGGACTTGCCGGAAGAAGCGATCGAGGTGCAGCGGGAAATCGCCGAACAATTCGCCGGCGAGAGCAGGGGGTGGAGCGCCGCGTTCAATGTGGCGAAGTTCAATTACGAAGAGAAGAAATACGAACGCGCCCTCTATGAATTGACCGTACTTGGGGAAACTCTTCCCGAGGCCTACGACCGGCAACCCATCCACCTGCTCAGCGGCATGAGCTATCTGGCGCTCAGCGACATGGAATCGGCGCGCAATCAGTTCGCGCGAGTCGTCAACGCCGGCGACGACACGCGGCGCGAGCAGGCCCTCTACCTGATGGCCTACACGCACATCGTCGAGCAGGATTACGATCGAGCGGTGCAACCGCTCAACGACTTGCTCATGCTCTATCCCAACGGCCAATACGAGCGGCAGGCCAGGCAGTGGCTTTCCCGCTTCGAGGCCTCTGCCGGGGCGGCGGCGGTACAATGAATCGGACCGGTTTCGCCGCCGCGTTTTGGGTCGTTCTCCTCACGGCGCCCCTGCTGGCTCGGGCGCCGGTGCGTTTGTGGGTGGAAGCGGAGGGCTTCACGACTTCGACCGAGACCGTTCGGACCGGCGCGGCGGCCTTTCTGACATCCACCACGCCCCTTGAAGAATCCTATCAGCGCGGTCTCGAGTCCGCATCTCAAGTGGTGCTGAACCAAGAAGAAGGCCAGCGGATTTCCGGCGAACGATACATCTGGAATTACGAGTCCCTTTCCGCTTTCAACGAAGGCCAGCGCCGTGGCGACGCCCCGATGAGCCTCGCCTACACGGTTTCCGTTCCCCAGGACGACGATTATTACCTCTGGGTTCGCCTCAGCAATCCTCCGCCCTGTTACTCCCATTTCGGAGCATGGTTCGGCGACGCCGATCCCGGGGAAGGCATGGACCTCCTCAGCGGCACCGTCGCGGTCTGGGTTTGGTGGGGTTGGGGGACGAACTACAACGATGGCGAAATGGTTCCCTTTCGCCTGACCGCGGGCGAGCACACCCTCCGTTTCGGCTATGCCAAGGGCCCGGTGCGCCTCGACAAGTTCCTTCTCACCAACGATCCCGCCTACGTTCCCTTCGGAGCGGGAACAAGCCACTATACCCGAACCTTCGAACCCTCACACTGGAGCGCCTCCGGCCACGGTCACGGAGAGATGTTGCCGGCCTCCGACTCCGGCTGGCTCGCTGATCCACGGGCGCGATGGCGTGTCGAACAGGACGCCGCCAAGGGCAATCACCTCTACGCCGTTCAGCCCACGGCCAATGACCAGAACCCGGACCTGGCGGTTTCCCTTGTGGAAGGACTGCAGCGCGATCTTCTCGAGGCGCGCGTTTCCATCGAACGCCTTTCCGCAGACGCCCTGGTGCTTTTCGGATGGAACGGCCCAGACGACTTTGACGGGGTCCGGATCGAGAATGGCCGGGTCGACCTCGTGACGGTCCGGCCCGCCGCCGGAGAACGGGTCCTGGCAACAGCTCCGGTTCCAGGGGGCGAGACCGGGCGGCTCCGGCTGAAAATCCAGCGCGACCGCACCGAAGTCCGTGTTTTCGCCGATGGTCAGAAGATCATTTCCCTGCCCGGCGCCTTTCCGCGCCGCGGAGGCGCAGGCCTGGCAAGCCAAGGGGGTGGCGTCGCTTTCGATGACGCCTCCTTCGAGCCGTTGGCGAACAGTTCCGCTTCCTTCTCGCTTCAGCCGCTCGATGCCGCCGCAAAGGAGAATCTTCGGACTTTGAAGGGAGAACCGCTCTCCCAATCCTTGCCCGCCGATGGGACCCTACTGATCTACCAGGCTCCCGCCTGCTCCGATTGCGAATTGACCATCCCACTCCAGGATGAGCAGTCCGCCAATGAGGAGGAAGAGTTCGACATCCTCTTCCCCTACATGAGTCCCCAGGCGCACCTGACCCTTCGCGTCCGGCGCGGCGTCGGCTCGGTCCTCCTGACCGATGCCAAAGGCATCGAACTCGCCTCGGCCACGTGGCCCGACAATGGACGCGAGGCCCTCATTCGTTACGCCAATGGGGTGTACTCCCTGTTTGTGGACGGAGCCAATCTGCTGGAATGGAATGACTACGAAGGCATGGGGGCGGGAACCTTCGCGTTCTCGGCGAAGACTTCGGGAACCTTTCCAATTCGGAGCCTCAAATTAGAGCCGAGCCAGACCTTCGGCGACAACTTCGTGCTCACCGCCACCGCCAAACCAGGGCCCCAATGGACCGAGGTCGAGGGGCAATGGCGGGTCGTCCCAGCCAGCCAAAGCGGCGCTGACAATCGCGATGGTCAATTGGTCGCGACACAGCCCGGATTCCTGGAAATGGGCGAGGCGGATTGGCTGGCCGTTCAGTTGCAGACTTACCTGCTGCTGGATCAAAGCACAAAGGCAGGCTTCGCGGTTCAATCGCGCCCGGAAGAGGGAAAACGCCTGGAGGTCCTGATCTCCCCGACGGAATTTCTGCTCCAATATCTGATGCCCGATGGCAGCCGGTTGACCCACCTCGGCGGCCCCCTCGGCCCCCTTGATTCCGGATGGCACCGCCTCGCGTTCTCCGTGGCGGAAAACGGCGCGGCGCTCCTCGCGGTCGACGACCAGGTCGTCCTCCGCACGCAGCTCAATCCCTCGCCCGGAGCCGTCGGACTCGTCAGCGCCATTGGCGTCGCTGTTTTCGACAACAGCAGCTTCAGCGTTCTCGCCCGGTCCGTTGTATCGGAACGCGGGGAGGGGGAAAAGCAACTTCCCCTTCCCCTCCATATCGACCTCGATTCCATTCAACTTCAATAAGGTTTGCTCGATGATGAAAAGTATCAACGCGTTACACTTGGCCGGCCCGCTTTGCTGCGCGGTTTTTTGCGCTCGCCTCGTCTCGGCGGAGGTGACCTTCACCGTCTCTCCCGAAGACATGCCTTTCGAGGAGAAGGCCGACTTCGTCTCCGTCTCCGGGACTTTCAACAATTGGGATCATTATGGCAGCCGGCTGGAATTCGACGGGGAAAAGTACACCGGCTCCTTCGATATTCCAGACGGAGAATACGCCTACAAGATCTATGCGAACGGGCCCTATGAAACCTGGTTCGCCGACCCGAATTCCCTGGCGAACAACGTCGCCGCCGATTTCGGCATGGAGAGCAAACTCTTCGTGAAGGATGGCCAGGCGGTTGTGCCGAGTGGTCAGTCGGGATGGCAAGCGATCCAGCTCGACGCGCCGGAAGCCACGAACGTGGAACTGATGATCATCAGCTATCAGAACGTCGAACCCGCCATCACCATGCGCAAGAATGCCGAAGGCGTCTGGGAATCGTGGCTAAGCCACGAGCGCGAAGACTTCGTTTACAACATTTTCCGGGACAATCAAGCCGTTCACGAGGAATGGCTGGGGCCCGATGGCAAGCCGACCAAACCGCAGGTCTACTCCGGTCAGCGCATGATGCCCTTCCGCCTCGACCTCGATCGGGTGGATCGGGTCACCGACCCCGGCGATGTGCGTCTCGTCACCGTGCGCGGCACCTTCAACTCCTGGCACCAGAGCGAAGGCCTTATCCCCCGCGTCGGCGAATCGGCCTTCGAAGGCAGCCTGCCGGTTTACGATGGCGAGCAGGCCTACAAATTCGTCGCCGTCCGCCAGGACGGACGTCTCATTCACATCCCCGATCCAGCCGTCAACACCTACGCCCTCGACGGTTACGGGGCGGTCAATACCCTGATCGAGGCCAAGGAAGGCAAGGTCACCAAACCCGAGGGCACTACCGCCTTCCGCCTGCGCGCCCCGAAAGCCGACGCCGTCTTCCTGACCGGCGACTTCATCGATTGGCGCCCGGACGCCGTGCCCATGCGCCGAGGGGAAGAAGAAGGCATCTGGGAAGCGCACCTGCGCGTCGAACCCCCGTACCGGTACCGCTTCGTTCTCGATGGCCGGCCAGTCCTCGACACGTCCTCCGAAGCGCGCGTCGAAATCGATCCGGATCACGGGCCGGTCAACGTCAGCGCCGCCGCCGAGTCTCTTCGTGGCCAGCGCGAAGTGCAAGAGCGGGAAGGCTTCGCGCGCTCGGCGGTGAACACCGGCGAAGTGACTCTCTCGCCCGACCCGCCCCGCAAAGGCCAGCCTCTCACCATCACCTACGCTCCCAAGACCGGCCCCCTCATGGAGGTGAAAGAGATCATGCTCTACTGGGGCTACGACGACTTCCAGGATGAGCGATTGGTCGAAGGAGAGAAGAACGAAAACGGCATCTGGGAATATTCCGTTACCGTTCCGCCGCAAGCCACGGAAATCAATTTCGTCTTCAATGGCACCGGCGGAAAGTGGGACAATCGCGGAACCCTGGATTGGACCTACCCGGTCGAAGAATAAGCGCCGGCAAAGGCACCGGTTGACGCGATACGGCGAAGCCGCCAATCGTCTTCGCGGGTCCGCAGCATGAAACGCATCCGTCTCCAGCACCGCGAAGTCGCCAGAGGCTATCTCCTCATCGAGGTTGCCCTCGCCACGCTTTTTATCTCGGTGGCCCTCGTGGCGCTCTACCGGTCGCTGGAAACATCCCTGGAAGCCCACCGCGCGGTCGAGTTTCAGCGCTATGCACAGGCGTTGGCGGATGACCGCATCGCCCGCGCGCGGGCGGATGGCTCCTATCGCGAGGGCCAGGAATCTGGGGCCTCGGGTGAAAACGACGCCTGGCAATGGACCGTCACGACCACGGCACTGCCCGTGCCGCGCACCTTTCGGCTTGAAATCGAAATCGCTAACGCGAGCGGCGACAACTATCGGCGCGTAGTCTACCTGAGCCAGCACGCCCCGCAGGAGGGCGGCGGTGGCATCTAGCATGAATCGCGGCGGCCGGGCCTTCACGTTGGTCGAACTGACGGTGACACTGGTCATCTTCTCCGTCATCGCTCTGGTTGGTGCGCGGGCTCTCTCGACCGCCTTCGAGGTCGACCGGGCGGTGGGCGCGCGGGCTCAACAGGGCCGCTCCCTGGTACTGCTGCGAGAACTCATCGCGGCCGATTGCGCCGCCTTGACCGCGCCCTCGCCAATCCCCGATTTGCCCTCATTTACCGAGGGCGTCTCCTCCGAAACGGGCGGCAAAGTCGTTCAGTTCGTGACACATCTACCTCCGCTGGCGGCGGATACCACGGCTCCGCTGCAAGCCATCTGCTGTATCGTCCAATACGAGACGGTCAAGGTCCCCCCCCTGGACCGGCTCATGGTAACCCGGTCGGTGATGTACTTGCTTCTCGACGGTACAACGACGGAGCGCGAGTCATCCTTGATGGCGCGGGACCTGACGGTTTTTCGCATCGCTCCGGGGCAAACTTCCGAAAGTGGCTTGCCAAAGAGCGTCATGATCGAACTGGCGTTCGAAACGAGCGAGCGGCAAACGATAGAGTACGCCTGGAGCGAACCCGTGTTCGTTCGTGAAGAGGAAAAAGAATGACGAAAAATTCAAGAATGGCGCAACGATTTCGAAGGGCTGGCTTGGCGATCATTCTGCTCTCTGCTGCCGGGGCATTCCTGTCCGGTTGCTCCGAATCGCCCCCGGCGGCCGAGCAGCCCGCAGAATCCGCCGCGGCCAAACCGCAGTCGGCGAACAGCCCATTCGGTGCTTACACTTCGGCCAAAGGGGAGTCCTTCGACCTGAGTCAGGGAGAGCATCTCGTCGCCTTCTTGTCCATGTCCTGCGACCACTGCCAGGCAGCCGTTCCCCAGCTCGAACTCCTGCACGACGCTCTGGCCCCTGAGGTTCCCGTGGTGGGGCTATGCCTCGGCAGCGAGGAGGCCCTGGGCGAATTTCGAGCCCTCACCGGCGCCACCATTCCCCTCATTCGCCTCGAACCCATCGAATTCTTTTCCTTCATCGGCGATGCCCCGCCCCGGTTCGTTTTCGTCCGCGAAGGAGAAGTGCGGAAAACCTGGGATGAGACGCCTCCAACCCTGGAAGCGTTCTTCGAGGCTCTCTAATCCGTGTGCGAAATTTCCTCCGGAACCGAGTGGTTCGAGTGGCGAGCGGCCAGGCAAAACGAAATCGAGCGATGGCGCGAGCTGGCCGGCCCGGATTGGCCATTCTTCCTCGGTCCCGCTTGGTCTCATGCTCTGGCGGCGGGGCTGGGCCATGATATCCGGCTTTGCGGGATGGCCGAGAAGGGCGGCGGCCCGGTGGCTTGCGCCGCGCTCATCCGGGTCGGCACCCGTCTCGGTGGCCTTCTCAAGGTCGCGCGCAAGCCCTGGAGCACCGCCTACAGCGGCCCCTATCTGTTCCCCGGCCGGCCTGAATCGGTTCTCGCCCATTTCCTGCGCGAACTCCAGCGGCGTTACCTCGCCGTGCGAGTGGTTCCTTCGCCCTTCGCAGAACTAGGGGCGAATCCCCGCGAAGCGCCCTCGGGTTGGTTCGCGGCGACCTCGCACACCGGCGTTCTCGATCTCAGCCAGGGGACCGGCGAGCTTTGGGAGAGCTTCGACAAGAGAGCCCGGCAGCGAGTTCGCAAGGCCGAAAAGCTCGGCGTGACCGTCGCTCCCGGCCGCTGTCCAGACGTCTTCGCCAGGCTCTACCGGACCATCTACGAACACAAGGAACTGGCCTTTGGGATCGAGGAACGGGACGTGGCGCGAACGGTCCGGTTGCTGGCCGAGAACGGGGCGGCGGAGGTCTGGATCGCTCGAACAGCCGAGGATGAGCCGGCGGCGGGATTGGTGGTGGGGCGCGACACCGGCCGCGCCTACTTCCTCCTGGCCGGTTCCCATCCCGAACTCCGAAAAACGGATGCGATGACCCTGCTTTGGTGGACGGTACTCCGCGAATTGGCGGCTCAGCGGGTCGGCCAAGTCGATCTGGTGGGAATGGATGAGGAGGCGGTCGCTCGGTTCAAGCGGTCCTTTTCCCCCCAGACGCTGTCTTACCCCTCCTGGGAAACCACGGCGTGGAATCGGGCCGGGCGGCTGCTTTCGAGGGCACGCCAGTAAATCGCCTCATACTCGCTCGCCCACGCGTCCAGCCGGGGCGAGCGCGCGAACGTCTCTTTCGCCTGCCGGGCCAGCGTCCCGCGCAAGGTGTCGTCCCGCAGGAGCCGGAGCAGAGCCTCCGCGAGGGCGGCGGAATCGCCGATCGGAATCGTCAGTCCATTCTCGCCGGGAACCACCAGGTCCCGCAGACCCGGCACGCGCGTGACGACCACCGGCAGGCCACGGGCGAAGGCCTCCAGAATCGCGTACGGATGCCCCTCCCAAAGCGACGTGAGAACAAAGACATCCATCAGGTCGTAATAAGGAAGCGGATCGTCGAGGGCGCCGGTGAAAAGAACGTGCGCCTCCAGATCCAACTCCCGCACTCGAGCTTTGGCGGACGCCAGAAGAGGACCGTCACCGATCAGGAGAAACCGAGTCGAAGGCTGCTCCGCCACCACCCGTGGAAGGGCTTCGATCAGGTGCCGATGGCCCTTTTGCGGCCGAAAGTGAGCCACCATGCCAACGATCCGGTGGTCCTCGCCGATGCTGAGCCTGCCGCGCAACTTACGCCTCCGGCGCTCACAGACCGCCTGGCTCCACTTCTCGTGACAGAGCGCGTTCGGCAGCACCGGCAGAGCCATCGTCCTCTCTGGCGCCAGACGATGACGCCGGGCGATCAGCCGCTCATCCTCCGAAACGAACAAAAAGTGATCGTGAAACAACCCCGCCAGTCGCTCCAGCCAAAGATAGAAGTGACCCTTCAGGCCGTCCTGGCGGTACTGAAACGCGAAGCTATGGGGGGAATAGATCACGCAGGGGCGACGAGCGAAAAGGCAGGCCAGCCGCCCAAGGAATCCCGCCTTGGAGGAATGGAGGTGGACAATGTCGAACCCGCCCCCGCGCAAGGCCGCGCAAAGGCGGAAAAAGGCGGCCGCGTCGGCCACCGGCGAGATCTCGCGCGTCATGGGAATTTCTTCGCACCGGATGCCTCGCTCCCGAAAATCCGCCAAGTCCTCGATGAATCGCGGGCCGCGGCGGGCCGAGTAGAACAGCGTGACTTCAAAACGTCGCAGATCGATTTTCTCCAGCAGAAGGTACAGATGACGCCGCGTGCCTCCCGTGGTCGCTTCCAAGACGACCGCCAGTTTCACACGCCGGACAAGCGCCCCGCCCACACCCTCGGTTCGCCGCGGATAATCGATGGTGGATGTCATCGAGGCACCCGCCCGCCATGACCGGCTTTCCTGGCCCACAACCGACGGTGCAAGGCCATGAGGCGTCTCGCTCCGGATTCTTCCCGCGCCCACCACCGATGGCTGTCGATCATTCCCTGGCGGATCAGTTCGTCGGCGGGAACCTCGCCGCGCAAGAGCCGCCCACATTCGCCAGCGAGGGCTCGCGCGTCGCCTTCGGAAAAACACAGGCCATTGCGCCCGGGGCGGACGATGTCCCGCAGGCCCCCGGTATCGGAGGCGATCACCGGCACCCCGTGCCAGAGCGCCTCCGCCGCCACGCGGCCGTAGGGCTCGCAGCGCGACGGAACGAGCAGCACGCCCACCTCTGACCACGGCACATCATCCACATAGCCGCGAAAGGAAACAGACGCAGAAAGGCGAGGGTTCGACTCGACACGCTGGCGCAGAGCCCGGGCGTAGCCGTTCGATCCGCAGGGCGGAGAAGACCCGAAGAAGGCGAACTTCCAATCGGCAAAGGCCTCGGGTGCCTGCTCCAGGGCCGAAAGCACCAGATCCTGACCCTTTCGCGGGAGGAACTGCCCGACCACCGCGGCGAGCCGGGGCCGCTCGGCGAAAGGCGTGAACGAGGGCTGAGGCGGCGGATTCGGCCCGAAGATCGGATTACGAAGGCCCACCACCGGCTTGCCAAAAACCGAGGCGGCCTCCTTCATCGCCCGCGACGGCACGACGACCACATCGGCGAAACGGAGTAGAACGCGGTGCAGGCCGGGGCGCCGCGGCCAATCCCTCAAGTGGAGAACCACCGGAGGCCGCCCCCGCCCACGAGCCGCCAGCCACGAAGCCAGCCAGGCGAGCGCCTGCAAGCCGTTGGCGTGAATCGTCGATGGCTCCCATTGGAGCAGGCGCCGCCAGAGGACCGTCTGGCCGGCGAAGACAGCGGGAACCTGGCGAACCGCTTGCGGACCGGAGAACCTCATGGGAAACATGGGAGCAGACAGGCAAGAGTCTTCGCCGAGGGTTTGGCCGAGCAGATCGCCCACCGGGCCCTGTGGGCAAATCAGCCGGGGGACGGGTTCGCCCTCCTCTCCGGCCAGCCGGAGCCAGTGGGCGAGCAGGGCGTGCAAACTCTTCTCCGCACCGTAAACCTCGGGGCAGACGGTGACAAAGCCAACTGTCGGGTTCGCCGCATTCGCCATGGCCATTGAATTCGGCTCTGAAGCGCCGGGAGACAAGGAGAACGTGATCCGTGAATGAGAGGGTGCAAGAGTGGGATCTGTCGGAGGGGGCGCGGGCCATTGCCTGGGACGAAGCGCTCGGCGCGATTCCGGGGGGTGACAACCCGTTCCTTCAGTCCGCCTGGCTGGGGGGTCTGCGTGGATGTCTGGGCCAGGAACTGCGGGCCTTTGCCTTGCGCGGGAGGGATGACGAAGGCATTCGCGCCGCCATCGCTGGAACCCGATTCGGACGTTGGGGAATCCATGGGCTCCGGCGGCCGTTCGCCACGCCCCTCTGCTGCCCGGTGGCGGCCTCGCCAGAGGACCGTGATCGGCTCTTCAAGGCGCTACAAGAGCACTACCTCTTCCTGGAAATGGCCTTTCCGCCGGGGGAAGCGGTTCCCGAAACCTGGGCTGCGGATGGCGCGCGCTTGGGCCAGAAAGCCACCCATTTGCTGGACCTGGGGAATGCCGAGGAACTCTGGAACGGTTTCAAGGGCGAATTGCGAACGAACATACGAAAGGCACTCAAGCTCGGCATCATGGTCGAGCCTGATGGAGAGGATTGGCCGGGCTTCTTCCGCCTCTATCGCGGTCTCTTCGAGGAGCGGCTCGGCGCACGCCTTCCCTTCGGCGAACAGCGATTCGCCGAACTCTGCCGCGCCGTCGTCGCCGGCGGCGCGGGCCGTCTGTACGAAGCGCGGGACCGGCAAGGCCGGCTGCACGTGTCGGCTTTGATCCTGATCGAACCCCGGCGGGGGCATGCGGCGTACGCCTTGTCCGCCTCCGATCCGGAGTTGCGCAAGAGCGGCGCGAACAGTTGTCTGCTTTGGCGGGTTTTCCAAGACTGCGAACGGCCAGGAGCCGTTTTCGATTTCGTGGGCGCCAACCTGCCGAACATGGCCCGCTACAAGCGCAACTTCCGCGGCCGGGAAGCCATGACGTATCAATTGGAAACAGCCCGCTGGCCCTGGGCCGGCAAAGCCCTTCGCGCACTGAGACAGGTGCGGGCGTCATGACTCCCCCTTCAAGCGTCGCCGTCAACGCGCTCCTTTTCCAGGAGCCGGCGGGAGGCGTCGAGCGCGCCGTGGCGGAATGCGCCCGGGCCCTGGCCGCTCAGGCCCCGCCGGCGGGGCGCCGCCTTGTGCTGCATGCGGGAAACGCATTGGGAGAGGAACTGAAGCCTGCCAGCGAAACCGTCCTCATCCGGACCGGCGCCTGGAAAAACCGCCTGGCGCGCATGGCGATGGAGCAGCAGCGGGTCCTCCGTGAGTACGGACGCGGGGCCTGGCATCACCTCGGTTACATCGCTCCCGTTTGCCATCCCTCCCCCTACAGCCTCTCCGTATACGACATCACGGCCTTGACCCATCCGGAACTCTGCACGGTGGCCAATCGGTGGCGTTATGGCCTTTTGCTGGGACGTTCGATCCGGCGGGCGCGCTCGGTGGTGGTTCCTTCGAACGCCGTGGCCGCAGCGATCCGGCGAGCCGTTGACTTTCGCGGCCGGATCGACGTCATGCCGCTGCCCCTGCCAGCATGGGCCGCCCCGGTCCCGGGGGAGGAATCGCTTCCCTACGAGGCCCGCAAGCATGTTCTTTTCGCCGGGGATTTCGGGCCGAAGAAAAACCTGCCGTTCCTGCTGCGGCTATACCGGCGCATCCCGCTCAAACTGCGCCGGCGCTACCCGCTTGTGCTGGTGGGAGGGCGGGGCGAGGCCCAGGCCACTGGTCTGGCATCGGCCGAAGAGCACGTCCTCGCGCGTCCCTATGTCGACGAAGCGCACCTGCGCGAACTCTTCCGACAGGCGCTTGTCCTGGTCTACCCCTCCCTCGACGAAGGCTACGGCTTTCCGCCATTGGAGGCCAAGGCCCTGGGGACGCCATGCGTCGTGTCGGACCGGGGGGCGCTGCCGGAGGTGGCGGGGCGCGCGGGCGGACTGGTGCTGCCTCTTCGCGAGGAGGTCTTCGCGGAAACCTTGACGCGGTTGATGACGGACGAGAGCGCCTGGCGCGCGGCGGCGCAGGATCGGGACGGGCTCCCGGGGGGGTGGCGGGATTACGCCGGAAATCTCTGGAAAATTTGGGACGAGGTGTTCTTCTCGTGAGTCCGGAACTCGAACCCTTGACTCCCGCCGTCTATCTCGACGCGTTTCCCAAACCGTCCGAGAACTTCATTCATCGCGAACTGGCCTGCTGGCATCGGCAGCGGCCCGGACTGCGGATCGTCTGCGGCCGGAACCTGCGGCGGGATCGCGTGGACCGGGTTGACGGAAGCGACGCCCTGAGGGCGATCCCGGTGGACGCGTTAAACCCTCGGGCGGCAGCGTCGCTGCTCCGGCACGGATCGCTGCCACTTCGCCATCCAAGGATTTGGAGGGATCTGTGGCGGAGCGATTTTCCCCCGAGGCGGTGCCATCAGGCCGCCCTGTTGGCTCGCTGTCTGCTCGCTCGGCGGGTCCATTGGCTTCACGCCCATTTTTTATCGGAACCGGCGGAGGCGGCCTTCCTCGCGACCCGGGCGCTCGCGATTCCGCTGACCGTTTCCGCCCACGGGAGCGACGTTTGGGCGCCCCCGCCCGCAAGCCGGGACCGCCTGCGTGCGGTGGTCGAGTACGCCTCGCTCGTGCTCTGCTGCAGCCGCCGCGGCCAGGAAGATCTACAAGAGCGCTACCCGGATTACGCGGAGCGCATCGTCCTGAATCACCATGGGGTCATGCCGCCGCCAATGGCTCCCGGCTCGGGCGGGGGCGAAACCGGCGCGCCGTTCCGGCTGGCCGCGGCGGGGCGGTTGGTCGAGAAGAAAGGGTTCGCGACGCTCCTCCACGCGGTGGCCATGGCGAAGCAACGGGGGGTGGCGGTTCGGCTGACCCTTTGCGGGGAAGGCCCCGAGCGACCGGCGCTGGATGTCCTGCGCCGCGAACTGGGCCTCGAACGCGAGGTGGAACTGCGACCCTTTCTGCCCTACGCCGATTGGATCGCGGTGGCCGCCGGAGCCGACGCGGTCGTCATTCCGTCCCTCGACCAGGCCAGCGACGGCGACCGGGATGGCATTCCCAACGTCCTCCTGGAAGCGATGGCGACTGGCGCCCTGGTGATTTCGACGCCGCATCACGGGGCCCTGGAGGTCTTGCAGGGAACGGGGGCGGCGTTCCTGGCCGAAGATTTCTCAGCGAAGTCGCTGGCATGGGCCATCGCGCAAGCCTGGGCCGCGCGGGGGCGCTGGCCAGCCGCGCGCCAGGAAGCCCGACGGATCGTCTTACTCCACTTCGACGCGGGGCGCCAGGCCCAGCGAGCCCTCCGGCTTCTCGAGGACTCGGTTCGTCTTTCCTTGAAGCCCGACCGGCTTCGCCTGTAAAGCTTGCCCCGCCCACTCTCGGCCCCAACTTCTTAGCGTCTGGTTCGCCTTCGCGTCATGAACACGTTGCTTCGCGCTCTGATTTTTTTACTGGGATTCTCGACTCCCGCCGTCTTCTCGCTCGGCCTGATGCGTGCGCAAGCGGAGGTCTTCGGCGTCCGGTGCTCCGTGGCGGGACTCCTTCTGGTTCCGATTCTCGCGGTCGCCGTTTTGGCGCGGAAGGTTTCCTGGCGGAGTTTGCTCAAGGGCTGTCCCTGGCTGCTCTTCTTCGGCCTGCTGGCGGCGGGGGCGTTGGCGCAGGGGGGGGGCGGCGGATTGGTCCGCTTTGCCCAGGTCGGCGGATTGATCGGTCTCGCCCTGCTGGCTGGCGCGTCCTTGACCGGCCGGCGAGAGTCCATGGCGCTCGTGTCTGGACTGTCGGCGGCGGCGGCGGTCAATTTGCTGTGGGCTCTGGGCCAGACTATCGCGGGCAACGATGCCTATTACGTTCGCGGGATGCTGCCGACCAACGCGGTCTATTCGCTCTGGATGCTGATGGCCTTTCCCTGTCTGGTAGTGACGATCGGGCGGTGGAAGGGCCTCGCGCCAGCTTGGAGGTTCGGTTTCGCCGGGCCGCTGGCGTTGGCCATGGCGGCCACCTTCGGGGATTTCGGATACGCGCTGGCGCTGGCGGTGCAATGCCTTGCGTCCATGTTCTTTTTTTCCCCGGAGTTGAGGCGCGTCCGCTGGGCGGCAACGGGTTTGGCGGTCGCGGTACTGGCGGTGCAAGCGGCCAGCCATCCGGTGGAAACGCGCCGGTTCTTCAGCGTCCACGAATACGCCGACGTGGCCAGCGCGTACGCCCGCGGAGCGCACCTGGCTCAAACAGAGCCGGGAACCTTGCTGAACGTGAGCCTGGGCGAGCGCGGCGCGGTCCGCGTGCAGGCGCCGTTTCTTCCCCTAGAGCCGGCGCCGCCCCCCGATTTTGACCGCTCATTCGACCCGGAAATCCTCAAGCAGCGCCTTGCGGAATGGATTGCCGCGGTCAGAATGGCAGCCGACAGGCCCCTGCTTGGTGTCGGATTGGGCAACTACCAAGCCAACATCGGGCGCTACTATTCGCCAATGCCAAAACTGAACACGAGCGACCCGGACACGCAGAACGGTTGGCTGGTCGTGTTGTCCTCGATCGGTTTCCCAGCGACCGCTCTGCTGGCGATTCTGGTGGTGGCGGGGGCTTGCGCCGGGGCCCGGGAAATCGAGGAATCGGCGGCGCCGGAGGCGGCTACGGCTGGAGGTCTGGGCTTGCTCGGGTTGGCTGCCGGCGGATTCTGGGCGCCTTTTTTTCAGACCGGCCTTTTCGTTCCCCTCGGCCTGCTGTCCGGTGTTGTTCTGGCCCAGGTTGGGCCGGATTGGGCGTCCGTTTTTCGCGCGCTCGTCTTCCGCGCCAGCCGGCCGGCTCCATCGTCCCGGCTGGCGTGGGGCGCTGTCGGCGTTTTCCTCCTCTCGGTGGCGATTCCGGTGGGGGCGGCGATGCTCCGCCCGCGCGCCGAGGCGCCCGCTCCCCGGAACGCGGTTTACTTGTGGCTCGAAGCGGAGGATGCGTCCCGAATTCAGGCTCCGATGGAGTTGGCCTCGCAGGCGGGGGCGTCGCGTGGCGGCACCGTGCGCATTCCCGAAGGCGTGGGCGCCGGCTGGCGCGAAGAGGGAGGAGGCAGTGCTAGCTGGGTTGTCGACGTCCCGGCCGCCGGCGAGTACTCACTCTGGGCGCGCACCTGGTGGGAAGACGCCTGTGGCAACGCCTTTTTCCTCAAGGTAAACGATGGTCCCCAACTGATCCTGGGCAACGACGCCGACTTCCGGCGCTGGCACTGGGTCGGCATCGAGAGGCTGCGGCTGTCAGCGGGGGAGAACACGCTCTTGCTCTCGAACCGCGAGGACGGAGTTCATCTCGACAAACTGTTGATCACGAACGATCCAACGTTCGTGCCCAAGGGCGCCTGGGACGTGGCCTTCGCCCAGCGGCTCGATTCGGCCCAGCCCTGGGGCTGGATCGCCTCGGAGGGGTCGGCCTGGGAAACGGTCGTCATCGGAGGCGAAACCGCCTTGGCCGCGCCGCCGGCGGCAGAGGCGCCCGCCCACCTGCTGGTGATCGACCATGTGCTCGAGGAAGACCTGATCGCCCGCGGCGAAGTGTACTTCCCAAGCGAGAGCAGCGAAGTGAGTTTGCTCTACCTGCACGAAAACGCCGGCAATTACTTTGCCTTCGATCTGAGCCCGGGCGAGGTGGCTTTCCGGCGCGTCCGCGATGGGCAACCGGAACCTCTGGCGAGTGCCGAAGGGGTCAATTTGCCGCTCGAGACTTGGAATTCGGTCGAACTCGAATCCCGCAACGGCGTTATCGTTCTTCGAGTCGAAGGAGAACCGGTGCTGGAAACGGTGGAGCGCCGGGTCCAGCGGGGCCGCGTCGGACTGGCTTCCGCCGGCGGCGGAGGCGCCGCGGTGCGCCGATTTACTCTCGAGCCCAATGTCGCCATCGGGTTCCGTCGGGAATTCTCTGGCTCGGATACGAGCGAGGAACTGACCGTCGGCGACGAAGACTGGAGCAATTACGTCGTCTCGCTGGAAATGCGTGAGGCAGCGGCGCCCATCGGCCTCACGGTGGCTGGTCTGGAATTGGTGCGTGACGGCGCCGGGGCGTGGGCTTTGAAGGATCGGTTCGAGAACGCGATCCACTCCTTCAGTGAGGACTCCACCCTGCCGCTCCCGCAAGAAAACCTCTCGTTGCGCTGCTTCGAGCACGAGGTGGTGCTCCACCTCGACGGGCGCGAGGCGGGACGGGTCCCCTTCTCGCCAGCCCGCATCCTCAAGGGGCCGGTCGAAGTGCCAGCTCTCGAGGGCGTGGCGGCCGTGGACGTGCGAGGCATTCGCCGGTTCTACGACGGATTCGGGGGCTGCGACGGCAACAACTCCGCGTCCTGGACGCCCCAATCCGGGCGCTGGCAAGTGATGACGAACCCGGCCATCGGCAGCGTGGACAGTTTCGCCCAATTGGCTCCGGGAAAAGCCCTGGCTCTGGCGGGGGAAGGGTTTTGGCAGCAGTACGACATGGACTGCCTGCTGCGCCATTCGGGGCACGAGGCCATCGGTTTCATCTACGCCTGGCAAGACGTGGACAACCACCGGGCGGTACGTTGGGAGCGCCCCACGGCCGACACCGGCGGGCGCCTGAGGCTTGTTGAAACCAAGGATGGCGTGGAGCGGGAACTGGTGTCGGCTCCGCTGGATCTGGAATTGGGGCGGTGGTACGAACTGGCCAAACGAACCTCTCCGGACGGCGCGGTTCGCGTCTTGGTGGACGGGGAACCGGTTCTGGAGGCACGCGGAGGCGAGGACGCCCAGGCTCGGGGCAAAATCGGGCTCTTCAGCGAAGGCCCCCCGGGGGCGTTCTTCGACAACGTGCGGGTGGATTTTTTCTGAGCCGTCCCGTCTTGGCGCGGCGGACAAGATTCTTGAGACCTTGCTGTGGCGGGAGAGATAAGCGATGCAATACTTGGCGCTGTTCGGGGCACTCTGCGGCTTTGGCACCTTCTACCTGATGGGGTCCCTCAACGTCTACGCCGGCCTGTGGTGGATTGCGCCACTGGCCATGATCAATGTCTGGTACGCCGCCAGCATCGGGTTGCGCATCCGCATTCTGAGGCGCAAAGGTTGGCGCATCGGATATTTCACGCCCTTGCGCATGAACGACTGGAGCACCGCGGACAACATGCCGCCTCGCGATGAATGCGCGCTCACCTTGCTCTATGACGCGAAGGACAGCGAGATCCGCAACCTTCGGCGTTTCAGCCAAGCGTATTGCCTGCAAAGGACAAAGGGAGCGTCCGGCCAGCACATCGGGGATGCGCAGCACGGGTCGATCGCGTCTTGACACCACTGCGCCAAGCCCCTTGCGTGAGTTTCACCGCGACCTGCTCAGGAGTTCCCCCTCATGCGTGAATCCTTGCGACCGGCCACCGCCGTCAGGGCCATCGCCACGAGCCTGGCCTTGTCCGCTGCGGCTTTTGCCGTGGCGCAAGAACCGGCCTCGTTGGGTTTTGATGTCCTCCTGGTCTCCACCCTGCCATCGCCTCAGCAACAGGATTTGGCGCAGGCGCTGAAGGATGGGTTGCGGGAGCGGGCCCATGGCGAACTGCTGGAACTCCAGACCTTTGGCGATCCCGCCGCTCTGGCCGCTCACCTCGAATCCAAGGCGTCGGAAACGAAGCGTCCCTTCGCCGTCGTTTCCGTGGACGCCGTGGCCGCCCAGCAGTGGCACGAAGCGGCTCCGCGGGAAGGCGCACCGCCCCACTTCGCCGTGGTCGCGAACGAAGACTTGCTCGGATCGGGCCATGGCGAGGAAGGTTCGCTCTGGTGGCGGCTCGATACCTCCACGGTTGTCGTGGAAACCACGCCTTCGGCGGCACCTCTGGTCGATTTTCTGCGGGCGGAATGGGGAGAGGATTTTCCCGCCGTGGGCTTCGTCTTCACCCACGATTTTCCTCCCGCGTTGACTTTTCAGGACGCTCTGGAGGCCGCCATGCCGGGCATGGTTCATTCCGCAACGGATGGCGGCGAAGGCCGCCTGATGCGGTGCCTGCTGGACCCGGGAGCCTGCCGGAACCTCAACGATGTGAAGTTCGCGCTGCGCAAGGAATTGAGCGCCATGGCGCCGGGCAGTCTGCTGGTCGTCTATCCCGACGCCAACACCACCAAGTTCTCCTTCGCCTTCAAGCAGTTCGCCGAAAGCCATGGCTACGGGCTCGTGTCGCTGGGCGATTTTCAGACGGGAGGGGAGGTTCTCGAAGTGAAGTATGATCCCTCCGCCCTCTCGGCGGCAATCCTTGAGAGTTCAAGGGCCTACCTGGAGACCACGCCGCTGGAACCTTTGACCTTTGAAAAACCGGCGGTGGCGATTCGCCACGACCCAGAGAAGTGGGCCAGTCTGGCTCGCTCCTCCGAAACGACGGAGCCGCCGAAGGTTTCCCAGACGGCGAATTGAAAAGGACTTACGGCCTGCTCTCGTAGTGGAAGTCGATTTCGGTCAAGCCCGTGCGGGGCGGGACCCGGAGTTCCGCTTCCCGTCCGCCGCGGCCAGTCAGCACGATCACGCCTCCGTCAATCCGCCCGTCGGAAAAGAGCCAAACGCGATTCGGATCTCCGCCCCGCGCGGCGTCAAATTGCACGATGCCGATTTCCACGCCTCGGCTGAGGCGGACGGGCAACCCGAGATCGTCCGCCAGCGGCTCCGTCGAGACCGCTCCCGCACCGGACCGGTCGCTGGTTTCGGGGGCTTCCAGATGGTACCCCTGGCGATCTTCATGGATGAGGAGGCAGACGTCGCGCCCTTCGGAACGGGCCCTCGTGTGGCCCTCGAAAAGGGTGGCGGCCATCAGTTTGGCGTCCCGTTCGAGCGCCATGTCGTCGTAGGCTGCGGAATAGTTCGTCACCACGGCCACGAGCAGGACGGTCAGGATGAGGGTCACGAGGATGATTTCGACGAGGGTGAAGCCGCGCTTCGTTCTTCTTTTCGTCATAGCCGTTGCCCCCCCCACCCCGGTGGCTTCCGCCGGTTGGCTTGAATGGGCCGCGCCGCGCAGGCCGGGGGTCCAAATTTGCCTTGGGTCTCTCTCGCGGCAATTGCAAAGATGAATAAACTCGTGAATCACACCCCGCCGGGTATAGACGTTGCCTTTTCGCGACAGGGAGCCATCGGTGTCGAAACCGCATTTTACCGCCATAGCAGCATCGTTCGCCTTGCTCGCCGGTCTTCCATCCGGCGCGGTGGGCCGCCCGCCGTCTCTTGAGGAGGCGCACGCCTTGACCGGGCTCCAGGGCGAAATGGAAAACTGGCCGGCGCCGGAGCCCGGGGCTGCGGAGGCCTTGGCCGAGATGACGGGCGAATTCGACGGTCGCGAAGCCTTGGCGGCTCTCAACGGCGCACGATTGCTTTACCGAGAGAGCCTCTCGGTTGAGGAATTGCGTATCGCGCGCACGCCGGTCCTCCTCCTGCCCACAGAGGGATCGCCTACCGCCTGGCATCCCGATCAATCTGATCCCGATACGATGGACCATTGGAGCGGAGAGGCCTTCGTTCTGCTGCCACCGATCACGGAAAATGGGCCAGCGCAGCCGGTCTTCCATTTGGCGAGCGGCAAAGTGGATTTGGGAACCGTGCCCGACGATCGAACAGCCTCCGCGGTTTTCGCGTTTCGAAACGACGGAGACGCCGACTTGCGCATCCTCAACACCCAAACCTCCTGCGGCTATTGCACGGTGGCCGACGTCGAACTCCCACTCATTCCCCCCGGCGCAACCGGCAGCCTGCAGGCCAGCATCCGAACCTCAGGCAATCGGGGAGCGGCGAACTATTCCATCACCGTCAAGACCAACGACCCCGACAATCCCCTTGCCGTTCTCGAAATCACGGGCGTCGTTTCGCCCCCGCTCAGTTGGCAGCCCAGATCCCTCAACCTAGGCTTCCTGACCGGTGAGCAGGCCGCGCTCGGACCGCCGCCGCAGCGGGTCGTGCTGAGCCTTGCCTACGATCGTCCATTGATCGTCGAGGTGGCCAATCCAGAGGAAAGCCTGCTGATCCTGGAGGAGGTGGGGCGTCGCGAACAGGCGGGCCAGGGCGTCTGGGACTTGCCACTCACCTTTCGCCTCAAACCGGACCTGAGCCCCGGCAAGCATGTGGTACACACCGAGTTGACAACAAACTGGCCGGAATACGAGCGCGTCAGCCTTCCCGTGCGCGTCGAAAAGGCCGCCTCGCTCTATCCCGTACCCGAGGAACTATTCTTTGGCCTGGTTCGCGAGCGCGGAATCGTAAGCCGGACGCTGGTTCTGACCGGAAGCGGGCATCCCAGACTCCTGAGTTGGAAGAGCGGCGTGAATGGACTGAGTGTGGAAGCGGGCGAACCGACGGACGAAGGGTTGACGCTGAAGGTCTCTCTGGATGTGGAGCGGGCGGGCAGCGGGGTGATTCGCGGGGAGCTGGAACTTTCTGTCGATCACGGTGGGACCAGGGAGCTTCGGGTCCCGGTGACCGGTTTGCTCAAGGTGGAATAAGTGGCAGATTTCTGAGCTTTATCAAATCTCGAAATAAGGCTTTACCTGGGTTGCGGAACCCACTATTCGGAACGGCGAAAAAAGAGGCGGGCGCGACCCGGTATCATCATGAGGAAAGTCAAGATGCGCAAGTTTGGATCGAAGAGTTTTCCGCCGGGGATGTCACGGCGCGGTTTCACGCTGATGGAAATCATGCTGGTGGTGATTATCATCGGGATTCTGGCCGCCGTCGTGGTGACGAATTTTTCCGGCATGTCGACCGACGCCCGTCTGGCGCGGGCTCAGGCGGACCTCGGACAATTGAGGACGCAGCTCTCTCTCTTCGAGCAGCGCTACGGGCGCTATCCCACCTTGGAAGACGGCGGGTTGATGGCTCTGCTCGAACGACCTTCCTCCATTCCCGAAGACGAATGGCGCCGCTTCGGCGAAACCGAACCCATCGATCCCTGGGGCAATCCCTACGTCTACCTGACCGAGTCGGCGCGCCTCGACACTGATCGCCCCTTCAACCTGTACAGCATGGGACCGAACAAAGAAGATAACGCCATGCAGGAAGACGACGTGAAGTGAGACCGGGACCCTGCCGCTCGGGTGATCAGTGGGTAAAGGGCTTTGTCTTGCCGGCGGTTTTGTGGACGATCCTGATTCTGGCGCTCGTGGCTTCCTATCAGCTCCGGGACGCCCAGATGGCCCTTTCCCACCTGCGGAACGCCAGCGAGGCCGAGCGCATGCGCGATGCCGCCACCAGCGCCATGGAAGCGGTGCTCGGCGGTCTCGCGGAAAACGCGAACGCCGAAGCCGATGGCGAGGTGGAAGGCTGGGGATGGGGAACCCTGACGGCGCAAGGCCTTGCGGAACGGGTGGCGGAGGATTTCCCCGATCTGCTCATTCATGTCCGGGTTCAAGCCGAAGACAGCAAAGTCGCCATTTCCGACCGCGAGGGCGCCGCCCGGCTCCTCGAATCGTTGGGCATGACCCGCTTGCAGGCGCAGGACAATGCGGAGCGGCTGGCTGACTACGCCGAGAAATCGGTCCCGGAAGCGGAGGAGGAATTCCCGCAGCAATGGCGCCTCATGGCCTCCCTTCCCTCCCTTCGCCTCTTCGACATTCACGGGCGCGATTTGAACTGGAATGGAACGGTGGAGGACTGGGAGGCATACCGCTGGGCGGAGAGGGAAGGCACGGGCCAACCCTCGCCCTTCGAGGCGATCCTCGCGAAGGCGCCGGGCGGCCTGGCCGAGCACCTGACCCTGATGACCGAATCCGGCGGGGACGAAGGGGCCGCCTTGCCCAATCCGAATCTGGCGTCGGCACAGCGGCTGGCTCTGGTGCCCGGATTGAACGAAACCGCGGGGGAGCAGATTCTGACCCTCCGCCGCGGTGCCGACGGCATCCAGGGAACGGAGGACGACGTGCTGCTGGAAAAAGCGGAGGACCTCGGTTCGATTTCCGCCATCTCCGGATTTCGGGAAGTCGGCCTCGATCGCGTCGCGGCCAACGTGAGTTTTACCAGCGATCTCTACCGCATCGGCGTCTGCGTCGAAGTTCCCCGGACTCACCGCCTTTACCGAATCGAAGCGTTGGCGCGCCGGGTCGATGAAGCCGGAGTCCGAGTCGAATACTGGATGGAGGACCGGGGCCTGTGATCGTTTTCGCTCGGGATGCGGGGGCGGAGGGCTGGCGGGCGCTGGCCCTGCGCGAACGCCGCGGACAATGGCAGGTCGCGCTCTCCGCCACGGGATCGAACGCGGAGGAGCTGGCGAAGTTTTCAGCGGGCGCCGCGGCGGCCTTGGGTTCGGAGGCGGCTTCCCGCGTTGTCCTGTTGCTCCGGCGCAGCGACTATTCGGTGCTGCGCCTCATCCTTCCCCAAGCGACTGGCGATGAAGTGCGGGCCATGCTGGCCTATCGCCTCGGGTCGATGCTGCCGCTCGATTTGGAAGACTCGGCTTGGATGTGGGAGCGGGCGCCGGAGGCCGATGGCCCCCTTGCGCCCCCCGCGCCGACTCAAGTTGTGGATGTCGCGTGGACGTCGCTGAAGCGGGTGGAAAGCCAAGTCGCGTTCTGCCGTCAGGCGGGGCTGGATGTTCGCGCCGTCCTGCCCACGCTTCTTGTGGTGCGCGCAGGGCTTGCTCAGCCGGAAGAAGAGCACCGTCTCTTGCTGTTGGATGGCCGCAACGCGGAGTGGCTGGAATGGGCGCAATCCGTGGCGGTCCCTGCGCCAGACGGCCAAAGCGCTTCCCCAGGTATGCTGCCTCCCCCGGCCGGGCGTGCTCGTCCTCAATCCGAAGTCGCTAAAATTTTGACGGAAACGAGGGATGAGGAAGGCGGGCCAATCGAGGTTTGGCCCGTCGCGGAGGAGCGTCTTGTCGATGGAGCGAGAGCCGGCCACGGGCCCGCGCGGCCGGTGCCATGGTCCGAAGCCGTGCGGAACGCGTTCCCCGGCTTGACGCAGGCGGGCAGCGAGGATGCCGCGGATTTGCCACTCGCACTGGCGGGGTGGCGGTGGGCCGAAACCCCCACCGCCGGCATGCTCCCCGCCGCCCTGGTTTCCAATCGGCAGTCGGAAAGCCGCCAACGTCTCCTGATCCAGGTCGCCATCCTGGCCTTGCTGCTGCTGTTGCTTGTCGCGGGAAACGGGGCCGTCTATCGGAAATCGCTGGAAAGGCAGCGAGACGACAGCCAAACGCAGATCGCCCGCCTGAGCGGACGCGCCAAATCCGTCGAGGCGGTTCGCGAGCGCATCGAAGCCATCAATGAGCAACTCGAATACGAAATCCCTCCCCTCGAAGTCTTGGCGGCTCTGCAGGAAACCTTGCGCGCCAACGATCGCGAACTCGAAGGTTTGTTCCTCGACAGTCTGAACTGGGAAGAGGGCGGTCAGACCGTCATCGAAGGCCATTCCCTCAACGACATCACCCCCTGGCGATTCGCGGAAGCGCTCAACGCCAAAGGAACCCTGCGCGTCGTCGGCAGCCCCCGCCTCCAATTCCGTCAATATGGCGATACCCGCTCCATTCGCTTCACGATGACCTTGCTCCCGGCCAAGGCAAGGAGCCAGCAAACGCCATGAACGTGAACAAACGGGAGCGGATTCTTCTCCTGGCGACGGTCGCGATCGCCGTCCTCGCCGGATTCCAGATGCTGGTGCTTCGTCCCCTGATGGGCGACAGCAAAGGCGCGCGGGTGCGCACCGCCCTTTCCGTCCGCGAGTCCGCGCGTCTGCGGGCTGTCACCGATCAGGCGGCCGCATACGAAAAAGCCTTCGCCGATATCCGAGAGCGGGTGACGACCTCCGACTCCGTACAACGCGAAATCATCACCATGCTCCTGGCGATCGAATCTCTGGCGGAGGACTCGGGCGTGGAGATTCTCGAGAACAGCCACTTGAAGGACGAATCGCTCGAATACTTCGACCGTCACACGGTCCGCTTCCGCGGGGCAGGCGACACGGAGCAACTCACGCGGTTCCTCCACGCCGTGCAGAATTCCGAGCTTCTGTTCAAGATTCGGACGATGAAGCTGAGGATGAAAAACAATCGCCTGGAATCGGAACTGGAAATCGTACGCCTCGGTATCCGTGACGAGGTGGAGCCATGACGACCTCCGCCGATGCGGCCCTCAAGAGAACCAGGGTCATTCTGATACTGCTGTGCCTTGCGGCGTTGGGTTGGATGGTCTATGCCCTGACAGCCGAACCCTATCGCATTCGCGCCGGATCGGCGCCATACCCTCCGCCACCCGATGTTTCGAAACGCTATGTGCCCAAGGCCTTGAACGAATATGCCGCCCCCCTGCGGCAGCGCGAGATGTTCCGTCAGAGCTTGCTCTACGAAACCCGCCGGACCGAGGTGGTGAACGTTCTGGGCAGTTTTCAGTTCCTGGGCGTCAGCGGCAAAGGGCCGGCGGCGAAAGCCTTTATTTACAACAAGGAGTCAGGCCAATCCGCTCTCTATGGTGTCGGAGAATTGCTCGGCGATTTGACCGTCGAAGCCGTTCGGGACGACCGTGTCGTCTTCAGCCACCAGGGAGAGAGGCTTGAGCTTGTGCCATGAGAACAGCCTTCTCTCTTCCTAGCCCCTTTTCGTTCCAGCGGAGGATCCAGCCATTGATGACCGGTTTCCTGCTGGCCTTCCTTTTCCTCTCGCTGCCGCCGATCCCCGCTCAGGAACCCGTTCCCTGGCGTTCCACCGGCTCCCAATCGTCCACCGCTGGAAACGGCGGCGCGGCCGTCTCTGGAGAAGAATTGCTCGACCTGCGCGTTCCCGACCTGCCCTTGCAAACAGTTCTGGGCATGTTGGCGAACGCGAGCCCCAAGACCCTGATCCTCGGCGATGGGGTGAAGCAGACGAAGGTGACCGCGTTCTTCGAGAATGTGACCTTCCGCCAGGCCCTGGACTCTTTGGCGTCGGCCTACCAGCTCGAAATCGTCGAAACCGATTCCGCCATTCTTCTTCTCTCGCGCCGCGACTACATGAATCAATACGCCGAGACGCGCGTCGTCACGGTCGAGAACGCCAGCCCGGAAGCCCTCGCCGAATCGCTCAACAAGACCGTCACCTCTCCCGACGAACTGATCCGCATCACGGCAGACCCGAGAGCCCGGGCTCTGATTCTGCGCGGGACCCCGGAGCGCATCGCCCACTACGAGGCTCTGGCGAGCCAACTGGACTCGGACCTGGAGACGCGCGTGATTCAGGTCCGTTTCGGTTCGGCCGAATCCATCGCCAAGGATTTGCGCGAAGTCCTTCTCCTCTCGGCCAATAGCCTCGGCGGAATCGTCGTGGACGATCGCAGCAACCGGATCATCGTCACCGAGAAGGCCAACAAAATGAGCCGGGCCCTGGACTTCATTCGCGAAGTGGACGTCCCCGTGGAAACCCGCGTGTTCAGCACCGGCCGGGTCGATCCTCAGCAACTCGCCGAACGCATCCAGCGCGGGGAACTGGGAGCGCCAGCCGCCGAAGGGGGCGCCCGTGGCCGCACCACGACCAATGTCCAGGTGGTCGAAGGAGCGAATCAGATCATCGTGACCGACACGCCGGAACGGCTCGACAATCTCGCCAAAGTCATGAACGAAATTCAGGGAAACCTGACGTCGCGCGTCTTTTCTCCGATGAACTCCCTCGCCGGCGAAAATGCCTCCATCGTCACCGATGCCTTTCCTCAGGTCCTGGCGAGCGTCGACTCACGCACCAATTCGCTGATCCTGACCGGTGAGCGCCAGCAGGTCGACATGGCCTACGCGCTGCTCCAGGAGCGCGACCAAGTCACCAATATCCAGGTCGAAATCGAAGCGAAAATCCTGCTGGTGGCGACCCGCAAAATCCAGGACATCGGATGGCGCATCTACGGAAGCGACTTCAACGGTCTGGACGAGACTTTCGTGGATGGGACCATCAATCCCAATTTCCCGGCGGATGGCCCCAAGCCCATCGGCAGCGTCCTCGGCAATCCTCCCGGCGGTCCCATCGACAACCCGATCAAGACGACGAACAACTACCTGGAGGTGATCCAGCCGAACGTCCAGGCCAACGCCGTCATCCGGGCGCTGGAGGAGGACCGCGACACCGAGCTGCTTTCCAATCCCACCATCCGTATGCTGGTGGGCAATACCTCGGAGATTTTCTCCGGTTCCCGCGAACCTTACCGCGAGACCACCCTGCAAAACGAAGTCGCTATCGAGAACGTTCAGTTCATCGATGTCGGCGTTACTTTTGAAGTCACACCCACCGTCAATTCGGAAAACCTGCTGACCTTGGACGTTCGCACCGAATTCAGCAATCTGGCCGAAGTGCGCGACGGAATTCCCGTGGTGGAAACCCGCCGCGCCAACTCGATCGTCGAAGTCGAAGACGGCGAAACGATCTTCCTCGGCGGATTGATTACCCGCGATAAGCAAAACACTGACTCCGGACTTCCCTTCATCAAGCGCGTGCCCATCATCGGTAACCTCTTCAAGGAGAAGCGTCAACGCGACGACACCCGCGAACTGGTGATCATTCTCCGTCCTCGAATTCAACAAACCCGAAAAGACGCCGATGACTTGCCGGAAGATTACTTTCTGGCTCCACCGGCCCTCGAACGCGACGTCCGCGAGCGCGAAGAACGGGCGGGAAAGCGGTTGGAGCAGTGAACGGTTCCAAGACTGTGGACGCAGGCCAGGTCAGAGTGGGGGAACGGTTGGCCAAGGCCGGCGCCGTCGCGCAGGAGGCCATTCTCAGAGGACTGGCCCAGCAAGAAAGCGAGCGGCTGGCCACCGGCTCTCAACGTCCGCTCGGCGAAATCGTCTTCGAAATCACCGGCTCCTCCCGTCCGGAAATCGGCATGATCGTGGCCGAGGCCATCGGCTTTCCCTGGTGCCGGCCTGAAAAGGAAACGGTCGGCGAAGCGGCGCGTGATCTACTGCCTCCGCGCATGGCCCTCCACTACATCGCCGTCCCGCTCGCTTTCGATTCAGACCGGCGAGTCCTCACCCTGGCCATGGCCCGGCCCCAGGACCGGACGCAGCGCGACGAAATCGAAATGCTGCTCGGCGACTCGATCCGCATCGAACCGCGCTTCTCATTCCCCGCCTACATCAAAGAGGCCATAAACAAAACCTATGGCGTCGGCGCCGAGAGCATCGACCGCATGACACGGGAGATCTCTCTCGCCGGCGAAGAAGACGAGGACGCCCTCGCCCACGGCGCCGACAACAGCGAAGACGCGGCGATCATCCGTTTCGTCAATCAGATCATCCGCGATGGCTATCGCCTGCGGGCCACCGACATTCACTTCGAACCGGGCGAGGAAAGCTTCACCATCCGCTATCGCCTCGATGGGCTTCTCGAGGAAATCAAGGTTCCGCCCGCGCTCCGCCGCTTTCGCGCCGCCATCACCAGCCGTATCAAGGTCATGGCTCAGCTCAACATCGCCGATCAGCGGCTTCCCCAGGACGGCCGGATACCCTTCCGCGTCGGCCACGACAAGTTCGACCTGCGCGTCTCGGTGCTTCCCACACCCCTCGGGGAAGCCATCAACCTGCGCCTTCTCCGGCGCGACACCGTCACCTTCGGCCTCGCCGACCTGGGCTTCGAGGAGGAAAGCCTGGAAGCCCTCGTGCGGGCGTCGTCCAATCCCAATGGCATGATCCTGATCACCGGACCGACAGGCAGCGGCAAGACCACCACCCTTTATTCCCTCCTGCAAAACGTCAGCAAACCGACCGTCAAAACCATCACCGTCGAAGACCCGGTCGAGTACCGCCTGCCCGGCATCATTCAGCTCCAGGTCCACGAAGAAATCGGCTTCACCTTCGCGCGGGCTTTGCGTTCGATCCTGCGCCACGACCCGGACGTCGTCCTCGTGGGAGAAATCCGCGACACGGAAACCGCCGACATCGCCGTCCGGATGTCGATGACCGGCCACTTGGTCTTTTCAACCCTCCACACCAACGACGCGGTGGCGACGGTGGCGCGGCTCCTCGATATGGACCAGGAGCCCTTCATCCTGGCATCGACCCTGACGTGCGTGCTGGCGCAGCGGCTCGTGCGCCTTCTCTGTCCCGAATGCCGGCGCGTGCATCCGGTGCCGGAGGCGACACAGGCTCTTCTCGGCCCCGAACACTTCGGCCCCGGAGCGGCCTTTTCGATCAGCGAAGGCTGCGAAGCCTGCCGCCACACCGGCTATCGGGGGCGGTCGGTGATCTACGAATTGCTGGAAGTGAACGACGCCATCCGCCGGCGCATCATGGAGCGCGCCCCCGCCGACGACTTCCGAGCCGACCTGCGCGCCCGCGGCATCCCAAGCCTTCGCGACAACGGCGTCGCTCTCGCCCGGCGGGGAATGACCTCGCTCGACGAAGTGCTGCGGGTGACGCAGAGTGTGGGGTAGGGCTCGGATGGTGCGCGTACCGCTCAGGACCCTTCCGCAGGCCTTCATTCACCTGGTCGTCCTTTTCGCTTTGCTCGCCTCCCACCTCCCAGCCCAGGGGGACCTCGCCGGTTTGCTGGACGAGTGGGAAGGTACCCCGAAGGAGGACATTGCCGACCGGGATCAGTGGATCGAGCGCTTCGAGGTTTTCCTCTCGATGCCCCACGCGGAAGCCGACGAGCCGCACGCCCGGATGGCCCTCGGCGGGCTCTACCTTGAGGAAGGGCAATATGCCGCGGCGCGCGATCAGTTCGACCGGGTGATCGATCATCCGGAAGCTTATCCAGAGCAACTGATCAACGCGCACGACCTGGGGGCGAAAAGCGCCTTCGAGGCGCGGGCGCCGCTGCCCGAAGTCCTCGCGTACTACGACGCGCTTCGGGAATTCCTGCCGGAAACCGTGGGCATGCAAGAAGCCTACCGCAACACGCTCCTCTACGGAACGGAGCAGGTGAAGGGCGAAGTGGCCGAGCAGTACCTGGCGCGAGAGGTGGAGCAATCTGGCCCGTCGGACTCGGCGCGCGATGGTTTGGAACTGGCGACAAGCGCCTATCGCCGCTCCGCCGACCTGTTCCGCGAGCGCTTCGAGTCGGGGCAGGTTCCAGACGGTTTTTCGGAAACGCTGCTCAGGCAGAAGTTCATCATCGGCCTGGAGAAGCTGATAGCGTTGCGGGACAAAGCCGACCGTGAATGGCGCCTTTTTCCCACCACCGAGCACCAAGTGCAAAATCGGGAATTCGCACTCAATACGCTTCTGGAAGCGGCCTCCCTGCCGAGCGGCGTTCCCCAGGAACTGGGCGATGAACTCTACGACACCGCCTACGCCCTCTACGAACTGACGGGCGACGGCGACGCATTCGTGGCGAATGTGAACCTGGCTTTGTCGATCAGCGAGCCGGGCCACGGGTTGATCAACAAACTGACGCGTTTCGCCACCGGTGCCACGGACCGGGGCGAGGTGGGTTTGGCGCTGCCGCTCCTTCAACGAATCGTCACCTATCAGGAAGAAAACTTCCCGGAGGACCACGAAACCTACGGCACCTACAAGTGGGCCGTGGTGGCGCTGATCGACACGCACTACCGGCTGGGAAATCTGGCGGCTGCGGAGCAGGTCGGCGAAAAGGCGGATCGCTTGGTTTTCGAAGGCGGGTACCTGCAAGAGTACTACGGCAAGATGGAGGAGCGGCTGGGCAAGTCCCGCAGCGAGGCGGTCGGCGGTCTGGGCCTGGAAGTGCGGCACGATACGCCCCCGCTGACGAAGACGGAAGGTTCGGAGGAGGAACTTGCCACCCCTCCCTCCGACCCCGCCGCGCAACCCAAACCCGCCATTGCCGCGCACTCCGCGTCGGCTTCGCCGCCGGGCCGCAGCCGGATGAATCTGCTGCTTGTCGGGTTCGCCGCGGCCGGGGCGGTGCTGGCCGTGGCGCTGTTCCTCCGGAAGCGTCCGGCTACTTCCTCAGCCCGGCGCTGAGGCTGAAAATCGGCGTCAACATCGCCACCACAAGCAACCCCATCACCACCCCGACGGCCAAGATCAGGAGCGGCTCCAGATAGGTGAGCAGCTTCGATACTTGCTCGTTGGCCCGTTCTTCCATCGATTCGGCAGTGTCGAGGAGCAAGGCGGACAATTCGCCCCCGTTCTCGCCGATGCTGACAAGGTTGAGCACCGATTCGCTGAAGATGTTTTGGCGCCGCATCTCCGCCGAGAGGCGGTGGCCCCGCGACACGCCTTCGAGAATCCGTTCCGCCGCCAGGCCGAAAACCGAGTTGCCTCCAACCTCGGCGCAGATGCGTAGGCTCTGGGGAACGGGAATGCCGCTCTGCATCAAGATCCCCAGATTGCGCAGAAAAGCCGCTTCCTCAAACTGCCGCAGCACCTGGCCCCAGGCCGGCAGTTTGAGCCGGAGCGCTCCCGCGGCGGGGGTCTTGGCGAACCGGATGGCGCCAGCCACCAACGCCACGAGGCCTAGGATCACCGCCGGCAGCAGCCAAACCTTGTGCCGATCGGCGATTTGTCCCACCCCGAGGAGCAGATCCGTCAGCCACGGCAAATCCGCATCGATTTCCCGGTACATCGAAACGAAGCGCGGCAAGATGAAGAAAATCATGATCAGGACCGAGAGGATTCCGAAACAAAGCACAAACGAGGGGTAGGCGACAGCGTGCCGCACGCGGGCCTTCAGCGCGATTTCCTGACGCAGGGAAGAAGCGATCCGCGCCAGGGACTCGGCCAGCATCCCGCCATACTCCCCGGCCCGTACGATGCGCACCTGAAAGGTCGTGAAACACCCGCAGGCGGCCATCGCGGCGGAGAGCTGCTGACCCTGGCGAACGCCCTTCGACAGTTCGCCCGTTATCCGCCGCATGTTGCCCTTGTTCTCCTTTTCCAGGCTCCGCAGTGCGCCCTCGACGTCCATTCCCGAACGCAGGAGTGAGGACATGTTGCGGGCAAAGGCCATGACCTCGGCCTTCGTTGGCCGCGGCAGCGCGGCGGAATCACCCGACAGCCGCGAAATCTTTGGCCCCAGGCGGGCGAGCAGAGGCCTCAGCAGGCCCCCCGGCGAGGCGGCGTCGGCGATTCGCACCGGCAGCAGACCTTCGCTCATCAGCCGCGCCGCGAGAGCCTGACGCGAATCCGCCTCGCGCTCCAGGTGGCGGTCTTCCCCGGAATAGGTCTTAGCGTGTACGATGAACAGCGGCATGGCCACCTCCTGCCTTCACGGCCGAGCCGGCCGGGGAGAATCGACTCTCAGCGGCGGACCGCTCGATCGGCTCACGTTTCCACCGGTCGTCATCGCGTCCGCTCATTCCTGGCCCCTCGAAGCGGAAGACTTGTTTCGTCTCGCGGCGCGGAGGCGCTTGAAACCTTCGATCAAAACCGTCGTCTCGCGAACGCGCAACAAATTCAACAGAGCCCCATAGATCAGCAAGGCCAGAAGCAGCCGAGTCCCTAGCGAAGCCGCGCCCAGCAGAAAACCCGATCCGGCGGGAAGGGGGACCAGTTCGACGATGCCACCCGCGACAAGAACGCAAAACGCCACCTTGGCGCAAAAGAGGATCGCGCTCCGGTAGGGAACCCGAAAATCCAGCCGCCTCAGAAAGAAAATCAGGGTCGCCACTTTGACCGCTCGCGCGATCGGCAGATACAGCGCCACCCCGGCGATTCCAAAGACCGGTGTCAGAAACCAGATCCCGACAGCCCCGGCGAACACCCCCGCCAACCCGCAACCCACCGCCAGCACAATCCGCTGATGGCCCTGGAAGTACGTCACCAGCACCATCTCCAGAGCGAAAAACGGCATCCCCAGCCCCAAGGCCAGCAGGGCCGCGGAGGTGACGGCGATGGAACTCTCGCCGAAAGCACCGTCGCCGAACAGCAGCGCCACGATGGTTTCGCTCTCCAAAACGTAGAAGACCGCGGCGGGCAGGAAAAGCACGAACAGAATCCGCGCAGACCCCACCAGATACGCCCGCGACAGGTGCAGTTCCTTTCGCTCGGCGAAATCGGAAAAATACACGAAAAGCACCGCCGTCAGCGAAGCGGGAACCAGCATCAGCGGCAGGTCCACCAACACCTGGGCGAACATCAACCCCGACACCGTGCCCGGCGGCAGCCCCGACGCCATGCGCGTCTGAAAGGCCCGCCCCGCTTGACTGACCACATTCCCCAAAATCGTCGGCCCCGCCAGCGCCAAAATCGCCCACACCGCCGGAATCCGAACCTTCAAAGTGGCCCATTCGCCGAACCGCTTCCAGTGATAACCCGACAAAACCAGCAAGGGCACCAGCGCGGAAAGCCAATAGGCGACCACCAGAAAACTGAATCCATTGCGGATCACGAACAAAAACAAGCACGCGATGAAAACGATCTTCTGCATGTGATCCGCCGAAGCGGCGAATTCGAAGCGCTTCTGCACCTGGAGCGATAAAGAAAACAAGTATGTCGTGCTGACGATAACGGACACCGGCAGCAGCGATTGCACCATCTCCACCGCCAATAACTGCTTGGATGCTGAAAACCCGGGGGCGAAGAATCGCACAATCTCGCCGGTGAACAAGTAGCCCGGAACCAGGACGAAAGCGCCCGTACCCGCCACCAGCCAGAAGGCGGCGGAGCCCGTGGCGGCGGCATTCTCCCGGCCACGATTCCGCGCCGAAGACAGCAACGGAATCAAAGCCACATGGAAAACGCCCTTCAAGAAGAAGCTGGCCATCAGCGAAATTTGCAACGCCAAAAACCAAACATCCATGGCGTCGCCCGCGCCGAACAGGAACGAAAGAGTCTTCTTTTCGGCAAAACCCAGCAAGCGCAGCAAGACCACCAGCAGGCTGAGAGCGACAGAGGAATAGATAATACGTCTGAGCATGGAACGAA
This sequence comes from Sumerlaeia bacterium, assembly GCA_040219255.1. Lineage (GTDB taxonomy): Bacteria > Sumerlaeota > Sumerlaeia > SLMS01 > JAHLLQ01 > JAVJSW01. Next base: position 42,438 of record JAVJSW010000011.1, read on the forward strand.
TTTCTTGCCGAAAGTACCGCTCTTCCGCCGCCATCCCGGACCGCGAAGCTTCGATCTAGCCGTGAGCAACTGCGAAAGCCCCACGAACCAAACTCAATTCCCATAACGTGCCAAGTCCCATTTGCCCATTCCCCAGGGCGGAACCCGGAACTTCTGCGCATAGTTGAACTCACACAGCTTAGCGCCCCGGTGCAGGGAGACCGCAAAGCTGAGGAAAGAGGCCGGGATCGACCGGAGGCAACGGCCGGCGGGACTTGCGCCCGAACTCCGCCGCGCCAAAGGCCGCACCGCCCCGACCCGCCAAACATCCGCGCCCGCCCCTCCGCCGCTCCGGCTTGGCAAACGCGCCCCTTCATCCTCGCGGCCGCCCCAAAGGACGCCGTCATCGCCTCACAGCGCATCGCATTCATGGGAGTGACCCCTTCTTCTGTCCAACATGCGCGGGCCGGAAAGGGAGCGACGCCGCCCCCTCGCCGAACCCGCAAGATGGGAGGAGTGTGGGGGAGAGGCCAAAATTCGGCGCGTGGGAAACCCGTGGGTTTCTTCTGGGTTTTAACGGTCTCGGGGGTGTAAAAGGGTAACACGAGCGTCCCGCCCGTGGTCCGCCAGCGGTCTGCTACGCCCGATTGTGTTATCAAACCGCATCTTCTGGGGCAGCCAAGAGCAGCGCGTGAAGGAGAAATGTCGCCGCCGGACAGGGGCGAGACGCCCGTGCTACTCAGAGGAGGTTTGTTGGAATCATAGCACAGGCGCTGCTGCCCGTAAGCCGAACCCCACCAAGCAAAAAAATCCCCCCGGCATAACCAGAGGGCCTTCAAATCACACAAGTTAGAATGGTGGAGCGAAGGGGAGTCGAACCCCTGACCTCAGCATTGCGAACGCTGCGCTCTACCAACTGAGCTACCGCCCCACTCGCAAGGGAGAGGAGTGTTCGAAATCGGGGGGGCGGCTGTCAAGGGTGAAGGCGGGTCGTGGCGCGGAATTTTGGAGGGTGGGGTTGGCGGAGGCGGCGCGGTGTGCGACAATAGGATTGCGAGGCGGGGCGTGGTGGCGTCAGGGTCCTCCGCCGCCGGGCCCGCAAGGCGCGGGCGCGGCGAGGCGACTTCTTGCGAGGGGTGCTCTGTGAGTTACCGGGAAATCAATCGGCTGTGGAACACGGTGCTGTCGAGCGCGGACAAGCTGCTCGACCGCGACCGCATGCTGGGGCGGCCGCTGCGCATTCACATCGAAGTGAACGACTTCTGTAACCTGAAATGCCCCCATTGTCCGCGCGAAAACCCGGACATCCCGAAAAACACGGGCCACATTCCCATCGAGGCGGTGCGCAATCTGGCGCCCTGGTTCAAGAAGGCGAACTACGTGGGGCTGGCGGGCAATGGCGAGCCGTTCCTGCACCCGCAAATCATGGATGTGCTGCGGTGCGTGACGGAGAATGGGGCGGCGCCTTCGGTGATCAGCAATGCGACGCTGTGGAAGAAGTACGATTATTTCCACGATCTGGTGCGGCTGGGGCCGATGCTGTTCATGGTCAGTTTCGACGGCGGGACGAAGGAGACCTTCGAGAAATGGCGCAAACGCGCGAATTTCGAGGAGGTGCAGGAAAACCTGATGCTCCTGAAGGAGGCGAAGGAACAGGCGCGTTCGCCCCATCCGGTGGTGAATTTCATCGTCTGCCTTATGCGCGACACCATCGGCGAGGTGGAAAACATCGTGGACATCGCCGCCAAATCGGGCGTGTCGGTCGTGCTGTTCCAGAACATGTACCCGTATGTGGGGTCGCTGGAGAAGGAGCGGGTCAAGGACCTGGCGGAGTGCAACGCGGCCATCGAGCGCGCCCGCGCCCGCGCCCGCCAGCACGGCATCCGCATCGATTACCTGCCGATGAGCATGGACGTGGACGATCGCTCGGCGCCCGCCGCGAACGGCAACGGCAACGGGGCGAAGAAGAAAGCCTATCATTGCGACAACGTCTGGCAGCAGATGCACGTGACGGTGAAGGGCGAGGTGAAGTTCTGCTGTTTCTGGACCGAGGGCGCGGTGGGCGACCTGACGAAGGACGACCTCGGCGATCTCTGGAACGGCGAGGAATGGCGGGCGCTGCGGCGCGACCTGCGGTCGGGCAGGAAACCGGGGCCCTGCGTGAACTGTCACAACCTGCAACTGGTGGACAAGAAAGCCATCGCCAAGGCCTCGCTTCAGGAGCTGAAGGACCTGGCGAAGCGGTAGGTTTTCGTTGCCGGTGGGCGGGCGGGGGCTTAGTCTGGTGGCGAGATTGCGCGGAGGTTCGCAAACGATGAGCCCGACGACTGTCGCCACCGAGCCGGAACTGAAGGTCAACCGCGTGCTCTTCACGCGCGACGAATACCACCGGATCGCCGCTTCCGGGGTTCTCGACGACCGCCGGGTCGAGCTGATCCGAGGAGAAATCGTTGAAATGAGTCCAATGGGATCGTCCCACATGTGGGTCCTGAATCGATTGAACGCGTTTTTCTCCACCCTGTACCAGACCCGTCAGGCGATCTCTTCCAACCAATGCCCCATCGCCGCCTCCGGCATCTCAGAGCCCCAACCCGACCTGTGCCTCGTCTCCCTCGATTGCGAGCGGCGCCAGGAAATCCCCACGGCGGCCGACATTTTTCTCATCATCGAAGTCTCCGACAGCTCCCTTGAATCCGACCGCCGCCTCAATGGCCCCCTCTACGCCGAGGCGGGCGTCGCCGAGTACTGGATCGCCAACATCGCCGACCGCTGCCTGGAAATCCACCGCGACCCCGATCCCGCGCACGCCGTCTATCGCCAGCGCCTCATCGTCCGGGGCCAGGAGCCTATCGCGCCATTGGCCTTTCCAGAGATGACCATCCTGCCAGACCGGGTTTTCGGCAAAGAGGCTGACCAGTAAGGCGGCCGAGGGGCAAGCCTCACGCGCGCGCCCGGCGCAACACCGCCATGCCCTTATCCGCCGGGATGCGATCGATCAGTTCGAGACCGAATTCTCGCTGCCAGCGGGCGACGATCTTGGACTCGTCGCGGCGGTTCACGTCGTCGAGCACCACGAGGGCGCCGGGCGCCAGGCGGCTGGCGAAAACCGGCAGGGCGGGGTAGCGGGCTTGGCGGCGGAGTTTGCCCGGGGGGCCATCGACCAGCAGGAAATCGATGGGGCCTTCCACGGCGGCGACCGAGTTGATGGCGTACCAGGGCCAGGGGGATTTATCCGTCAGCGTGATCGGAGCCAGCGGCGCATCCACCACTCGGGCCCATTCGTCGACCCGATGGCGGCGCAGTAAATCGCGTGTCTGCTCAGCGAAGACCGGGTCGTTTTCCAAGGCTGTGACGCATCCGCCAGCGCCCAGATTTCTAAGCATCGCGGCGAAAATCACGGTGGAAACGCCGCTGCCGCACTCCACAATGTGGCGCGGTTGGGCGCCCTGGACTAGCGCGGCCAGGTGCAGGGCGCCCTGCGGCGTCAGACCATAGCCCCTCAGCGAAGGCAAAACGGCGCGAAAACCCCCGGCCAACGCCGACAGGCTCGCCATCGCCTGGGCGTCGCGGTCGGCCATGGCGGGCGTCAGGAAACGGGGCGGCACCTGGGCCAGGGCGTAATTGACCCAGTTCTGAAATCGCCGCAGCGGACCCTCGGCGGAAAGTCTGCGGCGAGATTTGTCGCGCAGGGTGGAAACCGGCCGTTCGGCCGCCACGCGGGGGGGTGAGAGAGGGATTGAAGAGGTGGTGAAGTCCGACATGCAGTCTGCCCAATCGGGGTGAAACGGGAGAACTACGCTCCCAGGACGGTTTTATTCACAGCCCCGGCTGCTTGGCGCAAGGAAGCAGTTCGAACCGATTCGGGTTCGCTTCTCCTTGCGCTGTCATAATCACGCGCTAGCTTCAGGCTCAGTTGCGTGAACCGTCGAATTTTTGTCTGCAAAGGAAAACACTCATGGTGAAAACACGTTCTCAAGGCGCCTTCCGGCCCGGCCTCCAACTCGCCGCGCTTCTCTTCACGCTGGCCCTGATCGCGGCGGGTTGCGGCGGCGGTTCGGATACCTCCGGCAATAGCCGGTCGAGCACCGGCGACTCCGGTTCCGGCACCGCCAAGGTCAAGTCCCTCGACATTCCCTCCGGCCCCGAAGGCGTCATCCGCGTCAACATCGCCACCGAGCCCTTCAGCATCGACCCCAGCTTGTCCACCGACATCGCCGGGGCCAAGGTCATCCGCCATCTGATGGAGGGCCTCGTCCGCCTCGACGGCGAGGCCACGCCGATGCCGGCCATGGCCGAATCCTGGGAACCCAACGACGAATACACCGAGTGGACCTTCCACCTGCGCAAGGACGCCAAGTGGAGCAACGGCGACCCCGTCACCGCCCACGATTTCGATTTCGCCATCCGCCGCATCCTCGACCCGAAAACCGGTTCCCAGTACGCCAGCTACGTCTACAACTTTATTCGCAATGGCAAGGAATACTACGACGCCAAGGGCGAGTTGCCGCCGGGCCAGGAGCCGGACGTCGACCTCGGCTTCGAAGTCGTCGACGATCACACCATCGTTTACAAACTCGGTGCACCGACCTCCTTTTTCCCGTCCACCCTCGGCCACTCCAGCTTCTTTCCGCTCCACGAACCCACCATCCAGGAACACGGCAAGAATTGGATCCGCCAGCCCGCCACCTACACCTCCAACGGGCCCTTCATCATGGAAGAGTACCGCCCGGAAGACCGTCTCGTGGCCGTCAAGAACCCCGATTACTGGGACGCGGAAAACATCAAGCTGGATGAAATCGTCTTCCGTATGATCGAGGAAGAAAGCACCGCCCACGCCGCGTTCCTCTCTGGCGATCTCGACATCACCGACGACGTGCCCCTGCCCGAGGTCCAGAACCTGCGCGGCACCCCGGAGTTCCAGGCTCTGCCCTACCTCGGCTCCTACTACATCGCCTTCAACGTCACCGAGCCCCCCTTCGACGACCTCGCCTTGCGCAAGGCCGTGCAGCTTGGCATCAACCGCGAACTGATCGTGAACCAGATCACCAAGCGCGGCGAAAAGCCCGGCGTCGGCCTCGTGCCCCACGGCACCTTTCCCCGCAACGATGGCACCGACTTCCGCGAAATCGCCGGCGACCTCGTTCCCCTCGATTACGCCGCCAACGTCAAGGAAGCGCAGCGCATCCTGAAGGAAGCGGGCTACGGCACCAGCAAGCCCATGCCCACCCTCACCTACCTGTACAACACCGCCGACGATCATAAGCTGATCAGCGAAGCGATGCAGGCCATGTGGAAAGCCATCGGCCTCGACGTGCGCCTGGAAAACGTCGAGTTCGGCGTCAAGCAGGCCCGCGGCCACAACCAGGACTTCGAATTCGTACGCGCCGGTTGGATCGGCGACTTCACCGACCCGATGACGTTCCTCGAACTCTTCGAAACCGGCGCCGGCAACAACGACCCGGGCTACAGCAGCGAGAAGTACGATAACCTCCTCGATCAAATCCGCCAGGAAACCGACCCGGTCAAGCGCACCGAACTGATGGTGGAAGCCGAGAGACTGATCGTGGAGAAAGACGTCATCATGGCGCCGATCTTCGAATACGCCGAGCCCTTTATGGTGCACCAGGAAATCAAGGGCTGGTGGCGCAACCAACTGGGCGACCTGGATTTGAGCCGCGCCTCGCGGACGAAAGCGAACGCGAAGTAAGGTTGTTTTGCCACAGATGACGCTGGTTAACGCAGATGATTTTTAATCAGCCGCGGATGAATGGGATGAAGAGGATGAGTCGGCAAGAAGAGAACGGTTCTTCCCTCCAGCTCTGGCAGCAAACCCATCCCCTTCTCCTGCGCCAACCACCACATCTGTGTTTATCTGCGTTCATCTGTGGCTAAAATAAAAGTCGATCCCGCCACGCCTTACCCACCCGTCGCCTGCATCGACCGCCCCAGCGACGCTCCCACCGCCCCTTCAAAATCATAGCGCTCAGCCCGGGTCAGGAATTGCCACCGCATCGCCTGGCCCACCGACCGCCGGTCGCGCGCTTTGATGGCGGCGTTCAGGTCGATTTCCTCGGGCATCAGCAGACACGGCTTCAGGTTCCCGTCGCTCGTCAGGCGCAGCTTGTTACAGCTCAGGCACTTCGTGTTCGACATTTGGCTGATGAAGCCTAGCCGCGCCCGCGTTCCCGGAATGCGATAGGTCGTGGCGGGGCCATAGCCGGTGCGGTTGCCCGCCGCGGGTCCGTCGCCTTCCGGCTCCAATTCGTAACCCCTCGCGCGGATGGCCGATTGCAGGTCCTCGATGCTGATGAAGTGGGTGTGGAAGTAGTCTTTCTCGTCGAAAATGGGCATCAGTTCGATGAACCGCACCTCGACTTCTTTTTCGTCGCTGAAGCGGATGAACCCCTCCATTTCCGGCAGCGTCAGGTTCTTCAGTGCCACCGCGTTCAGCTTCACCGGCCGGAACAGGTCGAGTGCCGTGTCGACTCCCGCCAGACAACGCTCCAGCGACCCGCCGCGGGTCACCTCGCGAAAGCGCTCCGGGTCGAAGGTATCCACCGAGACGTTCACCCGGTCCAGCCCCGCCCGCTTCAGCGCCGGACCCATGCGCGCGAGCATGATGCCGTTCGTCGTCAGCGCCACATTCGTCAGCCCCTCGAAGCGCCGCAGCCCCGCGATCCACTCCACAATCCCGGGCCGCACCAGCGGCTCGCCGCCCGTGACCCGCACCGCTTCGGCGCCGAGATCGTTCACCGACACATCCACCAGAAAATCCAGATCGTCCCACGTCAGTTTGTGCGGATGGGTGGCGGCACAGCCCTGGGCCGGGTTGCAGTAGTGACAACTGAGATTGCACAGGTCCGTCACACTGACGCGCACATAGCGGAACCGCCGGCCATAGCGGTCGATGACAGGGCGGGGTGCGGAGATCGGTTGCGGCAAGCGGGGCAGATGGGTCATAAGGATCCTGAACGCTGAGCCAGTCGCTGGCTCAACCGGAGGATGTAGCAAAGCGGACTCCAGCGCGCCACGAAAAGTTGCCGCACCTTCTCGGGCAAAGGATCGGTTCCCATGGCCCATTCCCCAAGAATCCTGCACCTCGCCTGGGGCGTGTTGGACATCGAAGGCCTCGGCAAAGGGCGCGATTTCAAGCTGTGGCCCGGCGGAGGCCGCCCCTGGGACTGGTCGGAAACCGGCACGCACCACGACCCCGGCATTCAACCAGCCGATGTGGAAGAACTGCTCGAGCACGGCGCCGAAATCGTCATCCTGACCCGCGGCATGCACCTCGTCCTCAAGACCATGCCGGAGACAGAAGACTACCTGCGCCAGCGCGGCGTCGCCTGCGAAATCCTCGAGACCCGGGAAGCGGGGGACCGCTACAACGCCCTCGCCGCCGAGGGGCGGCGCGTCGGTGGATTGTTTCATTCGACGTGCTAAAAAAGTAAACGGTCGTCCCGGCCGTGTCCCGCCAGCCCAAAGCTCTCTCCCGCAACCGACCTCAAATCAAGGTTCTTGGCCGTAGCAGGGCGCGACAGCGGCTTATCTTTACGCCAGAAACCGCAGCGGGACATTGGCGGGACGTCCATGCCAGACAGATTTTCCCCCCACTCGGTGAAAAATTCCCCCTCCCTCGTGGTCATTGCCCAACCAGAGTGAAATCCCTCTGGCGCGACCCCGACCCCATGACCGATACGTTTTCCTTCAGCCTCGCCCCCTGTCCCCCGCCCTTCCGGGGGACGCGCGGGCTGACAGCTGCCGGTCCGGGAGGGGCGATGACAGACGCTTTGTTTCACCAAACCGCGCCCCGCGAAGACGATGCCTCCGCCGGGGAATCCGCCGCACCGGTCGACGATGCCACCTTCGCCCGCTTTCAGGCCGGCGACCAGGCCGCCATGACCGAGGTGGTCCGAGTCCTGAACGGCCGCGTCGTGGCCTTCGCTCGCCTCTACACTCACAGCCAGGAACTGGCGGAAGAAGTCGCCCAGGACGCTTTCCTCGAAACCTGGCGCAAACGCAAGAAAGTCCACAGCGCCTCCAAGCTCCGCCCCTTCCTCTTCACCCTGGCCAAGCGGATGGCGATGCGGGAAATGCGCCGCAAGGTGCACCGCGTCGAGTTCGCCATCGAGGACGACGCTCTGCTGGCCATTGCGCCAGCGCTCGACGCCGCCCAGGGCGACGGCCTGCGCCAGCGCGACATGATGCGGGCGCTGCGCCAGGCCCTCGCCCGCCTCAGCGAAAAGGAACGCGACATGGTGCTGCTGCGCTACTTCGCCGGCCTGCGCATTCGCGAAGTCGCCGACGCCCTCGGCATGCCCATGGGCAGCGTCGGCGTCACCCTCCAACGCACCCTCGACAAAGTGCGCCGGGACCTGGAACACCAGGGCTTCGCGCTCGACGATTTCGTCTGATGGACTCCGCTTCGATGACCGATTTGAACCTGACCGAAAAGCAACGCGAAACGGAGCGCCTCCTGGAAAAGGCCGGCTCCGAATGGGCCGCCGAGTCGGCGCCCGATTCCGGCGAGTTTCTCGCCAGCTTCGAAGCCCGCCTCGCCGAGGAAGAGCAGGGCGGCTTTCTGGCCACCGTGGTGTCACTGCGACCGGCGCTGGCGGGTCTGGCCGCGGCGGCCATCATACTCGCCGTTTTCGGCGGCCTTCTCGCCCCACGCAAAGAAACCGTCGCCTCCTTCGCCTTCGCCACTGGCTCCCCCCAATTCGACCTTGGCGGCGCCGTCGCCTCGGGCACCACCGTCGAAACCTCCGCCGACTCGCGCGTCATTCTCGCATTGGCACAAAATGCCACCATCAGCCTCGACACCGGCACGCGCCTGCGGTTCGACGGCCCCGACACCGTCTACCTCGCGGACGGCGAGATCTGGGTCAGCATCGCCCGCCCCGGCCAGCGCCCCCTGCGCATCGTCACCCCTCATGGCAAAGTCTACTCGAATCAGGAATCGGGCTTCTGCGTCGTGGTCGCAGCGGACGACGCCAACGTCTTCATCTCGCGCGGCGAAGTTCACCTCGCCGACGCCTCCCTCAAGCCTGGCCTCCACGCCTCTCTGACCAAGCGCGAGGGCCTTGAGGTGGCCCAACTCTTCGACGCCCCCATGGACCCCCAACCCGAATGGAGCCGGGACCTTCTGCGCCAGGCCAGCCTGCGCTGAGGAGAGCGGCGCAGCGCCCAAGTGAGAGAACCCCAGTCTCATTTTGGGCTCCCGCAAACAAAGGCTTGCCAACGGTCCATGCCGCTGATAATCATTTTCAATCCTCCTTCGGGACCGGAAACCCGATGTCCAAAGAAGCCGCCAAACTCACCTCGAAACAACAAGCCATTCTCCGCGTCTTTGAAGACGCCGAACAGCCCATCACCACGCAGGACGCATGGGATGTGGCCCGGGGCGAAGTACCCGGACTCGGGATCGCCACCGTCTATCGCGCGGTCAAATCGCTGGTGGACGACGGCTTGCTGCGCACCGTCGAACTGGTGGGCCAGGTCCCGCGCTACGAAAGCGCCCGCAAGGGCCACCTGCACCACTTCTTCTGCCGCGAATGCTCCAGCGTCTTCGACATCGGCGATTGCCCCAGCGGCCTCAAGTCCCTCGTGCCCGACGGCTTCCAGATGGAAGACCACAGCATCGTTCTCTACGGCCTTTGCAAGGACTGCCGCGCGGCCAAAGCCTGACGCCCGCGACAGACGGCGGTAGGCCTTGCACCTCGCTGCGGAACCGAAGCAGCCTTTTCCTCTCCGATCCACCAAACCCGGAGGCCGCTCCGCCGAGTCTTTCTGGCATGATGACGACTACGCTCTCCCGCTTTCTCCTTTCCATTCTCTGCCTCCTCGCCGTCGCGTCCGCTGTGCCCGCCTTCGCGCGCGATCCCGGGTCAAAGTCCGTCCCCCTGGCCACCGCCAACGACGCCGCTTCGACCCAGTCGCTCCGCGCCTTTCTGGGTATTCCGCCTAACCGACCCCTCCTGACCGATCGCGACAAGCCCGACGCCCCCGCCCCCATCAACCGCGTCACTTTCCAGTCCCTCGACAATCTCGTCGTGCTCGCCGGCAAAGTCATCCTCGCCCCCGATCCCAAGGCCGACGCGGTCATCGTGCTCACCGGCTTTCCCGCCACCTATGGCGATTACAGCGACATCGGCCGCGAACTCCTCGGTGCCGGATATTCCGTCATGATCCTGGACATGCGCGGCATCGGCGACAGCAAACGCCGCGTCAACGGCCAGCCCTTCGATCTCGCCAGCATGAGCCCCCGCGACTCGAAAGGCTTCGCCCGTACGCCCGACGATGTGGCCGCCGCGGCCCAATGGCTCCGCGAGCAGAACTTCGTCCACCGCCAATCCAAAATTTTCGTCCTCAGCATGATGGGCGCCGTGAATCCCGCCGGCATCGCGCTCGGCGAGCATGCCCGTGACCTCGCCGGAGCCATCATGATCTCGCCCCTCCCCGCCGGCGGCGGCATCGACGCTCGCAACGGCCTCAAGGTCATTCAGGGCCGGCCGATCCTGGTCCTGAGCGGCGAAGAGGACCGGCACGCCCGCGATGTGACTGATCGCCTTCAGGAAGTGAACCCAGACGTCAAGGAAGAGTGGTTGCCGGGCAGCGCCTCTGGATTCCCGATCCTCAATCATCCCGAGGGACGAAAAAAAATTCTCGCCTTCCTCGCCGAGCATGACAGCCAACCCTAAGGTTTCTCAACGGTTCGACAAAAATCCTGGACGTTTCCAGGATTTTTCCGAAGGTTGACAACGCGGATAGGATTAGGGTCTTTTTCTGCGCGGACACCAACCGTTCTCTCACAAAGGAAGCCCGCCCCCATGGTCCGCAAACCCCTCGACTATAAAGCCACCATTTTGGAGCGCGAAGACATCGCCAAGGACTTGGCCATCTTTCGCATCCGACCCGAATTCGAGGGCTTTCCCGAGACCTTCGTCCCCGGCCAGTACACTCTCCTGGGCCTCAACCACCCGGAAAAAGGATCGGTCCAAAGGGCCTATTCCATCGCTTCGCCGCCCGACGATCTGCCGGACTTCATGGATTTCTACGTCCGCCGCGTCGCCAAGCCTGCTTCGGACAATCCGCTGACCCATCTGCTCTTTGAACTCGGCGCGGGCGATCGGATTTATCTCGGGTCGAAGATTCGCGGCAACTTCACCCTCGAACACGAACTCGGCCGGCCCGACGACCCCCGCCTCAAGATCTGCGTCGCCGCAGGAACCGGCCTCGCACCCTTTACCTCGATGGTTTTTCACGAGCACCGCAACGGCCGCGACGTCAGCGAATTCCTCGTCCTCCACGGCGCCAGCTATCCGAACCAACTCGGCTACATGCGCGAGATGGAGTCGATCATGAACGGCGATCCGGATCGGCTGCGCTACTTCCCCACGATCTCGCGGGAACCCGATGCGCCCTGGGCCTTCGATCGCGGCCGCGTCGAGACGTTTTTTGAGGAAGACAAGCTCGAAGATCTCGAACGCCGCGCAGGCCTCGAACCTGGCTTCCTTACCCCGGACAACGCCGTCGTCTTCATTTGCGGGCTTCAGGGCACCATCGCCAGCACGCTCACCCGCCTACTTCACCGCGGCTTCGTCCCCGCCGAGCGCAAACTCCGCCGCGCCCTCTGGATTCCGGAAGACGTTTCCGGCAGTCTGTTCTTCGAGCAATACGACGCCGAGCCGATTCTCGACCTGAAGGACGAGGAACTGATGGTCGATTGCCGCGACCGCCTCGAACGCGCCGGGGTGAAACTCGCCCCGCCGGAGGATGAGCCGGTGCGGGTGATCAGCGGAAACTGAGGCGCCTCACGGCCCCCAGCGCAGCACGTTTCCCGTGCTGATCGTGCCGTTTGTCGGGTCGTAGGTGTGCTGGATGTTCTGCCAGCCCTCGTTCGTCGAGTCCGGGCCGTAACTCAAGTTGTTCCAGAAGTAGCCGGGCCGGCTGGTCCAGAACGGACTGTCGGCCGGAGCCGAGAACGGGCGTGGGTCGTTGCGCGCCGTATAGTGATAGGTCGAGCCCTCCTGGCTCCACTGGTCGTCACCGTTGTTGAATGGATCGCGCGGCACCGAGGTCATGTAGGAAATCGGCGTCGTCAACGGCACAAGCCGCAGCATGTTCGGCAGATCGTCGTTCTTGATGCCGAACCCGTTGGGAACGTACTCTGGCGGATAGCGATTCCAATCGACGCGGAAGGTTTCCAGAGCGGTGCCGATGGAGCGCATGTCGGCCTGGGCTCGGCTGACCTTGGCCCGGGTCTGCGCCTCGAGGAAGTTGGGGACCGCGATGGCCGCCAGGATAGCGATAATGGCCACGGTGATGAGGAGTTCGATGAGCGTAAAGGCCCGCGATGTCTGTGTTTTCATTGGGGGGGTGCCTTTCCAAAGGAAGCTTTAGATGTCTGGAGAATTCCCAAGGGCTGCGAATTCTTTCGCTGGTCCTGAAATAACCCGTCAAGCAAGGTCAAGGTCTTTTGCAAGTTGTTGCAAGCAACGTTCCGCCCCTTCGGAAAGCGTGGATTTATCGAAATGCGTTCGGCGAAATAAGGGACGAAGCCCATAAAAATCCTTGGATTTTAACCCCGCCCGCCTCAAATCCGACTCCTTCACTCCCCATTTGATGTCTCCTCTCCAATCCCGTCTATAAAACCAGGCGCCCCTTAACCGCTCTCCCCTCAGCGCCTCTCCTTGACGCCCCCGGCCGCTTTTATGGGAGGTCTTGCGCCACGGAATTCTCACCCAGACGCCCCGCCCGCCGGGGCTTGGAGCGAACCAAACGATGAGCAAGAAAATCGCTTTTCTCTTTCCCGGTCAGGGCAGCCAGGCCGTCGGCATGGGCCGCGCCGCCGCCGACCGCGACCCCGCCGCCGCCGCCCTCATGAGCCGCGCCGACGAAGTCCTCGGCTTCCCTCTCTCAGCCATGTGCTTTGATGGGCCCGAGGACGACTTGAAGCAAACGCAGAACACCCAGCCCGCCCTCTTCGCCAGCAGCGCCGCCACCCTCGAAGTCCTGCGCAAAGCCGGCGTCGCCCCCTTCGCCACCGCCGGCCACAGTCTCGGCGAGTACACCGCCCTGTACGCCGCCGGCGTCTTTTCCTTCGATGTCGGCCTCCAATTGGTGCGCACCCGCGGCGAGGCCTTCGCCCGCGCCGGCGCCGCCCGCCCCGGAGCCATGGCCGCCGTGCTCGGTCTCGATGGCAGCGCCGTCGAAGCGCTTTGCCGCGATGCCTCGACTCATGGCGCCATTGCCGTGCCCGCGAACTTCAACGACCCCGCCCAGACCGTGATCAGCGGCGACCCGGCGGCGGTCGAGAAAGCCTGTGAAATCGCCAAGGAGCGAGGCGCCAAGCGCGCTCTCATGCTACCGGTGAGCGGCGCCTTCCACTCGCCCCTGGTCGAGCCCGCCCGCGAAACCATGGCCACCGCTCTGGACCTCGCGAAGGCCGCCTTCCAGACCCCTAACTGCCACTTTGTCAACAATGTCGCCGCCGAAGCCTTGACCGAAACGGACGCCATTGTGGACTCTCTCGTGGCCCAGGTCACCAGCGCCGTGCGCTGGGTCGCCTGCGTCGAAAAGCTGCAAGCGCTCGGCGCCGAAGCCTTTATCGAGGTCGGCAGCGGAAAAGTCCTCGCCGGGCTCTGCCGCCGCATTGCCAAAGACATCCCCTGCCACACCACCGAGAGCGAAGCGAGCCTCGAGAAAACCCTGTCGGAGCTGACCTGATCCATCATGAGTGAACACACGAAAGAACTAAGCGGCAAAGTCGCCATCGTCACCGGCGCCGGTAAAGGCATCGGCGCCGCCATCTCCCTGGAGTTGGCGAACTTAGGCGCCGCCGTCGTGGTGAACAGCGCCAGTGCGTCCTGCGAGAAAATCGCCGGGCAAATCACCGCCGCGGGCGGCACCGCCAAAGCCCTCGCCGGCGACGTCGCCAGCAAAGAAACCGCCGAATCGCTGGTCGCCGCGGCCCAGGAACTGGGCGGACTGCACATCCTGGTCAACAACGCCGGAATCACCCGCGATGGGCTGCTGATGCGCGCCAAGGACGAGGACTGGGACGCCGTGCTGGACACGAACCTGAAGAGTGCGTTCATGCTGGCTCGCGCCGCCTGCCGCCCCATGATGAAGAACAAATGGGGCCGTATCGTGAACATCACGTCCATCGTCGGCCTGATTGGCAACCCGGGCCAGGCCAGCTATTGCGCATCGAAGGCGGGCATGGTGGGCCTCACCAAGTCCCTCGCCAAAGAACTCGCCAGCCGCAACATCCTCGTCAACGCCGTCGCCCCCGGCTTCATCCAGACCGCCATGACGGACGCGCTGAACGAAGAGCAAGCCGCCGCCATCACCGGCCAGATTCCCCTGGCGCGCTATGGCCAGCCCGAAGACATCGCCAACGCCGTCGCCTTCCTCTGCACCGACCGCGCCGCCTACATCACCGGTCAGGTGATCGAAGTCACCGGCGGCCTGGGGATGTAGGCGCCATCACGGTGAACCCCCTCAAACCTCGACCCCGAAAACCACCAGGATATGCGGCAGCATCATGTTGCCGAACATCAACGCCCACACCACGAAACACATCATCGTCTCGCGCAGGATGTAGCTGGTGAAAGTCCAGCGCGCCTCGAGTCTGTCGAGCACGCGGGGCGTCGAGACAATGAGGCTGGTCGGGATCATGGAGTTCGTAAACGCGAAGCGCTTCGTGATGCGCCCGCGCTTGAACCCCAGAATCAGCCGCGCCGCCCAGAAGACCGGAAAGACCATCAGCAGACTGAGCTGAAACGCCAGTGCCGACGTAACGAACGGCAGCATCAGCAGGTACAGAAACAGATGGATTCCGAGGGCCACGGCGAGAAAGATCGCCAGCGAAGTGAACGTCTTCATCGGACCTCCCGAGTCTTGCGCAGAGCCTAAGTGAGGATCGCTCGCCTGATCTATTTCAACAGCTGCCGGGATTGCAAGGAAGTTGCCCTGCTGCTCTTGCCGCAAACTCTTTTCGCCAGAGAGGTTCTCAGCATGGAACGCACACAGGTCGCCGGGATGGATGGCTGCAAGGGAGGTTGGCTCGTCGTTACATGGACGTTGGCCGAAGACGAGAGCTTCGAAGCGTTCTTCGCTGCGACCTTTCGCCAAGCTCTCGAACGGCTGCGCGATGCGACAATCCTGGCGGTGGATATGCCCATTGGTCTCCTGGACGCGCAGCAGCCTGGGGGCCGGTCTTGTGATCAGGCCGCGCGCCGCCTTCTGACAGGACAAACGTCCAGCGTCTTCTCCGCCCCCATCCGAGGCGTGCTGTCGGCAGAAAACTACCAGGAAGCGCTCGCTTTGAGCCGCTCGAGTTCCGAGCACGAAATCGGCCTCTCTCAGCAAAGCTGGAACATCGCGCCGCGCATCCGAGAGGTGGACGACGTCATGACCCCGGAGCTCCAGCGATGCATCCGCGAGATTCATCCCGAACTCTGCTTTCGCTACCTGAACGCTGGCGTGCGATTGCCAAAGAAGAAATCGGCGGAAGGCCGCGAGGTGCGTCGAGGCTTGCTTCGCTCGGCTCGTATCACGTCTCTCGAGGAAATCCGCGCCAGTGCGCGCCAAGGCGCCACCGATGATTTCCTCGACGCCTGCGCCGCCTGCGAGTGCGCCCGGCGCATCCTCGAAGGCCGCGCCCGCCGCGTGCCCGAGGGCGAACCGCCGCGCGACAGCAAGGGGCTTCGCATGGAGATGTGGTACTAAGGAAAACGCACCCGATCCGCCCGCACCACCCACCGCCGCCCCGGCTCGAACAGCAGCGGGATGGCGTCGCCGGTGCCGATGCGTTCGCCGTGGATATGCAGGTGGGGGCGGGTGGCGCTGCCGGTGGAGCCCACCTCGCCCAGTCGGTCGCCCGGGTCGACGTGGTCGCCGGCGGCGACGGTGACGCTGCTGGGCGCCAGGTGAGCCAGCCAGACCATGACGCCGGCCGGCGTGGAATTCACCACGTGGTTGCCTTCTGGAGGGCCCTCGCCGCCGAGCCAATGGCCTTCGGCATGGGCTACGCGGCCGAAGACAGGCGAGAACACGCGCCGGTCTCCGATTCCTACGGCTGGCTCGAAATCGACGGCGTAGTTCTGGGATGGGGGTTGTCCGTGATGGGCGTTGGTCCATCGGGTTTTTCCCGCCTGCGCCACCCGCCATTCGCCGGTCAGGGGCGCCGAGACCACGAGGGGTTGGGTCAAAAATGGCCGAGTCGTGGCATAGACGCACCACGTCACGATCAGTCCCGCCGTGACGCTTTGCAGAGCGATTCGCAGCCGCCGGGCCCTCGGCGGGGGAGGGGCGTCTCCCTGCGGAGCAAAAACCGACAGGCCCTCGAAAACCGCCCCCACGGCCCACCCCGACGCCAGCACCCAGAACGCGGGCCGCGCGATTCCGGGCAGGAGAAGCGCGCTGAGCCAAACCATACCAGCTGCCGCCAGAAGTCCGGGCAACGCCTCCAGCGCCGCGAGGCGTTGCAGACTGACGGGCGAGTCGCCTGTGGGGCGAGGCTGACCGTCTTTCCACCAATCGGCGGCACTGAGACACGCGCGAAAAAGTCCCGCTCCAGTCAGAACGGCCCAGACGGCGGCTTGCAGGGCAGGCGGCAGATTCAAGTCCATGAAAACAGAGACGCGGCGAGCCGGCCCCGGCGCGGGGCTGTCGACTCGCCGCCCGCTGAAAGGACGTGCTCGGTTGGGTCAGTCGCTACTCAACGCTGGATTTCTTGGCGGCGTCCTGTTTGGCCACTTTTTGCTCCGCCAAAGGGTCCTTCTTGTCCTCCCCCTCGACGTGCGGTTCTCCGGGGACGTGGACGTGGTCACCATCGGGCGTCTTGAAAACTTTTCGAAAGAGGCCGAAGAACCGTGGGGTGGTCGTTTGATTGGAATTCACAGACATGGAATGCCTCCCTGTTGAGTTTGAACCCATTGGGAAGGAAAGCACAGCCCGGGCCAGAAGTCTAGAATAACGTCCCTTATTCGCCCATCGTCACTTCGGCGGCGGGCTCTTCGCCGGGAAGGACGGAGAACTTCACGCCCACGGCGCCGTCGCCCAGCACGTCGGGATCGCCGAGGACATCTTGACCTAGGAACTGGACGCCCGTCGAACGAACGCCAGTTTTCTTGGCGAACAGGAACCGCAGGTGCGTTTCCGCCGTGGGCCGGATGGGGCGGACCGCGATGCGGGCGAAGATACCTTGCGCCCCCAACAAATCCTCGGGACGGGAAGCCCCCACCCGGTATTCGATCAACCCGCGAGTCGGATACACCGCGTTGGCGATGTGGTAATCGAAGGCGAAATTGTTGCGGAAAAGACCATCCTGGATATTGTGGCCCAGAGTGACCCAATTGTCCAGGTCGTAGTCCAGGATCTCCAACACCTCCGGGTCGTACTCGAGCATCACAGAAACGCTGTCCATCATCGAATACGCGCTGTTGTCCATCACCAGATCCAGGTAGAACGGCTCGCCCACCACGGGCGTGCCGGTGGGGGGCAAAATGCCGAGTCGGACGCCGCCCGCGTTCTGGCTGGTGCCGACATAGAGCAGCGCGTCCTCCTCGTCGATTTCCGCGTCGTCCGGATCTTCCGGGCTGATCTGCACACCGATGCTCAGGGTGCCGTCGCCCACGGCGTAGGGCTGGCCGAGCATCGGCTGATCGTTCACAAACATCTCACTGTATTGGCCTTCGGCGGTCATGCCAAAGTCGATGCGTGTGTAGCGCGTCGGCTGCTTCGGTTCCCAGCGAACCGCCAGCATGGGGCTCTTCAACTCGCGGATCGGCTCCGCCAGTTCCGCTTCGTAGATCAACCGCCCAAGCCGGCGATCCACGACCACGCGCGGCTCCGCCGCCAGAAACTCCGCCAAGGTCCGGTCGTTGACTTGCTGAGGATTGAGAAACGCCGGGTTATAGGCCAGCACGACGCGCACGCCGTCCAACTCTTCGTTGCCCGGGTTCATCAACATAATGTCGGTGAAGAAGGGCTCGCCCTCCGTCGCATCGATATCGCTGAAGCTATCGTCGCCTTCCGGCGCGAGGCGGAGCAGCACCGTATCGCCGCCGCCCGACAGGCTGAGTTGGCCCAGGGGAGCGGCGGTGCTGCCGGCGCCGGGCCGGGCGCGTTCCGGGGGGCGTTGGCTTTCGCGGTCGCGGCCCCGGCTCCGGCCCCGGCCTTCTCCGCCGCCCCGGCGGCGCTCACCGCGCTCGCGCTGGGCCTGCTCGTTTTCGCCTCCGCCGCCGGACCGTTCCGCCGGGTTCTGGCGGCGCTGATTGTCGTCCGCGCCGCCGGGGCTGCGGCGCCCCGGATTGGCCTCGCCCTGTTGGGGGAGGGGTGGCGGCGTCGGCTCCCGATTGTCCTCGCCCTGGTCTTGGGCGAGCAGGAGTCCAGGCACTACGAGCGCCATGCAGAGCATTGCGAGCGTCACCGTTCGCTTCCAGGCCAGTTTCTTCATCGTCCGTCTCGTCTCTCGGGTGAGGTCAATTTCTTCAATGGGGCCGCCATCGCTTACCAGGTGCAACCCGTCGCGGCGTCGAAGACCGCGTCGGACTGAATGTCCACGATCGCGATGCGGTCGTCTTTCGTTCGGTTCAAAAAATCCTCGAGCATCACTTCGTCCCAGCCATCGCAGACCAACTGCATCCCCTCCTCGAACTCGTACTCGAAAATGCCATCGATCAGATCGTCGTAGCTGTCCGCATTGTCCGGGTATTTTTCCAGGTAGGCTTCCCGGCTGGCGATTCCCCGTTCGGCCAGGAACCAGGGCTCGGCGATCAGCGCGTGCAGCTCGTCCCGGGAAATCGACCGGTTATAGAAACGCGGCGGAATCGGCAACGCTTCTGCCGTGCGGAAGTAAGTCTCCGCTTCCTCGCTCTCCATGAAGGCCCGGACATCGGCCGCCGTGGCGCCCTGGTTCAATTGGAGGATGTAAAGGTCTGCGCTCACAACACTCTCCCGGGTTCCATTTGCATTCTTTTCCCGCCGCCGGGCCTGTTGAAGCAACCCCTGATCGCTTACTCGGCCAACATTTCCACCAGCGCTTCATTCGCCGGGGCCAGGGCATCCGCCACCGCTTCCCAGTCGATGTCGAGGACTTGGTTGGCAGGTAGCTCTGGCAGCTCAGGCGGGCCAGGAACGCCCGCGCGCACAGGAATTTGCGCCGAGCGCGATTGCGCCAGTTTGGCTTCCACTTTCTCGGAAAGCAGATAATCGATCAGCGCCTTGCCTTCCTCGGGGTGCGGCGCTCCCGCGATCAGCGTCACCGTGTTCGGGATCAGCATCACGCCATTGCGCTCTGCTTCCGATGGCAGGGCGTCCGCGTACACAATGTCCACCGGCTTACCATCGGCGATGGCGCCAAAGGCGTCGTCCGTATCCGTCCAGCACCAAGCCACCGCCCCATCGGCCGCGGCGTCGCGGGCCTGGGCGTTGCCCGCTTCCATCACGGCGTTTTCCAGGGCGCCGGTCCAGAACTCGCGGAAGGCTTCCTCGCCCACGATGGCCCAGATCGCAGCCGCGTGCGTGTTCGTCGTGCCGAAGAGGGGCTTGGCAAAGGCCGCGCGGCCGCGCCATTGCGGATCGGTCAGCGCCGACAACCCGGTGGGATAATCGCCATCGGGTATGAGTTCCGAATTTGCGCAGATCACCCGCGCCCGCGCCGCGAAGCCGGTCCAATGATTGTCCGGATCGCGGAAGGTGCGCGGAATGTTCGCCGCCGCGGGCGAATCATAAGCCTGCGTGATGCCCTCGCGCTTGAGCTGGATCGAGCGCACGATCTCATTGTTCCAGAAAACGTCCGCGTTCGGACGGTCCCGTTCCGCGAGAAGACGGTTCACCAGCCCCACGGTTTTCACCGCTTCGCTGTCGTAAACGGCCTTCACGGCGATGCCGGTTTCCCGCTCGAAGTCCTCGAAAATTGGCTCGGAGAACTGCCGGTCGAGGGCCGTGTACACCACGACTTCGCGGTCTTCATTTGCCGCAGCCGACTGATTCGGCTCGGCTTGCGTCGAATCTTCGGCGCCACCGCCGCAGCCCGCCAGCACGGCGCTCAGCAAGACGGCAAGGGAGGTGAAAAAGGCTTTGGGCAATCGCATCGGGAATTCTCCTGCGGTCAAAGTCGGAAACCGGACCAGACAACACAGCGCAAGGTTGGGACCGCAACCGGGATCGGGATTGAGGAGGCGGTGAGTCCGGAACCTATCAATGAATTTTCTTGGCCACAGATGGACGTGGATGGGAGCGGATGGGATGGCTGTGCCGCGAGAACGGTGGCAGTATAACCAACCATCGGTGCCATCCGCGCGATCTGCGGCCAGCAAGAGCAGGCCTCCCCGCCCAACTCCTAGATGCCATCGGCGAACTGGTAGGTCGTCTCCCGCGATTCCGACTTCGGCGCCACCATATAGCTGCCGGCCAGCACCCGTTCGTACAGGCGCTCATACTGGGGGATGATGATGTCTTGCAGGTAGAGGTCGTGGACTTCCTGGCGGGCGGCCTGGCCGATGCGGTGGGCGAGGGCCTCGTCCCTGAGGACACGGACGCCAAGGGCGGCCATGGCGTCCACGTCGCCAACGGGTGCCAGGAAACCGGTCTCGCCGTGTCGGATAACCTCGTTGAGGCCGCCCGACGCGCTGGCCACGACAGGAATTTCGCAGGCCATGGCTTCGAGCGCCGCCAGGCCGAAGGACTCGTACTCGCTGGGGAAGAGGAACAGGTCGGCGCAGGACATGAAGATCTCGATGGCGTCCTGTTTGCCGAGAAAATGCACGTCGTGGGAAATGCCGAGGCGGCAGGCCAGATGGGCCGCCCGGTCGCGGTCCGGCCCGTCGCCCACCATCACCAGAACGGTGGGCACTTCCTGGCGGATCCTGGCGAAAATCCGCACCACGTCCTCGATGCGCTTCACCGGGCGGAAGTTGGAAATATGGAGGGCGATTTTCTCGCCGTTGGGCGCGAAGACCGAGCGCTTGCAGGGCGTAAGGCCACGGCGGAACTTCGCCACGTCCACGAAGTTCGGGATGATTTCGATGGGGCGCTTGATGTCGAAGACCCGCACCGTTTCGTCTTTGAGCCATTGTGACACGGACGTCACGGCGTCGCTGGCGTTGATGGCATAGCGCGCCACGGGGAAAAAGGACGCCGCCTGACCGACCAGCGTGATGTCGGTCCCGTGGAGCGTGGTCACGACCTTGAGCGGCCGCGCCAGCCCGCCGTTGGCTGCCTCGCGGGCCAGAAAGGCGCTGATCGTATGTGGGATCGCGTAGTGGGCGTGAATGATTTCCAGCCCCGTTTCCTGCGCCACCTGGATGATCTTGCTGGCCAGAGCGATCCCGTACAGATTCCCGTTCAGGACGGGGTATTCCAGGGTTTGCACCTCGTGGAATCGGACGTTCGCCTCCGGGTCGTGGAGGAGGCGGAAGGGCACCTCGGACGAGATGAAGTGGACCTCGTGGCCGCGGCGGGCCAGGAACCGTCCGACTTCCGTGGCGACGACTCCGGAACCACCATAGGTGGGGGCGCAAACGATGCCGATTTTCATGCGAGAGGGGCTGCTTCCTTGCCGAGGCTTGTCCCGGGGCTTTTCCTCCGGGCGGGGAAGAGATAGCAAATTCCACGACAGCTTTGCAGCGGTGCAGCGCTTCCGGCCGGGAAAACGCCGCCGGTTGCGACAATTTCCCCCCTGTCATAGGAAGGAGGGTGCCCGATCGTTCGCTCCTCGGCCCGCTCTCCAGCGCACAAAGCGTCCCGCCGCCTGGGGGGCTTGTGGCTTGCGGATCACGCGCGGGACACGTCGTTTATTCCTTTCACGAAGCCCAAGGGCCGGATTCAGCCGCCCGAGGCCAAATCCCCCAGCCCGCCCAACAAATCCCCCGCAGTCTCCAGAACAGCCCCGCCAAACGCCAGAACGTCCAACAGAATCGTCAGCGCGATTCCGATGACGGCGATGACGACGACAAGGAAGAACCCGCTCACCAGCAGGCCGATCACCCAGGCCCACGGACCCAGCAACGCCAAGAGAATCAAGCCTATATCCAGCACGAAAAACAAGATCGACGTCACCGTCAGCGACGCGCGGAACGCCCCCGGCTTGACCATCGCGGCCAGGAACAGGGCGCCGAAGAAGAGCAGGCTGGCGCCGAATACCCATCGCAAACCGCCGAGCAGATTCGCGAGGGCTTCCTCGTAGGCGGTTTCGAGTTCGGCGCCGAAGGCAGCGGCGGCTGTCGATTCTTCCTCTGAATAGTCGCTCCGGAAGGGGCCTTCGCCCTCCCCTGAGAGGCGCCCGGCGACGTAGCGCGCGGCCAGATCGTCCTTGTTCCGGCGCAGGGTCTTCTCCGCGTCGGCGGTGGCTTCCTCTTTTCCAAAGAGGCCGCCGAGCTTGGCTTTCAGCGAATCCGCCTGTTCGCCCACAAGCGAGTCCACCAGCCCCGTCCCCTCGATGTGGCTGGCGGTTTCCTCCGCCAGATGCTCCTCCGCCCGGGCCGCGTAGAAACTTGGCGCCGCCCAGGTCAGGATCAGGGCCAGGAGAAAGAGCGCGCTCGCGGCGCCAGCCACACAGCGCAGGACCAGGGGTTTACGCGTGGCGGGCGGGGGAGTGGTGGCTGTGGGTTGGGTGGTGGAACTCAATGGGGACTCGCTAACTGAAAATTCCGGAGAGGATGTCGCCGAGGGCGGAGAAGACTCCTTCTATCAATCCGGCGGTCATTTCCGCTCCGGCGGCAACGGCTTCGGCTCCCACCTCGGCAATGGAGGACCCGGCCTCCGCCACGTTACCCAATGCCACGACGCCTTCTAGTCCCAACTCCGCCGCCCCTTCCGCGATGGCAGCGGCGTATTCGCCGCTTTGCGAGGGCTGCACCGCCAGCCGCGCCGGGTCGGGCGGGGCGGTTGCCGAGCCGAAGAACAGAAACAGGGAGCCTGCGCCGGCCCAGGCCACGACGCCCCCGACCTTTGAGGTGACGGCGCCGACGAGAAACGGCGCCCCGGCGGCCAGGCCCACGATGGCGGCCAGCCCGACGAGACCGAGGATCACGCTGAGCCCCAGCATCGGCGACCAATCGCGCGGCTTGCTGGCGTAAGTGTAGTAAAAACAGAGGAAAAGCGCAATCAACCCGCTGAACCCAAGGACGGTGAAACCCGACACGATGGCCACCTTCCGCTCCGCCACCGCGGCGTCCATTTCCACCTGCCAGGGCACCAGCAGTTCCGACTGGCTGGAGATGCGCTCGAGGAAAAAGATCTCGTCGAACCGCTCCGCCGTCAGGATCTCGCGCCAGAGAGCCACCTCGACGGTACTCTCCGAGACGGTGCCGCGTTCGAGAATGAACGCGACCGTCGGATCGATGAGGGCCTGAGGCTGAGCTATGATCTTCTTGATCTCGCGTCCGTCTTCCATGCGCTGGGTGCGCAGGGCGTCGAGCGAATCGTTGAGCCTGGTGAGGGAACTCTTGAGCGAGTCGAGCCGCGACTCGATGCGCTCGCCCTGCACCTCGATCTGCATGACGAACTGGGTCACGCGGGATGGCTCGAACTCCTTGGCGATGTCATCGGCGATCCAGGCGCCGGCGCGGCTGGTCAGGACCGACGGCACGGCGAAGCTGAGCACGAGAAGGGCCAGCATAAGGGCCATGCCGATGCCTAGAAACCACCGGAGAACCGGCAGCGAACCGTGGTCTTCGGATTGGCGGATGCGGCGTTTCACGACAGATCGACCTCCATTTCGAGCCTCAGTCACCCAAGGCGGCAAGCAGCTTGAAGACCAGCTTGAAGAAGCCAGCGACGAACGCAAAGACGAAGCGGATTGCGCCGATCACGAGGTTGAGAAGGCATCCCGCTCCCTCCACCGCGTTGGCCAGATCTCCGCCGTCGATGCCAGACGGTTCGCCTCCTCCACCGGCGTCGGCGGATGGGGCGTTATCCCTTTTCTGTCGGGGCGCGGCCGGCGGCGCTTTTCCCAGCACCTGCTCGACGTCGGGCATGGGCTCCATAGGCTCGGGCCTCGAGTGGTCTCTATGCTTTACGAAGCGCTCCGAGCGTTATTCAAGGGCGAGCGCTTTTTTCAGGGCCTTCAACTTCGGCTTCACCGGTTCGGGCATCTTGTAGCACTTCATGGCGCCGCGGACGTCCTTGAGGCCGGTGCCGGTGAGGACGACGACGATTTCCTCGTCGCGCGAAAGATAGCCGCGCTCGGCCGCTTTCTCGACTCCGGCGGCGGTAATGGCGCAACTCGGTTCGACGAAGAGGCCCGTTTCCGCGGCCAATTCGCGCATGGCCTGGCGGATTTCATCCTCCGAGACGGCGACGCCCGCGCCGTCCGAGTCGCGGATGTCGCGAAGGGCGAGGAGCCCGTTCCGCGGCGCTTCCACGACAATGCTTTCGGCCATGCTCTTGGCGCCGGGGACGACGATCGGTTCCGGCAGGTCGTCGCGCCAGGCGCGCACGATGGTGTTGGAGCCCTCGGCCTGCACGGCCAGCAGTTTGGGCATCTTGTCGATCAGGCGGGCGCCCAGCAGATCGCGGAAACCCTTGGCCAGACCGGAGATAATGCACCCATCGCCGACAGAAACCGCGATCCAGTCGGGCGCTCGCCACCCGAGCTGCTCGGCGATTTCGAAAGCCGGAACCCGTTTGCCATCAATGGTCCACGGGTTATAGGCGGTGTTGCGATTGTACCAGCCGAATTCCTCCGTCGCGCGCAGGCAAAGTTCGAACGCGTCGTCGTAGGTGCCCGCCACGCGAACCACCGTGGCGCCGTAAGCGAGAAGCTGACAGAGCTTTCCTTCGGGGGCGCTTTCGGGGACAAAGACGATCGCTTCCATCCCCGCGGCGGCGCACATCCCGGCCAGGGCCGTCCCCGCATTACCGGTCGAGGCGGCGGTCACGCGGGTGATACCGAGCTGCTTGGCCTTGGCCACCACCATAACCGAGGCGCGGTCCTTGAAGGACCCGGTCGGGTTGCGGGCTTCGTCCTTGAACCAGAGGCGGGCGAAGCCGCGTTTCTGGCCCCAGCGGCCGCCGCTCTCCAGGGGGGTGCCGCCCACCTGAAGGGGCGGCAGCAGATCGGGCGAGGGCAGGGGCAGCAGGGGCAGATAGCGCGCGGTGCCCTGTCGGCCGGTGTCGGCGAAATGGCGGGGTTCGATCGGTTTGGCGGCGAAATCGTACTCGACTTCGAGAACGCCTCTCAGGATGCCGCCTGGTGGTGTTTTGGGCCCTTCTTCTTCACAGAGATACGTGATCGCGGAGGGGTCGTAGGAACGGCCGGAGGCGCGACAAACGAGGCGGTGGGGGAGCATGGCGGGTGTCCTTCCGGTGCGGCATGATCGGGGATTAGGGCGCCATCTCGCGGGGATTGCAATGGCATTGACACTTGCGCTCCCAAAGGGTCATATTTTGTGCTTGTACCAAGCCGGAAGAGGTCCGCCCGGAGGGGCTCAGCCAATTCCTGACGCAGCCCAGAAATTATGGACCACTAAAGGGACGTTATGAGCCAAGCCCAGGACTACTACCGCATACTCGGGGTTTCCCGCGATGCGCTCGACCGGGAAATCAAGAAGAAGTATTACGAGCTGGCTCGTGAGCTGCACCCGGACAAGGCCTCCTCTCCCGAGGAAGCGGATCAGAACGCCCGCAAGCTTGCCACCATGACAGAGGCGTACAACACGCTGAAGGACGCGGCGAAACGGGCGGAGTACGACAAGACGCTGCGCGGGCGGCCCGCTGGAGCCGCCACCGCTTCCGCCGCGCCGTCCGCTCCGGCCAAGCCCAACTCGCCTGGCGGGGGAGGAGCGGCCGCGCCGCCGGAACCGGCACGAAGTTCTTCGGCCTCGGTGTCCACATCCCAGGTTTCTTCCGGCGGTTCGAATTCCGCCTCGCAAACCGAGCAGAAAAAAAAGATGGCCCAGAAGGCGTTCATCAAGGGGCTCCAGCACCTCAAGAACCAGGAGCACAAGGAGGCGCTGCCCTTCTTCGAGGCGGCCGTGAAAAACGACCCGGAGAGCGACTCCCAGTACCACATCAAGTACGCGCAGGCGCTGATCAAGACGAAGGGCAGTTTCACCAAGGCGGTCGAGCACGCCACCATCGCCACGGAAATGGACCCGTACAGCACCGAATACAAGATCATTCTCGGCGACATCTACGAGACCGCGGGGGTGAAGAGCAAGGCGATCGAAGTTTACCAGGACGTGTTGAGATGGGATAAGGAGAACCAGTACGCCAAGCTGCGGCTGGGGCTTCTGGGCATCGCGATCCCCGGTCAAAAGAAGAGGAAGGACAACGGGATCCTCGCCAAGATCTTTCCTTCGCTATTCAACAAATAGGTTTCCCGATAGCCCGGCCGCAGGCGGCCGGGCTCAATCCCTTGCGCCAGCCCAACCCCGAATCAGGCGATCGTTTCTATGTCCCGCACCATCGGTATCGATCTCGGAACCACGAACTCCGTCGTGGCCTTCATGGAGGGCGACCGGTACGAGACCATTCCCAACGCGGAAGGCTCGAAGACGACCCCCTCAGTGGTTCTGTTCACCCCCGAGGAAGTGATCGTGGGCGAACTGGCCAAGCGCCAGACCGTGACCCAGCCAGGCCAGGTAATCCGCTCCGTCAAGCGCATCATGGGCAAGCGCTACGAGGACGTCACCGAGCACGAGCGTGAGGACCTGCCCTTCGAAATCGTCGCGCTGGAAAACGGCATGGCAGCCGTGCGCATCGGCGATGGCCAAGTGCTTCGGCCCGAGGAAGTTTCCGCCCGAATCCTTTACAAGATGCGCGAAACCGCGGAGAGATTCCTCGACACCGACGTCGAAGACGCCGTGATCACCGTTCCCGCCCACTTCAACGATCAGCAGCGGACCGCCACGAAGCTGGCCGCCGAAGCGGCCGGCCTCAACGTGCTGCGCATTGTCAATGAACCGACGGCCGCCGCGCTGGCCTATGGCTATGGGCGCGAGGGGGGGCGCCATCGTGACGAGCGGGTGGCTGTCTTCGATTTCGGCGGCGGCACTTTCGATGTTTCGATCCTTGAAATTTCCAAGGATATCTTCGAGGTGATCTCGACCGGGGGCGACAATCACCTGGGCGGCGACGATGTGGACAATCGTCTGGTGCAGGAAATCTGCGACGGCATTCTGGCACAGACGTCGATCGACCCGACGCAGGACCCGCAATCGCTGCAGCGCATCCGTGAAGCCGCGGAAAAGGCCAAGTGCGACTTGTCTTCGATGAACAGCACGCAGATTTCCCTGCCGTTCATCGTGGCCGATTCGAGCGGGCCCAAGCACTTCAACATGGAACTCGACCGCGCGAAATTCAACGCGCTGATGGAACCCCTGTTCCAGCGCCTTCTCGCCCCTTGCCGCCAGGCGCTGGCGGACGCTGGCGTCGGCCCGGAGAAGATCGATCACGTACTCCTGGTCGGTGGCTCGACCCGCATCCCCAGGGTACAGGAACTGGTCGAGGAATTCTTTGGCCAACCGCCGAATCGGTCGGTGAACCCGGACGAGGTGGTGGCTTGCGGCGCGGCGGTGCAGAGCGGCGTCGTCTCCGGCTCGATCCGCGAGGTGCTGCTTCTCGATGTGACGCCGCTGACGCTGGGCCTCGAAGTGGCCGGCGGGATTTTCAAACCGCTGATCCAGCGCAATTCCACGCTGCCATGCGAAGCGTCGAAAAAATTCACCACCGTCGTGGACAATCAGACGAGCGTCATGGTGCACGTCCTGCAGGGTGAGCGTTCCCGCGCGACGGAGAATCACTCGCTGGCCAAGTTCCGCCTCACCGGCATCGCGCCCGCCCCGAAGGAACTTCCGGAAATCGAAGTGCGCTTCAACATCGACGCGAACGGAATCCTGTCGGTGTCGGCGCTGGACCTGGCAACGGGAATGGAAACCGGTGTGGTCGTCGAGGATTACGGCGAGATGGGTCTGACGAAAGATCAGATCGAAAGCATCGTCTCGAGCGCGCGCGATCATCAGGCGGACGACGAAGCCTATGTGCGCTTTTCTTCGCGGCGCCAGGAGAGCGAGCGCCTGCAAGATCGCGCCAACAAGATCATCGCCGCCCTGGGTGAAGACCTGGTGGAAGCCGATCTCAAGTTGCTCAAGGAAAGCTTGCTCAAGCTCGACCTGGCCATGATGGACATGGACACGCGCAAGATGGAAAGCTTCGAGGACATCATCGTGGAAGTCCTCGAGAAGTATAAGGAAAAGATCGAAAACCTGCGGACGCAAAGCCAGGAATTCTCGATCCACTCGGATTTCGCCCTGCCGGGCCGCATGCAGGAGGTTCTCGAGCGCAAGCGCCCCAAAGAAGTTCCCGAGGAAGAACTCGAAGAGGACGGCGAGGACATCTACGAGCGAGACACAGCCGCCGTGAACGCCGATGAAATCGGACTCGCACTCGAGAACGCGCAAATCATCCGCGACGACGACATCGAGCCGATGGCTCGCATCGACGAGTCGGTGGATGAAGAATTCGAGGAGAGTGCGACGCCCATCACCGTTCCGGCGAAAATCCAGGAACTCGAAGACTCGCGCGTCCTTCCCGAAAAGAAGCTCCCCGCCCGCCAACCGGCGCCGGCCAAAGCGCAAGAAAGCCCGAAGGATCCACCCGGCCCCAAGGCGCCGGAATCTTCAAAGCCCGAAGCGCCAAAGTCCGAAGCGCCAAAACCCCCCAAGCCCAAGTCTGAGACCCGCGAGCCTGAAACCTATCTGCCCCCGGTGGAAGCGGAACCGGAAGAGGACTTTGACCTCTCGAATGCTCCGCCGCCCCCGCCCCGGGCCTAGCGACGCCGTGCCACCACGCGTTCTCGTTTCGCTCAGCACGTTCAAGGGGAGCGTGACCGGTCAGCAGGCGGGCGAGGCCTTCTCCGAAGGTCTGCGCGCGGCTCTTCCTCATGCTGAGACCCACATCATGCCGTTGGCCGATGGAGGCGGTGGGACGCTGGATGCGCTCGCCGCGGAAAACGAAACGCTGGAGTTCCGCCACTCGCGGGTCAGCGGTCCGCTCGGCGAACCCGTGACTGCGCCGTGGCTCTACTCCGCCGCCCACCAGACCGCCGTGATCGAAATGCGCGCCGCCGCGGGCCTGGACCTCGTCCCGCTCGACCGCAGAAATCCTTGCGAAACGACGACTTATGGAGTCGGCGAGCTGATCGGCGAAGCCAAGAAAGCCGGCGCGCGGCACTTGTTGCTCGGCCTCGGCGATTCGGCCACGGCGGATTGCGGGGCGGGAATGCTCCAGGGCCTTGGCGCGAAGTTCTCCGATCAACGCGGCGAACTGTTGGAGCGGCCCGTCCGCGGCGGCGATCTGCCGCGCATTCACAGCGTCGGCTTAGGCCCGGTGCGGCGATTTCTCGATGAATTCGCCAGCTTCAAAGTGCTTTGCGACGTCGAGAATCCGCTCCTTGGCCCCGCCGGGGCGGCGGAGTTTTTCGCACAGAAAGGGGCGACGGAGGAGCAATGCCGCCGCCTTGAAGAAGGCTTCGAGACCTTCGTATCGCTTCTCGAAGCGGACGCCCACGCCACCGTTCGCAGCCGGCCCGGGGCCGGAGCGGCGGGGGGTCTGGGAGCGGCCTGCGCCATTTGCCGGGGGAGGCTCCTGCCCGGCGCGTCCACCGTGATGGCCATGATCGGATTCCAAAAACACCTGGAGTGGGCGGACCTGCTTGTGCTGGGGGAGGGAGCCTTCGACAGCCAGAGCCTGGGCGGCAAGGCTTCCGGCACAGCGCTGCATCGCGCCCGGGCGCGAGGCGTTCCGGTGCTGCTGATTTGCGGCAAGGTGAAATTGCCGGAGCACGCGCTCTCCGGCTTTCAGCATGTCACGGTGAAAGCCTTGACATCGGGGGGCGAGCCGCCGCCCGGCCCCGAAGAGACCTTGAACCGCATCGCGGCCATCGGCCGCGCGGCTTGCCTTGGCATGATCGCCTGAGACTCAGCCGAGTGGCGCGGTTCCTCGGCCGCCGCGGTTCCGTTTAGTCGTACTTCGACCAATCGTTCACACTGGCGCCGCCGGTGACGACCTCTTGGGTGATGTCATCGGCCAGGATGCCATTGAACGACGAGATGTTGAACCCGAGGACACCGACTTGAATTTCGGTGTCGATCGCGGGCAGTGTATCCGTGACGGGGGAAAAGGACGGGGCGGCGCCATTGACAGACAGTTGAATCTGATCGGCTCCCACGAAAGTGATCTGGAACGTATTCCAGCCCGGGATCGTCATGTTCGAGTCGTCCAGGGCCGTGTCGGTGCCCAGGGTGGTGAAGGAGGCGCCACCGAACCGCTGAAGGAACACCTCGTTGTTGCGATAGCCGAAGCGGTAATAGGCTTCGTTCTGAGCCAGAGTTCCATCGTTGATAGCGAGCAGGGCGACATTGCCTTCGTTGGCCGCCGCCGAGGCGACGACGTAAATCTTGGCGGTCAATGTGGCGCTCGTAAAGGAAACGGCGGTGCGGTCGAAAGCGGTGCCGCCAACGGCGGAGGCGAGGCCGAAGGAATCGTTGTCATCGTCCGCCACACGGAGCGCGAAGGTGCCGGAGGGGGGAGGGAAGGCGCCTGGGAAATCGGCGTCCGCGGTGACCGCCGCCGGCTCGTCATTGTAGGTGTCGGGGCGCGTGATCGATTGGAACGACTGGGTCGTTCCGTCGTCAAAGTCATAGACAGTGGGCTGGGCAAGCGCCGGCAGAGTCAGGCCAAGGGCGGCGAGCAGCAGAGCGAACTGCAAAAAAAATGGGGTCCGGTTTATGGGCATGGGAAAAACCTGCGATGGTGAAAATTGGGCTAGGCATCAAAAGAGTGCCACGCTTCATCAAAGGGTTTTTACGACCCGCCGTCAAAGGAAATCCTGGCGCAGCGAAAGCTTCCTGGACACGACAGCGGAGACTAGCGCCACGGTCTCAGAGGGTATTACGGGATGTGATCGAAAGATTGTCGTTCACGCCCCAGACGGGGGGGGCACAAAATGAGGCAGGGTGAACGACCGTTCAAAAAAAGGCCGGCCGCTTTTGTTTGCGCGACTGCGGAAGCGGCCGAAGTGCCCAACCAACACTGTCGTCCGGCGGCGAGGCCGCGGGACTGGCGGGGGGTAGATTACTCTTGGACGTCGAAGACTTCGAAGCAGCGGAAGCCGAATTCCCGGGCGGCGCGCTGTTGATCGGGAAAGCCCATGAAATCCTTCAGGCCTTCTTGTCTGGCGCGCCAGGCGCAGTCCCAAACGAAGGAGACGGTCTTTTCGCGGCCCTCGGTGTCGCGGACAGTCATGCGGCCGCGGAAGTCCGAGCAGCCCGATTGGCCGTCGAGGGAAACGCTTTCGAGGGCGAAGCGGGGCTCGGTCTCGAGGAATTGCATGATAGTTCGCAGGACTTTGACGGGCGGGCTGCCGGAGTTGAAAGCGATGTGCTCCCGATCGGCGAGATCGCCGGCCCGGCGGGCGCCGGCGAGAGATCTGGCGGCTTCGGAGAACGCATCGGTGGCGGCGCTGGCCTGCAAGAGATCGTCCAAAGTGGGCAGTTGAGTCTGAGAAGTCATCGAAGCGGTCGGTCCTGGGAAAGAACTTGCGGACGCTCGCAGAGGCGTCAGGCGGAGTTAGCCTGGTTCGAGGTCACCGTTTCCGGCGGTTCGGTGGGGCGGCTGAACCAGTAGCCGGCTCGTTCGGCGAGGAGTTCTTCGACCTCCTCCGCGCTGGACAACAGGAGCACGGATTGGGCCAGTTCTTCCAAATCGGCCATGTTGACGGAGCGAATGGCGCGCTTGACGGCGCTGATGGAGGATGGACCCATGCTCAAGGTGCGCAGCCCGAGGCCGATGAGGAGCACGGCGAGGGAGGGGCGGCTGGCCATCTCGCCGCAAACGCTGACGGGAATTCCGTGGGCTTTGCCGGCGTCGGCCACCATCTTGATCAGGCGAAGGACCGCCGGGTGGGTCGGGCGATAAAGATGCGCCACCGATTTATTGATGCGGTCGACGGCCAGGGTGTATTGCACGAGGTCGTTGGTGCCGATGGAGAAGAAATCGACTTCGCGGGCGAAGGTGTCGGCCAGGATAGCGACCGAGGGCACTTCGACCATGATGCCGAGATGGATGTTGGGGGGGACTTCCTTGCCGGCGGCTCTTTGATCGTCGAGACATTCGTGCAGGATCACACGGGCGGCCCGCACTTCATCGATGCTGGAAATCATGGGCAGCATAATGCGGACGTGCTCCATGCCGGAGGCGGCGGCGAGCATGGATCGCAATTGGGAGCGGAAGAGTTCGGGGCGCTTGAGACAAAGGCGGATGGCGCGCAGGCCCAGGAAGGGGTTGGCCTCCTGGAACGGCGTGAAGTTGCTGTCGTGGACCTTGTCGCCGCCGATATCCATCGTGCGCATCACGACGGGCAGGTTGCCCATGCGCTGGAGCACGGCGACGTAACTCTCATAGTGCTCGGCTTCGCTGGCGCTTCCCCGACCGTTGAGATAGAGGAATTCGGTCCGGAAGAGGCCGATGCCTTCGGCGCCGTGGTTTTCCAGGGCGTCGAGTTCGTCGGGGAACTCGAGGTTGGCCATCATCGCGATGCGAACGCCATCGGTGGTAATGGCGGGCAGTTCGCGCAACTTCAGAAGGTCCTCGCGCAGGCGCATGTGATCCTGGCGCTTGGCTTCGTAGAACTCGAGTTGCTCTTTGCTGGGGTTGAGGATCAGCTTTCCGGCGCTGCCATCCATGATGACCAAGTCGCCGGTGCGGATATAGTGGGTGACGAATTCGAGACCGACGATGGCCGGGATGGCGAGGGCGCGGGCGAGGATGGCGGTGTGGCTGGTGGGTCCGCCTTCGTCGGTGCAGAAGCCGATGGCGTGGTTCCGGCTGAACTGGGCGGTTTCCGCGGGACCGAGGTCGGAGGCGATGACGATGCAGCCGTCGCGGGGAATGGATTGGCCGGCGGTGGGGGAGAGTTCGCCGAGGAACTTGATGACGCGGCGGGCCACGTCGTAGAGGTCGTGGTTGCGTTCGGCGAAGTAATCGTCGCCCAAGGCGGCCATTTGATCGCCGAGGCCTTTGGTGACGGACCAGAAGATGGACTCGGCATTGCGCTGCTCTTCGCGGATGCGCGAGATGGCGGGATCGATCAGGTAGGGATCGTCGAGCATGGCCAGATGGGCGTCGAAGATCTTGGCCTGCTGGGGGTCGATTTTTTCGGCGACCTGGCGGCCGATGGCGGCCACTTCCTCTTTGGCCATTTCGATGGCCTGGCGGAATCGCAGGATTTCCGATTCCACTTCATCGGCGGCGAGATGATAGGACTCGAGCTGCGAATTCTTGGTGTCGATCACATAGGCCGGACCGATGGCGATTCCGTCGGAAACGCCCAGGCCGTCGAAGTGAAATGTCCGCTTACCTGCCATCCTGGTGCCCATTATCTAGCTGTCGCGGCCTTGAGGGGTAACCGCGCGGAAAAGTCTCCCCGGAGAAGAGACGTCTGACGCCGGGGAAGCAAAGGGGGCGAAGACAAAACAAGGAGAGGGCGCCCCGGCAAGGCTAATCCGCGAGTTCTTCGCCGAAACCCGCATCGATGAGCGACCGGATTTCTTCGCAGAGGTCCTCTTGACCTTCGCCTTCGACCACGATTTTCAGGTCCGTTCCCGGTCCGGCGCCAAGCATCATCATGCCCATGATGCTCTTGCCGTTCACGGCCATGCCGCCGTCCCGGCAAACGGTCACCTCGCAATTCTCGTACTGACCGGTGATGCGCACGAATTGCGCCGCGGGCCGCGCGTGCAGGCCTTGACGATTGCGTACCGTGACCGTGATTTCCATAGGCAGGGTTTTCACCTTACCGCGCCTTCTCTCCGAACGAGTTGGGACTCGCAGGGAGGCATTTGTCGAGACGCGCCGCCGGAAACAAAGCGCATCCCAAACGAGGCGTCAAGCACCCCGAGGGGTGCAACTCCGAGTTCGATGTGCAACCAGTTGACATCAACAGATTCTTCCCCCTTCTCGAAAATCTCCCTTGAATCGACTTTCAGCGAAAGCTCATTTCCCCAATTTGTCAAGCGCGAGTTGCCCGCTCGGGAAGAACTCCCTTGCGATTCCGCCGCCACGCCCCCTTTCTCTTCCACCCAACCTTCAACACGAAAGGCTCCGATGACACAAGCTGCGCAACCTCACCAACCCCAAAGCGATGAGCGGGAAACCTGGCGCGTCTTCATCGCCTTGCAGCTGAGCGGCGAGGTACTCGAGGCCCTGACGGATCGATGCCGCCGACTGGAAAGCGCCGCCCGCTTCATGCCCCTGCGGATCAACTGGGTTAATCCCGAGAATTTTCATCTGACTTTGCATTTCCTTGGTCCTATCCCCCGGATTGCCGTCGGCACGTTGGCCAAGAATCTTTCCTCCGCCATCGCGGGAATCGGGCCGGTCGCCCTCGACGTGCGCCATATCGGCTATTTTCCCCATGACAAGGCACCCCGGGTTTTCTGGGCCGGCATCCATCGGCCCCCGGGTGCGCTGGCAGGGCTGCGGGCGAGTCTGGAGCGGATGATCCGCAGGGCGGGTCTCGAGGTTCCCGCCGTCGATTACCAACCGCACATCACCCTGGCGCGCTTCAAGAGCCTTCGCGGCACCGGGGCCTTCACCAAGGTGGCGGCCCAGACCAGGTACGAGAAGTTCGGCGTTTCCCAATGCAGCCGCGTCGTTCTCTATCGCAGTCAAATCGACCCGGCGGGCGCGGGGTACACGGAGTTGGCCGCCGCGGAACTGAAGCCTCTTCCGCAGGATGAAGCCCCCGCCGAAGCTCCCAGGGACTGAAAGTCTTGCGCCCCGCGCTCCGGTCCCGTCCGATCCCGCCATGACCGCCGAGACCCCGCCCCCTCCCGCTATCACGCTCGTCATCCCGGTTTACAACGAGCGCAATTCCCTTCGCCCGCTCGATGAACGGCTGCGGGAATTGCTGCCCGCGCTACCCACGGGAAGCGTGGCGATTCTGGTGAACGATGCCTCGACGGATGGCTCGGCTGAGATCCTGGCGGACCTTGCGGCGGCGCAGGACGCGCCATTCCGGCTGCTGCGCCACGAACGCAACCGGGGCTATGGAGCCTCGCTGAAGACTGGAATCGCGGCGGCGGAAACGGAATGGATCGCGATCAGCGATGCCGATGGGACTTACCCGCTGGAGCGGCTGGAGGATTTGCTGGGTGCCATCGCGGACGGCGCGCGGATGGCGGTGGGCCAGCGCCCGCTGGGTCAGCAGCCTCTGATCCGCCGCCCCGCCAAGGTCTTCCTGAATCGCTTCGCCAGTTACCTGTCCGGCACGCCCATCCCGGACATCAACAGCGGCCTGCGGGTTTTCCGGCGCGACGACGCCCTGCGGCTTCGGCGCCTTCTGCCCGATGGGTTTTCGCTGACCACGACGATCACAATGGCGCTGACGACGGAAGGCCACCGGGTGGATTTCCTGCCGATCACCTACGGCAAGCGCGAGGGCCGAAGCAAAATTTCCCCATTCCGCGATCTCGGGCGGTTCACTCTGCTGATCTTGCAGATGGCAATGGCGTTCAACCCGCTGAGGGTTTTCGGTCCGGCGGCCGCGGCCTTGATCGCCCTCGGCCTGGCCCTGCTGGTGGTGCGGGCGTTCCTGCAGGAAACGGTGGCCCTGGCGACGACCGTGGTGGTGCTGATCGGCGGGGTGCAGTTGCTGGCGCTGGGGCTGCTGGCGGACCTGATCAATCGGCGGGGCGGGGGATAGGGCTTTTGCGCTTCTGCCTTCGCGTGGAATGGTCGGGAACGGACAAGCTCAAGTGTGCTCTTTCATTCGGCACGGGGTTGGCTTTTCCGAGCTATTCTAGCTGTTGAAAAGGACTGGAGACGGAAATGATCGCTCCCTATGGCCACCTACTTAGGACTTGTACAATTCTGGTAAGCCTCGGCTTAGCCTCCACCGTCCCCGCCCAGGACGGACCGAAACGGCTGGCCGATGCGATCGACCCGGACTGGGCCAAGGCGTCCCTCTGGGACGATGGGCAGGCGGAAGTGGCGACCTATGAGGGCGAGCGCGTGATCTATGGCGAGGCCCGGCCCCACACGCACCACCTGATCACTGTGAAGGAAGATTTCAACAGGGACTTCATGGTCAAGGCCGATTGGCCCTATGACGACAAGCCGCTGATGACGGTGCTGAAGCAGAATCAGGTCGCGACGATCCCGACGCCAAACTACCCATATCATTATATGGCGAGCGTTTTCTTCGACCGCGAGGACATCGGCCGGGCGGTGAAGATGACGGTGTCGAGCCAGGAGTGGTGCGGCATCACGACGAAAGACGTGCAGTTCTGGGAGGAACCGCCGGTCTATCGGTACACGAGTTATTGGGACGGCCAAGGCATGGGCGAGGCGAAGGTTCCCGAGGCGGCGGCGGAGAACACGTTCTTTGAAGAGGAACTGCCGCTGTTGGTGCGGACGCTGGAGTTCGGCGATGAGCTGGAACTGGAGTTCGAACTGATGCCGAATCAGACGACGAGCCGGGCCAAGAAGCCGGACCCGGTGGAGGCCCAGGCGCGCGTGACCCGGGAAGAAGACGCTGGCTGGCGAATCGCGGTGCGGGCCGCCGATGGGCGGGAGTTGAATTTCACTGTCGCGAATGACGAGGTAAACACGCTGCGGGCCTATTCGCTGGGCGAGGGCCGGTCCTACACCCTGGCGAACGTGGAGCGTTGGCCCTATTGGGAGCGGCGGCCGGAATGAGTATGTTCGAAGGCATGGGCGCGGCGACGCTAGTGACCATTGGATCGCTGGGGCTGGCGCTGACCGTGGGATACGTCTTGATCCGGCTCTTCGCCAGCCGCAAGGCTCGGCACACTTCCGGTCCGGAGGAAGGAAAGAGCCGCGCACGCTCAGACCTGGACCGGGAACTGGAGGCGGAAATCGCGGCGGTGGAAGCGCGCAGACGCGCGGAAACCAAGGCCGGCCCCGCCACCGACCCTGCCAAAGGCTGATCGAACCCCGTGAAATCCGCTCTGTCGCGTCTTCTTTTTTGCATTCTTATTTTTGTTCCCGTATCCCTTCGGGCTCAGGTCTTCCTGCCGGACGCATCGATCGACGCGATTTCCGGCACGCTCTTTCGCGGCGGCACAACGGTCGATCTCACGGTCACTGTGAAGAACGACGGCTTCGCGGCGGACTTCCGGCTGGTGGTGCTGGAAACGCCCGGCGGCTGGTCGATTTCGCCCACCACGACGCCCCTAAGGGGCATCAACGGCGACGACGAGGACGAATTCGATTTTCGTCTGACGGTGCCCAACAATAACACAGGGCCTCGGGAGCTGAAGTTCCGCCTCGACGGCACCGACGACCTGCAGATCCTGCGCACCGGAATCGACGAACGCACCTTCACCATCGAGGCCGTTTCCCTGCCGGACAACCTGCGCCTGGACACGCCCATCGACGGCGCCCCCGGCATCCAGCAACCCACGACGTTCGCCTGGCAGAACCTCAATTCGCCCGACACGACCTACACGTTTCGCCTGCTGGCCAATGGCAACGGCCAAGCGGGCGAAGAACTCTACCGCCGCGACAACATTACCGCGACGAGCTTCAGCCTGACCGAGGAAGCTTTCCGCCTGACGCCGGGGCAGACCTACTTCTGGGAAGTGATCGGCCGCACGCCATTGGGCGACGTCGAGCCCCTCGAGCCCTTCTTCTTCGTCATGCGCGAATTGCCCGCCCTCGGCCGCTTCAACTGGATCGAACCCGCGCAGGACGGGGAGTTTGTCTCTGTGACACCGACCTTTTCCTGGAGCGCGTCGACCAACGCCCAGCGCTATCAGCTCCGGGTGTTCCGGGGACTCGATGCGCCGAACGACGACGAAACGGTGATCGACACGGTTCTGACCGGCACCGGGTACACGGTGCCGGAAGCGATGCCGCTGGCGCCGGGGGATTACAGCGCGTTCGTGGCGGCGCAGGCCGAGGGCCGGACCGATCTGGGGCCCGACGAAGGCTTTCGCTTGTTCACCGTGACGCGGCTCGGGGAGTTCGAATTGTTGGCGCCGGGCGATGGGGAATTGGGGCTTGAGACGTTGCCGGTGTTCTCCTGGACGGCGGCGGACCGGGCCGAGGCCTATATCGTCGAAGTCAAACGGCCGCCCCAGGAAGGCAGCGGCGTTGTGACGCGCCAGCAAGTTGCCGGCGATGTCACGAGCCAGCGCCTAGCCAAGTCGCTCACCCGCGGAACCGAATACCGTTGGCAGGTCTACGCCGTCGCCGACGGGCGCGAGAAAGCGAGCAACTCGCCGGAACGCGGTTTCCGCACGTCG
Source organism: Sumerlaeia bacterium (assembly GCA_040219255.1). Lineage (GTDB taxonomy): Bacteria > Sumerlaeota > Sumerlaeia > SLMS01 > JAHLLQ01 > JAVJSW01. The sequence continues at coordinate 80,699 of JAVJSW010000011.1, forward strand.
CCGCTGGTGCCGTTTCCGTTGATTTCGCCCGAGCGCGACGCCACGGACGTGCCGGTCAATCCGCGGTTCCAATGGGTCGCCACCCTTGGCGCCGCCACTTATACGTTGCAGGTGGCGACGTCGGTGAACGGGCAGCCGAACTTGCAGGACGTGCGCTCGCAATTGGTCCCAAGCCCTTTGCAGACAACGGTCGACAACCCTTTTGGAGAACTCGCTCGGGGCTCCCAATACTTCTGGCGGGTCGTCGCCAATAGCGCGCCCCAACCTCCCTCCCAGCAGACCGTGGTCCTGGAAAGCCTGGGGGGCTTCACGCCGTTCCAGGTCCTGGATTTGACACCGTTTGGCCTCCGTTTTCCGAACGATAACGCCGTGGGGGTTACGACGGATACGATGCTTTTCTGGGACGAAGTCGGCACGGCTGAGCACTACCGCATCCATCTGACGTTGCAGGGCTTGGGGACGCTGCCGCCTGTGGAGACAGGGAACGATGCGGGGTCCTATCCGCTCGCCGGGCTGAACCTGAGGAGCGAAAGCGACTACACCTGGACGGTGGAAGCGGTGAACGCCAACGGGTCGTTGATGGCGAGCGAGACATTCCGTTTTCGCACGGCGGCTTTGCCAGACCGGCCGGTGAATTCGCAGTCCATCGCGGAGCAGCTTCTCGGCACAACCTGGCTGACGGATGGCGAACGAGCCCAGGTGGACGTTCAGCCGCGCTTTGGCGAACTCAACATCGCCGATTTCATCACCTATCGCAATGCGCTGGAATAGGGGTCCTTACGGCCCGAAGTAGTACTGCCAACCGGCGTCGTAGTAACGGACCAGCGCTTGATTGTCGAGGCGGTTGATCTCCGTTTCGACCCGTGCCATGTCGGCGGGAAAGCGAAACAGCGAGGGGATCGTTTCCTCCGTCAGGTAGCGCGTCGGCACGGTCAACTTCACATCTTCGGGATGAAGGCGCCGGGGCGCCGCCAGAACAAACCCCCACTCGCCAAAGCTGGGCACGTTCGCGTGGTAGGGAAGAATCGTCAGCGTGGCGCTGGTCGGGCCCGCGAGGGGCGTGGCGTCGAGCGTGTTGGCGATACACCAGTAGGCTTGGCGGGCGAAAAAGGGCGAGGTCGCCTGGACCGCGATGACACCGTCGGCGTTCAGCCGGCGCGTCAGAAGCCGGTAGAACGAGATGGTGTAGAGTTTACCGATGGTTAAGTCGTTCGGGTCCGGCAGGTCCGAGAGGACGACGTCGAAGAAGAGGTCCGTTTCCTCGAGAAAGCGCTGAGCGTCCTCGTTGACGACGCGGACGCGGGGGTCGCGCAGGGCGTTGCCGCTGAGGCTGGCGAGCATGTCGTTGTCGCGAAAGAGCCGGGTCATCTCTGGGTCGATGTCGACGAGGACGACTTCACGGAGGTCTGGGTATTTCAGCGCTTCCCGGGCAGCCATGCCATCGCCGCCGCCCAGGATCAGCACGCGCTCGTGGCGCGCGGCGAGGCTCATGGCGGGGTGGACCAGGGCCTCGTGATAGCGGTACTCGTCGGGCGTTGCGAACTGGAGTTTGGCGTTCAGAAAGAGGCGGATGTCGTCCTTCCAGCGGGTCAGGACGATGCGCTGATAGGGCGTCTGGGTGGCGAGGATGACCTTGTCGGCGTAGAGTTTGTCCTCGAAGGCGCTGACGAGGCGGTTGCTCTGGAAGAAGCCGGCGAGGAGCAGAAAGGTGGCGGCCAGGGTGGCGAGCCAGAGCCCGGCAGCGGACCGGGCCAGCGCCTGGCGGAACCAAAGAAGTCCGATCCAGCAAACCGCCACGTTCATCAATCCGAAGAGAAAGCTGGTCTTGAGCAGCCCCAAGTGCGGCGCCAGGAAGAAAGGAAAGGCGAGCGAAGCCAGCAGAGCGCCCGCGTAATCGAAGGTCATGACTTGCGAGACGGAAACGCGGAGATCGGCGGCGCGCTCGCGCAGAATGCGCAGCAGCAGCGGGATCTCCATGCCGATCAAGGTCCCCACCGTGACGACCACGGCGACCAGGGTCGCGAAGTAGGCTTTGCTGTAAACGAATGCGGCGAAGAGAATGACGGCGGAAAACCCGCCTGCCAGGCCGACGGCCAACTCCACCCCGAAAAAGACCGCCAGCAGGTTCCGCCTCACGAACCGCGTCAGGAAACTGCCGATGCCCATGCTGGTCAGGAACAGTCCGATGACGAGGCTGAACTGCGTGACGGAGGAGCCCAGAAGGTAGCTGGAGACGGCGCCCGCGACGAGTTCGTAGATCAGGGCGCAAATCGCGACCAGAAAGACGGAGATCAGGAGGATCAGGGGATCGGCGCGGTGCTGCGGAACTGTGGGTGGGGATTCCATGGATTATCACCGCCGAGGCGCGGAGAGAGCTGCATTTTCGGTCTGGGTGGCTCTGCGCGCCGGGCTTAGGATTCGTCCGAGGCCGGGCCGGGTGTGGGCTCGTCAAGGTTCACCTTCGTCATGAACGACTCGGGGTCGATCTCGGGGAAGAGGGTCTTGAGGACGCGGCGCAAATCGGGCGGTACGGGGGCGCGGTACTCGACCCAGTGGGTCGTTTCCGGATGGCGAAAGCGCAAGAGGCGGGCGTGGAGGAATGGGCGGTCGAGCTTCTGCAAAGCGACTCGCAGGGGGCTTTCGGCGTTGCGGACTTTCTCCAGGGCGCGTTCCACCGTGCCGCCATAGAGCGAATCGCCCGCGATGGGCAGGCCGACGTGGCTGCAATGGACGCGGATCTGATGGGTGCGGCCCGTCTCCAGGCGGGCCTTGACCAAGGCGAATCCATTCGCCCGCGCGAGCACCGTCAGGTGCGTGACCGCGTCCTTGGCGGCGATGCCGTTGACCGATCGGCGAATGCGGAAATTTTCGTGCCGGCCGATGGGCGCGTCGATGCGCGCCGTGGCCCAGTCCGGGTCGCCCAGCGTCAGCAGCAGGTACTGGCGCGAGACGGTGCGGGCCTGAATGGCTTTCGAGAGGGCCTTCATGGCGCGCTCGGTCTTGGCAATGACCATGACGCCGCTCGTTTCGCGGTCGAGCCGGTGCACCAATCCGGGGCGCTTGACGCCATTGATGCCGGGCAGGTCTGGACAATGGTGCAGCAAGGCGTTGACCAGCGTACCGTCCGGGTTTCCGGCGGCGGGATGGACGATCATGCCGGCGGCTTTGTTGACGATGACGATGTCGTCGTCCTGATACAGGAACTCGACGGGAAGGTCCTGGGGGTGGGGCCAGGGGGATTCGGGCGGCGGGAAGGTGACGACCACCGCCTCGCCGGGGGCGACAACGTGGCGGGCCTTGGCGGGCGAGCCGCCGACGGTGACACGCTCGTCTTTAATAAGCTGTTGAAAGAACGTGCGGCTATGGAGGGATTGGCGCCGCGCCAGGAACGTGTCCAGCCGCATGCCGTCCGCCTCTTCGGGCACGATCAGTTCTTCGACGCGGGGCTCGCCATCGTCTTCCAACTCGTCCGGGATCAGGTCTTCGGTGGGTTCGGAGGTCACTTGCTGGCGGGGCCCTTCTCGATGGCTTCGGCCATCTTCCTGCGGGTTTCGACGAGCAACTGCGAGCAGGCGGTCACCGTCGATGCCCGGACCCGTTCTTCGATAAAGTCTTTATTGTTCGACGGCGACAGTTCGCGGCCGGTGGCTTCGAGGCGGCCAGCCAGGAGAAGCTCGTCGGCTTCCCGGTCCACAAAGATCACTTCCGTCGAATAGCGGGGGCGATTGCCACCAAATCCGAAGAGGACGTTCCTGAATTCCAGGACGTATCCTCTGTCGCCCGTGACGAAATCGGGCAGGGGAAACTCCGGTTCGCTACCCTCGCCGGGAACGGGCGATTCCTCCTCCGCGGGTTCCGGCTCGGGGGCGTTAGGGTTGAGGAGCGGCAAATCGTTGGCGCGCAGGAATTCGGACTGCTCGACAACGGCGACTTGAGCGAACATGTTGCGGAATCGGGCATGGCTTTCGACTGCCAACGCTTCAATATAGAAGACTTGAAAGCTCTTCGGGTCGAGGAACTGGGAGCCGGTCCGAAGGGTGGTGAAGGCTTCGTCCCGATCGTCGGGGACGATAATGACCAAAGGTTTGTCGTAGGGGCCGTAGTTGCTCTGATACGCGGCGTGCGGTTCGAATCGCACGGCGGTCTTGCAGCCGGCGGCTACTAAGCAAAGCAAAATCAACGGGAGAAATTTGCAGAGGGAGCGCATAGGGGGACCTGCACGGGGGAAAAGGATTCGGACCAGGCAACCCTGGCCGAGGCTGGCGCTGAGGGAAAGGGGAAACGAGGCGATAATCGGACCGAGGGACTGCGAATGAAATCTCAGAACCCCAAGACCTTCTTGCTCAACTCCTCCACCGTGACAAAGCCGGCGATGCGGTCTCTAGCGTCGAGGACCGCCATGTGGTCGATGCCTTTGACGCGCATCAGGACAAGGGCGTCGCGGTTGCTCTTGCCAGAGTCGATGGCGTCGCTGCGGACGGCGAGGTCGCTGGGCACGAGAGAATCGCGCAGGGAATCGCAGAGAGATTTGATGGCGTCTTTGCTGGCGGGAAACTGCTGGATCGGGATGTGGCCTTTGTAGCGCCGGCCCTTGTCCACGATCACGACACAGCGGAAATCGGAGTGGGGGCCGAGAGTTTCTGCGTACTCGGCGACCAGCTTGGCCGAGTAGCGGCGGCCAAATTCGAGGGCGAAGGCGACCGGGATGGCTCCGGCGGTGACCATGTCGTCGAGTTCGGTCGGCCCGCCGCGGGGGTTCGGCTTGCCGCTGTAAAGCACGTTGGGCTCGGCCATGATCCGGCCGTCGGCGATTTCCTTGGCGATAAGGGGGTCGCGCTTGGGCATGGCGGACGCGATGGCCCCCATCTGGATTTTGCCTTTCAGGAGCAGGAAGGCTCCGACGGCGGCGGCGACGAAGAGGAGATGAAAGATGCTGAAGTCGGCCACCACCAGGAAGACGATCAGCAGTCCGCCGCCGAGCACGGCCCACAGCGGCAGCGAGACGGGTTGCTTGAGCAGCGAGAGAATCCAGCGGGTTTGGAGGGATTGAGAAGGTGAGGTATCGGGGGTCACGGTTTCGGGTAGCTTCGAAGATGAGCGCGGCGGTTGGTGCGGCGCAGATCTTCAAAGTACTCTTGAATGGGGCGCGTGTCACCCCGATCCGCAGCCCTCAGGCCTCTTAAAATTCCGGTGGCGGTTCCGAACTGTTCGAGGGCCTTGAGCAATTGGTTCCAGGACTGGGGATCGATCAGGACGGCTTCCGTCTTACCGTGATTGGTAAGAAAAAGCGGCTGGCCGGTTTCGTGGAGTTCTTCCAGGGTTTCGGCCGTTTGGCGGCGAAACTCCGTAAGGGAAATGGTGTGGGGCGGTTCCTGGCTCATAGGGGCCACCGTCCTGAAAAATCTCGTGACGTTTATTACGGGAGCAAATTGTTGGGGACGCAGTCAATGGGAGGTTTGATTTGGGGATTGGAAAACGGCGGCGGATGAATTGGCCGCCGATAAATAGGATAGATGGGATGCAAGGTTTCCCGGGAGTGGAACAAGTGGCTAAGGAGCTGACTCGGCTCTCCACGCAACCCAGTCCAATTCCCATCTATCCGCGGCAAAATATTCAGCTATTGCTCCAATGCTTCGCCAGGAATGGATGCTCGACGACGCGTTCGTGCTCGTAGTCCGTGGCGGCTTCCAGAATCGTTTCCGCGAAATCCATGGCGCCGCCGAGAACCGGGTCGATGCGGACGCCGGTGCGGGCGCGCAGTTGATCGAGGGTGGTTTCGTCGAGAAACTTCTGGTCGTATTTGCGCAGGCAGTTGCCGGGGAGCAAGTACTGGTCGTAACCGGGGTTGGCGCGCAGGGTCTTCTCGATGTCCTGGGCCGTCAGGAGGCCGGTGACGTGGATCGTCTCGCCGAAGACGGTGTTGATTGTCGGCAGAGGCACGACTTCGATTTCGCCATGGGCGTCGGCGCAGGCCTTGGCGATTTTCTCCAGAACCGGCCCGGACAGGGTGCTGGTCACGGCGCCCACGCGCCAGGGCCGGCCGATGGGATTGGCGGCCAGAACCCGGCGGGCGTCGGCCAGGTCTTTATAAAAGTGGTAAACCATCCCGACGCCGTTTTCGAGCTGGGGGACTTCCGGGTATTTGGCGTAGGAGGGCGCGGCGCGGCCAGCGATCAGGTACCATTCATCGGCCAGCATGACGATCGGTTCGCCGAATCGTTCCTCCGCCGCCTTGACGATCGGCTTCACATCGCGCAGGAAGCGCTGGGCGTAGGCCGGCGTCACCGGCGGCAGGTCGGGGAGGCCGTCGCGCCACTTCGTCATGCCCAAGGGCACGATGGCGACGCTCTGCACGGTGGGGTGGAAGCCGAGGAGCGTCTTGAGGGTTCTTTCGAGCTGGGCGCCATCATTGTGCGTGGGGCAGAGCACGATCTGGGTGTGGACCTGGATGCGGTGCCTCTTGAAGAAACCGAGCAGTTCCTCGACGGGGCGGGCTTTGCGGATGCCGAGGAGCCACTTGCGCAGTTCCTCGTCGACGGCGTGGACGCTGATGTAGAGGGGCGAGAGGCGCTGGCGTGCGATGCGCTCGAGGTCCGCGTCCTTCAGCGTGATGCCGGTGATGTAGGAGCCGTGAAGGAACGACAGGCGATAGTCTTCGTCCTTGATGTACAGAGACTTACGCATCGCGTCCGGGAGCTGATGAACGAAGCAGAAGACGCAGTTGCAGCCGCAGTTCTGGGTGGTGAACTGCTCCAGCTCCAGGCCCAGATCCTGCTCCGGGTAGTCCTTGGGAATGGTTATGGTGCGGCGCTCGCCACCGGGCGTTTCCACTTCCATCTTCACGCGCTCGGCGGCGCCGTGGAAAAAATAATCGAGCGTATCGCGAACCGCTTCGCCGTTCAGACTGCGCAGGATCATGCCGGGCTCCAGACCGGCTTCGTGTCCCAGCCCCCCTTCGGCCACGGCGATCAGGCGCACGCCCGGTTCGGCCTCGGCGACGCTGATGGCGGGCGAGACGGTATCATTGGGATCGGCGCGGCGCACCCGGCGGCGGATTTCCGGCGTGATGGGGGCGAGTTGGCTGTAGTCGGTGGGGTGGGGCGTGCTCTTGACGGCCATTGGGGGCGGGGGACTCCTTGGCTCCGCTTGCGCGGGGCGTCATCAAGTCGAAGCGCCGCAGGCTTGTCAAGGCATGGCGGGGTCGCGGACGCTCAGTTCGCCCGGGGTTTCTTCCCGTATTCGCAGAGAAGGATCACGGTGCCGTCGGCTTTGCGGTACATGCGGGCGCCTTCGGAGGGGATGACGCGGTTGTCCATGCCCCACCACTCACCGGCGGCCCAGCCGTCGCCCTCTTCCCCGTAGAGGAGCTTGAAACGCACGGGCTTGAAGACGGTGTCGAGTTTCCAGACGTGACCGTAGGGTGTTTCTTCCAGGTGGATGAAGGCGACCTTGCAGGGGGTCCAGTCGCCGAGTTCGGGGGTGTCGCCGGCGATGAAGAGCTTCTTGTTGCCTTGCTGATAGCGGATGAAGGTGAGGATCTGCATGGGCGTGCCGATCTCGATGAGTTCCTGGGCCGAGAGCGGGAGGGGCCCCCGGGCGTCCGCCAGGTAGTCGGCGAAGGGCGAGGGCGCTTGGCGCGGCGGGCCGCCGGCCAGTGCGGCAGGGGTGAAATCGAGCGGTTCGCTCCGATAGGTGGCGGCGTAGTGTCCGTACTCGCGCTTCTGCCAATCGGCGAAGGTGTCCTTCCAAAGGGAAAGGTCGGTTCCAATGTCCCATTGCGCCGGAGGAGGGCTGAAAAAGCGCAGGCTGCCGTCTTCATCGAGGGTGAAGTAATCGTAGCGTTCGGCGGCGAAATGGAATTCGCGGGGGCGGTAGCCTACGGCGCGCTGGCGCACGAGTTGGCGTCCGGAGGCCACGTCCCAAAGGCAGACGATGTTGTCTTCCCCGGTGCTGGCCAGGAGTTTGCCGTCGGGTGAGAAGGTGGTGTCGGTAACGGGTCCATCGTGGCCCAGGAGCCAATGGCTGCCGCGGGCTTTCTCCATGCCTTGCGAGATGTCCCAGAGGCGGACCCGCTCGTCGCGCGAGCCGCTGGCCAAGTGCTCTCCTCCGGGGGAGAAGGACAGGCAGGTGACAGCTTCGGCATGGTCCTGGATGCGGCGCGGCGTGGCGCCTGCCTGCCAATCCCACAGGTAAACGACGCCGGCCGCGTCCCCCGCGGCCAGGAATTGGCCATCTGGCGAGAACTCGACGGCCAGCACCGGATGGCTGCCGCAGGGCAGAACCTTCTGGTCTTCATCCGCCATCAGGGACGAAACGCGCACCGAGCCATCGAAGGAGGCGGTGGCCAATGAGGCTCCGTCGGGCGAGAAGGCGGCGGCGGTCACTTCGCGGGTATGGCCGGTGATGGTTCGCAGAGCTTCCTCCTCGCGGATATCCCAGAGCTTGGCCACGCCATCGTAGCCGCCGGAAACGAGCCAGGGTTTGGTGGGATGGGGGGCCAGGGCGGAGACCTCACGGTCGTGCTTGCCGATGATGCGGGGAGGGCCGAAGGGGGCCGCATCGTCCTTTTGGCGGCGAGAGATGGACACCGAGCCGTCGGCGGCTCCGGCGGCGACGTACTGGCCGTTGGCGGGGGTGGCGGCGGCCATGATCCGGGCGGAGGGCAGGGCGAGTCGCCAGTCGTCGCGCCGCATCGTGCCGCGGTAGATGTGGATGCGGTTGTCTTTTTCCGCCAAGGCCAGCAGGGCGCCCTGGGGGCTGAAGACGGGGCGGCAGAGGGGCGCGGCGGAGCGCGACAAGACCGCCACGGGGCTGGCCGTGCGGGTGGACCAGGCCTCGGCCAAGCCGGCCAGTGACACCGTCAGCACCATTTCGCCGTTGGGCGAGAAAAGCACCTGGGAAATCTCTGAACCGTCAGTCTCGATTTTCGCCAATTCGACCCCCGTGGTCGAGTCCCAGAGGCGCGCCGTACCATCGTTCGAAGCGGTGGCGACGGTGCGGCTGTCGGGGCTGAAGAGGCCCTGCGTCAGGCTGCCGGTGTGCCCCTTCAGGAGAACCGGGTTCGTCCCTTCGCGCACGTTCCAGAGGCGTCCCTGGGCGTCGTGCGAGACAGTGAGGACGCGGTCGCCGATGGGGCTGAAGACGGCGTCCTCGAGACCGCCGACGTGGTAGTCGAAGATGTGGAGTGGCTCGAGGGCGCTCATGCTCCAGACGATGGCGCGGCTGTCGTAAGACGAACTGACCATCAGTTGGCCGTCGGGCGAGAAGCGGGTGGTGCGGACTTCTCCGCCGTGCTGATCGAAGATGGCGAGGGTGCGCAGCGAGCTGAGTTCCATGACGCGCACCAGTTGATTGGTTCCGCCGGCTGCCAAGAGCGTTTCCGTCGGATCGAACTGGAGGAAGCCCGCGTCCCAGGGCCATTCGCCCAACATGGTTCCGTCTTGCGCGTTCCACAGTTTCATCGGGCCGCCGATTTCCGCGGTCGCGAGAAAACGCCCGCTAGGGCTGATGGCGGCGGTGCGGAGCCGGTCGCTGCCGCCGTCGATCTCGATCCTCAGGGAGGCGTCCTCCATGTTCCAGACGCGCAACGCATTGTCCGCCGAAGCGGTCAGCAGTTGGCGGCCGTCGGCGGTGAAATCGAGCTTCATGACGGCGCCGGTGTGAGCCGGCAGGGTGAGCAGTTCGGGGTGGATCTCGCCCAGGAGCATCTGCCAGGCGAGGTCGCGGCGGTCCTGAGGCAGGTTGATGAGGAGCTGCTCGGCTTCCGCCTTGTCGCCCCGGTCGGCGAGACCCTGGGCGTAGAGGAGGTCGGAGGCGTACTGGGCGCGCTGGGCTTCGGCGGCGCGTTGGGCGCTGACGGCGGCCAGTTCCTCGGCGCGGCGGGCGCGCGTATTGTAATACGCCACGCCGAACGCGGCCATCAGGAGGACAAGAAAAAGACTGGCGGTGAGCAGGCCGCGGCGCTGCCACTTGTCGCGGATGACTTGGCGGCGTTTGTTGCCGATGTCGCTTTCCACGTCGCGGCGCTGGACCGTATCGGGGATCAGGGGAACGAGGGACTCGGCAAGGCCCAGGTCGCCGAGGGCCAGGGCGCGGTGTACATGCTTGAGGACGGTGTGGGCGTGCAGGGCGCGCGCTTTTTCATTGCCGGGCCAGAGTTGGAGGGCACGGTCGAGCTGGGCGCGGGCGTCGCCGAGTTCGCGGTAATCGGCTCGTTGGCTGGCCAGGAGTTCTTCGTCCACCTGAGTACTGATAGCGAGGCTTTCGGTGCGCCGGCCGGCGCCGGAAAGGTACTCGCGGAGGCGGGCGATGAAGGCCTCGGCGGAGGCGACGCGATGCTCCGGATCGGGATGGAGCGCGTCCATCGTGAGTCGGATGAGTTCGGCGGGGACTTTCTGCGCGTCGAGAGGCCGGATCTGCGCCTTGCCTTTGCCATAGGACACAGCGGCGGTGAACGCTTCGTCGGCTTTGCGTCCGGGATGGGGAGTCCGTCCAGATAAAATGTAGTATAAAATTCCCCCGAGGAGATAGACATCGGTCCAGGGGCCGATTTTCTGGGCGGTCGCTTCGGTCTGCTCGGGAGCCATGAAGGCCGGCGTGCCGGCGGGATTGGGAGCGTCTTCCAAGCCCATGACGGCGCCCGCTCCGAGAAGGCGGGGGGCCATTTCCCGAACCTTTTCCAAATCGTAGACGACGGCCAGACCCCAATCCATCAGGAGCACTTCGCCGTATTCGCCGACCATGACCTGCTGGGGTTTGAGGTCGCGGTGGACGATGCCCCGCGAGTGGGCGAAAGCCACCGCCTGGGCCACGCTGATGAGAATGGAGAGGTGGCGGGTGAGCATTTCCTCCTGCGTCTTGCTTTCGTCTTCCCAGATCAGCTCGGGCCAGGGTGTCCCCCGCACCAACTTCATCGCCAGCAGGGGGCGCCCTTGATCGTCGTGGCCCCAATCGTGGACGGGCACGATGTTGGGATGCTCGAGGTTGGCGGTGACGAGCGCCTCATGGCGGAAGGCCCACTCGGTGGAGACGGAAATGGCTTTGTCGGTACTCGACCCCTTGCGGTCTTCGCGGACCTGGGGGATTTTGACGGCGATCGAGCGTTCCAGAGGCTGCTGGATCGCCTCCCAGACTTCGCCGTATCCGCCCTGGCCGATGCGGCGCAGGAGGCGATAGGGCGAGGCCCCCGCAGGGGTCGTGGGAATGACCTGCTTGCCACCGTTGGCGTGGGGAACGGTCGAGTCGATCTGGCGCTGCGGGGGCGCGGTGGAGGAGCCCAGGTCCTCGGCGTCGCTGGGCAGGCAGAACTCGGAGCGGGGGAGGAGGGCGCCGGAGTTGGACTCGAAGACAAAGGACTCTTGGGGGTCGGCGGAGTCCTCCGGCCCAAACGTCCAACCCTGGCTCTCCTGGGATTCGTCCATGGCGTTCTCGATCGTCGACCTCGCGGCGTGGCGGCGGCAGGGCCTATAAAGCGATCGCCACTTCGTTGCTGGGGCGCGAAGCGCCCGCTTTGTTCTTGGCGATCACACGGTACTTTAGCATTTGACCCCGCGGCTGTTCCAGCAATTCCGTCTCGGTTTCGAAAGCGGTGGCCACGATCAGCCATTCGCCGTCTTCGTCGCGCCGTTCCACCTCGTAGAAGGCGACCCGCCCGCCGGTGCCGCGCTGGGGGGGGCGCCAGGCGAGGTTGACCACGTCGAGGCGATGGACGTCGCG
>JAVJSW010000012.1:0-154483 GCA_040219255.1 Sumerlaeia bacterium
ATCCTGGCTGCGTTGGCGAGCGTAACTCCCGCGGTGTCAACGTGCTGACGCTCTCGCCGACGCTCCGCATTTACCTCTGCTCGGCGCCGACGGATATGCGCCGGGGCTTTGATCGCCTGGCCGCGGAGGCCCGCGCGGTGAGGACTTTCAAGCGATCGCCGAGCTTATTGCGAAAGACGAAAAGGTGCCCCGAAAGCGGGTCCTCGTCCACCACCGCGCGGGCCTCCGCGGCCAGGCGATCAAAGCCCCGGCGCATGTCCGTCGGCGCCGAGCAGAGGTAAATGCGGAGCGTTGGCGAGAGCGTCAGCACGTTGACACCGCCGGAGTTACGCTCGCCAACGCAGCCAGGAGCCGGCACAAATCGCGCTCGTCGAACGCCGGCGGCACGCGCACCGTCGCCGGACCGATCACGACCTCCAGCCAGGCGCCGCGTTCTTGATCGTTCTGGCCCAGCGCTTGACTATCGGTTTTATCGATTTTATCTTCACCAACCTGCGAAACACGCACCTCGCGGAAGCTGATCGCCCGCGACTCCGAAGCGGTCCGGCCGCCTTGCCGATCGTGTTCCACATCGCCCCGCCCTTCGGTGGCAAAGCGCTTGCGCCAAGAGATAAACGACTGATAGCTCAAGCCTTGCTCGCGGCAGAAGGCGGCGGCCGAGAGTCCGCTAAGCTCCTGCTGGGCGACAGCTGCCTGCCAGTGCGTTCGCTTTGCGCCGGATGTGAAGCCGGGGGTGTTGTATTCCATGACCTGCTCTCCGTGTATAAAATGAGGAGGCAGAATCGCACAGAGCCCCGGCGATGGTCAAGATGGGGCTCGTAGGACGTTTACCGACACGGCGCGAAAGCCGGGGTTGAAACGCCAGGGCGGGTTGTGCAGGGTGATTCATGGTCAGGCCTGGTTGAAATGAGCTTCAATGGTTGGCGCTAATGAAGTTAACAACAACCGGGCCTGACTTGTGTTTTTGGGGTGTGAGAAATTGGGGCTAGAGATTACAAAGCTGAAGGCAATATCTAGGAAAATCTCAATCGCACCGACAATTTATTTAGGCCTTAGGAATATCAAGCCTTCGCCTAAGTCTGAAAGCCAAGAAGAAGCTCTCTCTAGTATTTGACTATCCATAATTATCTCTTCGAAGGTGCTTTGTATACTAAGATCCAAAACCCCCTCTATAACAAAAAAATTTTCTTCGTCACTTACTTCCAGGGAGCCCAACAGCACATTGTTGCAATATGCATACATGCCGCATATCTTCCAATCAACATCAAACACGGGAGCCTTAAAAAAACGTCGAGCAAAACTCTTGTCTTCTATTTTTAGCCAAAATGCATAGTACCCAGGCTCAGACAAAGATTCATCTCTAGAAAAGTTAGGAACATCCAAAAAAGCACTGTTTCCAGAGTACAATAATAAACTGTCACTGACATCTAAAATCCAATCCAATAGGATATCCCAGTACTCAATTAGAAAAGCTCCATTATCGCCTAACTCGCCCAAATATACAAGATTTTTCATAAAATTCATCAACCTAGTTATTTGTTGTTGGAAGATTATCTCCTGGGGCAAATGTTCCGCCGCCGGGCTGTGCTGGCGTATTGGGATCGTGATTCTTCAACCTAAAATAATCCGGAACAGTCTTCCCAGGCTTTGGTTGCTCTGCTTGCTTCTTAACATGATAGTGGTCACCATCAAAGTGTTCTGTACCGCCATGATCAGGGTGGTATTCCACTTTATAATTCTTCCCCCCTGCTTCAACATCATAGACTATTTTCCCATCCGGCTTCACAGTCTTTGTCATACCAGGATAGTTTTCTGGAAAGAGTTCAGTTGGATTTTCTGGAAAGACGCTTTTCTTCGGCCCCTTATTATGCACCAAAATCCCCTGCTCGCCCACCCGGTATACGTGGGCCCGGTGCACCTCCAGGTTATACACCTTGTGCAGTCCCGGCACCTCGCGCCGTTCGAGCAATTTCGCCCGGCCCCCGTCGGCCGTTTGCACCTCCTCGCCGATGGCCAGAGCCCCCGCCTCCACCCAGTCCGAGCGCGTCTCGGACCAGAACGGATGGCTTGCCGTCACCCCGATGGGTTCGCCCTCGCTGCCCGAGAACACCAGCTCCTGCACCTGCGCCCCGTCGTGCACGAACTTGCCGATGACCGTCTCCGACCCGGGCCGCTTCGGCTTGATGGGAGGGCAGGGGCCCAGCGAAACGACCTTCGCCGGGCCGACCGCGCCCATCTCCGCCAGGTCCAGGTGGATGACGTCGCCCGCTTCGTCGATTTGCCGCTCCTCGAGCCACCACGCCGGCCTCAGGAGGCCGACCTCGACCCGGTGGCCGCCTTCCTTGTCCATGACGAACTGCACCTGGAGCCAAGTCGCCGGATCGACCGGTTCGTCGTCGTAGGAGCGGCCAGAGGCCTCGGTGGAAGCGACGGCGAGGAGAAAGAGTGCCGTTAGCAGTAGCGCCCATAGGGCTCGGGGAATGGAGAACCTGTTCATCGGGAGAGCTTCTAACATCGGGGTCTTGTCCTTTACCAATCCGCTTGCACAGCGATGCGTGTGGCGCCGGCGGGGAATTCGTAGTCGAGGGTTACCTGACGAGGGTCCGAGCCGCTCGGGACAGAGGTGGTCACTTCATCCCAAGCTCCGGTCTCGGCGGTGAAAAGGCAGCGAAGTGTGGCGCTGGTGGGGACTCCATTCGTTTCAATAACCACGGGTAGCAGCCCTGTCGAGCCCAGAGAGGCATCGGGGGTGTAGTAGCCAGGAGTAGGGCCCCCAACAGCCACACTTCGCGCCGCAAGCCTGCGAAACATCGCTGGACTCTCTTGCGGGGGGTCGGTCATAGGCTGATGGGTCAGGGTTTTCGCGGGATGCGGGGTGGCCCTCGGACCTTTTTTCATTCCTGATTCAAAGGACTCGCCTGCCGATGGCCAGAGCCGACAACGATCTCGATGGCGCCCGATGTGTGGTGATTGGGGCTGGAATGGGGGGGCTGTGCGCGGCGATCGCGCTGGCGGCGCGGGGGGCGAAGGTGCGGGTGCTGGAGCGGGCGCCCCAACCCGGCGGCCGGGCGCAGCGCATCGCGTTGGGCGGTTACTCCTTCGACATTGGCGAGCCGTACATTCTGATGCCTCAGTTCCTGGGCCAGGTGTTTTCGGCGGCGGGGCTGCGGCTGAACGATTTTTTGGATTTGCAGCCGTTGGCGACGCCGACGCGGGTGGTGATGCCTGTGGCGGCGGAGGGCGAGGAGCCGGCGCGGGTGGATCTGCATCGCGAGCAGGAGGCGCTGGAGGCGGAGTTCGCGCGGTTTTCGGAGATCGACGCGGGGCGGGTGGCGCCGTTTCTGCGCCGGGCGGCGAAGTTGCAGCGGGCTTCCGAGCTGAAGCATCATTTGCTGCCGGGGGGGCGGCTGTCGGCGAGCCCGCGGCGCGGGGCGGACACGATGTTGTGGCGGGGGCGGGGGCTGGATCCGCGCAGTTACGAGGCGATGCTGCGGCGGGCGTTCCGCCACGAGACGGTGCGGCGGGCGATGGGGGCGTTGACGCACCGGCTGGGGCTTTCGCCGCATCAGACGAGCGCCGTGGCGATGGTGCGGGGGGCTTTGGCGCCGCGCAAGGGGGCGTGGGTTCCGGTGGGCGGCATGGGGGCGATCGTGCCGGCGCTGCTGCGGGTGGCGGGGGAATTGGGGGTGCAGATCGCCTGTGGCCGGGAAGTCGAGCGCATCGAACTGGAAGGCGGGCGCGTGCGGGCCGTGATCGGCATTGGGCCCGATGGCAAGCCGATGAAGGCTCTGCGGGCGGACGTGGTGGTTTCGACGCTGGATCCGGTGGCGACGATGAAGCGCATGATGCCCCAGACGCGGAACGTGCAGCGTGAGTTGAGCCATCGGCAGCGGGCGCGGCTGGGCCGCAGCGGGTTCCTGTGGATGGTGGGCGTGCGGGAAGTGCCCGCTCTCTTCGAGCATCCAGAGACGATTTTCCTGCCGGAGAACGAAGCGGAGACGGCGCGCCAGATGGACCAATGGCGCGTGCCGGCGCATCGCCCGCCGCTGTTCGTGTGGAACGGCAGCGCGGCCACGCCGGGGCTGGCGCCCGAGAGCGGCGGGGCCCTGCAATTCTTCCTGCCCATGCCGGCTCACGACGCGAGCCGTTGGCGGTGGGACGACGCCGCCGCCGACCGCACCCGCGAGGAGTTGCTGGAGCGGCTGGAAGGTTTGGGGCTGGAGGGTTTCGAGGACTTGATCGAGGAAGAGCGGATGGTCACCCCCGGGGAATTCGCGACCGATCCCTGGCGGACCGGCGGGGTGCTGTTTGGGCGGCGGAGCTGCGGCTTCGGGCTGGGCGAGGGGCGCCTCGCGGGCAATGGGGCTTCGCGTGTGCCGGGGCTGTTCTTTGCGGGGGCGTGGGCGCCGCCGGGGCCGATTCTGCCGCTGATCGCGGCGGGGGCGATGCGGGCGGCGGACGGGGCGGCGGACGACTTCCGAACCACGCGGGCGGTGCGTCAGGCGATGGCGCGGTAGAACCGTGGCCGATAGGATTTCTGGGCAGAAGATGTGATGTATCCGCACACGGGTCTTGACTGCACCGAGCAAGTCTGTGACATTTCCGCACAGGATGGCTGCAAACGGTGGCAGAGGAACCGGAAGAAAAAGCAGTTCCCAAGCAGCGCAGCCCGTGGGCGATCCGGCATGCTCGGGCGAGCATTGAAATCGGTACTTTTTTCATTCACGGCCATGCCAGGGATCGCATGAGAACGCGTGGCATAACTCGTGACGAAGTCATCGCTGTTATTCGCACCGCCGAGACCCACGCCGAAGAACGATTTCTTAAGCATGCCAGCCCCCCGAACTGGTATTACACTCTGGAGAGCGTCGTCGAAGGCCGGTTCTTGAGAGTCGTTCTTTACCTGACCGAGATCGAAGGACAAGACGGTAAGAGAACAACCGTTTACACCGTAATCGACCTCGACGGTTGAGCCCCCTCTCAGCCCCTTGCTCATCCAACTCATCCAAGGACCCAACCCATGAATCGTGAAGAAGCCGACGAAGAACTGACCCGCGAATTGGAGAACTTCGTTCCCGAATCCCCCCGCATCTTTGAATTGCGGGAAGGCGAAAGCGTGGATTTCTCGGAAATTGGCGTCCGTGGCTTCCGGCTGGCGGGCAAAGGTCTGAAGGTGGCGGAATGGTCTGACGGCAGCCGCAGCGTGATGGGCCCCGCCCAAGCAGTTGTCGAGGTCATCGAGAAGTGGGCTTTTGTCCTGCTCGTCGGCTCGGCCTCGCCGCGCCATCTCGATGGCCGGGAGATCGCCCTGCTGCGCCGCCAGGCCGGGTTGACGCAGGAAACGCTGGCGAGCGCTCTTGGCGTGGCCCGCGAGCACCTCAGCCGGATGGAGCGCTGCCGCGAGCCAGTGACGAAGACGATGTCGCTGGCGGTTCTTCGGGTGATGGAATCGCACCTTCCCGCCGTCGTGAACGCTCTACCCGCGGACACGCGCCAAGCCAACGCGGCCGTGCTCGCCGCGGTTCAGGATCGGTTGACCGCCGCGTTCGCTGGCGAATATCCCGCAACGCACCTTCCGGGCGGCACGACCGCCACGCTGACCGCTCTCCCGGCGGAGGCCTGAGAGTTGCCGCTGGGTTGCGTTCGATTAAGAGTCAGGCTCTTGAGCGGCGGGAAGAATAATCCGCCACGTCGCGCGTAGGAGAGACAAAGACTTGCCCGGTTCGCGCCGGGGTGGTTCTTTTTCTTCAGCCCCAGAGTGCGAACGCCAGGAAGCGACGTCCCTCCCTCCGCCCCATGAGCCAGCAACGCCAATTTCCCTGCCCGTCCTGTGGCGCCAAGTTCGAGTTCGATCCCGGCGCGGCGACGTTGCGTTGCCCCTACTGCGAGCACGTGGAGGAAATCCCCCAGTCCGCCGAGCAAGTGCGCGAGATGGATTTCCACCGCTACTTCGCGGCCGCCGAAGTCACCCAGGAAGTGATCGCCGGGTCCGCCTGCGAGGTCGATTGCGTGGCGTGCGGGGCCAGCGTGGACCTGCCGGCGAACGTCTCGGCGGACGAGTGCCCCTTCTGCGGGACGCATCTGTCGAACCCCGCGCACCAGCCCAAGTCGGTCATGAAACCCCAGGCGATTCTGCCCTTCGCGATCGAGAAGCGGCAGGCGCTGGAGTCCCTGCGCAACTGGATCAAGGGCCGATGGTTCGCGCCCAACGATTTCAAGAAGCTGGCCCGTGAGGGCAAAATGGAGGGTATGTACGTCCCCTACTGGACCTACGATTCGTACACGATTTCGTACTACTCGGGCGAGCGCGGCGACGCCTACTGGGTGACGGTGAAGGACAGCCAGGGCAACAACCGGCGCGAACGCCGCGTGCGATGGAGCCACAAGCGCGGCCGGGTCGATCATTTCTTCGACGACGTGCTGGTCTGCGCCAGCCAGGGCCTGCCGCCCAAGTACATCGACAAGCTCGAACCGTGGGATCTGCCCAATCTGGTCGATGCGCGCGAGGACTACCTGGCCGGGTTCCGGGCCGAGCGCTATCAGGTCGATGCGAAGGAGGGGTTCGCCCATGCCCGCGTCAAAATGGACTCGTCGATCCGCGGCCTCGTTCGGCGCGACATCGGCGGCGACGAGCAGCGTATCCACAGCATCCGCACCCAGCACGAGGCCGTGACCTTCAAGCACGTCCTGCTGCCCATCTGGCTGACGGCTTACCGCTACCGCAACGAGCCCTACCGCGTTCTGATCAATGCCCGAACCGGCGAAGTGCAGGGCGAGCGGCCCTGGAGCTGGATCAAGATCACGCTGGCGGTGCTGGCGGCGCTTGCCGTGGCGGGCATCGTCGCGGCTGTCAGCCAGATGAAATAGGCTCGCGTCCCGATCCGTCGTAAATTCGCCCAGCGGCACGCTGTCCGATCGTTTGCCCATTTGATAGCATTGAGGATAGCGAACGTCATCCGGTGGCGCTCTCGCAATCTCGGTGAAAACACCGTCCTCGGTGGTACTCGGTGGGAAAGGATCGGGGAGAATCACGCCTTCGGGCACTTCGCCCTTGAAGTCGTGGGGTCAAAGTGGGGGATGATCCCGCCGTAAGCCCACGCGCGGGAAGCAGGCCGTCCCCTTGGAAACGATCGTCTCCATCATCAAGCTCATCAAGTCGTTGTTCTCCAACATGGAGATCCGCGATGGCCTCGACATTCTCATGGTCGGGACGGTCTTTTTCCTGCTGTTCGTGCTGCTGCGGCATTCGCGAAATCAGGTCGCGCTGCGGGGGCTGATCGTCATTCTGGTGTCGTCCTTCGTGGTGTACCTGCTGACGATTTTCGGCGAGTTGAGCGCCTCGCGCACGCTGCTCGAGCGACTCTGGATTTTCATCGCTCTCGTGTTCCTCATCTCGTTCCAGAACGAATTCCGGCGTGCCCTGACGGACTTCGGACGCCTGCCGCTGTTCCGCGTGCTCTTCCGGCAGGAAACGGAAGCCATCGAGGAAATCATCAAGGCCGTCGCCCGCCTTTCCGAGAAGCGCGTCGGCGCGTTGATTTGCCTCGAACGGCGCTCGGACCTGCGCTCGGCGGTGGACAAGGGAACGGACCTGGACGCGCAGATCAGCAGCGAACTGATCCGCACGATTTTCGCCATGTACACGCCGCTGCACGATGGCGCGGTCATCATCCGCAACAACCGGATCGTGGCGGCGGGGTGCCTGCTGCCGCTGTCGCGCCAGGATCTGCCCAAGGACCTCGGCACGCGACACCGGGCGGCGCTTGGCCTCGCCGAAGAAACCGACGGTGTCGTGATTGTCGTCAGCGAAGAGACGGGTACGATTTCGCTGACTTACGACTCGCAGATCGACCGGCCCGAAACCCCCGAATCGCTGAGGACCAAGCTCTTCCGCCTGTTCGAGATCGAAGAAGAGGACGGCAATGAAGAAGCCGCCTAGTGTCAGTCAACGCCCCACGAGCCTCTGGGTCCTGGCGCTCGTCTCGATTTTCCTGGCGGCGACGATCTGGATTATCGTCAAGCAGCAGGAAACGGAAACGCGCACCTTCCGCATTCCGGTCGAGATCGAAAATGTTCCCGCCGTGGTCGAGCTGCAATCACGCTTCGACCCCGCGCCCATCGAAGCCCGCTTCACCTTTCCCAAGACCCGCGAACGGGATGCCGACGAGACGAACTTCCGCGTGGTGGTGGATGCCAAGTTCCTGAAGGACCGCTTTCGCCCCGGCGATTTCACCACCATCACGGAGCAAATCCAGCCGAGCCAGATCGTCACGCCGGAGGATTTCCGCTTCCTGGAATTCCTGCCCGGCTCCTCCACCATCGAACTCAGCGGCCGCCTGCGCACCGCCATGGGTTCGGTGCAGCCGACGATCGTGGGCGAACCGGCGGAGGGCTTCTTCGTCGACCGGGAACGGATCCTGATCGAGCCCCGCCAGATCGAAGTCGCCGTCAGCCAGCCCGTGTTCCTGGAATCACAGGAAAAGGGCCTGACGCTGCCCACCGTGCCCATTCCCGTGGGGGGTCAAAGCGGGGTCGTCTCGGGCAACTACGAGCTGGACTGGAACCTGATGCCAGGCGTGGAACGGATCCCCCGGCGCGAATACAGCGCCGTGGAAATCATCGTCCCCCTGCCGGAACGCACCATCACCCGCACCTTCGAGGAAGTGCCGATGACCTACGACCCGGTTCGCGCGGACATCTACGCCGTGGTCGAGCCGTCGGTCCTGGGTGTGAAAGTCACCGGTCCGCAGAGCCTTCTGAACCGCCTGACGCCCGGCATGCTGAACCTGGAGACGCGGCGGTTCATCGACGAAACCCCCGGCAACAAGGTGGAGACGCTGGTCGAGGTGCGCTTCGAAACGGAAAACCCGGCCATGAACCGCCGCATCGAAGACGAAGTTCGCGTCGAGCTGGACCAGAACACGGTGACGATCCAGTTGTTCTCGCTCGACGAGACGGAACCAGAGGACGACGCCGGGGAAACCACCGGGACCTTGCAGGCGACGCCCACAGCGGGGCCCTAAGGGGAGCGATACGTGCGCATTCTGACGATTTGCGGAGATCACGGCGTGCCCGTTTTCGGCCGCAAGGGCGCCTCGACGCATCTGCGCGAGATGATCGCCGCCCTTCGCCGCGCCGGCCACGACGTCGCCCTCGCCGCCGCCGACCTCTCCGGCGACCGCCGCGAGGACGAGGACTTCCGCACCTTTAAACTCCCCCGCCCCACGGCGAAAATTCTGGGCTTCGATGGGCGCTACATCATCGCCGATCGCTTCTCGGATTCCGTCTTGCGCGAGGCCGCCGCGCGTTTTCGCCCCGACGCCATCTACGAACGCAGCGCCCTCTACTTCCAAGCCGGCGCCCGCATGGCCCGCGCGTGGAAGCTGCCCCGCATCCTGGAGGTCAACACGCTCCTGGCCGAGGAAATGAGCACGCGGCTGAAGTTCCCGCGTTTGGCGGCGAAGACCGAAGACCGCCTCCTCCGCGAAGCCCCCGGCATCGCGGCCATTTCGGGCGTCATGGCCCGGCGTTTGACAGAGGAAAAGGGCGTCGCGGCGGACCGGATCAAGGTCCTGACGATGGCCGTGGACCCGCAGCGATTCCAGAATCGAGGTCGGCGGGGCGTGCTCCGGGCCAAGCTGGGCGTCGAGTTCGACACGCCGCTGATCGGCTACATCGGGTCGATGAACCACTATCATCAACCGGCCCGGTTCCTGGAACTGGCCCAAGGCGCGCGCGAGGCCGAACGACCCGCCATGTTCGCCATGGTGGGCGGTTCGGGCGCCAAGGTGGAGCGCTATCGCGAGGAAGCCGCGGCCTTTACCGGCGCCACCCGTTTTCATGTGGAGGGCCCGGTGCCGCAAGAGGACCTACGCGACTGGATCGAGGCCCTGGACCTCGTCGTGATTCCCGGCGCGGCGCCCCAATCGACGCCGACGAAAATCTTTGAAGTGGCCGCCATTGGCACGCCCATGCTACTGCCGGAAACCGAGCCCATCCGCGAGCTTTGCGCCGGAGCGGCGGAGGCGTGCGTCGTGGGCGAGAGCGAGCTGCCCGCCGCACTGGAGCGCTGGTTCGCCGACCGCGCCTGTCTCGCCGAACCGGCCCGGCGCCTGGGCGAGCGTGTCCGCGCCGACTATACCTGGGATCATCACGCGCGGGTCGTGGGCGATTGGTTCGCGGCCATGAAGGCGGGCGAGTCGTGATGCAGGGCCAATCACGCCACCGCGTGCTGCTCGCCCTCGTGTTCGCCCTGCTGTGCCTCGTGGGAGGCGCCGCGTCCCAATCCCCCCGGACCGCCAGCGAACCGGCCCGGGGCGGCCAGGAAATCCGCCCGCTGCGGATTGGTTTCCTAAGGGATGGCGACTTGCCCGAGAGCGCCTTCGCCCGCCTGAAAGCCGACTGGTCCGCCGCGGATGGCGAGTTGGCGGAAGCTCTGGCGGCCGACGGCTACGAAGGCATCGCGCTCCTGCCCGTCGATGGGCGGCGCGATTTGCTGCTGCGGCTGCAAGCCCGCGAGTTCGACGTCGCCTTTGTCCCCGCGCGCACCTGGGCCGAGCAAAGCGCTGGTTACGTGCCCGTGCTCCAGCTCCGCCGGCCCGGCGATTTCACCAATTCACGCACCGGCGAGGCTTTTCAGCAGGGCGTCGTCCTGCGCCGCCGCGATGCCCCGGGCGCAGACCTGGAGGGCCTGGCGGAGCTTCGCTGGGCCGTGCTCAACTCCGGCAGCCTCGCTGGCTACGTTCTGCCCATGGCGCGCCTTGGCGGGGAAGGCATCGCTCCGCCGCCCGATGGGTTCCTGTTCTTCGACTCGAGCGAAGAAGTCACCAAAGCCGTCCTGACCGGACTGGCCGACGTGGGGATTTGTGAGCTGGGCGGTTACCGCGAAACGCTGGTGGCCGGCGGCTGGAAGCCGGACGCGGTGGATTTGCCTGTCGAGGAAGTGTTGACCACGAACCCGGTGCCCACGGACCCGGTGGTGTTCCATTCCCGGTTGGCCCCGGGTCGGTCCGAACTGGGGCGGTTGCTGCGGCGCGAGTTGCGCGATTTCGCCGCCCGCGATGGCTTCGGAGCCGTCGGCCTCGTGCCCGCCGATCCGGCTTCCTACTCCCGGACGACGGGTATTCTGGCGCGTTTCGACGATCCCCTGGCGCAGAGCCCCGCCGAACCATGAGACCCCGCCCCGCCGTCTGGCCCATCGTGCTCGCCATCGCCATCAGCCTCGCCGCCGTGGGGCTGCTGTGGTGGGTGCGGCTGCGGCTCGTGGCCCAGGAAGAGCGCGCCGTCGAAGCCGCCGTCCGCGTCTTCGAGCGCACCGGCGCCCTCCTGACTCCGGAGGACGATGCCATCCGGTTCGCCACGGTGGAGTCCCTCGCCGCCAGCATCGTCGACGGGGCCCTCATCAACGGCCTCTACGTCACGAAGAACTCGCAGGCGCGGGGCGAGGTCCTGATCGTGCCCTGGGCCTTATCCGCACGGAATTCCGATTGGCGTGCCGACCTGGCCGATTGGGAGAAACTGCCCGTCGGCGGCGCCGGCGCGCCCGCCGGGTGGCTTTACCTGCGCCTCGACCCCAGCGGGCGCCGCGCCGTGGATGGCGCCATCGCGGGGTTCGTGCTGCTGCTGGTGGGGAGCTTGACGGCCCTGGTGCTGCGCCAGCGGACCAAGGAGCGCGAGTTGCACTCGGTGACCCTGGAGCTGGCCACGAGCCAGGACCAGATCATTGGCCTGGAACGGCTTGCCCTGGCGGGTCAGCTCTCGGCGAACATCTTCCACGATATCAAGAAGCCGGTCCTGAACATCCGCCACGAAGCCCAGGACGCCATGGAGGACGGCCGCGGCGACGGCGAAATTCTGGGCGCGATCAAGGAGCAGGCCGACGTTTTCATGACGCTGCTGCGCGATCTTGGCATCGAGAGCTTCGCCAGCCCCCACAGCGACGACGCCGAATTCTGCGACCCGCGCGACATCGCCGAGCGCTCGCTGCGGCTCGTGCGCTACGAACGGGAAGCGGTCGAGGTGGACATCGCCGAGGACTTGACGATGCCGCCGCCGCTGATCCTCGCCCCCCCGGTGATGCTGATCCAGGTGCTGAGCAACCTGTTCCTGAACGCCTTTCAGGCCATGGGCGGCCAGGGCCGCGTGCAAGTCACCATTTCCCAGACCGGCGGCATGGTCGCGTTTCGCGTCGCCGACTCTGGTCCCGGCATCTCCAGCGCCATCGCCCCCCGCATTTTCGAGCCCTTTCAAACAAGCAAGGGCGACACCGGCGGCTCCGGCCTCGGCCTCGCCATCGGAGCCCTGATCGCCGAACGGCTCGGCGGCCGGCTGGAACTCGCCGCCGCCAAGGGAAGTCTGGGTGGCGCCGAGTTCCTTCTGAGCCTGCCCGTGGCGGAGCCGGAGACGGGTGACGTGAGAGAGAATTAATATCACCGCTGAGACGCGGGGGACGCAGAGGAAGGGAAACGGTTGTGGGTGCTTGCCTTCGAGGCTTTCTTTGTTCGGCCGCCATGATTTCAGGGCCCTACTGGACTGATGCTGCTGAAGTTGGGGACTCGCAAGAACCCGAGGGATTCCCTTCATTCCGCCATCGGACTATGCTTCTCAGTTCAACCTCCCGATTCAGAATCCTCTGCGCCCTCCGCGCCCTCCGCGGTGAAATCCCGGATCGCCAGCCACTCCACTCAATACGGGGGCGCCATTCTCCGAAACGCATGGGCCATGACAATGGTCATGAAAACGATGTTTCTCGGCAACAGCCCCGGCCAGGCCAAAGGCATCGGCTCGGCCTCCCCGCCCTGCGCCTTCGCCTCCAGCCGCTCCCCCAGTTCTCGAATCCAGACCACGGTGCGGGGATATTCCAGGACTCCCGAGAGCCACTCCGCCGGGATGCCCTCGGGACCGAGCCGTGCCCCCGAGAGAGCCCCGGCGATGGCCGCGACGGTATCGCAGTCTCCACCGAGCGCACAGCAGCGCCGCATGACGTCGCGGAAATCGTCCGGCGCTCCGGTAAAGGCCCAGACGGCGGCGGGAACGGTGTGGAACATGTAGCCGGTTGGGCCATGGGGGCAGCCAAGTTCCTCCAGGAAAAACTCGGCGGGTTCGCATCGCTGAGACACTGCCCTCATCAACGGCTCGACGAACCCCTCGCTCTCATTGGCGAAGCGCGACCCGAGATGCTTCACAAATCGAATGGGATGAAACTTCGTCTCGGTTTCCCGGCAAAGATACCGCACCCCATCCGCCACCGCCAAGGCGCCCAGTTCAGCCTTGCGATCGGTATGGGTCAGGCGGGTGGATGCGAGAACGTACTCGCCAAAGGTCTCCCGCCCCGCATTCGCCAAGGCCGCTCCCAGAAGCGCCGCGCGCATGGCGGGACCGTTTCCCGCGCTGCAAACCCCGGACTTGTGCGGAGGAAATCCGAGCCACAACTTCAGGCAAGCTTTCAACGTGGCTTTGCCCAAACCCGCCGGCAGGCCGGCGAACCACCATCGCAGCCCCCAGGCGAGGCTCCGGGCGAAGGCCTCCGGATCCTCAAGCCCCGACCGCAGCAGCGCCTGGCCGACCAGGCATGCGTGCTCCGTGTCGTCACTCATCATTCCCCGGCCAAAGACGAAGGTCAGCCGAGGCTCGGGGCCGAACAGCTTTGCCGCGCGCCGGGGCGAAAGGCCTTCCCGCGGGAGGCCAATACAATCGCCCACAAGTTGACCCAAGAGGGCTCCGGTCAGGCGGCCAGGAATGGGTGCGGTCGGAAACATGGAAAGCGCCCTCTTTCATAGTGTTACTCCCACACTACAAGTCACTTGTCAAGCCGCGAGCTGGCTCCACCCGGTCAGCCTGGCCGTCAAGTCACCCCCTCCTCTGCAAATCCGCCCTCCTCAGCGCCCTCCGCGCCTCCGCGTTGAAATTCCAGATCACCCGCCACCCCCACTCTCGGCTTGTGGGCTTCGCCGCTCTCCCCGATGACTGGCCCCAGCAACGCATGACGCCGGGAGATTCAACGCGCCGGGTGCCCAAACGACACTTTCTGTTCTGTAACTACGAGTACCCGCCCATCGGCGGCGGCGGCAGCACCATGTGCCAGCACATGGCCAAGACCCTTGTGGGCCTTGGACATACGGTCGAGGTCGTGACCGCCGCGTTCAGCGATCTGCCCCGCTTCGAAGACCACGGCGCCCTGACCATCCGCCGCGTTCCGGCGCTGCGCAAACTGGCGGGACAATCGAATCCGAAGGAAATGCTGAGCTACGCCTTCTCCGCCGCGCCGAGACTCCTGTTTCGCAAGGGGCCCCTCGCCGACATCATCGTGTCGTTTCACTCCATCCCGTCGGGCCTGGTGGGTTGGCCGGTGTCGCGGCTGCGCGGCATTCCGCACATTGTGCGCTTTGGCGGAGGCGACGTCCCCGGCTGGCTGCCCGGCGATCTCGAGCGCATGCACCGGCTGACCCTGCCCATCAACCGCGCCGTGGTCTACTCCGCCGACGCCGCCATCGCCAACAGCGACGGCCTCCGGAGCCTCGCCCAGAAAGCCTTTCCGAAGAAGGAAATCGAGACGACCTACAACGCCGTCGATACGGGCTTCTACCGCCCCGCGCAGGGCCCCCGCCCGGACGGCCCGGTGCGGCTGTTCTTCGCCGGACGGATGACATCGCAGAAGGGCATGGACACGTTGCTGGACGCCCTTAACTTCCTGAAAAACCGCGACTTGCCCGAATGGCGCCTGGACGCCGCGGGCGAGGGACCGATGCTCGAATCCTTCGAAACCCGCGCCCGCGACCACGGCCTCGCGGACCGCGTCGCGTTTCCCCGCTTCCTCTCGCGCGACAAGGTGCTGGAGGGCTACCAGCGCGCCGACCTGTTCGCCTTTCCGTCGCGCTACGAAGGCATGCCCTGCGTCGTTCTGGAAGCCATGGCCTGTGGCCTGCCCATCGTCGGCACGCGGATCATGGGCACGGAGCAACTTGTCGCCGACAACGAGAACGGCTTCCTCGTCCCGCCCGACCGGCCCGAGGAGTTGGCGGACGTCCTGGCGAAGGTCATCGCCGACAGCGCCCTGCGAGCCCGCCTCGGCCAAAAATCCCGCGAACTCGCCGAAGCCGAATGGTCCTGGACCCGGCGCGCGGTGGATTTGTCGGAGTTGGCGGAGCGGGTCATCGAGCGGCATGCGCGGAAGAGAAATCACCACGGAGGCACGGAGGCACGGAGGAAGTAGGCGAGAGGCTTTACTGGAGTCGGAACGCCGAACTTTGAACAGTGCATTGTTTTTATTTCAATTTTTATTCCATCTCAGAGTCGTCCGGCATATTCTCGGCAACTTGTCGTCTCTGTACGCCTGCTTCCTTCAACCTCACGTAACGTCTTTCCCTTCAACGCTCTCTCCGTGTCTCCGTGCCTCCGTGGTGAATTTCATCCCCTGAAAGCGCCCCGCCACGAACCCCCGCGCCTCCTCCGCACTCCGCAGCTCCCCCTCCAGTTGCCGTTCCTGCACCGCCTCCAGGATCTCCCGGAAGATCGGCCCGGGCTGGAAGCCCATAGCTTTCAGGTCCTGGCCCGTCAGGAGGGGAGGCGGGATGGGGTTTTCCTGTTTTTCGCGCAGCGCCGCCAGCTCGCCCCGCACCAGGTCGTAGGCGTGCAGCATGCCGTGACTCGACCGGCAGTCGCTCTTGTGGATCGCCAGGTCTTCCTCGATGGTGTCGGCGGCGAGGAATTTGCGCATCGTCGAGCGGTTCCAGTCCGACGCGTGCATGAAGCGCATGTGGCGCGCCACGACGTCGCTGATCTTGCGGATGTCGTCGTTGCTCATGCGCAGGCGCCGGCCGATGTCCTCGGCCATTTCGGCGCCGACGCGTTCGTGGCCGTAGAAGCTGATCTTGCCCGTTTCTAGATCGCGCTCGGCGGTGGGGGGCTTGCCGACGTCATGCAGCAGCATCGCCCACACGGTGACCGGCGTGCGGACCTCTAAGTTGTCCAGGCACAGCAGCGTATGCACGAACACGTCGCCTTCGGGATGAAAGCGCCGGCCTTGCTCGACGCCCTTCATGGCGGCGATTTCCGGCAGGAGGCGTTCGAGGAGCCCGCTTTCGTCCATGAGGCGCAAAGCCCGCGACGGTGTGTCGTCCATCAGGATGCGTGTCAATTCGTCGCGGTGGCGCTCGGGGCTGACGTGCCGGATGTCGGGCGCCATCTCGCGGAGGGCCTCCCAGGTTTCGGCTTCGATTTCGAAATCGAGCCGCGCGGCGAAGCGAATGGCCCGCAGGAGGCGCAGAGCGTCTTCGGAGAAGCGCTGGCGCGGGTCGCCGACGGTGCGCAGCCGCCCCGCCCGTAGGTCGTCCATGCCGCCCACGAGGTCGAGGACTTCGCCGGTCTCCGGGTCCTGGAACAGGGCGTTGATGGTGAAATCGCGGCGGTGGGCGTCCTGCTCGGCGGTGCCGTAGGTCACCGAGTCGGGGCGGCGGTGATCGGTGTAACTGCCGTCCTGACGAAACGTAGCGACTTCGTAAACGTGTTCGCCTTGACGGACGATACACACGCCGAAGGCGGCGCCGACAAGTTTTGTCTTTTCGAAGAGGTGGGCGATGTCTTGGGGGCGGGCATCGGTGGCGATGTCGATATCTTTCAGCGGCCGCCCCAGCAGCCGATCGCGGACGCAGCCCCCAACCCAGTAGGCCTGGAAGCCTTGACTTTTCATTGTTTGGCAGACGAGGCGGGCGCCGTCTTCGAGGGCTTGCGGAGTGTCAGACATGGAGAACGAACGGGGAAGCCGGAGGTGGAGTCGAGAACATTGGCACAAGGTTTGAGCAGAGTTTGGGCCGGTTCGGGAAATTGGCCCGCAATCGTGGCGAAACGGCTCACTTTGCCACTGAAGTGTTTTCCGTGGCAAGTCCGGTGGCGTTCATGTTGGCCTTGCCTCGCCATGGGCGAGCGGCCAAATTCCCCACCCGCTCGCTGGGCGGCCAGCCTTCTTCGCCGAAGGCTGACGATTTGCCATCCGGGGCCGCCGCCGCCCCCAAGGTTCGTGTGAAGAGTGCGCCCCACCAAAGGGCCCTTCTTGCGCGTGCCACGCACCACACGAGGTTTCGAGACGCGTTTCATGTCCAACGAACAACGCTGGGTCCTGTTCTTCCTGATCTTTATCACCGGCTTCTTTTTCTTCAGCAGCCGCAGTGCGGAACGCGCTCGCGAGCGCCGCGCTGCCTGGGAGGCGGAGCAGGCCGCGGCTCAGGAAATGGCCGGTCCGCAAGACGAACCGGACGCCATCGCGGCCCCGGCGCCGCCCGACGGCGCCATCGACTCCCCCGCGTCCACGGAAACCCCGGCGGACAGCGGCCAGACCGCGGGCGCGCGCTTTCCCGGCAGCCCCCTCGACGCCCCGCGCGTCAATGTGACCACAGATTACATGGAAGTCAGCCTCTCCACCAAGGGCGCCGTGCCCGTGTCGTGGGAGATCCTGCCTTCGGACTGGGTCGCGGCGGTCGAGAACACCGATACCGGCACGACCGGTGTGGCGAGCCTGATCCCGGTTCTGCGCGATCCGGGCGATCACGAGTTTCCCCTCCAGTTGGAGGGCTACACCGCCGAAGAATTCAACAATGTGCTCTTTGAAGTGGAACGGGAAGACCGCGGCGACGCCACCGTTCTGCGGTTCACATCGCCGCCGCTGGGCGGGGTTCAGGTCACCAAGACTTACACCATCCCCAAGGACAGCTACATGGTTGGCCTGCGGGTCGAGGTAGCCAATGGCGAGTCACGCACGCGGCTGGGCCGCCCCAGCGAAGGCTGGGGCCTGGGCTGGCAGGGCGGCTTCATGCAGCCCGAGGAAGAAAACCGGCTGACGGGCCAGGTGCGGGCGGTGGCCTCGGTGAACAACGACCTGCGCGAGAAGCGCCTGGACCTGAACGATCCGCCGGTGGAGTACACGAAAGACGTGGCGTGGGCGGGTCTGGAACGCAAATACTTCGCGGCGCTTCTGGTGCCCTCGCCTGAGAACGCGGCCGAACGGCTGAAGATGGAAGTGCGCGAGCGCGACATCGCCAGCGAGTACCGCCAGAAGGGCGTCGCCGCCCCCATGACCGTAGTGCTCACCCACGAGGCCATCGACCTGGAGCCGGGGCAGCGGGTGGCGCTGGATTACAGCGTTTTCGCCGGGCCGAAAAGCCACGACCTGCTGATGGAGGCGGATGTGCCGATGATCGCGGCGGGTATCGATCTGGAACGGCTGACCTTCAGCCAGGTGCCTCTGGGGCAGAACTGGATCCGCCCCATCGCGCTCGGTTTGCTCGAAGCCCTCAAGTGGTTCCACAATCTGGTGGGCAACTGGGGCCTGGCGATCATCGTGCTCGTGCTGGTGGTCAAGATCGTCCTCTATCCGCTGTCGCACTGGGCCATCAAAAACCAAGCGAAGACGATGGCGGAGCAACAGCGCATCCGCCCCGAACTGGATGAAATCAACAGGAAGTACAAGAACGACCCACAGAAGAAGAGCCAGGAGATGATGCGGCTCTATCGCGAGCACAACATCAATCCGCTGGGCGCGGTGCGTGGCTGCTTCCCGATGCTGCTCCAGATGCCGATTTTCTTCGGGCTCTACATTTTGCTCGAGGGCGCGGTGGAGCTGCGGGGCCAGAGTTTCCTGTGGATCGACGATCTGGCCCAGCCCGACCGCCTGATTCCCTTCGGATTCGCGATCCCGCTGCTGGGCTGGACCGCCTTCAACATTCTGCCGCTCCTGATGGCCGGCTCCCAGTACTTCGTTTCGCGTCTGATGTCGGCGAACATTTCCGACCCGATGCAGCGGCAGGTGATGGTGATGATGCCTTTGGTCTTCGTCATTTTCCTCTACAACCTGCCCTCGGGCCTGATGCTCTACTGGGTGGTGCAGAACATCTGGCAGATCGGGCACACAATCTTGACGAAGCGAGCGGTCGAGGCGCACAGCGGTCCTCCGCCGTCAGCGGCCGCGGCACCGGCCTGACGCCGGACCACGGGGGGGGCCAACCGGCCCCCGCCACATCGTGATCGCTCGCTTCGGCGCCACCCGAATCCTCTCGGTCCGATTCGGTGGCGTGCGCATCTTTAACGCCAGCAAGGACCCACAGCCATCATGAAAGAAATTGAAATCATCGCCCGCTCAGAGGAAGAAGCCCTCGGCAAAGCCGCCGAGCGGCTTGGGGCCAGCCCCGGCGACATCCACATCGTCGAAGAATACGAACCGGACGACGACGACCTGGCGGTCCTCGACCGCGAAGAGGCGGGCCAGGACATCGCCGACGACGCTCCCGAACCCGTTCTCTACGTCTTGCGGGTGGGCATGGGGCCTTATCTGCGGGCGGCGGAGGAATTCGGCAACGGCCTCGTCGGGAAATTCCAGCCCGGCGCCACCTGCGAAGCCATCCCCCGCGGCGATCACCTCCGCCTCTACATCCACGCCGTCGAACCGTCCATCCTCATCGGGCGCGACGGCGCCACGCTCAATGCTCTCCAGCACATCTGCAACCGGGCGCTGCCACGATGGAACCAGTCCGATGGTAAGGAAGACCGCGATTTCCCGCTGGTCCTGCTCGATATCGAGGACTACCTCGACCGCAAGCACGAGCGCCTGGAGCGCATCGCCGACCGCGCCGTGGGCAAGGCGAAGAAAACGCGCCGCAAGGTTTCCCTGAAGCCCATGACGAGCATGGACCGCAAGTACGTCCACAACTACCTCAAAGAGCAAGGCGGCATCGAAACCTACAGCGAGGGCCGCGATCCCTACCGCTACATCGTCATCGAGCCGAAAGGGGGCCGCCGCGGCGGCGGACGCAGCGAAGCACCTCCCAGATCGGGCGCCAAGAAGGGTCCCAAGAACGGCAATCTTCTCACCCCGGAGGAGGCGGAGGAAAGGCGCCGCCGCGAGGAGTTCTTCACGCCGCCGACGGACGACCTCTACGAGGAGGAAACGGACGACGAAGAGAACTTCGACGACGTGGAAATCGAGGAGCACGAAAGCCGTCTGCCTCCTTATCAGGAGCCGGAAGACGACAAGCGCGACCGGCCCCTGGTGGACGAACTGGAATTCGAATGAGGGGAGCGCTGGCTTTTTGGTCCAGTGCGCCTTGACGCTCCGGTCTGTCTTTTGCTGCCATAGGGGCCGTAAATCGCCACTAAAGGTCCCTGGGCATGCACGGTCAAGTTTACGGAAACATCCTCGAAACCATTGGCAACACGCCGCTTATCAAGCTCAACCGGGTCACCGGCGACGCGAAGGCGGTGATCGCTCTCAAATGCGAGTTCTTCAATCCTCTGTCCTCCGTTAAGGATCGCATCGGCCAGGCGATGATTTCCGCCGCCGAGGCCGACGGCCGCTTGAAACCGGGCATGACGGTGATCGAGCCCACCTCGGGCAACACCGGCATCGCCCTCGCCTTCGTCTGCGCCGCCAAGGGCTATCGTCTGATTTTGACGATGCCGGAGAGCATGAGTCTGGAGCGGCGGCTGCTGCTGCGCATGCTGGGCGCGGACGTGATCCTGACCCCTTCCAGCGAAGGCATGCTGGGCTCCATCCGCCGGGCTCAGGAACTCGTCGCGGAGCACGGCTCCGACCAGTCCTTCGTCCCTCAACAATTCGAAAACCCCGCCAATCCGGCCATCCACCGCAAGACGACAGCCGAGGAGATCTGGCGCGACACCAACGGCGCCATCGACCTTTTTGTCGCGGGCGTCGGCACCGGCGGCACCATCACCGGCGTCAGCGAAGTTCTCAAGGAACGCAAGACCTCCCTGAAGTCCATCGCGGTCGAGCCGGTCCATTCACCAGTCATCAGCGGCGGCCAGCCCGGACCGCACAAGATCCAGGGCATCGGCGCCGGCTTCATCCCCAAGAACCTCAACACCGACATCCTGGACGAAGTGGTGCAGGTGACCAACGATGAAGCCTTTGAAATGGCGCGGCGGATTTCGAGAGAGGAAGGCATCCCGGCGGGAATCTCGACCGGCGCCAACGTTGCCGCCGCCCTGAAACTCGCCGCCCGCCCCGAAAACGCGGGCAAGCTCATCGTCACCATCGGCTGCTCCGCCACCGAACGCTACCTCTCCACCGCCCTCGCCGACGAAGCCCGGCAGGCGGAAACCGCCGGGGTTTGAGAAAACACGGAGGGCACGGAGGGAGGAGTTCCGCGGATTTTTTTTGGAGCCGCGGATGAATTGGATATTTGTTTTTGTCTGATCGGCAGTGGGCAGTTCTTCAGCCCACGGAGTTCTTCCCTTCTCTCGGCCCTATTCGCATTTCTTCCCATCCATCCGCAGCCAATCCCTCCTTTGTGACTCCTCTGTCCTCCGTGCCCTCTGTGGTGAATTTTCCCTGTGCGCATCAGCCACCTTTCCATTGAACGCTTCCGGCTGCTGTCGCGCGAGTCTCTCGATCTCGCGCCGGGGGTGAATCTGCTGACGGGGGCGAACGCGCAGGGCAAGACGTCCGTGCTCGAGGCCGTCGCGTATCTGTCCACAGGGCGGAGTTTTCGCGCCAGCCGCGACCGCGAGACAATCGCCAGCTCGTCCCCCCCGGAAACGCCATTCGCCGCCATCGAAGCCACCTTCGAAAGCGAAGCCTCGGGCGCTCATGACCTGCGACTGGCCATCGAGCGGGGCAAGAAAACCGTCTGGCTCGACGGGAAAACTCTGCGCACCTTGACTGACCTTTGGGGGCATTTGCGCACCGTGCTCTTCGTGCCGTCGGACTTGCAGGTGGTCCAGGGCGCCCCGGCGCTGCGGCGCTCGGTGATGGACGGGCTGCTGGGTCAAACGGACCCGGCGCACCTGCGAACGCTGGCGGCGGCGGCAAAGGCCTTGCAGAACCGCAACGCACTGCTCAAGCGCCGGGCTTCCCTCAAGGATCCCCAGTTCGAGGCGTTCGAGGAAACGCTGGCGGAAGCGGCGGCCCGCGTTCTGATCGGGCGGGCGCGGATGGCGCGCGATCTCTCCGCGGACGTGGAAGGACCGGTGGCGGAGCTGACCGGCGGCGGCGAGCGCGTTCGGCTGGCCTACGAACCGGGTTTCGCCAGCGGGGCGGGCGTGAAGGCGGAGGAACTGCCCACCGCCAGTCCCCGCGAACTGGCCGAGCGCCTGCGGGCCTGGTGGGCGCAGGCGCGGGCGGGCGACGCGGAACGCTTCGTGACGCGCGACGGCCCCCACCGGGACGACCTGCGGTTCGAGATCAATGGCTCGGACGCCAGGACTTACGCCAGCCAGGGCCAGACCCGCAGTTGCGTTCTGGCGCTGCGGCTGGCAGAGGTCCACCTGCTCTGGCGGGAAGGGGGCGAGGCTCCGATCCTGCTGCTCGACGACATTCTGGGGGAGTTGGACCGGCAGCGCTCCCTGAAGTTTCTGCATCTGGTTGCTGACATTGGAGTGCAAACACTGATCACGGCGACGGATGCCTCGATGCTGGAAGGGATTTTGCCGGTGGAACGGCGATTCGTGGCGAGCGGCGGGAAAGTGGCGGGATTTGAGAGTAGCGGACCAGCCGTGTAAGAATTTGCTCAAAAAACGCTTTAGTCGGCGTCCACGCCCAATTCACGGGCTGGAAGGCTCGGTCTGAGGACAGAATTTTCTTGCTTGCTGGCGAGGTTCCAGGCGAAAGAGTTGTGTAGTGCGACCGCACTTTTCCACGAGAAGAGGATTTTCGAGCCGTGAGCCCAAAAAGCCCGACGTCCGCGCCTGCCGAACCCGTTGTTGCGACATCTTCCAGCGACTCCGCCATTCCCCGCCTCACGGCGGACAAGCACTCCAACCGCCTGCATCCGGTGCAGGTGGAATACAGCTATCCGCTCGGTTCCTGGACCGACATGGAGGAGCCGCTGCCCGGCGATCTGCTGGAAACCGATCCCGAGGCACTGCTGGACCGGTTCTCCTCGCCGGTGCAGTACATCGAGCGCATCGCCCCCGTGTCGGCTCAGCTGGACGGAGACAAGCTGAGCGGCAAGAACCCGACGGAACTTCAGGTAAAATTCATCCGCCGGCTGGCCAAGCGCCTCGATACGGTGGCCCAGGTTCTCGAGCGCGCCAACATCGAGAACTTCGGCGAAAAGGGCCCGGTGGCCTTTATGGGCCTGTGCCTCGACCCCGACACCATCACGCGCATTATCGAACTCGATTACGAGACGGCGGACAACGTGTACAGCCGCATCGCCGCGCTCTGGGACAAGGGCCACATCAGCCCTGTCATCACGACGCCCTTCCACACGATGCTGCCGCTGTATCAGAACGACTTCGACGTCCGCCTGCTGGTGCGCATCGGCCTGGAATTCTACTGGCCGATGCTGAAGAAGTACAACGCCACGGTGCGCAGCAAGCTGGGCGAGGAGAAGTTCACGGCGACGGTGGCTCTGCCGGAAGGGGCGTTTTCGTCGAAGGTCTTGCAGATTTTCCACGAGGTCTTCCTCAAGCGCTGCGAAGAGGAGGGAATCGCCGAACCGCACCTGATCTTCCTGCTGGACTGCGAACAATCGCGGGAGCGCGAGACGGACCTCTTGATGAAGCGATGGAACACGCTGCGGCCGTCGCCCCTGACCCGCGACATCGTGACGATCATCTATCGCGAGCGGCTCTTCAGCGATTGGGTGGTGACGGGCCATCCCTCGACGAAGAAGCAGCTCGACCGCACCATCGCGAAGGTGGACGCGGTGCTGCGCGATCAGGGCGTGGATCACCTGTGGAGCCATTGGGAGCGTCTGATGACGCTGCTCTCGACCTTCAAAACCTGCACGAATTTCGAGCAGAAGCTCATCAAGCTGGCGGAGTTGGGCTACCAGCCCTGTGGCCCGGATGTTTTCGCACGCCGCAAGATCCTGAAAAAGCTCGGAATGGCCGAGGACGACGATCCCCGGCGCACGTCCCTGCGCGAACTGACCTGCTGGAATTCCTACGAGGACGCCCCCGGCTCGATGGTCCGTTTCACCGGCGTGGAAGACCACGGCAACCAATTCAATACCAAGCTGGTGCTGGGCAAGGATCGCCCCTACGACCGCGTCGCGCCCGATGGGACGGTGAAGAAAATGCGGGGCAACCCGTGCTGGAAACACGCGCTGCTGCGGGCTCTCCAGACGGTGCACCGGGCCATCGTGGGCGAACCCAAGACCCTGATGGGCGGGATGCTCGGGCTGCTGCGCGACACCGTACCGATCCGCCGCGTGCCGCTTCTGCGTCAGAACATCGAGGACTTCCTGGTGGTGCATGCCCGCATCCACTGGAAGGAACACTTCATCCACCACATTTACAGCGAAGCAGACATCCGGGTCGAGGAATTCGCGCGCGAGTACCTGCTGCAGAATCTGCCGGAGGACGCCGAGCGCGACACCCTGGACGACGAGGAAATCGCCATCTGCGCCGCCGCGGCGGAAGCCATCTATCACGCCCATATGGGCCTGAGTTCGACGGCCTTCGCCTTTGAGAATATGGATCAGCGGGCCACCTATCAGAACGTGTCGATGATGACGCTGGCGGTCGTTCACGCGGTGTACGCGTTCCATTGGGCGGAACGGCCCGAGGACGCCAAGGCGCTCCTCGACGTGTTCGAGCGCGAGTTGCTCAACTTCTCGGAAGCCTTCACCCGCCACGGCATCGACAAGTTGGGGGTGCCAGAGAAGCTCTGGCGTGCGACCATCAAGAGCCACGTGGCCGACAGTGACCTGAACGTGGTCGAGCGCGCCGCGCGCCGCGTGGCGGCGATCCACCTGCGGCCCCTGGGTTACCGCAAGGAATTCGATCGCAAGGACGAGTACATCAGCTCGAACGTCGGCCATATCTGGACTTACGAAATCCAACATTCGAACCTGGAATGGGAAAACGAAACCTTCTGCGGCTTGCAGGAGGAGTAAAGCGCCACCTGTTCCTTCAGGTATTCACCACCGAGCCACCGAGCACACAGAGAAACTTGTTTTTGTTGAAGCTAGGCGGTGGAATCTTGAGGTGCGAACGCGTGTGCGGATCACTCCTGAAACCACAGCCTCTCGTTCGGCGAGGTGGCCGAAGGTCGATGGGCAGGGCTAAGCATCGGCAGGTTTGTCGTCTCTGAGAGAAAAAAATTCGGGCGACTGGAGGCGGCCAATAATCAGTTCGTTACTCCTTCTTGTTTTGCCGGGACCCTTCCGCCAGAGATTTGGGGGATCGCCGAGGAAACCCGGTCCACTATGGTGAAGAATTGGAGAAAGCGCCCCGCCGGGCGAACCCGTCCTTGCCATCGGCTCAGCCCTCCCCCACCATGGAGAAAGGTCCAAAATTCCTTTCCCCCATGGTTTTTCTTTATGCTCCGTCGTTTCTCTCCCGCAGTCCTCGCCCTTTGCCTGACCCTTCCCTTCGGAGCCGCTCTGGCTCAGGCTCCGGCCGATCCGGACAAGGCGGTCTCCGATCAGGCGGTCGCTCTGCTCAAGCGCGAGGACCTGCCCATCGAGAGCCGCATCGCCGAGCTGGACAAATTGATCCGTCAATCGCCGGACAACGCGCTGGCGTGGGCGGCGCTGGGCGAACTGCGCGAGCGAACGGGCCAGGATGAGGCCGCCCTCGCGGCCTTCGAACGGGCCGTCGCCAAGAACCCGACGCTGTCGACGCCATGGCACTGGATCGGCGTTTTGAAGAAGCGCCACCGGCGCGATCTGCCGGGGGCCAGGAACGCCTTTGAACAGGCGCTGGCGAACGACCCGCCGAACCGCGCCGTGGAACTGAACGAACTGGCCGTGACGCTGGCCATGATGGGGGAAATGGCGCCGGCTCTTTCGCGCTGGCGCGAAGCCATCGCCGAAGATCCAGAGTGGGGCGTGCTTTACGCGAACGCGGCGAAGGCGGCGCTCGCTCTGAATCAGGAAGACACGGCCCGCCAATTGGTGGAGCAGGGGCTGGACGCGGATCGCTTCGAGGACATCCTGGTTTTCCATTGGGCCCAGCACCTGCTTCGCGAGGGCGAAGACGAGGAAGCCATCGCCGTTCTGCGCAAGGCCCTCGCCCGCCAGCCCGAGAACCTGGAAATTCGCTTTCGCCTCAGCGAAGCGCTGGGAGCCGGCGGCCAGGACGAGGCCGCCCAGGAGGAACTGCGCCGCATCGTGCGCGAGGCCAAGGCGAGCGGAAACAGCGCCGCCGCTCAATCGGCCAGCTTCCGCCTCTTCGAAATGAACGACGGCCGCAACGCCGACCGGTTCCAGAAGGCCGTGAACCTGGTGCTGAAGGAGCCGGACCTGTCCGATCCGAAGGACCTGCGCAGGGACACGATCAAGGCCATCAAGTACCTCGACGAAGTGCTCGAAGATCATCCGGACCTGTGGAACGCGCTCTTCGTGCGCGGCGTGGCGCACCGGCGGATCGGCCAGTACGACCGGTCGGAGCAGGACCTGAAGGCCGTTCTGGCGCTCTATCCGAACGAACCGAACACAACGATCAACATGGCGCTGCTGCGGCGTGAGCAGGGCAAGCCGGCGGAGGCCGCCGACTACGCCCGCAAAGCCGCTGAACTGGCCAACCGCGACCCCGCCGTTCTCATGAACGCCGCCTTCGTGATGCTCTACGCGGAGGAATGCGAGGCGGCGCGGGCCTATTACGACCGGGCGCGAATGCTGGTTCCCGTGGAAGTGCTCGACGGCGCGGCGGACCCGCTCGAGCCCCTGGCGGAGGAAATCGCCGCCGCCTGCAAGGGGGGCTGATTGCTGGGGTGCCGGATAACGGGGGCGCCTGACCCGCGCCAATTGCCTCGATCGGTGAAGAATTGCCCGGCCATCGGGCCGCTCGCGAACGGGTTTCGCTTTGGCAGAGGCCGATTACCGAGGAGGCAAACTCTGCCATGAAACGCAAAACACTGATCGGATGGGCGGCTGTGGGAGCCGCGCTGTCCGCGATGCTGCCACTGGCGGCGGCTTTGGCCCAGACACCCGCATCCCGGCCAAGCCAGACTCCCCACGGCGCCACGCCCGCTCCCACGCCCGTCCTGGTGGAACTCTTCACCAGCCAGGGATGCTCGTCGTGCCCTCCGGCGGACCGGCTCTTGAACGAATTGATCGCGGAGCGATCGGTGAACGGCGCCGAAGTCATCGGTCTGGCCTGGCATGTGGATTACTGGGATGGCCTGGGTTGGCCCGATCCGTTCGCAAGCGCGGAGGCCACCGCCCGGCAACGCTGGTACAGCGGTCACTTTGACGGCCGCGTTTACACGCCCATGATGATGGTCAATGGTGGCGAAGCCTTCGTCGGCAGTTGGGCCAAACAGGCGCAGCAGAGTATCGCTTCGGCGGCAAAGTCAGAGCCGGTGGCGTTGGGCCTGACCGTCGCTGCACCGGACGAGGGGGGCGCATTGCCGGTGGAAGTGAGGCTGGCTCGGTCCTTGGGGGCGACCGGCGATGGGCTGGCGCTGGTGGTTCTGCTGGTCGAGGACGACGTGTGGACCGAGGTGCGGCGGGGGGAGAACAGGGGGCGGACCCTGACCGAATCGGGCATCGTGCGCAGCACGTTGCGAGGGCGCGAGGCGAAGAGTCAGACGGTGACGCTGATCGTGCCGCGCGAGGTCGAACGGGAGAACGCGCGGGTTGTGGCATTTCTTCAGAACGAGCGGAGTGGCCGGGTGTTGGGGGCGGCGCAGGCGCGCTTGCCTTAGTCCTTCAGCACATCGCCGAGGAGCACTTTCAGCTCCTGGCGCGAGATGGCGCCTTCGCGAAGGAGTTCGAAGCGTTCGCCGAGAGCGCTCAGGACCGTGCTGGCGCTTCCGAACTGGGTGCATTCACCGCCGTCGAGAACGCAGTGGATGCTGCCCTTGAAGTGCTCGATCAATGGCTCGGCGGTGGTGACGGGGGCATCGTCGGCCTGGACGCTGGCGTTGCGCATGGCGATAGGCCGGCCCACGCGACCGATGATGTCCAGGCAGAGCCGATTGTTGGGAATGCGAATGCCGATTCGGTCGCTCGACGTGATGCCGTTGAGGGTTCCGGGGGCCTTTGGCAGGATCACCGTCAGGGCTCCGGGCCAGAACTTTTCGATCACTTTTTCCAGCGCGGGGGGGACTTCCCGCACGAGGGAGTCGAGCATCTCCGGACTGTGGATCAGGACGCCGAGCGTCTTCTTGTAGTCTTTGCCCTTCAGGCGGTAGAGCTGTTCGATGGCGTTGCGGTTGGTGGCGTCGGCGGCGAGACCGTAGACGGTGTCGGTGGGCAGTCCGACGATGTTGCCTTCGAGAAGGACCATCATGGCGTGCTCGACGATGTCCTCGTTGGGCTCCGCGCAGTTCACCTTGAAGACTTTGGTTTGAATGGTTTCCGTGCGGTCCTCCGGTTCGTCCTCCTCGGGTTCGGGAGAGATGGAGAGATTGGCCTCCGGGGGAGCGGCGGCGGCGGAGCCCTTCGCCACGTCACGGTTGATCTGTGCCTCGAGGGATTCGGAGGATTCGACGGTGATGAGGGCGCGGGGCATATCGCGGGGGGTGGGGTCGATCACGGCGTCGGGTTCTGGCACGCGGTCGATTCCTCGGTGGCTGGGCGGATGGGCGAAGGCCGGTTCCTGGGGCACGGGGGTTTGCACCATCTCGCGCTTGAATGGCGGCAGCTTGGCGGGAGAGTGGGAAGCTGGAGCCCCGTTGCCGTTTCCGGCGGGTGGCCGCTCGGGAGGCCGCACGTCGGGGGAAGGCGACACCGCCCCGGGGCGGATGGGGGCCGCCTGGCTGGAGGGTTCGGGGGTGGCGGATTCGCTGGTGATGTCGCTTTCCGTCTCGTTTTCCGAATCGACGAGGACGGTATCCGAGATGGTTTTCTCCGGCAGGCAAAGCTCGGGGTATTCGTTGCCGAGTTCGCTGCGGATGCCTTCGAGACGCTGGACGCTGGCGATGCGGCGGTGGTTGAGAACGGTGCGGAATTGCGGGTGCTTGAGCGCCAGAATCTGCGCCGCTAGCACCGCCGCGTTCTCCGAGTTGTTGATGCCGACGGTGGCGATGGGGACACCCGGGGGCGTCTGAATCATGCTGTAGAGCGCGTCCTGGCCCCGCAGGGGGGAAGCGTCCACGGGGACGCCGATCACCGGCAGGTTCGTGTAGGCGGCGATCTGGGTGGCGATGTTGGAGGAACCGCCGCTGGCCGCGATGATGATTTCGATGCCGTGCTCGCTGGCGCTGAGCGCGAACTCCGAAACCCGGTCCGGCGTCCGGAAGGGCGAGATGAACTCGAAAATGTAGGGCACGCCCATGACGCGCAGGGTCTCCAGACCCCGGCGCATCACGTTGAAATCGGAACGGCTGCCAATGACGACACCCACTAATGCGGAAGGCATGAAAGAGGTGTTCCTTCCTGGAGGCGCGGTCTCGCCCCGGATTGCCCCATCGGGTTTTTCACTCTACCGTCCCCGCGAAGTCTGGACCAAGGAAAAACAGCAGGGCGTTTTACTTTGGTGGTGTGGCTCCCGCGACCTGCCCCTCGATCTGCTCTTCCGCGCCCATCCAATTCGTGACGAGCCATTCGTCACCCTGCTGGCGCAGGAGGACCCGGTTGGTGGAGCTTCCGGTCAGAACCATGACCTCGGCGTTGATGCCATCTTCCAGGATCCGCTTGCTCTGAACCATGCCGGCGCCGCGGAGGGCGCCGTGGCGCAACAGGTACTTCATGGCCTCGGCGTCGTGCCGGGCGGGGGTGAAATCCTTCCAGGCCTGGGGGTCGTTCTGGTTCGGGATCCAGGAGAGGGCCTTGACGTTTTCCTCGAACCAGCTGCGCGAGGCGCTGTCGAAGAACTCCAGCCATTCCTCCACATCCACCTGGGTCGGCGAGATGTTCGAGGGGGGCACGAAGCGCTGGACCCGATTGGTGTAGGAGCGCACGGTGTCCTCTGGCGACGACCGGAGATTGGGGGCGGCGCCGGGGCCCCTGCCGCTGAGCAGAGCCCAGGCCGCCACGGCCACAATGGCCACGGGAATGAGCCAGGTCAGGGTGATCCAGATGCCCCTCGAGGTTTTTTTCGCCGCGACTTTCGCGCGTGTGCCAGCCGTCTGCTTATCGTCCGCCATGGGAAAGGTCCTCTGCTTGGATGTTTGTAACGCCCGGGTCCCGGAGGGCCTCAGGGATTCAGGGTGGCGGGGGGATGATCCGGCGGAATCGCCAGCCCCGGGCCCCTCAAATTCTTACCGGCTAAAGCATCGGCCAAAGTGGTGCCTTTGCCAAGGCCGAGAATGTATTCGTTCACCTGCGCCATCGCCTTGGCGACCGATGAGCCTTCCGAGTAGCGGGCGTCCGAGCCGAGCACGGCGGCGGGCCGGCTGCCCAGGTCCAGGATGCTTTCGAGGGAAATGCGATGCGCCGGGCGCGCCAGCGTGAACTGTCCGTCCGCGTTGATCATCACCACGTGATTGTCCTTCAACGTGCCGAGAACGTCTTCCACTTCGCGGTATCGGGCCCCCAGCCGGTGAACGATGTCCACGGCGTTGATTCCGCCGCGGCCTTCATCGAACGCGTCGCCGACGATCATCGCCACGCCGAGGAGCAGCCGGCAATCGAGGGGGCAGTAGGCACCGGTGAGGAAGTACTGGCGGAAGAGGCGCTTGGAGTTCTGGGCTACGTAAGTGATTTCATTCCCCAACAAGAATACAACCCATGTAAAATAGATCCATATC
Source organism: Sumerlaeia bacterium (assembly GCA_040219255.1). GTDB lineage: Bacteria > Sumerlaeota > Sumerlaeia > SLMS01 > JAHLLQ01 > JAVJSW01. Next base: position 30,593 of record JAVJSW010000012.1, read on the forward strand.
AAAAAGATCGGCACCGCTCCCAGGCTCTTGATGAGTTCCTGGTTCGTGGACGACAGCATGACGTAGTAGAAGAAGCCGACCTTGGCTCCTTCCCACAGAAAGCCAGCGGCGAGGCCGCCCATCAGGGCGTACTTGAGTTTCACGTTCGTCGGCGGAATCAGCATGTAGGCCAGGGCGAGGGCCAGGGCGTTGAAAAGTGGCGTGATGAACCCGAGGAGAAGCCCGGCGATGCCGCTGACGTCCTCGCCGGTGCCGTTGGGGTAACCGGGGTAACCGGGGGGCCGGTCAGACGGGGGCTCCGCCATTGGGGTCGGCGGCGCGGGCGCGATGTTGTCCGTAAGGGTGTCGGTCGTGGGCCGGAGGACGCCGGAGGTCATGCGGTCGAGGGAGGTGATGTCGGAGACGGCGGATCTCATGACCGATTCCGGAACTGGCAGCAAGCTCCTGGCGGGCGATTCGGCGAGATCCTCGACCGCCTCCCCCGGGTCTCCATCGGAAAACAGGGAGACGGCGTAGGTCGACACGCTGATGGAGACGCCGGCGAAGAGGATGATAAAGAAGACAAAGAGGGTGAAACCTGTCACAGTTCGCGAAAAGTTTTGTTTGTGGCCGGTTTGCCAACTGGCTTCGAAGCCGTCCTCGATGGAGCGATAGAGAAAGGCGGCGGCCAGCAGAACACCCATGAAGCCGACGAAGCCGAGGCCGGTGGCTTTTTCCCGATAGGTTTTCGAGGCGGCCCGGACTGTTTCGGCGAGGGTGAAGAATTCCTCGCGATCGGAGTCGGACGTATGAATCGGCAGACCATCGTTGAGCATCACCGGGGTGGTGGGGGGCAGGAGACGCTGTTCGAGCCAGTCGATGAACTGGTCTTCCTGCTCATTGCCGTAGAAGGCGGCGCCGACGCCGGTGACGAAGGCCAGGAGGGGGAAAATGGACAGGATGGTGGTGTAGGTCAGCGAGGCGGCGCGCTGGAACATCTGGTCCTTGTTGATCTCGCGCCAAAGGACGAGGAGAAAGCGGGGGATGGCCAGAAAGAGCTGGTACTTACGGCTTCCCGGAAGGGAGTCCAGCTTCTCCGTCTGAATGTGGCTTCCGAGGCGGAGAACGCGATCTTTGGCGTGGGCGAGGTTTTCCAGGGTGAAAAAATTCTTCAAGGACAAGGCCCTTCGCGCGCCAGGAGTGGACTGTACTAAGGAGGGCGGATTCGGCAACGGCAAGGGGAAAGCCCTTGTGTCGAGGTGGCCGCGCTGGTGCATTCGCGGCATACACGTTGCGTGCCGGATCACCCGCGAAGGACCCGGTATTCGCCGCAAGGAGCGCGTTTCCCCCATGCCGTTGGAAAACTTCTCGTTCGTTGTCGAAGGCCTCTTGGCGGGTTGTGCGCACCCGGCGTACTTCAGCCGCGATCTGCGGGGCGGTTTGCTGGAATTGGCGGAGCACGGCATCGGCGCCATCGTGAGCCTGACGGAGGACCGGCTGCCGGCCGGGGCCTTGCAGGAGGCGGGAATCCGCTATCTGCACCTGCCGATTCGCGATTTCACGCCGCCCTCGCAGGAGCAGATCGACCGCTTCGTGGAGTTCGTGGAGGCGGTGGAGGAGGCCAAGGCGGGCGCCGTGGTGGTGCATTGCTTCGCGGGCCAGGGCCGGACGGGGACGATGCTGGCGGCTTGGCTGGTGTACAAGGGTGCGCGGGCGGCGGAGGCGGTGGAGAAGGTGCGGGAACTGCGCCCGGGCAGCATCGAAACGGAGAAGCAGGTGGCCGCGGTGGCGGAGTACGAGAAAAGGCTGCGGGGTTTTTAGGATTCGACTTGCATTGCGGAGGTGGGGTCCTCCAAAGTCCCGGGCCTTTCGCGCTGGGCGTGGCCATAGGCCAGTCTGCCCAGCGCCTGTATTCATCAGGAGTTTCGTACCATGGCCAAGAAAGGTAACCGCATCCAGGTTATTCTCGAGTGCACCGAACAGCGTGATTCCGGCGTGCCCGGCATGTCGCGCTATGTGACGACCAAGAACCGCAAGAACACCACGCAGCGCGTTGAGCTTCGTAAGTACAATAAGTTCATGAAGAAAGTCACTCTTCACAAAGAGATCAAGTAAGCAGCTCGCTCTCTTGGGACTTCTTTCATGACTTGCTTTACCCTTCGCCGCCACCGGGTCCTCCCGGTCGCGGCGTTTTTGCGCTTCCTGAGTCTGACTCTTTGCCTGGCGACGCTGGCTGTAGCCTGCCGCGCCACGCAGCCCACGGAGCCCGATTCCCAGGCCAGCGAGGACGACGACGTCTCCTTTGTCGTCACCAGCAACGGAGCGCTTTCCGACTGGGCACGCATTCTCCTGCGCGGCACGCCGCAACGGGTTTCGTTGCTGCAGGCGCGCGACATTCCCCCAGAGAAGGGGCCGACGCCGGTTCAGCTCGCGCTGCTCAAGAAAGCGCAGGCCATGGCGATCTGGCCGGACCCCTCGACGGACCGGCTGGAGGACGCCTGGCGTCAGGCCCGGCCGGACGAAACCCGGCTAATTCGCATCGAACCGCAGGCCGCCGCCGCCGGGGAAGGCTGGCTCGACCCGATCGCCGCCGCGAAGGGCGTTTCCACGCTGGCGGCGGAGTTGAGGACTCTCTTTCCCGCCGACGCCCCCACCATCACCAAGAACGAGGCGGCTTACTTGCTGACGCTGTCGGGTCTGGACGCGCGCATCCGCACGCTTCTGCCGCCGGACATGCCTCCCCTGGTGATCGAGCACGCCTGCTGGCTGCCGTTCTTCGAGCGCTACGGCCTGGAAGTGAAGGCGTCGCTGGTGCCTTGCGGCAAGGCGGACCCGAACTTCGCCGAGGCCCGTTCCTTTTCCAGCGCGCTGGAAGAGATGGCGGACGGGCTCTATGTGGGCGACCGGCGCACGGCGCGCGGGGAGTCCGAACCGCTCAAGCTTCCGGTGGCGGCGTTCGATGCCTTGGAGTACACGGAAGCGGGCGACAACTCCTACCTGGCTGCGATGGAGCGCAATGCGCTGAACCTGGCGCTGGCGTCGCGGGTGGCGGTGTTGCAGCGGGCCGAGGGTGCGGACGAGGACTCGGCTTCGAACTGAGGCTGAGTGGATCTTCTCATAGAGAAACCTGATGCGACGGATCCGCTTCGCCCGGAGGCGGGGGTGGGGCCTTGGCCTTATCCCAGTTCGTCGCCGGGGCCGCCTTCTTTGGCGGCTTGCGGATCGAGGAGAGCCAGCACCGCCGGCAAGATCGCCAGCGCCGCGATGAGGGTATAGACCACACCCAGAATCGACAGCACGCCCAATTCCCGGATTCCACGGAAGTCGGCAAAAACCAGCGATCCGAAACCGAAAATCGTGGTCAGGCTGGTAATCACCACGGCGCGGCCGGTGCGTTGCACGGTGGCTTTCAGGTCGCGTTCGCCCTCTTCATAGAAGCGCTGGAGCATGTGGATGCCCGAGTCCACTCCGATCCCGACGATCATGGGCAGCGCGATGATGTTGAGGTAATGCAGCTTCATGCCCGCCAAGTGCATCGTCCCCAGCGTGCAGAGCAGCGCGATGAGCACCGGCAGCATGGCGATGATCGCCCGGTCGAGACGGCGGAAGGCCCAAGTCAACACGATCAGAATCACGATGAGCACCACCAGAACGGTAAGCGCCAGGTCTTTCATCACGAGGTCCCGGAGTTCTTCCTGGATGACGGCCGTGCCGACGATTTCCGGTGGATTGGCGAGGCCTTCGGCGAGCCGCTCCTTGAATTCGTCCGGCACGCTGGACACCCAGACGTCCTGCGGGGGATAGATTTGCGTCACGGTGCGCCACAAACCCTTCTCGGTCTTGAACATATAGCTTTGGACGACGTCGATGAGGGCTTGGTTGTCGGTTTCGCTGAGGCTTTCGAGGCTGATGGGCGCGCCGGGCGATTGAAGGCCGCGGATGGAGGTGGCCTGAAAGTCCTCGAGCCGGCCGAGGAAGCGGTCGAAGATTTTCGGCGCGAGACGGTTTTCCACGGCCAGTTCCGCCAGGCGCTCCTCGAAGGCTACCAGGTCTAGATTGGCCATGCGCTGGAGGCTGGCTCGCTGGGTTTTCTGCGACGGGTAGAAAAATCGCAGGCTGTCCTTGGCGATGAGGGGCTGACCGCCATAGCGCTCGTACTCGTAAATGTTACGGAAGAGGCGGTCGTTGGCTTCCAGGACCTCCTGCTCGGTTTCCGCTTCCACAATGGCGAGGACCTGGTTGCTGGGGACTTCGAAGGAGCTGACGAGACGTTCGCGCAGGTCGAGGTATTCCTTGCTCGGTTCGCGAAGCAGGCGGAAGTCGTCCTCGAAGCCGACCAGCCGGGCATGATAACCCAAGAAAACACAGATGATCAGCCCAGCCACGATGGTGGCTCGGGGATAGGCAATGGCCAGAAAGTGAAAGCGCCGCAAACCGAAGGTGGCCATGGGACGCTGGGTGAAGGCTCCCACCGGTCCGCGCCCGAAAATCGACAGCATGGGAGGCAGCACCAGAATGACCGCCAGAAGGCAGAAGACCGTGCCCATGCCGACCACCAGACCCAGCTCCTGGAATCCGACGAAGCGGGTCAGGCGCATGCCGAAGAACGCGAAGGTCGTGGTCAGGGCTCCGTAGAAGAGGCCGGGTCCGGTGGCGATGACGGCCCGCCGCAATGCGTCGTTGTTCTCGCGGCCGTTGCGGATTTCCTCCAGATAGCGATTGTAGATGTGGACCGAGAAGTCGATGCCCAATCCGATCAGGATGGCGGCGAAGGCCATGGTGACCTGGGTCAGGCGCCCCGGATAGAGGCTGACGGCGCCGAGAGTCCAGCAAACGCCGAGGGCCAACGGCATGCCAACGAAGACGAGGGCTTCGGGCCGGCGGAAGGCGAAGAAGAAGAGAGCGAGCACCGCGATGAAGGAGGCGATGGAGGTCTTGTAGAGATCCGAGCGGACGATGCGGGAGTCGACGATGGCTTCGTAGTGGGGGCCGTAGAAGCGGATGTTGAAGTATCGGCCTTCGGGGCGGTCGGGGAAGGACCACTGGGGATTGCGGAGGAAAACGCCGGCGCGGGTTTCCTCGAGGAAGTCCTGAAACTCGCGGGCAAAGGCCAGGTCGGTTGCGGGGGCTACAGGCCAGAGGAGGAGCAGAAGCGTCTTGCCATCGGCGGACATGAAGTAGTTGTCGCGCAGATTGACCTTGAGGGGGCCGCTCTTGATTTCGAGGCGCTCAATGAGGACCTGGTGGAAATTGAGCGGGTCGCGCAGGAGCTTGTCGCGCTGGTAGCGCGGGATCGGAGCGTTGAGCAGGCCGCTCAGGCGCCGGATGTCCTGCTGCAGGCTGTAGGTGGTCAGTTTGTCTTCAAGCCTTTGCCAGTCCGCTTCCGTCAGAAGGGCCACGGCGCGGGCATCGCCTTCCGGCGTGCCGATTTCCAGGGACTCGGGTTCGAGCGTGTAGGTGACGTCGCGGATGAAGCGGCGGTCGCTCAGCGCGTAGGCCAGTTCCTCCGCCGCGTCCTTGAGCATCGCCTCCTTGCCCTCCTCGTCGGTGGCGATGACAGCGAGCATGAAATCGAAAGAGCCGAAGTCCTGGAGAACGGTGCGGGCGCGGCGGGAAACTTCAGACTCCTCGGGCAGGAGAGCCGCCACGTCCATTTCGATGTCGAGGTATTCGCGGATGGCCAGGATGGCCCCGGCGGTCATGACAGCGCCCAGGAGGAAGCAAAGAAAGGGGTGGACCGAGACGAAGCGCGCGAGGGTGCGGACCGTGATGCGGTCGGCGCGGGGCGAACCGGTGCCATGCTCGCCCGATTCCCAGCGGGCGAAGAAATCGTCGTCTTCCGGCGGCGTGTTCTTCTGATCCGGCCTCACGGAGCCGCGGGCGCCCCCTCGTCGGTGTAATTCGCATCGGGTTCGAGGGCCTGGCGATTGGCCAGTTCCTCCAGCGGATAAATCGCCTCCGCTTTCCCGTCGGGGCACTGGAACACCGCGTCCACCAGGGGCGGGTCCATGCGGTACTTGCTCAATTTCACGCTGACCTTGGCGGCGCTCTGCGGCAACAGCACGGTCAGCTCCATGGGCATCAGTTCGCCGGCGTCGATGAATTCGTAGTCCTCGTACTCAACGACTAGGTCCGGGACGCCGTTGGGCTGTTGGATGGCGACGCTGGTGACGGCGGCGTCTTCACGGCGGATGGTCCAGGACATGACGCGCTCGCTGCCGGGGATTTCCTGGCTCAGGAGCATCGTTTCCTCGTTCACGCCGAACATCCATTCGCTGCGGACTTCGAGGCGGCGCTTGAGGTCGTGGTTGATGAGGAGGGCACTGAGCATCTGGCGCGGCGTCAGGAGGCCCGTGACGCCGCCGAGTTCCTGCAATTCCTGCAGGGTGCCGACGAAGAGTTCCTTCTCGCGATTGAGGTACACGCAGGCCGAGTCCTGGAGCGTCAGTACTTCGAAGATGGTGCCAACGGGAACGCGGGAGCCGCGCAGACGGATGTCGTCCGGGGTGCGATGGAGCAGATTGGCGTCGAACCAGATTTTGCCGTCCATGCCCTCCTGCTCCATCACGATGCGGCCGACGGCCTGCATGGTCTGGTGCGAGCGGGTGCGCTGATCGAGGACGGCTTTCAATTCATCGAGGGTGCCTTCCGCCAGCAGGTAGTCGGGCCGGGGGGGCAGGACGCTGTCGGGGCCGGTCTCGGCGGGCTTCTTGCGGCCGAAAACCCCACAGCCAGCCGTCAGCGCGAGCATGGCGACGAGTGCGAGGAATGGGAAGAAGCGGGAGCGGAAGGGCAACAGGGACGGCATGCAAGAGAGACAGCCCCGGAGAGTCGGGGCACGGAGAATTGAGCGAGCCTGAGGCGGCGGGGCTCTTGGTGTCAATGGACGCCGCAGACCCGCCGAGAGTTTGGCCTGCAGCGAGAATCAGGGTTCGCTCTTGGCCGTCAGCAACGCCACCGGCAGGTGTTCGAGCAGGAGGCCGGCCTCGGCCGTGGGTCCGGCGAGGGTGCGTTCCGAGCCGAGCAGCGCATCGGTCCAGAGCGTGGGGGCGCCCTCTGGCAGGGCGACTTCCGTGTCCGCCCAGATTTCCGGCCCGAGCGGCAACTGATCGGTGTGGACGACGCGTGTGAGGAGCCGGGGGGCGACCGCGATGGCCCACTCCGAGCCGGAGCGGCGGGCGAAGGCGACGACGCTCTTGGCGAAGCGGCCCTTGACCTCCAGCGGAATGTAGGCGCCTTCGCGAAAGAGCGAAGGCGAAGCCTTGCGCGCAAGCAGCCCGCGATGCGTCAGGAACATCTTGATGCGCCCGTCGATGCGGCTGTCGAGCAGTTCGGCGGCCAAGCCGGTGGGGCTTTCCTTCATGCGCCACTCGATGAAATCGAGGGTGTCTTTGCGGTGCTGGAAATTGACGGGCCGGCGATTGTCCGGGTCCACGAGGCTGAGGTCCCACATTTCGCAGCCCTGATAGAAGTCGGGCACGCCGGGCGAGGCGAGTTTGAGGAGCACTTGGCTCAGCGAATTGAAGAGGCCGTAGTGTTCGACCTTGGCGAGAAGGCGGCGGAACTCGGGAAGGAACTCGTTGTCCTCTCCGTCGCGCAGGATGGCCTGCACAAAGCGGTCATACTCGCGTTCGTACTCGTCGTCGGGCTTGATCCAGGCGGTGTGGATTTTGGCTTCGCGGACGGCCTTCTGGGCGTATTCGCGGATACGCTGGACAAAGGTGTCGTCGATTCTGCCGCCAAAAGGGGCGCAACCGAGTATGGTCTGATAGAGGAAGTACTCGTCGTTGCTGTCAGGGATGTCGCGGGTGAGGCTCGGGTCGCGGAGCGCATCGTTGATTTCGCGGAACGTATCGAGGTACCCCTGCCAGTCGTCGGGAATTTCCGAGAGCACGCTGATGCGGGCGCGGACGTCCTCGCCGCGCTTCGTGTCGTGCGTCGAAGTGGTCGTCATTTCGTGCGGCCAGGTTTCCGCACGGCGCTGATTGAAGGCATGGAAGGCGGGAGCGGACATCCCGAAATGACTCGGATCGCCGCCGACTTCATTGAGCGAAATGAGCCGGTTGTAAATGTAGAACACCGTGTCCTCGACGCCCTTGGCCATCAGGGGCCCGGTGAACTGCTGGAGCTTCATGGTGAAGTGGGCGATCTGCTTGCGCTCGTCCTCGGACAACTGTTCCTCGCCCTCGCGCAGGACGAGGCGCTGGATGAAGTCCAGCTCTTTGCTGCGTTCCGGCAGCGTTTCCTTGCAGCGGTCGATCACGCTGCGGAACAGAACGACGTCCGGGCCGCTGAGGTGATGGGCGTTGAAGTAGGTGCGGTAAACGGGGAAGAGGGCGAGAATCTCGACCATGGACCGCCGCAGCGAGTACAGCGTCAGATCGTTGCCATAGCGGAATCGCCCGGCGACGCGCTTGAGGATGTGGGCCAGGTTGTCGATGTCGCCGGCCATGTGCTGGCCGATGATGAGGCGCTTTTTCTGAAGCACCAGTTCGTCGTAGGGACGCGTGAAATCGGTGAAGGCGACGTAGGCGCGGGTGAAGTCCTCGGCCTTCGAATCGTCCACCAGGACTCCCGCCACGGCGTTCAGGAAGCCGTAGCCGGTGGTGCCCTGAATGGGCCACTCGTTGGGCAGGTCCTCGTGGCCTTCGAGGATTTTCTCGACCACGATATAGGATTTCGGCGCCGCGTCGCGCAGCCGCCGCAGGTACGATGTCGGGTCGTAAAGCCCGTCGATGTGATCGAGCCGGATGCCGGAGAAGCGCCCCTCCTTGAGCAACCGCAGCGTCAACCGGTGCGTCGAACGGAAGACTTTTGGGTCCTCCATCCTCAGCGAAATCAGATCGTTGACGGTGAAGAAGCGGCGGTAGTTGAGTTCTTCGGTCCCGGCGCGCCAGTACGACAGGCGGAAAAACTGCTGGTCCAGCAGGTGGTCCAGATCGTTGAAGCTTTCGCGGTCGCCGGGCTTGCCGTTGTAGGATTCGACCGCTTCGTCGATCGCGTCGCGGATGGTGGGGTCGTTGCTGTAGAGCTCCCACAACATGGCCTTGATAAAGGCGATCAGGGCGCGGCGCTCGCTGGTGTGCTGCTCCTCGGGCAGATTGCGGATAAAGGCGATAATGCCGAGGAACTTGACGAAGTCGGGATGTTTCGAACCCAGCGTCTGGCGCAGTTTGGGCAGTTTGCGCGAGAGCACGTCCGGGTAGGACTCGATCTTGAGCGGATAGCGATGATCGTAGTAGGAGACGAAGAGGCCGCCCATGTTGTAGTTCAGCTTGATCTCGCCGTTTTCCAGGATATCGCCGTAGAACGAGCCGAGGAAGGGTGCGAGGAGCTTGCCCCGGATGCTCTCGTAGGGGTGGTCCCATTCGATGTCGAAGAACTGATAATAGGGCGATTCGGGGCCGTTCTCCAGAATGTCCATGAGGTAGGAATTCTGGGCATCGAAGGCCATGTGGTTGGGGACGAAGTCCTGGATCCAGCCGAGGCCGAGATCGCGGAGCTTGTCGCTGAGGACGAAGAAATCGTCTTCGCCGCCCAGTTCGCTGTTGATCGTGTTCGGATCCACCACGTCGTAGCCGTGATTGCTGCCGCGGCGGGCCTGGAAAATGGGCGAAGCGTAGAGATCCGAGACGCCGAGGCGGGCCATGTAGTCGGCGATTTCGAGCCCGGCCTTGAAGGGGAACCCGGCGTGGAACTGCACGCGATAGGTGGCGGTGGGCAGATGGACCGGGCGTCTGCGCGAAGCCGCGCCGGGATGGCCGGCGGGCGACTGGTGGGGCCGGGAACGGCTGCCGGTATCGGTGATGATTTCATCGTCCGCGGTGGAGGGGGCGGGTACGTCCATCATTGCACTTTCACTCCGAGGGATTCGCCGAGGGCGACGAGCTTCTCGCGACAACCGTCCTTGGGCTTGGGCGCGGAGGCGGCGCCGTCCGGTTTCTTGGCCAAGAGTTCCTTCGCCATGCGGAAAAAGCGGTTTTGGGAAGTCCACAAATCGAGGGTCACCTTGGCGCTGCGAGCCACGGAGAGGAGGTTGAGTGCCTGCTCGATAGCATGCAGATCGTTCGGTTTTTCTTCGAGGTGCTTCATCAGCGCCTCGACTCGATCCGTGATGACCAATAGCAATTCCGCCTCGGAGGGCTGCACGTTCCACGCGCGCATTTCGTTGAGCAAGTTGTGGATACGGCTCATGTCCAGCTCCTCGGCTTCGAGGAGGTGCCTCAGATCGGCGTTGAGAACGAATTCGGTGGTTGCGGCCAGGACCTTGGGAATGGGCTGGCGGGTTTGCTTGAGCACGTTGAGCATCGGGTAGGAGCGGTCGTAGAGATGGCGCAGAGCGACTTCCGAGTCTTCGAGCGTGGGCTGGAAGACTTCCTCGATGATGCGGCGCTGCTCGTCGTGGAACAGGTGCCAAAGCGAATAGTTGTGATTTTCGTAGTGGGTGTCGATGAGGCGGATGACTTCCGGCACGGCATTGCGGCGGAAGGCCTCGCGGATCTGATCGCGCATTTCGCCAAAGGATTCTCCGCCCATGAATTCGCGCACGCCGCCGATCAGGTTCTGATCGCCCAGGTGCAGCACGGCGAAGCTGATTTCCGTTTCATCGTAGGTGATGCTGGAGCGGATGCGGGTCCGGCCCACAACCAGGCGCGAGCGGCCCATCTCGAGGTAGTCGCGGTCGAGGGACACGCCCCGGTAACAGTACAGGTCGAAGCGCTCTCCGCATTCATCGAAGAGCGACGTCACGGCGTGGTGGGCGCCGACGCGCAGAAGGCTGATGGCGGCGGGCTTGACGAAGTTCTCGTACACCCAGGCGCCGTTTTCGTACTCGGCGATGTTGCTGGGGGCGTCGCGGAGTTTTTCCGTGAAGTCCGCATCCAGGTCGGGACCGCCGATTTCCTTGGCGAGTTGGATCGCCCGGGCGGCGTACTGGAGGATCTGGGTCGTTTCGATGCCCGAAATTTCGTCGAAGAACCACCCGCAACTCGTGTACATCAGGAGCGCGTGGCGCTGGATTTCCATGTGCTTGAGGATCTTCCCTCGAACGGTTGCCGGATCGGCGCCAGGGCCCGCCTTCGCGTGCTTCTTCAGGAAAGCGTCCACGCTCTCGGGCGAACGATCCATGATGACGCTGACGTAAGCGTCGCGGGCTTTCCAGGGGTCGCGCAGCAACTTGCCGCCCTCCTTCTCGAAGAAGATGGCCAGTTCGTCGCGCAGCCAGTCGAGGGCCTCGCGCAGGGGCTGGCGCCATTCCTGGCTCCAGGAACCGTGCATGCCGCTGTTGCAGCCGCAGTTCGAGCGCCAGCGCTCGACCCCATGGACGCAGGACCAGGAGGAATTGTCCCAGATGCGGGCTTCCCATTTCGGCGGATGCTTTTCCAGGAACTCGCCGTAGATCGAGACCTTGGCGATGCCCTCGGACTCCAAATGGTGGAGGCAGTAGGAGAGGGCCATGTCGCCCTTGCCGTGGTGGTGGCCATAGGTCTCGCCGTCGGTGGCGATGTGAACCATGTGAGGCCAGTTGCCCTCCGTATCGAGGGCCCCGGCGAGGCGCCCGGCGAGGGCTTCGCCGTTGTTCAGCAACTTCTCGAAGGCGAGGGCCTGACTGATGGGGCCGTCGTAGAAGAACAGCGCGATGGATTTGCCGCTGGGCAGGCGGCAGAGGTATGGACGCCGCGGATCGACTTTGCCGTCGGAGGCGTCCTGCCAGGGTTCCTGGTCGCCGGCCTCCGTGATGGGGCGGGCCTGGGCCGCCTGGCGCGGGGCCAGGATTGTGTAGGCGATGCCGTGGTCGGCGAGCAGTTCCAGCGTGGGCGTGTCCACGGCTGTTTCGGCGAGCCAGATGCCCTCGGGCTTGCGGCCGAAGCGGGCTTCGAAGTCGGCCACCCCCCACACGATCTGGGTGACTTTATCGCGCTTGTTGGCCAGCGGCATGATGATGTGATTGTAGACTTGGGCGATGGCGCTGCCGTGACCGCCAAAGCGCTTCTGGCTCAGGGCGTCCGCCTCCAGAATGGCTTTGTACACGGCCGGTTCGTGCTTCTCCATCCAGGAGAGCAAGGTCGGGCCGAAGTTGAAGCTGATGCGCGAGTAGTTGTTGATGATATCCACGATGTGGCCGTCGCCGTCGAGGATGCGCGAGGCCGTGTTGGGGCCGTAGCATTCGGCGGTGATGCGTTCGTTCCAGTCGTGATAGGGGAACGCGCTGCCTTGGGCTTCCACGTCTTCCAGCCACGCGTTTTCACGCGGGGGCTGGTAGAAATGGCCGTGGATGCAGATGTGTCGATTCATAAGGGATCCTAATTGCTTTCGGTTCGATCGGTCAGGGCATCACAAAGGATGCGGCCTCGGTACTGCGGGGGGCGCCGGTGCGCCGATAGAGGTGGAAGCTGCGGCGCGAGAGCCGCTGGTCGTCCTCGTCGCGGTCGCCGCCAAAGAACGGCGACGCCGAATCCAGCACCAGGTCGAATTGCATGCCGGTCAAGGCGGGCTGGTCTTCCTGGCCAATATTGAAGGCGGCGAGGAATTCGGCCTCGCCCGCGTGGCGCGACATGAGGAAGACATCGCCGTCGCGGCGGACTTCGATGGCGGACTTCGAGGCCGGAATGCCGAGGGCCGCTTCGCCCCGGCGCAGGCTGATGAGCGCCTTGTAGAGCGCCAGCATCTGGCCGTGGCGGCCGTTTTCGCGCTTGTCCCAATCGAGCTTCGAGCGCTCGAAAGTCGCTTCGCTCTGCGGGTCCGGCACGTCGCCGCCCCAGTCGAAGCTGGCGAATTCCTCGCGCCGCCCCTTGCGCACGGCCTCGACGAGCCAGTCGTCGCCGTGGCTGGTGAAGAACTGGAACGGATTCGTTTCGCCCCATTCCTCGCCCATGAACAGCATGGGCATCCAGGGACTGAGTAGCAATAATCCCGCCGCCAGCTTCTGCGATTCGAAATCCATCAGCGCGCTCTGGCGCTCGCCCAGGCCGCGGTTGCCGACCTGGTCGTGGTTCTGGATGCAGACACACATCTGGCGCGGCGCCAGCGCCGTCGGCGGCATGCCGTGAGTGCGCTTGCGGAAGGGGCTCCAGCGCCCGTCGAAAACGTAGGCCTGCGTCAGCACCGTCTGTAACTGATCGGGAGAGCCATAATCGCAGTAGTAGCCCTCGTTTTCGCTCGTCAACACCGTGTGCACAACGTGGTGGAAGTCATCGACCCATTGGCCGCTGAGGCCGTAGCCGCCGGCCTTGGCGGGCGAGCAGAGTTTCGGATCGTTGGCGTCGCTCTCGGCGATCAGGTGGCGCGTCCAGCCCGTCGCTTGCGACAGCTCGCGCACCGCCTCGGCCAACTGGCGCAGGAACGGGCGGGCGCTCGTGTCGTAGATGGCGTGCGTCGCGTCGAGCCGCAGCCCGTCCACGTGGTAATCGCGCAGCCACATCAGGGCGTTCTCGATAAAGAACGTGCGAACCGGGTCGCTGTCCTCGCCGTCGAAGTTCATGGCCGCGCCCCAAGGCGTCTTGTACTTTTCCGCCGAGTAGGGGGCAAAAAGTCCGGTGTAGTTACCCTCGGGCCCGAAGTGATTGTACACCACGTCCAGATAAACCGCGATGCCGCGCCGGTGACAGGCATCCACCAGCCGCTTCAGACCATCCGGCCCGCCATAGCTGTTCTGCGGCGCGTAGGGATAGGTGCCATCGTAACCCCAGTTGCGGGAACCGGGGAACTGGGCGACGGGCATGATCTCGATGGCGTTCACGCCGATATCCGTCAAGTGATCGAGCTTGGCGATGGCGGCGTCGAAGGTGCCCTCCGCCGTGAAGGTCCCGATGTGGAGTTCGTAGAGCACGGTCTGCTCCATCGGCAGGCCGCTCCAGCCCGCGTCGGTCCAGTCAAAGGCGCCGTGGGCGACGACTTCGCTGGGGCCGTGGGGGCCTTCAGGCTGAAAGCGCGACGCCGGATCGGGGCGGTCGTCGCCGTCGTCGGTCTGAAAGAAATAGCGCGCGCCGGGGCCGATGCCCTCGACGGCGGCTTCCCAGTAGCCGTGGGCGGCGGGCGTCATCTCGACGATCCGATCCTCGGGTGCGACGAGGTGCAACCGGGGCCGCCGGAGTTTCGGCGCCCAGAGGAGGAAGCGGGTTTGGTGGGAAAGCGGATGGGCGCCAGGAATCATGGACGGGACGAGGAACTCCTGAGAAGGTTGCCCGTAGTAGAGCAACGCGGAGGCCGCGCGTCGCGACTTGTCTGTGTCCTTAGCGAAAAAGACCCCCCGGAGGCCGGGCGGAGGGGCCTTGTAACGGGGAAGTAAAATGTTTTAGCAAAGATTTGGAGAAGGTGTCCAGATTTTGCGCTCATGGCGAGCGCGCTGGGTTATTCAGATACAGCCATGGCGATCGGTTTACCACCCTCGCTCCCCGACCACCCCGGCCCATAAACCACCCGCCCCGGCTTCGCGCCCGTCGCTTCGTCGTCCTGGACGACGATCTCGCCGTTCACGATGACCAGCTTGAACCCCGTCGAGTACGCGTGCGGCTCCACAAAGGTGGCGTTGTCGGTGACCGTTTCCGGGTCGAAAAGCACCAGGTCGGCGGCTTTGCCTTCGGCGATCACGCCCCGGTCGTGGAAGTCAAAGGCGGTGGCGGGCAGCGAGGTCATCTTGCGGATGGCGTCCTCGAGCCGCAGCGCCCCCAGTTCCCGCACGTACCGCCCCAGAACCCGGGCGTTCGAGCCGTAGCCACGCGGGTGTGGCTTGCCGGCGCCGTACTCGCGGATGCCGCTGTCCGAGCAAATCGCCACCAGCGGGTGCTGCATGATGTTGACGACTTGCTCCTCGGGCAGGGTGTGGAAAACGCCCGACGCGCCGCCCGCCTGATAGATCCGCCGCACCGCTTCATACTGGTCCTTCATGGTCACGGTGGGCCACTCTTCGCGGGGGATGGCTTTCCAGTCCACGTCCTCGCCGTTCGCGTCCTGAAGGGCGAAAATCTGGGCCATCTCTTGCAGGTTCAATCCCTGGTATTCCGGATTCCAGCGGCAGTAGGCCACCACCGCGAAGCTCAGGTCTTTGCGCAGGCGATTGCCCTCGTGGTGGTCCGCCATGTCCTTGTAGTACTTCACCAGCACTTCCGCGTCCTCGAGCATATCCTTGGCCTTGTCGTGGCCCTGTTCGAGGACCCACTCGGGAAAGAGCACGCTCATCGACGTGCTCGATGCCGTGTACGGGTACTGATCGATCCAGACTTCCATGCCTTCGGCGCGGGCCTGCTCGACCTTGGCCAGAGTGGTGTCGCTGCCGCCGATGCGCTCGACCATGTCGCGGGGCATTTTGAAGTGGCTGATCTGGACACGGCTGTTGGCGCCTCGGCCGACGTCGAGGGCTTCATCGATGGCGGCCAGGATTTCCAGGCTTTCGCTGCGCATGTGCGAGGCGTAGATGCCGCCATGCTGGGCCGCGACGCTCTGCATGGCGACGATTTCGTCCAGCGGGCTGTAGGTGCCGGGGGTGTAGATGAGGCCGGTGCTCATGCCCACGGCGCCGTCGCGCATGGCTTTCTCGACCATGGCTTTGGCTTCGGCGAGTTGGTCCTCGGTCAGTTCGCCGGCCACGTTGCCCTTCACGTTACGCAGGATCGTGTTGTGGCCGATCAGCGAGGCGATGTTAATCGCCATGCCCTGGGTCGTCATGTTGTCGAAGTACTCGGCCATGTCCTTCTCGGAATAGCCGCAGTTGCCGGTGACCGCGGTGGTGACGCCATTGCGGGTGAAGTTCTCGGCCAGCGGGCGGTCGTACACGTCGCTGTCGATGTGGGTGTGGACGTCGATAAAGCCGGGGGCGAGGACGAGGGT
This sequence comes from Sumerlaeia bacterium, assembly GCA_040219255.1. Lineage (GTDB taxonomy): Bacteria > Sumerlaeota > Sumerlaeia > SLMS01 > JAHLLQ01 > JAVJSW01. The sequence goes on from JAVJSW010000012.1 coordinate 46,397, forward strand.
CTTACCGGCGTGGACCACGGTGTCGGCGGTGGCGGAATCGGGCACGTCGCCCACGGCGGCGATTGTGTCGCCGAGCACGGCCACATCGCCGTACTGCCAGGGATTGCCGGTGCCATCGACGATCTTGGCGTCGCGAATGATCAGATCGTATTGGCCGAACGCCGCCGAAGCGGCGAGCAGCGGCAGGAACGCGAGCGGTCGCAGAGTGGAAAGCATGGAAGGTCCTTTTGGATGCAACTGATTGCACGAGAGAAGCGGACGGCGGGAGATTGCGCAAGGGAAGAGGCGGGAGGTTTTTAACGCGGAGCAGCAAAGGAGCAGAGGCGCAAAGGAGGGAGGCGGGCGGGGAGACTTGGGGTTTTCCCTTGGGCCGAACCACGAGGGGCTCCAAGGTGTCGGCGTTCCCTTGATGGAAAGTGAGCCCCCTCCCCCGCCCCATGCCCGCCAGCCTCCACCTCCTCGGCGAACCGAATCTGCCGGAATTTCGCATGGCGGAGCGTTTCGGCCATCGGCTTTGCGAAGCGCTGAACGCCCATCCGGGCTGCGCGGCGAGCGAGATCGAGGTGTATTCGGTGCCGAGCCTTCAATGCTTCGGCCAGCGGATTCAGGACGTGGACCAATTGGTCTTGCTGAGGGCGCGGCCGGGGCTGGAGCTGACGTGGCGGGAAACGCGCCTGCGGATCGAGTCGCTGTGTTTCGCGATGGAGCACAAGGCCCATGGCGCGGGCGAGCTGGTGCTGCGCGATCAGCATCTGTTCGTGCGCTACGAGGGCCGCGAGGGCCTGCACAACGCCTCGCGCCAGGCCGAGGTGGAGGCGATGAGCGCGCGCGCGTACCTGAGGGATTTGGCGGGCGGGCGGCCTTTTGTCGGGCACGGGATTTTTCTCTCGGCGGTGGACCGCGAGGCCCTGCCCGACGGGGTTCCGCACCTGCTAGGGTCGAATTTCACGGCGGAGGATTTTCTGCGGTTCCTGACGCTGTCGCGGTGCGGACGGGATGTGATGGGGCGGCTGACCTTCCGCCAGGACTTCGATTTCGAAGAGGGCATCGCGGCCCTGGAACGCGCCCGCCGGCCAGTGGAAATCAGCGCCTTGAACAAGGTCCGCCTCGACCGCATCACTCGCCGATACCTGACATCGCAGAACTTCCAGGATCACATCGGCAACCGGCTGTTCATTTATCACGGCCGGGCGGGAACGGGGAAAACGACCTTTCTCCTGCGGATGGCGAACGATCTGGCTCTGGACGGGCACCGGCCGCTGTTCCTGACGTATAACCACGCGCTGCGGCTGGACCTGGCGACGATGCTCCAGAGCAGCGCGGCGGCGGCGAAACGGCGCTCGGTTCAAATCCCGACCGACGGCCTGAACAGCTTCATGCACGATGTGTTCGTGGCGCTGGGCCTGCAACCGACGCGCCACATCCCGAACCCTTACGAAGCGAATTACGCGGGGCGGCTGGCCGAGTCGCTCGACACTCTGACGCCCGAGCGCGTGGCTGCCCTGCGCGCGGACCCGCAGTTCGATTTCGACTTCGTCTTCATCGATGAAGCACAGGACATCCTGGAGGTGGAGCGCCAGGTTCTGGGCCGCATTTACGGCGAGCGTAATCTGATTATCAGCAACGGCTTCGATCAGGTGATGCGCGATCAGAAGTGCGATTGGACGCGGGGGCTGGTCAAGGACCAGGACTACTACCTGCACCGCTACGGACGGTCGTTGCGGATGCGCGAACGCATTGTGACCTTTGCCAACGCGCTGGCGCAGGAACTGGGCACCGAGGAGTGGTCGGTGCAATCGAACCCGGACCTGCCCGGCGGGCGCGTGGTGGTGCGCGTCGGGCCTTACAACCCGCAGCTTCACGATGTGATTTTGGAGGACCTGAAGGCCGCCGAATGCGAGTGGGGGGATTTGCTGTTCGGATGGAATCAACCGAGGCGAACGGTGGCGGCGCTGAAGGATCAACTCGAACGCGCCGGCTACCACATCTGGGACGGCACGGATCATCAGGCCCGCCGGAATCGGCGGACGATGCTCGAACCCGATGAAATCCGGTTCTACGACTACCAGAGCGTCCGCGGGCTGGAGTGCTGGACCTTTGTGGCGATGCTGCTGGACGAGTATTTCGACCGGGAATACAAGCGCGAGTTGGCGCACCTGAGCGGCGAGGATCTGGCGGCGTCCGTCTCCGCCTCGCAGGCGGCCGCCTACCGGATTCTGATGGCCTGCACGCGGCCGATCAATACGCTGGCGATTACGCTGAAAAACCCGGACAGCCCGCTCGGCCGCGCGATCGCGGCGGTGGCGCGGGCCAACCCGGGACTGATCGAGGGGGATGTGCCATGAGCCCGAACGGGTCCCTCATCCGGCGTCCAGGCTCCGGCGCACTTCGCGGACAAGGCGGCGGGGGCTGAAGGGTTTGTTGATGAGCCGCATGTTGCCCACGATCAAGCCCTGGCGCAGGAGGACGTCGTCGGTATAACCGCAGATGTAGAGGACTTTGAGATCGGGGCGTTTTTCGCGAAGACGCTCGCCGAGAACGCGCCCGTTCATCTTGGGCAGGTTGACGTCTGAGACGAGCAGATCGAACGTCATGCTGTGAAGCTCGGCGAGTTCAAGGGCTTCCATACCGTTTCGCGCGGCGAGGACCCGATAGCCGAAGTTGTCCAGGGTGCGTTCGAGGAGGGACAGGACCGAGGGGTCGTCCTCTACGAGAAGGATGGTTTCCGAGCCATCGCCGATGGGCTCTTCGTCGGTTTCGTTGGGGGCGGGGGTGGTGCGCTCGGTGCTGGGCAGATAGACGCGGAAGAGGGCGCCATGGCCGGGCCGGCTCTCGACCTCGATCATGCCGCTCCATTGGTGGACGATGCCTTTGACGGTGGAAAGTCCGAGACCGGTGCCGGAGCCATTTTCTTTGGTGGTGAAGAAGGGGTCGAAGATTTTCTCGCGCAGTTCCTCCGCGATGCCGCAGCCGGTGTCGCGGACTTCGATGACGCCGTAGGGTCCGGGAGTGGTGGAGCGCGCGTCCGAGCGCACCGTCTCGACGGTGGTGGTGCCGATGGTCAGCGTGCCCCCCTGGGGCATGGCGTCGCGGGCGTTGACCGCCAGGTTGATGATGATCTGTTCGACGTGGTTGGGGTCGGCGAGAACGAGGGGCGTGTCTTGCAGATCGACACACAGGTCGATGTCTTCGCCGATGAGCCGGCGCAGCAGGGGCAGGAGGTTGTCGACCAGTTCTTCGAGGCGGATGGCGGAGGGCTGGAGGATTTGCTTGCGGGAGAAGGCGAGCAATTGGCCCGTGAGGGCGGTGGCGCGGTCGCTGGCGCCGATGATCTCGTCGAGGTCGGAGCAGAGGGCGGCGTTCTCCTCGTGGTCGTCGCGGACCAGGCGGGCCATACCCCCGATGGTGGTCAGGATGTTGTTGAAGTCGTGGGCCACGCTGCCAGCGAGGGTTCCGAGGACTTCGAGGCGCTGGGCGTGGTGGAAACGCTGGTTGATTTCCTGGCGCTTGATGCGCTCCTGGACTCGTTTGTGAAGAAGCCCCAGGTGACGTTCCAATCGATCGGTTTCGTGCGGAAAGAGAAAATCGTCGGCCCCGGCGTCGAGGAACCGGTCGAGGTCTTCGGCCGCCACGCCCGCATCGGCGAAAAGCAGCACCCCGAGGCAGAGCCCCTGGCGGGGAATGGCTTCGAGGAGTTCGACCACCGCGCCGGCGGGCCGGCCGACACCGTCGACAACGACGAGGCAGCCTTTGGTCAAGTGCTCCAGGACGACGGGAAAGTCGGAGTGGATCATGACGCCGCCGGCGCCTCCGCCCAGGGGTCGGAGCAGGCGCATGCGGTCCGGCGCGGAGAAGTGCTCGCCCAGGAGGAACAGGAGGGGAATTTGGGCGAAGATCGTCTTGGCGAGATTGATCGTCATGGAAAACCGCGCATGGCCGAGGGTTCGACGCCATCTGAGGGCTTGAGCCGATTCTCGAGGGGTTGACTCGGATGGAGCAAAAACGGGGCTAGTGAGTCCTCTTGAAGGATCGATCCAGTTCGTGCCGGCTGAGACAAATAATTGTCGGTCTTCCATGGGGACAAGTGAAGGATAGCCGCTCCGACCTCATTTGGAGCAGTAATTCGTCCATTTCCTCGCGTGTCAGGCGCTGTCCGGCGCGGATCGAGCTATGACACGCGGCGCGAATCATCCATTTCTCCCGCAGGGCCTCCAGGTGGTCCGGCCCCAGCCGCGACGGATCCCCCGGCAGGTCGTCGTCCTCGAGCAAGTCCTGGATGACCTCGACCGCCTGGGAGGCGCTCAGGTCCCCCGGTACGGCATTGATGGCCCAGGTGGCGCCGCCGAAGGGTTCGAGTGCGAAGCCTGCGGGGGCGAGGGCTTGCGCCAGGGCCTCCATCGCCGCCGCCCGGTCCGGCGGCACGTCCAGCGTGGCGGGCACCAGGAGCGCCTGGGCGTGGCTGTCGTGCTCGACGCGCTGGAGTTGCAGATAGCGCAGGCGCTCGTGGGCGGCGTGCTGATCGACCAGGACGAGATCGGGCCCGTAGCGGACGACGAGAAAGGTTTCGTCGATCTGGCCGAGCGGTTCGGGGGCGTAGGGCCGGTCCCAGAAGCCGGTGGCTTCGGGTTGTTCGCCGGGGGCGGCGGCGGTGGGGGCGATGCGTTCGCGGCGCTGGCGGTCCTGCTCCGCCATTTTCCATTCCGACTTGGCCAACTCAACGGTCAGGTCCGTTTGCACATCGCGGGCGCGCTTGCGGTCGAAGGCTTTGGCCACGAGCGCTTCCGGGGACTGGAAGAAGGCGGGCTGGTAAGAAGGGCCCGGCGGCGCCGGGCGGGGCGCGGTAGAGTTCGGCGGCGGGGATTCGGGCGACTGGCCTTCGGGTTGGGGGGCGGCCGGAGCGGGGGCGGAGGCGCCGCTCCGGCCGGCCAGGTGCATTTCCGGCACGAAGCCCGCGCCCTCCAGCGCGATGCGGGCGGCGTGATAGGCGGCGCTGGCCACCGCGCGCTCGTTTCGGAAACGCACTTCTTCCTTGGTCGGATGGACGTTGATGTCCACTTCGGCAGGGTCGAGTTCGATGAAGAGGCAGAAGATCGGAAAGCGGCCGATCATAATGAAGCCCCGGCATGCCTGCTCGATGGCGGCCGTGATGGGGCGGGACGAAAAGGGACGGCCGTTGACGAAAAGGTACTCGCAGCGGCGGTCGTGACGGCTGCTGAGGGGTTGGGCGAGATAGCCGAAGACGTGCTGACCGCCGCGGTCCCGGTCCTGAAGGTAGTCGAGTTCCAGAAGTCCGTGCTCGATGCGCGATCCCATCAGGGCGAGGAATCGATCGGCCAGCGACTGGCCGCTCGGGAAGTCCATGTCCACCCGGTCGTTGCGGAGGAATTTGATCCCCACCGGCCAGGCGGCGAGAGCCTGGCGGGTCAGCATGGTGGCGACGGCGTTGGCTTCGCCGGTGGAGGATTTGAGGAACTTCTTGCGCGCCGGGGTGTTGAAGAACAGATCGCGGATGGCGATGCGGGTTCCGGCGGGACAGCCCACGCTCTCCATGCGGTCGATGAGGCCGCCCTCGACGGCGACAAGGCTGCCGGAGAGGTCCTCGCGGCGACGGGTGCGGATTTCCATGCGGCTGACGGCGGCGATGGAGGCCAGCGCCTCTCCGCGAAAGCCCCGCGTCATCAGGTGGAAGAGGTCGTCGGTGGTGCGGATTTTCGAGGTCGCGTGGCGCTGGAGACAGAGTTCCGCGTCCTCGCGATCCATACCGCAGCCGTCGTCGCTGACGACCAGGTCCAGGGCGTCGCCGCTCAACTCGACGGTGATGTTGCGGGCACCGGCGTCGATGGCGTTCTCGACCAATTCCTTGACGACGCTGGCCATGTTGACCACGACTTCGCCAGCGGCAATCTGATTGATCAGCGTTTGCGGCAGGACTTGAATAGGCATGGTTCTGGCGCTTTCCGCTCCGTATAGATTCCGTTCCCCGGGCGGCTGAACGTCCGACCGATTCCCTTCGGCAGGCAAGCATGAAACGCGCTCTTATCCTGTTTCTCTTCGTTCCCTTCATCCTCCTCGGTTCGTTGCCCATGGGCGGCTGCGCCGAAGGCCAGGTCATCCTTCCCGACCCGGCGGGCAGTCCCTTCGCCCCCGGCGTGGCGGCGGAGGACGCCCCCACCACGGTGGTGCTGGCAAGGAAAGCTCTGATCACCGCCCCCGACCTTCATGAACTGATGGAGGAGGTCAACAAGGCTCACAAAGCGGCCAGCGGCAAAGACCGCTTCCGGGCGCGAGAAGCCATCGATAAACTGGAAGCCTACGCCCACGTGGCCAGCCTCGACGCCTACGTGGCCAACGCCCGGGAGTACGCCCCGGAAGGCATGAGCGAGGCCGACTTCGCCGAGCGCTATGCCGAGCTGAACCACGCCATGCTGCGGGCAGTGGTGCGCACGCGGCAGGCCTTCGACAGCGATGCCAGCCGGCGCGACATCATGCTCGCTCTTCGCGAGCAGAACAAGACCTGCATCACGTGCCACAAGGAACTGAGGGTCGAGGAGCACTGAAGCCCGGGTATGGCACTGAAGCCCAGCTTGACCGATTTCCCGTCCTTCACCTAAGGTTTTTCGATGAAACGCATGGCCCGCGATCCCCTCATGTCCTGGAAAGGCTACCTGCTGGCCAACGCCGCCGTGTGGGTGCTGACGATCGCGGTGTATGCGATGGTCAGCCGGGGAATGCTGAGCAGCGTGGGGCCGCACATCGACCGGCTCGGTTCCCGGGGGATGCTGCTGTTCATTCCGGCGGCGTTCCTGTTCGCCTCGGTCTTCGATTACCTGTTCGACCGCCTGGCGGTGCGAAAGAAGAGCGATCCGGACAAGCCCTCCGCCGCCCATGATGGATGATATTCCCCGTTTTCCCCAGGCCCCGCCCGAAGACCAGGACCGGACCACCCGGGAAGAATTGCGGCGCATCAAGCGCGTCGAGAGCCGGGAAGTCCGGCTGATCGTTTCCATCCCGGCGCTGCTGTTCTTGATGACTTTGACCGGGTCGATCGTCAGCCACATTTATTTTCTGCGCATCTCGGAGCATTTCCCTTCCGCCGAAGCGCGCGAGTTCTTCGAGCAACAGGCCACCGTGGTGCTGTTGATCGGCGGCACCTTTTCCATCATCTCGGGGATCGTGGGGGTGGCGCTGGCCTGGACGATCGTGCATCCGCTGCGCGACATGATCCGCACCATGACGCGGGCGGCGCAGGGCGAACTGGCCCCGATCCGCAACGTTCCGCGCACGGGCGAACTGTTCGCCCTCGGCTCGACTTTCAACCGAATGATCCACCAGTTGCAGGACCTTTTCGAAGAGCGCGACCGCCAGATGCGCGAATCGGCCAAAGGCACCATCCTGTCGCTCAACAGCACCGGTGCGGTCATGGCCGCCGATTCTTCCCTGCGGCGGGTCCTCGGCCTCGCGAGCGCCGATCTGCTGGGCAAACCGCTTGTGGAGATGCTGGAGAAGCAGTCCTCCTCGCGTCTGAACAACGTCTTTCTGCGGGAGCTTGCGAAGTGCATCACCGCCGCCCTGGACGGCCGCACCGCCACCTGTTCGTCGGAATTCTGGCGCGGCAAGGAAGACGAACCGGTGCTCCTCTCGATCAGCGCCATGCCGCTGGAGTGCAGTTCGCCGTCGGACCCGGTGTGCCTGCTGGACGTGCGGGACCTGTCGGGCATGCGCAGCTTTCATGAGCAAATGCAGCGGGCCGACCGGCTGGCGGCGGTCGGTACGCTGGCCACGGGAATCGCGCACGAAATCCGCAATCCGCTGGCGTCCATCCGCGGCATGGCACAACTGATGGCGCTCGACATTCCGAAAGCGGAACCGGGCGAGGAAGACAAGACCCCCCCGCCCGGCAGCCCCAGCGCCGATTACCTGGATCGCATCCAGAAGGAGGTGGACCGGTTGGAGAAGCTCGTCGCGAGCATTATGGATTTCGCCCATCCAGAGGGTGTGGACCTCCATCCGGTGGACCTGAACCGCCTCCTGCGAGAGGCTTTCGAAGCAGCCTTTCATCGCGTGGCGATCCCGCACCATATCGAACTCGACATCGACTGGGACCTGGACGAGGACCTGCCCGAGTGCGTGGTGGAGGAATCGCGTCTCCATCAGGCCTTGCTGAATCTGGCGGTCAACGCGCTGGAAGCGATCCGCGACCACGGGGGCGTGATCCGGCTGTGCAGCCGGGTGGCGAAGTCGGGTACGCGGCCCGTTTGCCTGAGCATCAGCAATACCGGCTGGCCCATCCCGCGGGAAACGCGCGAGCGCCTCTTCGAACCTTTCTTCACGACCAAGCCGGAGGGCACGGGCCTCGGCCTGCCCATCGCCTATCAGATCGTCGTGGCGAACAATGGGCTTCTGGAACTGTCTTGCGAAGAGGGCATGGTGACCTTTCAAATCCGGTTTCCCATTCAAGGCCGGTTGGCCACCGGCCTCGTCGGCAGGCCTTCCTTCGACCCGCCGCCGTCCGGCCTCGCGAGGGCCTCGACGGGAGGGATCGCCCGCCCCGCACCGGGGGACCCCCCGGCCAATTAGGATTGGACCCCACCGTTTTTCCCCCTCTTCGACGCATCATTGGTCCTTGACCTACTTCCTGGGATCTCGGCCCATGCTATTTCGATTTCTGAATGGACGAGCCGGAATCCGTGTCGCCACCCGCCGAGAGCCCATCGCTGCCGCTATCGACTCGCCCGCGCCCCTGCGGCGCTGGGCGGGCTCGCGTGGCGGTGCTGGGCCGGGACGCGGGCATCGAGAAAGGCCGGCCTTTGGCTCCCCAGTTGGCCGCCGCCCTGGCCCCCGCCTGTCCAAAACACATCGCACTTCTGAAACAGGTTCACGGCACAGCGCTTCATGACGCGGCCAACGCCCTCGCCGCGGGCGAGAAGCTCCTGGAGGGCGATGGCCTCGTGACGCGCGAAGCCGGCGCGGCGGTCTGTGTGCGCACGGCCGATTGCGTGCCGTTGATCCTGACTTCGACAAAAGCGCCCTTTCTGGCGGCGATCCATTCCGGCTGGCGCGGAACGCTGGCGGCAATTCTGCCGCGCGCCATCGCGCTGGCGGGCGCCGCCGGCCACAGCCCGTCGGACCTCCACCTCTGGATCGGGCCCTGCATCCGGGGCGATGTGTACGAAGTCTCCGAGGACCTGGCGGCCGAGTTTACGGCGCGTTTTGGCGCGGACTCGGGCGTCGTGCGCGGGCGGTTGCTCAACCTGGCGCGGGCGAATCGCCTCTGGGCCGAGCGCGGCGGCCTCCCGGCGAACCAGGTCGAGGACTGTGGGCTCTGTACCTACAAGGATCATCGGAGCTGGCCGTCGTTCCGCCGGGACGGAGCGACGGGCGAATCGATTTACACCGTGGCCTGGATCGAGCGGCAAGCCTTCGCTTCTGGTCTTGACCGCACCCGGCGGATCGGCGGCTGATAGCTTATGAATCCGGTCAGTTCCACAACGCCCGTCCAGGCCATTGGCCGCTACGACACCAGCCAGCCGATCACGGCGGTGTCGATGGATGGCAACACGGTGGCGGCCGCGGTGGTTTCCCTGGATCAGGATGGAACGCCCCGGATCCACGCGGTGAAAATCTATGAGCACCGGCGTCTCCTCCAGAAAATCCAGCGCGTCGTCCATCCCATCTTCATGGACATTTCGGCGCTGGAATACGGGTCGGAGGAGGAAGTCGCCGACGCGCTGGGCCATGTGCTCGGCGAACCCGCCTTTCATCATCCCCTGGTGGGGGTCTTCCCGCACGAGATGGTGATGCACGTGCACTCCCGCGGCGGGGATTTCAGTAGCGGCGAAGTCAAACTCTTCGAGTCCACCGCCAAGTTTCTGGAGGGCGTCCTGCCGGGCGCCCCGCCCAATTATCCGCGGCTCCTGTCCTACGGCAACGACCACGGGAGGCGGGGATATCCGGGGTGGCTGTGGAGCGCCAACCTGGACGATCTGCTGGATACGATGGACTGCTTCGTGCGCAATCCGATCCAGGAACCGCTCTTTGGCGTGATCACCAGCGACCGCGCCATGGCCGAGGTTTACCCCTGGATCGTCCCCGAGACTACGGATCGGATCGTGACCCTGGCGGATGTGGGCAAGTTGCGCACGATCTACTGCAGCAGCCTGACCCCAAGCCCCATGCACGCCTGGCAAAACCTGTACTGCCACACCATCCCGGTCGGTCTGGCCCGCGATGGGGCCTACTATTACGGCACCTTCCTGCCCATCATGGAAGACCTGGAGGACCTCTCGCACCAGAGCGGGACCCTGCTTTTCCCGCCGGACGTGACGCCCTCGCCCATTTTCAACCCGACGATTTCCACACCCCAGACCGACTGCACCCGCTTCGCCATGCAGGTCTCCCGCTATGCCTGGCGCCTGATTGAGTCATCGGGCTTCGGCGAATCGGCCCCCGATTCGATCTGGATTTACCTGACCGGTCTGGCGCGCCATCTGCCGGGCCTGGCCCGCTATGTGGAGGGCAAGACAGGGGTGACGGTGCGAACGCTGGAGGAAGCCTCGGAGACAAGTCGCTTGCGGCTCGACGAGGGCGTCACCTGGCGCTCCGTCGCGGACGCCCTTCCCGCCGTGGGGGCGGGCATCGCTTTCCATCGCCGGGGAACTTCGCGCTATGGGGCTTTCCTGCGCGACATGCCGCTAAGGCGGCTGGGCTCGGTACCGATCGGAACGGCCTTCGAAACGCCGGCGGCCTACATCGTGGATCAACCGCTGGAAAGTTTGGAAGAAGCCTGACGGCCCCCACTTTCTCCGGAATTTCGCCCCGCCCTTCGCCCCTTTCACCTTGACCTAACGCGCCTAAAATCGAGAGTTGGGAGGTAGAGCACGCCTCTCCTTCGAGCCCCGGCCATGGCCGAGCGTTCCGCGCTTGTCACGGCCCTTGCTTTCCATGAGAGGCACGAGAGGGATTCGAAGCGCTCCGGCGCCTTTGCACCGCTCTCAGACTCACTGGCAACGGGACGCCTCGATCGCATGAACAGTATCAAATCCATCGCCCTCTGGGTCGTCATTTTCTTGGCGTGCATCCTCCTTGCCGTTAAGATGGTGGACCGCCGCAAGCCTTTGGAAATGAACATTACAGAGTTCCTCCAGGTGGCGGCGTTGAACGCCGAACAGGGAGATGACGGGCAGATCAAGGGCAACGCCGCCTTCAAGGGCGTCGTGACCGATAAGGGCGGCAAGATTCAAGGTACCCTCGCCAAGGGCGAAGGCGTGGTCTACCCCGCCTCTGTGCAGAATCGTCTCAGCGAATACGCCACCAACGGTGCGGAAACGCCGGAAGGCGTCTTTTTTGAGACCGAATACCACGACCTCCAGTCCGAGTTCATCCTGCAGAGAATGGCCGCGGCGGGAGTTTTCGACTACAAGGCGTCGCGCCAGTCGACCTTCGTGACCCAATTCCTGATCTCTCTCATGCTGCCGATCCTGCTCATCGTGGCGCTCTGGCTTTTCTTCCTGCGCCAGGTGCAGAGCAGCGGCAACAAGGCCATGTCCTTCGGCAAGTCCCGCGCCAAGCTCATCAGCGAAGGCCAGGTCAAAGTGACCTTCGACGATGTGGCCGGTGTGGAAGAGGCCAAGGACGAACTGCGGGAAATCGTCGATTTCCTCAAAGACCCGAAGAAATACAGCCGTCTCGGCGGCCGCATTCCCAAGGGCGTTCTCCTCTACGGCCCTCCCGGAACCGGCAAGACGCTGCTGGCCAAGGCCGTGGCGGGCGAGGCGAACGTGCCGTTCTACTCGATTTCCGGCTCGGACTTTGTGGAAATGTTTGTCGGCGTGGGCGCCAGCCGCGTCCGCGATCTGTTCGAGCAAGCCAAGCGCAGTAAGCCCTGCCTGATCTTCATCGATGAAATCGACGCCGTGGGCCGGAGCCGCTTCGCCGGGATCGGCGGCGGGCACGACGAGCGCGAGCAGACGCTGAACCAACTTCTAGTGGAAATGGATGGTTTTTCGACAAACGAAGGCGTGATCCTGGTGGCGGCGACGAACCGCCCCGACGTACTGGATCAGGCGCTGCTGCGCCCCGGCCGTTTCGACCGCCAGATCGCCGTCGATTTCCCCGATGTGCAAGGCCGCGAGAAGATCCTCAAGGTCCACGCGAAGAACGTGAAGTTGGGGGGCAAAGCCGACATCGCTAGCCTCGCCAAGGGCACGCCGGGCTTTAGCGGCGCCGACCTCGCCAATATCGTCAACGAAGCGGCCCTGCTGGCCGCCCGCGCCAACAAGTCGGAAATCGAGCAGAAAGACCTGGAAGAAGCCAAGGACCGCGTGATGATGGGGCCCGAACGCCGCAGCATGCGCATCAGCGACGATGAAAAGCGCGCCACCGCGATCCACGAAGCGGGCCACGCCATCTGCTCGCACTTCACCGAAGGCGCCGACCCGGTCCATAAAATCACCATCATCCCGCGCGGTCGCAGCCTGGGCCTGACCAGCTTTCTGCCGGTGGAGGAAAAGCACAGCCGGACGAAGAGCGACCTGAAGGCCATGATGGTCTCGGCGCTTGGCGGCCTCGCCTCGGAACGCATCGTCTTTGGCGAGAACGGCACAGGCGTCGGCAACGACCTGCAGCGCATCACGCAAGTCGCCCGCCGCATGGTCTGCGAGTTCGGCATGAGCGACCGCCTCGGCCCCCGCACCTTTGGGGAGACCCGCAGCCAACTCTTCGTCGGCCGCGACATGAACACCGACTCGCGCGACTACAGCGAGGAAATCGCCAAGGTCATCGACGACGAAGTGAAGGAATTGATCGACGAAGCTTACGACCGGGCCATGGCGATCCTGACGGAGCGGCGCGAGTTGCTCGACCGGGTGACGGGTGCCCTGATGGAGCGCGAGACGATCGGCCAGGACGAGTTCGAAGCCCTCGCCCGTGGCGAGGTGCTGGAGCCGCTGTTCACCGGCGACTCGGGCGATGGCGGCACGCCTGTGGACGCGGACAAGGAAGCGGAGCCGGAAAAGAAGCGGGTACGCCCGCCCCGTATCGGCGATCTGCTGGACAACCCCAGTCCGACCCAGGCCTGACCGGCCCGCGTAAGAAATCAAGCCCCGTCGGCCATTCGCTCTGACGGGGCTTTTGATTTGCCCTCGAAGTTTTTCTCCCCCATCCTCCCGCGGACTTCCCCGACGAGACCTCTTCCATGGCCGAGCACCCGCCCAATGACAATGACTGGACCATCCCTCAGGGACCGATCAAGCCGTCTCAGCCAAAAGATGAGTCCAATGCGGACGCGTTGACGCCGCCCTCGGCGCGCAAATCCCGCCTGCACCTGCCCAAGGCCCAGCCCCAGACGCAGCAGGCGCCTCCGGTCCCGGCGGCCGCTCCCCACCCGGCCCAGGCCGCGCCCCGCCAGGCTCCGCCCTCCGCGCCCCCGGCCCAGCCCGCACCGCCAACCCAGCCGGCCCCGACGCAAGCCCAGCAACCGGAAGTCTCCGCTCCCCAGCCCCGGCGCATCAGCCTCCGCCAACTCCTCCGGGAGGCGGTCGAGCGCGGCGCCAGCGACCTGCACCTGACCCGGGGCATCCCGCCGATGCTGCGGCTGGACGGCTATCTGGTGCCGCTCGACTACCCGGCGCTCCAGAAGGAGCACATCGAGAAGCTGGTGATGGGCGCGTTGACCGACATCCAAAAGGAAAAGTTCGAGAAGAATTGGGAGCTGGACCTGTCACTCGAATTTCCCGACGCCGGGCGGTTCCGCGTGAACATCCATCGCCAGCGCGGCGGCACGGAGGCGGCCTTTCGCGTGGTGAACGAGGAAATCCAATCGATCCGGCGCCTCGGTCTGCCCGGCGTGGTCGAGGAAATCGCCCGGAAACATGTCGGTCTGAACATCGTCACGGGCCCGACCGGTTCGGGCAAGAGCACCTCCCTCGCGGCCATCGTCGATCAAATCAACAACGAGCGCCAGTGCATGGTGATCACCATCGAGGACCCGATCGAATACGTTCACAAGAACCGCCGCTCGATCATCAAGCAGCGCGAACTCAACAGCGACACCTTATCGTTCTCGAACGCGCTGCGGCACGTGCTGCGGCAAGACCCGGACGTCATCGTGGTGGGCGAAATGCGCGACCTGGAAACGATCCGCACGGCCTTGATGGCGGCTGAGACGGGGCACCTGGTCTTCACGACGCTGCACACGCCGGACGCGACGCAGACGATGGACCGCATCATCGACGTGTTCCCGCCCAATCAGCAGGAACAAACCCGCATCCAGGTTTCGAGCACGCTGATTTCCGTGATGGCGCAACAGCTCATTCCCGTGCCGGGAAACCGCGGCCGGGTCGTGGCCTGCGAGATCCTGATCGCCAACAACGCGGTCCGCAAAATCATCCGCACGGGCAAGACCGAGCAGCTTTACACCGTGATGCAAACCTCGTGGGATCAGGGCATGATCACGATGGACAAGTCCTTGAAAACCCTCTATCAACAGGGTCTGATCAGCTACGAGGATGCCATCACCCGCTGCAAATACCCCAGCGAGTTCGAGCAGATCTAGCCCGCACCGGCAGCGAAAGAACCTTGTCCTTCCAGAAAGTTCACCACGGAGACGCGAAGGCACGGAGATGCTTGGCGGGAATGAGGTTACGCGAGATCACGATGAAAAGAAACTCCTTCTTCGGGCAACTGGGGGGAGCCGATCCCCTTCTCCAGATTGGTCAAAGAAGACCGCCAAACGCGTCACAGTTCCTCCCTTCATTTCTTCGTACCCGAGTAAAGCTGGCACACAATAACAACGCTGACTATTCGTAGATTTTTGATTTTATTGCGTCTAAACAGAAGTGGTCGACGAACTTTTATTCATTCCCTGTGAGACCTCTGTCCTCTGTGCCCTCTGCGGAGAAGGATTAGGGTTGATCGAATCCCCGAAAGGACATCGCGAACCGTGACCGACCAGGGGGCCTTCGGGCCCGCGAGTGAGAAAACGGCCCTTCTGGTGAACCTGGGTCGGATGGATTATCAGGCCGCCTGGGACGTGCAGCAGCGCATCCAGGAGCGCCAGATCGCTGGCGAGTTGGGCCACGTGGTGCTGATGGTCGAGCACCCGCCGACGATCACGCTGGGGCGCCGGGGAAAGACCGACGATCTGGTGGCGCCCGCTTCGGTGCTCGAACGGCGCGGCATCGCGGTGACGGAGACGGACCGCGGCGGCCAAGTCACCTACCATGGTCCGGGCCAATTGGTGGTTTATCCACAGGTGAACCTGCAACGGCTGGAGCTGGATTTACACGCGTACATGCGGGCGCTGGAGGAAAGCGTGATCGTCTACCTGGCGACGGTGGGCATCACGGGAACCCGCATCAAGGACTTCGTGGGCGTCTGGGTGACGGGCGAGAAGGTCTGCGCCATGGGCGTTCGCGTGCGCAAGTGGTGGACGATGCACGGGCTGGCGCTGAACGTGGCGACGGATCTCAACCATTTCGGCATGATCGTGCCCTGCGGCATCCGGAACAAAGGCGTGACGAGCCTGGCCAAGATCCTGGGCCCCGACGCCCCGGCGTTTGAAACGGTGCGCTGCGAATTCCCCGCCCATCTCGCGAAAGCTCTCGGCCTCGCGGTCCAGGCCGTGGACTTTCAGGACTTCGAGAAACGCATTGGGGCTTCCGGAGCCTTGTAAGACTGGAGCAAAGGGAAAGCTCCAGACGCCTTCTTGGGCCCGGGGCTTTCCATGGAGAGGCTGGCGGAGAGGAGAGAAGTGCTCCTGCTGGATCAGTACAGCGCCCAGCTCCGCACCGCCGTCGTGTTGTTGTAGGTGACCGACACGTCGGGCGACGGTGGCACGACTTCCGTGTTGCCGGCCGAATCGGTGCCGATGGTGTAGAATTCATAGGTGCCATCGCCGCCGTGCGCGGCGGTGTCGAAGGGGATGGGCGAGCTGGTGTAGGTTCCCGCGCTCTGGAAAACGACGCCCTTCGAGATGCTCTTGCTGAAGAACAGTTCCACGCTTTCCAACTCCGAGAACACGTCGCTTCCGGCCCAGACGACGTCGATCACCGGGTCTTTCTGGTTCACCACGCCGGTGGGACTGACGACGGAGGTGACGGGGCCGCTGGTATCGAGGACGATGGTGGCGGAGGTGATATCGGACAGGGCCGAGTCTGTTCCGAGGCGGGCGTAAAGCGTCACCTGACCCTCGGCTTGCTCGGTGATGGTCGCCAGGGCGTTGGAGCAACTGGAGCAGGAGACGGTCGTCGAGGTGGCGAAGTTGTCTTCACTGACGTAAAGCGAGTCGCTGGGGCCGTCTTCCACGCCGGAGAGGGTGACTTTGACGGTGGTGCTGTTGGTGTAGGTGGTGACCTGGTCGCTCGAGTTCAGGTCCGCCAGGGTGATGCCGCCGAGAATGGGCGAGAGGTTTTCGTAGAACGAAACACGCCCGCCGCTATAGGAAGTGGAAAGGACCTCGGGATCGCCGTCACCGTCCAGGTCGGCGGCGGCGACGGATGTCACCTGGGTGCCATCGCCGGTGAAGTTGATGGTGTTGATCGGGCCGAAGTCGCCTTTGCCGTCGAGGTTCTCGAACCAGGCGACACGGTCGTCGAGGAAACTGGCGGTGACCAGGTCGAGGTCGCCGTCGTTGTCGATGTCGGCGAAGTCGAGATCTTGAGGGAACTGGGTGACGGTGGTGATGGTGATGGCGCCGGTGAAGGTTCCGTCGCCGTCGAGGTTTTCGTACCATTGGAAGCGATTGTCCGAGGCGGAGCCGGAGACGACATCCATGTCGCCGTCGCCATCGATGTCGCCGGCTCGTGCGACCCAGGCGCCCGATGCGGTGGAGTTGAGGACTTGGGGGTTCCAGAACGAGCCGTCGCCGTTGACATTTTGGTAGATGACCACTTCATCGTCGGAGAAGCCGGTGGCGAGAACGTCGACGTCACCGTCGCCGTCGAAATCGGCCGCATCGACGTAGTTGGCGCCGCCAAGCGCGCCGTCGATCAGCGTACCTGGGGCGAAGTTACCGTTTCCGTCGGTGTTTTCGAACCACTTCACGTTGCTGTTGTCGCTCGAGGCGCCGACAATGTCCAAGTCGTTGTCTCCATCGATATCGGCGGCGGTAAATTTAAAGATCGCGTCGCCGGTCATGCCGATGGGTTTTGAAGTCGAGAAATCGGCCGCACCGGTCTGATTTTCGTACCACACGAAGAGATCGTTCACGTCGGCGGCGGCCACAACGTCCAGGTCTCCGTCTCCGTCGATGTCGAAAGCGCCGGCCGCGTTGGCTCCCTCGGCCGTTCCGGAGATCGTCATTTTGCCGCTGAAGGTGCCCTGGCCATCCAGGTTTTCGAACCACACCACGAGGTCGTCTCCCGAGGCGGCGGACAGCACGTCGATGTCGCCGTCGCCGTCGAGATCGGCTCCCTCGACGGATCGACTGAAATCGGTGGTGGAGGAGATATCTTCACGAAGGGAGAAGGGTACGGAGGCGGTGGCGGGGAAATAGCCCGCCAGCACGGCGGCGGTGGCGGCGATGGTCAAATGGATACGATTCATTATATTGCTCCTTACGGAATTTTACAGCATCAATACTGAAACTCGTAAGGAGCGAATGGCGGACCACTAATGAGACACGATTGTCATTTGTCCGCTGACAAGGGATCTCGAAGGGCCCCGATTTCCGATGCGAAGACTTGTCAAAAAACGACTTGGGCTTGCGACCCGAACAACCGGTGCAATCCTGCCCCCGTCACCCCATTATCTGTGTGCAGAGGTGGAAGTCCGAAGGGAGGGGCCAGAATATCGGCGCCTGCCACGATTCGATTTGGGATTTCTGTAGCCGCATAATAAAACCAGACCCCGATTGTCCGGGGTCTGGCGAAGGAGGTTCAGGAATGGGACCGGTTTTCCGGCGCTCGCTTACTCTTCGGCGCCACTGGGGACGGTGTGGCTGCGGCCTTCGCGCATGGCGGGCGAGCCATGGCAGTCCTTGAACTTCTTGCCGCTGCCACAGGGACAGGGCTCGTTGCGGCCGACCTTGGGCATGTCGCGGCGGTAGGTGGGCAGGTTCGAGGCGGGCTTGGCCGGTTTGGCGGGTTCGGCGGCCTGCGGGGCCTGACCGCTGGCGGGCACGGCGGATCCGGCCTCCGCTTTCTGGTAGCTCATGGCGGCGACGCGGCGCCGTTCCTTTTCTTCCGGGGTGATGACCTGGGCGCGGAAGAAGTACTGGAAGATCTCCTTGTTCACCGCGAAGATCATCTCGGCGAACATTTCCGAGGCGTCCTTTGTGAACTCGATGAGCGGGTCGCGCTGGCCGTAGCCACGCAGGTTGACGCCTTCGCGCAGGCTGTCGATGGCCAGGAGGTGATCCTGCCATTCGGCGTCGATGGTGCGCAGCGAGATCTGGCGCGAGAGAACGGCGGGTGTGCCGGGGCCGAAGGCCAGTTCCAGCGACTCTTCCTTCGCGTCGTATTCTTCCACCACGAGGTCCATGACGGCCTCGAAGAGTTCGTCAAAGGAGCCAAAGCGCCCTTCGCGGATGGAGGAGAGGTCGGCGCCCAGGAGGTTATGCTCGAGCCAGTCGACATAGGAGTCCAGGTCCCAGACGTGCGGATCGTCGGGGTTGCCATAGTTGCCCGATTCGAACTCGCCTTCCACGGCTTTCGAGAAGATGTTGAGCATCGTATCGCGCAAGTCGTCTTCCATCAGCAGTTCGCGGCGCAGTCCGTAGATTGTGGCGCGCTGCTTGTTCATGACGTCGTCGTATTCGAGGGTGCGCTTGCGGCGTTCGTAGTTGATGCCTTCGACCTTTTTCTGGGCCTTGCCGATGGAGCGGGTGACGAGCGGGTGGACGATGGCTTCGCCCTCTTGCAGGCCCAGCTTGGTCATGAGGCCGGCAAGGCGTTCGCCGCCAAAGTACATCATCAGGTCGTCCTCGAGAGAGACGAAGAAGCGGCTGGCGCCGGGATCGCCCTGGCGTCCGGCGCGGCCACGAAGCTGGCGGTCGATGCGCCGGCTTTCGTGCCGCTCGGTGCCGACGATCTGGAGACCGCCGAGCAGGTCGTTGCCCTCTTCGTCCTGGCGCTGGTCCTTGACACCGGCGCCGAGCTTGATGTCGGTGCCGCGGCCCGCCATGTTGGTAGCGATGGTGATGGCGCCGGGCTGGCCGGCGGCGGCCACGATTTCCGCTTCCCGGGCGTGGTTCTTGGCGTTCAGGACGTTGTGTGGCAGTTTCTTCGCGCGGAACATGCGCGCGAGCGTTTCGCTGACCGCCACCGAGGCCGTGCCCACCAGCACCGGCAGTCCGGCCTTGTGCAGTTTTTCCACCTCCTCGAGCACCGCCTGATACTTCTCGCGCTTCGTCTTATAGATGACGTCGTCGGCGTCTTTGCGGGCGATGGGCTTGTTCGTGGGAACCACGATCACGTCCATGCCGTAGGTGTTGGCGAACTCGGCCGCTTCCGTTTCCGCGGTGCCGGTCATGCCGGCCAGCTTGTCGTAGAGGCGGAAATAGTTCTGGATCGTGATCGTCGCCAGCGTCTGGGTTTCTTTCTCGATGGTGACGCCTTCCTTGGCTTCCACGGCGGCGTGGAGGCCGTCGCTCCAGCGCCGGCCGGCCATTTTGCGGCCCGTGTTTTCATCGACGATGACGACCTTGCCCTCCTCCACGACGTAATCCACGTCGCGGATTTTCAGGGTGTAGGCGTGCAAAAGCTGGCTGATGGCGTGGAGGGTGTCGGCCTTGTCGGCGTGGGCCTCGCGAATGGCCACGACGGCGGCCTTCTTGGCGTCTTCCTCGAGGGTCTTGTCCTGATCGATCTTGGCCATTTCGTCCACCAAATCGGGCAGCACGAAGTACTCGGGGTCCTGGGGCGAGAGCGCCTCGCGGCCCTTGTCGGTCAGCTCGATCTGGCGATTCTTCTCGTCGACGACAAAGAAGAGTTCTTCTTCCATTTCCCGGATGCCGTCGCTCTTGCCCTTTTGGGCGACCTTCTTTTGCAGCATCAGGTCGTTTTCGACCTTCTGGCGCAGCTTGCCCTTGCGCGGATCTTCCAGGACTTTCAGCAAGCGATTGTGCTTGGGAATGCCCTTGGTGGCTTGCAACAGGCGGCGGGCGCCTTCCCAGGAGTCTTCGTCCTTCTCGAACATCTCGACCGCTTCCTTGACGAATCGGCCGACGAGCATCTGCTGCTGTTGCACCAGGTTGCGGACGGGGTCGAGCAGTTGCACGTAGTGATGGTTCGAGCGATCCACCGGGCCGGCGATAATCAGCGGCGTGCGCGCTTCGTCGATCAGGACCGAGTCCACTTCGTCGATGATGGCGTAAGCGTGATCGCGCTGCACGAGCTGATGGCGATCGTGAGCCATGTTATCGCGCAGGTAATCGAAGCCGAATTCGTTGTTGGTGCCGTAGGTGATGTCGCAGCGGTAGGCGGCGCGGCGGTCTTCGCGGGCGGTGTGGGTGTCGTGCTTGTCGATGCAGCCGACGGAAAGGCCCAGGAAGTTGAAAATCGGGGCCATCCATTCGCTGTCGCGGCGCGACAGGTATTCGTTCACCGTGATCAGGTGAGAGCCGCGTCCGGCGACGCCGTTGAGGTAGAGCGGCGCCACGGCGACCAGCGTTTTGCCTTCGCCGGTGGCCATCTCGGCGATGTTGCCGCGATGGAGCGCGATGCCGCCGGCGAGTTGGACGTCGAAAGGAACCATGTTCCATTCGATCATGGCGCCGGCCGCGTCCCAGGTCTGGCCGATGTGGCGCCGGCAGGTTTCTTTGACCGCCGCGAAAGCATCCACCAGCAGATCGTCCACCGAGTAGGAGCCATCGTCCTCGTCGGTGGGGATTTCGCTTTTCAGTTCTGCCCAGGTGCGCTGCTCCCAGGGATCGAACTCGTACTCTTCCAGGAGCCGCATGATCTGGTGCAGGTTGCGGCCTTTGCCCTTGGGCCCGGCGGGCAATTCGTCGTCGAGGAAAACGACGTGCTTGGGTTTGTAATTCGGGCCCAGCCGACCCATGCCTTCGCGGACTTGCCCAGCCAGATCGTCGCCCGGCTTGGCGCCTTCCTTCAAGTTCACGAACACCACCAGGTCGGCGTTGTGATAGTCGCGGCGCGTGCCCAGAAACAGACAGTCCTCCACATCCGGGTGGCGTTTGAGGAGCAGCTCGGCGCGCTCGTGGACCACCTGATCGCCGCCAACGCGGCTGACTCGGGGCACGACCTTGAGGAGGCGCCGGAATTCCGCGGTCTTGTTCTTCAGGTCGTCGTCGGAGAGTTCTTTGTACTCGGCGGCGACCTCGTTGATTTCGTCGACCAGCGGCATGATCTTTTTCATGTCGCGGACTTGCTTATCACCCAGGATCAGGCGCATGAACTTGCTTACAAGCATGGTGTTCTCCTGCCGGATTCGTCCGGCGCTCTTCGTCGATTGGGGTCAGGGTTTCAGACAGCGGGGAGAACCGTGCGGCCGGCGGCGTCGATGGCGACGCCTTCGCGTTCGAGAAGCCAGCGCTTCATTTCCAGACCCCCGCCGTAGTTGCCCAGCGAACCGTCGCTGCGCACCACGCGGTGGCACGGAATGAGAAGCGGGAGAGGATTGCGCGCCATCACACCGCCGATGGCCCGGCTGCCCTTGGGATTGCCGACCGCTTTGGCCAGTTGCCCGTAGGAGCGGACTTCCCCGCGGGGAATGGCGGCGCAGGCTTCGGAGACTTCACGGGCGAAGGGCGTCAGCTCGGGCCACACCATTCGTTCCCGCAAGTCTTCGAAACACCCCGAGCCATCGCAAGCCTTGGCCAGCAAATCCGCCAGCTCCAGCGATTCGCGGGTTCTTACGAACCGGAAGCGCTCGCCGGGGCGGGTGGCTTTTTCCAGCGCGGCGTTGGCTTGCCCCATGGTCAGGGGTGGCAGCCAGAGGGCCACGATGGCTCCCTCGCGGCTGGCGACCAATCCTTCTCCGAACGGCGTCTTGAAGACGCTGCCGTCCAGCACTTTGTCACCTGGGATTGGGCGGACCACGGCGCTTGAGGGGCAGGTGCCCGGGTTCGAGGGGACGAACGGCGCTGGCGGCGTCGGGCGAACCCTGGGCGGCGTTGGAATGGAAATTCTGAAGGGAGAACGATTTGGGCCGCGCGTGACCGCTGAAGCAGCGGGGAAAGGGCGAGGGCGTTCGCTTCTGCGTCTCTTCGCGGGACTCGGTGGCCGCCTGCACCAGAACGGCTTCCACGATCTTGCGCTGACGCTCGCCCATGGCGGCTCGGACTTCACCCCGCGCGTAGGGCATCCACCAGTCCGCCGCCCGGCCGGGCCCGGGTGTGACGCAGGTCGCCGCCAGCGGCAACAGCATCACCAGCACCATCGGCGGAATGCGCCGGTGTGTCGCGGAGGAGAAGCTGGTGCGCTGGTCGCTCTGTGCCATAGGGACCCACAAGACGGTCAGAAACCGCGTGATGTCAAAGGAAAGTGCCAGTTGCGGGCCAACCGCCAAAGACCTTCGATTCAGCCATTCCAGCTTGCCCGCTCCAACCGTCTGCGGTTCAATCGCATTTGCCTCTCGATTTTTGAAAACCCAGGAAAGGGCTCCGCTTTGACTGCCTCCTCCCTGACGCGACAGACCTTACTCGGACTCATGGCCTCCGTTTTGGCGGTGCCGCTCCTGGCCCAATCGCCTCCCCGCGGCCTCGTCATCATGGCCCAGGGCGAAGGCCTGCGGAGCACCCGCGAAGTGTCCCGCCTGGTCGAAAACATCGCGCCCGTGGCTTTTGACCAGCTCATCCTGGAAGTGCGCGGCTACGACGGTACCCTCTACGATTCCGATCTGGAACCCCGCGCCTACGCCACCAGCCCCGGCGCCCCGGAGGACCCGGTGCGGGCTTTGGAGGACGCGCTGACCGATGACGGCCGCACCTCCGCTGCGATCTGGCTCCTGATGGAAACGCTGCCGTCCTACGATGCCGAGTTCACTTCCCGCCCGCCGGAGGGCTCGACCATGGACCGCCTGAGTAGGGCCACCATGTTCCGGGCCGACGGCGAGAAGCTGACCAGCGAGCGCCTGATGCTGCTGGACCCGGGCGTGCGGGCCACTCAGGAGCACCTGCTGGCCATGATCCGCGAAGTGGCCGAACGCTACCAGCCCCCCGGTATCGTGCTGAACGGCATCGCATTCCCGAGCGCCGAATGGGGCTACAACGCGCAAAGCATCGCCGCCTTCCGGGCGGCCGTGGGCGGCGTGGGGCCGCCGCCGCCGGACAATGGCGTCTGGATGGTCTGGCGCCGAGAGGTCCTGACCTACTTCCTGCGTCAGGTTGACGAAATGCTGGCCGAAGTGTCGCCCGACACGCGGCTCGGCGTGATTGTCAGTGCGGAAGGTCCGGCGCCCAGTTCCTGGGCCGAATGGGAAGCTTCCACCGCCTATCGCGACCGGCTGCAAGACTGGGTCGGTTGGGCCGAGGAGGGTCTGGTGGACGTGCTCTACGTGAGCCGGCCGACACGCCCAGGCCTGGAAGAGGAGTACGAATTCAACGAGTGGCTGGATTTCGCCCGGGCCCATTCCTACGGGGCGAAAGTCACGGCCTGGATCGACGCCGAATCGGCCATTCCGGCGGATCTGATCGGGCGCCTTCGTGGAGCCCGCCGGCGGGGCGCGGGCGTGGCTTTGTCCCATTACGCCAAGCCCGCTCGCCAGGTCCTCAACGATTACTTCGAGCAAATGCTGCCCGGCGCCCTCGGCGTCAGCGCCGCCGTGGTCCGCCCGGACGAACCCTTCGAACACCAGCGCCGCCGTCCAGACTTCAGCCGCGTCACGACTCCGCCACCGTCGCTCGATCCCACACCCACGCCGACCCCCACCCCCACTCCGGAACCCCTTCGCCGCACCCCGGCGCCGACGCCAACGCCCGACCTCTTCGATGCCCCCCCACCGCCGCCGCTCCTGGAGCTGAATCGCCAGACGCAGCGCATCGTCATGAAAAACGGACAAATCATCGAAGGCGTCGTCGTCCGTCGCGATGACCTGCGCGGAACCTTCCGCGTCCGTCTCGACAACGGCACGATGCTGACCCTTGAGGACGCCCAGGTTGAATCCCTCTCCCCCCTGGAGTGAGGCCGCCACCGAGGAAGACTCCGGATGGATGGACCGGGCGCTGGGCTGGGCGCGTTTGGCCGCCCGGCGCGGCGAAGTCCCCATCGGCGCCGTGATCGTCTCCGCCGAACGGGAACTCCTAGGCGGCGCCCACGATGGCAAGGAAGTCTTCCTGGAGCCGACGGCCCACGCGGAGATCCTGGCGATTCGCCAGGCCGCCGCCGCCACTGGCGACTGGCGCCTCGATGACGCGTGCCTTTATGTGACGGCCGAGCCTTGCCCCATGTGCGCCGGAGCCATCGTCCACGCCCGTATCGCACGGGTCGTATACGCCGCGCCGAACCCGCGCTGGGGCTGCTGCTCCGGCGAACTGAATCTGCTGGCGCAGCCGCGCTTCAATCACCGCCCGATGGTCGTTTCCGGCGTTCGTCAGGAGGAATCGGCGGCGCTCCTGCGCGAGACCTTCCGGCGTTATCGCCAGGAGCGTCAGGCGGCGGAGGAATAGCGCAGGCTTCGCCCTGGCCCTCGCCCGAGCAGCAAGGCTCCACATTGGTGCCGCAGCGGGCGCACTGCACATGGCCATGCACGGGCACCGGCGAGTAAGGCGCACCACAGAACGGGCATCGGACAAAGGCGGGCCGGAGCGTCATGGACCGCACCTTGCCCAGCCAAACCCGCCCGGCACAAGCCCCGCGAAAGGACTCGCCATGGAAATTTCGACTCAATCCCTTAGCTTCGAGACAAAGGGCATGACCGACATCCTGGATATCACGCCCCAGGTGGAAGAGCTGCTGCTCGCCTCTGGCCTGCGCGAAGGCACGGCGACCCTCTTCGTACCGGGCGCGACGGCGGGGCTCTCGACCATCGAGTTCGAGCCGGGCCTGCTGAAGGACCTGCCGGAGTTTTTCGAGGAAATCGCCCCCTACGGCCGCGACTGGCACCACCACAAAACCTGGGGCGATCGCAACGGCGCGTCGCACATCCGGGCGCCTCTGATCGGGCCTTCGCTCGTTGTGCCGTTCGTCGATGGGCGCCTGACGCTGGGAACGTGGCAGCAGATCGTACTCTTCGATTTCGACGACCGCCCGCGCCAGCGCCGGGTGGTCTGTCAGTTGGCGGGCGTGAAGTAGCGTGCGGTGGCTTTGGGCGCTGGGGCTGTTGGCGACGGTGCTCTGCGCGGGTTGCCGGGCGGGGCGGGAAACGTTCGTCTATGAAGCGAACCCGGAGCGCGCCGGCTTCTCGCGCGACGCCTGGACCCAAATCGCCCTGCCCATCGAAGACGCGGTGCGCCAGGGCCAGATGCCCGGCGCCGTGATTTCCGTCGGGCGCGACGGCCGCATTGTCTTCGAGCGCGCTTTCGGCACTCGCGATCCGATGGCCAAAGGCCGCCCCCCCATGACCCGCGACACCCTGTTCGATGTGGCGTCACTGACCAAGCCGGTGGCGACGGCGGCGGCGGTGGGGGCGCTGGTCTGCGAAGGCCTGCTCGCGGCGGACGGCGGAATTCCCGGCGAGGAACTGTCGCTCGACGCTCTTCTGACCCATTCGGCGGGTTTGCCTGAGTACATCGACCCACGGCGCCTGGCGAGTGTCCCCGGCGGCCCTGGCCGTCCCGGATCGACGGCGCTGGCCCTCGCCCGGGCGGAGAACGTTCTGAGTCCGGGCGGCCAATACCGCTACGGGAACCTGGGTTATCTGCTGCTGTCGCAGTTCGTGGAGGACCAGACCGGCGAAGCGCTCGGCGATTTCGCCGCGGACGAGGTGTGGCGGCCGCTGGGCATGACGCGGACGACGTTTCATCCGGCGGCGGTCGAAGAACGCCTGGCGCGGTCGGCGGGCGATGTGCCGCTGGGCCGGCCGTTCGATCCGCTGGCGCATTGGGTGCTGCTGAACGCGCCGGGGCGGGACCCGGGCCACAGCGGGTTGTTCTCGACAGCGACGGACCTGACGCGATTTGCGCAGTCGGTGCTGGCGCCGGCCGGCCAGCGCTGGCAGTGTCTGTCGGCCTTTCTTCTCGGAGGCGGCCGGGAAATCCCCCACTGGCCCGGGCCGGAGGGCGTGGCCCTGGCGGGCGCCGCCCGCCGCACCCGCGCCTTCGCCCTCGCTGACGACGGCAGCCTGAGCCACACCGGCTACACGGGGGCGGTGCTCTATCTGGACCCTGAGACCGGGCTTTCAATTGTGCTGCTGACGAACGCTTCCTATGGCAATGCGGCAGAGTTTGAAGACCTCTGGGCGGCAGTGCTCCGCACCACCCGCCGCAGCCTGAAAGAAGATCGCTCGCCATGACCGAACCCCAAGACCCGACGCACCAAGACCTGACCCACCTGAACGCCAAGGGCGAAGCCCACATGGTCGATGTGGGCGCGAAAGCCACCACCGGCCGCGAAGCCATCGCGGAGGGCGAACTGCTCGCCCGGGCCGAGGTGCTCGACGCGCTCTTCGGCGGAAAGCTGGCCAAGGGCGATGCGCTCGCCGTGGCGCGGGTCGCGGGGATTCAGGCGGCGAAACGCACCGCCGAACTGATTCCGCTCTGCCATCCCATCGCCACGACCTACGTGGCCGTCGACATCGACCGTGCCGCCGGCCGCGACGCCGCCGTTGTGCGCGCCACGGTGCGCGTGACGGAGAAAACCGGCGCCGAAATGGAAGCCATGACGGCCGTCGGCGTGGCGCTCTTGACGCTCTACGACATGGGCAAAGCCCTGCAGAAAGACATGAAAATCACCGCTCTCCGCCTGCGCAAGAAGACCGGCGGGAAGAGCGGTGACGTGGAGTTTGACTGATTGGCCGGGGGTTACTTCCCGAAGATCAGGTACAAGGCGTGCAGGAAGCCGAGGATCCAGAAGCCGATGATGGTCAGGACCAGGTTGATCCAGAAGTCGGCGTTGATGCCGCTGCGGAGAAAAACCGCCAGCGGCGGCAGGAAGAAGGCGATGATGGCGAGGATCGGTTTGCTCATGAGTATGATGTTCCTTGAGTTGGTTATGCAGGAAAGGATCGGAGAACCCTTCCGTGGTTCAATCCCTCAAGCAACATCAGGTCCGGGTCAGACTTTTTGCGCCACCAGAACCATCTCCGTGCTTTGACGGGGATCGAACTCTTCGTCATCAAAGTCCTCCGACACGCTTTTTAGGGCAAGCCCCACCTTCGTCATGGCCCGTTCGATTTCCGTTTTCGTATAAAGCCGCAGGGCGAATTGCCAGGCCTGCTCCTCGCCGGTGCCCAGATGGCGCCAGACGCCGCCGCCGATCAAGGACTTGCTGTCCTTGTCCACGCGGTACTGCTCGGTCAGTTCGTGATCGCCGCTGATCATCATGCGCGGTGCCGTCTCGCGGATCAGCGACGCCATACCGGTGCGATTGGGAATCTGCATGACGAAGGGAGCACCGGGCGAGAGCACCCGCGCCCACTCGGCCAGCATCGCCAGGTTGTCCTCGTGCGGAAAATAGCCGAAGGTGTTGAATACGCAATAGAGCCCGGAGAAGGCCCCGCCAGCGAAAGGCAGTGCCCGCATATCGCCCTGCACGGCGCGGCGGCCGCGCTTGGGATGGCGGTCCAGCAGATGGCGGAAGCGGTCGATCCCGACGACATCGATCTTCTGTTTGCGCAGGCGCTTCAGATGGCGGCCAAAGCCACAGCCCACATCGAGCACCAGACCGCCAGCGGGGGCGAAGACTTCGGCCAGGAAATCGGCTTCGATCTCCGTCTGGTCCTCATCCAGGAGAGGACCTTCGTACATGGAACGGTAGAGCGGCGAGAAGTAGGTCCGCCACCAATCAACTGGCAGCACCGGCGGTCTCCCGGCAGTCGCGGATCACGGCGCGAACTTCGTCGTCCGTCACGTCTCGGACGATGTCCACGTGGCCCAGGCGGGTGGGCAGGACGTAGTTGACCTTGCCGTTGCGGGTTTTCTTGTCGATGCGAGTGCGGCGGAGAAGCTGCTCCTCGCCCAGGGTGGCGGGAATACGGGTTGGCAGGTTGGCCTTCTCGATCAGCGCCACCAGGCGCTCGTGCTCTCTCTCGGTCCAGCCCTCGATGCCGCGCCTCACGGTCAGCAGCGAGGCCGCCACCATACCGATAGCGACACATTCGCCGTGGCGCAGGCCGCCGTAGTCGGCTTCCGCCTCGACGGCGTGGCCCAGCGTGTGGCCAAAGTTCAGAATCGCCCGCAGGCCCGACTCGCGCTCGTCCTGAGACACCACGTCGGCCTTGATTTCGACACTGCGCTGAATTGTGTGGACGAGGTGCGAGACGTCGGCGGGATCGAAGAGAACCTCGATGTGCCCTTCAAGAAAGGCGAAGAACTCGGCGTCGTAAATCACACCGTACTTGATGACTTCGGCGAGGCCCGAAGCCCGTTCTTCAGCGGGCAGAGTTTGCAGCAGATCCAGATCGGCGACCACGAGGCGGGGCTGATGAAAGGCGCCGACGAGGTTCTTGCCTTGCGGAAGATTGATGCCCGTCTTGCCGCCGACGCTGCTATCGACCATGGCGAGAAGAGTCGTCGGGACCTGGACAAAGGAGACGCCGCGCAGGTAGCTGGCCGCCGCGAACCCGGCGAGATCGCCGACCATGCCGCCGCCCAGGGCAACAACGCTGGACCCGCGATCAAAGTTGCCGTCGGCCAAGACGCCCCAAATGCGGGCCACTTCGTCCGCGTTCTTGCTGGCTTCGCCGCTGGGCACCTGATGGATGGCACAGTCGAAACCGGCGTCTGCGAGCTTGCGGAAAATCAACTTTCCCGCGGGCGAGGCGACCGCTTCATCGCAGACGATGAGCGTCTGATTGCCAGCGACGGCGGCACGCAGCGTTTCGCCCAGCGTGTCGATCAGGCGCCGGCCGATCAGAATGTCATAGGAGCGGTCGCCCAAGGCGACGGAGACTCGAGCCTGAGGAGCCATAAGCTGGGCCGGAAGGGAAGCGGAGAGAGTGGATTATTCGGAGACAGGGGCGGCTTCGCCACCGGCGTCCGGCGCCGCGGCGGCCGGAGCGGCGGAGGGGACGGTCTGGACGCTGGCCGGCGCGGGCTGATCGTCGGCCAAAGTGCCCAACGGCGAGGCGCCGCGGGAATTGCCCATGAACGTCAGCAGGAAGCAGAGAACGAAAAAGGCGCCCATCGTAATGCCGGTGATGTTGGCGAGTTTCCTTTCGGCGTCGGTGGCGCCGAAGGATTCAGTAATCGCCGTGCCGGCGGCGCCACCGCCAAGACCGCCCATGCCGCCGGATTTCGACGGCTGGATCAGCACCACCAGGATGATGAAGAGGCAGAGGATGACGAAAACGAGACCGAGAAGAAAAAGAAGCATGATGACGTTGGCTGCCGTTGAGGACACGGGATTGGAGCGCGCGAACATAGCGCTCGCACGAAAGGGGCCGAAGCGTGGGCGCGGGGCGGGCGGGCTGTCAAGGGCAGAAGGCTGCCGGGCCCGCCTTCGCGTATTTCTCGCGGTACAGTTCGAGGGCGAGTTCGATCTGGCGCTTGGCGTTCTTCGCGCCCTTCCATCCGAGGCCGCGGACGCTGGTGCCTTCCAGGTCCTTGTAGGTCGCGAAGAAGTGGGCGATTTCGTCCTGGGCGTGCTCCGACATGTCGTCGATGTCCTGCCAGTGGCGGAACCGGGGGTTCGTGGCGGGGACGCACAGAATCTTGTCGTCGTGCTGACTTTGGTCCAGCATGCGGAAGATGCCGATGGGGCGGGCGTGGATCACACAGCCGACGCGGGTCGGTTCGTCGAGGATCACAAGGACGTCGAGAGGGTCGTCGTCGAGGTAGTGGGTCTGGGGTATGAAGCCGTAGTCGCCCGGGTAGATCATGGGCGAGTAAAGCGTGCGCGAGAGTTTGAACATCCCCGTCTCTTTGTGCAGTTCGTACTTATTGCGCGAGCCCTTGGGGATCTCGACCACCACATTGATAATGTCGGGGGGGTTCTCGCCCGGAGAAAGTTCGTGTAGAGGATGCATCGGCGCGTCCATATCGGATAGGTATGACCCATTGCCACGCGGCGGGCGGGGTGGTGTCAAGGCCGGGGGGCGCCCCAGCCCATCAAGGCAGCCCAACGACCTTGTGCAACTGAAGGCTCAGGGACCATTGGGGATGCTCCAGACAATAGCGCATCGCCGCCCGCAGATTGGCGTCCTGATCCGGGCCGTCCATCGGTTGCAGGTAGAAGCGGTCGAAATCCAAATGGGCGACATCTTCGGGCCGCAGCGCCGTCTGCGGATAGACGAGCTTGAGTTCGTTGCCGCGCCTCAGGACCAGTTTGGCGTTGGCTTTCGGGCTGACGCAGACCCAGTCCACGCCGCCGGGCACGGGGCGGGTGCCGTTGGTTTCGACGGCGACCTCGAAGCCGCGGGCGTGCAGGGCCTCGACCAGCGCCGTGGTCAGTTGAAGGAGCGGCTCTCCTCCGGTACAGACCACGTAGGGACGGGCGTGGGCGGCCTCCGCTGGCCAGAGGGCGGCAATGGCCTCAGCAAGGCTTTCGGCGTCCGGAAAGTGCCCGCCGCCGGGCCCATCGACGCCCAGGAATTCGGTGTCGCAGAACTGGCAAATGGCGCGGGCGCGGCCTTCCTCGCGGCCCGACCACAGATTGCAGCCCGTGAAGCGGCAGAAGACGGCGGGCCGGCCGGCGTGGGCGCCTTCGCCCTGCATGGTGTAGAAGATGGATTTGACGGCGAAACTCACGGGTTATCGGTTCGGTTGGTACTCCACGGGATCGGTCAGGCCGGCTTCGGCGAAGCCTTTCAGCCGCAACTGGCACGAGTCGCAAAGGCCGCACGGGCGCCCCTGATCGTCTGGATCGTAGCAGGAATGGGTCAGGCCATAATCCACGCCCAGGTCCGTGCCACGGCGAATGATCTCGGCCTTGGTCAGGTGGATCAGCGGCGTGTGGATTTGGATGCTCTGGCCGCCGCCTTCGACGCCGGCCTTGGTGGCGAGGTTGGCCATTTTCTGAAAGGCCGAAATGAACTCGGGCCGGCAATCGGGATAGCCGCTGTAATCGAGGGCGTTCACGCCGATGAAGATGTCGAACGCGCCAAGGACTTCGGCGTAGGCCAGCGCATAGGACAGGAAAATCGTGTTCCGCGCGGGGACATAGGTAACCGGAATGTCGGCCGCCATGGCGTCGGCGCCGCGGGATTTCGGTACGGCGATGTCGCTGGTCAGGGCGCTGCCGCCAAAGGCGCGGAGGTCGATGTGGACTTCGCGGTAATCGGCCACGGCGAAGGCCTGGGCCACGCGGCGCGCGGCCTGCATTTCGACGTGGTGGCGCTGCTGGTAATCGACGGCGAGCGCGCTCGGTTCGAAGCCCTCGGCTTTGGCGATGGCGAGGCAGGTGGTCGAATCGAGGCCTCCGCTGAGGAGGACGGCGGCTTTTTTCATCGCGGTGGCAACGCCCCTGTGGTCAAAGTTTCACGGCCCGGCGGCGCCCGCCGCGGCCCCAAAGCGAACCCTAACAACGGCAACGCCCCCCGCCTGTCAATGGCGGAGGCCTCGTCATTCCTTTTTTGGCCGCGGATGAATGGGATAAATGGGATCATTATTTTTGGGCCATGAGCCGGCCATTGAGAAACTTCACTTAAGAAAATCCCATTCATCTGCATTTATCCGCGGCTAAAAAAATCAAAGGACCACCACCCCCCATGACCCATCAGGCCCCCCTTTCCGATACCACCGGCGTGACGATGCTGGGCTCGAACGAGCGCCAGCCCTCACCGCGGCTCGAGAGCTTTCCCTTCAAGGACCGTGGCCGATACACCACGGTGATTTTCCGCTGCACCGAATTCACCTGCGTCTGCCCCGTCACGGGCCAGCCCGATTTCGCCAAGCTCGACATCGAATACATCCCCGCCGCCCGGGCGCTGGAGAGCAAGTCGCTGAAGAATTACCTGTGGAGTTTCCGCGACACCCCCGGTTTCCACGAGGACGTGGTGAACAAGATCCTCGACGACATCCGCGGCTTCCTCGATCCGGTCTGGATCCGCGTGACTGGCTACTTCAACATCCGGGGCGGCATTGCCATCGACGTGGTGGCCGAGACGGGGCCGAAGCCGGAGCAGCCGTAAGAGGGCAACTTCAGAAGAATTCACCACGGAGACACGGAGGCACGGAGATGGTTGTTGCAAGGGAGGTTACGTGCAGCAGATAGGAGATTCCATGCTTTGTGGGATGGCGAGGAAGGGCGATTTGCTGCATTCAAGGAAGTCTACGAAGCTCCTGCAAATCGACAGATTCCCTCGCTACTTTCTGCGCGAACGGACAAAAACAAGCGAACAGCGCTCTGCGCCCCAGATTATGAGTCATTGAGAAAACTGAGTCTGCCAATTCATCAAGCCGCCCCTCTATCACTCCTCTGTGAAACCTCCACCCTCTGTGATCTCCGTGGTTTAATGATCGAAAAACGACTCGTGTGGTCCAAGATTCCCCTTGCCCCGCACGAGCCCAGGGAGCGACCCGTCTCCGTTTGTTGAGAGGTCCTCCCCTATTTCTTCACTGTTCGTGTAACGATTCGAAATTGCCTTTAGTAAAGATTGATCTTTAGATTTTTCTGCTTCGATGGTGGAATACTTTGCTCTTTAACTCCCTAACCTTCGTTGTCTTCTTCGCCGTTGTGTTGATTTTGCACAACATGCCGTTTTCCTGGAAGACGAAAAAGCTGAACCTGCTGCTGGCCAGCTATCTGTTCTACGCCGCGTGGAACCCGCCGCTGATTGTGCTGCTGTGGATTTCCACGATGGCGGACTGGTACTGCGGCAAGGCGCTGGCCCGCGCCGAAGGCTCCGCCAAGCGCCGCCTGCTTCTCGCCGTCAGCCTCGTCGCCAACCTGGGGATGCTCGGCATCTTCAAGTACGGCAATTTCCTGCTCGACAATTTCGTGTTCCTGACCGGCAAGCTCGGCATGACCTACTCGCCGCCGGAATGGAGCATCATTCTTCCCGTCGGCATTTCATTTTATACGTTCCAAACGTTGACCTATACGTTCGATATTTATCGCAAGCGCCTGGAACCGGTGAAGTCCTTCCTGGACTACGCCCTCTATGTGACCTTCTTCCCCCAGCTCGTCGCCGGCCCCATCGTCCGCGCGGCCGAGTTTCTGCCCCAATGCGTCGAGCCCCCCAAGATCACCCGCAACCAATTCGTCTGGGGTCTCTACCTGATCACGCTCGGCCTGTTCCAGAAGGTCGTCCTCGCCGACGGCTTCCTGTCCGATCCGGCGGAGGCGGTCTTCAGCCATGCGGGATTCGTGGTGCCGCTGGATGCCTGGGCGGGAGTGATGGCGTTCTCGGGCCAGATTTTCTGCGACTTCGCCGGCTACACGACCTGCGCCATCGGCACGGCGCTGTGCCTGGGGTTCATGCTGCCCGACAACTTCCGCTTTCCCTATGCGGCGCTTGGATTCTCCGACTTCTGGCGCCGGTGGCATATCACGCTGTCCACGTGGCTTCGCGATTACGTTTACATCTCCTTTGGCGGCAACCGGCGCGGCACGATCCGCACGCTGATCAACCTGATGGTGACGATGTTTCTCGGCGGGCTTTGGCACGGCGCGGCCTGGACCTTTGTGGTTTGGGGTGTGCTCCATGGGCTCTACTTGGTCGGGGAACGCCTCCTCAAGGCCGCCTTCGGCGGTGCCGCGTGGGTCAAGACCCTCGGCGCCGAGATCGGTCTGGTGCTGCTGACCAACGCCCTGGTGTGCGTGGCGTGGGTGTTTTTCCGCGCGACGACCTTCGAGGGCGCCGGCCGCGTTCTCCAGTCCATGTTCGCCCTCATGCCCGAAGCCGCCCCCGTCCTGACGACGTTCGACCTGCTGGCGGCGCTGGCGATTTACGCGGGGATTTTGCTGACCCATTGGTTCCTGCGCCATTCGCGGACGGAAAACTTCGTATCCCGCGCGCCCGGCTGGGCCGTGGCCATCGTGTGGGCCGCCATGCTGGTGGCGCTGATTCTGACGCAAGGAGGCGGCGATGCCTTTATCTACTTCCAGTTCTGATCGGCCCGTTCCCGATCAAGCCTGGGGCCGTGTCGGCCTCGGTATGGTGGCCCTCGCCGCCGCGGCACTCCTCACGTGGGAGATCATCGTCCGCTCCGCCCTCGGCTATGGCCAGAGCTACACCGACGGCCCGCTGCTCTGGGGCTTCTGTCGCGACCGGCTCAAGGGCTGGGACGACAACGCCGTGGCCATCGTCGGGTCCTCGCGCATCCGCTTCGACCTCGTCCACGATCAGGTCTCCGAAGCCTTTGGCGATGCGCCCATCGCGCACCTCGCCATCAACGGCAGCGTCCCACGCCCGGTCCTCCACGACCTGGCCCAGGACCCGTCCTTCCGCGGCACGGTCCTGGTCGGTTACACGCCGGGGCTGTTCTGGGTTCCCGGCGGCCCCAACATGACCATGACGACCGAGGTGACCGACAAGTACCCGCGCCGGACGCCGTCGGAGAAGGCGAGCCAATACATCGCGTTTCTGCCCCAATCGGTTTTCGCCTTTCTGAACAAGGAAGACTTGGCGCTGCCCAAGCTGCTGCGCGAGACCCTTGCCCTGCCGAACCGCGAAGGCGTCATGGTGCCGCCGCGCATGCCCCCTTACCTGGCCAAGGTGGAGGCCGACCGAGGCGAGCGCATGTGGGAGAAACTGGAAACCGACCCGGAATTCCAGGCCGAAGTGCAGGGCATTTGGAAAACGCTCTTTCAGCTCGCGCCGCCCCTGCCGCCAGAATTGATCGCCAAGGAGCGGGCCGAAGTCGCCGCCGACGTCGCCGCCATCCGCGCCCGAGGAGGCGACGTGATCTTCATCCGCTTCCCATCGAGCGGCTGGATCCGCGAACACGAACGCGAGAACAACCCCCGCGAAGCCCTTTGGGACCCGCTCATTGAAGAAACCGGCGCCGTCGGCATCCACTTCGAGGACTACCCCGAACTCTCGGGCTACACCTGCCCCGAATGGTCCCACCTGACACGCGCCGATTCGGAAACGTTCACGCGGGATTTGCTGCGGATTCTGAAGGAGCAGGGGGCGATTCGGTAGGGTGTTCAGGTGGCCAGGATCGGACCCTGCTCGCCAAAGCGCGCCCTCAGCTCGCGCAGGAGCCGCTTCTTGCCCTTGATGGAATCGCTCAAGGCGACCTCGAGAGTCTGATCCGGCAGCGGAATCCGCAGAGATAGATTGTTCAGCAAGTCATCCATAGCGACGTCCGACTTGTCGAGACTGGCGCGGAAGCGCTGAGTTTCCAGCAGGACTCGGTTTCCCCGGAAGGCGAGAGCACCGAAGCATTGCCCGGACTCGCCGCTTCCGAATTCAACAGCGACCTCAATCAGATCCTCCTCTGGATTGAGTAGCGGCTCACCAAAGCCGAAGATACCGAGGCGCGGCAGGTGCCGGCTGGCCCAGCGCATCGTGAGTTCCAAGAGAACGCCGCACGGCAGGAGCAGGCCGAACGCAATCGCCTCGCGAAACAAGTCGGCTTCGATAAAGCCGAACCACGCCCTGAAGCTGTTCCAGAGGAAAACTCCCAAGAATGCGAAAAACAGACCGGTGAACGGTTTCACAACCGCTCCAGTGCCAAGAAGAGCGGGGATAAGTCCCTGTGCCGGCGGCTTCCACTGAAACCATGAGCGGCCGCTGGGGAGTGTTTGACGTTCGGTGGTTAGCTGAGCCATCGGACCGGCATTCCCATTAATTTCAAACCTTTCTCTAGTACGAGAGACGCTCCTTGTGGGCAATCGGAATTCGATTTCCAACAACGAGTTGTTCGCTTGCCCTGGCGAATGCGGCCCCCGCGAGCCTGTTCCTTCAAGAATTCAACACCGAGCACCTCCGACTACCAGGGATCATTGCACCGCCAAAGAGTCGATGCTGGGTGCAAACACTCCGTCCCCCGCGGCGCAGCGTGGTGCAGGGATGAGGCCCGCGCAAAATCCCAAACTTCCCTCTTGACCAGCGGTGCTTCCTTCCGTTTCATCTCGGTCCGCGTTTGAGCTGGTGTAGCTCAATTGGCAGAGCACCTGATTTGTAATCAGGCGGTTGCGGGTTCGAGTCCCATCACCAGCTCCATCACTTCAGCAAGGCTGGCGAGGCGCGGAAGACAAACATTGTGGTCGGGTGGCAGAGCGGTCAAATGCAGCGGACTGTAAATCCGCCGAGGTAATCTCTACGTTGGTTCGAATCCAACCCCGACCACCACTGATTTGAAACGAAAGCCCCGCGGATGTCTCGTCCGCGGGGCTTCTTTGTTTTTCCGGCGTCATCCGGCGTGTGCCCCTTGGCCCTGCTGGGCGGCGGCCGGCGGGGCGGAACCGCTTTTGAGCCAGTGCAGCACGGCGGCCAGGAACGGCTGGATGATGACTTCCCAGGAATCGAGGAAGTAGGACCCGAAGGCCACGCCATAGGCCGCGTCGGCCTTGGCCCGATCGTCCGCCGCATCCCACGCCAGCGCGGCCAGGATGTGCGCGTACCAGTCGTCGGGCCCCATCGGCTCGACAGTGCTCAGGAGCGCGAGGGCGGGTTTGGCTTCACCGCTGTCCAGCAGCCCCCACGCCAGCAGCGCCGCCACCACCGGATGGGGAAAATCGTCCGCGTCCCGTTCGCGGTCGTAGACATCCAGCGCTCCGGCGATCACTCCGTCCAGAAAGGCCCGGGCGTCGGCCGTGCGGCCGCTGTGCAGCAGGCACAGAGAATAGAGCCGCGCGGCGTCGTTGTCGGGATGGGGAAAGACCTCGGCCGCGGGGAGCAGGATCTGGGCGGCGAGGGCGAAATCGCCGAGGGCGACGGACTTGGCGGCGAGGGCGTAGAGGCGGGAACTGGCTCGCTGGGCGGCGCCGCTCAGGGCCTGTTTGCGGGCCGATTCCGCGTCCGCCGCCGCGCGCTTCTCCATGAGGCGGGACGCCTCGCCAAGGGCTTTTCGCTCCGACGCGTTGGGTGGCCGCTTGGGCTCGGCATAGACCGCCAGCATGTCCGGCTCGGCGATGCGCAGGGGCCAGAAGAGCCGCAGGAATCGCTTGAGAAAATCGTGATGGGGAAAGAGGGGGCCGCCATCGAGGGCGCTCGCGGAGGCGGAGCGGTTCCCGAGCTGGAATTCCGCCAGGCCGAGATGCAGCCGCGCCACCGGGTTTTCCGGCTGGGCCGCGATCACGCCGACCAGCGCCTCGCGGGCCCCCGCGAAATCGCCAGCGTCGTACAACTCCAACCCGCGCAAAGTCCTTCGCGCCGCGTTTTCGTCCCCCTGGGACGCACCATTTCGGGGGGCGTCTGTCGGATTTTCCGTCGAGTTCATGCGGGTTAGCCTTGCGTCACGCTCAATTAATGCCTGAAGTGCATCATCAGAGATGCATTGGAACGAGAGACCCAACCCATCCCTGGTCCATACCTTTGAAGGAGACTTCTCCCATGACGAGCGTCAGTGACAAGGACGTTCTCTTGCCAAACCAGGTTGAGGATGCCCTGACCGAACTGCCCGGTTGGGAGTACAAAAACGGCCACCTTTGCAAGCAGTACCTGATGAAGACCTTTCAGGACTCCATCGACTTTTTCAACGAGGCCGCTGAACTCGCCCAGTCCATCAATCACCACCCCGATATTCTTGTCAGTTACAAGAAGGTGAAATTCATGCTCTGGACCCACAAGTTCGACGCGATCACAACGGTCGATGTCGAGCTTGCCAAGAAAGTGGAAGAGCTTTCAGTCACTCAAGGCCTCGCTCTCTAGAGCCGGCCCGGCGAGCGTCCTAGACGCCCGCTTTCGCCTTGGCCATTTCCACGATCTTCAACACCAGCTTCTCAATGCCCGCCCCCACTTCGCTGGGGCGGGCTTCGCCGTACATATAGGCCGGGGCGGAGACCACCCGCTGCGCTTTGTCCACGCAGATCTCGGTCACCGGCCGGTCCCGGTGCTTGGCGCCGAGTTTCTCGATGCCCTGCGCCGTGCCCGCGTCGTTGCCGATGGTCAGTTCCACGCCGTTGCCCAGCGCCTTGGCCGCCACTGCCGGAGCGATGCACATGAATCCGAGGGGTTTACCGCGCTCGTGCATGGCGCGAATCAGGGACGCTACGTCTTCATCGATGCCACAGTCCGGGCCATTGACCCCGAAGTCGCACAGGTTCTTCGCCGCGCCATAGCCGCCCGGCAGCACCAGCGCGTCCAAAGCGTCCGGGTCCGCCGTCTTCACATCGGAGATTCTTCCGCGGGCGATGCGGGCCGATTCCGCCAGCACGTTGCGCGTCTCGCCCTCCGCCGGTTCACCCTTCAGGTGATTCACCACATGCATCTGAGGGATATCGGGGGCGAAGAAATGCAGTTCCGCGCCCTCGCGGTCCAGGAAGTAAATCGTCAGCACCGCTTCCGTGATTTCCGCGCCATCCAGGAATCCGCACCCGGACAAAACGACGCCTACCTTGGGTCCAGCCATTGTCGTGTCTCCTTCAAATCAGAGGGGTTGTATTCATTGGTGCGTTTTGCGCACGCGCGAGGAATGCCAAGGGCGCTCTCGATCAGTCTTCCGCCGCGGGTTCGCCGTGGCCGACCGCTTCCAGCGCCGCCTTGAGCAACGCCGCCTGCGCGCCGACGGGCTGCACGGTTTCCAGCGGGAAACCGAACAGCACGACCCGGTCGCCAGCCGCCGCCGCGACGCGGTTCGTGTCCGCGTAGGTCAGCGCCGCCTGCAACTGGCCCTCGACGGGTTCCAGACTTTCCGGCGATTCCACTTCGTAGATGGTCGGCAACATGTTGACCGGCTGCTCGAGATCGCGGCCAAAGCGGAACGGCGCGATGGGTTCGAACGCCGCCGCGCCGCCCTCGGCGGGGACCGCCGTGTTGATCCGGGTGGCATCGCGGCCGTAGCCGCCGAGCCCAAGCTGCTCCCGGGCAAAGGCCGCGCTGGCCTCGTCCGCAGCGACGCCGTCGAACAGGTCCTCTCCGATGTAGGCGCCGCTCAGGATCAGGTTGCCGCCGCCGCGCAGGAACTTCGTCAGCAGCTTGCGGCTTGCCGATGGCAGGACCTCGTAGCGCGTCCCCATCCGATCCGGTGCCCCCGGCGCCGTGATGCCGGCCGGCGGAGGCGTCGCCCGCTGCTCGCCCGCGATCCAGTCGATGGTGGCGTATTCCTGCCAGGGAAAGCCGCCGTGCTTCTCATAGGCCTGGCGCGTCGCGCTGTCGAACGGCACGCCGTTGGCCGCCAGGGCCTCGCCATGATCCACCACGTGATCGAAGGTATTGCCGCGTTCGAGCCGCGCCGTCATGTCGTCACCCGAGCCGCCGATCCCCGGCGTTTCCAGGTCGTTGGCCCATTCCGATTGAGTCACGAAATCGTACTGCTCGCCCACCAGGCCGTAGTTGTAGTGATCGCCCACGCCCTGGTCCTGGCTCCGGTCGAACCCCCGGACGAACTGGGCCAGCACCGGTGTCGCGACGCTGACGCGGTCGAAGCCATCGACGATCAGCACCGGGCGGTCGCCCTTACGGTCGCTGAACATGGCTCCCACGGTGCGGCTGCGTAGGGACTCGCCGCCGGCGTTGGCGGCGGTGATCTGAAAGTACACGCTCTCGCCCGCCGGCACATCGTCCACGATGAGGTACTGCTGCGTCGTGTAGGTCCCATTGTCGTACGCCACGCCGTCCAGGCTCCGGTAGACGACATAGCCATCGGGTGCGGCGGTCGGCTCCAGCGGGTCTTCCGTCGGATGCCAAGTCACCTGGATGCGCCCATCGTCGAGCGCCCGCGAGCGGGGGGCGTGCGGGGCCAGGGGTTGAATCACCGGCTCGTAGCCATTGGCGGCGGCCACGAAGCGCGTGATGGCCTTGTAGAGCGCCCGCGCCACGTCCTTCTGGTATTCCGGGTTCAGGCCGTATTGCTGATCGTGGAAGTTCTGATGCGACAGCAGTTCGAGGAGCATGACCGGCACGTCGGGGCGTCGCGCCTCGCCGTAGTTGCGCTCCCAGAGTTGGCGCATTTTCCAATCGCTCGAGTAGTGTTCGTTGATGGTGCGCTGGATTTCCTGGTGCACCGAAGCCGCCAGATCGCGGTTCAGCCATCGCGAGCGCCCGTCGCTGAAGGTGTCGCCGCCATCGTGGCCCTCTACGCGGTAGATGGACAGCGTGCCGATGATGCCGTCGTTGTTGATGCCGGCGTCGGTGTGAAAGCTCAGGTACAGTTCGATCGGCACGCCGAGCTTCCGCAATTCGTTGGCCCACTGGGCCCGCGCCACGATGTCGCGCCAGTAGTCGGGGCCAAAGTGCTCCTGGCCGCTGAAGTCCATCGACTGATAGTTGCGCGGCAGGCCGCTGTAATTCAAGTAGTAGAGGGCGGCCTCGGCATAGCGCGGCTGGCCGCTGATCTGGCCGCCTTCGGGCGCCACGTTGCCCATGCCGCCGCCAAACCGCACCGCGTCGGCGCTGACGGTGACGGCTTCGCCGCCCGGGTGCGAGATCACGACGGAGGCGTCCGTGCCCTGTTCGAATTCAAAGAAGCCCAGGAACACCCAGATGCCCCCGGCGACCTGCTGGTTCACCGTCAGGCTGGTGCTGCCGCCGCGATGGTTCACGGTCACAGGGACTTCCGCGCCGCGCGACTCGTCCGCGTTCCAGCTCATGTAAACGCCATAGCGCGCCGTCCGCGGGATGTAAGGCGTGTAGGTCGCTTTGGCTTTCGGATCGCTCGTTTCGATGGACGTGCCTTCCTGGAAAGGCTCGGAGCCCTGCGGAATCACCGCCGCGCGGGGGCCGTTCCAGCCCTCGCCCGCCACCGACCAGTCGCCCGTCGCCTCGAAGTCCGAGCGCGCGCTGGTCCCGTCGTTGTCGACGATCACCTCGTTGGTGTTGTAGTCGCGCTCGCGGACGCTGAAGACGTTCGCCCCGGCGTTTTCCAGCATCGGAAGCAGGAACGGGTTGATATAAGCCAGCGGCCCCAAATCCTCGATCGTGGTGAAAAGGCGGGCGCGCTGGAACTGCCAGCGGTTTTCCTTGTGCCAAGTGATGCCGTGGCTCGGGCCGGCGACCAGGGACTTGCCGAGCAGGCCTTGCTCCGGCGCGGGGCCAGGATAATCCGCCCGGCGCACGAGCGGCGCCTCCAGCGGCTTCATGCGGCTGTCGCTTTGCGCCCGCTTCGCGATGTTCTCCGCGCTCAGCGCCAGATCGCGCAGAGCCATCTTCTCCGACTCGCGCGAGGCGTCGAACGTCACCTCGACCACCACCGGCAACCTCTGCGCGAAAAACGGTTCGAGGGCGTCCGCCAGCATCCATTCCAGTTTCCCGATTTCCTCCGGCGTCCAGACCCGCTCGCTCATCGGCTGCGACAGCACCACGGTGGCGCGCTTGCCATCGGAGGAAACCTCCAGCACCTTGGTGCGGGCCGGAAAGGGTGCCTCGTAGGGGCGCGACGTTTCCAGATATTCGCGCTGCGTTTCGCGGATCAGGGCCTGCACCGCCGCCTCGGGGGTTTTCGGGTCCTCCTGGGCGGTCACGCTCAGCCCGGCGCAGAAGACAATGGAGAAAATCAGAGTGAAAAACCGGCGCATGAATCGGTTCCTTTTCCGCAAAAATACAGTCTATGACAAACCCGGTCCAGCCCCGGGCGGCAAGTCTTAATCCGGTTCGTCCAGCCCCGGCGCCGGGCCCTCGCCCAGCAGATAGGCGATGTCCTCGAACCCGAGCCGCCGGTGGAACTGCCCTTCGTCCATCAGCCCCTCCACCAGCGAGCGTTTGTGCTCTTGCAGTTCCGCGATGCGCTCCTCAATGGTGCCCTGCGCCACCAGCCGCAGCGCCACCACAGGCTTCTGCTGCCCGATGCGGTGGGCGCGGTCGATGGCCTGGGCCTCCACCGCCGGATTCCACCACGGGTCGAAGAGGATGACGTGCGACGCGCTCGTCAGCGTCAGCCCCGTCCCGCCGGCTTTCAGCGAAATCAGGAACACCGATGGCTTCGTCTCCGCCTCGAAGGCCTCGATCAGTTCCTGGCGATTCTTCGTATCTCCGGTCAGCATGCGGTAAGGAATACCGGCGCGATTGAGGTGCGGTTCGAGGCGCTGGAGCATCTTCACGAACTGCGAGAACACGAGGACCTTTTCGCCCGAATCGATCAAGTCCGCCACCAGCGACTCGAATTCCTTGACCTTGCCCGACGCCATGTCGCCCAAACCGGCCAGCGCCGGATCGCAGCAAATCTGGCGCAACCGCGTCAGGTCCGCCAGCAACGTCATGCGCGCCTTGCCCTGGCCCGGGCCCTTGGGCGCTTTCTTCGCTGCCGCCAGGGCCTCCTTCGTCCGTTTCACCTGCGCCAGGTAGGCGCGCCGCTGGGGCGTGGTCAGTTCGCAATCGACGCGTTCCTCGATGCGCGGAGGCAATTCCGGCGCGACGCGGGTTTTCTCGCGCCGCAGCAGCACGGGCCGCAGCCGCGCCCGCAGAGCCACCCACGCCGAGTCGCTCGAATCGCCCTTCGGCAGCCGGTCCACAGGCCCCAGGTATCCCGGCACGGCAAAGGCCAGAATGGACCACAAATCCTCGAGCCGGTTCTCCACCGGCGTGCCCGTCAGCGCGAACCGGTAGTGCGCCGTCAGCGAGCGAAGAGCCTTCGCCGTGGCCGTGTTGGC
Source organism: Sumerlaeia bacterium (assembly GCA_040219255.1). GTDB lineage: Bacteria > Sumerlaeota > Sumerlaeia > SLMS01 > JAHLLQ01 > JAVJSW01. Next base: position 89,029 of record JAVJSW010000012.1, read on the forward strand.
GTTTTTCAACGCCTGCGCTTCGTCGGCGACGATGGCCAGGAACGGTTGCTTTTCCAGCACCGCCTGATCGCGCCGCGCGAGGGCGTAATTCATAATGACGAGGTCGTGGTTCGCCAAGTCCTTCAGCACCTCCTTGCGCCCGGCGCCGCTTTCCAGCACCACCACCTTCTTCAGCGACGGCACGAAGCGCTCGGCCTCGCGGCGCCATGCGTGGGCGACGCTCGCGGGGCAGACCACGAGCGCCGGCAGCACCGCCTTCTTCCGCTTGCCCTTGCCCGCCAGATGCGTCCTCAGCGCCGTCAGCGCCGCCAGCATCTGCAGCGTCTTGCCCAACCCCATGTCGTCCGACAGCACCGCGCCGCCGAAGGTCTGACCAGCCCACACCAGAAAGTCGGCGCCCTCGCGCTGATAGACGCGCAGAGGGGCGTCCGTTTCCTTGGCGATGGGGGCGGCGGGAACGCCGCGGAAATTCTCCAGGCTGCTGCGCGCCGCCTTGGCCAGTTCGTTCAGCCGCACCGACCCATGGCCGTGCTTGAGCAACCCCTCGGAGCCGCGTCCGAGCATCTGCATGATATGGACGCGGTGGTTGCTTTCCTGGGCGTCGATGCCCATTTCCGCCAGCCATTCGATTTCGCGCCGCGCCTCTTCGAGGGCGTCTCGCCGGAACACCATCGACCCCTTGAGTACCACCAACCCGCCGGTCTGCTGCGTCAGCGCTTCCTGGATTTCCGGCGCCCGCAGCGATTTGTATTCGTCTCGCCAATCCAGGCGCACGTCCAGCCACGTCCCCCCCAGGTTCGCCGAAACGGACGCCGACGCCGTGGGGGAAGGCGTTCCCCGCAGCGTCAACAAGTCGCGGAAGGCCTCGTTCGCCAGATGCGTCACGGTGCGCGGCCGGTCCTCCCAGACCACGGCCAAGCCGATGATGGCTTCCGTGGTGGCTTTCCACTTCCAGACGATTTCGCCCGATTCCAGCGCCTCGGGCTTGGCGCGCTCCGGGATGATACGGGTCAGCCAATCCTCCGTCGGCGCCAGATCCTTGCGCGCCGGAAAGACCGCCAGCGCCTCCCCGCCCGCATCCGCGATGACCCGGTCGTCCTCCGCCAGGTCGCTCGCGCTCGTCGGCTCCAGTTCCGCCCCCACCGGCAGCGGCCCGCTCGACGACAGCCAGGACCAGGGCGCTGACCGCTCGAAGGACCGCGTGCCCGCGCCCTCCGCCATGGCGGAGACCAGGAAATGCCCGCCAAGCAACCGGTAATGAATTTGGGTGCGCACCGGCACCTCGCGCAGGAGCGCGCCGTTGGACCCCGCCGCCTCGCCCCGCGCCGCCTCGGGCAGGAGGCGCCGCACCAGGACTTCGCCGAGGCCGCTCTGGCGCAAGGCCGCCAGACTCGTTTCGCCGGCTGCGCTCAGGGCCGCCAGAATCCGGCGCGGCATTCCCCCCGTGAAGATCGGCCGCAGCGTCGCCCCATCCCGCCAGAACGCCCGCCCGCCGCCATCGAGCACCAACCGATCCGGGTCCAGCGGCTCCGGATCCTCGCGCCCCGGCAGGCGCACAACCCATTGAAACCCCGAGCCCTCGGTGCCCACCAGGCTCAAGTTCGCCTCCTCCGACTCGAACACCAACGGTTCGCTCAGGTCCTCCCAGAGGGCGGCCGCATCGCCAGACCATCGGGAAAACCAATGGATCGCCTCCTCCAGAGGCCACAGATCCTCGCGGCGCATGAAGGTGGTGTTGAGCGCCTCGGCGTCCCGCACCGCCCAGGCGAGCAGCGCCCGGCTTTGCCGATCGAGCTCCCGCGTTCCCCCCGCTACTTCCTTCTGCAAGCGCAGAATCGCGTCCGGCTTGCGGGGTGAGGCCACCAACGTGCCAGAGGTCAGCAGCAACTGCACGTTCATGTCCCACAGACCGTCGGCGTCCGCCTCTGGCACCCAGCGCAATTCCAGCTTGCCCAGCGGCGCCCCCGGGCCGTCGCCGGCGCGCTGCGTGGTCAGCCAGTCGGTCAGCGCGCGCTCGCTTTCCTGGCGCGCGAAGTCGCGGAAAAGGGAGTGGGCCTCGGGCGAAGCCAGGAATTGGCGCAAATCCTCGCACCCTTCGCCGGTTCTGCCGTACCCATGGCCGAGAGGCTCGGTCAACTGAACGAACTGCCTCAGGGCTTGGATTGGGTTGGCGATCGCCGTCAGCGACCGAATCTTCCAGTACGATCCCCAATGCCGGTTCGACTGGCCGACTGTCCGGCGAAAGCCCTTGTCGATCCACCGCTCCCGCTGGGCCGGTGTCTTCGCCCTCAGATAAGTCCGCCACCACGGCTCCGCCTCGTCCTCCCGCGCCGACTCGCCCGCTTCGATCACCAGCCGGTGGCAACCCTGATACGGCGAAATGGGCGGTGTCGATTTGCCCAGCAGCCACGCCCCGGGAAGCAAATCGTCGAACCTTTGCAGCCCATCGCATCCCCGCGCCAGAGCGTAGCCGATCACCCCCAGCGCCACCGCGTAGGTGTGTTTGCAATCGAAGGCCACGGGGCAGTCGCATTGCGTTTCGATCCCTTCCGCGCGGGTCAGGATCAACCGCGTCCGATAGGGCCGCGTGGCCGATCCGTCCACCGATGCGGTGATTTCATCGGGCAACGCGTCCGCCCGCAGGACCCGCCCTTCCAGAGCGTACTTGCGCCCCCTCTGGGCCGCGCCGGAACCGTCGAGCAAATCCAGGAATTCGAACAGTTGATCGCCCCAGGCGGGATCGAAGATCAGCTCGGACCCGGAAACGGGCCTGTTCTTGCGGTCGGTTTTTCGGCTCGGAGACAAACAGCCCGGCCCCCCTCGAAAAGATTGCATCCCCAAGGACACTCCCATCATGTTACGCCTAAATTTCGTGTGCGCAAGGGAGCAATTGTGCGGCTCAGAGGAGTAACCATCACCGGACTGGAAGGCAAGCCCGAGGCGATTCTCTCCGCCGCCTTGGGCGAAGCATCTCTGCCCGGGCCGCTCCGCGTCTGGGGCAATCCGGAAATCCTCCTCGCGCCCCGCGCCGCCATCGCCGGCAGCCGCCAGGCCAGCCCCCGCTCCCTCGCCGCCATCGAAGGTCTCGCCGTCGCCCTCGCCCAGCGCGGCCTTTGCCTGGTCAGCGGCGGCGCCCACGGCACCGATTGCGCCGCCCACGCGGCCTGCCTCGGCGCCGGGGGCCGCACCGTCGTGGTGCTGCCTTGCGCCCTCGAGGACATCGACCTCGCCACCTGGCGCCCGAGGCTGGCGGGGCTGTGGAACGAGGAGCGGACGCTGTTCGTTTCGCCCTTCGCGCCCGGGTACCGCCCGACGCGCTCCAGCCCGGTCCTGCGCAATCGGCTGATTGCCTCCCTGGCGCAGGCCGCCGTCGCGGGCGAGACGGGATTGCAGGGCGGCACCAACCACTTTCTGACCTTCGCCCACGAGCGCCGGCTGCCGATTTTTCTCCTCGATGTGTACGGCGAAGACCCCGCCATGGCGCAGGCCCTCGCGCTGTTTCGCCAGCAGGGCGCCCGCACGTTCACGCCGGACGACGCCTTTTCCGGCGGGTTCGCCGACCATATCGCCCGCGCCGCCACCGTCTGGCGCCCGGCCCCGAGGCCCGGCGGCCAATTGGCTCTCTTTGGCGAGGACGCGCCATGACATCCGCCTCCCGCTTTGCCCGCGTCGCCCTCAATCGCCCCATGCCGCCCTATACCTACGCGGTGCCGGAGTTCCTCGCCGGGAAGATCGCCCCCGGCGGACTTGTGAAGGTGCCCCTCGGAAAGAAAGCCGAAGTCGGTTTCGTGGTCGAAATGACCGATCACGACGAAGGCCTCGGGAAGAAGGTGAAAGCCATCGCCGACGTGGCGTCGCCGGAATACGCGATGACGCCGGAGTTGATGGCGCTGGCGCAATTTGTCGCCTCGTATTACTTTTGTAGCATCGGCGAAGCCCTTGCCACCGTGTCCGTCGTGGGCTTTCGCGATGTGCAGACCCAGCGCGCCGCGACGTTCCGGCTGAGGCCCGATTGGGAAGCCCTCGCCCGGGGCCTGACCATGAAGCAGCGGGCGGCCTGCGAAGCCCTGGCCGTCATGGGATTCCCCGCCGCCACCCGCCCCGCCCTGGGCGAGAGCGCCGGCGTCAGCACGGCCATCATCGGCAAGCTGGGCGAGGCCGGGCTGCTGGAAGCCGCCGACCCGGATTTGCCGCCTCCCGCGCCGGTGGAAACCGCCGCCGACGCCGATCTCGCCCTCCTGCCCGATCAGCGCAAAGCCCTCGACGCCATCACGGGCGCCATCGACGCCGGGGAGTTCGCCGCCTTTCTGCTCTTTGGCGTCACCGGCAGCGGCAAGACCGAGGTTTATCTGCAAGCCATGAAGCGCGTCCTCGAGCGCGGGGGGACGGCGCTGTGCCTGGTGCCGGAAATCAGCCTGACGCCGCAGACGCTGGCGCGCTTCGAAGCCCGCTTCGGGCCGCTGGGCGCGGAAATCGGAGTCTTCCACAGCCAGCAGACGCGCCGCGAAAAACTCGTCCTCTACCGCCGCATCCAGGCCGGCCGCGTCCGCATCGTCATCGGGGCGCGGTCGGCGGTGTTTTCGCCCCTGCCCCGGCTCGGCCTGATCGTGGTCGATGAGGAGCACGACGGCTCCTACAAGCAGGGCGAGACGCCTCGCTATCACGCCCGCGATATCGCCGTGCTGCGGGCCAATCGGCTCAAAATCCCCGTCGTTCTCGGCAGCGCCACGCCCAGCCTCGAGTCCTATCACAACGCGGAAATGGGCAAGTACCGGCTGCTGACCCTGACCGAGCGCGCGTCGGGCGAAGCGCTGCCCCCGGTGCGCGTCGTGGACATGGCCGAGCAGGTCGTCGCCCAGGGCAACATGAGCCTGTTCAGCGTCGAGCTGCGCGCAGCCATCGCCGAGCGCCTCAAACGCGGCGAGCAAACGCTGCTGTTCCTGAACCGGCGCGGATTCAGCAATTTCCTCTTCTGCCCGTCCTGCAAGTGGGTCGCGCGATGCGACGACGACGACATCGCGATGACGGTGCATCGCCACGGCGGCGCGCGGAACGATGAAAACGCCGAGCTGGACCTGTTCGTGCCCGACGCCGATGTGGGCGGCAAGGCGGTGCTGAAATGCCACTTCTGTGGCGTGAAAGCCGACGCGCCCAAGGTCTGTCCCGAGTGCCAGTACGAAGAGCTGATGTCCGTCGGCAGCGGCACCCAGCGCGTCGAGCGCGAGCTGGCCACCCTCTTTCCCGACGCCCGCGTGCTGCGCCTGGACCAGGACACGACGCGCGGCCGCCAGGCCTTTATTGACGCCTGGGAGCAGATGACGCGCGGCGACGCCGACATCATCCTCGGCACGCAGATGATCGCGAAGGGTCTGCACCTGGAAAAGGTCACCTTGGTGGGCGTGATGCTGGCCGATGTGGGGCTCTTCCAGCCCGATTTCCGCGCCGAAGAACGCACCTTCAGCGTCCTGACCCAGGTGGCTGGCCGCGCGGGCCGCAGCAGCGCCGGTCAGGTGATTCTGCAAACCTACCTGCCGCGCCACCACACGATCCGCTTCGCCTGCAACCACGACTACACCGGCTACTACCGGGCGGCCGCGCCCAAACGCCGCCAGATCGGGTTTCCGCCCTTTGGCAAGCTGATCGCCCTGACGCTGAGCGACCCCGACCGCGACAAGGCCTGGGCCGCGGGCAAGACCCTGGGGAACATCCTCTACCGCCTGAAATACCACACGAACGCCCGCGACGTGGTCATCAATGGCCCGCTGGTGGCGCCGATTTCGAGGCTGGCGGGGCGGTTTCGCTACCGCCTGATGCTGCGCGGAGAAAGCCCCAGCCGCGTCGCCGGGCTGCTGCGCAGCGCCCTCGCCGACCGCGAGTACAAACTCCCCGCCACCACCCGCGTCGCCATCGACGTGGACCCGATGGATTTGCTGTAGGGAAGGGGTGTGGCGGGGGATATTGAGGGATTGGGAAAGGTTCGTCATGGCGAGGCGCCTCCTGGGATTCGAGATCGAACAGGAAGGAGGGTCTCACAGGCCGGACGGTTTGTCCCCTCATGTGGCGCTTGTGGAGCAAGATAGACAAAATAGACTTACTGCACTTATCAGACACCAGGAGCTTACGAAGGGTAAGTTGAGGGAACGGAGGGATTGAGAGCCGCGAGATGGGCACGAATGGAGATTGTTCGTAGTCCCGCCTTCAGGCGGAATGGGGGGGAGGCCGAGGTAGTCAACAGCCCGCACGATGGGGGGCGAGGCAGGTGGCTGGCGCAGAAGCAAGGTGGATGTTCGGCTTGCCGCCTGAAGGCGGAACTACGAGCGGCGGGCAACCACACCTTCCGGGCGACTGGCATCACAGCGTTTATGGACAACGGAGGGCGCCTCGAAGACGCGGCCGCCATCGCGGCCCACGAATCGACCCGCACGACGATGCTCTACGACCGCACGGGGGAGAAGGTGACCTTGGATAAGATCGAGCGGGTGCGGATATAACGTCCGTCAAGGCGACAGGGATCCCGCCCGGCGACCCGGCGGGCCGAATCGGGCTGAGGCCGCGCAGCGTCATGGTCAGAAGTTCGTCGTCCGCCAGGTCTTCTGCCAAGAGCATGACACTTCCAGCCAAGCCATGCCCGATGCCAGATTGATCGTTGCTCAGGCGTAAAATGCCAGTGCGAAATTCGGGGGCGACTCCGCTGACGAGGGGTAATTCATCGGGGCGGTCGTCGACGACTCAGCCTCCTTGATTTAGCTATCCCCGTCTATTCGAGGCAACTCGTAGACCAGCAGTTCCTTGTCGGCTGTAGGGACAACGAAGTGATGCTGGAGGAAGATCGCCGGGGCCACAATATGCTTTTCCTCCCTCCAGCAAGAAACGAGTTTTCCACTGCGTCTCTCGAAGAGAGCCAACTCCGATCCGATTTCTGCCCCTAGGAGGAAGTCGTCATTGGCGCTGATACAGTGATATACCCTCTGATGAGTCAGATATTGCTTCAGAACAATATACTCCCGTACAATACCCTCCGGACCAAATTGCATAATCTTGCTAGTTGACCCTATGTATAATGACTCGCCGATCCTACGAAACATGGAAAAACCCTTCGGCAAGGACATTTGCCACTTGACAAAAAGATCATCGACGGAAATCGCTGTTAACGTTGGCTGGGATTTCTCGTTGTAGGGAACAGACACGATATACAAGTAACCCTCATGGACTATAAAGTCATACGACTTTCCGACTTCATAGACATTTCTTGTGACAATTTTTCCATCCCTGTCTATCGGGCCGAAGTGAACGGATGACTTATAGTCTCCGGCACGGGAAACGACCATGACACCTCTGTGGGTGTGAAAGGCTCTGATGAATTGGGTTCTGTCGTCTGACCAAAGCTCCTCAGGACGTGAGGAAGGGAGGATTTTGTACAGACGACTGACATACGTCACTTTTATTATTGTAAGGAAGAAGACTGTGTCGCCAATGCTCCAAGAATCTTCAAGTATCTCATCCTCACGCAGGTCATTCTTGGAGACCACAAATTCCAGCCTCCCCTCCCGGACAGCATAATACGAGTTATCAGTATTCAAAACGTAGCATGACTCCTGGTTCTTAACGACCACACCGCGCGATTCATAGTTGATAAGCTTGGACATCGAAACGCCAGTGTCATCTTCTTTCAAAAAATATGAGCCCGTGCTATTATTAATTATAGGTACTACTGAAGCTTCGCCAACTACTTGCCTCGTAAACCTTGCATCAGATCGTATAATGTGCTTAATCTTCATAACTGACATTTCCTTGCATACTTGGTGGAATTGAGTGATTTCCATTTCTGTACAGAAATATCACATCTCCTCCAAAAGTAGCATCGCCTAAAGCAATGCCTTGTCTTACCGCGTTCTCAATGGCGATTCGATCAGAATCCGAGTAGACTCTACTGAAAACATAATAGTACTTACGGCCAGCTCCAAAGACATCCACATAGTTTTCACCATGCCTCTCGGCCTGCTCCTTCAGTCTTTCCAAATCCGGAACTCCCTCATGGTTCTTATACTCATACAAGTCGGCACCATGCGCAATCACATCCATTTTCTGACTATCCGCGAGAATTGCAACATCTCCCGGAGCAAACCTCTGCCGCACATCCCATGCCTCGAAGTAATAGCCCTTCAAATGCCCCGGGGTGTTCCCCGCCAGGGCGATCCAGTTGGTGAAGTTGTTGTACTCGTGCATGTCGCCGATGACTTCCAGGCCATCTGTCACATCGAAATTCGATACCCCGAACATCCGTTTCATGACGTTATCGACCTTGGTCTCTCCGATTGCGACGTCCCCTGAAGCTTCAAACACCGCCAGCATTTTGACCACGTTTTTCGCCGCGTGATCGGTAAGCGGCACCGGGATGGGGCCTTGGGCGGCTCAGTGGAGGTGGATTTTCGACAGGAGCCTCATGCCGAGTCGGAAGCTTTCCTGCCGACCGGACGCTTGCCCGTACTCTTTCCAAAGATCGAACAGCGTGTCAAGAAGGCCGTGCCCGCCGCCGTCGGCGCCGGGATCGAGCGCCAAGCGGCCAATGCCAAGGAGCGCGTTGTGTTCTCCCGTTGCAAGTTCGGAAGGCATACGAGCGATTTCCTGCAGAAGACTCGCTGCCTCCGAAATTGGCCGGTCGCCCCTGTTACATTATCCCCCCGTCCGCCCGCTCTTCGAAAACTCATGCGTAATCGGCGCGAACGGCGTTCCGAGGTCGATGTCGCCGGTCAGGTCGTAGCTCGCCTGGCCGCTTTTCATCATGTTGAAGGCCGCGAGGCCGAGGTCCATGGGGCGGACGCTGAAGGGGATTTCGAGGGTTTGTTCGCCGCCGGCTTCGAAGTTGGCCGCGTCGCGCAGGGAGCCCTTGGCCACCGACGTCCCCGAGAGTTTCAGGTCGTAGCCCATCTGCGCCAGCGAGGCGGCGAATTCGTTGGTGTTTTTGACTTTGAGCTTCAGCACGCCGTCGGCGTTCGCGAGCGAGAGGTTTTCCCAGGCGACGTCCTCGACGGTGACTTCGGGGGCGGCGGGCACGGGCAGCTCGCCCTTCTTTTCGATGGGCAGCCGGATGGGGTCGCCGCCGGAGGGGTTCGTCATCGAGAGGTCGAAGTTGGCGCGGTAGGGCAAGACCTGGCCGGGGCGGACACCCTGCACGGCGGTCAGCAGTTCCTGGAACCCGATGGTGAGCGGCAGTTCGACGGTGCGGGTGCCTTTGGCGGGCACGGTGCCGGTCAGTTTCTGGGCGCCCTGGAAGACGCTGGTGTCGCTGCCGCCAGCGGCCAGGCCATAGGTCACGTCGGTCAGGGGCAGCGCGAAGCCGTAGGGGTTTTCGATTTCGACGTCGAAGAGCATGGTGGCGCTCTGCTGCGAGAGGTCCTGGAATTTGGCGCCCTTGACGGAGGCGCTGGGTTTCGGGGCGGATTTGACGACGTCGCCGAGGACGCCCTGCATTTCCGCGCAGCCGCTGAGGCCGAGGCCCGCGAGGGCCATCAGGCCCGGGAAGAGGATCGCTCGTAGATTCATGGGTCGGTCTCCGTTTTGGTTATTTCTACAGCCTGCCGGCCTGCGAATGTCGGGCCGTACCGGAGGGAAGGACAATGCCAGAGTGCGCGCCGGTTCCCCCGCAGAGGCCAGATGGCACGCTCTTCTCTTGTCCCTTGCAATCGGACCGCTCTTGATAAAAGAACACTCTGACTTTCGAACCTAAGGAAACTCCATGACTTTTTCTTCCACGCAGCGCCCGGCCCTTCGGCTGATGGCCGCCGCCGCTTGCTTCGCCGTCCTCGGCGCCACCGCCGCCGAGGCTCAGGACGGCGAGAAGTACCAGCTTCGTTACAACCTCTCGCAGGGCGAGAGCTATGACTCCAGCGTCTCCACCGAGCAGGTCATCAGCCAGGAGATGATGGGCCAGAAGAGCGTCACCACCCAGAAGCTCGATCTGGCCTCTGGCGCCTCTGTGGCCGAGGTCGCCGAGGACGGCACGCAAGACATCCGTTACATCTTCGAGCGAGTTCAGGGCAGCGTCGAGGGCGACGCCATGTCGATGACCTTCGACTCTGACAACGCAGACGAAGAACCGTCCGGCCCCATGGCCGCGCTGTTCACCTCGCTGGTCGACAAGCCTCTGATCGTCTCCATCGAACCCGACGGCGACGTGGCGGGCATCGAAGGCTTTGGCGCCGTGATCGACGATGTGATCGAAAACGCCGGAATCCCCGACGAGCAGATGAAAGCCCGCGTCCGCTCTCAGCTCCAGGACCAGTTCAGTGACGACATGCTCAAGGAAATCATCCTCGGCGCGGTCTTCTCCTACCCCGCCGACGCCATGGCGGTGGGTGATTCCTGGACTTCCGACGGCTCGGAAAGCGTCGCCTTCCCCGTTCAGATGACCGATACTTACACGCTGGAAAGCGTCGCCGACGGCGTCGCCACGATCAAGGTGTCCTCCGACATCGTGCCCCTGCCCGACCGCCAGGCCCAGGCCATGGGCCAGATGCTGGTGGACGTGGCCCTGACCGGCACAAAGACGGGCAAGCTGATGGTTGACCTGAAGTCTGGACTCGTGACCTCGGGCGAGACGTCGATGGACCTCTCCGGCGAAATCAACGCCCAGATGGGCATGCCCAACGCCCAGGGCGAGTCCGAGACGATGACCATCCCGATGTCCGTTAAGAGCAACACCACCGTCAGCAACAAGATGGTTGCCGCTTCCGAGGCCACCAAGACCGCCTCCTAAGCGGCACGGCGCGCGACGCGCTTCCCCCCCGCCGGCAAGAATCTCTCCCGACAGAAACCCTCAGGGCGATGACCCACTCCGATCCTCCTCCGCGGGAGGCCACCGCGCCTCCCGCCGCTCCCGCTCCCCCGCCGCCCTCCGTTTCCGTTGTCGTGCTGGCTTACAACAGCGCAGCCTTCCTTCCCATCTGCCTCGACGAACTCGGCCGCAGCCAAGGCGTGACCTTGGAAGTCATCGTCGTGGACAACGCCTCGGCGGATGATTCGCACGCCATCGCTCAGGCCCACCCGGCCGTGGATCGAGCCCTCCGCAGCGAGAAGAATCTCGGCTGCGCGGGCGGAAACAACCTGGGCTGGCGCGCGGCGAGCCATCCCCTCGTGGTGTTCCTCAACCCCGATTGCGCGGTGGACCGCCTGGCCGTGGCGCGGCTGGTGGCGCCTCTGATCGAGGACCCGGCGGTGGGTCTGACGGGGGCTAAGCTCTATTATCCCAACAGTCGAAGGCTCCAGCACGCGGGCGGCATCCTCTACACCAACGCGATGTGCGAACATCACGGGATGGGCAAAGAAGACCATGGCGAGTGGGACGATGTCTCGGATGTGGACTACGTCACCGGCGCCTTCATCGCCGTGCGCCGTGCCGATCTCGAGGCCCTCGGCGGGTTCGACGAGGAATACTGGCCCGCCTACTACGAAGAAACAGACCTCTGCACGCGGCTGCGGCGCTCCGCCAAGGCCGTGCGCTTCGTGCCCGCGGCGGTCGGTTGGCACTGGGAAAGCGTCGGCCTGGGCATCGAGAGCCCGCGCTTCATCCGCACCAGCTACCGCGCGCGCATGACCTATGTGGTGAAGAACGCGACGGCGGGCTGGTTTATGACCCGCTTTCTTCCCTTCGAAGTTCGTTGGTTTTGCGGGCCTTACGCCCGGGGCTATCGCTGGGCAACAATTTGCAGCTACGCCCATGGCGTCCGATTTGCTCTCTTCTGCCTTTCCCGGTTCCGCCGCCGGCCGCGCGCGAACCCACCCCGCCTTTCACGGACGGTCTCTTGAAAGCCCTTCTCGCTCTTAAAGTCTATCTCGTCAAGTATCGGTGGCGCTTCCTTTTCGGCATCGTCTTCGTTTTCTTCGCCAACTACTTCTCGGCCAAGGTGCCCGTGTACGCCGGCAAAGCGATCAACGGAATCACCGACCGTGCCACTTTGATGCAGGAACTCCGCGACGCCGCCTTGCTCCTGGTCTGCATCGCGGGGCTCGGCGGGGCCTTCCGCTACTTGATGCGCCGCGTCCTGATCGATACCAGTCGCGACATCGAATTCGACTTCCGCAACGACATCTACAAGAAGCTCCAGTCCCTCGACGCCACTTTCTACGATGGCAACAACACCGGCGATATCATGTCGCGCATGACCAACGATCTCGACATGATCCGCATGGTTCTGGGCCCGGCGATCATGTACACGGCGAACACGATTTTCGTGCTGCCGATCGTGCTCATTCAGATGTTCCGCCTCAACTGGCAGGTCACCGTGGCGGGCCTGATGCCGCTCGTGCTGCTGCCCGCGCTGGTCAAGATCTTCGGCGCCCGCCTCCACCACGGCTATCGCGCCCAGCAGGACGCCCTCGGCGATCTGACCACCTACACCCAGGAATCCCTCGCCGGAATCCGGGTCGTGAAGGCTTACGCGCAGGAGCAAAACCAGGAGCGCAAGTTCGACGCGGAAAACGACCACTACATCAAGGTCTCCCTCGACCTCGCCAAGACGCTGGCCTACTTCCGCCCGGCGATTCAGCTCATCGCTGGCAGCGGCCTCGCCATCATCCTCGTGGTGGGCGCGCGCCAGATCATGGCGGGCTCGCTCGATTACGGCGACCTGACGGCGCTGCTGCTGCTCTTCGGCATGCTGGTCTGGCCCATGATCGCCGCGGGGTGGGTGATCAACCTGTACCAGCGCGCCAACTCCGCCATGGAACGCATCGCTGGAATCACGGAAGCCAAGTCGATGGTCGGCGATTCGCCCACCGCCGTCTCCGCCGCCGATTTGCCCGGCGACCTCGACGTCGAATTCCGCGATCTGACCTTCGCCTATCCCGGCGCCGAGGAAGAACCGGTTCTCAAAAACATCACCCTCAAGATCCCGTCGGGCACCACCCTGGGCATCATCGGCCGCGTCGGCGCGGGCAAGAGCACCCTCGTCCATCTGCTGCTGCGCCTCTATCCGGTCGAGCGGGGCCAGCTCTTCCTTGGCGGCATCGACATCAATGACTGGCCCCTGGCCGAGCTGCGGCGCCGCGTCGCCATCGTGTTCCAGGAAACCTTCCTCTTCAGCGACACGCTCTCGGAAAACATCCGCTTCGGCGCGCTGAGTGAACTGACCCAGGAGCAAATCGAAGACGCCGCCCGCCAGGCCAACGTTCACGACGACATCGCCGGTTTCCCCAAGGGCTACGAGACGATGCTCGGCGAGCGCGGCATCAACCTCTCCGGTGGCCAGAAACAGCGCACCGCCATCGCCCGCGCCCTGGTGCGCGATTCTTCGCTGCTGATCCTCGATGACGCCCTCTCGGCGGTCGATACGCAGACCGAGGAGCAAATCCTCGGGCACCTGGAAACGGTGATGGCGAACCGCAGTGTTTTCCTGATTTCCCATCGCATCTCAACGGTCTCGATGGCCGATCACATTATCGTTCTGGAGGACGGAGTCATCACCGCCCAAGGCCGCCACGAAAGCCTCCTCGCCCAGCCCGGTCTCTATACCGAGTTGCACCGCAAGCAACTCCTCGAAGAGGAGGTGGAAGCCATTGGCTAAGCCCGATTCGCACGCGCACGATCCGCAGGAAAACGCCGAAACCCCGGGAACGCAGGCGCCCCCCGCCCCCGGCACCGGCCATGGCCGCGTTCAGAACCCATCGCCTCAGGCCCGGCCACGCCGCGCCAAGAAGGCCGAGGTGGAGGAAGAAGCGCTCGAGTCCTTTGAAGACTGGACCCAGATCAAGCGCCTCGCGCGCTATCTCAAGCCCCGCAAAGGCGCCATCGCCCTCGCCGTCTTCCTTTCCATCATCATCGCCGGTTTGCAGCTCGCCCCCGGCCTGATGGTCAAACCCATCGTGGACGATTACATCGTGCCGGGCAACTGGACCGGCGTGATCTGGATGGCCGGGATCCTTCTCGTGATCTTCCTGGTCATGTTCGGCCTGCAAGTTTACACCGAATACCAGATCGCCAAGATCGGCCAGCTCTCCATGCGCGATCTGCGCATGGACCTCTTCCGCCACATCAACAAGCAGGGCCTCGGCTTCTTCGACAAGCGCCCCGTCGGCTGGCTCATCACCCGCGTCACCAGCGACGTCAACGTCCTCAACGAACTCTTCGCCCAGGGCGTCGTGGGCATTTTCCAGCAGATGTTCATGCTCGTCGGCATCGTCGTCGCGCTTCTGTTCTTGAACTGGCAACTCGCTCTCTGGACCTTCCTGGTGATCCCGGTGGTCATCGCGCTGTCGTGGTTTTTCCGCACCCGGGTCCGGCTCGGCTATCGCCTGACGAGGCTTCGGCTTTCGCGCCTCAACACCCACACCCAGGAAAACGTGACCGGTATGAAAACCGTTCACGCCAATACCCAGGAGCAACGCCAGTTCGGCCAGTTCGAACACCTCAACGATCTGCATCGCGACGCCCATTATCGCACAGTGTTCGCCTTCGCGACCTACTTTCCGGCCATCGAAGTCATTTCCGCCGTCGGCCTCGCGCTGATCGTCTGGCAGGGCGGCCACCAGTTCACCCTCCAGATGGTCACCGTCGGCGAACTCCTCGCCTTCGTGCTCCTTTTGGAACGCTTCTTCGCCCCGATCCGGGACCTGAGCGAAAAGTTCAATCTCGTTCAGTCCGCCATCGCCGCCAGCGAGCGCCTCTTCAAGATTTTCGACACCGCGCCCAAGATCAACGATCCCGAATCCCCCGCCGCCATGCCGATCAAGTCCGGCATGATCGAGTTCCGCGACGTCTGGTTCGCGTACAACGATGAGGACTGGGTGCTGAAGGGCGTAAGTTTCAAAGTGCAACATGGGCAGAAAATCGCACTCGTTGGTCCTACTGGCTCGGGCAAAACTACAATGATGGCGCTGTTATGCCGTTTCTACGACATTCAGAAGGGCGAAATCCTGCTCGACGGTGTCAATATTCAACACCTGCCCCAGAAACAGTTGCGCCAGCGCATCGCTATCGTGCTCCAGGACGTCTTCCTCTTCCGCGGCACGGTGCTCGACAACATCCGCCTCGGCGAGTCCGACGCGCGCATTAATGGGCAGCGCGCCGAAATGGTGGCCACGGCCGTCAACGCTCACACGTTCATCGAGCGCCTGCCCGGGGGCTACGACGCCAACGTCATGGAGCGGGGCGCCACTTTGTCCGTCGGCCAGAAGCAACTGCTCTCTTTCGCGCGGGCGCTGGCTTTCGATCCCGAGATTCTTGTCCTGGACGAAGCGACCTCGAACATCGACACGGAGACGGAGCATTTGATCCAGGCCGCCATGGAGCGGCTGGTGGAGGGCCGCACGTCGATGATTATCGCCCATCGTCTCTCGACGATACAATCCTGCGACCGTATTCTCGTGCTGCACCATGGGCATTTGGTGGAAGAAGGATCGCATCAGGAGCTGCTGGGGCGCGACGGTCTCTATCGGCGTCTCTATGAGCTACAATATCGCGAGCAAGCCGCCGTTTAGGGCCGGAATCTGGGCGAACGGGCGAGGCCTTCCCGGCCATGTCCTCGTCAAAACCTCGACAAATCCACCACTTTTGTCTTAGGTAAATGAGCGTACACTTTTCCATTGCGGTTGCTGGCCCGATGTGTGCAACTGTTTGCCTTCGGTTGGGACGAAGCCCTTCACGTTGGCTCCAAAGTTGCGGCAATGACTCAGAACCGGGACATTGCACCGCCTTTGGCCGGCAAAAAAGGGCTTGTGCCGGGACGGGCCGGGAACGCAGAGATTACAACCTTCGCCAAGAATGGCACGGTTTTCTCTAACTCAGTTGACGAGCCCGAGAAGCTGGACGACACTTCCAAGGTGAGTCGAACCTCGACTCCCGGAAACGAATCCAGAAACCGGCCACCCAAAAAATTTGCGAAAACGGTCACGCGAGGAGGAACAAACAACCAACCCCTACTGTCTAACGATTTGCTCAGTCATGGTGGGCTTTGCCAATTGAGGCGACTCTCCGGACACCCGTCCGGGTTTTTCCCTCCTACTAACATCCCTCGCTCCCGAAAAGGGACAAACTTCCCTCCCAATCACATCCCTCCAATAGAACATCCCTCCTCACAATTCCCTCTATTGGTTCCACCAGGCTAACACCGGCCCCCGCCACCCCGGCGGGGGCCGCGCTGTTTTTACTCGCCCAAGCCATTTTTTACCCGTTGCTCCCGCTCCTCGCCTCGACTTCAACAGCCGTTCAAGTCCCACAAAGTTTAGCCCTAATCCAGCGTTTGGGAGACATCCGTCATGTTTGGACGCAAGAAGTTCGAAGACCTCTATGAAGACGCCGTCGAGGCCTATCAGGAGGGCGATCTCGACGAAGCCACGCGCCTTTGCGAGAAGGCCCTCGACGCCGCCGGCAGCGCCAAGAGCAACCCCGATTCGGCCCGCGGCGAAGCCCTCAACCTCCTCGCCGGGATCTACCGACATCAGGACCGCCTCGAGGAAGCCCGCGAAGCCATGCTCGAAGCCCTTCCCCTCCTGGAGAAAGACCGCGGCGAAGACGACGTCGACTTCGCCGGCGCCGTGCAGAACGCCGGCGATCTTTGCCTTCAGACGGGCGATCTGGCCCGGGCCCGAACCCTCCTGCAAAAGGCCCTCGCCCTGAAGGCGAAGGTCGCTGGCGAAGACCACGAAGTCCTCTGGTTGCCTTACGCCTCGCTGGCCACACTGGAGGAAGAAGAGGGCAACGACGGGAAGGCCGCCGAGTTGTTCGCCAAGGCTCTGAAGGCCGCCGCCCACGACGGCAGCGGCGACACCTTGGCCAGCCTGGTGGAAAAACGCGTCGAGGAACTGATCGGCATGGGCCGCGGCGAGGACGCGGCGGAGTTCGCCGAGAAGGGCCAGGCGCTCCTGCGGGAGGTTTTCGAGCAGGACATCACGCCCTACACCGAGGCGGAGGTGAAGACCTGGGTGTTCGATTTCCAGCTCGCCCAGATGGTGCGACGCTGCACGATGTATCAGGAATCGGGCATTTTGCCGCACCCCCTGGTGCAAGTGATGCAGGCCCGCGCCAGCGCTCTGACGGCGGCCGAGCGGTATGCCGGCGCCGTCGCCGTGTTCGAAGAAGTGGACGCCGCGGCCCAGCGGGGCCGGCGGTTGTCGGGCCCCGAGGCGCGCTACCCTGAGGACATGCACCTGGACTCGCTGGCGCGGCGCGAATTCGATGCCGCCAATCCTCTCGCGCCGGAGCCGGACACGAAGGAAGCGGCGATGATGAGCCTGGACGGCAACGCGGAGGACCCGAAGCTGCTGATCGACCGCGCCCAGTTCCAGTACCGCTTCGCCCTGGCGCTTCATTTCCTGGGCCAGCAGACCAAGGACGCGGCGGCGCTGCGCCGGGCCGAGGAACGCTATCTTTGGGCCGAGCCGATGTTCCAGCAGATCGTCCCGCCGCACCACCCGTTCTTCCAGGAATGGAACGCCAACCTGGCCGAGGTGCGCGAGGACTTGGCGGCGATGGGGTGAGAGGGTATTTCCCCGCGCCGCCTACACCTCCCAAATCACCGGCCAGGACTTCGTCCTGGGGTCGCGATAGCGCACGGCGAAACGCTGGGCCTGATGATTTGTGCGGACGACGATTTCGCTGTTGAATCGAAGAAAACGCGGCATCAGTTCAAAAGGCAGTTCCTTTTCCCAATCGGTCTCGCGAGCCTGACGGAGAAGCTCGTCGAGCGACTGCGCGGGAGCGATGCGGTCGAGGGCCTGCCGGGCGGCGTGGGGGGCATTGGGGCGGGTGTCGCGGGCGAGGACTTCGAGTTCCTCCTTGGCGGGCGACCACTTCCTGAGGCCGAGGCTTTCGGCGGCTTGGGCGGCGGTGAAGAAGTTGGGGTCGCGCAGGAACGGCACCAGCCACTGCGATTCCTCGCGGGGAAGGAAGGCGCAGATAGCGCGGTGGAGCGCTCCGGCGTGGAACCTGCCGGAGTCGTCCGGAGTCTTGTGACGTTCGTAGGCTTGCCTCAGGAGCGCCACCCGTTGCCGATCCGCCGGGTGCTCGCGTCCGGGCATCAAGCCGGGCCCGGGAAAATCCGCGGGCAGATCGCGAAAACCCGGGAAGCTCTCGGTCGCCGAAGGCACGAACCGGCGCCAGATGCGCCCGGCCTGCTTCTCCGCGATCAATTCCATCGAATCGCGGGGATGGCGGCAGCGGCTCTCGCTTTGGAAAATGTACCAGCGCTTGAGTTCCTCGGCGACCGGGTCGCGGCGATTCTCCCACTTTTCCAGCCGCCGCTCGTTGCGCACAGCCGCCATCAGGTCCCGGAGGAGCGATGGCAGGCCGCGGTTGATCAGGCTGAGGGGATGGCCGTCGTGCTCCATTTCGACGATATGGCCGGTGAAAGGCTCGGCGAAGCAGTAGCCCAAGTAGTCGCTGTTGTCGTTGGTCCAGAGGAAGCGGAGTCCGAGGACTTCCCGGATGGGGTCGCGGAACCATTCGCGGCAGGAGGCTTCGAACGCGGCGGCTTCGCGCAGGGTCATCAGGCGGTAGCCCCAGCCATCGGGGGCGGTGGAGCCGTCGTGATGCCGATAGAGGGCGCGCAGATCGGAGGGAAAGGTCACGCCGAGTTGCCGTTCGGCCTCGGCGATCGCCGCGGGCGAGGCGGACGGGCCGAAACGCGAGCCTTGCCACGCCATCTTGACATGATACCATGAGAGGAGCATCGTGCGGCCACCCCCGTTCTGCGATCGATGGAGGCAGAATTCGCTGGCGCCTGGCGGGCGCAAGCCCAGACCGCCTTGGCACGGACTTCTCTTCTTGTACCGCCCGCCGCCGTGCGCGGCGTATTTCCTCGAAGGATTGACGGTCTTATGGCTGATGCCACGACGCCCCCGGCGATTGCGACTCTTGGCGAGTTGAAGGCGAGCGGCTGGAAAAGCCGGTCGGTGAAGGATGAGTTGCGCGAGAACTTGATCGTCAAGCTGCGCGCCGGTGAGACGGTCTTTCCTGGCATTGTCGGTTACGACAAAACGGTCATCCCTCAGGTCATCGCCGCCGTTCTGGCGCGCCACGATTTCCTGCTGCTGGGGCTGCGCGGTCAGGCCAAGACGCGCATGATCCGCCAATTGGTGAACATCCTGGACGAATGGATGCCGGTGCTGGGCGGGTCGGCCATCAACGAGGATCCCTACCACCCGGTCACGACCCGCAGCAAACGGCTGATCGCCGATCAGGGCGACGCGGCGCCGATTACCTGGGTGCATCGGTCGATGCGGTATCAGGAGAAGCTGGCCACGCCGGACGTGGCGATCGCCGACCTGATCGGCGACATCGATCCCATCAAGGCGGTCAGCAAGAAGCTCGATTTCAGCGACGAGGAAGTGATCCACTATGGCATCATCCCCCGGACGAACCGGGGCATTTTCGCCATCAATGAATTGCCGGACTTGCAGGGCCGCATCCAGGTCGGTCTGCTGAACATTATGGAGGAGAAGGACATCCAGATCCGAGGCTTCCCGGTGCGGCTGCCACTGGACCTGGCTCTGGTGTTCACGGCCAACCCGGAGGATTACACCAACCGCGGCAACATCATCACGCCTCTGAAGGACCGCATCGACGCGCAGATCCTGACGCACTATCCAGAGAACATCGAGGACGCGCGGCGCATCACGGAGCAGGAAGCCTGGACGGACCGGGAGAGCACCGTCCACGTGCCGGCGCTGATTTCGGAAGCGATCGAGCAGATCGCCGTGGAAGCGCGCGACAGCGACTTCGTGGACAAATCCTCGGGCGTCAGCGCCCGCATGGCCATCAGTTACCTGGAAACGGTCTTCAGCGTGGCGGAGACGCGCGCGGTGGTGCATGGCGAGCGGGAGGCGACGGCGCGCTTCACGGATCTGTTCCAGAGCATTCCGGCGCTGACGGGCAAGATCGAGCTGGTCTACAAGGGCGAGCAGGAGGGCGTGGCGAACGTGGCGATTCACCTGATCGGCCGCGCCCTGCGCCATCAATTCAACAGCCGCGTGGTGGAGAATTACCGCCGAGGCCGCGACCGCAAAGCGGACTTCAGCCGGTTCCAGCCTATCGTCGACTGGTTCGAAGCGGGCAACCAACTGCACCTGACCGCGGAGATGAGTCAGGCGGAGTACGAGGCGGCGCTGAAAGAA
The DNA here is from genome assembly GCA_040219255.1 of Sumerlaeia bacterium. Lineage (GTDB taxonomy): Bacteria > Sumerlaeota > Sumerlaeia > SLMS01 > JAHLLQ01 > JAVJSW01. The sequence continues at coordinate 109,135 of JAVJSW010000012.1, forward strand.
GTGACGGGCCTGGAGCAGATCACCCGCGAGCTGAGCCTGAGCGAGAAGGCGGGCGAGCTGCCGGTGATGATGGAGTTCGTGATCGAGGGCCTGCATCAGAACTTCCTCCTGACGAAGCACATCCGCGACGCGCGGATCACCTATACGGACGCGGTGGCGTACATGATGAACGAGTTGGCGGACTGACGCCGGTGGCGGATGGCGAAACGCGGCTGGGGCCGCTGGTGCTGAAACCGGGGGACGGGCCCCGGATCATGGCGATTATCAACGCGAGCCCGGAGTCGTTCTTCGCCGGTTCGGTGGCTGCCGGGCGCGACGCGGTGCGCGCGGCGGCGAGCCTGGCCACCGAGGCCGGGGCGGATATCCTGGACATCGGGGCGATGTCCACGGCGCCCTATAAGGAAACACACGTCTCGCCCGCGGAGGAAGAGGAGCGCATGGCGGAAGCCGTGGCCGCCGCCCGCGAGGCCACGGACCTGCCGATCAGCGCCGACACGCAGCGCGCCAACGTGGCCCGCGCCGCCATCGAGGCGGGAGCCTGCATTGTCAACGACGTGATGGGCTTCGCGGGGGACGAGGACATGGCGGCGGTGGTGGACGAAACCGGTGCCGGTTGCGTCCTGATGGCGAACGAGAACGCCCTCGCGAACCCAGAGGCGGAGGATCCGCGCGACGTGCTCGAGTTGTGCGAAGCGCTGCTGCGCGAGGCCCTCGCCCGGGCGGAGGAGTCGGGAATTCCCCGAGAGCGGATCGTGCTGGACCCGGGCGTGGGGTTTTTCCGGCGGCGCGCGGAGGTCTGGGCGCGAACCCATGAGCCGCCGCTGGGCCGGCCGAAGGGCTTTTTCAGCCGGGGCTATCCCTACTGGGCCCAGTACGACCTGGCGCTGCTGCGGGGCGTGGGGGAGCTGGGGCGGCGGATGGGCTACCCGATGCTGGTGAGCGCGTCGCGCAAGTCGATGTTCAAGGCTTTGCTGGGCCAGCAGGATCCGGCGGACCGGCTGGCGGGGTCGTTGGCGGTGGCGGCCTGGTGCGCCGCGCAGGGCGTGGCGATCGTCCGCACCCACGACGTGGCGGAAACCTGCGACGTGGTGCGGATGTGGCGATTGCTGGGGAATGGCGCCTGATGGCCAGGCATTGTTGAGTAGGCTGCGGGTCTGGGTGGTCATGGGGTGGGTGCTCCCTCGGAAGTGACGATCTGAGGGAAGTGTCTCACAGGCGAATCCGTTTGTCCCCTCATGTGGAGACTACGGAGCAAGATAGACAAGATACACATAAACAGTCGAAATCGACTTGTGGAGCATCGGCCGAAGGCAAAGAGGGAAGCGGCGCGCCGTGGGGGGATTCAATCGCGCACCAGTGGCTCGACAATCTCCACGGCCTGGGCGAGGCGCTGGTCCCAGTCGCCTCGGATGATTCGATAGGGCCGGCCGAGCCGCTCCAGCTTTTCGCGGCACAGATCGAAGAATTCGCGGCGGCAGTCTTCATAGAACCGCTGGCCATCGGGCACCCAAGGCACATCGACATCCAACAGCAAGGTCATGTCGTAGCGGCGGCGGGCCGCTTCGTCTTCGATCCAGGACGGACAATCCTGGAAGAGGCAGTGGCTCCAGATCGTCGTGGTGGCGAGGTCCGTGTCGGTGAACAGGACGCGATTGGCCTGGAGCGCGAGTGCGTCCTCGGAAGCCATCTGACCGCGGGCGATGCGGGGGATGTCGTCGCGGCCGCACTGGCCGTCCTGGAAGTCCAGCAGAGGCCGGGCGTATTCGGCGGCGTAGACGGTGCGGAAGTGCGCGGCGAGGTTTCGCGCGAGGGTGGATTTGCCGGTGGACTCGGGGCCGAAGACGCAGACGCGCTTGACGAAATAGGGCCGGGCCTGGGGCAGGAGATAGGGCCAATGGGTCATGGGCCGCTCGCGCAGGGCCGTCCCCGATACCGGCACCAGTTCCCGGGCGTGATCGACGGGGATGTATTCGGCGCCGAGTTCCTCGGCGAGGCGGAAGCCATAGTCTTCCGAGGCGAAGACGTAGTCCGGTCCCTCGGGCAGAAAACGCCGGATGGCGCGGCGCCAGATGTCCCAGAAGTCCGGGTGCTCGTGGGGGTATTGGGGGATGTCTTCCGCCAGGTGGCAGAAGCGGACGGTGGGGAAAGCCTCGCGGAGCCACTGGTAGCGCAGGTGTCCGGGGATCGGCTCGCGCTCGAGCGTCCCCACCAGCACCGTCAGGTCCGGCGCGATGTGGCGCGCGAAGTCGATGAGGTACTGATGGCCGCGATGGGGCGGCAGGAACTTGCCGAGGAGAAAGCCGCTGGCGCCGGGCATCTTAGATGGCCTCGCCGGATGCCATGGCGCGCCTCCAGGCGAAGAACCCGAGTGTGGCCATGACGAGGAAGACGGCGTAGAGCACCGAGGTCTGGTGCAGGCCCTTGACCAGGTAGATACCGATGGCGAGGACATCGACGGCGATCCAGAAGAGCCAGGACTGGAGCACCTTGCGGCCCATGAGCCACTGGGCGATGAGGCTGAGAACCGTTGTCGCGGCGTCCCAGTAAGGGAGCGAGGCGTCCGTCGTGCGGCTCATGACCGTCCCGAGGAGCACCATTCCCACCAGCCCAGTCCCGATCCAGCCGGCCATCCAGGCCGCTGGAATGATGCGCACGGGCGCCCTGCCCCGGTCGCGGCCGCCATGCAGCCAGAACCACCAGCCGTAGATCTGGAGGCCGATGTAGATGACCTGAAGCCCCATGTCGGAGTAGAGCTTGGCGTTCCAGAAAATATAGACGTAGAGGACGACCATGGCGAGGCCGGTGGGCCAGCACCAAATGTTCTGGCGAATCGTCAGCCAAACGCACAGCAACCCGAAGATCGTCGCCGCCGTTTCAATCAGGAAATTCCACTCGGCGGCGCTCATGGGCGGATCAGTTGCCCCCTTCGGCGGCTTTCTCGGTGGGCGTTTCGGGCACGATGCCGAGGGCGTTTTCCGCCATGACGACGGCTTCGTGGATGTCGGCGAGTTGGATGGGCGTTTCCTTCGTGTCGATTTCCGCCAGGACCAGCCAGCCCCGGCCCGCTCCGGCGTCGTTCCACGAGCGCAGCAGATCGATCTGGTCGCTCTTCTTCAGTTTCCCCGTCTGCGGGTCCCAAACTTCCAGGGACTTGATGCAGCCCAGCGACGGCACCAGCGGATAGAAGGGCTCGTCCTTATAGAATTCCGGGTTGGTGGTGGTGCCGTGGGCGATGATGCCGCTGCGGCCTGCCTTGCCGGCGAGGAAAGCCTCCGTCATGGGGAAGTACCGGTTCCAGCCCTGGGGCAGCAGCGCCGAATAGGCCGTCTGAGTCATCGTGATCGTCGTTCCCGAGTCGTCGTCGAACCAGGCGTTGGCGTGGATTTCGAAGGGCATATAGGCGTCGATAAAGGGGGTTGGGCCGATGAACTGGTTTTCCGAAACGCCGGTGCCGGTGATGGAGTAGAGGCCCTGGGGCGAGTAGCCGTTGGTGATGGTGCCGGGCAGGCCGGAGGCGGATTGGGCCAGGTGGGGGATGTGCCAGAGGGTGCCGTCCTCGCGCCGCAGGAAGGAGCCGTCGGCTTTGCGGATGAGGGCGATGCCGGGGATGATGCGGTTGTGGCGATGGAGGCTGAAGAGAACGGTGCGGCCGAGAAGTTCGCGGGCGCCGAGAAGATCCTCGAGCGGCGGGCGCTTCTCCAGGCTGGCTTGCATGTTCATGCGGGGGCGCAGTTCGCGGCGCAGGGCCACGATGATCGGATCGTCGGTCAGGTTGAGTTGGCCGAAGTGCTCGCTGGCCGCCTCGCGGATGGTCCTGCGCGTGCCGTCCGGGTCGATGCGCAGCAGGTAATAGGCCGCCATGGCGAACTGCTTTTTATCGGTGATGGTGGGAAGAAGGGCGGTGATTTCGGCCTGGAACTCGGTGGGGAACAAGCCGTAGATGGCTTCCAGGGCCTTGCGCCGGGTTTCGTCGTCGGTTTGCGCGTGGTAATTTGCGAGGACCTGGCCGAGGGCGTTCTTGACCCGCTCGGAGCGGTCGCGCGTGTGGAGGGCGGCCCAGAAGGCTTTGCGGTAGAGGGCTTCGGTTTCGGGCGTCAGGGGCTGCGCCAAAGCCCCGGCGAGAGCCTCCGTCTCCATTTCCTTCTTGAAGGCCTCGCGGGCCTCCTTCTTCGTGCGCTCGGCGGTATGCACCGCCGGGTCCGGAATGGGGACCTGGCCCAGGAAGGCGGGTTCCTGAGCGGGGGCGGTGAGGGCGAGAGCGAGGAAGAAGGCTCCGCCGAAAATTCCAAGACGTTTTTGAATGACCATGCCTATGAACCTGACTGTGGCGCCTTGCCGGCAGAGGCGCAGCGCGCGATGGGACTGATTTCCACGGCGCATCGTGGGAAAGGGCGCGGGTCGAGGCAATGGGGTTTTGAGGACCTTCCCCCGATTAGCCCTCCCAATCTTCCGACCCCAATCGCCCAGCCGAATTCCGTCTCCCACAGCTGCGACCCCCCTTGTCGGAGCGATCAACCGAGGCTCGCGATGGTCTTCATCGGGAGAAATAGCCGCCTGTCTTGACTGGGGAACTTTCGGAAACCAAAGCGCTCGTAGAACCGCACCGCGGCTTCGGCGATCGCATCGACGATCATGGCGACGGAACCGATATCGCGATTGGCCGCGACGCTCCGCAGCAGAGCGTCGCTCAGAAGCAGTTGGCCAAAACCCTTGCCTTGATGCTCCCGCGAGACGGCCAGGCGACCAAGAAGGGTGGCCGGCAAGAGGGGATAGCGCGGCATTTTCTTCGCGAAATCGGGCGGAATCGCTTGGGGGTCGATGGCCGACGCGGAGAGCGTGTAGTAGCCTCCGATCCGGCCCGTCTCCTTCTCGATCAGAACGAACGGCGCGGCAACGAACTTGCGGGCTTCCTGGCCTGCTTGAGTCTGAAAATACCGGTCGAGGACTTCATTGCCGCAATCGAAGTGGCTCCGGTCGTGAGATGGAGAAAGTGGCTCGATGGACCAACCGGCGGGAGGGAGGGTCAACGCGGCTCACCGAAGTACTCGCGGTGTTGGCGAAAGGCTTCTTTGAGGGCGTCGTTCGCCTCCGGCGGATTGCGCAGTGCCTCGAAGAAAAGCTCCCGGTCTTGCTCCGTGAGCGTGATAATCTCGTGGGACTCGATGACGTGATCGGCCTTCTCTCGAACGGCATCGACCACAAAATCGGACAGAGTGCATCCCTGGATGGCGGCCGCCTTGATCAGGCGCTCCTTCATGATAGGATTCACGCGGGCTTCGATTCGGCTGGTTTTCGTCGCGTTGGTGTCCATGGGCAAATCCCCCTCTGATGCCTTCCATTGTACTCCATTTGTCGGGCAAGTCAAGCGGTGCTGAGGTGGGGACCATTCCTCAAGGTGCCCTTCCAATCTTTCACGACGATGTAACCTGACAAGAAGTCGCCTTTCCCGCATCACTCCACTAAGTTCGACAAAGACAACCCTCTCCGCGTCTCCGTGGTGATTTCAGGCAAGAAACGTGGCGCTGCCGTCAATGCAGCCGCCGCGGCTTGACGTCGCGCAGCGCCTCGCCGATGTCCTGCGGGCGGACGAAGGCGTCGTCCGGCGCGATGGCGCGCGCCGTGGCGCAGGCGGTGGCGAAGGCGAGCAGCTCGCCGCCGCGCTCGCCCCGGTTCCAGGCGTCCGCCATGCCCGCCAGAAAGCTGTCGCCGGCGCCCACCACGTCGCGGTCCACGGTGCGGCTGGGGGCGCAGGACCAGACCTGGCCGTCCTTCTGCACGAGGAGCGCCCCGTGCCGCGCATCCGTCAGGCAAACCGCCTCGCAGCCCTTGGTCAGGAACTCCTTGGCGGCGTCCTCGAGCCCCGCGAAGCCGGAGCCGATGGTCCAGGGCAGAAGCTCCTGGGCTTCGGCGCGGTTGATCTTCAGCACCGTGGGCGGGGATTTTTCGAGGGTCAGGCGCAGGGGTTCGCCCGCCACGTCGAGGAAAACCGCTGGCTGCCAGGGCTGGGCGCGGACGATGCCCGTCCAGGCGTAGTCCGGCAGGCCGGGCGGCAGGCTGCCGGCGAGGATCAGGGCGACGTCCTGGCCGCGAAAGCCGGGCAGTTTGGCGAGGAACTCGCGGAATTTGGCGACGGAGACGGGCGCGCCGGGGGTGTTGATTTTCAGCAGGCGGCCCGATTCTTCCTCGCGCGCGTGGATGTTGATGCGCGTCGCCACGCCCGGGTCGGTGTGAAAGAGAGGCAGGTCCTCGCGCGAGGCGAGTTGGGCGAAATCCCGGTCGCAGAGCGCGCACGCCACCGTCGGCGAGCCGATGGCGTGGAGCAGCCGCGAGGCGTTGATGCCCTTGCCGCCGGCGAAGCGCCGTTCGTCCGGCGAACGCAGCACGGCGTCGAAGCGGATTTTCGGCACGGAAACCCAAAGATCGACGGAGGGGTTGAGGGTGAAAGTGAGTGTGAGCATGACGCGGGAACGGTAGGGGCCGGGGGGCGCGCGCTCAAGGCGCAAAGTGTGCGCCGCCCCGCCCTTGGGCGGAAAGGACGGAGGGTGCTCGCCGCGCCGCCTGGGCACGCCGCCGGGAACGCATTGTGCTTCACTTCGCGGGGTTATCACCTGGAAGCGCTTCGCCGGCAGGCGGCACCAATGAATGCGGGAGGTATGAACTAACTCTCTTTTTTCCAGTCGTCTTGTCGATTCTCGCCGATGAATGACGAGTCGATTCTCCATGAATGTGAAAGTGATTTCGCTCCTCACTTCCCGTTGACGTGACGGTGCGAAGTGGGCACGGTGCGCTCCTATTAGCGGTGAGGCGGCTTGTCCGTCCTCGGTTGCGGTGGCGTGTTCCCAACCCCTGGGATGCGACCGAAATGAGAGCGACCGGCGGACAGGTCGTTCCGAACCCACCATCCGCAACACCGAGGATGACGACATTATGTCCGTACCCTTTATGGATTTGGCCGCAGATAACGAGCCTCTTCTCGAAGACTTCCTGGAAGACCTGAAGGAAGTATTCGAGAGTGGCCACTTCGTCGGTGGACCGACCGTTCAGAAATTCGAAGAGACGTTCTCGCGATTTATCGGCGTGAAGCAGACCGTGAGCTGCGGAAGCGGCTCCGATTCGCTGACCATGGCCCTGCGGGCCGTGGGCGTGGGCGGCGGAGACGAAGTGCTCTGCCCCGCCTTCGGCTACGCCTCCGTTCCCGAAGCGGTCGCCCGCCTGGGCGCCACGCCGGTTTTCGTGGACTGCCATCCGGGCACCTACTGCATGGACCCGGAGAAGGCCGTTTCGAACATGAACCAACGGACCAAGGCGATCATCGCGGTCCACCTGTACGGCCAGGCCTGTGACGTGAACAAGATCACCCACGTCGCCCGCACCGACAGCGTCATCGTTATGGAAGACGTGCGCCAGGCCACGGGCGCCCGCATCGGCAACCGCCGGCTGGGCACCTATGGCGATTTCGGCATCTTCAGCTTCCACCCGGAAAATCCGCTCGGCGGCGTGGGCGACGGCGGCGCCGTGACCACGAATCACGAGCGCCACGCGGAAACGATCCGTTTCCTCAAGGATCACGGCCGCGCCAGCGGCGCGGAAGTCTCCGATTATGTCGGTTACAACAGCCGTCTCGACGCCATCCAGGCGGTTATGATCTTGCAGAAGCTGCAAGATCTGGACGAGGACAACGCCGAGCGCATCGAGAACGCGCGCCTCTACAACAAGATGTTCGCCGGCTCGCCGGTGCAGACGCCTCAATTCTTCGACGATGGCAGCCACATCTACTCGAATTACGTGGTGATGGTGCCGGAGCGCGATAAGCTGGTGGAGACGCTGAAGGCCAAGAACATCGGCTATCGCCTTCCTTGCCCGCAAGCCTGCCACCTACAGCCGGCCTTCAGCTACCTGGGCTATCAGCAGGGCGCTTTCCCCGTGGCGGAAGAACTGGCGGCGAAGGCGCTGGCGCTGCCGATCTGCCCGAACCTGAAGAAGAAGCACATCGAAACGGTGGGCGAGACGATCCTGGGCCACTACGGCGCCGCGATCTAAACCCGCTTGGCGTTCCGCTTCAGCTGAAACGTCCGGAAGAACCGCGGCCAACAAGGCTGCGGTTCTTCCATTTAAGGCCAAGGCATCAGAAGGCGGCGCGCATTTCCAGCAGCGCGGCCCGCTCCTCGTCGATTTCGCGCATGGTGCGCACGCCTAGGCGCCGCAGCACCGCCAGGGGAGGGCACCAGCCCTGGAGGGCGTGCTGGAGCAAGAAGCCGCTGACCGCCAGCGGCAGAATCAGCGCGCGCCGATGACCCATCAGGCCCATGGCGGTGCCCGCCAGCATGAGAGTGGAGGCGTTGGCTTCCAAGGTGCGTTCCGTGTCCCATTCGCGATCGAGTTCCTCGAGACGGTGATCGATCAGTTCCGGATGGCGGGCGTAGAATTGGATGCTGCGCTCCGTGTTGGCTTCGATGCGGGCGTTCAGGCTGTCGCGGGTGTGCTCGGGAACCCGGCGGGAGGTTGCGGGGAGAGTGGTCATAGTGGTCGTTCCTTTGACGAGATGGTTTGCCGCTTCCGGAGAAGAGGTTTTGCAAGGGTCGTGACAAGGGACGGAGCAGGGGGCGGTCAGGGGGTGGAAATTTCCGCGCGAACGGCGGAGAGGTCGCGCTGGAGCTGGAGCTGGCGGAGTTCGACAAGGCCCTCGCGGTCCGTCAGGTCGAGGCGGACCCGCAAAAAATTCGGCCCGGCGGCGGCCCAGGACGGGTTCTCGAGCAACGGCACCCGAACCGAATGCCAGGTGCCGTCGGCAGGGACTCGGCGCGCGATGGAACGGTCCTCGCCAAATGGTCGGCCATCGCTGGTGAAGTAGACTTGAAACGTGGATTGGCCGCCGGGGTCGCGGGGGACGACGCGCAACTCGACGGCGAGATGGCTGGCCGCGTAGGTCTCCGGCGGCAGGGGCAGGTCGATCCAGGAGTCGGTGCTGGTGGAGCGGAAGGCGAGCGCACCGTCGTCGGAACTCGGCTCGTCTGGTTCCAAGTGGGCGAAGGCCGCCCCGGAAGGCGCCCCGGGCCGGATTCGGGAGAGCAGGTTGAGACCGGTGGCGTCGGGGATCTGCTGGGTCGCGGAGAGCCAGCCCGCGATGGCGCGTTCGGGAGTGAAGCGCGTCCAGACCACCTTGCCGTCGCGGTCGGCGACGAGAAAGACCGTGCCGCCGGCGGAAGGAATGGGATCGTTCAGATTGGTTAGCACGCGGAAGTCCCGGCCGCCGGCCCAATCCTCCAGATACATCTCGTGAACCAGATAATAGTAGGTCAGCACTCGCGGCAGGTAGGGGCGGATGAGTTCCTGGGGGAAGTCTTGCAGATAGAGGGTTGCGCCTTGCGGGGCGCTGGCGAGGAGGGGGGCGAGCTGCTCGCGGTGGCGCTCCATCATGGCGCCGCCCTCGCGCCAGAGTTCGACCGCCACCCGCGTCCGCCACGCCGCGGCGAGCAACAGCAGACCGGCCACACCCGCGAGGCCCCGCCGGAGCCAAAGCGCGGCAGGGGGGGTGCCGGGCCGGGGCCAGAGCGCCTCAGCCACGCGCCCGAGCAGAATCGCCAGCAGCGCGACGGGCAAATAGTAGACGTAGCCACGATCGATGCCGGAATCGGCGATGGCGGGCCGCGGAACGAGCCAGAGGGCGTTGAGCTGGAACAGACAAAAGCAGGTCACGCCGAGCAGAGGCAAGGGCTGGCCGAGGAGCACGGCGCGGCTCCGGCGCCAGAGGAGGAGCACTAGCAGCACCGTCAGCACCGACGCCGCGATCCCCGCCAGCAGGCCCACCGGGGCCGTGCCGGGAATGCCCAGCGGAATCGGGTTCGCGTAGAGCTGGATATCGTTGACGAAGTTCCTGAGATAACGCAGCAGACGGGTCCGGACGGTGACTTCTTCAGCGAAGTAAGGCTGTGCCAGGGTCCCGAGGGCCACGCGCCGGACGATCAGGTAGGCCAGCGGCGCCCACGCGAGAGGCAGAAGCAGAGCGGCGGCGCGCCGCGGGCCGGGCACGCGGCGCAGCGATTCGATCAGCAGCCAAAGCCCAAGCACGCCCATGGCGAGCGCCCCGATCTCGGCCACGAGAGCGAGGAAGAAGACGGCGGGCGAAAGGGCGGCGCTGGCGATGGCGGTTTGCCGGGCGGTTCTGTCGCTGGCGCGCACCAGCAGGACCTGGAACGCGGATGCCAGAGCCAGAAAAACCAGCGTCGCCGTGATCGTCCAACGCACCGCCGTGGCCGCGACGGCGGCGGCGATGGACGGATGAAGCGCCAGCACGGCGGCCCCCGCGAGCGCCGGACCGTCGCGCCGCCAGGCCGCGGCTCCCCCGAGTACCAGCGGCCCCCTGATGAAGAGAAACACGAGCGCCGCGCACGCCAGGTGCATCAGCAATTGCGCCGTGTGATTCCACGCCGCCGTGTCGGGGCCGATGGCGTTGATCGCCTGGTCGACCACGCGCGAGCCAAAGCGGTAGTAGAGGCCGGCGCCTTCGTGCAGGTAGGCCGAGCGCAGAAAGAAGGCGAAGGGACTGCGGCCCTGGATGATGTTCTGCTCGACGGGGGCCTCGTTCATGAAGGGCAGCCGGATGACCGGGGCGTAGATCAGCGCGGTGAGCAGAAGGAGGCCGGCGAGCGCCAGCCAGGGCAGGAATCGCCGGGCCGGGCAGGCTCCCCCAGTGGCCGGCAGAGCTTGCCCGCCAGGGGAAGGAAGGGGAAAAATCGCGCGCGCGCAGCGTTGCGTTCGAAGCCAAAGGTGCATGGAAACCGGAGCGGCGGCTCCATTCAAACGATCGAAGTCTGATTCTGAGAAGGACCGCGCGGGGACCGGCAGGTCAAGGCCCCTTATGCCCGGCGGAACGCGTGGAAGAAAAACAAAGGCTGGGGAAAGTGGGAAGTTCGCGGCGCCGTTCGGCGGTTTGGAACGCAAAGGAGAAATGTGACGCAGTCGAGGATCATGACACTTTTCTGTTGCCAATTCCCGCAAGACCTTCACATTGCGCCTCTTTTTGGGATGGTGGAGCGATCCAAACTCGGCCACCGCTGTGGGCTCCGCCCCAACATTTTGCTTTGAAGGATGAGGTTTCATGGGCTTGAATGGACTTTGCCGCCGCGGCGGCTTCACACTGATCGAACTGCTTATCGTGGTGGCGATCATCGCGATTCTGGCGGCCATCGCCGTGCCGAACTTTCTCGAGGCACAGGTGCGCTCGAAGGTTTCCCGGGCCAAGGCGGACATGCGCACCATGGTGACCGGGCTTGAGAGCTATGCTGTGGACAACAACAAGTATCCAGATGTGGATCGCAGCCTGCTCCCCGCCGGCGCACCGATCAAGCTGGGCACGGGCTATTCCCGTTTGGCCCAGTCGCGACTGACCACACCAATTTCCTATCTCTCGAATTCGCAGCTGCGCGATCCATTCGCAATTGGCGACCCGGGTGCGACTCCGGTGGCGGGTGGCTCGGCGACTCAGGTGACTTACTATGGATACGCCAACGCCGAAGCGGCCTTGATTTCACCGGACCTCGCGGCGGTCGGCATTTCCGCCACACCGGAGCAGAAATCCCAGTTCGACGAGCACCGCTTCGTGCTCCAGAGCGTGGGCCCGGACACGGAGAACTTCGCCTACGTGCCCGGCAACTTCCCCGTGGCGTTCGCCACCCTGATCAGCGACACGCCCGCCGTCGGCGATTTCTATTACGACGCCACGAACGGCACGATTTCCGGCGGCGACATCGTGCGCACGGCGAAGGTCGCGAACTAAGACCGCACAGGCCCAAGCCTAGGGCCTAGGCCTGGGCGGCCGAGCGTTCCTGCAGGATCGAACGGAGAAGGCCCCGGGTCCTCTCGAAGACGGTTTGCGGCGAGCCTTCGGCGGAGATCTCGAGCAGGAGACCTTGGGCCTTGTAATACTCCTCCAGGGGCAGCGCGCTCGCTTCATACTGCTCCAACCTTTTGAGGATCGGTTCGGGCCGGTCGTCGTCGCGCTGGTACAGTTCCCCGCCGCACAGGTCGCAGACCTCCTCGACCTTGGGGGGGCTGAAGCGCAGGTGGTAGGTCGTCTTGCACTTGCCGCAAGTCCGTCGCCCCGAAAGGCGCTCGACAACGCTGTCGCGGTCGAGGGTGTAGCTGAGGACGGCGTCGAGTTCGAGTTTCATCTCCGCGAGCATCGCGTCGAGCGCCTTCGCCTGGCCGACGGTGCGGGGGAAGCCGTCGAGCATGAAGCCGTAGCCGCACTTCAGGCATCGGCCCCGCTCTTCCACCATGGCGATGACCATGTCGTCGGAAACCAGCAGGCCGTTGCGCATGGCCTCGATGGCTTCCCGCATCGCCGGGCTGATTTTCTCCTTAGGCATGCCTCGGGTGGCTCGAAAGACATCGCCCGTGGAAAGCGGACAGGAGGAGAATTCCTCGGAGATCAGGTCGGCCTGCGTGCCCTTGCCAACGCCGGGGGCGCCAAGCAGGACCAGGCGCAACGGCCGCCGGGGATTACAGTCCGTCCGGGTGCATGTTCCTCCGTTTGGAAAGAGCCAGACCCCTTGTGAATTTTCGATCGCCATTCGCCAGACCTCTCAGTGGATTCGAAGAGCCAGCTTCAGGGTAGGCAGAAAGATTGCCGCAGGTCAATTCGGAGCGTATGGACCGGTGTCTTGTTTGGCCAGAACCCCCGTCGCCCGTGTCAACTCGTCCACCCGCAGCGTCGCGAACGTCTGGAGGAGCGGCTTCTGGCCAGCGCGTCCGGCGGTCAGTTGGTATTGGCCGGGGGCGAGGCCCCGGATCGTGACGACGCCGTCGGGGCCAGTCGTGCCGGCGCGTGGGTTCTGGATGCTTGCGGGGTCGAGGGGTTCGGCGCGCACCGGCAGGCCGGCTGCGGGCGAACCGTCGGCACGGGCGATTTTCCACAGGAGCGACCCGGCGCGGTAGAGGACGTCCTGGAAGGTCAAATCCTCGGCGGCGACTTCGATCTGGCGCTCCAGGACGCTGTAGCCCCAGGCGCTGATCTCCATGTCGTAGCGGCCGGGCGGGATGTTGTTCATGGTCAGGACACCGTCCGCCCCGCGATGGGAGGGGTCGAACCGGTAGGGCGTGCCGTCGGCGGCGGTCAGGTAGCACCACGCCTTCTGTAGCGGACCCTCCGTATCCAGGCTGTAAACGACCGAGGTGATGGTGGCTCCAGAGGCGGGCTCGAGGACGATTTCGATCTGGCTGGCCTCGCCGGAGGAAGGCAGGGCGGTGAGGGTTTCGGTCTGATAATCGGCGTGGCTGGCGGTGATGCGAAAGGTTGAGTCGAAGGATGGTTTCAACTCGAAGCGTCCTTCCCGGTCTGTGACGGCGGAGACGCCCAACTCTTCGAAGGTCAGGGATGTGGGTGGGTTGTCCGGTTCGGCGCTGATGCGAACACCGGGGATCGGCTCGCCGGTCGTATTGCGCACGAAGCCGGCGAGGTTGAGGCGCGGAATGTCGATGTCGTGCTCGACGCGTTGGCCCGGGCCGACGGTGACATCATGACTTTCAAAAGCCTGCAGGTTCCAATGGGGCCGGGCGACGACGGCGTAGGTGCCTGGAACAAGACCCGGAAAAGAATAGAAGCCATCGCGCGACTCGCTCCATTCGGCGCTGTATTCGGTGCTTTCCTCGTGCTGAAGAACCACCCAGGCCCGCAGTGGCTGGCCGCTGGAGGTGATGCGGCCAAAGACCTCGGCGGAACCGACCAGGATCGTTTCCTCATAGACATCCTCCGGGCCCCAGGCTTTCAGCTGAACGTCGCGATTGTACTCGGGCACTTCCAGCCGGTAATCCCCCGGCGGCAGGTGCGCGAATCGGGTGCTGCCCTGGGCGTCCGTTTCCTTTTCCCAGCTTTCCCATGTCGACTCGTTGCGCAATTGAACCTGGGTTTCCGCGACGGGGGAATTATTATTCGCTTGCCGGACATGGACTCTAATCATCGTGCCAGAGCCAACCTCAATGACCCCAACGTCCGACTCCCGTCCCTTCGGAATGTCGATCGACTTGTATGCGGTCACGTAGGGGTCCGACGGCAGGATCTGCAGGCGCGCCGGACCAGACGGCACCGTCAGCGTGAACCGGCCACCCTCATCGGTAATGGTGTGCTCGCTCGGCAGGCCGCCGAGCCGACGGCTGTCGGCCTCGGCTGGCATAGCCACGACGCGGCACCCCGCGATGGGCTCGCCATGAACGGAGTCGACCACCCGGCCATGGGCCGTGGCGGCGGGGCGGAGCAGCACCGCCTGCATCGTTCGCGCAGAGGCGTTACTGAATGCGATACTTCCTGATTCGCCCGTCGCATAGCCAGGAGCCTGTACACGGAATCGCACGAACTCGCCGGACGTTCCGGTGACCTGAATATGGCTCGAAGGCTCCTTCAACAGGACCGGCGTGGGGCCTATGAGACGCTGGATGGTGAAGTCACCGATGGGCTGACTTGTGGAAAAGTCAACCACTTGAAACAGCAAGGTGATGGAGTCCGAGGGCGTTTCCTTACCACCGGTCTCCGCCGTTTCGCCGCCCGCGCCAATGGAATCTCCGGCGGTATTGGGCGGTTCGACCGTCATCGCGCCTTCGGGCACCGGTGCCGGGTTTGGAGCCGCGGGGCGTGGAGAAAAGTCGACCTCCTCCGGTTCGGAGACTGCGGGAGCCGTGACGGTATGTGGCGCGGGAGAAATTTCGCCCCCCGAAGCGAGCGCCCCAGCACCGCCGTTCGGGCCGTCGGCCACGGCCGTGAAACCAGCGACGGCTGTTTCGGCCGGGAGAGGAAGCGTGGCATTGCCGCCGGGAGGGCCCTGCGACCGCCACGCCACCAGCACCAACACGCCAAGGCACGCGAGCACGAAGATGAGAATGAGGGGCAGAACGACTTTCTTCATATGTAAGGTCGTCGCGAAGGGGTTGCTCCGAGAGCAACGAAAAAGGCGCGGCAAAGGACCGGCGAGCGTGGCCTATCCTCGCATTCTCGGCACTCTCCCCTTGCCATTCCCACCCCGCCCCGCCCCAGTGAAATCAGTTGCAATGCGGAGAGTTTCCTGTGCGTCCGTCCATTCCTTGGCTATTACTTTTATTGGCTCTTTTCTCCGGTCGCGTCCCGGCCGCCGAACTCGCGTTCGACATCGTGGTCAATGGCGGGTCGTTTTCCGCTCCGGCGGCGGCGTTCGCGGCGGCGCGTGAGAATCCCCAGGCTCAGGTTCTCCTGATCGAGCCCACCGACTGGCTCGGCGGCCAGGCCACCAGCCAGGGCGTCTCGGCCATCGACAACGCCTATCACGCCCCCGCCAACGGCTGGATGGCGAACGACGAACCGAACCACTACGCCGCCGATTACCTCCAGTGGATCACCCGCATGCAGACCGCCCCGCCATCGGCCCCGGGCGAAGGCTACTCGGGCTTATCCGGCTGGGTATCGCGCGATTGCTACGACCCGCGCACCGGGGCGTGGGCGCTGGATCAGTTGGCGGCGGGCTTTCCCAACCTGACGGTGATGAAGTTGACGGTGCTCAAGGACCTGACCGTCGAGCCGGTCGCGGACGAGCGCGGCGCGGGCCAGCGCATCACCGGCCTCGTCCTGATCGAGCGCACGCCCCAGCCCGGCTACTCGCCCTTCGACGATTTCACGTCCGAGGAACTGCCCGACTGGTATTCCGACGCGGACTCCGCGCGCTTCACCAAGGCGACCCACACCGTTGTCGCCGCGCGGCCCGAGGTGGGGCTGGTGGTGATCGACGCCTCCGAAGTGGGCGACGCCCTAGTGCTCAGCGGCGCCCGCTATACTCAGGGACGCGAGGTCTCGACCGAGGCCATCGCCGAGGACGGTTCCCTGCCCGCCCTGAACGACGACGAGCCCATGGCCACCGTTTATCCCTTTGCCGTTACCACCAGCAACGTGGTGTCCGACGAAGCGGAAGTCAAAACCCCCTGGCCCGATTTCGACGATTACCTGGCCCAGCGCACCGCCGATTACTTCGGCCTGGGCGGCTTCCCCTGGCACGAGGTCTGGACGTACCGGCGGCTGCTGGTCGGCCCCGGCGGCAGCAACGGCATCGCGGCGGTGAACCCGGGCGATGTCTCGATGCAGAACTGGAACCCCGGCAACGATTACCGCCAGGGCCCCTGGCTCCTGCCCATGGCCGCCACGAACGCTCAAGCGGCATCGGGATGGCAAGGCGGGGTGGACGTCGCCCAATTGGCCATCGCCGAGAAGCACGCCACGGCTTGGTATTTCTGGTACAAGGCCAACCGGTCCAGCGCTCTGCCGACCGCCGACACGCGGCTTCTGCGCGGGTCCGACGCACTGAACATGATGGATACGGCCCACGGTCTGGCTAAGTTCCCCTACATTCGCGGCACGCGGCGTCTGGTCGGGCTGGACGCGTTCCGCATTACCAGCCGCTACTGGCGCGACACCCGGGCGCCGGGCTACGCGAATGGGACATCCTTCCGCTACTACGACAGCGTCGGCATTGGCGCCTATTCGGCGGACTTGCGGCCCCTGATCGGCAGCAGCGGCATCGCCCCGCCCTTCAGCCTGCCCGCGCCGTTCTATGTGCCATATCGCGCTCTGGCGTCGGACAATGTACGCAACCTGCTGGCCTGCGGGAAACTGATGGCCCAGACCTACGTGACCAACTCCGCCTACCGGCTTCATCCCATCGAGTGGTCCTCTGGCTCGGCCGCGGGCACCGCCGCCGCGATCATGGCCCGCGACAACCTGGACAATCACGACCTGCTGCCGATTCCGGCGCTGCGGGCCTATCAGACCCGCGTCGCCGCCAATTCGCCGATTCGGTGGCTTCTGACGGGCGAGGCCGTGCTGCCGCCAGACGACGGCGACCTGGTGGTGAACGGCTTCCGGCCTCTGTACGCCACCACGCCCTTCGCGGTCGAGGCCTATCACCCCACCGCCGGCCGCGCCGTGATCCGTGTCGATGGCGAATTCCTCGCCGAGACCACCCTGCGCAACCACGGCCGTCTGCTCCATAACGACGCGGGTCTCAACGGTCTGCCGGGTGTGCGCGTCTTCACCGTTCAGCTCTTTGAGGACGGCGCTCTCGTCGAAACCCTCACTGCCGAAGTCGAGTTCGGCGTCCTGCCCTGTGATCAGGACCCCACGGTCAGCGACAACGACGATCCCTCGGTCTTCAGCCTGACTGGCGACTGGAGCGCCAGCAGCGCTCAGTCCGACCGCTGGTGCCCGGAATCCACGCCGAGCACCTACAGCTTCAAGTTCGGCAACGAAGCCCCCGGCACCGCCACCTGGCGCCTGCGCACCACCGTGCCCGGCGTCTATCAGGTCGGCGTGTACTACTCGCCCTCCACCAACCGCGCCACCGACGCGCCCTTCACCGTCCATCACCGCAACGGCTCGACCACGGTGCGCGTGAATCAGACGACCGGCAGCCGCGCCTGGATCGAGCTGGGCACCTTCGCGTTCGACGGCACCGCCGCCGACCGCGTGACCCTGACGAACGCCGGGATTTCCAACACCAGCCGCCTCGTCATCGGCGACGCCGTGCGGGCGGTCCTGATCGAACCGGACTTACGGGAGTTCGAGGGGTGGGCGGTCTATTGATTGAAAAAATTTAACGCGAAGAAGCAGAGGAGCAAAGGTGCAAAGAATGTGAAATCAGCGATGGGGATTGATCCTCTCATCGCTGAGTCGTTTGGCCGCAGCTGGAAATCAAATGCACATCAAAGTACCAATCCGACGACTCCGCTTCGCCGCCAACCACCCCCTTTGCCTCTTTGCTGCTTTGCGTTAAATCCAATCTCTCGAACGGCCCATCGTCTCACTCGTCCCCTCACGTGATCGGCCCATCCTTACACGGATGGCGGCCTCCGCCGGCTTCGTCGAATTCTTCGAGGGCTTCGGCCACGCGGGCGCGGATACCCTCAAGGGTCAGGTTGCCCAGGTCGAATTGCAAGTCCACGCTCAGCCGCGACAGCTCGACCATGCGGTAGCTGACGTCGTTGGGGGCGAGGCCGTACTCTTCCAGCCAGCGCAGCACGGCGTCGGCGCTGACGCCATAGGTGGCGGCGACGTGGTGGGCGTTGGGGAATTTGTAGGTGCCCGCGGGCGTGATGCCCAGGTAGTAGTAGCCGAAGAGTTCTTCGCGGGGAGGGCGGCGGTCGGTCGTCATGGCTGGGACTCTAGCCCGAGAGGCTCGGCCGCGCGCAAGGCTGTCTTGTCATTCGATAGAGAGGGCGATGTGGCGTCGTCGTCCTGGCGATCCGCCGGGGCGCCTTTGGCCGTAGCGAGCAACCGCTCCTCCTCGCGTTCGAGTGCGAGGAAGAGGGCCTGAAGTTCGGGAGGGAGCGGCCCGTCGGCGCTACGGCGGATCAGCAGGGCCTTGGCGTTCGCCAGCGCCTGAGCGGCTTTCGAGACCTCGCCCTGATCGCGGAAGACCGCGGCGATTTCCAGGAACAGCCGCATCCGGCGCGCCGAGGCTTCATCGTCGATTTCGCCGTCCGGCAGGGACTCGTAGTAACGCAGGGATTGGGTGGCCATGTCCGCCATCAGGTCGAGACGAGAGAATTCACGCAGCTTGTCACCCAGGTCTTCCACCATGAAGGCCAACAGTTCCTCGCCCCGGTCGCGCTCGGCCGCCAGGCGTTCGTTCGCCCGCGAGAGTTGGCGATAGAAGAGCAGCCCGCCCGCCAATGCCAGCACCGCCAGGACCCCGGCGATACGCAGGGCCCACCGCCGCTGGCTCACAATGGCTTGGCGCTCTCGCTCCTTCCTCGTCACGGCGTTCAGAAGTTCCTCGCGGTCCGCCGAGGACTCGGGCAGCGATTCGGCCTGGGAGCGCGCCAGCATCAGGTCGCCGTTCGCCAGCGCCTGGTTCCCGTAGCGGGCCAGCAGCTTCTCGCGCAGGGAATCGAGCCCGGTCAGGTCGGGCCAGAGCCCGCGTGCTTCCTCGATCCGCGCCAGGTGGCGGCTGAACTGGTGATAGGTGGTGTCTTTCTCCAGCCCGGATTGAATGCTCTTGGCGATTTTGTGGGCTTCCTTGCGGCGCGACGAACCGGACAGGTAGCCCTGCAACAGCTCGTGGAACGCTTTGGCAGTCCGCAGGCGCTCCGCCGGATTGGTTTTCATCGCCAAATCCGCCAGATAGACCAGTTCGCCGGGCAGGTAGCGCTTCCCCTTGCAGAGTTCGCGGGGCGGCGTCACCCAGCCCGAGGCCGCCTTTTCGAAGGCGTCCTGTCCCGAACCGGAAGAGTGCGGCGGCGAGCCCGTCAGCACGAAATACAGCATGGCGCCCAACAGGTAGACATCGGTCCAGGGACCCAGGAATCGCGGATCGTTCCGCGTTTGCTCGGGAGCCATGAAGCTGGGCGTGCCGGCGGGATTCGAAATCGAGGTCGAGCCGCTCGGGCTGCGGACGTCCGCGGTGCCCTTTACCGGATCGGCCCGGTCGACGATGACCGCCAGGCCCCAATCCATCAGGAACACCTCGCCAAACTCGCCGATCATGACCTGGCTCGGCTTCAAGTCCCGGTGGACAATGTTGCGGCTATGGGCGAAGGCGACCGCCTGGGCCACATCCGCCAGGATGGGGATGTGTTTGGCGTAGTACTCGCCCGCCTCCATCGCGCGGAAATCGTCGCGCAGAATGTCCGACCAGGTCTGGCCTTCGATGCGTTTCATGGCCAGCAGCGGCCGGTTCATCGCATCCAGGCCCAGATCGTAGATCGGGACGATGTTCGGGTGGTCCAGGCTGGCGGCGGTGCGGCCCTCGGCGCGGAAGGCATCTTCGATCAGTTGGCGCGATGACTCGCTGTCGCCGGCCTGTTTGTAGATTTCTCCCCGCAGGCGCTTGATGGCCACCTGGCGGCCTAGGCTCGTTTGCTCGCCCTCCCACACCTCGCCAAAACCGCCCCGGCCGATGGGGCGGCTCAGCGTGAACGATGTCGAAACGTCGCGGTTCCAACCGATTTTCTCCTGATCCAGAAGGCGCGTCTTGTCGAGCGCTTCCAATTCTGGAGTCGGCGGTGGCGGGGAACCGCCCAGGGTCTTCAGCGTCGCCGCGATGGACGACCAATCGGAGCCAAAGGTCTCCCAGGAGTTGGCGGGCAGTCCCTTGGGCGTGACACGTTCGGTCGTGGCTTCATGGCGGTGGGTCATCGCGCGGTCCGGTTCAAAACGAAATCAAACTCTGACGCGCATTTTTGGACTCGCCAAACACCCTGCCAACGATTTCTTGCAGGTGGTCGGGGATTGCGCGGCAAACTTTGGAAAAGAGCGAAAACGCGATTGCTCCCATTCACATCTGCATGCCTTCTATTCTGAATTGAATCACAAAAGACATTGGGAAATTGCCTCGCCACAGGATTTCGCCATGCTCACCGCCTTCCCTATCCCACTCCTAACTCTGCTTTTTGGAGTCATCGCCATGACTGCTCGCCTTCACGCACTCCCTACGCCGTGGCAGGGGAGCGCCGAACCTGCCTCGGTGGTGGTGCAGGACAACGCCCGCTTCACGATTTTGACACCTCAGCTCGTCCGCCTCGAGTGGGCAGATGACGGCCAGTTCGAGGACCGCCCGTCGTTGCGCTTTCCCTATCGCAACCTGCCGGTTCCGGCCTATTCGGTCATGGAAGACGATGGCGCCCTCGTGATTGAAACGGAAGCGCTGGAACTGCGCTACGAAGGCCAAGGGACGTTCACGTCGGAAAACCTCTCGATCCGCCTCAAATCCTTGGAAACCCCCTTCACCTGGCGCCCCGGCATGGTGGACGAAGGCAATCTCGGCGGGACGGTGCGAACCCTCGATAGCGTCAGCGGCCCCACGGAACTGCAGCCGGGGCTTGTGTCGCGCGATGGCTGGGTTTGGGTGGACGACAGCGAGGCGCTGCTATTCGGCAGGGACGGCTGGCCCGAACCCCGCCAACCGGGCGCTCGACAGGACGGCTACTTTTTCGGCTACGGCCACAATTATCAGGAAGCGGTCCGCGATTTCACTCGCGTTTCCGGGGCGCCGCCGCTGCCGCCGCGCTGGAGCTTCGGCGCCTGGTGGTCCCGCTACTGGGCCTACTCGGAACAGGAACTCAAGGACCTCGTCGCCGAATTCCGCGAGCACGACGTCCCCCTCGATGTCCTCGTCATCGACATGGATTGGCACCTGGACGGCTGGACCGGCTATACCTGGAACCCAGAGTACTTCCCCGATCCGGAAGACTTCCTGGCCTGGGTCCACGATCAGGGCCTTCATGTGACGCTGAACCTGCACCCCCACGACGGTGTCGGAGCCCACGAAGCGGCCTTCGAAGACATGGCTCGCAGTCTCGGCCAGGACCCCGCCGAGACCGAACGCATCCCCTTCCAGATCGCCGATCGCGCCTACATGGAGGCCTATTTCAAGCACCTGCACCATCCCCTCGAACGCCAGGGCGTCGATTTCTGGTGGATGGACTGGCAGCAGGGCGAAACGTCCGACCTGCCGGGCCTCGATCCGCTGTTCTGGCTGAACCATCTCCATTGGATGGACATGGTCACCAACCCCGAGCGCCGCGACCTGCGGCCCATGACCTTCAGCCGTTGGGCCGGGCTCGGCGGTCAACGCTACCAAATCGGCTTCAGCGGCGACACCTACAGCAACTGGGACTCGCTCGGTTTCCAGCCCGAGTTCACCGCCGCCGCCGCCAACGTGGCCTACCCATACTGGAGCCACGACATCGGCGGCCATTTCCTCGGACCGGTGCCGGGCGAAGTCTATGCGCGGTGGATTCAGTTCGCCGCCCTCAACCCGTTCCTGCGTACTCACGCCACCAAGAACCCCAACGCCGAACGCCGCATCTGGGCCTTCGAGCCAGAGGTCTTCCACGCCGCACGCAAGGCGTTCCACCTGCGCTATGCGCTTCTACCGTACATCTACACCGCCGCATGGCGCGCCCACGATGCCATCGAGCCCATGGTCAAGCCGCTCTACTACCAGTGGCCCGAAATGGCCGAGGCCTACGAGTACAAGGACGAGTACCTCTTCGGCGACCAGATGCTCGTCGCGCCCGTCGCCGAACCCGTCGGCGGCGCTAGCCGATGCGCGGCGCGGACGCTGTGGTTGCCGCCGGGCCGGTGGCAGCTCTGGCACACGGGCCAGACCTTCGAAGGCCCCGCAGTGGCGACGGTGATGGTGGCGCTCGACGAAGTGCCGCTGTTCCTGCGCGGCGGCGCCATCGTGCCCATGATGCCCAAGCGGAGCCGCACCGGCGATCCCGCGCCAGAAGACCTCGACATCCGCGTCGCGCCAGGCCTCGCGGGCGAGTTCACCCTCTACGAAGACGACGGTGTTTCTACCGCCTATCTGCGCGGCGAGTCCCTAAAAACCCGCATCACCTCGCGCCGCACCGGTGACCGCACCACCGCCCGCGTCGAGCCGGCAGAGGGCCGCACCTTCGACGAATTCCCCCGCCGCCGCACCTTCCGGTTCCACTTCACCGACGTCTGGAAGCCTGAGCGTGTGCTCCTGGACGGTGCAGCGACCCAGGCCTGGGAGTACGATGCCGAGGCGCTCACTCTTGTTGTCACGGCCGCCGATCGCGACGCTCTCGGCGCCGCCACGGAAGTCACCGTCGTCCATCCCCGGCGCGATGAATCGCCGCTGCGCCAGGGCCTGAGGGGGCGCAAGGCCCTCGTGCGGGACCTCGCCGAACGCACCGGCATCGCCCCGCCGGACATCGGCGAAGGCAACGCCCCGGCGGTCCTCGCGGCCGCCCAAGACCTCGCCGAGGCGGCGGGCGAAGACGACGCCCTGCGCTCGGAAATTCTGCTGCGCATGCTCGGCATCGCCGAGGAATTTCAGAGCACCGCGAGCGACACCGGAACCGTCGAGGCGAGCCTCACCGTCAATGTTCTGACGCCCATCGAGGGATTGACCGCCCGCGTCACCTTCGATCCGCCAGCCGGATGGTCCTTCACCGGCGGCGCCACCGAACACGAGCCCAGCCCCCTAAGCCACGGCCGGCCCTTCCACGCCACCGTCACCCTCGCCCCCGAAGGCGGCGCCCCCCAGCCGGTCATCCTCGGCGCCACGCTCTTCCTCACGGGCCCCGGCGGCATCGCCATGAGTCTGCCCATGGAGCAGGTGCTCCTGCCTTCGATCAACGCCTGGAAGGTCATAGGCCCCTTCGCCAACGCCTGGGAGGACGGCCTCGATCAGGTCCTCGGCCCCGAAACCGATGGCTACGATTCCGAGGCCGAGTACACCGGCATGGACGGCGATCCGGTGGGATGGGTCGGCGCGTCGCGAACCATCGAGCCCGGCATCGACCTCCAGAGCGAACACGTCGTCGATTTGCACGAGGCCCTCGGCGGCTTCCACGAATACGCCGTCGCCTATGGCTACACGATCATCCACTCGCCCAAAGCCATGGACGCCGTGCTGGCGCTGGGCTCCGACGATGGCGTGGCGGCGTGGCTCAACGGCGAACTCGTGCACAAGAACGCCGTCGGCCGGGCCTACACCGCGAAAGAAGACACCGTGCCCGTGCGCCTGAATGCGGGCGAGAACACGTTGATGCTGAAAATCACCCAGGGCCAGGCCGGGTGGGCCTTTGGCGCCCACCTGGAAACGCCCGACGGCCGGCCCATCGCGGGATTGCGGGCGGTGGAGCCGGAGTAGCCTACTCCACGAGGCGCCAGTTCAGGACGCGGGCCGTGGAGGAGTGCTCGGAAATCGTGTAGAGCGAGTCGTCCGTGCTGGCGTCGAATTCGATTTCCGAGTTCGCGCCCGCCAACGTCACCGTGCCGCCGATGTCGTCCCAGTTCGTCCCGCCGTCGAGCGACTGATACGCCGCCAGGTTCGAGGGCGTCAGGCCTTGCGACATGGCCTCCGACTCGTCGAACTCGTGCGTCATGCGCAGGGAAGAGTCGCTGCCTTGCAGGCCCGAGACCTCCCAGTACTGATCGCCCAGGACGGTGGCCTGGGGCGTGTTCGGAGGCAGCGCCGGGACCTGCTCGACCGTCAGGGCGCTGTATGTCGAATCGTTCAGGGTCACATCGGCGGTCATGCCCACAGTCGTCCCGAAGTCCATCGGAGTGGTCGTGCCCGGCTCGGCCACGCGCGACACCGGGTTGTCCTGCGAGCCCTCGTAGATCCGCACGCCGTCCAGGCTCAGCGTGACATTTGGCAAGGCCAGAAAGGCGACACGGAAGTCGTAATTCGTCGAGACGGGAGCGCTGGAAGACAGACTGCCATCGATATAGAGTTCGATCGTGTCGGCCGAGAGCACGAACGCCACATCGTGCGGCGTGGTATCCAGCGCCGCCGAGGCCTCCAGTTGGCCACCGCCCTGGGCCGTATCGAAAGACCGCACGAAGGGCGATGGATCGGACGTCCGCGTCACCGTGTAGGAATGACCCGAGTCCTGGCCGACTTGACTGACAAAGACGGTGGCGTAGGTATCCACGCCGTCGATCTGCTCGACGGCGAAGCCCTGGAATTCGATGACCACCGGGACGGCCTGGTAGCTGTTGGTGGAGATCACATAGCCTCCGGCCATCGTCAGGGTGCCGCTACTGATCGACACGGGGTCCTGGGTGAACCAATTGGGGTTGTTGACGAAAAATGGGTCGTCGAAGGTTTCTTCGAAGATGATCGTCTCCACATCGGGAAGCTGCGCCAGGGCCGGGAAAACCAGGACCGGGGAAACCAGGGCCACCATGGCGAAGAGGCTGAGAGAGACTGGAAATGGACGGGTTTGCATCGCGTCGGCTCCATAAGGAAAGAATAACGCGGCCACGATAGCGGACCCGAACTATCCGTTCTAGAACTTTAATTTTTGCGCATGGAAAAAAGTGAAGCCCCCGGCGGCCTCGCGACCGGGAGAGGGTTTGCGGGGAGCGGAACCGTCTGAATTATTAACATGAGATCTCGGGCAAAGCCCTTCGCGTTAACAATTGGCGGCCGGGCGCTACCCCTGCCAATAACGCCGCACGCTCTCCCAATAGGCCTGCACCTCCGCCGCGTCCGTGCGCGACACCAACTCCTCCGCCGTCTCCCACGCCGCTTGCGCCAACGCCACCAGCCCCGGGACAGAGGGGTTCGCGAAGCGCATGCGAAACCAACCGTCTGGACAATCGATTGCCATCACGTACCCGATCCCATCCAGCGTCATTGTCGAAGGCTCCTCCCATGCCGTCAGCCGCAGCGGAGTCCTCAGCGCCGCCGCCATCGCGTCGCGCTCCAGGTCCGCCCGAACGCCCCTCAGCTTGGGGACGTCGCTTGAGAGCGTGACGACCCGCGAATGGCGATCCGTCGCATCCGCCAGAAAAACCCCGCGCAGCCGCTGCCCTTGGCCCCGGCAGGGCTGCCCCACCATGACGCAGCACCACGGATCGAAGCTCGGCTGGAACAGGCAGGACCAGCGCGGTTCGCAATCGAGCCGCACCTTGGCCGCCCGGTAGAGTTCGTCCACTGTGCCCCCTCGATCCGCCATCGTCCGGCCTTCGCTTGGGGGGGTTACTTCACCACCCACCCACTCCAGGGCATCGCCGGCTGCGTCGCCACGGGAATGTGCAGCAACTCGATGTCGTCGATGTTCCAGCCCGCGTAGGTCCAGCCCACATCCGTCGGCCCCATGCCCCAGCGCAGGAAGATTTCATCCGCGCCGTCGGCCACGTTCGACAGGTCGAACTCGACTTGACCCCAGGCGGTGTCTTCGATGGTCACGTCGGGGTTTTCCCAGATGGTCGTCCAGGTCGCGCCGTCCGCCGAGGCCTGGAGATTGGCGCGGTCGTAACGGCTTTGCTCCACCTGGAGCCAGCGCTGGAACCGCAGCTTCGTGGAGTGGCCGCCGCTGACGTCGATGGGCGCGCTGGTCAGCGTCTCCGTCGTGGCCATGTCGTTCACATAGGCGCCCGTCAGGTTATAGCCGAGCACATTGGCGCCGGTGTGGCCGCTCGTGGGATCGGGTCCGCCATGGGTGCCCGCCTGACCGGTCGGTTGGCCGAAAGCCCATTCGCCCGTGCCGGTCCAGCCCGGGTCCTCGTCCAGCGGGTTGTCGTAGAAAACCACGAATTCGCTGATCGTCGCCGCGTCCATCACCGTGGCCGGTCCGGTGCCGTCGAAGGCATCGGCGTAGCTCACCGTCAGGGTCCCGCCCAGCTCCACCGGGAACGTGCCCTCCGCGCCGTTTCGCGAAATCGGCAGGTCCGCCGCGAAAACGCCGCCGCCCTCCGCCGCCAGCTCCAGCGTCCGGCTCGCCGCGGGGCTTGAAATGCTTACCTCGGCGACGCTCTCGTTCACCAGGTCCGTATCCACCAGCCGCACCCGGGGTGTGTCGGACACCAGGTACTCCTCGCGGTCCAGGCTCACCTGTCCCGCCGAGGTGCTCAGCAGCAGGTTCAGTTCCACCACATCGCCCGCATCCACGGTCACGGTGCCCTGGCCATTGCCCACGCCGGTTTTCTGGCCCCGCACCGTGTACGTCCCCGGCGCCACATCCAGGATCGTGTAGAAGCCGTCCCAGGCGCTCAGGTAATTGTACGCGTCGCCCGTCATGTTGATCTTCGCGTCCAGGATCGGATTGCCCAGGGCGTCGCGCACTGTGCCCACGACGATGGCGGTTTGCGGGTCGGTCTTCCAGGGCAGTTCGGGAACGGTCGCGGGTTCGGTGTAGGCCTGGGCCTTGATCCCGGCGAAATCCGTCACCACCCCCGGCCACAGAACCGTTCCCAACGCCCCCTGGCTGCGGGATTGGAGAATCTGCGCCACCTCGTCGTTGCGCACGTTGATGCCGGGGTAAACGTAGCGCCCTCCATCGAACCTCTGGAAATCGTCCAGCAGCACCTCGAACGGATGATCGCTGCCGATCTCCCAGTAAATCTGCGGAAACAACACGTCCATCACATGCGACTCCATCCAGCCGAAACTGTCCTGGTACCAGGAATGATAGCTTTCCGTGCCGAATCCCTGGTAGCCGCCGGGGACTTTGCGGCAGATGCCAAACGGCGCCGAGCTGATCGTGATATTGGACTTCCGCAGCGCCGTCGCGCCATAAATTTTGCGCAAGTCCCGCGTGATCTGCGACCGCATGAAACCGCCCCAGTCCAGGCCGTCCGGGTTGCCGTCGCCGGCGAAGCGCGCCTCGGAAATCGGATCGTGCGAGAACTCTGGACCCGGCGTCCGGATGCGGTCGAAATGCAGGCCGTCGATGTCGTAATTCTCCACGATGTGCATGATCGCCCGCCGCGTCCACCACGACGCCTCCGGGATGCCCGGACTCATCCAGACGTAACCGTCCACGGTGCCCTGCGGCGCGCCGCTCTCGTCGTGGATGACCCATGGCTCGGCCGAGTCCGGCCCGTGCAGATTCAGGATGTGCTGGGGCGTCGTGTTGGCCGGCGGCACCGGCTGGGAAATCGTGTGGGTGTTGATGTAGGCATGCAGCTCCAGGCCCCGGGCGTGCGCCTCGTCGATGGCGAACTGCAACGGATCCCAGCCCGGATCGGTCCAGCCGTAGGGCGAACTCCAGGGTTCGTAGGGGCTCGGGTAATAGACATCGCACTGGCCCCGCACCTGGAACAGCACGGCGTTGAAATTGTTGTCCACCAGTTCGTCGAAGATGGCGCGGATGTTGGCCTTGGTCGAGGTCTCGCCACCGGCGGGCCACAGGAACCGCGACACCCAGTAGGCGCGCATCTCCGGATTCTGGGCCACCGCGGGCGCCGCCAGCGCCACCGCGAGTGCGGCCATCAGCAAAGTCGTCAGGAAAGATTTCGTCGGGTGAATCGGTCTCACGAGGTTCAAAAGTCCTTTAGTTCGATCATGAAGTGGTTTGGACCGGCCCGCTCCGGGTTGGCAACAGAGAATTTATGCAGCCAAAAATTTTCACCCCGATCCACATCCTCCCTTATTGAATAGAAGCGACTTACGAACTTTCCGTTCGTAGTCCCGCCTTCAGGCGGAACAGGCTGCTAGCAGCCCCTTTACTCCACCGCCCGCCAATACCCCGCCAGCGTCCGCGCCATCGCCATGTGGGCGTTCGCGTCGTCGCCGCCATAGCCCCACACGTGCAGCCCGCGCCGGTCGAAGCGGAACTTCATCGGGTAAACCATCCATTGTTCGGTGTAGTCTGCAAAACACCTGTCAACGTACAGGTCGTCGAGACGGGGTAGGGCCACGTGGGGCGTTCCAGGGCGGGCGGAAGACGAAAATCGCTGGGGCCCGGGCCTGGATTGAGAGAGTTATGATCGGGAGAAATCAAAAAACCCCTCCCAAAACTTGTATGGGGTTTAAGGTCCAAAATTGCAGAGTCTGTAGTATATCCTTCCAGTGCATATGTGATCTTGACAGGCCCTTGAGGCACTGGTCCCTCTGGATAAAGCAGTGCGGTACTTGCTCGCGCGTATTCACCACCACTGACCCAAACAAGTGTGGCAGTATTAAAAAGCACACTCAACGGCTGGTAATATCCTTGAACATATTTCGCATCCCCAAACCTTGTACTTCCTTCCAAATATTCGACTGTTATAGTCGTTCTCCTGTCCTTGTAATCTACAAGAAAGTGATCATAAGAGACTGAAGACGGCCTATCTGTGCAATCAGCGATGTAACCACTAAAACTAACCACGACCAATTCCTCTGCTTCCTCGTGCGAAAGGTCTCCATAAAACTCCTCCATCCCAAGCGCCTCCCCATCAACCGGGACCACATAAGTTTGATTGAACATGCCCGCCGGACTGCCGTCGCTGAAGGTCGCTCCGAGACCCGCTCCCCAATATCCGGAAAAACAATCGTGCATCGGCGAACTATAAGTAATATAGAACCCCTGGCCAAAGTCAAAAATACATTCTGGCCTCGAGTTGGCCGTCATTAATTCGCCATTCTCGTTATACCACTGGTAAAAGACGCTGGTTGGTGGTGGTTGAAACTGACTGATACTTTGGACACCAAAACGGCCGTTTGTGTCGTAGTACAGCGACGACGCCAACCGAATGCACGTCGTGCTTTTCTCCTCTTCTCCGCCCTCCTGCGCCCACGCGAGAGCGCCAACGCCCAGAGCATCAGGGCCAGCAGGGCGCCGCTTCGAAGCGGCAGGAAGTCAATGGGAGGCGCTTTCATGGCTATTTCCTACCAAGGCATTTCCGCCACGGCCATGGCCCGGCGCGTTCCGCTGGTGGCTTCCGCCTCGAAGGCCAGATTGACCACTTCGCCCGAGAGCCCGGCCGTCGAGATGCTCAGCGTAAAGCTTGTCTCCGTATCGTAGCTTCCCGTCACGTGGTTGGGCACCTCGTCCAGCGTGCCGAA
Organism: Sumerlaeia bacterium; assembly: GCA_040219255.1. Classification (GTDB taxonomy): domain Bacteria; phylum Sumerlaeota; class Sumerlaeia; order SLMS01; family JAHLLQ01; genus JAVJSW01. The sequence goes on from JAVJSW010000012.1 coordinate 138,402, forward strand.
TTTCCCCGAAAGCTGCGGATGCCAGGTCACCGTGAGCTGGGGAGATTCGAAGTGCTTGCCCAAAAGCGTCCGTTTCATTCCACCGCCCGCCAATACCCCGCCAGCGTCCTCGCCATCGCCATGTGCGCGTTCGCGTCGTCGCCGCCATAGCCCCACACGTGCAGCCCGCGCTGGTCGAAGCGGAACTTGAGCGGGTTCGCCAGCTTCGGATCGGCCGCCGGGATCGAGCCCGGTTCCACCTGTTCGAACCGCCCGTCCATCGCCTGCACCAGCGCCCGCGCCGTATCGACGGTGCTGGCGTAGTCGGGGGTGAAGATTTCGCAGAACGCCACCACCATCAGCTTCTCGCCTCGCGCCGCCTTCTCCGCGAACGCGATGAAGGGCGCCATCTGGTGCGCCGCCGGCGCCCGGTCGTCTCCTCCGCCCTCCACCGCGAAGGACGCATACAGCGAATCCGCCAGCACCACCGCCTCCACCCGGTCGACGTACTCCGGCGTTTTCAGGATTTCCCGGATCGCGCCGTATCCCGCGCTGAAGCTCTGAAGCTCCACCGGCCCCACCGGCCGGTCCATCGCCGCGCTCGCCGACGTGATCAGGTCCTCGAACAGTGTCGTGCCTTCAAATGGCACCCGGTACGCCGACGAACCCTGCATGCCGCCAAAGGTGACGAGCGGATTGCGCGCGCCGCGGCGCAGATGCTCCTCCGCCGCCCACCACGACGCGCCGTGGAAGTGAAACGTCAACGTCGCCGTCGACCCCGCCTCCGCGCCCTCGCCCTCCGGCAGGAACAAGTCCGCGTGCTCCGCCAGCGCGATCCACTCGCCCTGGGCCTCGCGCGGCGCGTCCGCCAGATCCCTCAGAACGACCGTGGGTGGTTCGACGGCGGAGGTCCTTAGCGCGAAGAGGCAAAGGAGCAAGGGAGCGAAGTATTGGAGTTTCATGGGTTATGAGGGGCCCTGGAGGGAGATGGAAATCATGTGCAGGTGAGACCGTTCTCTCAACAGGCTCACCCTCTCAGCCTATGACAACCCATCGGCAGGTCAACGACAACGCCGACCGACTGAGGCGCGGGTCTCATAATTTCGTAACGGGAAATTGGGTACGGCTCCCATCGCCGCCAGCCACGCCCTCTACCGCCCCGATGTGCGATAAGTGTATCTTGTCTATCTTGTCCCGTAAGCTCCACATGAGGGGACAAACGGGACGGCCTGTGCGAGTCTCCTTCCCAGACGCCGGCTTCCGACGTCCGTCAAACCCCTCGCACAGGACACCGCCCTCATGACTTCGCCCACCCTGGCGCCTCGCGCACCGCAACTCGCTCCCTTTTTCCCTGTCCCTCCGCGTGCGAGGAAATGTTCGCCCCATTCCATCCTTGCCCTCGCCCAAACCATCCCGTACAAGGCTCCCATGACCAAGCCACCGACCTCTGGCTCACCGGCGTCTTACGACTACACGCCGCCTCCCGGTGGAGGCGCGGGCGCCTCCGCGGTTTCCGCCGCCCCGCCGCCACGGCGTACGCCCGATCGGGGCAACGTGCCGCTGGGCCACAAACCGCTGAAGAAAAAATTCGTCCGCCGCCAGGCCACCGCCGGAGCCGAAACCATCCGCTGCGCCAGTTGCGGGTCGCCCATCGAACTGCGAAACGCCGCCATGAGCGAAATGGTCACCTGCCAGGCCTGCGGAGCCGTCCTCGATCTGTCCGGCCCCGAGCACAAGGTCCTGGAAAAAATCATCCTCTGCAAGCGCGAGGACCACATCCTGCCCCTCGGCGCCAAAGGCGAACTGAAGGGCACCGTATGGGAATGCGTCGGCCGCATCACCATGGTCCAGGGCGGGTCCTGGTTCTGGGACGAGTACCTCCTCTTCTCGCCAGACAAGGGCTACGCGTGGCTGCAGCTCGAAAAGGGCCACTGGCATTTTTTCCGCAAAGGCCGCAACAAACCGAGCCAGGACCCGCGAACGCTCAGCCCCGGCGAGTCGTTCCATCACTTCGGCGAAACCTTTAAGGTCCTGGAAAACGGCCAGGCCCGCGTTCACTACATCGAAGGCGAATTCCCCTATCAGGCCAAGAAGGGGGATCCGTCCGGCTTCATGGATGCCGTGGCGCCGCCGCTGATTCTATCCGGCGAATGGACCGACAAGGAAGTGGAGTGGCTCTCGGGCGATTACGTCCCGCGCGAACGCATCGCCGAAGCCTTCCAACTCGACAAGCTGCCCGAACCCGAGGGCATCGGCGCGGCCCAGCCTTTCGAGGTGCCCCCAGCCCGGCGCCAGTCCGGCTGGATCGCTTTCCTCTTCGCCCTGCTCTTCATCGGACTCGGCATGGCGGCGGCCTTCTCCGGCAAGAAAAGCTACGTCTTCGTGGCCTATCCGGAACAGTACATGAACGCCGCGCCCGCCTACATCTCGGGCCGATTTCTCCTGGGCGGAGGCATCGGCCGGGTGGACATTTCCCCCGCGATGGCCTCCAACGCCTGGCTTTACCTCGACATGGAACTTGTCAAGGACTCGGGTGAGAAGGTTTACGACATGGCTCGCAACCTGAAGGGCCGCAGCGACGAGCGCATCCCGTTCAAAATCCCCGAGGCCGGACCCTACCGCCTGACGCTGACGGGCCAGACGGGCGCCGGCGAGGCTTCGCCCCTGACGATCACGGTCCGCGAAGGCTTGATCCTCAAGCGCTGGTTCTTGCTCATCGGCATTCCCCTGTTTCTTCTCAGCGGCTGGGACTTGGCCACGGCCCGCAAACGCTTCGAGGCCCAGCGCGAGGACGACGAATGAGCTTCCCACGGAAAGGCACCGCATCATGAGCAAAATCGCATTCGCCGTCCTTGGCCTGATGGCGGGCGGGCTGGCCTTCACCAGTTACGCCAGCCTCAATGGCATCGGGGTCGGTGCGCCCAGCCCGGAAATCAAGAAGTCGCCCCTGAGTTCCACCCGCTCCTCGGACGACGACAACTTCTTCTTCTTCAGCAGCAGCGTCCGCAGCGGCAGCAGCCGGTCCGGCGGAGGCTTCTCCAGCTTTGGAGGAAAATAACCGGGCCCCCGGCGGGCCCCTATGACGCAGTCTCAACCTTTCGCGAAAACGGAGTTTTCTTCATGTCCATCGTTCATCTTCTCGCTCAAACCACCGAAGGCGCCGAGCCCGGCTACTACGGGCTCGGCATCAACGCCATCATCTCCACCGTGCTGTACAGCCTGCTGGGACTCGTCCTGTTCCTGCTGGCGTACTTCATCATTGAAAAAATCGTGCCCTATCCGGTGCGCAAGGAAATCGAAGAGGACCAGAACATCGCCCTGGGCGTGATCATCGGGTCGATGGTCATCGGCTTGGCGATCATCATCGCGGCGGCGATTTCGGGCTAGACAGTGTGACTGCCGCCTGCTCCCATCGCGGATAGGCTGCTCAAAGGCTTAAGTGGCCCGTCCGGACCGGCTTGGATTTCCCATTGTCGGGATGGCACCTTTCCATGAGTAATGCATCGCGCCACCGGTGAGCACTCCGGAATTGCAACGCGATACCGATTTGGAGCGAGTTCAGTGACGACGGAAATGAACAAGCACGACAAAATTTTTGTCGCCGGGATGCGCGGTCTCGTCGGCAGCGCCATGGCGCGCCGGCTCTCCGCCCGCGGCTACGACAACATCGTGGGTCCCGGCTCGCGCGAACTCGACCTGCGCGATCCCATCGCCGTCGCCGAGTTCTTCGAGCAGGAGCGCCCCGCCTACGTCGTCCTCGCCGCCGCCAAGGTGGGCGGCATCTACGCCAACAACACCTACCCGGCCGAGTTCATCTTCGACAACCTCACCGTCCAGAACAACGTCATCCACACCGCCTACCGCTTTGGCGTGAAGAAGCTGCTGTTCCTCGGTTCGTCCTGCATTTTCCCCAAGCTCGCGCCCCAGCCCCTCAAGGAAGAATACCTCCTGAGCGGCCCCCTCGAGCCCACCAACGAGCCCTACGCCGTCGCCAAAATCGCCGGCATCAAGATGTGCCAGGCCTATAACCGTCAGTACGGCACCAACTTCATTAGCGTCATGCCCACCAACCTCTACGGGCCCAACGACAACTACAACCCGATGAACAGCCACGTGCTGCCGGGCCTGATCCGCCGCTTCCACGAAGCCAAGGTCAACGGCGCCCACGAAGTCGTCGTCTGGGGAACGGGCAAGCCCCTGCGCGAGTTCATGTACAGCGACGACCTCGCCGACGCGTGCATCTACCTGCTCCAGCACTACAGCGGCAGCGACATCGTCAACATCGGCTCGGGCCAGGAAGTCTCCATCGCCCGCCTCGCCGAAATCGTCAAGGACGCCGTCGGTTTCCCCGGCCGCCTCACCTTCGATCCCACCAAGCCCGACGGCACACCCCGCAAACTCCTCGACCTCACCAAGCTCCACGGCCTCGGCTACACCAAAGAGCCGACGCCCCTGACCGACGGTATCTCCCAGGCCTACCGCGATTTCCTCACCACCGGCGGCCGCACCGGCCAGATCGAAGCCGAGGACAAAGAAGCGGTCGGCAGCGCCAGTTCGGATAATGGGGCGAAGCTGGGGTAAGGGATTCCAATTTCACCACGGAGACGCAGAGACACGGAGAGGCGCGCGCGATGCCTCCTGACAGCTGCCGTTTCCTGAATACCGATCTCAACGTCACGTCTCGGTACAGCTTGGACAACTTGGTTCGTGCACTCGAAGAGCGAGAGTATCTCGCACTTCAATACGCGAAGACGGCGCCCCGTGAGTGGTTTCTCGTGGCCGAACGCCTTCCTCTCAAGTCATTGGAACGCAGCATTCTGCATCTCTGTGAGACTCTGCGCCGCCTGGAAATGGAGGCGATGCACGAACTGAGAAAAAGTCATCGGGTGGAATTGAGCGTTGGATTCGAGCGGATTAACTCTTCCGCCCGAACATCCCCTTCAGTTTCCCCATCAGTCCGCCACCGCCTTCGCCGCCACCGCTGCCCGCGCCGCCGGGATAGGGGCCGAGTTGGCCGAGTTTTGCGAATTCGGGACCGTGGATTTCCCGAGCCCGTTCAAGGTAGCGGTCCGCCGAATCGGGCGGCAGGCCCGTCATCAACGCGGTCGCCCGGTCGGACCCGGCGAGGGAGCGATAGGCCTTGGCTTTTTCGAATCGTTTCTTGTCTTCCGGCGCGCACAGGGGCACGAAGGGAGCGAATCCCTCGGCAGGCTTGAGGAGCGTGCCGATGTGCTGGAACTGGCCGTTGCTGGTTTGGTTGACCATGTTTTCCATCAGGGCGGGCAGGGTGGTGATGGACTCCCGTTGCTCTCCGCTCTGAAAGGCCCAGTTGGCGTCGAGGCGCAGGAAGCCTTTGCGGCCGCGGGCGATGATGCGGCGGCGCAGGAGTTCGAGGCTGGCGTACCAGACCCAGAGGTGGGGCGTTTCGCTGAGGCCCTCGATGGCGTGGGCGAGGCGGCCTTCGGCGACCTCGAGGGGCGTTTCGAAGCGGTTGCGGTCGGCGGAGGTGCCGCCCCGTTCCTCCACCTTTTCATCGAGTTCCCAGACGTTGCGCCCGCCGAAGCAAAGGAACCAGCTGAGGGGAATGCCGTCCTCGCAGAAAAACAGAACTTCGGCGTCCGCGTCCGGCGCCTCGTTGCCAAATCGGTTGGTGCTATGGAGCAAACGGGCCTCGCGGCTCATGTTGGGCGATTGCCTCCGGGGTCGGGAAAAATCAACTCTCGCGACGCATCAAAGAGCCGCCCGGCAGGCGCGTCAACCAAAGGCAAAAGCCCCCGCAAGCCCCCGCCTTCCTTCCCGCCAAGAGCCCTTTACCGAACGATTCGCGGCAGGTCGAACAACGCCACGTACATCGAGAAAATCATCAGCAGAAACAACACGATGAGCACCGCGTAGGCTCCTATGGTCAGCAGCCAGCGATCCCTTCGCCGCCGCAGAAAGGCGACCGCCACGCCACCCGCCACAAAAAGCAGAGGCAACACGATGGACAGAACCGGTTGGGTCAGGAGCGTGAACCACACGAAACGGGAGAAGGCCGGCAGTTCCGCCTCCGCCTGCTTGAAGATCTCGACGTAATGGGGAACGAACTTCGCCCGGGCGATCGCCATGGCGGCCGCTATCAAGACGCCGCAAAACCCAAAGACCACCCCATGGGCCACGGCGGAGCGGGGCTTTCGCTCGCCGCCATGATGCAGCGCGGCAGGAACCGGGGGTGTCTCGGCCATGGCTCTACAGGCGGCTCAGCGCCGTCAGCCCCTTTTCGCTCCCGGTGCCGGTGTGGAAATTGGCGAAGGTGAAGCCGTACTTCTCGCGCGCGCGCAGCACCGGGTTCAGAACGCTCGGCACGGACGCATCGTGGATCAGGCAAACCCAGTGATATTGCAGGGTCGAGAGCATCTGGAGATCCATCTCCATGCCCTCCTCGGAATGATCGCCGTCCATGAAGATCACCGTCGGGCGCAGGCCCCAGAACATCGGGTGCAGGGCGTGGCTGTCGCCCAGAATAGGGACGACTCGCTGCAGGGCTTTCTGGCCGCGGAACTGTTTCAGGGCCTTCAGGTAGGCTTCGCCCGGGTATTCATCGTCGCCCAGGGTGCCCTTGTAGCCCTCCTGGAACAACTCCACCGTATAGATCAGGTCGCTGCGTTTCAGCGTGTTCATGGCCTCCGTCATCAGGCAGGTGGTCACGCCGCGATAGGTGCCGATTTCCAGCACCGGCCCGGGAAAGCGCTGGATCGCCATAGCGAGGATGAACATCTCGCGGGGGTCGATCATCTTGGTGACGGCGGCGTATTTCTTGACCAGATCTTTCCAGCGCGTCAGGTCGTCGATGGTGCGTTCCTGCAGGCCCTCGGACACCACGGCGGGTTCTTTCGAGGGCCAGGACCCTTGCGCGTTGAACTCGCCCTGCATGTAGCCCTGCAGGACCTCGAAGCAGTAGGTGGTGTGGCGGACAAAGGGATCGCCTATGTTCATGATCGTCGTGGCCCCTGGCCTTTCGGTGTCTTGCGTCCCCCCTAATTCGGACCCTGGGGGCGCGATTCCGACAGTTGCAAGGGAGAATAGCGCAGACCGGTGCTTTTTGGCAACTCTGAGTTTGCCCGCGCGTTAGCCCTTCGTCTGGTTAACCACAGAGGGCACTGAGGATGGAGTTTTCACAGAGGGAGAAAACATGCGAAGGCTGCGAATGAAGAGTAAGCCGAAGGAGGTCAGTGATTCAGAAGTTTTCTCGATGGCCCAACAGACTCGACCGCCATTCTCCAATCCCTTGAATAAACTGTGGTGCAACTCGCATGAGGAATCCAACCCTAATAAATTCAATTTTCTCTGTGCCCTCTGTGACTCTGTGGTGATTTCCTTCAGAGGGAAACTCAACTCTTCCGCCGGCAGAGGGCGATGAATCGCCCGCTTTCCTCGGTCCAGGGCTCGCGGCCGTAGCCGCCCCACTCCTCCACCACCGCCAGGCCACGCACAGTCAATGCCGGGCGCAGGTCATCGGGCCGGAAGAGCCGCACCGACTCGTGGATTTCCCGTCCCGGCGAGCCATCGGCGGTTGTGATCCACTCGCGCTTTTCCACACGCCGCCCGGGCGGATCGGTCAGGCGCTTTTCGGACCGGATGCGAGTGCCGTCCTCCAGCGTCGTCTCGCTCTCTTGAATCAACCGGGCCCCGAAGGATGCCTCGACGCCGTGGGCGTTCAGGAAATCGAGCAGGTACCAGCCGCCGGGGCGCAGCACCCGGGCCACTTCCTCGAAGACGAGGTAGTTTTCGGAGTCCCGCTCGAAGTAGCCGAAGGCCGTAAAGAAATGCGCCACCGCCGCGAAAGACCCCGGCGCGAAAGGCAACACCCGCATATCGCCCCGGATCAGACGGGGACAGTTTTCACCCTGGCATCGCAGGGACTCGCGAGCGCTGGCCAGGAGGTCCTGGGACAAATCGAAGCCGGTGACGCGCAGGCGGCTCTTCCACAGCGCGTAAGAATGACGCCCCGCCCCACAGCAAAGGTCCATCACGTCGTCGCCCGGCCGCAGGTCCGTCGCCGCAAGCAGCGACTCCACCGCCTGGCGGGCTTCATCGGCGCTGCGGTGGGCATAGCGATCCATGTAATCGGCGGTGAAGGCATTCTTGTACCAGGCCATGGCGGTGTCGGGGGTCCTTTGGGCGGGGGCGGCGGGAGGCCAAAGCAAACGCCCGCCGATCACGGACTGGAGAGTCCGTGCCACATTGTCAGGGGGCGGAAGAGCCCGGGCCGCTCTGCTAAGCGTCCCCGGTGCCAAGCGACGCCAGATGACTCCGGTCACCACGCCCGAATGTAACACAGGCACTCTTGCCTGTGCCAAGGCTACAGAGTCCGTGCCATACAGCAGCCTACGGCAACCGCTGCCCCGCCAGCCAGTCCTTGCGCCGCGTGTGGGCGGCGAAGGCGTTGCGCAGGCGTTGCGAAGCGTCATCGTCGCCCATGACAGCCCCGTCCGCGCCGTGCAGCGTCTCGCCATCGCCCGCGAACCAGGGCGTGTTTAGCGCGTCGCAGGCGGTGTGCTCGATGGGCTGCAGGAACTTGGCGCCGGCGAAGCGCACGTTGGGGAAGATGACGGTGCTGACGCGCTCGCGCAGGTCTTCGGGCAGTTCGCGGAAATGCAGCGGGCGCGCGGGTTCGTGCAGCCGATGGTAGGGCCCGGCGGCGTGGGGAAAGACCATGTCGAACTCGTAAAGCCCAAACCGCCACGGCGCGAACGGGCCGTAGCGGTAGTCTTCCCAGCGTTTGCTCCAGCCGCGGAACCACAGGCTGGCGAACCAGCCCCACATGTCCTGGCCCTCGTTCTGGATCATGCGCGAGTCTTCGAGGAAAACCAGCCAGCGCGAGTCGCCGAGCGGATAGACCCACGGGTCCGGACCCAGCCGCGCCGCCATCTGGCGCTCGGGGACGATGCCGAGGAGGCCGTTGGGGATGTAGGTGTTGGCCTGCAGCGTATCCCCGGGCCGCTGCAAAATGTCGTGACATCCAAATTCCACGACCGCCCGCTCGCCCGAGCCAGCGAAGTGCCGGAACCACTCGGGCCAGATGCGGCGCGCATCCTCCGGAAGGCCCTTGGGAACGGCGCCCCAGCCCGACGTCTGGAAAAATCCGACGTGGCCTTCGGCGTCGATGGCGAGCCATTCGCGGGGCACTGTCGGCAGGCGAAAGAGTTCCCGGGGCGGATAGGACCCAGCGCTGAGTTCGCCGGCGGCTGGCCCCCGATGCTGGAAGGCCTGGCGATAGAGCTGGCGGGCCTCCGATTCGGCCATGTCGTCCCAGTCGATGCCGCCCTCGCCGACGCCTTCCATGGGTGGATAGGTGGTCATGCCGTCTTCGTCGAGCCAGGGCTGGGCGTACCAGGTAACGCAGCGTTCCTTGCGGGTGAGGGGCTGGATCAGGGTGCGCTCGGAGAAGCGTACGCCTTCGAGCCGAGCGCCGGGCCGCGAGAGGAGAGCGCGGGCCGGCTCGGGAGCGTCCGCCAGCCTGAGCGGGCGCTCGGGCAATCGCTCCTCCCGCGCATAAATCCCCACGCCCATGCCGCCATAGCCGTAGTGGTAGAGGCCGAGTTCCTGGGGTTCGCGGTATTCGAAATCGCCGTAGGGGCTGTGGACCGGCTCGAGTCCGAGGAATCTCTTCATCGTTCCCATCAAACCGCCGTGCCGGGAGGGAGCCGGCGGCGGTGGCGTCGGCCCGGAGGGCGGGGGCGTCAGCATATGCACGATATCGCCGTCGGCCTCCGTGTTGGGGGCGTCCTCCGGCGCAAAACCGTCCTCGCCGGTGTCGAAGACGGCGATGAACCCGTCGTCGTCCACGGCGAACCATTCGGTGTCCATGCTGTGGGCGGCGGGGTAATCGGGAAATTGGGGAACCGAAGCTGGCGCGTCGGCCGGGGCGGGGGCGGAATCGGCCATGGCGATCGAGGCATCCGTCTCTGATTTCGTATCGAAGCAATCCGTATCGCGCGTTGGAAAACTTCCGCAAGCCTTCTTCGCCCCTCCCTGGTCCTTCAAAAAAATTCACCACGGAGACACGGAGGCACGGAGACGCTTGGCGCGAGGTAGGTTACGTAGTACCAGAGTGGAAATCGGTTTCTTGTCCGGGTGGCTCGGGGGCAGCCAAATTCTTTCTCGCAAAGAGGCAAAAAGGTTCTGCGAGCGACCAAGAAGTACCCCATTCTTTCGATGTGTAGCGACAAAGCGTGCGGGCATGGCAACATGTGCCAAAGCAGGAATTGTTGAATTTATTGAATCTAGAAGAGAATCCTCTGGCCTCTTTAATTTCCTCTTTGTGAAAACACGGTCCTCTGCGGACTCCGTGGTTGAAGGATTGGAGTTCGCTCTTCCGGGCGCCCCATTCCCCTTGAACCGCCAGCCGGGGGCCGGTTTCTTCGTCGTCCGCGCGATGCGCGCGCCCATCATACGACGCCACGAAAGAACCAGCCATGCGGATTTTGACCGGTGTGAAACCGACGGGACGGCCCCATCTGGGCAACTACTTCGGGTCCATCAAGCCCAGCCTGGAGCTGTCGAAGGGGCGCGAGAGTTTCCTCTTCATCGCCGATTTGCACGCCCTGACCACGCTGAAGGACGGCGTCGTCCTGCGCGAGATGGTGTACGACGTGGCGGCGACCTGGCTGGCGCTGGGGCTGAACCCAGACGAGATCGTGTTCTATCGGCAGAGCGATGTGCCGGAGATTTCCGAGCTGAACTGGATTCTCTCCTGCTACACGGCGCAGGGCCTCCTGGAGCGCGCCCACGCCTATAAGGCGGCCCGCGACGCCGGACAGGAAGTGAACGCCGGCCTCTACACCTATCCGGTGCTGATGAGCGCCGACATCCTCATGTTCCGCTCGACCCACGTGCCGGTGGGCCAGGACCAGCGCCAGCACCTGGAAATCGCCCGCGACATCGCCCAGCGCTTCAATCACTACCACGGTGAGGTGCTGGTGCTGCCGGACCCGATCATCAACGACAACGTGGCGGTGATTCCGGGGCTCGACGGGCGCAAGATGTCCAAGTCCTACGACAACACGATCCCGATTTTCGACTCGGCCAAAGCCATCAAGGAAAAGGTCTTCAGCATCGTGACGGATTCGACGCCGCTCGAGGAGCCGAAAAACCCGGACGCCAACGTGCTGTTCAAAATGTACCAGCTCCTGGCTGGCGAAAGCGACGCGGCGGACGTGCGGGCCAAGCTGGAGGCGGGCGGCTATGGCTGGGGGCATCTGAAGAAAGCGGTGCACGGCGTCATCATGGACGGCTTCGCCGACGCCCGGGCGCGTTACGATCACCTGATGGCGAACCGGGGCGAACTGGACGCCATTTTCGCTCAGGGCGCCGTGAAGGCCCGCGCGGAAGCGGCGCGGACGCTGGACGATGTGAAGCGGGCGGTGGGGCTGCTTTGATTTATTGCCGCAGATGACGCGGATGGCGCAGAGGATGGGGGAGCCAAGAGCGGCGATTCTCCCTTCCCCCTTGGCTCACAAGCTCATAAATCCAATCTGTGCGAATCTGCGCCATCTGCGGCGAATTTTCCTCAATACCCCGTTGGCCGCAAGCCTTCGAGTGCCGCCCGCGCCTGCGCCGCTGTCAGCGGCAGGTCCGGATCGATGCCGTAGACCACCGCCAGGATGCCTTCGGGACCGGCGACCAGGTTGGCGCGGAGGCGGCCGGTGCCCCCGGCGCGTTCTTCCAGAGTCGTGAGCAGGCGGTCGAAGTGCTCGGCGGCGTTGCGTTCGGCGCGGTGGGCAAGCACCGGGTCGATGGCGATGGCGCGGCGATGGACGATGACGCGCGGGTTTCGGCCGGCGCCGGGAGTGGCGGACCGCCAGTCGGGCAGGTGCGCGTCCGGGTCGTCGAGGGGTGGGAATGGCTCGGTGACGCGCCGGTGGTTCATCAGGGCGGGAATGGTGCGGGTCAGGGGCCAGGAGGTCATCACCAGGTCCTCGGGCGCCATGAGGGGTTTGAGCAGCAGCAGTTCGCCCTCGGGCTCGGTGCGGCGCGCCAGGCCCGGAATGGCGAGCGACTTCGCCCCCACGGCCACCAGCAGCAGCGCCGCCGCCGCGCCCGTGGCGATGCCCGCCGCGCGCAACCGCCTTGCCGGAACGCCACGGGCGCGAAGCATTTGGCCCAGCGCCGACGCGGCGAGGAGCAGGAGGGTGACCTGGGGCAGGATCGAGAGGTTCTGCATGCTGCGCTGAAACGGCGTCCACCAGAGCAGGAAGGACTCGGTGGCAATCATCCAGAGCGCGATCCAGGCGGCATGCCGCCAGCGGCGCTCACCGGTGCGCAACGCCCGGACGGCCACGAAAACCCACGCGGCGCCGAAGGCGAGGGCGAGCGCCGCCGCGGCCTTGAGCGTGTAGCCGGGGGCCGGGTGGTAGTACTCGAAGGGATCGACGTTGAACCACATCCCGAACCAGGACCGCAGGAGCACACCCAATCCGCCGACGCCGAGGTGCTCGGGCAGGCCCCAGTTAGTGTTGCTCCAGTGCGCGTAGCTGGTGATCCAGACGGTGAATGGCATCCCGGGAGAGCGATCGATCAGGTAAGCCAGGAAGTGACCGCCCAAAGAAATCGCCCCCGCCACCACCAGCATCCCTACCGGCAGGAGCCAGGACTGGCGCCGGGTGATCCCCGCCCGGCCCCGGAGTTCGATGAAGGCCAGGAGCGCCAAGGCCGGCGAGAGCAGTGCGGCGATCTGATGAAAGAAGGTGGCGAAGGCGATGGCGGCTGATGCGACGGCCCAGGGAGCGAGCCCCGGCGCCCCGCCCCGCCGCACGGTGATCCGCGCCGCCCGGGCCACCATCCACGCGGAGAGGGCGATGGCGGCGGTGCCGGGGTTGTAGGCCTCGATCTGACCGGCGTATTGCCAGACGCCGCCGCTGACGGCGATGAGGACGGTGCCGAGGGTGGCCGAGGGGCGCGCGAAGCGCAGGGCGCGAAAGAAGCGGTACGCCGCCCAGAGCCCGATCCAGGCCACGCCCAACTGGGCCAGGCGAAAGAAATCGAGCAGGTTGCGGTCGAAGCCGAGGAGATCGCCGAGGCGCGTCAGGAAAGCCAGAAAGGTCGGATGAAGGAGGTGGTGGGGGTGAAAGATCGCTTCGCCGAGGATGGCCTTGGCGGCGTACTCCATGCTGTCGCCGCTTTGGTCGCGGGGGCTGAGGGCGAGAAGGGCGCCCGCGGCGATCATGGCTCCGTAGCAGAGGAGGCGGGGCCGTTGGGTAGGGGATGACATGGAGCGCTACAACCTCGGCGCGGCTAGGGATGGTCGGCGCCATAGCGTCGCGCCGCCGGAGCCGGGTCAACCGGTGATGCGAAAGCCCTGGTGCTGCGGGTCCGCTTCGAGCCACCGGACATCCACGTTGTCGACGCGGCTGATGACGGGACCGGTGAACAATTCCGTGAGCAGTTCGGTGAGGACGTCCTCCTCGCCTTCCGCAAAGACCTCGACGGTGCCGTCGGCCAGATTGCGAACCCAACCGGTCAGGCCAAGGCGCTGGGCTTTGGCGCGGACAAACACACGAAAGCCGACCCCTTGGACCCGCCCGTGAACGATGGCGGTCAGGACGTTTGGGTTCTCCGGCTCGGCGTAATCGGCGTCTGACATATGTGAATCAGGTTGTGTATTCGTCATCCTCGCTCCTCGCAAGGCGGGCAACCTCACCCTCCAGTTCGTACTTTTTCAAGCGATAACCTAACGTCCTCCGGGTAATTCCAAGCAACTTCGCGGCCCGGGTGCGGTTTCCACCGGTCCGTTCCAGCGCCGAGAGCAGGCACTTTCTCTCGATGCTCTCCAATGTGGCGGCGCCAGCGGCGGTGGCGGCGGGGGCATGGGTTCCGGGAGCCGCCCCCGACTTGCGGCGGTGCTCCTGAACGGCCAGCGGCAGGTCCTCGACGGTGATGCCCTCGGGTTCGCCGAGCACGAGGGCGTGCTCGATGGCGTTTTCCAGTTCGCGGATGTTGCCGGGCCAGCGATAGGCATGCAGCGCCTCGCGCGCGTCCTCGCCAAAGACGACATCCCGGCCGCCGGAGAAGCGCCGGGCGAAAGCCGCGATCAGGGCTTCCAGGTCCTCGGGCCGTTCGCGCAGCGGCGGCAGCGTGAGCGGCACCACGTTCAGCCGATAATACAGATCGTTGCGGAAGTCGCCGGACTCCATCATCGCTTCCAGATCGCGGTTGGTGGCGGCGATGACGCGGACGTCGACCTTGCGGGATTTGTTGCCGCCGACGGGAATCAGTTCGCCGCTTTGCAGAACGCGCAACAGCTTGACCTGGAGGGCGGGCGAGACTTCGCCCACTTCGTCGAGCAGCAGCGTGCCTCCGTCTGCGGCGGCGAAGAGGCCCTCGCGGTCGCGGTCGGCGCCGGTGAAGGAGCCTTTGACGTGGCCGAAGAGTTCACTTTCCAGCAACGTTTCCGGAAGCGCGCCACAGTTGATCTTCAGATAGGGCCGGCCGGCGCGTGTGGATCGCGACTGCATCAGGTCGGCCATGACTTCCTTGCCGGTGCCGCTCTCGCCGCGCAGGAGCACGGTGGCATTGCTGCGGGCGATTTTGTCGAGCTTGCCCATGATGCCGCGCATGGCCGGGCTGGCGAGAATGGCGTCACCAGGCAGCGCCACGGCCGCCGTGGCGGATGGAGGGGCCACGGCCTCGCGGGAGGCGCCTTCGTCGTTTCCTTCGAGAAGGCGGCGCAGCAGAGGCTTGAGGTCCGTTTCCGCGCTGACCGGCTTGACCAGATAATCGGCGGCGCCGTGGGTGAGGGCCTCGCGGGCCGTTTCCACCGAGGCGAACGCCGTCATCAGGACCACGTCGATGCCCGGGCGGATGGCCTTGGCGCGGCGGAGGACTTCGAGACCGTCGAGACCCGGCATGCGCAGATCGGTGACGAGAACATCGATGGGCGGTTCGGCTTTGAGGCGCTCGAGGGCGGCGGCGGGCAAGGTCATGGCCTCCGCCTCCCAGCCTTCGCGGGCGAGGGAGCGTTCAAGAAGGGACGCCATCTTCTGTTCGTCATCGAGAATAAGGATTCGCGCGGTCATGGTTTCCCGGTTTGCCTGAGGCTAAATTGGAGCGCCGAGGAGAAGAAATCGGAGGATCCCTCCCCGGAACCGCCAAGGGTGAATAGAAAAACGCGAATGCGCCGGGGCGCAAAAGGTTTCCCTCCGGATGCCGCACACGGCGGGTTCCTTCACCACAGAGGGCACGGAGGAGAGAGGTTCCACAGAGATCATTTGAAAGGTGCGGTTAGGAAAGTGGGTTGGCTGCACCAACTCAAACGAAATCAGTTGAGTGCAAATGAATCCCAGAACAGAATACTTGCCGAAACCAAATAAAGTCGCGAAAATTCTGGCATTTTCCTGCATGGATAATCATTTTTCAAAAGAATCGGCCGCCGTTTTCCAGTCATCCATCCAGGAACCAAGGCCCGCCGGTTGTTTCGGCAAACTTAAAAAGCACCAATCATCTCTGCGTTCTCTGCGTCTCAGCGGTGATTTCTTGAAGGACTAGGGCGCACACGGTGGGTGATTGTCGCAGCGGCAGGACCTTCTCAAGGTACCACTTGACATTGTGGGCCATCAGGCCGTGAGTTCCGGCATCCCCTTCTCGCTGCTGCCTCCCATGACCACCGCTCCTTCCCAAGGCTCCCAAGATACCATCTGGCTCGATCTCGCCGACACCTTCGCCGCCATCCCCGACCCCCGTAACCCAAAAGGCGTCCGTCATCCGCTCGGCGCGCTGCTCTCGCTCATCGTCGTCGCCCTCCTCTGCGGCGAGGAAAACCCCGAGCGCATCAGCCGTTTCGCCGGCGCCAACCCCGGCCTGCTGCCGCTCCTGGGCTTTCGGCCGACCCGCCGCCCCAAGCGCGACGAGCGCCGCGGCGCCATCGTTGCCCCCAGCAATGACATGATCGCCCGCGCTCTGGAGATGGTCTCCGGCGAGGCGCTGAACGAGCACCTGGCCCGCTGGCTGGGACGGTGGAGCGCCCGCCGAGAGGTCGCCGCGATCGATGGCAAGGCGTTGCGCGGCCAGGGCGGCTACGTCCTCTCGGTTTACTCGCCCGCCAGCGGCCACGTCCTCTGGCAGGA
>JAVJSW010000013.1:0-38282 GCA_040219255.1 Sumerlaeia bacterium
TGCGGTGAAATCCCTTCCCCTCGCCACCTCCAAAGCCCTCCCCTTCCTCGACTTACCCGCCCGTAAGTCCCTTTTGTTCGATAAGTGCAACAAGTGTATCTTGTCTTTCTTGTCCCCGAAGCTCCACATGAGGGGACAAACGGCGGGGCTTGTGAGAGCCTCCTTCTGACCCGGCAACCACGCACCGGCCCGAAGGAGGATCACCATGAAAACCCGCGCGCCAAACCATCCCATCCCCACAGCGGCCATCGCCCACCCGTCAGCCCCGCATCACCCGCACCACCGCCTCGCGGTCGCGCTTCAGCGTCTCGTAGTTGAGGTCCAGACCCATCGGCCCCAGCAACTGCTTCAGATAGTCATAGACCGGAACCATCGACTCGAAGGGTGCCGCCGCCAGATCGAAGGGCGTCGCCCCCATGTTGTTTTTGGCGGCGGGGTCCGCGCCGGCCTCAAGCAGCGACTCGACGACCTCAGTCCGCCCGAAGAGCGCCGCGGCATGCAGCGCGGTCGAACCGTCGTTGTTGCGCACCTCGAGCCCCGCCCCGGACGCGATCAGGAACTGCGCGGCTTCCGTGTGGTCGAACGCGATTGCCGTCAGCAGCGCGGTGCCTCCAAAGGCATCCTTCTCGTCCAGGTCGGCCCCCTGGGTCACGGCGGTCTTCAAAGCGGCGACATCGCCCCGCAAAGCCGCGTCATGAATGGAAACGGTCGGGGTCGCGGACTGTTGTTGGCAAGCCATCAAAAGGATGGCGAAGGACAGGGATATGAAAAGTTTAAGCATAATTGGTCTCCGAATATGGAAAATGAGGGAAAAGATTGCGAAAAATCGCCTGACTGGTTGTGGATCTCGATGAAGTGTGTGAGAGAATTACGACGCGAGCGATACCTCCTTTCGCGAGGATGTTGTGTCCAGAATGGGCGCGGCCTTCTTCCGTTTCCACTTCATGCCAAAGAAGGGGCGCAGAAGCGGAATCCTCCGCAGGATTTCATACAGCGCGAAGCACCCGGCAAACGTTCCCACAAGGAGCAGAACAAGCTTGGCCACAGCCGGGATCGCGAGTGGCATAATGACAAAGGACAGAGCATACTGAACCGGCATGTGAACGATATAGACGGGGTAAACGGCCGCGCTAAGATAACTCAAAGCCCGCGAAGAGCGATTCAGATAAAGCGAGGAAAACCCGACAATGGCCAGCATCCAGCACGTGGACTCGATCGCCGTGACGAAGTGGACGCCCTGCATCTCCCACACGAACAGCCGCACCCCATACAACCCCAACGCCCCGCCCAGAGCAATCCAGCGCAGCCGGCCCACCGCGTTCCAGAACGCCTCGCCCAGGCAGACCGCCACGAAACCGGCGAAGAAACAGATCATGCCTATCAGAAAACCATGGAGGCTGTTGTAATACATACTGAAATTGGCGGGTTCGACGATCCAGGCTTCCAACGCCAACGGCACGGCCAGCAGAAACAGCCATCCTGGAAAGGACAATCTCCGGCGAATCCAATCGAGTTTGCCCTGGAACCCATCGCTCTTGAACCACACAAAGACCGGCAGCAGAATCACCACATAGGCAAACAGGTTCGCCAGGAACCACAAATGCCCCATCGCCGGCACATAACGCACGCCCAAACCATACCACTTCAACGCCATCGCGATATAGAGCGGACAAATGACAAAGAACCCGAACGCCAGAGGAAGCAACAGACGCCATGCCCGATCACCCAGCAGGGCAACCCAATCGCGATTGCGCATCGCGAACCCCACACCCATTCCGGATATCAGGAACAACAGCGGAATGCGCCACACATTCAACATTCCCATGGCGGGCCAGAGCCATTCGATCGGCTCCTTGTTCGTGATAAACAGTATCATTCCGCCCCAGGGCTGAAACGCGATCACCAGGTGATACAGAATCAAAAACCCCAGCGCGAGCGTTCGCATCCAATCGACATCATGGCGCCTCTTGGACATGGAAATTGCAGTGGAAGACATAGACATCCCTTTCCTGGGCCTGGGTGACAAGCTCAAATGCAGACTTGGTGGTTATCGAAAAATTCAAACGGTGACAGCGATGGTTTCGCTACTCTGGCAAATACGTAATCACCATCATTTCACGTCGGCGTTCGTCGGGAATGGGACGCATCGCCTGCTCCTGTGGCGCCTGGCCCGGGGCGTGTATCAGCATCCGCGTCGCGATATTCCTGCTGTGCGTTTGATGCGTCGCCATCTCCAATGTTTTCGTCTCTGGATCGATGTAGTAAGCACTCGACCCCGAGAAATCGAAATCCAGAAAGATTTCCGTCCGCTGGCCCTGGTTCACCACGTCGGCAACCCGAAATCCTCCATCGACATCGCCGCTAAAGGTCGAACGAATCACCAATTTCTCTTGGCCGTCCACCAGGGTCAAACCTTCGTACTGGGTTACACTATGAATATTCATAAACGCACCATCATAGCCCGGGATTTCCACCCGGTCATCCGTCACCAGCTCTTCACCGCGCGTCCATTCGGCCCGCGCCAGGATCCGGGTCATGTCCGACTGACGCATCGCCTGGCCGATGTATTCGCCCATTTCCGGCGTGATCGGCGCGTCCGATTCCATCGTGTCCGTGCCCCCCGCCGGGCCGCAGATCGCCGTGTACTGGAACCCCTCCAGCATCGGAATCAGCCCCTCCTTCGGGTCCCCGGCGGGCATCTCCAGGTCCTCGATCGTGATCCGCAGCCGAGCCCCTGTATCCTGCCGAGCCTCCACGACTTCCGCGCGCATCGTCATCGCGGCGCCGCTTTCCACCCACGTGTTGTTCTGGTACGTCTGGTTGATGGATCGAACCCGCCAACCGCTCACGCCCTGGTACAGCGTGGGAATCGTAATCGATTCAAATTCAGCACTCCGCGCCACCAAAGCGGCGGACTCGGCGGGGAAGGCCGGTTCGGCCGCTTCCCGATAGACATGGTACCCGCCCGCGCCGAGAGCCCCCGCGGCCAACGCCGCCGCCGACCCCTTCGCGGCGATCGCCGCCGGCCCGCCGGTTGTGAAGAACGCGATCAGCGCCTTCACCAGCGAACCGAACGCCGTGGCCTGGGCCGCTGTGGACGAACCCGACGCCGCGGAGGGAATGCCCGTCGCGGCCGCCTGGGCCAGCGCGCTCCGGCTGACCCCCGTCATCAACGCCGCCGCCGCCACCACGCGCATCGTCCGCTGGGCCAACACCGGCCGCGCCCGCATCGGCTGCGTCGCCTCGCGCAGAACCGGCTCCAGCTCGCTCTTCAGCCGCAGCAGACTACGGTCCAGAGTCCGCCCCACCGTCGAAGGATGCACCCGCAACCGGTCGGCGATGTCCTTCTTCGAGCACCCCTCCATATAATGCAGCAGCACCATCTCGCGCTCGTCCGGGCTCAGGGCGAAAATCGCTTCCTTCAGCAGCTCCGCCTCCTGCCCCGCGCCCGCCGCCTCGCGGGGCGAATCCGTCTCTTCCGGAATGTTTTCCAAAGCCTCTTCCTCCAACTCAACCATCGGGAGAAGACGCGACGACCGCCGCTTCGACCGGCTCCAGTTCGACCCCAGGTTCCGCGCCATCCGCGCCACCCAGGAGGGAAACGCCTCGGGCCGGTGCAGCTTCGCCAGGTTCAGGAACGCCCGCAGAAACACCTCCTGCGTCAGGTCCTCGGCCGCTTCCGCACGGCCCAGCCGAGCCAGCGAAATCGCGTACACCAGCGGATAGTGGCTCTTCACCAGGTGATCGAACGCGCCGCTGTCTCCGGACAAAACACGCTGAATGGCTCTCGCATCGGCTTTGGCTTGGTCTTCGGCAGGACTCATCGGCTCGTCTTCTCGTCAAATAAGCAGGGGAATAACTCCCCTTCACCCACAGAAGACACCGGGCCGCGAAGAAAATTGCGGAGAAAATCGCGGCGAGGCGGATTTTTTTGGAATACCCAGCTCCGGACACGCCCCAATCCCTGGCCCGACCCCAATGTCCTCGGGCCGCTTGTCTGTTTTGTCTGATAAGTGAATCTTGTCTTTCTTGTCCCGTAAGCTCCACATGAGGGGACAAACGGCGGGGCTTGTGAGAGGCTGATCCCAATGCCACTCCAGCCAAGGACCCCGCCGCCATGACTCACACCACCATCGCCCCAATCCTGTCGCCTCGACAAGAAGCCGTTGAGCCGGTTTCCCTTGCAGGCCGAACCTTGCAAACCGAATCCCGCCAGACCCATTTCGGACCCCGCCCCGCCCATGTCCCGCTCCATCGCCCTCTACCACCACCTCTGGGAATTCAACGAAGGCCGCGGCGTGATGGCGTTGCTGCATGGCACCGGCGGCGACGAAACGAGCCTCCTGCCCATCGCCCGCACGGTGGCTCCGGGGGCCGCGCTCCTGAGCCTGCGCGGCAATGTGCGCAACGATATGGGCGATCTGCGCTTCATCGCGGGCGGGCCGCCGTTTGCCTATCGGGCGGCGGATGTGAAGCCTCGGGCCCACGACGTGGCGGATTTCTTGAACGCCGCGGCGGCGCGCTATGGCTTCGATCTGGAGGACCTGACGGTGATGGGCTACAGCAACGGCGGCACGCTGACCGGCGGGATGCTGCTGACCCGGCCCGAGGTCGTCCGCCGCGCCGTGCTGTTCCGCCCCATGGTGCCGATGGAACTGCCGCCGGATCACAATCTGGCGGGCAAGGAGGTCCTGATCCTCGGCGGGCGCCGCGACGACATCTGCCCCCCCGAGGACAGCGAGCGCCTGGCCCAGATGCTGACCCTGGCGGGGGCCCGGGTCCGCCTGCGATGGCGCGACGCCGGGCATCTGCTGCACCCGGACGACTTTGAGGATGTGAAGGAGTGGTTGGCCAGAGACGAAGAAGGCTGACGGAGAATCCCTCAATGAATCCCCACCCCCGCTTTGACGAAATCGCCACCGCACTCGCCAGCCTTCGCGCCGCCGGAGACCTCAGGCCCTGGAATGGCCTGCTCTATCGCTACACCTCCAGCAAATACGCCTCGGGTGCCCAAATCCTCAGCGGCATCGGAGCCTATCGCGCCGGAGGGCGCTGGGGCTATCGCGGCGTTTACCACGCGATTTACTGTGCTTCGAATCCCGACCTCGGCCACCGCGAGTATTTCGCCTGGTATCGCTTCGCCGGCCTGCCTCTGCACAAAGCCATGCCCCTGACTGGCAAAGCCATTGAGGCGGCCCTGGATGTCACCGTGGACCTTCGCGAAGCAACGATTCTGAGCGCACTGGGCGTCACGGCCGAGAACCTGCGCACTGATCCCTGGCGCGATCTCTCCGACAACGGAGACGAATCCCTTTGCCAAGCCATCGGCCGCGCCGCTCTCAACAGCGGAGGAGAAGCCCTTTTTGTTCCCTCCGCCCATGCCGAAGGTGCTGGCGACTTCAACGTCGTCCTCGTCCGCGAAAACATCGTTCCTCTCCAAGACAAACTGCGCGTCCTGCGCCGAGGCTCCCACTAAGAATATGCAAATTTGCGCGACGATTTGCTTGCACCTTCAAAGTCCCTCCTTCTATGGTGCATTCAGAGTTCAGCAGGGGAGCAAAATCACCATGTCGCAGACCACCCAAACCAAACGTCAAGCCAAGCGCCGTAACACCCCCCGCAAGCCCGCGGGCCGTGCGGCCAGCGGCCCCATCACCCTTCGCTCCACCAGCGACGACTTGCGCGCCGTCCGAGCCAGCCTGGGCGTCAACCAGCAGCTCATGCACCGCCTCACCGGCCTTTCGGTCCGCACCTTGTCGAGCCTTGAGACCGGCGGCAAGAACCCCAACCAGGACGACGTGCGCCGCTATCAGGAGCTTGCCCGCCTGCGCCGGGAACTCGCCTATCTTGTCGAGCCTCAAGCCATCGCCCCCTGGCTTCAAACCCCCAACGAAGCCCTGGGCGGAGCTAGCCCATTGGAACTGATCGAGCGCGGCGAGTCCGACCGCCTCTGGCGCCTCATCTGGCGCCTGCAGGATGGCGTGCCGCTGGATTGACCCGGGCGCATCGCGGCTTCTCAGTTTGTGGTTGGCGGAGACCGCCTAAGAAATCGCCACCGGCGGCGGCTCGATCAGGGAGGCCATGCGGCCGGCGAGGGAGATTTCGCGCAGCATGGGCTGCTGATCGGGCAGGAATTCGATGTCCGGATCGCCTTCGCGCAACTTGGCTTCCATGCGCCGCAAGCTGTCGAGAACGCGTTCGAGGGTCGTCACGTCGAACTCCGTTTCCGGCAGGTAGGTCAGCACCCGGCGGTAGAACCGGCCGAGGTTCGAGTCGGAGCCGAGGCGTTCGACGACGTGTTCGAGGTAGGCGGCGACGGCTTCCGGGGGATAGTCTTCCAGGGCCCCGGAGCGACTCCACTGGATGCCGGCTTCCATGGGCAAGGGAGCGGGCTTTTCGTCGCGCCGCCCGTGGCCCAGGTCGGGATCGAGCACCAGGAATCCGGGCGAGGACGCCCCCGCCAGATCGGCGCTGTGGCGGGCCACTTCGTCCTGCCAGGAAAAAGCCGGCAGGACCGGGTAGCGGTGCTCGCCGGTGCGGCCGTCGGTGGCGGCCAGGATTTCGCGCCAAGGCCTCTGCGGGTTCGTGCGCTCGACGATCAACTCGCCCATGAGCCCATCGCGCACCCATCCGTACCAGGGGCAATGCTCGGTGGGCCGTTCGCCCGGCGGAGGCACCAGCGCCTTCCATCCGATGTCGCGGCGCACTTCGCCCACGCGGGCCTTCATGTACTCGGTGAAATGCCGCAACTCCATGGCGATCCATTGCTGCCAATCGAGAAGCGATTGGCGGTCCGCTTCCGTCAGAAGGTACTCGAACCGCAGACCGAGGGCGGCTTCCGCCCGTTCCTGGCTGCGGAAGGAGCAGCAGAACAGATGATCGGGGTTTTCCGCCGGCAGCGGCAACCGCCTCAGATCGAACACGATGCCACTGAACGGATAGGACTCCGCCAGCCGCACCAGCGTGTCGCCCAGATACCGGCGCCAGGAATCGTTCACCCACGAAAAAAGCGGGTTGGTGGTGTCGCGGCCCAGCGGCAGCGTCTGACCCGCGGCGTTGCGCATCAACCACTCGCGGTGGCGGCGGGCCAGGCGGCTCAGCCTCCCCGTGCCAGCGGGGCCGGCGGAGAGGAAATCGACGTAGAGCCAGACCGAGCAATCGCTGCGGCCGAGTGAAGCGTTCAGCAGATTGACCACCGGGGCGCGGCTGGTGCGCAGCACGGCCGCGTCCGCCGCCAGCCGGCCGGCGCTCAGATACGGCAGCACCACCGTGTTGTAACCGCGGCCGAGATACTCGTCGAGAAAGCGCCCGGCGGACTGGAAGCGCAGGCGCGCGGGCTGGGGCAGCAAGGCGGCCCGCGTCTGGGCGGAAAAGGTGGCGGGGGCGGTTCTCTTGGCCATCGGTCGGGGGGCGCGATCCTTGCCGTGCGTTTTACTGAAACGCCTCCGTTAGGCGCACGTTTGCTCTTTACAGTCCTGGTCTGGCGGCTCACCCTTTAATCAGGCTTCCGCCAGGCTGGCTCCGCCATTCTGGCGGACCTCTTGCATCTACCGTCAAGAGAGCGGCAAAGGAAAGCCAATTTCCCCAGCCGCCGATTACGCCTCGAACCGAGACGAGAGTGAACATGGGAATGGCCGGACCACAGACCACCATCGCGATGGAAGCGATCGAAGAGCGCTTTCGCGCTCTCCTCGACCGGGTGCTTGGCACCGACGCGGACCGCGACATGGTTCGCACGGCTTACACCTTGTCCAGCCGCATGCACACCGGCCAGATCCGTAAATCTGGAGAGCCCTACATCGCCCACCCGCTGGAAGTCGCCCACCTGCTGGCGGACTTGCGGATGGACGCCGCCAGCATCGCCGCCGGCATCATGCACGACCTTCTGGAAGACACCGACCTGACCATCGCCGAGTTGAAGGAAACCTTCCCCGAGGACGTCGTCAACATCGTCGAAGGCGTGACGAAAATCAGCAAGGTCCACTTCGACCATAGCCGCGAGGCTCAGGGCGAAAACCTGCGCAAGCTCCTGCTGGCCATGGCGCTCGACGTGCGCGTCATTATCGTCAAGCTCTGCGACCGCCTCCACAACATGCGCACCCTGGAGGCCCTGCGGCCCGACCGCCGACGCGCCATCGCCCGCGAAACCATCGATGTCTACGCCCCCCTGGCCAACCGCCTCGGCATCGTCCGCATCAAAATCGAACTCGAAGACCTCTGCATGCGCCACCTCTACCCCGAGGACTACGACTCCCTGAAGGAACTCGTGGCGATGAAGAAGGTGGAACGGGAGCGGCACATCGCCGAAGCCCGCGACTTCCTCAAGGAATACCTGGCCGAGCACGGCTTCCCCAACGTGGAAGTCACCGGCCGCTCCAAGCACTTCTTCTCGATCTACCGGAAAATGCAGGCGCAGGACAGCAGTTTCGACCAGATCTACGATTTGAACGCGCTGCGCGTCATCGTCGATGTGGAGGACGAAAAGAAGGGCGAGTCCGACTGTTATGGCATCATGGGCCTGATCCATGCCGCCTGGCGCCCCATCGACGGCCGATTCAAAGACTACATCGGCGCCCCCAAGGCCAACGGCTACCGCTCGATCCACACCACCGTCCACGGCCGCGGCGGCGTCCGCACGGAAATCCAGATCCGCACCCGCGCCATGCACGATGTGGCGGAAAACGGCATCGCCGCCCACTGGGCCTACAAGGAGGGCCGCAAGAATCTGGAGAAGGACGGCCGCCTGAAGTGGCTCCGCCAGATGACCGAGTGGATCACCGACGCCGGCGACCCGCGCAGCTTCCTCGATGGCCTGAAAAAAGACGTCTTCGCCGACATCGTTCTCTGCTTCACGCCCCGCGGCGACGTGCACGAACTGCCCGCCGGCGCCACCCCGGTGGACTTCGCCTACGCCATCCACACCGAGGTGGGCAACAAATGCGTCGGCGCCAAGGTCAACAACCGCATCGCGTCGCTCAACACCCAGCTCGCCCACGCCGACATCGTCGAGATCCTGACCAGCGAGCAGGGCCACCCGAGCCGCGACTGGCTCGACGTCGCCGTCACCAACCGCGCCCGTTCCAAGATCAAGCACTGGCTCAAGAGCAAAGAAGCGGACCGCTACGTCGCCGAAGGCCGCGCCTCCCTGGAGCGCCTTCTCGCCGAACGCAATATCGACGTCACCAAAGCGGAGCTGGACCAGGCCCTCGAGCGCCTCCTCCAGCCCTACCGGATGAAGACCGTGGAGGATGTCCTGTCGGAGATCGGCTTTGGCAGCATCTCCACCACGGCCGCCCTGACACGTATGAACCCGGAGTGGGGCAATAAGCGCCGGAAACTTCGCCAATCCTTCCCCATCATCCAGGAAGACGGCACGGAAGAACCGGTCGCGCCCAAGCGCCGCCGCTCGCCCCAACTCGGCCCCGTCCTGATCGACGGCCAGGACAGCATCGAAGTCAACTTCGCCAAGTGCTGCGCGCCCCTCCCCGGCATGCCCATCGTCGGCTTCTCCACCAACCGGGGCATGATCGTTCACCACGCCAAATGCCAGCACGTCGAACCCATGCTGGCCGACGACGAGCAGCGCAAAAAATTCCGCGACGCCCGATGGAACAATTCCGCCCCCATCAACCACACGGTCAAGCTGCGGGTCGAATCCTACGACCGGGGCGGTTTGCTGAGCGACGTGACCGGGGAAATGAAAAAGCGCAACCTCTTCATCCTCCAGTGCCATACGCGCTCGAACAAGGAGGACGGCACCGCGGTCCTGGAGTTCGAAGTCGACATCGCCGATGTTGCGCAGTTGAATGACGTGCTTGCATCATTGCGGCGCGTGCGCAATGTGGTCAGCGCCCAATACATGCCCGGCCCGATCGAGGAAAACCGCTCGATCTGAGGCCCCGTCTGGCCCCGCAACCCGCCGGCGGGGGAGCACCGTGTCATGAAGGCACGATTGCCGCTTGCGGCGGTCACAGTCCCTGTGGCCACACTGCCGCCGCTCGAGACGCAAATTCTCCCCCATTGATGGAGGCAAGAGTCCCTTGTCGAAAACCTTTTCCCCGCTTCGCATCTCCTTCCTCGGAACCCTGGCGCTCGGTCTGATGCTTGCCGCCGGCTGCAAGAGCAACATCGCTCCCGGCACCTTCCACGTGGAATTGGCGAACGACAGCCGGGTCCTGGCCCGCGACATCCGCATGGAGTACGGCGAGCAGTATGCCACCGTCGAAACGCTGGCCCCGGGCGAGTCCTACGGCCCGATTATCTTCAACGCCTCGGACGACGACGCCTTCTTGGTCAATTACGTCGATGAGTACGGCAATCAGCGCACCAAGGAAATGAAGCTCACCATGCAGCCCACCTTCCGCGGCAAAGGCGAGTTCCGCGTCGTCGAAAACGGCCGCATGGACGCCCGCGCCCAGGTCCGCGTCGAGTACGACCGCTAACCCCGCGCCCCCCATTGTCCCCACCTATTCACCCACCACAACCTCTTTAGGAGTTCTTCATGCCTGCGACCCGCTACGTCCTTGGTGTTGACGGAGGAGGCACCAAGACGGTCGGTGCCATCATGAACGGCGACGGCCAGATGCTGGCCCGCGAAGTCTTCCCCTCGTCCAATCCCCATTCAAACGACCGCGCCGCCGTGGCCGATGTGTTGCAGACGCTGGTCAGCAGCCTCTGCGAGCGCGCCCGCATCACCCCCGCCGACATCGACGCCGTCTGCATGGGACTGGCCGGCTGCGACTCGCCCAAGGAACGGGAAATGATCACCGGCCTCGTCGCCCCCGCCCTCGATCCCCGCACCCGCCTCCTCATCGTCAACGACGCCGTCGTCGCCATGGTGGCGGTGCTCGGCGAACTGCACGGAATCCTGGTTATCGCCGGCACCGGATCGATTTGCCTCGGGCACCACCGAGCCACCGGCCGCACGACCCGCGCCGGCGGCTGGGGTCATCTGCTCAGCGACGAAGGCAGCGGCTACCTCATCGGTCTCGGCGCTCTCCAGGCCGTGATGCGCGCCTTCGACGGCCGCGGAGAATCCACCTCGCTGACGGCCCGCGTCTTCGACCGCCTGGAGTGCAAGGAAGCCCGCGACATCATCACCTGGACCTATCGCGACGCCGCCTTCAAGACCCGCATCGCCGCCCTTTCGCCTCTCGTAATGGAAGAAGACGAAAAGGGCGACGCCGTCGCGGGCGCCATCCTGGACACGGAAGCGGCCAAGCTGGCGGAATGCGTGGAATCCGTCCACCGCCGCATGTTCGGCGCCGAAGCCCCGGAAGACGAAGGCAGCGACTCTCCGGTCAAGATCGGCCTTTGGGGCGGCAACCTGGTCCACGGCAAACGCTACCGCGAGCGCTTCGTCAAACTGCTGGCGGACTCGGCCCTGCCCGTCGTTCCCGTGGTCGACCAACAGGCGGAAGCGGTGCTGGGGGCGTGCAGACACGCCATCAACAGCATGGCCGAGGTCGAAGAATAAAAGCGGGCATGGGGGCGGATTCTCCTTGAATCGCCCGGTGCGGCTTGCCTTAGAACTCACCCCTTGCAACCAGGCGTCCGTTCAGGTACGTACGCCAGCGGATTTTTGCACCCTGGTCGCCAGGACGCGGCAAGATATTCGCAACCCTTCGGACCGTTCCCAACCCAGCGCCGTCCGCCCGCCCGGCGGACCCCGTGCCCTTGGGGCCGATTCGAACGCCAACCGATCGCATTCAATACGGGATCCAATTTAGGGGAATCGCAACATGATGAAATTCCAACGGGGCGAGACCGTCGTCGAGCCCAGCATCGGCATCTGCCAAGTCGGCGGCCTGACCATGAAGCATGTGGACGGCAAAGACCGCGTGCTCTACATCTTCAACACGGGGAACGCCCAAATCCTCGTGCCGGAAGACCAGGTCGAAAAGCGGGGCATCCGCCCCCCGATGAGCCGCGACGATGTCAAGCGCGTGCTGGCCGCTCTCAAGCAGCCCGCCTCCCCCAACCGCAGCGATGCCCGTCTGCAATACATCAACTACCGCGAAATCATGAAGTCCGGCGACCCCGGCAAAATCACCCGCCTCCTGCGCGATCTCTACATCCTCGATCAGTCCGACGACCTGAAGGGCAAAGAGAAGGAGATCATGGAGCAGGCCAAGAAGTTCCTCATCGAGGAAATCTCCTACGTCCGCGAAATCTCCAAGGGCAACGCCCAGGAAACCATCATCGAAGCCCTCAAGCAGATGTACAAGAAGAAGCAGGCCAAGGACAAAGAAAAGGCCAAGAAGTCCGGCGCCAACGTCCCCATGAGCATCCTCGGCTACGACGAGGACGAGGAAGGACCCCTGGAAGGCGCCGATACCGCCAGCGACACCCAGGAAAGCAAAGAGAAATCCAAGGCTTCCGCCTCCGAGTACGACGAAGACGAATTCGAAGAGGATGAGGACGAGGAAGAAAAGCCCAAGGCCAAATCGGACGATGACGACGGGGACGACGACGACGACAGCGAAGAAGCAGAAGTCTTCGACGAAGACGAGGACGACGAGGAGTAAGGCGGGCGTCTCGCCACTTCCCCTGAAACACTAAAGAGCGCCGGCTCAAGCCTCATTGGCAAGAGCCGGCGCTTCAACTTTTTTACCGCGCCTCCCAGCCCGTCGGCGGCGTGTTGTTCTTGCGCGGCGAAGGCTTTGGCAGAGGCTCGAAATCGCCGGTGCCGTTGGGAACGCGGCCCTCGCTGATATCGGCTGTTTGGGCGCCGAAGGTGACCACGTCGATGAGCTGGACCTGGAATTCGGCGCGGTCGAACAGGCCGATGGACTCGCCATTGGCGGAGAGGCCGAAGCCCGTGTGGAGCGGCCCTTGCAGCACGTCGTTGTCGGCCCACAGCAGCAGATACCCGCCCGCCGGGATCACGGTGCCGGCGGGAAGCTCGAACTTCTGGGGCTCGGTGTCCGGGTCGTCGCTGACGAAAAAGCCGGAGACATCGAGTGGTTCGGACGCGAGGTTGTGCAACTCGATCCAGTCGGCAAATTCGCCTCCTTCGTCGGTGATGGTGCTCTGGTTGCTGGCCATGAATTCGTTGATGACGACGCGCGGCGGTTGACGCAGTTCGCCGCAGCCCGGTCCGAAGCGCTGGGCGTTGGGAGCCAGCGGCGTCGGCGTCTCGGTGCAATTGGTCGCCGCCGCGCCATCGGGAAAGCGCCCGTAGGCGATGTCGTCGCCGAGCGGCGGGAAAACCATCCGGTCCGCTTCCACAGCGTCCGGGCCGAACAGGAAAACCGTCTCGCCATCGGCCCGCAGGCGGAACGGCGCGTGGAGTTCGCCCTGGAGCGGTTCGTCGTCCGCCCAGACAAGAAGGTGCCCCTTGGCGGCGATGCGCGTCCCGGCGGGAAAGGAGAAGAGCCGGGGTTGAGAAAGGTCGTCGGTGAGGCTGTAGCCGGAAAGGCCGATCTCCTGCGAGCCCGCGTTGTACAACTCGATCCAATCGTCGCGGTCGCCGTTTTCATCGGTCAGACCGGTGTCATTGGAGGGCAGGACTTCATTGATGAGGATTTGGGCGGGGGCGGCCGATGACAGAGAAAGGGCGGCGAGGAGAAGAAAAATGGGAGGAGTTGTTGCTGACATGGGATTCTGTATTGTCCTAAACTAATCGAAATCCAACGGAGCGTTGGAACGCTTTTCAGCGATGATGCTTGCCACGAGAGGTTGTGTGGCGCATACTGGGAAGTTGACTCGCGGAGGAGTTGTCTTTCGAAACCGCCATGATCCCGTCTCTCGGCTTGCCGTTTTTTTCCCGCTTCGAGTGCAAATACCTCGTGAGTGAGGCTATGGCGCAAGAGCTTCGCCAGCGCTTGCGTTACTTTATGGTGCTCGACTCCTTCTGTGCCAAGTCCGAAGACTTCAGTTACCTCAACACCAGCCTTTATTTCGACTCACCCGATTACCAATGCCGCGAAGCCACGGACCAGGGCGCGAAGAATCGCTTCAAGATCCGCCTGCGCTGGTACGACGATGCCCCCGGCACGCCGCTCTACCTGGAGGAGAAGCGGCGGACGACGGACGCCATCTCGAAGAGCCGTGTCAAAATGCACCACGAGGCGTTGGCGAGTCTCACCGCCGGGCGCATGCCCCGCGCCTCCATGGTGCTCGACGAAAGCCAGGAGGCCTTGGCGGAGGCGCGCCGCCTCTCCGACAAAATGCTGGCCATGCGGGCCCGCCCCGCCTGCTATGTGCGCTATCGCCGGGAAGCCTGGGCCGGCAAGGAATCGGCCAAATATGTCCGGGCCACTTTCGACCGCGCGCTCGAGGGCCACGCGCCCCTCGATGCGCACGGGCGCTTTTCCTTTGCCCGCGCTACCGATCCGGGATGGATTCCCTCTGGGGAACGGCGCGTCATCTTCGAAGTGAAGTTCGAAAGCGCCATGCCCCCCTGGCTCCAGAACACGGTGCGCGATTTCGCCCTTCGCCGCGTCTCCGTTCCCAAGTATCTGCTTTGTCTGGACGCCATCGAGTCCGCCCCCCGCCGCCTCTGAGCGACCCACCCCATGAACACCGTCACCGACTTTCTCAATTCCGTTCCCTCGCCCCTTGGCGCTCCCGGTATCGCCACGATCCTGGCCTCGCTCCTGTTCGCCCTGTTCGTCGGCCAGGCCATCGCCTGGGTCTACCTGCGCACCCACAGCGGCGCCTCCTACAGCCGCTCCTTCGTCCAGTCGCTCGTCCTGATCGCCATCATCGTCACCCTGGTCATGGTCATCGTCGGCAACAACGTCGTCGTCGCCTTCGGCCTGATCGGCGCCTTGGCGGTCATCCGCTTCCGCAACGTCCTCAAGGACACGCGCGACACCGCCTACATTTTTATGGAACTGGCGGTCGGCCTCGGTTCGGGAACGGGAAATTTCAAGGCCGTCCTGGTCGGCGCCCTCGTCTTCGGGGCGGTCATGTTCTACATGTCCGTGACCGAGTTCGGCTCGCGCCACCTGCATGACGCGCTGCTGCGGTTCGAAGCCACCGTCGGCGAGAACCCCGCCTTCGAACCCATCCTCGATCGCCATTGTCTCAAAGCCAAGGTGGTCAGCCAGCGTTCGGACGTCGACGGTGTGATGGACTACGCCTTCGAACTGGTGCTGCGGGATCCGGGCCGCAGCTCCGAACTGGTGGAGGATTTGCGCCTGGCCCAAGGAATTGGCGGTGTTTCGCTGTTGATGGAAACGGAACAATCGGAAGTTTAGAACTTCACTGTTTCACCTTCTTCCTGTTTAGGAATACGTTGATGAGCAAAGATACGACGCAGACGATCCCCATCCCCCTCAAGCGGCGCTTTCGCACGTTCCGACTGACCATTCTGCCCATTCTCATCTGGGTGGGCGTCGGTGCGAGCAGTTACTTGATCGCGACGCGGGGAAGCCGCACCGCCGGGGTGGAGGGGGTTGTGGAGGCGCAGCAAACGGATCTGGCAGCCATTCACGAAGGAACGATCGATCAAATCGCGGTACGCGCCTATTCTTTCATTCCAAAAGGAGCGATCATCGCCAGCCTCGACACCGCGGACATCGATCAGGAATTGGCGGTTCTGGATCGGGAAGCCGCTCGGGTGCGCGCCCTCCTGCTTTCCGAGCGGGCGAGCCACGAAGCCTCGCGCCGCGACGAACAACAGGAACGGGTGATGGACGCCCGGCGCCTGGCCCTCGATTCGGAGCAGGCGCGCATGCAAACCTTCGACCGCCTGATCCAACTCGAGTCCGACCGTATCGAACTGCGGCGCCTGACCACGGAGCGGGATCGGCAGGAACGCCTTGCCAGCATCGGCACCGACACCCGCGCCGACATGGAAGACGCCACCTATCGGGCGGAAGCGCTGGAGCGGGCGATTCGCGAGCAGGAGTCGGCATTGGAGGAAGCGCGCCGCCAACAGGATCTGGCGGATGCGCGGCTGGCGGAGTACACTTCCGAAGATCGTTCGCTTGGCGTCGCGCCGGTGGAGGCGATTCTCGCACCGCTGGAGCGCGAGCTGGACGTCATCGAAGCGCAGCGGGCGCTGCTGGAGATGCGGCGGTCCCAGCGGGTTCTGCGGGCGCCCCACTCGGGCGTCGTGACCCAACTGTTCGCCGGCGAAGGCGAGTCGGTCCTGCGCGGCCAGATCGTGGCCAGCGTGGCCAAGGCGCAGGCCCAGACGGTGACGGCTTACCTGGACGAGCGGGCGGGCGCCCGGGACGTTCTCTTGGGCGACCGCGTCGTGGTGCGCCCCCGCCGCGAAGGCGCCACCGGCTCCGCCGCCGGCACCGTGACGGCCTTGGGGCCAGTGATGGTGCCACTGCCAGAGCGGTTTCTGCGCGATCCCCAACGGATGGAGTACGCCCGGCCGGTGGAAATCCGGTTGGCCGCGGGGCATGAACTGATGCCCGGAGAACGCGTGACGGTCAAGTTTGTGGGGGGGCGGCCGGACCTGGGAACCGGCGCCAGCGCCTCAGGCATTGCTCGCGGCGGCGGTCTGGATGCGGGCGAGACCAAAGGGACCGTCCGGTAGCGCGCAAATCTTGCATCGCTGGCCGTGTTCCTGCATGGCGCCCAGAATCGCTTCCTGCATGTCGTTGGTCGGGGTCATGCCCATGGTCCACAGGGCGTCCTCCTCGATGCCCTGACTGTAGAGGATCACCTCGTGGCGGCTGAGGAGTTCGAAGAAGCGCTGGGCCACCCACTGGCCCGGCAGGAATGTGCCGCCCGATTCGAAGCGCTCGCAGAAACCCTTAAGCCCGCCGGCGCCGAGGAGCATTTCGCGCAGCGGCGTCGGGCCGAAGCCCATGCTCAATTCGGCCACCATGACGATCGTTCCGTCGGGTTTGAGGACCGGCTCGACCGCGCACAAGGCGTCGATCAGTTTGAGCATGGTGGAGTCGTGGGGCAGGCCTCCGCTGGCGGCGACGACGATGTCCATCGGTTCCTTGACGGTGATGGCCATCAGTTCGCGCATGCGGCCGACGGCCTCCATCCAGGCGGCCTCCGGTTCACCGGCGTAAACCTCCGAGACCCGGCCCTCGGGCGTCACGGGACAGCAGACCGCCAGCGACACATCCGCCGCCTCGAGGGCCAACTTGCCCTGCGCCGTGAAGGGATTGCCATCGACGCACCCGCGCACCGCCAGGGGATGGGACACGCTCTCGTAACCGTGCAGCCGCTTGGTCACTTTCTCGTAGGTCAGACCCGGGGTCAGCACCGTGCCCGGCCCTGTGAAACCATAGATCATGTGCGGCACGATGCAGGAGACGACGATCTTGAGATCCGCCTCGGCGAAGGCCCGGTTGAGGATCACGTCCGTCTCGCCGAGACGCACGACGGCCTTCTTGTCCTTGGGATCGTGGAGGACGAGGTTGTAGCGGTTGGTGATCTCGGAGGGCACCATGAGCCGGACGTCGTAGTCCTGCTTCGGATTCCAGAGCGTATTGCTGAGGACGAGGGTGATCTGGTCCGGCCGCAGGTTGCTGTGGTCCTCGATGCATTCGAGGAAAACGGGAATCAGTTCGTTGAAGAGAGAGGGGTAAGCGGAGTCGATGGCGATGGCCACGGAGGAGCGGCCAGCGAGGAGGGCGGGGAAATCCTTGGAACCGCCGATCAGATTGTCGACGGCATGGAGGACCTCGGCGTGTTCGTCGCCGGCGGATTCAAAGCGGCGGGGCCGATAGCACCGCCCATTGAGCCAATTGTCGGGAATATCCACATGGATCGTTCCTCCGCCAAAGGGTAGATTGACGTGCATGGCTGCTGAACTCGCTCTCCTGCGTGAGATCCCGTCCGGATAAAGGAAACGCGGGTCCAGGGCCCCGTTCCCGATCCCCTACTTCAGAAGGGGAGAAGATATTCATTGGGCATTGGTGGGACGCGCGCGTCAACCCTTCGCAGCGAGGCTGCCGGAAAGCGGTTGCGAATTTCCACACTCGTTCCCGTCATTGGTCCCTTTCGACGCTCTATTTCAGGTCGTATTCCTGGATTTTCTTGCGCAGCGTGTTGCGGTGAATCCCCAGGATTTCCGAGGCCCGCACCTGATTGCCCCGGCAATGGGCCAGCACCCGGGCGATGTGCGCGCTCTCGATTTCGCTCAAAGGCGTTTGCGGACCGAAACGGTCGCCGGCGGGCGGGGACGCGGGGGCCTCCGGGGCCGGGGAGGGCCGCCGCGCAGGAAGCGGCACGAGCCGGATGTGATCGGGCAGAAGCACGCCGGCCTCGCACAGAAGCACCGCCCGTTCCAGACAGTTGGACAGTTCGCGGACGTTGCCGGGCCAGCCGTGGGCCAGCAGGGCGGCGCTCGTTTCCGCCGCCAGCCGGGGCAGCGCCCGGCCCATCGCCCGCGCGTGATAAGCGATAAAGTGCTCCGCCAGGAGCGGGATGTCCTCGGGCCGGTCGCGCAACGGCGGCAGTTCGATGGGCAGGACGCTGATGCGGTGGTAGAGATCTTCGCGGAAACGCCCTTCGGCCACCTCGCGCTTCAAGTCCCGATTTGTGGCGCAGAGCAGCCGCACGTCGGCCCGCAGCAGGCGGCCGCTGCCGATGCGCTGGAAGGTATGCTCCTGCAGGAAGCGCAGCAGCTTGGGCTGGAGCCGGGGGCTCAACTCGCCGATTTCGTCGAGGAACAAGGTCCCGCCGTTCGCTTCCTCCACATAGCCCCGCTGGGTCCGCACGGCGCCGGTGAAGGCGCCCTTTTCATGACCGAAGAGGAGGGACTCGAAGAGGTCTTCGGGCACCGCCGAGCAATTGATGGCGACGAAAGCGCCGCCGGACTTGCCGGCCTCCGACAGGCGATGGATTTCGCGGGCGACCACTTCCTTGCCGGTGCCCGTTTCGCCCTGGATCAGGATCGTGGCTCGCGACGGGGCCACCTTGGCGGCGACTTCTAGGACGTCCTTCATGGCGCGGCTTTCGCCGATCAGGGCGGTGTCCTGGGTGGCGTAGCGCAGGCGAAGCTGGAGGGCCTCGGCAGTCTGTCGCGATTCGATGAAGACGCCCAGAAGCCGGGCCACGGCGCGGGCCTGACGCAGTTCGATAAGGGTGAAGGACTGGCCATCGCGGCGTTCGAGGTAAAGCACGCCCCGGCCCCGGTCCGCCGAGCCCAGCGGCAACGCCATCAGCGAGCGGCCCGGGCGGTCGCTCTCGCCCAGGGACGGGTGCGAAAACGCTTCGCTCGACCGGTTCATCAGCAGCGGCTTGCCGTCCTGATGGGCGCGCTCGATGGCTTCCCGGTCGGCGATCACGGCCTGGCTGTCGTTGCCGTTGTCTCGCGTCAGCACCACGGACGGCCTCAACCGGCGTGCCGCCGAGTCCCACAGCATCACCAGCGCCACGTCCGCGGCGAAGAGTTGGAGCAAGCGCTCGGCGGTGCGGGAGAGGGCGTCGCCGAAGGGGACGTCGGAGGTGTCGAAGAGTTCGCCCAGCCGGGTCACGAAGTCGAGGCCTTCGTCGCCGGTGCCGCCGGGCCCTTCGCGCTCGATGGTTTCGAGCACGGCGACCGGCGAGACCTCCATCGTCTCGTCCGTCGGCAGCGCCAGAACCACGGAGCAGTCGCTGTAGTCGGCGTTCTGGACGTCGAGGTCGGAGTCGAAGAGAAAGAGCGATTCGCCGATCATCAACTCGTCGTTCTTGAGCAGGGGGCGGGGGCGATCGAGCCGTTGGCGATTGAGCCAGGTGCCGTGGCGGCTGCCCAGATCCTCCACCATGTAGGCCAGATTGCGGCGGCGGATGCGGGCATGCTCGCGGCTGCATCCGGCGTCGGGCAACACCACGTCCATCGACTCGGCGCGGCCGAATCGCGTTTCGTCGCCCAGCGTCAGGCGAGTCCCCGTGAGCGGTCCGCGAATGGCGAGAAGGGTGGCCATGAAAAGCTTTTCCAGCCGTCTTTCTAAAATCTCCAACTAAGTCACCGTTTCCAAACCGCCCACCCGCAACAAGGCCAAAATGCCACACCGTGCGCTTTGCACCGTCTTTCCCCCTTGGCTTGGTGGAAACCGCCCGCCCAAAATCCCACCGCTATGAAACCCGACACCCCTTTCCTGACCATCGTCATCCCGGTGTTCAACGGCGCCCCGTACCTGCGCGATGCCATTGAATCCGTGATGGCGCAAAGCGATCCACCGGCCGAGCTGTATGTGCTCGATAATGCCAGCACCGATGAGACGCCAACGGTTCTGGCGGAAGCCTTGGCCGCCTCGCCACCCGTTCCCATCCGCGTCGACCGCAATCCGGAAACCATCCCCGGCCCCGCCAATTGGGCCCGAGCCGCCACTGGGGTGCGAACGCCGTTCTTCAGCGTTCTGCCCGCCGACGACACGATCGAGCCCGCCTTCGCCGCCAGCGTCCGCCGCGCCCTGATCGCTCGGCCGGATGCGGAGTTCCTGTTCTGCTGCGCCTTTCACGCGATGAACGCGGCGGGCGAAGTCACTAAACTGCGAGACTTCCGGGACCCGCGTTGGACCGGGGCGGCGGACCGTCAGGCGTTCCTCGACCGGCTCTGCAAAGGCATGCCTTTCTCGCCCGCTGGGGTGGTCCTCGCGAAAGAGGCCTACGACCGGGTCGGCGGCTATGACGCCGGGTTCGCCGGGACCTTCGACTACGACTTCTTCCTGCGCATCTGCGGTCAAGCCCGGGGGCTTTACGGCCTTGAGGAACCATTGGCCCGTTGCCGCTACCACGACCGGTCCTGGACCTCGGGTCAGCACCTGGACGGCCCGCCGGATCTGGAGCGGTTGCTAAGTAAGCTGGGCGGTTACGATTTCCTGTCGGAGAGTCAAAAGCGATCAGTCGTCGAAGGGGCTTGCGACGTGGTAAGGCAGACAGTCTCGCGGCGTCTGCGCACACCCGAAATAGGGGACGTTGCAATTTTGAAAGCACGGAAGAATGCGGAGGCGAGACTGCGTCGGTGGCAGACCCAATTCCCCGAGATATCACAGTTTGTGAGGATAGCACCAACTCCAGGAAACCCCATGCTCTTGTGGCATGCCTCGCGATGGCGCTTGCTCATACCATTGATTCGGGACCTGTTATGTCGATATCGATAATTACACTATTCCAGATTGCGAATACGCCACTGCTCCATCTACGCAGATTTTCACTCTTCTCACTTCTTATTATGAACAGCAATTCGTCATGATCCGAGTTCTCGTCCGCCCCGTTTACAGTTCCATGAAGGCCAATCGGCTGTTCGAAAGGCGCCACGATTTCGCCGATCACTGGATGGAGCCCTATGCCCGCCTGAGGGAAATCGGTCTGGAGCAGGGGGTGCGATTCGACACCTGGGACCTGGGAGATCCGGAGGCGGCGGATGTCGTCCTGTTCCAGGACCTGCCGCTGACCCGGGCACGGTTCGAGGCGCAGCTCGCCCGCTTCCCCCGCGCCGCCCGGGTGCTGCAACTGATCGAGTCGCCTCTGGATCGGAGGCATCTGCACCGGCCGGAAAACCACGCTGCTTTTAACGCGATAAGCACCTGGAACCACGAACTTTTGGCGAAAGGCGATCAATACGTTCGCTACGCCCTTCCTCTCGGCCGGCCGGACACGCCGGAGGCCAACCTGCCTTTTGCCGAGCGCAAGCCCCTGGTGCTGCTGAATTCGAACCGCCGCGCGGGATGGCTCGGCCGCCGCCGCGAGGGACTGGCCGGGTGGCCTGGACTGGGCGTGGCCTTCACGGGATGGAAGGCGCATGCCTCGGACGTGCTCCGCCCGGCCCAAGGCGAACTCTACTCGCGCCGCCGCCGTATCGCCTCGCTGGCCGAGGACCGCTTCCCCGGCGTCCTGGAGATCTACGGCCAAGGCTGGCGCGGCGAGGAGCGTCTCGGCTGGGCGGGAGGCGTGCTGCCAACGCGCCGCTACCGCATCGCCCAAGGCCCCTTTCGCGGGAACAAGACCGAGCTGCTGGCGCGCTATCGCTTTGTGCTGGCGTTCGAAAATGTCTGTGGGGACTTAGGTTACATCAGCGAGAAAATCTTCGACCCGATGTTTGCGGGGGCCGTGCCGATTTACCTGGGGGACGCGCGGATCACGGACGTCGTGCCGGAGGACGCGTTTGTGGACGCGCGGCGGTTCGCCTCGGACCGCGAGATGCTGGCGTGGGTGCGGGATTGTTCAGAGGCGGAGTGGCAGAGGCTGCGTGAGGGCGCGGTGCGTTTCCTGGCGGGCGAGGACCGGCAGGGCCGGACGCTGGCACCCTTCGAGCCGGAGGCCTTTGCCGAGGCCATGCTGAAAGCCGTTCAGGTGGCCCTCGCCAATCATAGCGCGGAGCATTGATTCACAACAGCTTACGCCTTATTCTTCCTCATCAGGCGACCCATCCGAGTCCATCAGGTGCAGATAGACATCGGCTTCGGCAAGCTTCGGTTCGTCCTCGCCGATGCGCGAGGCCAACTCCGCCCTCAGGATTTGGGCGCGGGCGCTGTCGCCTTCGTCGATGGCTCGGAAAAGGGCGGCGATGTCGGCCTCGGCGCGCGAGTCCCGGGCGGCGCCGTCCATCAGCGTTTCCAGGATCGCGTTGCTGTCTCGGCCATAGGCGAATTGCGCCGCGAAGGGCTGGACCGTGCCGGTCTCGGGGTCGTTGAGGAGGAGCAGCACGCTCTCGGCGGCGACCTGGCCGAGGACCTGGGGCGAGTGGGTCGAGACGATGAACTGGAGGTTGGGGAAGGCGGCCTCGAGGTTCGCGATCACCGTACGTTGCCAGCGCGGATGGAGGTGCAGTTCGATCTCGTCGATCAGGACGACTCCGGAGCCATGGAGCGGGTCCGCGGCCCCCTCGTTCAGCATCGCGAGACGCCGGGCGATGTCGCCGGCGAGGGCCAGCAGACTGCGTTCGCCGTTGGACAGGCGGGTTACGTCCAACTCGCCCGTCATGCCGTCCTTGCTCAGGACCATGGTCTGGCTGCGGCGGGCGATGCGCAGGTTCCGATAGCCCGGCAGGAACGATTCGACCGCGCGGCGCACTGCCTGGAGCGCCGGGTCGCGGTGGTCGAAGGCCTCCGGCGAGCGCAGGCGCTCTTCGTTTTCCAGGTCTTCGCGCAAGCGAAACCACTGGAAGAAACTCTGGAAGTCGCTCGAGCCAAAAACGGGGCCGCTGCCGTAGGCCTCCCAGGGATCGAAATCTTCCTCCGCGCGGGAACTGCATGCGCCGGGCAAAGCACTCTCGACGCTGCGGTTGACGCGATAGTAGGCGACGAGCGGCGGGGCGGCGGCGGTTTCCTCGATGCGGCGCACGAGGGATTCGAGGCCTTCCGCGTTCAGGACCGTGTCCAAGGCGCCCCGGCGCCAATGCTGGCGGGCTCGGGACGCGCGCACGGACCAGACCATCTCCTCGCCGGCCCATTGCACCGTGATGGCGGCGCGCATGTCGGGCGCCTCGACCATCAGGTCGCTCGGCGCGATCAGAGCCGCCGGGTCCGTCTGGCGATGCATCAAGTCGTTCACCAGCAAGCGCAGCAGCATGGCCGCGCCGTCGAGGAGCGACGACTTGCCCGCCCCGTTGATCCCCGCCAGAACGGTCGTGCGGGTGCGCTCGGGGCCGAGGTCGAGCGTCACATCGCGAATGCCGCGGAAATTCTGGAGCCGAAGGGTCTTGAGGCGCATGGCCTATTCTGGGGCTTCGCCCTTCGCGGTGGACAGGAAAATCACGCCGGGGACCTTGAAAACGGCGTGGGATTCGTCGTGCGGGGTCAGGAAATAATCCGCCTCGGCCGCCAGCGCCGCCGCCACATGCAGCGACTCCCAGCGGGGCAGGTTGTAGTCGATGGAAAGTTCGGTGGCGCGCAGGATGGTGCCGTCGGTGATGGGAACCGCCTCGCTGATTCGATGCTCCTGTACCCACCCCCAGTATTCACCGAGGGGCCGGTCATGGTTGCGGGCAATCAAGGGCGCCAACTCAAGATAGTGGAGATTGCTGATGAGGTGGTCAAAGTTGCCCACGTTGAGAAAGTGCCTAGCGCGCTGAAACGGCCCCTCACGTCCATGAACGGCCTCGATAATCACGCTTGGAAAGACGTAACACAAGCTGTTCGTGGGGCTCCCGGTCAATTCAGGACTCGAGCATCGCCTGAATTTCTTCGGCGGACAGCGGCTTTCCACCACGGGCGAAGTAGGCCTCACGAGCTTTATCCGCCAGTTCGTCAAACTTAGCAACGTCAGCCCGAATAGCTGACGGCGAGGAATCGCGCAAGCGTTCCTGCCGCGTGCGAACTCGTGGCAGTTTGAGCAAAGTTTCCCGCAGTTTTCTGAGCTGTTCGGACATTTCGGGTGTCATGCGTGGAAAGCCTCCTTCCCTCGAAAGTCTTTCCCAAAGCTTCACCTATGCGCCCCCATTCGTCAAGCGCCTTCGGATTTCCCGCGTTCCGGCGCGTGCGAGGCTTACGCCGATCAGCTTAAGCCGGCGGTTCGCCCTTCGCGGTGGACAGGAAAATCACGCCGGGGACCTTGAAAACGGCGTGGGATTCCTCGTGCGGGGTCAGGAAATAATCCGCCTCGGCGGCCAGCGCCGCTGCCACATGCAGCGACTCCCAGCGGGGCAGGTTGTAGTCGATGGAAAGTTCGGTGGCGCGCAGGATGGTGTCGTCGGTGATGGGAACCACCTTTTTCGTTCGATTTTCCTGGACCCAATCCCAAAATTCGGAGAGCTGCCGGTCATGATTGCGCGCGACCAGTGGCGCCAACTCAAGATAGTGGAGTGTGCTGATGATGTGGTCGAACTTGGGGAAGTTGAGATAGTGCCTCGCTCGCTGAAAGGGCCCTTCTGGAGCATGAACGGCTTGGAAAATAACGCTCGGGAAGACGTAACAAGAGTTGCTCATAGCGCTTCAGGAACTTTGTTGCCTTCGAGCATCTCCTGGATTTCTTCGGCAGACAGGAGCTTTCCACCACGAGCCAGGTAAGCCTCCCTTGCCTTATCGGCCAACTCGTTGAACCGGGCGATGTCGGTGTATGCCTTTGGAGGCGAAGGGTCGCGCAGCCGTTCTTCCCGCGTAGGAACTGGCTCCAGCTTCGAATAGGCTTCGCGCAATTGCTTGTACGTTTCAGACGTTTTGGGCGGCATCGATGGAAAGCCTCCTCCCCTCGGAAGTCTTTCCCAAAGCTTCACCCATCCGCCAACATCCGTCAAGCCCCTTCGGATTTCCCCCCTTCCCGCGGTGGCAGATCCCCGCTCGAATTCGGTTTGCGCGAAGAGCCCCTGGCGCGGCAGACTGCTTGCCTTGGAC
The DNA here is from genome assembly GCA_040219255.1 of Sumerlaeia bacterium. Classification (GTDB taxonomy): domain Bacteria; phylum Sumerlaeota; class Sumerlaeia; order SLMS01; family JAHLLQ01; genus JAVJSW01. Next base: position 25,188 of record JAVJSW010000013.1, read on the forward strand.
TTTGGCCCGCCATGGCCAGAACGCGATGCTCCGCCCGGCCGGATTTATGCAGAATCTTCTCAACCTCTTCCGATGGCTTTTCACCAAAACGCTGCCCGCCGGGCGGTTGCTGGGGATTCCGTTGCGGGTCCATCTGCTGTTCGTGATTTTCGTGCCGTTCCTGGCTTTTCCCATGTTCCAGATGTACAGCGGCGCGGCCTATCCGCTGTGGCTGGCGCTGCTGCTGGCGCTGGCCTATCCGGGCGTGCTGTACGGGTCGGTGCTGGCGCACGAGTTCGGCCATGCCTGGGGCACGCGGCTGGTGGGGGGCAGCACGGAGACGATTTACCTGACGCCGGTGGGCGGGCTGCACATGGGCACGGGATCGGACCTGTCGCCGCGCACGGAACTGCTGGTGGTGGCGCTCGGCCCCGCGGTCAGCGTGGTCCTAGCCGGGGTGGGCATCGGGCTCCAGGCGATCGTGTCGGGCCTGCGGGACAACGCGGTCGCTCAGCAGTCCGAGGGCCTCTTGTTGACGTGGCTGACGGCGCTGACGCTGGTCGGCTTCCTGGCCAGCATCAACACGGTGCTGGCGGTTTTCAACCTGCTGTGCCCGCTGTTTCCGATGGATTGCGCGCGGCTGATCCGGGCTGGCTTTTCGCTCAAATACAACCCCGAAATGGTCACCCATCGGATTACGAAGCTGGGGATTGGCGTAGGCATCGTGCTGATGGTGGCGTGGCTGCTGCCGCTGCCGGCGCTGCCCATCATCGGGCCGCCCAGCGTCTGGCTTGGCATCATCGGCTTCCTGGGGTTGCAGGCCTGCCTGATGGAGCAACAGCGCTTGCAGTACGGTCAGGTGTATTCGAACAGCGACAATTGGGGCGGTAAGACGGTCTATTACGACAATGACGCGATGGCGATGGCCAAGTCCCGCGCCCGCGAGGACATGGCCCGGGTGCTGAGGAGGCGCCGCGGAACCACTCCCCGCGGCCCCGTGGTGACCCGCCGCAGCCGGCCCCTTTCGACTTTCTCTCGCGGTAAGAAGGGCCCCGCCAAGGTGATCGACATTTCTGAGGAAACGGCGCCCGGTCCGCAGCCCCCCAGCCCCGAGCGGATCGACGACGCGGGGGAGCTGAACGCGATGTTGAAGCGCGCCGTGAAGGAAGAGAATTACGAACTGGCCGCCCGCATCAAAGAGCGGCTGCGCGAGCTGAAGACCGGCGGTGGCGCCAGCGGAAAGCGCTCCTCATGAGGAGGGTCTTCCTGATGGGGAAATTCACCACAGAGCCACAGAGAGCACAGAGCTTATTGATTTTAGAAGAGATGATTGATTAGAGGGTGAAGGCGACCGTGGACCTTCTGTTCGTGGAGAGTTTCCGCGGGTGCCGCTCACAGTTCCGTCGTCAAATCGCCCAGGTCCTCGCGGATGCGCTCGATACGGCGGGTCTCGCCGGTCAGCGGATCGACCTCGAGAAAGACTCCGCAAAGCCGGACGTCTTTCGGCTCGGCGACGCCGAAGCGGCGGCGCTGGAGCGTGCGCATCGTGTAAAGGATGGGCTCGATTTCCCCGCCGATGATCGAGCGGTAAGGCCCCGTCATGCCCGCGTCGGTGATGTAGCCGGTGCCCTCGGGTAAGATCGTTTCGTCCGCCGTGGGGATGTGGGTATGGGTGCCCAGCACGGCGGAGCATTTGCCATCGAGAAACCAGCCCATGCCGACTTTCTCGCTGGTGGTTTCGGCGTGGAAATCCAGGATGACGATGGGCGTGTCGCGGCGCAGGTCCTTGACCAGGGCCGCGGCCTCGCGAAAGGGATCGTCATAGTGCGCCATAAAGGCCCTTCCGCACACGTTCGCCACCCCGACGCGAAAGCCGGCGGCGCTGTCATAGATGCCCGCGCCATGGCCCGGGGTGCCGGGGGGCATATTGGCGGGGCGGAGCAGCCGCACCTCGCGGTCGTGGACTTCCTCGCTCTTCTGCACGGCAAAGCTGTGGTTGCCACCGGTCAGACAATCGATCCCGCAATCGAGCAACTCGGCGACGATTTTCGCCGTCACGCCCTTGCCGTGCGCGGCGTTCTCGGCGTTCGCGATGACGAACTCCGCCTCGTAGCGCCGGCGCAGTTCCGGCACCAGCTTCTTCACCGCCACCCGCCCGGGCTGGCCGAAAATGTCGCCAATAAAGAGGATGTTCATGAGAGAACCGGTGCCAATCTCAGGTCGGGAGTCAAGGGGGTCCGATTACTCTGCCGATAGGGTTGGGACGCGGCAAGGGGGGAATGGGAGAGCAGAAGATTTTGAAACCGCGGATGGACGCTGATGGATGAGGGAGGCCGGGGCGGTGCCGGCTGGGTCCGGGAGCCGGTGTGGTGCGATCGGTGGATCAGGGGAAGGTTCTTCAAGCGAGACGCTGAGGAGGAAATGACGCATCGCGTTATGTGAGCGGAGCATTCCAAGCAGGCCGCATGCGGCGGGGGGGGGCACATCCCACCCGAAGACATCGCGATCACTCGCTTATTATGCCTTATCGCTTGTTTCTTATTCTCCGTTACCAGCATGTGCTACTAATCGTGAAAGACGTAAATCAATTCACGTCAGTTTTTCCTCCGCTGCCTGCTCCCTTGCCACAGACCCTCCAAGAACCTCATCCCTTGATTCCCCATCGTCTCCCCTATGCGCCCGTCCATCGCCCGCCCGATTGCCTCCACCGTCCCATCCGCGGTTCCAAGTTCCTCACACCCCACCCCATTCCGTACCAAATCCGTCCACTTTCTCTTGGCCCAGACCCTGCAAGCCTTTACTGTCGCAACCGACTCCCTGGCCCAAGGATTTTCCATGACCGTCGCCGAAACCCCCGCCACCAACGCCACCCTGGACGTCGAGGCCCTGCGCCGCGAGTTTCCCATTCTGGCGCAAACGGTGCACGATGGCAAACCGCTGGTGTATCTGGATAACGCGGCCACGACGCAGAAGCCCCGCGCCGTGCTGGACGCGCTGGCCCACTACTACGAGGCCGACAATTCAAACATCCATCGCGGCGTCCACATCCTGAGCCAGCGTGCCACCGACGCCTACGAGGGCGCCCGGTCGAAAATCCGCGATTTCCTGAACGCGGCGAGCGACCACGAAATCATCTACACCCGGGGCTGCACCGAGGGCATCAACCTGGTGGCGCAGAGCTGGGGCCGCGCCAACTTGAAACCCGGCGACGAGGTGCTGGTCACCTGGATGGAGCACCACAGCAACATCGTGCCTTGGCAGATGGTCTGCGAGCAAACCGGCGCGACCCTGCGCGTGGTTCCGATCCACGACGACGGATCGCTGGACATGGAGGCCTTCGCCCGGATGCTGTCCGGCAGGACGAAGTTCGTCTCCGTCGTTCACGTCTCCAACTCCCTGGGTACGGTCAACCCGGTCGAGGACATCGTCGCCCGCGCCCACGCCACAGGGGCCAAGGTTCTGGTGGATGGCGCCCAGGCGGTGCAGCACATGGCGGTGGATGTGCGGGCGCTCGATTGCGATTTCTACACCCTCAGCGGCCATAAGCTCTTTGGCCCCACAGGCATCGGCGTGCTCTATGGCAAGGAAGCGCTGCTCAACGAAATGCCCCCCTGGCAGGGCGGCGGCGACATGATCCAAACCGTGTCGTTCGAGGGTTCGACGTGGAACGTGCTGCCCTGGAAATTCGAGGCCGGCACGCCTCACATCGCGGGCGGCGTGGGTCTGGGCGCGGCGGTCGATTTCGTGCGCGAAGTGGGCCTTGAGAACATCGCCGCGGCGGAGCATGAACTGCTGCGCTATGGCACCGAGAAGCTGTCCGCGATCCCGGGTCTGCGGCTGATCGGCACGGCGGCGAAGAAGACCAGCGTGCTCTCCTTTGTCGTCGATGGCATCCACGCCACGGACCTCGGGGCGTTGATCGACAACGAAGGCGTCGCCGTCCGCGTCGGACACCATTGCACCCAGCCGATCATGGACCGCTTTGGTGTGCCCGGCACGGTGCGGGCGTCGCTGGCGTTCTACAACACGAAGGACGATATCGACCGCCTGGTGGCGGCTCTGGAGAAGGCGCTGGCGCTGCACGGGGGCAGCGCCGAAGGAGACCCGGCGGATCACGGGAACGAGTCGATCACCGCGGCGCAGAGCAATATCGTGCGCGAGTTTTCCCAATTCACAGAATGGGAAGATCGTTATCAGCGCATCATCGAAGTCGGGAATCGCATGCCCGACATTCCCGAGCAGTACAAGGATGCCCGCTATATCGTCAAAGGTTGCCAGAGCACGGTTTACCTGCACGCGTCCCCCACGGCCGAGGGCAAAATCCATTATGAAGGAAGCAGCGACGCCATGATCGTCCGGGGGTTGATCGCGCTGTTGCTGCGCGTTTACAATGATCGCACCCCCGACGAAATCATTGCCACGCCGCCCGAGTTCATCCATCAGTTGGGCCTGAACGACAACCTGACCCAGGGCCGGGCCAACGGCCTGCGCGCCATGATCGAGCAAATCAAGCTCTACGCCGCTGTCCTGAAGCAGGTTCTTGGCGCCCGGGGATGAGCCACGCGGACAAACCCGCGAGTGAGTCGGAAGAGCCGCCTCCATGGCGGCTCTTCTTGTATCTTACATCCGCGGCTGTCGCAATTTGTTGTATTCTCTATTTCCCATACCTCGACGCCTTCTTCTTCAGCGATGATGTCCCCGCCCTCGCCGCTACAGCCCCTTGGCTTGGCGGGACTTGGCGCGTTGCGGCGGGGGTGTTGAGCAATGGGTTCTGGCGCCCAAGCAACTACCTGCTCTTCCACCTTCTCGCCCGTTTCGCGGGGCTCGAGCCCCTCGCCTATCACCTGACGGCGCTCGCGCTGCACGCTGTTGTCTGTGCGCAGACGGGGCTTCTCGCGCGGCGGATGATTGGAGGAGGGAGCCGCATCGCCTGGCTCGCGTCGCTCATGATGGCGACGCATTTCGCTGCCTTTCCGGTCGCGTTGATCCTGAGCAACGCGGGCGATTCGATCCTGGCGATCGGGCTGCTGGGGGCGTTGCTGATGGCCGAGCGCTGGCGTAACGACCGTTCACCCAAATCGCTGACTGGACTGTACGCCTTCGCGCTGCTGGCCTTCACCGGCAAGGAAACGGCGGTCGTGGTGCCGGTCGTTTTGGGGCTTTGGCTGGTTTTGCGGGGCGAATGGCGGGGGCCGCTACGGCGCCATGTGCTGCTCCTGACGGCGGGCGCGGCGCTGCTGGGGAGCTTGTCGCTGCATTGGATGAGCCAGCGCCCGTCCTACCTGCTGGACAGCCGGGTAGCTGCGACCGAGGCTTCGATAGCCGTTACCGCGCTCGATTACCTTGCGGGGGCCTTCTGGCCGTGGTCCGCCGAGTTCCTCGCCTGGCCTCTGACCCCGTTTCCCGTGGCCGAACCGGGGCTGGCCCGGTGGCTGGCGGCTCTTGGATTGGCGGGGGCGGGGCTCTCGTTCGCGCGGCGGCGCAGTGTCGTGGGTTTCGCCGCGCTCAGCATCCTGCTGGTGGTTCTGCCGGTCAGCGTCCTCGGGTCCGAATTGGCCCCGCGCTACCTGTACGCGGCTTTGCCTTTTGTTTGTCTCGCGTGGCTGGCGGGTCTCCGGCATTTCGGGCCGGGGCGGTTCCTGGGCCGGGCCTTGCGGATTCTGGCGGTGGGGGTCTGGGGAACGTTCCTCGCGGCCTTTGTCTGGTCGCCGACGCCGAGGATCCACCGCGAGATCGCCGACGATATGGAAGCCTTCGCCGCCGCCGTCCACCGCGAAGCCCCTGCTTGGTCGTCCGGTGACCGGGTGCTGATTCTCGATCTGCCTCATCCGGGCGATCCGGCGAACCAATGGGTTTACAGCCAGTTGCTGCTCAACGTGCTGCTGCCGGAAACGCCGGTGACGCTGACGGTGAACCCGGCGGACGCGGCGGCGGATTGGCGCTACCGGTGGGAGAACGGGGCATTGGTGGCGTGGGAGCCGGCGGATGGAGAGCGCGCATCGCGACCACTGCTGGGCTTGTGACGAGAGCGGCAACAGGTTAGTCCGCCAAGCCCTGGGGCTACGAGCGGGGGTAATCTTCCTTGGGGAGCCGCGGGTGGCGCAGGAGAGGCGCGCGTTCGCTGCACGGGGCCTCACCGGCGTGGCGGCGTTCGGCTTCGCGCACGATGCCATTGAGCATGCCGTTGAAAACGAAGCCGTGGAGCGGCAGGACGCCGTACCAGTAGAGCCGCCCCCAGATTCCGCCATTGGGCCAGTAGCGGGCGAGCTGGACGATTTCGGTGCCGGGTTTGCCATCGCGCCGCGGGCGCAGGCGGAATTCCAGGAGGGCGATTCCGGGGACTTTCATCTCGGCCCGCAGGCGTAGAAGGCGGTCTTCCTCCAGGTCCTCCACGCGCCAGAAATCGACCGGATCGCCCACCGCCAGGTCCTCGGGGTGAATGCGGCCGGTGCGCATACCGACGCCGCCGACGAGACGATCCAGCCACCCCCGCAACGTCCACAGCCAATTGCCATAATAGTAGCCGGTTTTGCCGCCGATGCTCTTCACCACCTCGAACAGTTTGGCCGGAGGAACGGGCGTCACGCGGCGGCGCCGGTCCGAGAACAGGACCCGCATATCGAGATTGAAGAGGTCCAGGCTGGGCAGCGTGTTGCGGTCGAACCATCGGGTCGGCACATCGCCCCGCTCGATGCGTTTGAGGGCCAACTCCACCGCCTCGCGATAGGTCAAATCCGGCACCGGGATCCATTCACGGATGCGTTGATCGCTGGTGACGACGTCGTTGCGCAGGCCTTCGACGAGGGCCTTGGCGAGTTGAAACGGCACGTCGGTGAACAGATTGAGCCAGTACGACGAAATGCGGGGGCTGAGCATGCCGATGCGGACGATGCGAGTCCGGCATCGCATCGCCTCGGCCGCCTGGACCAGCATTTCCTCGTAGGTCATGGTGTAGCCGCCGCCGATTTCCAGCGTCTCGCCGACGGTGCGAGGTTCGCGCAGGACACCGACGAGATAGGCGAGGACCTGGCGAATGGCGATCGGTTCGCACCGCGAGCGGACCCAGGCCGGGGTGATCATGATGGGCAGTTTGCGCACGAGATCGCGGATGATGGTGAAACTGGCCGAGCCGGAGCCGATGATGATGGCGGCGCGCAGTTCGGTGACGGGAACGCTGAAGGCGCGCAGAGCGTCGCCGACTTCGTGGCGGCTGCGCAGATGGGGCGAGAGGTCGACGGCATGATCGCTGCCGAGGCCGCCGAGGTAAACGATGCGCTGGACGCCGCAGTCCTCGCAGGCGAGGGCGAAATTGCGCCCTCCCTGGATGTCGCGGATTTCAAAGCCGGCGCCCTCTGTCATGGAATGAACCAGATAGTACGCCACCGAGACGCCGCGGCAGGCCTCTCGCAGTGTCGCGTAGTCGAAGACGTCCGCCGAGACCGCATGCACATCCGGCCCCCAGCGCCGCAGGCGGTCCTTGAGGCGGCGTGGATCGCGGGTCATCACCCGCACCCGGTAACCGGCCGCCACGAGTTCCGGCACCAGCCGGCCGCCCACATAGCCGGTGGCTCCCGTGACGAGGATGAGGGGTTTTTCCGGAGCGTCCGGCATGGGCAATCGGGTCCTTCAATGGTGTCGGCGAGGAGGCATGCCGGAATCGTTCCAGGGGTGGGAGGAGAGGAGTTGGGAACCGCGGATGGACGCGAGATGAACGCGGATTTTTGATGGCAGGGCGTTAGAGGCGGGGGAGTGGCGTTCGCGGGAAGACGGTGGGAAGGGGGATTTGAGGTGGTAGAAGCCTGGTTGGCGAGGGGGAAGAAGTGGGACGGAGAAGTGGAATAACCGGATGTGACGATACAATCCTAGGGTCTATGAAGCATACTGCGATATTCTCACAATCTATTTTGCCGTAAAGCCAGCATCTTCAATTTTCCTGGCTCCCTCTGAAGTCACCCTCCTGTTCGTTCGCTTCTCTCGTCGCCCACCCACTTAGTCTTCCTCGCCGATTTCCTCCCCACTTTCGTGTCCCCCCACAACCCGATCCGCTTTCCTCCGTGTCCATCTCGCGGTTTCAAATTCCTCGTTTTGTCCCTCACGCCCCCCGCAGGTTCGCGAGGATCCATCGGCGCCGGCCGGCGCCTTCGCGTTGGCCGAGGTGGAACCGCCAGGAGGACCAGCGCCCACGGTGGGGGTGTTCGTGGAACCAATAGCGGCCGATGTAGGCGACGATCCAGTCGAGCTGGCGCTTGGGCCAGGGGTGGAAGGCCTGGGAGCGCAGCGCCGGGTTGTCGGGCACGGCACCGAGAAGGCGCTCGGCGAGGGCCATGGGGAGGGCGGTCATGCGGCGCAGGCCGCGCTCCTCGGCCATGGCGAGAAGGCGGGCGCCGTCGATCTCGCCCCGGGCGAGGAGCGCCGCGATGTCGGCGACCCAGATAATCCGGTGCCAGGCGTGGCGTTCGCCGTGGATGCAAAGGGCGAGGACTTCGGCTTCGAGGGAGGGGGACTGGCGGGGCGCGAGGACGGTGGCTCCGCCGAGGGCCGTGGTGGGTGCGGTGCCTTCGAAAAGCCAATCGACGGGCAGGGAGACGGCCTGGCGCGGTGACGCGATGGCCCAGTGGATTTCGAGACGCTCGGGCCGGCCAGGGATGGCCTGGACTTTGGCGTTGTAGGCAGAGGGTGTGGCGTTGTCCTCGATGACGAGGGGAAAGCCGTTCTCCTTCAGGACGGCGAGGGCCCTCTCGCGGTCGTCTGGGCGGACGATCAAATCGGCGTCGCGATAGGGGCGGGCGCCGAGATCGCCGTAGAGGCGCTCGGCCAGCCAGGGACCTTTGTAGGGGAGGGCGGGGATGCTGGCGGCGTCGAGGGCGGCGAGGGCTTTGCGGAGCGCTGCGGTGAGCGGCAGGGTGCGCGCCGAGAGGCGGCGTGTGTCGCTGGCGAGACGTTCCGCCACGTCGCGTGGGATCGCGTCGATCCCATCGAGATGACGCGCCAGGAGGGGCGTGAGCGCGTTGCGGGCGGCGTGGTGCAGGAACCAGGGCCAGTCCGTTGCCGGCGGGGCCAGAAGGCCGTGGAGGTGCGCCGCCTGGGCCGGGTCGAGGCGGGGACGCGCGCAGAGGAGGAGGGCGGTTGCCTCGCGGGGGCGCTCGGTGCCGGTGGCGCCGGGAGCGATGGGGGGATCAGTCGCCGTGGCCATCGGTCAACTCGGCGAGGCCTTCGCTCAGGAGCGACGCCGCCAGCGCCAGCAGGTCGGGTTCGAGCCGGGCGGGGGGGACCTCGTATTCGGAAAGGAGAATGTCGCGGATTTCGGCCAGAGGCCGGGGCTGCTGGATGAGGTCCCAGACGCGGGCACCGACGCCATCGAGGCCATAGTAAACGCCCGTGTCGATGTTGAGGAGCGCGACCTCGCCCCCCATAGCGGAGGCGACCTGGTCCGGGGAAGGGACCAAAACGGCGTCGAGGGTGAGGCTGGCGATGGCGGAGCGGGGGTTCTTCATACGCCGGTCAGGCTTTCGGCGGGGCGCGGACCAACGCAAGGGGAAGTGGCGCCGCGGTTTGCGTCAGTGAGATCCTTCAACCACCGAGTGCAACAGAGGACAGAGTTTTCACAGAGGTTGCCAAACCTGATTGGCCGGATTGGTCAGTCAGCCGATCAAAATCAATGAACGGAACAATCGATCATCTCGGCTTCCGTTCCGATCTTGCAAGAACGAGTTGCCGTTTGCCAGTCGCTCATCCAAGAGCTGGGGCTTGGCTCTGACTCCGCTCAACTTTAGGAGCACGAAGCATCTCTGCGTGCTCTGCGGCTCTGCGGTGATTCTTGAAGGGGCACGGCGGCGCCTCACCTCGCCTTACCCCGCGTAGTGCCGCACGATCAGGTCGTTTTGAATCCAGAGGAGCTTGGTAAACGCCAGGGCGGCGGCGGTGCGGGTGTCGTGATCCACGTCGGCTTTCATGATGACGTCCACAAAGGCGGCGGCCACAAAGCCCATCAGCGCGTTCATCTGGACCAGCGGGATGTTCAGGTCCGGGTTGCCGGCCTTCGGCGTATGGATGCGGCCGACCATGTCGAGGAAATCGACCATCTTGGCGTCGTAGGGCGCGGTGACGAGGCGCTTGAGATAGCCGCCCAGGTGGTGCTTGCGGAACTTGATCTGCTCGTGGTCGAGGCTCAGTTCCTCCAGGGTCGCGGGCACTTCGCCCTCGTAACCGTGCTGGCGGATGACGAAGTGGCGTTTGGTGGCGTCGTAGGTGAAGAGCTTCTCGTAAACGGCATCGACGATGGCGGGCACGAGCGGCGCCAGGATCGGGGCGCAGGCGTGGATGACCCGAATGTCGGCTTCGCCAAAGCCCATGAAGTCGCACAGGTAATCGAAGCGGTAGGCCAAATCTTCCTCGAGCCGGGTTTCGTCGATGTGTTTCAGGGGAGCGGTCGCCATGGTGGGGGTGCCTCTTTTCGTTTTGGAAGAGTGGGGCGAACGGAATGGCCGCCCGGGGCGGTCCAAGTACGCAGGCATCGTTCCGGGTGGGCAAGAACTAAGATATAGGAGATTTCGGAAGTCCGATTTACGAGGACTTCGGAAAGACCGTCTGGACCACCACCCCCGCCGCCACCAACTCCTCTTCAGCCGCAAAGACGGAAAGCCGATCCCACTGGTTTTCGGCCCCGGGCGCGATCAGCAGGGTGCGGACGCCGCGGGCCTGGAGGAAGGCGGCGACGCTGTCGGCGGCGGCTTCGCGGGAATCGGCGTGGTCCTCCGCCAAGACCCGGTCGGCCGGCCAGTTGGCGGGGTCGAGGAGGGATTTGAGGAACGGCGCCTCGGCGAAGGCGGCTTCGACCCGCGCGTGTGGGATGCGGGCGTGGGTGCCGAAGACGATGGGCTGGCCGTGCTGGATTTGCCAGAGCGAAGCGCGATAGTTCACATACGCCGCCGGCAGCACCCAGACGGCGCCGCCGCGCTCGGCGATGGCGTGGACGGTGGCATCGTCGAGCCGGTAGGGCGGGGCTCCCACATCGGTCACGACGGGGAGGAAGCGGGCTTCGAGCAGCACGATCAGCACCACCGCCACCCAAATCCCCCAGGCCGCGCGGCCCCATCGCCTCCAGGCTTCTTCGAGCCCGTGCCCCGCCGCCAGCATCGCGGCCAGCAGGACGAAGAGGATGTAGCGCTCGGGCACCCGGATGTTGTCGACCACCGGCAGCAGCCGCGTCACCCGGTAGGGCAGCGGGCAAATCATTCGCCCGCCGACGGTAAGCCATTCGCTGAGGACGCACAGCAGGCCAAGAACCCCCACCACGAGCCAGAGACGGACGAAGGGGTCCTTGAGGTCCGCTCGCAATCGCCTCCCCCGCAGCAGCAACAACGCTGCACCGGCGCTCAGCCCCCAGCCAACATACCCAACGCCATCGCCCCCGTCGATGCCTCGGGCGGTGCGGAGCGCGTGGAGCTTTGATCCCGCCAGCCAGTGGTAATCGCTGGGCAGAAGCAGGTTCGCGACATCGTGCACGCGGCGTTCAAAGGCCGACGCCACCATGAAGTCCGCCGAACCATAGAGCATCGCGAGCGGCGCCAGATGCAGCGCCGCCAACCCCAGGAACGACCCCCAGAAGGCCGCCGCCGCCCGGCCCAGATCGCCCGCGGTGAATTGGCGGCCGATCCTCTGGCACAGCGCCAGGACGATCCAGAACAGCCCGGCGAAGACGCCGTAGGTTTGGTCGTTGAGAAAAGCGAGAGCCGTCAGCACCCCCGCCAACGCCCAGGCCCGCACAGAACCCTTGGCCCGGAACGCGGCCCAGGACTGGACGGTGATGGCCCAGAAAAGAAACTCCGTCCCGACCAGATTCAAGTGCCCATACATCGCGAAGAGCCGTGCGTGACAGAAGGTGACGGCCAGGCTCAGCAGCAAGACAACCGGCCAGCGCCTCAACCCCGCCATGCGGCAGAGCGCCACCAGCGCCAGGCCGCTGGCCACAGAGGCCCACAGCATCAGCAGGTTGTACCCGAGCACGAGCCCGCCGAACGGGTCCCGCCCGGCCAGCAGGTCAAGCACCGGCCGCACAATCAGCAGCAGTTGGCCGTAAAGCCAGGTGTGGGTGTGAAAGAGGAACGGGAGCCCATCGGGCGCGTACTGTACGCCGCAGCGGCCGAGCGCCCAGCCGTCCTGGCCCACCCACCACAGGTTCCAGAGGAACATCATGTTGTCGCCCTCCCACCCGGGGATAAGGCGGGCGGGAGCGGAGAAGACGGGCCAGGTGGCCCAGAGGTGGAATGTGGCGAAGAGGCTTCCCGCGATCAAGTACCAAAGCTTATTTGGATCGGGGGGGGGGGGGATTTCCTTAGTTAGGGCTCCATTCGCGCCGTTCATTTCGCGAAGGCCAGCGCGGTGTAGACCTTGGGGTCGATGTAAAGCCCCTGGCGATAACGATCCGCGAGCCAGTCGAAGACCTCCGCGAGGGGCACGACGTGGACGGCGATGTCTTCGTGTTCGTCGCCGCCGCCGTCGCCAACGCGGCGGACGCCGACGGCGCGGTAGAAGTGGATGACTTCGTCGCTGATGCCGGCGCTCGATGGCCCGGCGGTCAGGAATTCCATGGAGTCGGCGGCGTAGCCGGTTTCTTCCTCCAGCTCGCGCAGGGCGGCCTTTTCAAAGGCCTCCTCCTCGCTGCCGGCGGTGTCGCCCGCCAGGCCCGCGGGGACTTCGATGCAGCGGCGCCCGACGGATTTGCGGAGTTGCTCGACCAGGACGATCTCGCGCTCTGGCGTCACCGCCAGGATCGCCACCACGCCCGAACTGTAGGCCCGCATGGCGAACTCCCAGCCGTCCAACTCGATCAGCTTCAGGTGTTTAGCTTCGTAGAGCGTGCGCGGTTCGGCCATGGCGGGAGGCGTCCTTCCGGGTTTCAGAATTTGGACTCGGTCCTTAGTCCTTCGCCTCGCCGCGCGGGGCAACGAGATTGCCGCGGGGGGATGGAATCGCCCAGGACCTTCTCAAAGTAATCTCCCCGGTTTTCTCCTCAGCTTCAGCAGCCTCAGCGCCTTCTTCGGCGCCGCCCGAAGCCGCGTTTGTTTCGCCCGCACGCTCGGGCCCTCAATCCACCGGTAGAGCCCCACGCACAGG
>JAVJSW010000014.1:0-59279 GCA_040219255.1 Sumerlaeia bacterium
GAAATCCTGGTCAAGCTGGGCGAGAAGCCCGAGCTGTCGGAAGACCTGATCGAAAAGATGCACAAGGCGTGCAAAGACTTCGCCGCGAAGTTCAACCCGGACTCCGAACCCGCCGCGGCCACCGCTCCGGCGGGTTCGGAGTCCGGGTTGAACTTCGCGGCGAAGTCTTTGCACGCCTTGTGCATCTTTTCGATCAGGTCTTCCGACAGCTCGGGCTTCTCGCCCAGCTTGACCAGGATTTCCGAATAATGCTCGCGGCAATAGTCGAGAAGCTGCGTCACGAAGGCCTGGGCCTGGGGTGCGGGAATCGTGTCCGCGTAACCCTGTGTACCGGCGAAGATCTGAACGACCTGCTCGGAAACGGGCATGGGCTGATACTGACCCTGCTTCAGGATTTCAACCAGGCGGGCGCCGCGGGTCAGCTGCTGCTGCGTGGCCTTGTCCAGGTCGGAACCGAATTGGGCGAAGGCTTCCAGTTCGCGGAACTGGGCGAGGTCGAGACGGAGCTGACCGCCGACCTTCTTCATGGCCTTCGTCTGGGCCGCGCCACCCACGCGGGACACCGACAGACCGACGTTCACAGCGGGGCGGACGCCACGATAGAACAGATCCGGTTCCAGATAAATCTGGCCGTCGGTGATCGAAATCACGTTGGTGGGAATGTAGGCGGAGACGTCGCCGGCCTGGGTCTCGATGATAGGCAGCGCGGTCAGCGAACCGGCGCCCTTCTCATCGGAGAGCTTGGCGGCGCGTTCGAGGAGGCGGCTGTGCAGGTAGAACACGTCGCCCGGGTAGGCTTCGCGGCCCGGAGGACGGCGCAGAAGCAGCGACACGGTGCGGTAGGCGGCGGCCTGCTTGGTCAGATCGTCATAAATGATTAGTGCGTGGCGGCCCGAGTCGCGGAAGAACTCGGCCATCGAGCAACCGGCGTAAGGGGCGATGAACTGCATCGAGGCGGGATCGTCAGCCGATGCGGTGATGATCGTCGTGTACTCCATGGCGCCGCCTTCTTCCAGAGCCTGGTGCACGGCGGCCACGGTGGACTGCTTCTGGCCGACGGCCACATAGAAGCAGAACACGTTCTGACCCTTCTGGTTCAGGATCGTATCGATGGCGATGGCGGTCTTGCCGGTCTGGCGGTCGCCGATGATCAGCTCGCGCTGGCCGCGGCCGATCGGGATCATGGAGTCGATGGCCTTGATACCGGTCTGCAGGGGTTCGTGAACGCTCTTGCGGTCGAGCACGCCGGGGGCGCGGGTTTCGATCGTCTGCATCCGGTCCGTGGCGATGGGGCCTTTGCCATCGACCGGCTGGCCAAGGGCGTTGACCACGCGGCCGATGACGGCCTCGCCGACGGGCACGGAGGCGATCTGGCCCGTGGTGCGGACCGGGTCGCCTTCCTTGATGGCGATATCGGGGCCGAAAAGAACCGCACCGATGCTGTCCTCTTCCAGGTTCAGAACCATGCCCTTGATGTTGTTGGTGAACTCGAGAAGTTCACCCATCATGGCATTTTCGAGGCCGTAGATGGTAGCGATCGAGTCACCCACCTTAAGCACCGTGCCGACCTTTTCCGCTTCGGCGCCGGAATCAAAGCCTTCGAGTTCGGCTTTGAGGATGGATGCGATTTCTTCAGCGCGAATGGCCATAGCTTGAAATCTCCAAATGGTCCCTTGGGGCCACGCGAACGGCCCGCTGGAATCAGTGTTTCAGTCAGTTGGGGTCCCGTCGTCAAGGGACCCTCGAAAAAGTTCCGCCGCGAGGCGGAGATCGGGTCAAGCCACCTTGGCGTGCAGGAGTTTCTCCCGCAGCTTCGAAAGCTTGCCCGTCAGGCTGCTGTCGATCAGCAGGTCGCCGGACTTGAAAACGATCCCGCCGATCATCTTGTCATTCACCACATAGTGAAGGTTCAATTTCTGGCCGGTGTAGTTTTCCAGGGTCTCTTGCAACCGTTGCTTCTCGTCGTCAGAGAGTGGCTTGGGCGTCGTCACCGACCCCTGGGCCATTCCCTGCTCTTGTTGATACAGGCGGTACACTTCCTTGAGCACGGGGATAATGATCCCCATGCGGTTCTTGCGGATGAGCAAGAGCAGGAAGTTCTTCAAGAGCACGGGGAACCGGTCCGCCGCGACCTTGTTGACGTACGCGACCTTGTCGTCGGTCGGCAAGTGGGGGCCTTGCAGGAAGACCCGCGCCGCGGGCGTCGCTTCGAGGCCTTGAGCCAACTCGCGAGCCTGCTCGGCCACGTCTTGCAGAACGCCTTGCCCCTTGGCCGCTCCGAAAAGAGCGAGGGCGTAGGGTTTGATGGCGGCAGGATCGAAGTCGTGCATCAGGCGTTCTCCGCTTTCTGGCCCTGCAAGTCATTGATGAATTGATTCACGAGGTCGCGCTGCTTCTGATCGTCCATGTTGGCGTGGAGGAGCTTGCCGGTGGCGGCGAGCGTCATTTCCACGACGTCCTGGCGCAGTTGCAGTCTCGCCGTTTCGAGTTCCAGGCTCATGTCCTGGCGGGCCTTGGAAACAATGCCTTCCGCTTCCTTGCGGGCGTGGGAGACAATGTCCTCGGCGGTCTTCTGACCGTCCTCGATGGCGGCGTTGATGCGTTCGCGCGCTTCCTCGTCGATGCGCCGGATGCGCTCTTCATAATCGGCCAGGATGGCGTTGGCCTCGGCGGTCTTGCGGTCGATCTCGTCGAACTGCGCGCTGATATGCTCGCGCCGTTCGTCGATCATCTGCAAGACCGGTCCCCATGCGTACTTCTTGAGTACCAGAAGAAGGAGCACGAAGCCGATGATGGCCACGATAGCCTGAGCAATCAGTTCGCGAACCGGGCTGATGTGGGCCGCCGCTTCCGAGGCGGCCAAGAGCAAGAGCGAATCCATTTCCGTATTCCTTTGGGGGAACCCGCGGGCGGGGCTATCCCATCATGTCAGATCCCCTGGCGCGGAATGTCCGCGCCAAAGGAGTGCACCAGGCGGCTGGCTTCTCGAAACCCTTCCGCGAGCCCTGAAGGCCCGCGGCGGAGCGCCGGGAATTAGCCCTTGGGAACCAGGAACACGGAGATCAGGGCGTAGATGGCCAGAGCTTCGATGAAGGCGCAGCCAATGATCATCGCGATCTGGATCTTGCCGATCGCTTCGGGCTGGCGGCCCATGGCTTCCATGGCGCTGCTGATGGCCTTGCCAAGGCCCATGGCGGCTCCGAAAGCGGCGAGTGCGAGGCCCAGAGGATAGGCAAAAGCGAGAGCGGTTGCGGCATCGGTGAACATATTCTGTCGTTCTCCTCGAAGTTATCAGGTCCAGGACCTGTTTGGTTTTGGAGTGTGCGGCGCCGGGCCAACCCGGTGCCGATTCTACCTGAATTCGTTTGTGGCGCCCTGCGAGCGCCGCGCGCTTTCTTTCCTCCCTCAAACCCTGCCGATCAATGGTGATCGTCGTGGTCGTGGGGAAGCATCATCATGATGTAAATCGCCGAAAGCATGGCGAACACCAAGGCCTGAACGGTGGACAGGATCAACGCGAGGAATAGCAGCGGGAAGTGGAGCGGAATGCCGATCCAGGTCCCGATGACTTCCAGCCCGAAGGGCCGCAGGATCGCCTGCGTCAGCATCAGGCCGAGCATCACGAAGGAGCCGAGCAGAATGTCCTTGCCCAGAATGTTACCGAAAAGACGCAGCGAAAGGGAGAGAGGCTTGGCGAGGAACTCGGAAATCAGTTCGATCACCAGGAACAGCGGCACCAGAAGCCAGCTCACCCCCGTCGGGCTGCCCATCAGGTGATAAACGTATTTGACCGGACCGAGCTTCACCAGGCCGGTGTACAGCGTGACGAGGAAGGTGCAGATCGCCAGGCTCAACGTGATGATGAACGAGGAGGACGGCGCCTTGAAAAAGGGCACGATGCCAAAGAGGTTCATAACCAGGATCAGGAGGAAAATCGTGCCGATGTAGGGCAAGTAGGCGCGGCCGTTGTGCTCGCCCAGGATGCCCTTGGTGAAACTGTCCATCCCGCTGACGATGCCTTCGATCGTGACCTGGCCGCGGTCCGGGCGCCGGAAGGCGTCGTCGCGGCGGGCGCGGAATTGCTTGGTCAGGGAAATCATGCCCCAGGCGAGCACGAAGGCGGCGAGGGCAAACCAGAGGTGGTTTTCCCAGGGCGCCCGGCCGAAAATCGGCAGCGGGTCCTGCAACCGGCCTTTATGCAGGGTCTTGGCGACGGTATAGGCCGTGGAGTGCTGATCCACGTCCTTTTCTTTTTCCGCCATGATTTCGTAGAAGAGCCAGGTGGCGTTCGTCAGTTCCGGCGGATGCTCGGGGTCTGCCTTCGCTTTGGCCGCGTGCGTTTCTTCGCCATGTGGATCATAGCCGTGCGTTTCTCCGCTGGCGGAGGCCACTGTTTCCAGGTCCGACGCCGGCGTGCGGACGTCCCCGGAGACGGATGCGGTTCCGGCTTGGTGGCCGTCATGAGGCGCTTGCGAGGCGTTTGTCTGAGCGTTGTCAGCCATCCGAAGGTCTTCCCAAGAGATCTGCCCGAGCCGAGTCGAGCTTTCCTTGAATCCGGGTCCGCAAAGGCGTCCCGCTCGAATACACATCCCTCACCGTGACAATCAGGGCCGCGACGAAAAACGTCAGGAATCCAGCGAGAAACGCCGTGATTTCCAACCCCGCCTCTATCGCGTAGAGCAACAGAAGGACGATGAGGCCTAACTTGGCCGCGACCCAGAGGAGAGCGAAAAGTCCCTGGCGCGAGGTGACGGCCAGGAGAATCTTGGCGAGAAAAAACCAGTTGAACCACCCAAAAAGGGCCGCCGCGCAGTAGCGGGCGCTCCATTCGGGCCCGATCAGCAACCACGACGCCAGCGCCATCAGAAAACTGAGCGCGGCCGTGTTCACAAACAGGGCGTCAAGGGTGCGGTTCGGCATTTCTCCCTCTACGGTCTCACTCACTGTCATCCTTGCCGGAAGCCGAATCGTCTTCTTCCTGGCTGATGCGGCTGATTTGCCGGATTATGCGAACGGTTTCCCGAACTCCGATAAACAACCCGAGGGCCAAACCGATAAAAAAGCCTAACTCCGGCTTTTCGAAAAAGTGGCCGCCAGCCCACCGGAAAATCAACGCCGTGATGACGGGACTTCCTACAAGAACGATGGGCAAGCCGAGGGCGAGACTCGCGCCCCGCATCGACTTTCCACGTTCTTTCCAGTGATCGGGTTCGTACCCTATGGCGACCGCTCCAGTTTGACGCCCCGTGCGGTCCGCTTCCCACGAACCTCAGCGAGTGCGCCGGAAGGGGTAGAATTGCTGGGGGGCTGGAGCAAGGGAAAAGTCGGACAAGTTCGTGATTTTTTTCACAAACCTTCCCCGCCGAACCTTCACAAGTCCTCTTCCAACTCCTGGTAAGCCCAGCCTTCCACCTCGCCCAGGTACAGCCCGGGCCCCGCCACCTCGTACCGCTGGTTCGGATAGTACAGGAAGGCGTCGTCCTGCGACAGGCCGTCCGGCACGTTCACGTGCAGAATCCAGGAATTGCCCCCGTGGCTGGTGCGCTGACTGGCGCGGCTTGGCGCGCTGAAATCGTTGTACTTGAAGAGCGGCGAAGCCCCCATGCCGGTCTCCGGTATGGCGGACAGATAGTCCGGAATGAGCTGACGGAGGTTCTCCGGCAGCGCTCCCTTCGCCTCCTCGTAGCGTTCGATCGCGTCGATCAGCGGCGCCGACCGCTGCGCAATGACTTGCAGTTTGCTCATCCGCATCTTCACCCCCATGGACCGCGGATTCACCACCGAAAACATCACCAGCGTCGTCAGAATTATCATCCCGCAACCGATCAGCCAGGCTTTCAGTTCGCGATGGAACACCCGCGTGCTGGCCAGGTGAAACAGCAGCGGCACCGGAATCAGCACCAAGGAAGACAGCATAACCAGCAGCCACACGGTCTGCGCCACCATCAGGAGCAGATCGGTCCCGATGGGAGCCACCGTCATCCATTCGCCGAAGAGCAGGAGCACGTTGGTAGCGAGCGCCACCAACGTCCCCACTGCGATCGCAACCAAATATCGTCTACGGATAAACCGTCGAGCCACCCAAGTATCTCCTCGTCATTTGTCGTTCTACACAATAATACGGCAAAAGGGACTCAAAAGGTCTGAGGGGTGTCAAGGCGGGCTATCGCTCCAGGTCCAGCGGCTGAGCGCCGGAGGAAGGCCGGACGCCGCGAAACGAGAGCCGGTGGAGCGGACAAGGCCCGTGCTCCGCCAAAGCGTCATAGTGCGCCGCCGTCGGGTAGCCCCGGTTCGTCCCCCATCCGTATTGGGGAAAGCGTTCGTGGTAGCCGTCCATCAGCCGGTCGCGCTCTTCCTTGGCCAGGATCGACGCCGCGGCGATGCTGGCCGATCGGCGGTCGCCCTTGACCAGCGGGACCACCGGGCGCGCTTCGAGGGGCAGCCGCAGGGCGTCGCTGACGAGAGCCACGGGGACGGCCCCCGGGAAATCCCGGGCGAGCGCTTCAAGCGCCCGCGCCACCGCCAGCTCCGTCGCCCGCAGAATGTTCAAGCTGTCGATTTCCCGGTTGTCGGCGACGCCGACGCCATAGGCCAGGGCCTTGGCTTTGATGGCCTTCTCGAGGCGGGCTCGCTGAGCGCAGCTCAAGACTTTCGAATCGCCCAGGCCCGCGGGCCGGGAGCGGTTCAGATCGAAGACCACCGCCGCGGCAACGACCGGACCGGCGAGAGGGCCGCGCCCCGCTTCGTCGACCCCGGCGACCAGCCCGCCGCCGTAGGCGTCGGACACGGCTTTTTCCGGCCGCGTGGAGGGCCGGCTCGGCAGCGGGCCCTTGGCTTTGTAAGGAGGGAGGGACGGTATCGGGCCGTCGAAGAGGTCGAGCGTCTGGGGAGTCGCGCGCGGCCTCCGGGAGCGAGGCATCAGTCTTTGCCGCCTCCGGGAATGTCGGTTCCGTCATTGACGGCTTCGCGGAAGGACTTGCCGGGTTTGAACGCCACGACGCGCTTTTCGGGAATGGAGATGGTTTCGCTGGTGCGGGGGTTCCGGCCCTGGCGCGCATTGCGCGTCTTGATGATAAAGGTGCCGAAACCGACCAGGGAGACTTTCTCGCCTTTTTTCAGGGCGTCTTTCACACTGTCGAGGAAGATTTCGACCGCTTGGAAACACTCGTTTCGCGGACGTCCTGTTCTCTCCATCACCAAATTGGCCACTTCTGCCTTCGTCATCGCGAAACCTCCAGGGCGGTGTCTTCCGAAGCGCCTGACCGGCAGCCGCTCATCAATGTCCTGTGGTCCTTTGTGTTCAGGACAGTTAGCAAGGGTCAAGCAGGAAACGTCGGAGGCAATGGGACTGAGGGGCGGGAAAGGCTCTTGCGTCCTGGACCGGGCCCCGTTCCACTTTTCCCATTCACCCAGGAGGGATCCCCTACGCTCGAGGGTTTTTTTGGTTCCCCAGCCCCCACTTCGCCTATGAGTTCCACCGAAACGCTTTCCGCTCCCACTCCCACTCCCGCTCCGCTGGCCCCGATCACCGAGTCGCCCAACGAATTGACCGGTGACATCGATCTGGCGACTCCTCTGGAGATGGCGCGTCTCCTGCGCCAGAGCGACGCCCAGATCTTTTCCGGCTATGGCGGCCTGCCTTCCGTGATCGACGAACCCGTCGTCAACCACGCGGTCAACATGGCCCGCCAAACGGCCAAAGCCATCGCTGCCGGGGAAAAGGGCGCTGTCGTGATCAGCGGCGCCGGCACGAGCGGCCGCCTCGCCTGGTTCCTCAGCCGCAACTTCAACCGGCGCCTGCGCACCCTGGGCGCGGCGGAGGTCTTCCGCCCCCTCCTCGCCGGCGGCGCCCACGTGCTCGTCAAGTCCCTGGAAGGCGTCGAGGACGACCCGAAAACCGGTGTCACGGATTTGAACGCCGTCCTCAACAAAGGCGTCACCGCCGACGACGCGGCCCCGGGCGAGACGAACAAACCCGGACCCAACCTCTCCCATATCGTTTACGTCGGCATCACCTGCGGCCTGTCCGCCGCCTACACCGCCGGCCAGGTCAATTCCCTGCTCAACGACTCGCGCGCGTCGGTTGTCCTGCTGGGCTTCAACCCTCTGGATCGGGCGCGGCGCCTGACGATCGAGGGCTGGGACCGCACCTTCGCCGACATCGTGGAGGCGGGCCTGAAAGCGGCCGAGCAAGACCCGGCGCGCTTCATCCCCCTCGTTCCGGTTTACGGCCCGGAAGCCATCAAGGGTTCCACGCGCATGAAAGGCGGCAGCACGACCAAGCTGCTCCTGGAAGCGGTGTTTTCGCTGGCGATGGAAATCGCCGGCATGACGGAGAACGCCCCGGTGGACGAAGACTCGAGCGACGCCGTGCTGGTGGCCCGGCTGCGCGCCATGCTGCTTTCCTATCAGCGGGCCATCACCGCCGTTTACACCAACACCGAACAGATCGGCGAAATGATCCGTCTGGGCGGTGCGGCGCTGCGCTGCGGCGGCCAAATCAGCTATATCGGCCGCGACACGGCCGGGTTCCTGGGCATCCTGGACGCCTCGGAATGCCCGCCCACCTTTGGCGCCCATCCCCGCGACGTGCGCGGCTACATCCGCAGCGGCTGGCCCGAGCTGCTCGATGAAGAACGGGACTTCACCTATAAGGGCCCGGACTACGCCATCAGCCACGAGGCCTTTGAAAAGGACCGCCTCGAGGACCTGTCGCGCGGCGATTTCGTCCTCGGCATCGCCATCGGGGAAGTCGGCCCGAGTACGCTGGGCCTGATCGAAGCGGCTACCGAGTCGCGCGCCAGCGTCGCCCTGCTGCTCGTCGGCAAGCAGCGTCCGAGCAAGGAAAACCTGCCGAAAAACCTGGAGCACTTCTTCTTTGTCGAAGTACCCGAACTGGGCTTCGCGCCCGACTTCCACAACGTCGCGGAACTGGCCCTCAAGCTGTGCCTGAACGCGGTCTCCACCGGCGCCCATGTGCTGGTGGGCCGCGTCTATCACAACCAGATGATCGACCTGCGGATTTCCAACACGAAGCTCTATCACCGGGCCATCGGCACCATCGCGCAGTTGGCCGAGACCAGCGAAGAGCTGGCCCGCGAAGCCGTTCATCGCGCCGCTTTCCGCAAGGATACGCTGAGCGCGGAAGAGCAGGACGCTCTGCCCAGCGCCATCATCAAACTGGTTGGCGACCGCTCCGGCGTGGTCCCCCTCGCACTGCTGCTCGCCATCGGCGGCACCACCGTCGAGGACGGACAGAAAGCCCTCGCCGCCGACCCGGTGGTGCGCCGCGTGGTGGAGAAGCAGCTCAAGAAAAAAGCCGAAGGCACCGCCGCGGCTTGATCGGAACCCGCGGAGGTGCGAGGAGGATCGGCTCGACGGCACAATCCATCATGAGATCGCAAAGCGGTGACAGGTTCGATGGGCCTCTTGTATGGCTAGCCGGTAACTTTGGGCTGATACGGTTCCTCCTTGACCAAATGACACATCAACAACTTAAGAAAAAATAAAGGCAAGAACCACTCAAGTCCTTGAGGGGACTCTAAAACATAGATAGAGACTAGAAAAGCGCTTGTGTAAGCAGCTGCCGCCACCGGTCGCTGAAGATAGTGGGGCACTGCCAATATAGCCGTCGCCAATAGTATCAAGACCCCGCCGGAGATGACGAGCCAGGAAACGTTCCAACCCAGGTAAATCCAGGAGACTATCATCAGGTGGAGCAAATGGAGACTAGCGAAGCTCAGGTGTTTCCAAATTGTTTGCCCCTGGCGATGATACCAGCGTTTACCTGCCGAGGTCGAGTTGGTCACGATTCCGCCAGCAATATCAAAAGCCAGACCGGCGCATATTATATATTGAACCGCTGACCAATCCGCGGCCACGTTTCTCGCGTGTAGCGGAGCGGCGATCGCCGCAATAATTGGAAGCACGACTTGAAGACCGGCCTCCGGTCTTGTTGCACCGGGGCCGATAAAACGATCCAGAGCCCCAAGGATTCCCTTGCGCGGGGGTGGGTGATTCCAGTTGTCGATCATCTAGCTCCGAGACCTCCGAGGAGAACTTTCGCACTCCGCTGGCAGGAAAATCCCCTTTCCAATCCGCCTCAAGGTCAAAGAAAACCGGGCCCCCACGCCCAAGACTTACCGCCCCTCCCCCTCCCACGCCCACAAATGATTCACCGGCCCGATGCCGTGCCCGACCGCGTAGGCGGCGCGCATGGCATTGAGCAGGTAGGCTGTCGCCTGCTACACAGCTTCCGCCAGCGGCGCCCCGCGCCCCAGCGCGCAGGCCAGCGCCGCGCTCAGGGTGCAGCCCGTGCCGTGCGTGTGGCGCGCGTCCAGCCGCGGCGCCCGGAATTCGCGAATCGCCGCTCCATCCCACAGCACATCCACCGACTCCTCCGCGTCGTCCAGGTGCCCGCCCTTCACCAGCACCGCCTCGCAACCCAGTTCGCCCAGCGCCCGGGCCGCCTCGCAGGCCTGCGCCACGGTGCGCACTTCCCCGCTCAACAGCGCCCCCGCCTCGTGCGCGTTCGGCGTCAGCAGCCGCGCCCGGGGGGCCAGCAGCTCCTTCAGCGCCGCGCTTGCATCCCCGGCCAGCAGCCGGTGCCCGCTCTTCGAAATCATCACCGGATCCACCACCACGTTACGCACGCCGTGGCGTTCCAGGGCGGCGGCGACTTCGGCGATAATCGGCGCGCTCGACAGCATCCCCGTCTTCGCCCCGTCGCAGCCGATGTCGCCCAGCACCGCGTCCAACTGCTCGCGGACAAAGGCCGCCGGGGCCTCGTGGACCGCCACGACTCCGAGCGTGTTCTGAGCCGTCAGCGCCGTAATGACGCTCGCCCCGTAGCAGCGATGCGCCGCGATGGTTTTCAAGTCCGCCTGAATCCCCGCCCCGCCGCCGGAATCGCTGCCGGCGATGGTCAGGATGCGGGGCGGTGTGAGATGGGACTCCAACATACGACGCTCATGCCTCCTAAAAAGGTCACAGGGGCGTCCCGCCCGTGACCCGCCAGCCTACTCCCACGCCCGTTTCCGCCAGAATAGGACGGCTCGGAAAAGGCAAAAACATCCGGTCTGCACTGGGCAAGAAATCGCCGCCGCACACGGGCGGAATGCGCCCTTGTGCGCAAAGGCGGTGGCCGCCGCCTTACAGCCCGGCGATCTCCCGCTTCGTCAGCGGGTCCGGGACCTGGGGGGCGGGGATGACTTTGTTCGCGGCGAGGTCCTGCTGGCCCGTGATGGTCAGCGGCGTGCCTTCCAGGACGAGTTCAAAGAGTTCCTCGACTTCCGGCGTCGTCAGGCCGATGCACCCGTTGCTGGCGTAGTGCCCGACCGTCTCCGGATGGATGGTGCCGTGGATGCCGAGGATGTCGCCTTCGAAGGCCATCCAGCGGGTGCCGAGTTCGTTGTTCGGATCGCCCGGCAGATAGACTCGCCCATCGCCGGGGCGCCAGGTCGGTTCGGTCTTCTTGTTCAGGATCTTGAACTCGCCGGTGGGCGTGGCGCCCGCTTCGCGGCCCGTGCGGACGTGGTAGCGCTTGAAGAACTCGCCGTGGTTGTAGACGACCAGCTCGTTCTTGGCGACGTCGCAGTGCAGCGAAAAGTCCGTGTTAGGGATGCGGAGCGTCTGGCCGACGCGCAGGCGCCGCGGGTCGTCGATGCCGTTGGCGCGCAGCACGAGTTCTTGGGTGATCTCGTGGCGCTTGGCGATCAGCCAGATGGAATCGCCGCTGGCGACCGTATAGGTCGTGTCGGCCCCGGTTTGCGAGTCGCCGCGAAAAAGCGCCGACAGGTTCACCGCGCCCAGCAAATCCATCGCGGCCTTGCGGTCGTTGCCTTTCAGGCTGGGGTCCTTCAACGCCATCAGCAGGCGCCGGCGCGCGGCCGGTTCGTCGCCCACACCGATTTCCTGGCGCGCCAGGGCCAGTTGCAGCTTGGCCACGCCGGGGCGCTCCGGGTTCTTGCGGATGAAGCTCTCGACGGTTTGCAGCAACCCCGGCTCGGTCAGGCCCGCACTGGCGACTTTGCCCGACAAAGCCATCAGTTCGACCTCGTCCTTACGGGCAGAGTTCGGAAAGCGCTCGAGGAAAGCGTTCGC
The DNA here is from genome assembly GCA_040219255.1 of Sumerlaeia bacterium. GTDB lineage: Bacteria > Sumerlaeota > Sumerlaeia > SLMS01 > JAHLLQ01 > JAVJSW01. The sequence continues at coordinate 12,103 of JAVJSW010000014.1, forward strand.
CTCCGCGGCCAGCCGGGCGTCCATGTTGGCGTCCTCCAGGGCTTCGAGGCGCAGCAGAGTGGCGGCTTCGGGAAGCTGCCCCCCCTTCTCGCCCGCGGCGACCTGATCGAGGAGCACGATGGCCTTGTCGGCCTGGTTGGTTTCGACCAGCTTGCCAGCGAGGGCGATCTGCTCGGCGGCGCCGGTCGAGGGCTCGACGCCGGTGTCGCCCCGGCGCAGGCCATAAGCGGTCACGACGCCGCCCAGGGCCAGGATGGCTCCGGCGACGATGGCGATGTTGCGCAGTGAATTGCCCCGCCGGGGGCGGTCGGTGAAAAACGTGTCAGAGGAACGGGAAGAAAACGGCACGGGAACGGGTGTCCTCTCGGGAGGGAGTGGCGCCGGGCGGACGGCAAACTCGCCGGACGCGGACAGGCCTCACCCGGTCGCAAGGGCGCGAACACTGTCAAGTTGGATGTGAGACCCCCCCGCGATCCTTCAACACAGAGGGCACAGAGGACAGAGGTTCCACAGAGATCATTTAAAAGGTGTAGTTAGGAAAGTGAATTGGCTGCATCAAGTCAAACGAAATCAGAAGGATGCAAATGAATCCCAAAACAGAATACTTGCCGGACCCAAATAAAGTCGCGGCAATTCTGGCATTTTCCTGCATTGATATTATCTTTTCAAAAGAATCGGCCGCCCTTTTCCAGTCATCCATCCAGGAACCGAGGCCCGCCGGTTGTTTCGGCTAACTTCAAAAACGCCAATCATCTCTGCGTTCTCTGCGTCTCAGCGGTGATTACTTGAAGGATTAGGGAGCCCCCCGAAGGCCCGAAGGCGCCCGCGATTCTTGCACCCACCATCTCCGCGGGATTTCTTCCTTGAAAAACCCGGGGGAGGCGCTTGCGCACGAAGGCCCATTACCCACGCGCGGAGGCTCCCTCCTCGCGGAGCCGAACCTTCCAGACCGTCAGAGCCTCCGCCTTGCCTTTGACGGACACGCCCGTCACCTTCTCGAGTTCGCAACCCAGGTCCTTGAAGACGGGGGCGTCCGGCCCGCCGATGTGGGCCAGGGTTCCATCGCCCGCCACAATTTCGTCCGTCGTCGCGAGGCCCTGGAGCCGCGACGCCAGATTCACCGCGTCGCCCAGCGCCGTGAACTCGATGCGGATACGGCGCCGGCCGACGATTCCGGTAATCGCCTCGCCGGTGTTGACGCCCGCGCCGGTCGCCAGCCGGATGCCCAGCTCCTTCAGCTTCGGTTCCTCCGCCAGGCGATCCATCGCGCGCTGCACGTCCGCGGCGGCCCGCAGCGCCCGCTCCGCGTGGTTCGGCGCTTCCTCCGGCATGGCGCCGAACAGCGCCAGCACCGCGTCGCCCAGGAACTTGTTCACCTGGCCCTCGTGGCGGAACACGATCTCGGAAACCGTGTCGTAGAACCGATCCAGGATCCCCAGCACCACATCGGCGTCGTGCGTCTCGGAAAGCGTCGTGTAACCCCGGATGTCGACAAACAGCACGCTGATCTCGCGCCGCGTGCCCCACAGGCTTTCGTTGGCGTAGTTGCGCAGAATCTCTTCGCCGATACGGGGGCTGACGGTGCGCAGGAAGACGTCCTTGACCAGACGCCGGTCGCGCTCGGCCACACCCACGATGTAGGCGAACAGCACGAGCGTCTGGGCCACCGTCGCGAAGACCGGCGCCGCCAGCGGCAGCACCAGCCCCGCCCCGGCGAACAGCGCATAGTTCACCACGATATAGGCCACCAGCGCCAACGCCATCATCCGCGCCGCCCGGGCGAAAGGCAGCAGCCAGAAAATCATGCCCGCCAACACGCCCCCCGCCAGCAGGATCGAGAAGCGCGCGCCCATCGGCGGCAGCGTCAGAAAGTCCCGCCGCAGCACGTTGTCCAGGATGTTGGCGTGCATGCCCACCATCGGAAACGCGGGCTGGAGCGGGATCGGCTCGATGTCGGTGGCGGCGCTGCCGGCCACCATCTCCCCCACCAGGACGATGGCGTCCTCCCAGGCCGCCGCCAGGCGCTGGCGCTTCGCTTCGTCGGACACATAGCCCGCCGCCGCCGAGAGGGCCACGCTCGTGCCCCGCCGCAGGAAGTCCTCCCCCTCGCGATAATTGATCAGGTACCGGCCCTTGCCATCGATCGGGATGGCGATGGGCGCGTCGGCGCGCTCGGTCGGATTGATCGTGATCGCCCGGCCCCACTCGATCTTCGTTTCCTCCCAATCGGCCCCATACCACACGTGCAGCGCCGCTAGGTCCAGGTTGGGGTACAGCCGCCCATTGTACTCGAACACCAGCGGCGCGCGCCGCACCACCGATTCCTCGGACTTGTCGATGTTGGCGATGCCGAGTGCATCCGCCGCCCCGATCAGCGATGGCGACAGGAAGTTCGACGACTGCGCCACCATCGGGCTGGCCGCCTCGCCCGCTTCGAATTCCTTGCCCCATTCCAGCTCCATCCACCGCTCCACCAGCCGCCATCGCCAATAGCGCGTCCACGCCATCAGCCGCGCCATCTCCAGCCGGTCCTCCTCGCTCATCAGGGCCGATTTCTCCTCGATGTACCCGCTCAGCTTGTCCGAGTAATCGCGCAACTGCTCCGACGCCAGCGTCATCAGCCGCGCCGTGTCGGTGGTCTTGCGGGCGATGTCGGCGACCGGTTCGAAATTCGGCGGGTTCTCTCCGGCGGGGGCTTCCCGGCGGAAATAATCGTCCACCTTATAGGCCAGCACCGCGTCCACCTCGCGCAGCCGCAACGCCAGCAGGTCGTCCTTGGGGCGCTCCTGTTCGAAGAAAATATCGAACACCACGAGCCCCACGCCCGCCTCGCGCAACGCCCGCAGAAGCTGCTGATGCGCCGCGCGGGTCGAGATTTCCTCGCCGATCTGGCGCGAGTCGAACTCCGTCAACCCCACCAACACCAGCTCCTCGGACAGCGGCTGGGGCGAGAGCCGGTTGCGCAGCCGCATCCGCACGTCGTACAGCCCCCACTCCGCGTCCTCCACCAGACCGATCGGCACCAACGCCAGCAGCAGCGCCGGAAACAGCGCCAGCGCCAGCGTCACCCCCAGGCTGGGGCGCGCGCTCGCTCGCTTCGGTCCGCGGGGCTTCTCGTCCATCCCTCACGCGATAGCCCGCTCCGGCACGAAGCACAAGCGGGGAAATACCCCCGTGTCCGGCCCTGATCCATGAACCAGACTCCGCGGAAGACAACGTTCCCATGGAGAAAAAAACTCGGCGGACTTCTTTGCGACAAGACATTTGGCTCTCCCAGGTTACCCGGACAAGGCATCGCTTTCCGCTGTGGAAGAACGTAACCTTCCTCGCGCCAAACGCCTTCGTGCCTTCGCGTCTCCGTAGTGAATTTCTTGTGGACCAGGGTTTACGATCCAGCACACCGGTCCTTGGCGTCGATGAAACCAGCCGTCCTTGTATCCCCGCCGATCCGCGTCCGCCTCGTGCCCAACTGGCGGTCCCAGATCCCTTTAACGCCAGTCGTATCAGACATCCACCCGACCCCCGTTGTCTCATAAGTGCATCTTGTCGTTTTGGTTGGTTTTGTCTGTTTAGTTTATTTTGTCTATCTTGTCCCCGAGTTGCCACAAGAAGGGACAAACGAAAGGACCTGTGCGAGGCTCCTTCCCAGAAGTCAGACAAACCCCTCGCACAGGACACCGCAGCCATGACTCCCCTCGCCCCGCCCCGCCGCTCACGGCCACTTCCCACCGCCGCTCCGCGCGCCAATCCTCCTCGTCCCATTCCTCGCTTCGGGGCGGAAGCTGAGCGCCCCGCGGCCCCGGGCGTCTCACATATGGCAACTGCCCAGGCCCCGCCGCGCCAGATACTGCTGGTGGTACTCCTCGGCGGCGTGGAAGGGCTTGGCCGGTTCGATTTCCGTGACGATGGTGCGGCCGTTGAATTTCGGCGAAGCCTGAACCCGGTCGCGCACCGCCTCGGCGGCCGCTTTCTGTTCGTCCGAGTAGGTAAAAATGGCCGAGCGGTACTGGCTGCCCACATCCGGCCCCTGGCGGTTCTTCTGCGTCGGGTCGTGGCAGGCGAAGAACTTCTCGACGAGGGTCTCGTAGCTCACGCGCTCGGGATCGAACTCCACCCGCACCACCTCCGCGTGGCCGCTGCGGCCGGCGCAGACTTCGCGGTACGTGGGCTTTTCCGTGTGGCCGCCGCTGTAACCCACGGTGGCGTCCAACACACCGGGAATGGCGCGGAAAGCGACTTCCACGCCCCAGAAACATCCGGCTCCAAACATGGCTTTTTCTGTCATGACTGTGGTTCCTCCATAAGGAAACGACTTCCCCCAGTGAGGCGAAAACCGTGCTCAAGACACGGCCCGCCTCCAAAGGAAGGACCGGGCGCCCGGTTTTTTCTTTGGCTGGGCCATTCGAGGCTTGCCACAGCCCCTTGTCATAGCTAGGGCTGTCCCCTTTCCCAGGCCGCAACTTATTGCCGCTTCGCGCGGTGCCACACCGGTCTTCCAGCTTTTCCCCGTGGAGTCACCTTAGCGACCATGATGACCATCGAAGCGATCGTTCCCATTCTCGGCTTGTTCGGTCTCGGATGCGCCCTGCTGATCTTCCTCAAAATCGCCCGGACCCCCGGCGGCGATGGCCTCATCGCGGAGATCGCCGAGCAGATTCACACCGGCGCCATGGTTTTCATGTCGCGCGAGTTCCGTCTCCTCGGCCTCTTCGCGTTCCCCATCGGCCTGGCCCTCGGCTTCTTCAAGAACAACTGGGCCGAAGCGGGCGCCTTCTTCTTCGGCGCCATCTGCTCGGCCGTCGCCGGCTACGTCGGCATGTTCGCCGCCACCAAAGCCAACGTCCGCACCACCCTGGCGGCCAAGGAAAAGGGCATGGCCGCCGCCCTCTCCACCGCCTTCGCCGGCGGCAGCGTCATGGGTCTCACCGTCGCCAGCATGGGTCTCGTCGGCATCGGCACCCTCTTCCTCTTCTACGGCAAGAGCCACGCGGACGCGGAAGTCATCCACGGCTTCGCTATGGGCGCCTCCCTGGTGGCGCTCTTCAGCCGCGTCGGCGGCGGCATCTTCACCAAAGCCGCCGACGTCGGCGCCGACCTCGTCGGCAAGGTGGAAGCCGGCATTCCGGAAGACGATCCCCGCAACCCCGGCGTGATCGCCGACAACGTGGGCGACAACGTGGGCGACGTGGCCGGCATGGGCAGCGACATCTTCGAATCCTACTGCGCCGCCCAGATCGCCACCATCGCCATCGCCGCCACCATGGGACCGGCCGCCGTCGGCGCCCTCATGGGCATCGGCGCGGGCGCGGGCGAGGAAGCCATCAATGCCGCCACCCACACCCTCATGTTCCTGCCGCTGGCGCTCGTCAGCGTCGGGCTCATCGCCTCCATCCTGGGCATCTTCGTCGTCCGGATGCGGTCGAGCACCGAACCCGCCAGCGCCCTGCGCTGGGGCACGGTCGGCGCCGCGCTCCTCTTCATGCTCTTCGCCCTCGGCGTCATCGTCACCATGGGCGTGGAGTGGAAAATCTGGCTCACCGTGGTCTTCGGCGCGGTCGGCGGCATCATCGTCGGCGGCGCGACGGAGTACTACACCGGCGGCAGCCCCGTGCGCCGCATCGCCAAGAGCAGCGACAAAGGCGTCGCCACGGTGATGATCACCGGCCTGGCGGTAGGCCTGGAAAGCGTCGCCGTTCCGGTGCTCTCCATCGCGGCGATCATCCTGATGGCCAGCTCGGTCGCCGGCCTCTACGGCGTCGGCATCGCGGCCGTCGGCATGCTGGGCACGGTGGGCATTACGATGGCCATCGACGCCTATGGCCCGGTGGCGGACAACGCCGGCGGCATCGCGGAAATGGCGGGCATGGGCCCGGAAACCCGCAAGATCACCGATAGCCTCGATCAGGTCGGCAACACCACCGCCGCCATCGGCAAGGGCTTCGCCATCGGCGCCGCCGGTCTGGCGGCACTCACGCTGCTGGCGGCCTACGCGGCCACCGTCGCCGATCGCAATCAACTGACGGAACTGATCCTGAATGTGAAGGATCCCCGCGTTCTCGTCGGGCTCTTCATCGGCATCGTCATTCCCTTCGTCGTCGGCGCCGTGACCATGAATGCCGTGGGAGCCGCCGCCGACGAGATGATCGGCGAGATCCGCCGCCAGTTCCGCGAAATCCCCGGCCTCCTGGAAGGCACCGGCAAACCCGACGCCGCCGCCTGTGTGGACATCGCCACCAGCGCCGCCCTGCGCCGCATGCTCATCCCGGGAGCCATCGCCGTCTTCGCCCCCGTCGTCGTCGGCTTCGGCTTCGGAGCCTACACCCTCGGCGGCATGCTGGCGGGGGCTCTGCTCGGCTGCGTCGTGCTGGCCCTGTTCATGGCCAACAGCGGCGGCGCCTGGGACAACGCCAAGAAATACATCGAAGAAGGCCACCTCGGCGGCAAAGGCTCCGAGGCTCACAAAGCCACCGTCGTCGGCGACACCGTGGGCGATCCCCTCAAGGACACCTCAGGCCCCTCTATGAACATCCTCATCAACGTCATGGGCATCGTCAGCCTCGTCATCGCGCCGTTGCTGCCTCTCACTTCGATCCTCGGGTTCCATTGACCATGCGTATGATACTCGCCGCCACCGCCGCGGGCTGGATGGCCCTGGCCGGAGCCGCCCCTGCCGGCGACGATCCCGTCCGCACCGGACTCGACGTCCTCGCCGCCGACCGCTTCGCCCTCCTCAAAACCCACGAAGCCGCCACCACGGCGCCCCTCGTCGGCCTTATCACGAACCAGAGCGGCCTCTCCCGCTCCGGCGAGCACATCCTCGACCTGATGCTGGAAAGCGGCGTCGCCGTCCAGGCCATCTTCGCCCCCGAACACGGCCTGCGTGGCGACATCGACCGCCCCTTCGACACCTACATCGACGAAGCCACCAGCCTCACCGTCCATAGCCTCTACGGCTCGAACAATCAGCGCCGCCCCGACGACGCCGACCTCGAGGGCCTCGACTATCTCGTCTTCGACATCCAGGACATCGGCGTCCGCTTCTACACCTACATCGCCACCATGGGCATCTGCATGGAAGCCGCCCAGGACCACGGCATCGACTTCGTCGTCCTCGACCGCCCCAACCCCATCGGCGGCCATTGGTTCGACGGCCCGATCCAGGACCCGGATCTCGTCGGCAACTTCACCGCCTTCCGCCCCATGCCCATCGTCCATGGCATGACCGTGGGCGAAGTCGCCCGCTTCTACACGGAAACGGACGACGAACTGGCGGTGGATCTCACCGTCGTCGAAATGGAGAATTGGAAGCGCGGCACCTTCTTCGACGAAACCGGCCTGCCGTGGGTCGATCCCTCGCCCAACATGCGGTCCGTGGCGGAGGAAATCCTCTACCCCCAGGTCGCCCTCACGGAATACAACCGCACCGTCAGTGTCGGCCGCGGCACGGAACGGCCCTTCGAGTACCTCGGCGCGCCCTGGATCGACGGCGACCGCCTGGCGGAGGAGCTTCGCGCTCGCGACTTGTCGGGCATCTGGGTTATGCGGACCACCTTCATGCCCCGCGCGCTGGATGTGACGGGCCGCGAGAACTACCCCTATCAGTTCACGGAAACCGTCTGCCAGGGCGTGCGCTTCGTCGTCACCGACCGCGATGCGGTCAGGTCGGTCGAGCCGGGCCTGCACATCCTGCAGGTCCTCCAGGCCGTCGGCGGCGAGCGCTATGCGGAAGGTGGCGGCCTGCCCGCCAATCGGCGCCTCGTCGGCAGCGAAGCCGTCATCCAGGCTTTGGAAGCGGGCGAAGCCCCCGCCGCCATCGCCGAACGCTGGCGCCAGGACCCGGCGTTCGAGGCGTTTGCGCAAGCGCGGCAACGGGCGCTTCTGTACTGATCAGGGCCCTGCTCCCCCCGCTTCGAAAACGACCTCCAGTTCCACCTGATGCACCGGGCAGCCGGGGCCATGGGCCTGTTCGCGGGCCTTCAGGAGGGCGGGAACGCCGACCGCCGCCGCGGCCGACAGCAGGCCCAGGACCACCAGCAGTTCCGTCAGGGAAAATCCACGGGCAAATCGCTCAGTCATGGTGGTTTGCGTCCTCTTGAGAAAAAGATGGCTTGGAAAAGAAGAACCAGGCAGAGCCCGCTCGCGGCAGGGGGCGGCCGGCGAGGGGATGCCTGGTTTCGCGATGGAAGCCGCGAGGGATCAGTACCGCTCCCAGTTGCCCACCGACGCCCCGCCCGCGTCGATCACGACGCGGATCAGGCCGAAGTCCGAGGCCGCCGTGGCGATGAAGAGTTCGCTCTGCGTCGCCGTCAGGGCCCGGGCCTTCATGCCGCGCCAGAGCACCGGCTCCGCCGCGCCCAGCGCATTGCCCAGATCCGTGGCGATGTCGGCAAACGCGATGGCTCCAGTCACGTCCGTGGGAACGTCCGCGCCATCCCAGAGGACGATCTGCGCGGCCGCTTCGTCGAAGCCGTAGACCGTGCCGTTGCCGTCCACTTCCAGACCGTGAAGGTCCACACGGCTGCCGCCGGGCGTGAGCGCGTCGTCCCAGCCGAGAACCTCCGGGTCGATCGGGTCGGTGGCGGAGAGGCCCTCGATGGCCAGCAATTCGAAGTTGTCATGACCGAAGATGTAAATCGTGTCGTCCGAGGGATCGATGCCGACGGTTTCGGGGGGCAGTTCGCCGGTGATTTCATCGCCGGCGCCCGCGGCCGTGGCGGCCTTGAAATCATCGACGTCGAACAGATCGACTGCGGCGGGGCTGCCCGGGGTCGTGGTTTCGTCGATGAAAACGGTCTTCGGCTCGCCACCGGTCAGGACCTCGAACTCCTCGCCGAGGGCCCCGACGATGACGCCGGTGCTGGTGACGTCGTGGCTGTTCCAGCCCTGGATGCCGGGGCTGCTGACGAGCGTGGCGGCGGTGTAGGGCGAAGCGGAGGCGTCGATCTCGAACACCGTCCAGGGATCGCCGGGGGCCACCGCGTTGATGTCGCTGGCCAGCACCAGGCGGTCGTTCGTGCTGTCGTAAACGAACTCGCCCACCAGGGTCAGGTTGCCGGACAGGCTCAGGTCCGTCAGGATCTGCGCCTCCGTCTTGACCCAATTGGCGGCCTTGCTGGTCAGGTCGATGTGCGCCACCGTCAGGGCGCCGGAGTCGTTGTGGATGATGAAGACCGTATTGCCGGGGCCGAGGGCCACGCCGTCCAACGCGGTGCTGGAAACGGTGACGCCGGCGTTGTCGAGAGCGGTTTCGATTTCCGCGACGGTGAGGGATTCGCCGGTGCTGGCGACGCTGAATTGGGCTTCGGATTTCGACGCCGCCGCGCAGCAGGCGCAGACCGCGAGAGCGGACAGAAGAGAACGGGATGTCATGGGGTAAAGGGCTCCTTCGTTTTGAGAACGATTTTCATTCCATGGGATTCGCACAGGGACTTCGCCCTTGACGAGGCCCGCGTCAATGAGAATTGTTATCAGTATCGCCCGCCGGAGAACCGCCCTATGCGCCGCGCCTTTACCCTCATCGAACTCCTCATTGTCGTCGCCATCATCGCGATTCTGGCGGCCATCGCCGTGCCCAATTTTCTCGAAGCACAGGTCCGCAGCAAGGTCTCGCGGGTGAAGGCGGACATGCGCTCTCTGGCCACCGCCATGGAATCCTACGCGGTGGACAACAACAAGTATCCCATTCCGTCGAACGCCCTCGGCCAGTTCATCACCGATCCCGCCGGCGACAATACCGTCTCGCCCTACGAGACGAAAACGCCGATCCTGCTGACGACGCCGATCGCTTACCTGACCAGCCGCCAGACCGATCCCTTTGTCATTGTGCGCAACAGCGTCGAGCCGCCGCTCTACCACACGATCACCAAGGACTTCGTGGACCTGAAGCACGATACCAGCTCGACGAACTGGAAGATTTACTGGGCGATTTTCTTCGCCGAAACGTTCAATGGCATGTCGGCCCCGCCGGCCATCAGCTACTGGCTCCAGAGCTTCGGCCCCGATCAGGTTCACGACGCCAACGTGCCCCATGCCGCTGGCGGCCCCGTATTGGGCCCGCACGTGCATGGCAACGGGGCGATTTACGACCCGACGAACGGCACCGTTTCCGGCGGCGACATCCACTACTTCGGCCCCGGCTACGGCTTCCCGGGGAGCTGATGGGGGCACGGGTTTGTCATCACCGAGTCGCTCCGCTTTCGGCCTGACCTCGATCTGTGCTTTCCGCGCCATCTGTGGCAAGAAATCATCGGAGGCCCATCCGTTCCAAAAATCCCCCTCGACTTTCACCCTGGAATGCCCACAACGCCAGCGTGACCGCCCCGGACGGCATTTGTCCTCAACCCCCGGCGGCTTGCGAGCGCGGAAGGGAGGCGCCATGGGCCCTCGATGATTCAGGAACAAAAGTCCGAGCGGCTCAGCCGCATACTCTCCGATCTGGAGCGCGAGGGATGGTGCCACCTCCCCGGGTTTCTCGACCAGGCGGAGACGGCCGTGCTGGCCAGCCAGGCCATGGCCAGTTGGCAGGACGGCGCGTTCGAGCAGGCCGCCGTCGGCCATGGCGCCGCGCGGCAGCTTCGTCCCGAAATCCGGTCCGACTATATCCATTGGGTCGATCCCGCCGCCGCCACCGGCGCTCTCGGCGATTACCTGAATTTTCTCGAGGAGCTTCGCCTCGGCGCCAACCAGTCCTTCTTTCTCGGACTCTTCGATTACGAGGGGCATTTCGCCCTCTATCCCGCCGGGTCGTTCTATGCGGCGCATCTGGATAACTTCCGCAATCAGAGCCGCCGCATGCTGACGTGCCTGCTGTACTTGAACCACGACTGGGTGCCGGAGCACGGCGGCGTGTTGCGGCTGTACACACAGTGGGAGCCGGAGGCGGAGAGGGCGTTTGTGGATATCGAGCCGCGGGGCGGCACGCTGGTGGTCTTCGCGGCGGAGCGCTTCTATCATGAGGTCCTCCCGGCCCACAGCGAACGCTTGAGCCTGACGGGTTGGCTTTGCCGGCGCGATTGACGCGCCGGTTCAGGGATTGAGCGCGAGCCCGATGAGCGCCGCCGAGCCGGTGGGGGCTTCGGTGGCGATGACGTCGAAGGCGATTTTCCAGGGCGTGGCGCCGTCGCTGGCCCAGGCCAGTTCGATTTCGATGGTTTCCCGGTCCCCGGCGGCGGCGCGCAGCAGCGTGCCCGCCGCCGCATGGCGCCGGTGATCCGCGGGAAAGGCGCGCAGGCGCACCGTGGGCGGTTCGCGCCCGGCGGGGTGCTCGGCGTGGACGCGGGCCACGATTCGATGGAGCCCGCGCGGCAGGGGATCGAGCGGGGCCTTCGATTCCCAGAAGGCGAAGCTGGGCGCGCCGGGTCTGACCTGATGCACCCGCAGGCCCATGGTGGTGTCGGGCAGCCGGGTAAGGGTGGCGCGGGCCGGGCCGTAGATGACCTCGCCGCTCCAGTGGTCCGGGTTGCGGTTCCGGGGATGGGCCAGCTCCTCGAAGGTGCGCACCGGATCGGGCGGTTTTCGGCGCCATCGGATCTGATCCTCCAGCCATGGCAGCATGTCTCCGCGATGGAGGCGGACGGCGAAGTTGTTGTTCCGGCCGATGGCTTGGGCGATGCCCACGAGACGGTGGCTGTCGGCGCCATCGATGCGCCAGAGGGGCGAGCCGCTGCTGCCAAAGGCGAGGTCCATGCGCGTGTGATAGTCGGCGCCGTCGGCCTCGACGCCGCCGGTCACGTGCATTTGCACGGGCGTCCCGGCGAGAGCGGCGGCGTCGGACGGATAGCCGGCGATGGCGCCGCGGAATCCGGACGGCGGATGGCGGCCCGGTTCGAAGGCCACGGGCGGCCCGATGTCCCGGTGAACGTGGGCGAGGCGATAGACGCCGACGTCGAACTCGGGCGTTTCGCCGCCATTGATGTAGCGGGGGTGGACCATGCGTTCGAGGGCCAGCGCGTAGCCGAAAGGGTCGCGGGGCCAGGCTTCGCGGGGGCCAAAGGCCATCCAGCCGCGCCGCGTGCCCAGATGGGCGCAGGAAATGGCCGTTTCCGGGGTCAGGAGGGAAAAGGTCCCTCCCCAGCGGGTGGCCGAACCGACGGTGCGGTGGGGCCAGGCTTCGGTGCCGGCGATGATGAGGCGGTCGTCTTTTCCAAAGATACCCATGATGCGTGACAGACTCCTGGGGTGGGATTGGGGGAGTCTGCCGCAAGTGGTTCCGTTTGTCCCCTCATGTGGAGACTAAGGAGCAAGAAAGACAAGATACACTTATCAGACAAGATCGACAAGAAAGGGAACTCGGCTTGACGAATGGAGAAGGGTGGACTTGGATTTCCCCAAGTTCTCCTTGTTTGTAGTGAAAGGCTCCATTGTCCCCCCCGATCCCAAGCGACTGTTGAAGCACCCAGGAGTGTCGACCATGGCTGAAGCTGAAAAAAGTTCCGCGAAAACGTCCACCGCCGCGAAGAAATCCACGGCGGCGAAGAAAAAGTCAGCCTCGTCCGCGGGCCTGGAGAATTCCATCGCCTCCCTTGAGCAATCCGTCGCCGACCTGGGCCGGCGCCTGGACGAGGGGCTGGCTTCCATCACCGCCGCCGCGGCCGCCCAGCCCGCCCCCGCGGAGGCGCCCGCGGCGCCAGACTACACGCCGCAGCTCGCCGCTCTGGAGCAGCGCGTCAACGCCACGGCGGAGAAGCTGGCCGAGACGGACGCGCACCTGAAAGCGGCGCTCGAGGCGCTCGGTCAGAAGGTCGACGCCCACGACCACAGCGGCGTTCACGGCCAGATTTTCGAGCGCTTGGACCATGTGCAGGGCGCGCTGGGCGACATCCAGGGCAAAGTCGCCCACCAGGATGCGGGCGCGGCGCTGGGGCCGGTGTTCGAACGCCTCGACCACCTGCAGGGCGCCATCCACGGCCTTGAGCAAAAGGTGGCTGGGCAGGATGCGGGCCATGTCCACGGCCAACTCTTCGAACGGCTCGACCGCGTGCAGGACGCCCTGGGCACGATCCACGGGCGCCTGCATGCGGAGGACGAAGCCGCCGCACATGAGCATCTGATCGAGCGGCTGCGGGAAGTTCACGTCTCCGTGGAAGCGGCCAAAGGACAGTCCGAAGCCGCCCGGCGCGCTCTGGAGAGCCACTCGGGGCCGCTGAACGACATGCGCGAAGGCATGGTCTCGATCACCGCGCGGCTCGATCATCAATCGGACAAACTCGACAAAATCGTGGACGCGATGGCGGCCGCGGTGACCGATATCCGAGCCACCGTGCACGGAGCCGACGCCGGGCCGAAACTGGCGCCGGTGCAGGAGAGCCTCGTTCAACTGAATCAGAAGGTCGAATCGATGGGGGCGGCGCTGCTGAAGGAAACGCAGCGCCTGAACCAGGTGAAGAGCGAGCTGGCCGAGGAACTGCGCGCCGTGATGTCGAGTACGGCAGACAGCATGCGCAACACGCATCAAACGTCGGAGGACAACATGGGCGCCACATTGGCGGCGCTTCAGTCGTCGGTGCAGAAGCTGTCAGCCAAACTCGACTCGTTGGAAGAAGCGAACCAGAGCAAGAAAGACCACGAGCCGCTGCTGCAGAAGCTTCAGGCGGATGTGGGCGGGGTGAAGACGCTGACGCTGATTCTCGTCTTCGTCATCCTCATCGTTCTCTTGGTGAATGTGTTCGGATTTTTCTTCTAAGTCAATAAAAATCAACGCATTGTAACACAGACTCTCCAGTCTGTGCATCCCCGGGCCTCGGGGACACAGGCAAGAGTGCCTGTGCCACATTTCGGCGGGGAACTCTTGGACGAGAAGCGCCGCGGGTCACGGGCGGGACGCCCGTGCTACTTTTTTAGATCACCCGGTCGTACTCGCTCAAATCCATCGTCCAGACCCGGACGCCGCAGTAGCGCGCGCCTTCGGGGCAGATGGGTTTCGTGCCGGCCATGGCTCGCAGGGTGCAGGGCGGCAGAAGATAGCGGCCGATGTTAGGCTGGACCGCGCGGATTTGGTCGGCTTCATCGACGGAGGCTTTCCAGATTTCTTCTTGGGCGTTATAGCATAATCGCATTTCGTGTTTGTGGCGAAGGTTGAGAAGATCGGCGCTCTCAGTAAATCGCACCGACGCCGCGTTGGGCAGGAGATAGAGAATGTGCTCGGGCGCGGCGCCGAGAGTCCGCAGTTTTTCCATCGCGTTCCAGGATTGCTCCATGATGCCGGAGTAAATGCGCGCCGCCGTGTCGTCCATTTCGATCAATTGCGGGGTGATGTAATCCGGTTCGGCATCCACGTGGGCCGCCAGGATCGGGCGTGACGCGGGAGTCATGCGGTGGCGCTGGTCCTGGCTGTCGGCGGTGTGCGAGATTTTCTTTTTGAAGGTATAGTGGGCGTGGAAGAGAGCGCGGCTGAGTTTGCTGACGGTGGTCAGGTTGAGCGACTCGCCGAGGAGCCGGTTGCGCCCCGGGTCGAGGGCCAGGCGGATCGCCTCGGCGTCCTTCAGGTCTGCCCGCGTCAGCCCTATGACCTCGCGCACGGCGTCGGCGACGAGGCTTTCGGCCTGGGGCGACCAGCCCACGAGGCGCGACGTGCGGCCGTCGAGGGCGGCGTCGAACTCGGCGCGGAAGGCGGTGGCTTTGGCGCCGGAGAGGAGTTGGGGCTCGTTGGCGAAGAACTCGGCTTCGGGAAAGGCGGCGGGGTCGAGGGGTTCCTGGAGCGTGATTTCGTAGTCGGGGTCGAATTCGAGGAGTTGGCGCACCATTTCGCCGACGATGGCGCGGGTTTCGTCGGGCACGTCCTGCTGCTCGCAGACACGCCAGTAGCGCAGCAGCGTGACGGCGGAAATCGTGTGGTACAGGTACGCCGTGGTGCCGACGGGCAGGACGTAGCGGGCGATTTCCTGGGCCTTTTTCTTTTTCGCGACGGCGTGCTTTTTGGCCATCCGTTCGCTGCGGGGAAATCGGGCGTGGAAGGCGGCGTCGGCGGGGCCGAGGAGGACTTCGCACAGCTCCTGATAGGCGGCGAACTGGGCTTCGGCGGTGCGGGCGAAGAGGGTTTGGGCCTCGGGCGTGGGGAGCTGCGGCGTCGTCATCGTGTCCGGCTTGACGGTGACGTAACGCTGGCTGACCTGCTCGCTGTTGTAGAAGGGGTGGGCGTGGAGGAACGACCAGATGAACTGGCGCGAGACGTTCTCCATGGCGAACTGGAAATGGGCGTGCTGAAAGGTGGTGTGGTGGCCCGCTTCGTAGATGGATTTGGCCAGGGGCGAGAACTTCTCGCGGTCGCCGACGGCGCCGTCGTCGATGATGCCCTTGCTGGAATAGCAGGTCCGGGCGGTGGCCACGGTGTTGCGAAAGGGGGTGGTGAAGGCCTTGTGCAGGCGGATCTGGGGGGGCGCTGAGAGGAAGGGCATGGCAGGCGAGGGACGACGGGGATGGGGTTTCGGAGAGAATGGGCCACAGGAGGGCGCGGGCGGTCTGCAAGAAAATGTCGGGGGAGCACCGGTTGGCGCATCGATGTTTGATATGGCTTGGCTTCGGCGAATCACCAAGTTCGGTTTCGGTGGGGCGGATGGGAGTGTCATGGCGGGCGGTGTCCTGTGCGAGGGGGCGATGAGGAGAGCGTCGCACAGGCCGGCTGGTTTGTCCCCTCATGTGGAGCTTACGGGACAAGAAAGACAAGATACACTTATCAGACTAAAGGGACAAAAGGCGCTTAGGGGCGGGTAAGTCTTGGAAAGGGAGGAGTTTGGAACCGCGGATGGACGCGGAGGGGCAAAGAAGCAGGGAGGGTGGCTGGCGGAGAAGAGAGGGTGGTGCTGGGCTTTTGCGCCTGAAGGCGGGACTACGAGCGGCTCGGCGGGAGGGAGGGGGGCGGGAGCTGTTCCAACGCCCGCTCTTGACGGCTCGCGCTGGGTGCGCCTAGCGTCTCGGACCCGTGTGGCGGGCTTCTCGCTCGCGCACAATTTTTTCCCAAGGACGGTCACAAGCCGTGTCCCAGATGGAAGCCGCCGGCCCCAACACTTCTGAAAAAGCCAACCTGCCGAAGCAGTACCAACCCGACGCGGTGGAGGACCGCTGGCGCGATTTCTGGGTGCGGGGCGGGTATTTCAAAGCCGACCCGGATGCCCCCGGCGAGCCCTATACCATCGTGATCCCGCCGCCCAACGTGACCGGCGTTCTGCACATGGGCCACGGCCTGGACGAGACGATTCAGGATACGCTGATCCGTTACCATCGCATGGCGGGGTTCAATACGTTGTGGGTGCCCGGCACGGATCACGCCGGCATCGCGACGCAGAACGTGGTGGTGAAGAAGCTGCTGGCGGAGGGCAAGCGCCGCCAGGACATGGGCCGCGAGGCGTTCCTGGAGGAAGTCTGGACCTGGAAGGAAGAGCACGGCAGCCGCATTGTCGAGCAGCTCAAGAGCCTGGGCTGCTCCTGCGATTGGTCGCGCGAGGCCTTTACCCTGGACGAGGACCGCGCCCGCGCGGTGCGCGAATGCTTTAAGGCGCTTTACGACCGCGGCCTGATCTATCGCGGCGAGTACCTGGTGAACTGGGACCCGGTGGACCTGACCGCGGTGTCCGACGACGAGGTGGAAAACGAGCCGGAGACGGGCCATCTGTGGCACATGCGCTATCCTCTTGAGGACGGCAGCGGGCATGTGACCGTGGCCACCACGCGGCCGGAAACGATGCTGGGCGATACGGCGGTGGCGGTGAACCCCACGGACGAGCGCTACACCCACCTGATCGGCAAGAACGTCCGCCTGCCCTTTGTGGATCGGCTGATTCCGGTGATCGCCGACGATTTCGTGAAGAAGGACTTCGGCAGCGGCTGCGTGAAAATCACCCCCGCCCACGACCCGAACGACTTCCTCTGTGGCCAGCGCCATGACCTGCCGATGATTACGGTGCTGACGGAAGACGCGCACGTCAACGAGCACGGCGGGCCGTACCAGGGGCTCGACCGCTATGCCGCGCGCGAGAAGATCGTGGCGGACCTGAAGGAGTTGGGGCTCCTGGAGCGCATCGAAGAGCACGAGCACGTGGTGCCCCGCGGCTATCGCAGCAAGTCGGTGATCGAACCGCGCCTGTCCAAGCAGTGGTTCGTGAAGATCGGGCCGTTGGCGGAAAAGGCCCTGGCGGCGGTCAACAACGGCGACATCCGGATTCTGCCGGGCTCGCCGTACAAAGACATCTACAACAATTGGATGACCAACGTCCGCGATTGGTGCATCAGCCGCCAGCTCTGGTGGGGGCACCGCATCCCGATCTGGTATCGAAAGGACGATCCGGAAACGATCGTCTGCTACGGCGGCGAAGGCCTGCCGCCGGAAGTGGAAGCGGACCCGGACGGCTGGGTCCAGGACCCGGACGTGCTCGACACGTGGTTCAGCAGCGCGCTGTGGCCTTTCTCGACGCTGGGCTGGCCCGGCGAGACGAAGGACATGGCGAAGTACTATCCCACCAGCGTGCTGGTCACGGGGCACGACATCCTGTTCTTCTGGGTCGCGCGCATGATCATGTTCGGCGTGGAGCTGACCGGCAAGGTGCCCTTCAAGGACGTGTATCTGCACGGGCTGGTGTTCGGGAAAACGTACTACGAGCGCAAGGGCGCGGACCTGCACATCATCCCTCCGGCGATTTCGCGGGCTTATGACCTCGGCGAGAAGGACGTGCCGAAGAACGTCGAGTCAAAGTGGGAGAAGATGTCGAAGTCCAAGGGCAACGTCATCGACCCGCTGCAGGTCATCGACGACTACGGCACCGACGCGCTGCGCCTGACGGTGGCGGCGTACGCGGCGCTGGGGCGGAACATCGACCTGGATTGGCGCCGCTTCGAGAGCTACCGCAACTTTGTCAACAAGCTGTGGAACGCGTCGCGATTCGTGATGATGGTGACCGAGCCGCTGACGCCCGAGCAGTACCGCGCGGGACTGAAGCGGGAAACCCTCGAGGCCGAGGACCGCTGGATCCTGACGCGGCTGACGGAGACGATCGAGGAAGCGACCCGCTGCCTGGATCACTACGAATTCGACAAGTACGCCGCCGCGCTCTACGATTTCACCTGGAACGAGTACTGCGCGTGGTATGTGGAAATGGCCAAGCGCCGCGCCTATAGCGACGCCACCGAAGGCGCCGCCGCCGAGTCCGCCACCGCCGCGCGGGTGGTGCTGGTGACGGTGCTGGAGAACCTGTGCCGGTTGCTGCATCCGGTGATGCCGTTTGTGACCGAGGAGATCTGGCACATTCTGCGGGAACGGCTCGCCGATGGGAAACCGGGCGTGGCGGGCGAGGCCCGGCCCCCGGCCCCCGGCGCGATGGCCGCGTTCGCCGATGGGTTCGCGGCGCCGAGCCTGTGCGTGGCGCCCTGGCCCGCGGCGGATGCTTCGGCGAAGGACGTGGAGGCCTGCGCGACGGTCGATCTGTGGCGCGAAGTCATCGGCGCGGTGCGCAACATCCGCGGCGAAATGAAGGTGCCGGTGGAGATGAAGGTCGCCGTGACCGTGCAGCATGCGGACGCGGCGGCATTGGCGAAGCTGGAGCCGGCCAAGCCCATCATCGAAGCCCTGGCGAGCGCGGAGGGCGTGACGCTGGGCGCGGCGCAGGTCGGTGGCGGTCTCGCTTCCACCTATGTCAGTGGCGATCTGACGGTGCTGGTGCCGTTGCCCGCCGATTTGGTGGAGCAGGAGCGGGCGCGCCTCGAAAAGGAGCTTGCCTTCACGGAGAAGGGTATCGACGCTGGGCACAAGAAACTCTCGAACGAAAGTTTCGTCAGCCGCGCGCCGGAAGCGGTGGTCGCCAAGGAACGCGAAAAGCTCGACAAGCTGGAAGCGGACGCGGCGGCGCTGCGCGAGAAGCTGGCCGCTCTCGGCGGGGCCTGACGGCGAAGCACGGAAGGAATCTGGACACACGATGGAAGCAGCACCCATGGAAACGGTCACGATCCTCATGATGGTCGGGATGGGCCTGGTGGTCTTGTCGGCGTTGCTGATGACCGCCTGCCAGATCTGGTATCTGGTCGAGATGTTCCGCGAGAGTATCTGGTGGGGCCTGGGCGGGTTGTTCTGCGGCGGGATCGTGGGCCTGATTTTCCTCTTCGCGAAATGGAGCAAAGCCTGGCCGCCGGTGGCGGCGAGCCTGCTGTGTTTCCCGCCGATGCTCATCGGGTTTCTGGTGATGTACGTCGAGTCGGCGACGGGGGTCTAGGGGCGGGGGCCGAGTCTGGTTCGAAAGCCGAAAAGCGTGGCTGGCCATGGGCGGGACGCCCATGTTACCCTTAAGATGGTTCTGCCTTAGATCCCGCCCACGCCGGCCCCGGGGAACCTGGGCACGGGTGATGCTGTCTCTCGGGGAGAGTAATCGTCGGCCAGACGCCGCCCCCCCTCAGGAGTATGATAAACATGACAATCAAGACCGCCCTCGTCCCCGCTTTTCTCGCGCTGGCGCTGACCGCGTCGGGCTGTAAGGATAAGCCGGAACCGGAGATCACCGAATCCACTTCGACGAATCGGGAGAACGTTCTCTTGGCCCAAGCCTCGCCCTCCGCCAACAGCGCCCAGCGCGAGCCCGGCTCGCAGCCTGCGACGCGGCCCGCTTCCCAGCCCGCCGCGGGATCCCCGGCGCCGCCGGTGCCTGTCAAACCCAAGCGCCAGGATGCCGCGGGCCAGGAGGTGCAGGACGTGCAGCCGAGCGACCCGGCGGCCTTCAACGGGTTCGCCTTCGATCTGCTGCGCGAGGTCGCGGCGGCCGCCGAGGGCGATGAGAACGTGCTGATTTCCCCAGCCAGCATCTCGACGATTCTGGCCCTGGTGGCGGACGGCGCGCGGGGGACTTCGCGCGAGCAAATGCTCGCCGCCCTCGGCGTGGAGACGCTGCCGGAGAAGCAGCCTTTCGGCTTTCTGAACGAGGCCGGCGACGTGGACGTAAACATGGCCAACGCGGTGTGGGTCGACGCCGGCTATTCGATCCGCGATGCGTTCGCGAAGCACGCGCGCGCAGACTACGGCGCGGAAATCGGAACGCTGGAACTCGACAGCGACGAAGCCGCCAAACTGATCAACGCCTGGGTCAAAGACAACACCAACGAGATGATCGAGAGCCTGGTGGATGGGCCGCTGGGCGATGACATGCGGGTGTACCTGGCGAACGCCGTGGCGTTCGAGGGCAAGTGGCGCGATCCCTTCCAGGAGGCCCACACCAAGGACAAGCCGTTCCACCTGGCCAATGGCGATTCGGTGCAGGTGCCGCTGATGACGCGGACGGGAATGATCCGCTATACCGAAGCCGCGATGCCCGGCGGCGAAGGTCAGGTGCAAGTGGTGGAGCTGGAGTATGGCGAAGGCGGCGGCTATTCGATGATCGCCATGCTGCCGCCGCAGGATCAGGACGTGGTGGAGCTGGTGTCCAGCCTGGACGCGGCGGCCTGGGAGGAGCTGACGGGTCAGCTCCGGCGCCAGGACGGCACGGTGACGATCCCGCGGCTGGAGTATTCTTTCAAGAAAATCCTGAACCAACCCTTGCAGGACCTGGGCATGACGGCGCCGTTCCACAAGGGTCAGGCGAATTTCGATGGCATGGGCGAGAACCTCTTCATCGGCGAGGTGGTGCATAAGGCCTACATCGAAATGAACGAAGAAGGTACGCGCGCCGCCGCCGCCACCGGCGTCGGGATGCGCGCCACATCAGCCAGCATCACACCTCCATTCCATTTCCTGGCGGACCGGCCCTACGTGTACTTCATCGCGACGCGCGGCGGCGGGGCGAAAGTCCCGGCGGTGCTGTTCTCGGGCGTGGTGAAAAACCCGAAGGGCTGATGGCCGAAGGTTTCCAGCGCGAGCGTGGGTGAACGGCTGGGTCTGGAGGATTTCCTTCGCGGCGCAGGCGTGGCCGGCTGACCTGTTCGAGCGGCCTTTTTCACATTTGATGAAAAAGACTGCCCCCATCCTCACGTACAGAATCGACATATAGATTTTTTTATTGCTGGCTTCGTGTCAGGCGAAACTATCGATGAGTGCTTTCGGCGATCTGCGCGCGAAGATCTGGCTTCGCACTCCCTTTGGCGCCAGCGATGTTACATAGTCGCATGGAGGGGAGCGGGTCAGGAACTGTTCTCCATTCGAGCGACTGTGCAAAGGGGAGTTCATTCTCTTTAAAAAGACGACATGGTGGGCTATGGCAACACACGGCAGACCATGACTCGTTGAATTCATTGCACCTGAACGATGGCCCTTCGATCACGTCGATTACGGGTTGACGGACGTGAACCCTTCCGGTTTGTTATAATTATACTGCACCCATTGCTGTTTTCACGTTCGCCGTTTCTCAAGGCCGGAGCTATGAATTTGCCCAAGATCGACTTGTCCCGGATCCGATCTCTGTCGCGAGCCGCCTGTGCGGGCGGGGCGGCGGTGGGGGTGGTTCTCGCGCTGGCGTCTCCCGCCGCGGCCGGGGAAAAGCTCGCCGCGGTGAACGGTGACGCCGTGGCCGATGCGGCGGATGTGATCCGCGCCGCCGGTGAGATCGGCCAGAGCGGTGGCATCGCGCCGTCTGCCCGGCAAATCCCGCTCGACCTCAACGAGGACGGCCTCGCCGACGCTCGCGATGTGGCCAGCGGAAGCGAGATCCTGGCGGGGATTCTCGATCCGCCGGTGGCCTTTCAGATCACCGCGCCGCCCCCGGAGCTGACCCTCACCGCCGATGAGCGCCTCCTGATCGAAGGCACCGTCGACGGGCCCGCGGAAATCTTGATCGGCAGCCTGTCCCTCGGCGAGCGAGACGGCGCTTTCGCCTACCCGGTCACGCTCTTGGAGGGCCTCAACGTCTTCACGGTGCAGGCGCTCGCGCCGGGCGCCGAGGGCTTCGCCGGACCGGCCAAAGACATTTCGATCATCCTGGACAAGACGCCGCCGGGCCTGGTGCTGACCGCTCCGGCGCATCGCCAGGCATTTTCGCGGCTGACCGCCACCGTTTCGGGCAACGTCAGCGACAACAACGGCGCCTTGCCCGGCCTGGGCGCCCGCGTGTTCGATGGGGAAAAGGGAACCACGCTTCCCGCGCCCGGGCTTTCCGTGCGGATCACCGCGCTGACCTATCCGGCGGGCGATGTGGTCGAGGAGAGAACCATCACCCCGGATGTCTTCGGCGATTTCTCCACCGGCATCACCCTGGCCAAGGGCCTCAACGACGTGCGGGTCACCGCCATCGACGCCGTGGGGCTGGAGAACACGGCCACCGTGCGGGTGCGAACGTTCCTCTCCGATCCCGTGAGCGCCGAGTCCGCGGGAGGTGCCCGCATCGAGCTGCCGGAGGGAGCCTTCCCGAAAGAAGAAATGGCGGTGCGGGTCTTTGACATAACGACCGCCGAGATCGAGCAGGCCATCGGTTTCGAACTCGAATCGCTGCCACCGGGCGGAGGCCTCGACGATTTCGCCGAGGGGCTCATCGTCCTGCCCAACGCGATGATGGTCGAGGTCGAGAACGGCCCGCCGCGGGGCGCCCCTCAGTTCCAGGAAGTGCCCGCCCTCTCGATTCCCAACGTCACCCAGGCGGACAATTCGATGCCGCTTTGGATCTTTCAGGTCCAGCCGGACCGGGACGGCGACGGCCAACCCGAGCTGACACTGGTTTCGCGCGCCGAGGCTTCGGAGGACGGGAGCGTCATTCGCCCCATCGTCGGCGGCACGGGGGCGGTGGACGCCATTTTGCCCGGCGCCTTCGCGGCCGGGAACGATCGCTTTGGAGAACCGGACCTCTTTCAGGTCGAGAACGCGAAGGCCGTGCGGGACCTGAAAGACCGGCTGCGGGGGCGCGCGCCGAAGGCGATGCGCGGCGCCAACGTGGCGGTCGCGACCTTCAGCTCCGCCGCCGGGGAATCGCGGCAAGCCATTGCGACGCCCGTGCCCGAGGCGGTGCGGCTCTCCGCCCCCCATTGGGGTCCCCTGGCCAAGGCGCCCGCGCGCTTCGCCACCAAGGGCCAGGATGTCACCACTATCGTGATCGACGATTTCGACGACGGCGACCTGCTCAACGAACTCGATCCGCCGGGGCTCGTTTCCCTGATCGAGACCGGGTCCTCGATCCCCGATTCGGACGATCCCATCGCCGCCGAGGGCATCGACACGAACGACCTTCCGGGCCAGGGCTCGGGCGGCACCGGCGGCCTGCGGATGCGTGGCACCTTCGGCCCCGCCAATCCGTCGGGGGAAGCGCTCATCAGCCTCTCGCTCCTCGGCTATGGCGCCGCGTTTCAACTTGGCGGGTTCCAGGGCCTCGAACTGGTTCTCGACATGCGCTCCCTCACCCCCGGCGTGTCTTACGAGGTCCGCCTCGAGGACGGCTCCGGCGGCGGGCGCTTCGTTCCGGTCACTATCGGTCCGGACTATTCGGCCGTGGTGGTCCCGGTGGACGAGATGGGGCCCGAATTGGACCTTGGCGACCTGCGCCGCATCGTGATCCGCGCCACCGGCGGCGCGGGCACGCGCGTCGATCTCTCCATCGACAATGTGCGCCTGCGGGGCGAGGAACTGGCCGCACCGCCCGCGCCCACGCCACCGCCCACGATCACCCCGAC
Source organism: Sumerlaeia bacterium (assembly GCA_040219255.1). Classification (GTDB taxonomy): domain Bacteria; phylum Sumerlaeota; class Sumerlaeia; order SLMS01; family JAHLLQ01; genus JAVJSW01. The sequence continues at coordinate 35,659 of JAVJSW010000014.1, forward strand.
GGCATCGATCACGGCCACGCCGAGTTCGACCGCGACGGCGACGCCGACGGAGCCCGCACCGACGCAAACGCCCCCGCCGACGATGACGGCGACGCCTCCGCCGCCGACTCCTCCGCCGACGCCGGGTCCCACCGATCCGCCTCCGCCGCCCGAGTTCACGCCGCCTCCCACCGCGCCGCCGACGGTTCCACCCACGCCGACGCCGGACCCGCAACTCGAAACCCAAGTCACCTTCTACTGCTGCGCCGCATCGGCCATCATTCCCTTCGCCGGCGAGGTGAAGTGCGAAGACGACGACAACGTCTTGCAGCAGCGCCTGCGCGAGTGCATCGCCATCGAACGCCAGAAGCTGCAGGATCTGCTGGAGCAGTCGCGGCTGCTCAAAGAAGCGCTGAACGAAGCCAACGGCCGCATGACGCGCGGCTATCAGAACGCGCTCGGCGTGGTGGAATTCGACAACGGGAACTTCATTCCGGTCCCGTTCTTCGGCAGTATTTTCCGCGCCATCACCTACAAACCGGGCGCGCCCAAGGGTGTCTCCGGCAGCCAGGCGCAGGAAGCGATCCGGCAGGCGGCGCTGTTGAAAACGGGATTGCTGGCGACCGACAACGTGCGGCGCACCGCGGGCGATCTGCGGGCCATCGCGGGCAGCGGCAGCGCCGATCAGATCGCCGGTGCGCGTCTCGGTGTCACAGGCCGCAGTCTGCGCGACATCGCCAACTACTACACCGCCGTGCCCAACAACGAACTGCCCGCGCGCCTGCGCACCCGTGACGGCTTCCGCGATGGCTACGCCAAATCCAAAGCCGCCCTGAATCTTCTGGCCGCCGGCATGGACATTCACGACTGGGGCGATGGATGGGGCGACGCCGCCGAAATCGAGGGCCAGATCGTCAGCACCGACATCCAGATCGAGTTCACCCTGCGCCGCTACAAGCAGCTCATCAATTGCGACCGCGGCAGCAACGCCTGGCTCGACTGCGATCCGGAAAAGGGCGGCGCCGGAGAGACTTTCGATCTGGAGGCCCTGCTGAGCGAGAAGCCGGAGTTGCGCCGCCGTCTCGCCCGTGTCGAAGCCCGGAAGCGCGAAGCGGCCCGCATCTCCGCCGCCATCGACTTCTTTCAGCAGCAGGTTGAGACCTTCGCCACTGGTATGGAATCGTTGCGCCTAGCTTGCGACATTTCGCTGCGAAACGACGCTCTCTTCGCTGAATTCGAGAAGGGCAACGTGCCGCTGGCGGAACTGCGCGCCGCCGCCCAGTCCGAAGCCGACGCTCTCTCCGCCACCGCATTCAACTTGCAGACCGTGTTCCAGAACGCCGACGCGGTGAGCGACCAATACCTGATCGCCTCGGAAGCCATCCACATGGTTCAGCAAGGACAGGCGCGGGCCGACCGCGTGGAGTCGCGCGCCGAGGCCTCCATCGATGTTGCCGCGTTCCTCGAACGGGGCGACGAAGGCGTTGTCGTCAGCCTGCCCGGTATCGAGGACGGCAATCGCGAGGGCGCCGTGGTTTCCACCCGCGGCGGCGGATTCGTCGGCTACCGCTTCGCCCGCGCCCAACGCCAGGGCGACACGGTGACCTTCTCGGCGGTGAACACCACGGCCCAGGCGCGCTCGCGGATGTCGCTCTTCACCGGTTCCACCCCTGTCAGTTTCCCCAGCCAGACCTACCAGTTCACCCCGAGCCAGACCGTCTCCTACGATGGTTTTGCCGATTTGGGCCGCATTCAACTGAGTCTGAACGGGCTCAATGACGATTTCGGCGTCGATCCGCCGGAGACGACCCTGGAAATCCCGGACGCCAGCCAGAAGGGCGATGGCGCCGCGGACCTTGTCCTGCCACCCGGAGCCCCCTTCTTCCTGCGGGCCCGCGCCGACGACAACACCGCCATCTTCACCACCCGCGCCCGCATCGATGGCGTGCCCACGGAAGCCATCGGCAGCGAAGACGATCCGCAAAGCCCCGACCCCTACACCTTTGGGGCCTATTTCCTGACGCCGGAGCTGGAGGGCGAAGGCGTTCAGACCTTCACCGTCCAGGCCGAGGCGATGGACTTGGCGGGCAACCGCTCCTTGTCCGCTGAAGGCACCGTGGCGGTGGATGAAGACGCCCCCCTGCTCCTGGAAGTCTCCCCTCGCCAGGCCTTCACCTCGACCGACGGCCCGGCCCTCAACTATAGCGCGACCCTTCGCGAGACGGGCGAGCCGCTCGCCGACCCGATCTGGTTCGTGGAAGGCACTCTCGGCGGCAACGCCCGCGTTGGCTTCATCGACGAGGAAGGGCGATACACGCCGCCGCGAAGCACCCACCGCACGGTGCAAGCCTTTGAAATCCAGGTCCTCAGCGAAGCCGATCCGACCCTGATCGGGCTTGCCACGGTGGGCATCGCCGAACCCTTCGGCGTTTTCGACAGCCTGGTCGTCAACAACCGGGCGTCCGATTCGATCTACAAAGGCTACGTCGTCAGCCCGATGGCCACCGTGCTCAATCTGGGAGTCGAGTTGTTCGACCGCGCCACGGTGCTGAACCTCCAGCCGCGCCGGCTCGACCGCGCCACCGTTGTCAATCCCTATGAAGCCCCCGCGCTCTCGGGTCACGGTGTCTCGCCGCCCGTCACCGTGGAGTCCCCCGAACCATGAATTACCAAAGCTTAGCCTCTCTCGTACACCTTTCCAGGAGTCTCCGACCCATGACCCGACGCCATCGCCCGTCCTCCTTATTTTCCCTCGCGGTCCTCGCTTTCGCTCTGCCGCTCTCCGCCCAGAACGAAGGTGTCTTCGTCAGCGGCTCCACCGGAGACGATGGCGCCTTCGCCCCCGATGCCGACATCGAAATCCTCGTGAACCAGCCGGTCTATCACTTCACAACCATCACCATTCCGGAAGACGTTACCGTCACCTTTGCGAAAGACGGCAACAATTACCCGGTGGTGTGGCTGGCGACACAGGATGTGTCGATCGCGGGGACGGTGGATGTGAGCGGCTCGAGCGTAGTCGATTCCAGCGGCGCTGTCGGCGGGCCTGGTGGCTACGACGGCGGCGACGGCGGTTTGGTCTCCACCAACAACCCCGATCTCACGCAGCACGCCCAGCCCGGGCAGGGCCCCGGCGGCGCGCTGGACGTCGACGCCGATGGGCGTCATGGCTCTGGCGGGGGCTTTTCGACACTGGGAGGCACCGGCACCACCGCCCGTGGCGGACAGGTTTACGGCAACGCCTTCGCGGTGCCGCTACTGGGCGGTTCCGGAGGCGCCGGCGGGGGATGGAGTTCATCCGGAGCGGGCGGCGGGGGAGGCGGCGGCGGCGGTGCGCTGCACATCGCCTCCTCGACCCGGATCACGGTCACGGGCACTCTTCTCGCCAACGGTGGTAACGGATTTCGATTCAATGGCTCCTCACTGAGCGGCGGCGGCGGCAGTGGCGGAACGATCAAGCTTCAGGCCAACACATTGACCGTCAGCGAGAACGCCACCCTTTCCGCGCGAGGAGGCGCGCCAGAGGCCGCCAACGGCTTTGGCGCCCCCGGCCGCATCCGACTGGAAGCCTTCAACCGCGACATTGCACCGCCCACCGACGCCATGGCCGTGCGCTTCCCCGCGTCCAGCTCCGGCCCGCCCATCGCCATCCAACTCCCCGACGACTACCCCGGCCTGCGCATCGTTTCCGTCGACGGCCAGCAGATCGTAAACCCCAGCGGCCAGCCGACCCAGCCTGACCTGATGCTGATGACCGCCGGCGAGGTCACGATCGAACTCGCCGCGTCCAATATCCCCACCGGCATCCAGCCCCGCGTGCTCCTGATCCCGGTGGACGCCCCCACGGTCGTGGTGGATGCCACGCCGCTGGAGGGCACGCTCGAATCCTCCACCGCCAGCGCCACCGTCATCTTCCCCCCCGGCGTCACCCAGATCGTCGCCTCCACCTCGTTTGCACCCGCCGGCAAGAAGGTTGCCCCCAACGGCGAAGAAATCACCGAAGTGGCCGTCGAAACCGACGCCAGCGGCCAGACCCGCACCACCTGGGTGACGGAATCGGGAGCCCGCCTGACACCCGGCTCTTCGACGCGATAGCGCGCTGGGCGAGGCGGCGAGCCGCGCCAGGTCCAGCTATTCCTGGTTGTAATCGGCGCTCTCGGGCAGGGCAACGACCCCCGAGAGGACGGGCTGCACGCTGAGCGCGGCGTTGGCCTGCGCGCTGGGGCGCGGGGCGCCGCTGGCGGAAGCTGTGGAGCAGGCGAAAGCCTACCTGCTCAACGCCATGCGCGCCGCCTACGCGGTCGGGCACGGCATCGGGCCGGTGAATCGTGGGCGTGGGAGGGGGAGGAGGGCCAGAAATAGGCCGAAGCCTTTTCTCTGGCCCCAAGCCTTACTCGAACAACATCCAGCCATCCAGACTGCTCGGCGTGCCGAAGAAGTTCATGGCGGCGGTCATGACATCGTCGCGGTCGATTTGATCGACGATGGTTTCGAAGGGGAAGCCGAGGAACACGACTTTGCCGCCGCCGTTGGAGCCATCGTAGGTGACGGCCGCGTTACCGCCGGAACCGCCGCTGTAGGTCATGGCGGCGATGGCTCCGGTGCCGGTGGGCGTCAGCATGTCGGGGAAATTGACGTCGTAAGTGCCGTTCGTGCCGTTGTCGAAGGTCAGCGAGGCGACGCCGCTGAAGATCGAACCGCCGGCGCCCGCCGCGGTGTAGGTGGCGGCGTCATCTCCCGCATAGGCGGCGAAGAGCACATTGTTCATAAAGGCGCGGTCGGCGGTCGAGGGGCCGGAAGGACGGTCGAGGTCCCAGGCGATCTCCGAGCCGCTGACGAAGAGATGCCCGCCGCCGGTCTGGAAGGCTTCCACCAAGGGTTGCTCGGCGTCACTGAAGGCTTCGTCGATGGTGGATTCTTCGCCGAGGACATAAACAGCGGCGAAGTAGCTGGCGAGGTCGATGGTGCCGTCCTCGATCATTTCATTGGCGACGGTATCGACGCTGCGGCCGCTGGGGATGCTGGCGGCGGTGATGGCGGCGAAATCGTGACTCTCGTTATCGGCGTTGTCGCTGTAAGTGTTCCAGCGATCGAAGCCATCGACCACCAGGATTTGCGCCGGGCTGGAGCCGACGACGGCCTGGAAGACGTCGGAGGTCTTGGTTTCGCCGCCGGGGCCTTCGGCGGTGACGCGGTAGTTGCGGCGCTGGCCCGCGGCGAGGCTCGATTCCTCGAAATAAAGAGGGATGAAGCGCACGGCGGCCGGGTTCATGCGGTCGTCGGCGCCGGTGGTGACCTGCAAAGCGTTCGCGAAGGCGACGCTGTGGCCCTGGCCGGGCACGAAATCGAAGGTGCCGACGCCGCGCCAGCGATCACCGGCGGTCTGCTCGGACAGCTCGAAGACACTGGAGCGGATGCCGTCGGCATCGTTGAAGGTCACTGTGGTGCCGGGGGCGTTGGCGCTGGCGAAATCGAAGCAGGTGACATCGACCCGGTAGCGGCCTTGGGCCAGCCCGGACGGCGCGAAGGTCGCCGTGCCGTTGCCCGTGGTGGGGCGGATGAAGCGCGAGCCGACGGCGCCGGAGAGGCCCGGGGCGGTGCTGTGGGCCGAGCTGTTCTCGAACCCGCCGGTGTCGCTGTAGTCGGCGTTGTTGAGGCCACCGGCGCCGGACTCGATGATGTAGGCGGGGGCCACGGAGGCGGCGGGGGCAAGGGGTTGGCCCTGATCCGCGGCGTACACTTCGTAGCCGTCGGTGACGACGGCGGGGTTGCTCCACTCGACGCGGACGGTGCCGCCGCCCTGGTTCAGAACGGCCAGGGTGTTGGGCGAGAAGGGCGGGTAGTCCTCGCCCAGGACGCGCACCACATCGTCGATGGCGTCGCGGGTGGTGGTGACGGCGATCGGTTCGCCGCCCGTGTCGGCGCCCGGAGTGTTGGCGTAAATCGAGAAGAGGTAGCGATCTCCATCCAGCGGATGATCGATGTAGCCAGAGAGCGAGACGACGCCGGAGTTGGGCAGTGTGCCTGTCTTGGCGTGGACATCGCCCGCAAGGGTGCCGCCGAGGCGGCTGCCAAGGGTTCCATCGACGGCGCTGATGGGCAGCGTGTCGTCGTAAGTCGGATGGTTGGCCAGCATGTAGCGGATGGTGTCCACCGTCTGGCGGGCCGAGAAGAAGTTGTCGCGCGAGAGGCCACTTCCATCGGCCTGAGCGGCGCCGGTGTTATCGACCCCGGCGGTGTTCTGGAGCCAATCGAGGACGGCGGTTTCGCCGGCGGCGAAGCTGCTGGTGCCGGAATCGACATAGCCGAGGTGCATCAGGAAGAGGTCGGCCATCACGTTGTGGCTGACCTTATTGAGAATGCGCGCGCAGCCGAACAGGTCGAGGTCGTCGCCGTAGCCGTTCTGCAGGGCGTCGCTCTGATAGGTGACCAGAAGCGTCGATCCGCCGGGAATCGTAAAGGTGTCGAAACCGGCGGAGTTGATGACCGAGCCGAAGCTGACGCCGTTGTCGATGAGTGCCGAGCGGAACGCCACGGCGGCTTCGCGATTGAGTTCGTCCTGGGCGGTGAACTGGTGACCTTCGCTGGTCGAGCCATAGTTGTAAATCATGGCGCCGTAGCCTTCGACGCGGCCGTTGATGGTATCGACACCGGCGGACTTGACCAGGGCGGCGATGGCCTGGAGGGCGGCGTCGGCGTTGCCGCTGCCGAAGACCGAGGTGTTCCAGGACGGGTCGTGTTCGCTGATCAGAACGATGTCGCCATTGAGCGTACCAGCCGACAGGGTGCCATCGTAGTAGACGCGCGTTTCGAAGGTGTAGGTCTCGCCCAGGATGCCGAAGGCGGCTGCCGTGGTGAAAATCTTCGTGTTGGACGCCGGAATGTGGGGGACATCGGCGTTGCGGTCGTAGTAGATGGTCGAACCATCTTCATCCTCGAAGAGAATGGTCCACTCGTAATCGAGGATGGTGGCTTCATCGAGGAGGTCGTCGATTTCCTCCGGGATGGTTTGGCCGGGCAGAGTCGCAGCCAGGCAGAGAGCCGAGGCTAACCCCAATGGGATGAGGTCTCGGCCAAATGGGAAGAACGGCATGAGTCGTCTCCTTGAGCGTCAGATTGAAAAATGTCATAGTAAAGAAACTATTTGCGGGCAAGCGGAGAGTGCCGGGGGTTGGGGAGGTCGGAGAGCCCTCACCACAGAGTGCACAGAGATCAGAGGCTTCACAGAGAAGCAGTAAAATGTCCTGGTAGCTGAAACTCCAGGATTCATAATTTCAATTATCTGCAATCTATTTGCACAACCATTGTCAGGAAGTTTCACTCATACACAAAGAAAGGATCCGGGTAGTTCTGATGATTTTTGCAATCTTTTCAATTTCTGAAGAAAATGGTGCCAACACTCTCGAGTCACCCCGGCAAAAGGTTGCGTTTAGTTTTTGATTCACTTAAGCTCCCCTGCGGCAAACCTCTCCGTGTCCTCTGTGGCTCTGTGGTGAATTTTGTGAAGGAGTGGGGCCTGTGACATCCCCCACCTTACGCCTTGTTTTTCGAGGCGGGGTGGGCGTATAGACTGGGGAAACTGGCGCCCGCGCCGCCGCGGGGTCAGGGGGAGTGTTTCCGAGATCATGGCCGTTTCCACCGATGCACCGACGCCGTTGCGCGATCGTTATCCTTTGCTCGATTATTTGGCGCTCTATCGCCCCTATCGCGGGCGGGTGGCTTTGGCTGTGTCCATCGCCTGTCTCAAGCACGCGCCAGTGCTGCTGCTGCCGATGTACACCGCTTATATCTTCGACGTGGCGATTCCGATCGGGTCGGTGGAGGACGTGCTGCTGTGCGCGGTGGGCATGGTGGCGATGCTGGTGGCGAACGTGTGCCTGCATCCGATTTTCATCCGCCTGTGGAGCCACGCCCGCCGCGAAGTCGCCCTGGACCTGCGGGCCCGGGTTTGTAACCGAATCCAGCAACTCGTCTTCAGCTACTACGACACGGCGAGCAGCGGCCGCCTGCACAGCAAAGTCATGCAGGACGTGGAAAAGCTGGAGAACCTGGGCCGCGTGCTGATCGATCCGCTGCTGCTGATGGGGCTGACGGCGCTGGCGGCGCTGAGCATCGTGGCGTTTATCGAGCCGATTTTCTGTGTCGTGCTGGTGCTGGCGCTGCCGATTTGCCTCTTGCAGCGGCGGCTGATGTCGCGGCGGGTCGAGGAGCGGTTTCAAACCCTGCGCGTGGAGCAGGAAAAGCTGAACGCGGAAGTGACGGAAATGATCGGCATGGTGCCGCTGGCCCGCGCCCACGCCACGGAGGCCGAGGACCTGCGGCGCGTCGATTCGCGCCTCGGCGCCGTGCGCGACCAGGGCCTGCGCGCCGACTGGTTCCAGCACCTCTTTCAAAGCCAGGTCTGGTTTACCATGCAGAACGTCAGCGTGGTGGTCATCGTGCTGGGTTCGCTGCTGGTGATCTGGGGGCGGATGAGCCTGGGCGAGGTCGTCATGTTCATGTCACTGGTGATGATGAGCCTCGGCGGGATCAACGCGCTGTTCAGCCAGATGGAAGTTTTCTACGGCGCCAGCGAAGCGATGCGCTCCATCAACGAGGTGCTGAACAATCCGCAAGTCGAGCAAAACGAGGGCAAACCGGCGCTGCCGCCGTTGCGCGGCGAGATCGCCTTCGACGCCGTGACCTTCGCCTACCCGGGCACCGCCGAACCCGTCTTGCGTAGTGCCTCGCTGACCGTCGAGGCGTGCCAGACAGTGGCCCTGGTGGGACCCAGCGGCGCGGGCAAGTCCACCTTTATCAAGCTGCTCCTCGGGCTCTACCAACCGCAGAAGGGCGCGGTGCGGATCGACGGCTACGACCTGCGCGAGGCGGACCTGCGGACCCTGCGGCGCCAGGTCGGCGTCGTGACCCAGGAGACCTTCCTCTTCAACGGCACCATCGGCGACAACCTGTGCCATGGTCTGGGCGATGTGCCCCGCGACCGCATCGAGTGGGCGGCGGAGCAGGCCAACGCGCACGACTTCATTTCGGCGTTGGAGAAGGGTTACGACACGGAAATCGGCGACCGCGGGGTGCGGCTCTCCGGCGGCCAGAAGCAGCGCCTCTCCATCGCCCGGGCGCTGCTGCGCAACCCGCGGCTGCTGTTGCTCGACGAAGCCACCAGCGCCCTCGACAGCGAAAGCGAGCGCCTTGTACAGGAAGCGCTGGAGCGGCTGATGGACGGCCGGACCACCTTCCTGATCGCCCACCGCCTCTCCACCGTGCGCCACGCCGACCGCATCCTGGTCTTCGATCAGGGCCGCATCGTCGAAGACGGCCCGCACGAAGAGTTGCTGGCCCGCAAAGGCGTATACGCGCGTCTGGTGGAGTTGCAGACGGTGGCGTAGAGGAGGCGGGTTGCGGGGCTGGCCTTACTGGCGCGTGCGGTTCTCGCCGGGCAGGCGGTCGCGCAGGCGTGCGCGGGGGGATGCATCACCGGCTGCGGAGAGTTCGGGCTCCCATCGTTGGGCCAAGGTCTTCGAGTCCTCGGGGAAGAGAATGGCGGCGTAGGAGAGCAGGCGGACTTTCTGGCGCGGGTTGAGGCCGGGTTCCTTCTCTCGGACAAAAGCCTGGAACTGTTCGCGGTGTGTCGAACTCTCCGGCGAGTTGGCGGCGGCCCAGGCGCCGATGGTGTCCTGAGTTTCCCGGGCCGAATTCAGGGCGGTCTGAGCCAGGAGAGCGGGCGGTGCGGGCAACCCGGCGTCCCACAGGATCTGGGCGCCGCGCTGGATGTCTTCGACGGTTGCCTGGCTGAGGTCTTCTTCCGGATGGGTGGGGGCGGAGACCGTTACAGTCTGCGGGGCCGCAGGAGGTAAGGGAGCGGGCGCGGGTTTCCCGAGCACGGCCCAGGCGCCGCCGGCGAGGGCGGCCAGCACGAACGTGGCGGCAAGGCGGGGAAACCAGGGGCTGCGCCGAGGCCGGGGGATCGGGGTTTGAGGGAGCGGGAGCGCTGGTTCCTTAAGAGCGGGGAGCAGGACCCGAAGGTCGGCGACCGCCTCGGACCACTCGGCATAGCGCTCGTCCGGGTCTTTGGCGGTCAATTTCTTGAGAAGGCGAACGAGGCCACCGTCGGCGACGGTCTCCCAGGTGCTGGGGATGGGCAGCGGTGTGTTGGCGTGGTGATAGAGGACCTTCAGAGGGGTTTGGCGGGCGTAGGGGGCGTGACCGGCGAGAAGGGAGAAGAAAGTGCAGCCGAGAGAGTACATGTCGGACCGTGCGTCGGCCGGGCCGCCATAGGCCTGCTCGGGAGCCATGTAGGCGGGTGTGCCGACGAGGGTGCCGGACTGCGTCAGGCCGCTGTCCAGGTCGAGGCGCTTGGCGAGGCCGAAGTCCATAATTTTGAGAGTTCCATCCTCGCAGAGGAACAGATTGGCGGGTTTGATGTCGCGATGGATGACGTGGCGGGAGGCGGCGTAGGCAAGGCCCTCGGCGGCGGTAAGGATGAGGCGGAGGGCTTCGCGCGGTTCCATCGGGCCGGTGGCGCGAATCCGTTGCGAGAGGTCCTGGCCCGTAAGGAATTCCATGGCGATGAACGGCAGCCCCTGGGCTTCGCCGAGACTGTAGACGTTGGCGATGGCGGGATGGCTGAGGCGGGCGGCGGCGCGGGCTTCGGTGCGCATGCGCTCGGCGAGGACCGGATAGCGGGCGACGCGGGGCGAGATGATCTTGAGCGCGACGGTACGTTCAAGGGTTTCGTCCCAGGCCGCGAAGACGCAGCCCATGCCTCCCGAGCCGACCGGGCGGAGCAGGCGGAAGTTGCCGAAGCGGGCGGGAAAATGACTGCCATCGCCAAAGGGATTCTCGGATGAATCGAGAGGGCTGGTGAGTTCAGCATCGTCCCATTGGGTATCGATAGGGGACGATATGGAACGGCCGGGGGCGGTCGGGACGTGATGGTTCATGGGGAAAAAGCCTCCAATCCGGGGATTCCGGGACGAGCGGGTCTCACAGGGAAAGGAAGAGAGGAAGAACGGTGCCATCGAGCGAGAAAAAAATCCCCCTTTTCAAGCGGACGGGGATTGGCATAGGAGTTTTCCACAGGCAGACACGTTCCCCATTCCAAGTTCCCGTTGTGGCCTGCGAGAAGATCTGGACCGATGAACCCAAACGACTTAGAGAGTTACCTGTCCGCCACGCTGGGCCGCCCGGTGGCGCTGCGGATCAATACGAACAAGCGGTCGATCGTGAGCAGCCGGGCGGGCTCGCGGAGCCGCGAACTCCGGGCGAGCATCCACCGGCTGTTCCTGGACGCGCCGTTGCCGGTCCTGTCTGCGCTGGCGGATTTCTTGAGGAATCCGGGGCCGGAGAGCCGGGCGGTGCTGCGCGAATACTTCACCGATTGGGAACAACGCCAGCCCCAGCCTTCGGCGCCAGTGACGCGGGGGCTGCGGCGGGGCGAGACGGCGCGGGGCCGTTTTGTGGACCTGAAGCCGAGGGCGGCGGCGATCGGCCGGGATTACTTCGGGGGCGGGCTGGATTTCGACATTTGCTGGGGCAAACCGTGGACGCCGCGACGCGGCCAGAGCACGATCCGCCTGGGGGTGTGGGTGCCGGACCGGCGGTTGGTGCGGATTCACCGGGCGCTGGATTCGCCGTTCGTGCCGGATTTTTTCCGCGATTATGTGATCTACCACGAACTTTGTCACGCGGCCCTGCCCAGCCGGCGCGACCGCGCCACAGGCCGCATGCTGCACCACACGGAAGCCTTCTACGCTCTCGAACGCCAGTTCCGCCATTATGAGGAAGCGATCCGCTGGCAGGAGCAGAACCTGGACCGGCTGCTGCGTGGGAAGTTGGAGATGGCGGTGAAGGGGCAGAGCGGAAGTCTTCAGATTCAGCGGGCTGGCTCGTGACAGAGCGGGGCCCGGCTTTTACTCCCCGCCCAACGCGTTGAACACGCCGCCGAGGACCGAGCCTTCGCCCTGGGACTTGCCGCCGCCTTGGGGGGCGGCTTTGAAGATGCGGCCGGCGAGGCGGCTGAACGGCAGCGATTGCATGAACACGCGCCCGGGCCCACGCATGATGGCCAGGAAGAGGCCTTCGCCTCCGAAGAAGGCGGATTTGAGTTTCTGCATTTCGATGTCGTACTGCACCGATTCCTGGAACGCGACGAGACAGCCGGTGTCGAGGCGCAGGACCTCGTTGGGGCCCAGGTCTTTGTGGTGGATCGTGCCGCCGGCGTGGATAAAGGCGAGGCCGTCGCCTTCGAGTTTCTGGAGGATGAAACCTTCGCCGCCGAAGAGGCCGGCGCCGAAGCGCTTGTTGAACGCGAGGCCGACGTTGATGCCGTCGGCGCTGCAAAGGTAACTGTCCTTCTGGCAGAGCATGGTGCCGTACTGAGCGAGGTCGAGGGGGACGATCTTGCCCGGATAGGGTGCGGCGAAGGCGACGATTTGCTTGCCCGCGCCCCGATTGGTGAAGGTGGCGAGGAAAAGCGATTCGCCGGTGGCGAGGCGTTTGGCGCCGCTCATCAGTTTGCCCATGAGGCCCTTGTTCTGGTCCTCGGGGTTGCCAAATCGGGTTTCGGCCACGATGCCTTGCTCCATGTACATCATGGCGCCGGCTTCGGAGATGACGGTTTCGCCCGGGTCGAGGATGATTTCCACGAACTGCATTTCCGAGCCGTGCAGGTTGTATTCGATTTCATGTGCTCTTGGCATGTGTTGAGCCTCCGCGCGAGAGAAAGAATGTCGCAGCCCTTTTAGGACCGGTCCGGGTTGCGGACCAAGCTCTTTTCCCTCCCGGTTCAGTAGAGATCCCAATGAGGGACGGAGGTCGTCGTTTCGTTTTGCAGCGGCACCGCTTCGGCGACCGCTCCGGAATCGGCGCGAAGCGCGACGGGAGCGCCCGCGGCCGGGGGCGTTGGCAGGGCGAAGCGGACGAGGCGGTCGGTCCATTCGAGGACGGTGCCGTCGACTTCCGACCCATTGACGAGGACGGCGCCGGTGCCCTGGGAGTTGCCGAAGCGGTAGCCTTTGACGCGAAGTTCGATCGGCGCCGCCGCCTGCTTGGCGGGAACGGCGAGGCGGGCGCTGGAGATGGCCAGTTCGGTGACGGCGCCGCCGAAGCGGGCGACGATGTCGTCACCGCTGACGGTGCCGTCGGGGCCGAGGCTAACGATGGCGTAGCGGTCGAAGTCGTCGCCGTAGAGGTCGAGGGAAACGGTCCCGGAACGCGGCACCGCCAGCCCCAGCGGCGTGAAGAAGTAGTAGGGCTCGCCCCAGGGATCGAGGGGCGAGCCTTCATCGTAGGGGTCGGTGGGGCCGGTGACGTCGTCATTGGTGAAGGCGGTCAGGTAGGGGCCCTGCCATCCGGAGAAGGGATCGAAGGGGTCGGGCTGGAGAATCACCCGTGAGGGTTCGAAGCGGCCGGCGGCGGGGCGGAGCACGAGGGCGCCCCCATCGAAGTTGATCCAATCGAACTCGTAAGTGTCGGTGGGGCCAGGCAGATCGTCGAGGTTTTCGATGGTCGTGTAGGTACCGGTGTCGATGGCGACCTGCTCCATGGCGCCGGCGATGTTGGCGGTTTCGACGATGGCGGCGGTGACGCTGGCGGATTGGGCGCTGGCGCAGACCGGCGCCGCCAGAAACACCATAGCGGAAGCGATTGCGGGAAGTGACCTCACGAGTGCTCGACACCCCAAAAAAAAATCCGGAGACCGGCCCGGTCCCTGGATTCAGGGGTTAGCAAAGATGTGGCCTCTCTGGCAATCGGATCAGTCGCCGACGCCGGCGCCGCGCTTGTTGGTGTCGTCGAGGAGGCGGCGCTCGAGGGGGGACTGGCGGAGGCGGTTGACGGTGGCGTAGTAGGGCTTTTTCTTGATGCTGTGGATGGCGACGTCGATGTGGCGGCTCATGGGGTGGACGCCTTCGACGCGGCGGGGCTGCTCGGTGAGGCCGAGAGCGTTGCGCTTGAGGTAATGATCGAGGGTGGCGTCGGGGTCGTCGGAGAAGACCGAGATCAACTGGCCCAGGTTACAAGTGCCGGTCCAGACGACGACGCGATAAACCACGCCGTCGTACTGCTCGTCGATTTTCTTGTTTCCCATGAGGGTCATTTTCATGGTGCGCGTTCACCCTTTTGGCGGAGGACGTTCGCCGCGGGACCGGGAGTTATCCGGAAGGGCGCGGCGGGGCGGAGTATGGGAAACCGGTCTCTCGGCGAACAAGGGGAAAAACGCGGGTTACCAGGTCCAGGAGCGTTCCATGGCGATCTGGGATGGATCGACGAGTTCGGGAACGTCGGCGGAGTACTCGAAGTGGATGGGGACGCTGATGGTGAACGCTTCGAGTTGGTCGTGCTCGGCGGCGGCCAGATCGGTGCCGCCGGAGGTTTGCAGGACCGAGCCGGAGGCGGGATCGGCGGATTGGCCGGATTCGGCGGGCAGGAGGCGGATTTCCCGCACGGCGACCGCCCGGTAGGTGGAAGTGGAGGAGAAGGCGGGCTGCCAGTCTTCCCCGTAGGTTTCGCGGAGTTGGGTGAGCGCGATGGTCTCGACGGTGTCGAGAATCATGGGGATGCTTTCTTCCGGCGCGGAGAGTTCCAGGGCGAGGAGCTGATAGTCCCGGTCGGCACGGGCTACCGGCTGGGTGGGGGAAAGTTCGACGAAGCCGGCTTCGCTCTCGACAGCGAGACGAGTGAGGCGCAGGAGGCGGGCCGGCTGGGTGCACTGAACTTCGATGACGGCGGTGGCGGCGCGGTCTTCAGAGGCGGTGGAGTCGGCCGGCTCGTCGGGAACGAGGCCGCCGGCGTGAGTTGTTTCTACGAAACGGGGAGGGAGTGCCCAGGGACCGTTGTCACTGGCGATAGGGGCAGCGAAAGCAACGGGAGCGAGAAGGCAGGTTGCCAATGAAAGGTGGAGAATCGGACGTGGGAAAAACATGAGTGCGTACCCTCGGTCGGGCTCATTCTTCAGATGTCGAAAAAGAATGGTCGATTCCGAGTTGAGCAAAAGCTTGGCCCAATGTCACCACAAAACGGTCCATAAAATCGATCGGAGGTTGTAAACCGTTCCAGGTTTGAAATCCAATGCTCAAATGCGAAGCTGAGGTTAATCGGCGGCGAAAGGCTCTTGCCGCGGCTCCAAGGCCTCCAGCATTCCCGAGACCTCTTGTCCCAGTTCGTCCGAGCCCCAATCCCCGGGGAGCCCGATGGTGCCTTCGTAGCTGGGAATGGCGGGGGCGTATCCTTCCACCAACTGCAAGGCCAGTTCCCGCTCCACCTGGGGCAGGAGTTGGAGCGATCGTTTGGCGGCGGGCGTTTCGGGGAAATGACGCACGATGGTGTCGAGGGTTTGCCACGCTTCGCCGCTGCGGCCGAGGAAGAAAGCGCGCTGGGCCATTTGGAAGAAAGCTTCGGCCTGGTAAGGGCGGCGCTCGCGCTCGATCACCTTTTCCTGCCGCGCGGCTTCGGCCAATTTCCTGGCACGTTCCACGATAGGGGACTCGCGGTCGGGATCTAAATCCATTCGATTACAGAGATTGATGGTTTCGTCCATTAATCCCTGTTCAAAAGCAGCCACCGCTTGGTCAAAAAGATCCAGATCGCGTCGCGATTTGATCAGTTCCGCCTGCTCATCCGCCAAATCCTTCAGCGAATCGTTCTTCTGCAAGTCCTCCAGCAGGGTCAGCGCTTCCTCATACAGCCCATCGCCGGCCGCTTCCTGAGCCAGTTCGAAGAGCCCGACGGGGTCGGAGAATTCGAGTTCTTCGCGCCGCAGGAAGAATCGTGATCGGAGATGCAGGGTCTGGAGGCTTTCCGGGCGCAGGCCCTCGGGAACGGCGGAGACGAGTTCCAGGGCCCGCGCCGCGTCGCCCTGGCGAAGGGCCAACCGGGCCTCGATTTCGATCAGTTCGTGCAGGGCCGCGTAGCCCTCGACCGGCATTCGAGGAATGACGTCGCGGGTGAGCCAGTGGCGGGCTTGTTCGAAGGCGGTGGCGTTGGCGGCCCAGACCACCATCTGGCGCAGCACGACCCGCGTGCGATTGCGCGCGGTGGCGGGAGCGAGGGGATAGAGGTCCGCGGCCAGGACGCGAAGCGCCTCGCCGTAGTCCTGGCGGTCGCGCGCGGCGGCGGCGGCGGCCAAGTGGGCCATTGCGGCCTGGCGCGAGGCGCCCTCGGGTTCGATGCGCCGAAGCCACTCGATCTGGCGCAGCGCCTCCTCGTATTCTCCCGCCAGGACGAATTCCCGGATCGAACGCCGCAGGGCACCCCGTGAGAAGTCGGACAGGCGCGGGTCGGATGCGACTTTTTCCGGATCGAGAGTGAAGAGGAGTTCGGACGCGGAGCCATCGGCGCCCAACATCACGAGCCCCCGCGCGAGCGCCAGAGTTCCCGAAGTCTCGGTCACGCCCAGTTCCCCCAAGTCCCGCAGAGCCTCGATGGCCTGGGCAGCGGGGCCCGGGCCGGCCTTGCGCGCCTCGCGCAGGATCGCCCCCTCGCTTTCCCAAACCGCCCGGTCCATCGCCTCCGGCGCGGCCCCGCCGACCCGGGCCGAGTCAATTGCCGCCAGAGCCTGGTCGAAGCGGCCGCGGGCAAAAGCGTGGCGGGCCTCCTTCAGCGCGTTCTCCGCCCCCCCCTCGCGCTCGATTTTCGCGATCGCCGACCGCGAAAGCGTCACCTGACCCGAGGGCAATTGCAGGACGACGCGCGAATCCGTCTCATGACGGATCACGCCGTCGAGACGATTGCCGTTTCGCAACACCACCGTGTCCGCCACGGCAGAGCCAGCCAAGCCCATCACCATCGCCGCCAGCGCCAGGCGCCGGGCCACTTCCCATCGTCTCGAACTAAGCACCTCGATTCGCCGCCCCTCTCCGCAGGTTCCGTCTCCCCTCATCCCCCCATCGGACCACACCCGGCAAGCCCCAAAGGAGGAAAGGGCATTGGAAGAAAAAATCCGCCGATTGCCACTTGACATGGAGCGATCCCTCTGCTCCCCTCTTCCTCCGCTTGGCGAGAGATCGCCACGCCAGCCGCGCGCCCATAGCTCAGCTGGATAGAGCGTCTGACTACGGATCAGAAGGTCGGGAGTTCGAATCTCTCTGGGCGTGCCATTTTTCTTCCTTGAATTTGTTAGAGTTAGCCTGCCGCCACAACTTGGCGGCGGCTTTCCTTTTTTGGCGGCGTTGCAAAACTTTGCAAAACTCCGGGAGTGACCGGCCTCTACTTTTGGGGTTTGAGCACCCCGTCCTGTCGACCCGTCTATCGACCGTCGCGAGCCTATTCCGTCCCCAATTACAGCTCGCCGAGAGAATTCTGGGCCCGGGACTTTTGCGCGTTTTTGACAAAAGCAGGAGGAGGAGTGAGGCCGCTGCTGACCATCCCAGGTCCGGTTGGCCCGGTTGGTCAGGTTGGTTAGGTTGGTCAGGTGGATCGGGGATGCGAAGGGAACTCAGTCGGATTCCTTAGCTGCTTCATGCGCCTGCAGCGCGGCTTCGATTGGACTCACCACCCGCTCCCGGAGAACGGCCATCTTCTCGTCCAGATCTTGCCGTTCACCTTTCGTTGCTGTGGTCAACCGGCAGACGTAGTGGCGCGCGGTGACGCTCTGGGGGGCGTGGCCGACGTACTGTTCCCAGACATCGTTGCGAATTCCCTTCTGGCTGGCGAAGGTGGGAAGGGCATTGCGCAGATCTTTAGGGCTCCAATCGAGGTCCGGATTGAACTCGCGGATGGCGGAGCGTACCTGGCTGCTGTAGCCAGTATATTCTGTATAAGGGCCACCGAGTTTGCCAACGACGACCGTGTCTTTGACGTTCTGGACCTTAGTGCGGCGTTTTCGTTCGAGTTGCAGGGCCCTCGCGCGGTGAAGAGCGTCCAGGAGGCGGGAGCAGACGGGAATGACGCGGTTGCGGTACTCGTTCTTGGTCTTGCCGGAGACTTCGATGAGACCGCGCTCGAGATCGACTTTGTCCCATGTGAGCCGGAGAGCTTCCTGGAGTTGGAGGCCAGCCAGTCCCTGGAGCGCGGGTCCGGCCTCAAGCCACCCGCGATGATCCGCAAGCCAGTCGAGAAAGTCGGCAACGTCGGTCAGATAGACGCTCGCCGGGGGATTGACCGTCTTGGAACTGATTCCGAGATTTGTGGCGATATCAGGCAGCCCATACTCGGCGGCCATGTAGGAGGAAGTCTGGATAATTGGCTGAAGATAAAGGCGCTGAGTATTTGGAGCCTTGTCCTTGTGAAGATCTGCGTACTCTCGGATGATCGAACGGGACAGGTCTTGCCACTGGGTGGCCGAGGGATGCTTCTCGCCCAACCAATCCAGAAAACGTTCCCATGCCGAGAGCCAGTCTTTGGTGGCTTTCTCACCCCGGCGGGACCGATCAAAGGTCTCATTGGCGGCATCGACCACACTGGGGCCCAACTCCTCTTCTTCTGGATCGGGAAGCCCGGCGATCTTCAGAGCTTCGGCTTTGGCATTCTCAAGCGTATCCGCATCAAATTGCCGTCTTCGATATTTGGCGTAACTCCCGAGCCTGACTTGCCAGAGGTGTTCTCTTTTTTTGCTCTTGTACAGATTGAACTTTGGCTCTTTGAGTACAAGTGTCCATCTTTTCGACGTGTTTGGTCTTGGCATCTTCTTCGTCCTTCGTTGTGTGTTTCTGTGGTCTTTTCTCAGATCGTTCTCTTCCTACGCCTTCGATTGCCTGGAGCACTGTTTTCCCCAGGTAGAATCCTCCTACAGAGACCGCTCCGTGCTTTCTCAGTTCTTGCATAGTGTGGCCGCAAAAAATCTTGGTAATATCCTTGCATCGATATAGGCCATTCGGATGGATCAGAATGGCGGGAATGTGCGCGTTGCCGTCGGAAGTGCCACATTCTGTCATGGGATTCTTCTCCTCTTCCCAATTTTTCAAAGCGGTTATAGTTGCCTAGACCTGCTGACTGAGCTGATGGCGTTCTCAGCAAAGAGAATAAGGCAATCATATCGGCGCAGGTGGATGGGAGATCGTGGTCTTGACCAAGCGACTTCGCAGGGGCTGAGGAGGTTGATGGACTTCCTCCATAATGACGTGACTTACCAACACTCGCCAAATAATCTGAAAATTCTCTCTGCTCCCCAGTCTCAGTAAACAGAGGTGTCTCTTCGCCTTCACGTGCATCCAGCACCCGAAAGGCTACTCTTGCTTTCTTGGCCGCTACTTCCCAAGGTTTGCTAATCCACTTGGCAACTTCTGCAGTAGCTTTCCGAAAATTCCGTTTCCCCTTTCGTACCATTCCTTCCGAGGCATCAATCATGAGTGATTTTTGCAGAACATCACCACATCTGGTCCGGATAAGCCATGAGGTCATTTGCTTCCAGAGTTTGTTGAAGTAATTGACTGACTTCCCCGAATACTTATCGCGGAATGCATCGACAATCTGTTGTGATTCAGTCACTCCAGAAAACGTTTCAAGGAATTCGAGCAACTTGGGGCTCATCTCAGCTTCTGGGACCAAGCCCAAATCCTGTTCGAGCTTCTCCGTCCCGATGACCTGCAGATCGTCAAGTTGCTTGAACGAGAATCGGCCTGCCTTGGCAATTTTATTGAGACCTTTGCTGTTGAGCCTGATTTCAACGCGTGTCACGTCGCCTCGAAGTTCAGAGTCAACTGAGCAGAACTCAAATCCTCTCGCCTCCAACTGTTGCCTTTTCGAGTAAAAGACGATTGAATAATCCGATCCAGGCATTGTCAGCGTTGGTATATTCTTCCATTCGGGTTTATCGCCACTTGTATTGGCCTTTAAGTTGCCGACATGACAGTTGGCCTTACGCTTTCGATTGCGGCGCATGTACCCATAGCATTCGGTGATTTCTGAATCAGATGTCTGCACCTGTGTAAAAATGTCGAGCCGCGTGATCTCTCGATTCTGAAGAGACCAATCTCTCGGAGCAAATCCGGCTTCCTGGAGTATGCTTTCCACACAGTGAAATGCGTCATCAAGCTCCTCCTGCGAGGTGATCATCTGGCCATTATGCCCAAACAGTACTCTAGGCAGCTCAGCTTCGCAGTAGGAGTAAAACGTGCCTGTCTTCGGCTGGTAAATGCAATAGATACGCAAGCCTGAGGAGGCCTGATGACGGTACTCTCTTTGGCGCCCTTTTCTCTTACTTTGCCATCCAGGGGGACAGTGGTGGCTATCCTCTTTCACAAAGGGGAAAATGAACCGGACTGTATCGGGTGAAAAGGTGAGTTTCGATGAGAAATCGGATGTAACAGGCATCTTGCTGGGCCTTCTCTTGAATTTCATAGAGAATAAGGCCTGGACTTCATGTGCTTTCAGCCACCCTTCGATAGTCTCGACGTCGAGACTGCCATCTTGAGGGAAAAAGTGCTGGGCGACGAACCATCGACTGTTCTTGAATATCGGATCTGTTCGAGAAAGGAGGCCCATAGCGCCAAGCTTCGAGAAGCTGCACTCCATATACGAGAGCCTCCATCTCAATTCGATTGGCTTTGAAGCGTATTGCTCGCCCTGGGTCACTGGGAAGACACTTCGGTCAGGCCCCGGTCAGCAGGGACCTCAACGCACTTTCAAGTGTGTAGAAAGCGCGGGATCATTCTCACTAAACATCGGTCAACACTGCGGCCGATTCGGCAAGACACATGCTGTTTGCGAGCTCTTCAGTCATAGCGGTTCACTGCAGGTACTTTGCTCTCATGCCTTCCACTATCATCTAGCGACTGTAGATAAGGTCTATACTTGATTGAGTTCGCGTTGCGCGCCAGTGAGCCCTTGCCAATAGCAGAATGGGGAAAACCGGCCGGAAACCGCCATGAGACTGCAACTATCCTGCTCCCACAATCAGTTTTGTCAGGCAACCCATCCGCGTTCGCCTTGACCGTTAAAGACCACCAAAGAAACTTGACTCTCGAATCAACCGAGTGAAGGCTCTCGAATCTGCCCTGTAGAATCGGGAGTCAACAGAGTCTCGACGTCGAGACTGCAGGAATTTACAGAGAGCGGAGCATGTAGCTTGTCTTTCTATCGGAGTTTGGGCACGGTAGCGAAGAATCTGAAGTTCTTTAGAGCGAATAACATTGCAATAATACATAAGAATTGGGACCGTTCAAAGGAAGACCTAGGTTCACCTTTCCGTAGGTAGAGGGTGAAACGGACGAAAGTCGGCCTCACTGTACTCTTCAAGAGCGAAGTAGTTCAAATTCGCAACTCAGAGTTTTTCTATTCGTCGTCTCTCTGCGGTTATCATCGTCAGCCATGCACTCACGGCCAGTCGCCCGCCCTGCTCACCGCCCACCCACAATCAGTCATGCCCAGCACAGCCCGGACCGCCCATTGCCCAGAACCCGTTATTGATAGCATTCCATCTGCTTGCATCAAGGGGAGGCCTCTTTTTTGGCTAGGTGCCATCGCCGTGCCAGGCGACTAGGTGTACAAGCCCCCCACCCTCGAAATCGAGCCTTTGGTTTTTTATGGCATTCAATAGTGGCCGAGACGTTTCTGGACTTTTTTTCAAACTGGCCAAATCGAATTTTTCTCTTCGCGGGTCTTTGCCAATCAGGCTATCCCCTACTCCTCACGATCCATGTCCTCCCTTCCTGCCGGTATTCAAGACGATAGCTTAGTCCGAAGATCTCGGCTTTTTCAGGGAATCGTCTGCATATCGAGACTTGACCCTCGGTAGTCTCGACGTCGAGACAAGTAGCCAATAGTCCTCGTGTGGCACTTTGGGCACGCCTCAAAGCCTTCGCAGGCGGTTCGCCTTTCACAAAGCCCAAGTCGATGGCTGGATTCTCCCTCCAAATCATCAGCCAGCGTTATACGCCCTGCATTAGGCTGCACAATTCTGGGAGAAGAGGAAGATCAACCTGTTTGGATTCAGCTATGCGTGAGGCTCCTCAAAGTGGGAAAATGGTTGGTTGGAAAATCCCCAAGAACAGCCCCATCCCGGACGCCTTCCCCGTTCCCGTAGCGACCGCGAGGATCCTCCTTGGGCGAATGCCTGTCCTATCCGCGGAAGGCCCCCTCAATCGCTCAGAGAGAAGGTTCTTGTTCTGCGTGGCCTTCTCTCAGTTTTCCTTCTTCCCTCGAAGTCCTGAGAACACCACCCTCTCTATACCTTACCAGCAATATGGGCGAGGGCTTCGAAGCAAGCTTTCACGATTGAGAAGGATGGGATTGCTGGAGTTGTCGGACTACGTTCCTCCAGCTGATGGAATAGAGGGAAGGTGTACCGAAGCATGGTGTAGCAATCAAGTGATCGAAAGTTTTCGAATTGCTTTTGAAGTCTTCTTGGACCGGGCCGAAACTGCTGAGATCTTCGTCGATCTTCTTGATTGCGGGAACTGGATTCACACTCCGCCCAGGATAAAGCACAAGCCAGGAGATCGACCATCATCTTACAATGACAAACCCCTGTTGAGGGAGGTGCTTCGATTCTGGCAAGATGTTGGAGGCATTGCCAATGCCGATCAAATTACACGATGGCTGGACCGATCGCGGGAGGAGATTTCGGAGCTCAAGCGAGAGGGGAAACCCGAGGCAGCTGAGGCGCGCCGGGCCAAATATCTCGGCGATCTATGCCAAGCCTATCAAATTCAGGTCCAGATGACCCGTAGATCGGGGCACGAGATCCACTATAGACACAGCCACCGCGTCCAGTCGTCCGGAAGGTTGTACGAACCCGGTCTGCAGGCCTGCTCAAATCTTATGAAGGACTTTGCCTTCTCTTTGAGCGATCGGGAAATTTACAACTACGATCTCAAGGATTCGCAGTTGCGTATCCTGTTGCGGGTCATCGATATCGTCAATAGTCTGTCGCCAGGCGAGACCTCGAAAATCGACAAGAGCGTTCTTCAAGAGTATCTCGAAAGAGACCGGAGTGAGCATATGCAGGCCGCAGGTCTGAATCCCGACTTTCGCAAAGACGTCAAACTCTACAAGAGAGTCGTCACAAGCCTGCAATTTGGCGCTCCCCTTCCTGGGCGTTTTTCGGTCGATGTCCCGTCCATTCAGGATCTCAGAAAAGGAAGAACCTCGGCAATCACTTCGGCAATTCTGCTCCACTCAAACCGGCGTACTTGGCGGGCGATAGAAATCTGGAAGGATTTGAAGCCAATCGTTGAGCCCTTGGCCAGAACCGTCTTCAAGCCGCTTCGCGCCGCTTTGAGAAAAGAACTACCCAGGTATCGCAATGAGGAGTTCGACGTATTGCTTCAGGTCAAAAGCGGCCGAGGTGGCAAGGTCGTAAGAAACGCCTGTGGCTGCACGATGCGGATTTCGAACAATTCCCTGAGCGCCGCAGAGGGCCGGCGTGTTCTCGCCTTCTTGACCCAAGGGGCCGAGGCAGCCCTTATCCACGGCATTACGCTCCATTGCGCGGAGCTCGATGGCGTCTCTCCGCTCTCCAACCAACACGACGGACTGGTCACCGACGGCGAGATTCCTGAGGATGTCATTGCGGAAGAGGCTCAGCGCCTTGGGCTGGAAGAGGTTGTTTTGCGGCACAAGGGGTTCTAGGCTTTGTCTGACAAAAGGATTTTGAGGAAAGTGAGGACGAATGCGAGCTGAATCATGGCGACGAAATTGGCGCCCAGCTTTTCGTACCTGGTTGCGATGCGGCGGTTCTCTTTGAGGTGTCCGTTGCGGCGCTCGAC
>JAVJSW010000015.1:0-1119 GCA_040219255.1 Sumerlaeia bacterium
GTGTAGCTCGCCTCAAGAATCATCATAACTTCATCGCTCCGGTCGTCCCCAGATAGGTTCGTATCCCGTTCTGGAAGCAAGTTGCACAAAGGAGGAGTTGGTGGCTGGCGTCAATTTTTTCTCCATACGTGGAAGGCTTGACCAGCACGATGGCTCCCCAACTGTCGATTCCGTCACGTGCCTCGCAGACCCGGCACGTGAGAACCCTGAGCGTGGGCTCGCCGAGTCGATCGCTGTCTGAGCCTTTGCCGCCCTGGATAACCGTCAGGGACGGATGGGCTACGGGGAAATCGGGATCTTTCGCCAACTGTCGGCCTCGGTCTGGATATATCTCTACCAGCACCAGGTCGGCGGGTAGGGGCGCGCCATAATCGTCCGCCACAGGATGCGCAGGGCGGCCTCGCGGTTACCGGAGACTCGCCATAGCGCCGCCGCGAGCGCACGGCCGTCGATGCCGCGAACAGCGAGCCAAGATTCCTCGTCGCCAGCGGCGTGAAGTTCGCGATGGGCTCTACGGCTGAGCGGGATCGCGAAGCGGTCAGCGGCCCGCCGACCCATGCCTCGGGTCCTGTCCGCCCGCAACAAGTGATGGGCCTCGACCGGACGCCCTTCTGGATAGATCGGGCATTCGAGCGACCGCAGGAAATGTAGGTGGGTTGGCCGGGCATCCCGGCCACCCTTGAGTCGCTTGTGTGACAGCCCCGCCTTGGGGATGCGTGGCGGCAGCGCCATCACTCCGCCCCGCCCACTGCGGCCGCGTCCGCCGGCTTTTCGCGCTGGCCCCTGCGCACGGTGCCGATCACCCGAAGTGGCGGCTGGCCCGAAGCGGTCCCAAAAGCCCCTTTGCCACGGTCCGCGTCCTCGCCGTCGGCCGTCGGGATCTGGAAAAGGCTGCGCAGAAACTGCTTGAGGGCATAGGACTGGGCCGCCCCGAAGGCCTGGGCGCCGTCGGCGGGGACCATCACCGAGCGGGTCACCGGTCCCCACAGGACGCCGCTCGTGTGGGCAAGAGTGAAGGCGAAGGTCGCCCACAGCCACGCCCCACCGTCCGAGCCCGCAGCCCGGTCGACGAGGCGGGCCGCGCGTTCGTCCTGGACGATGATCAGCCCGGCCCGGGCG
>JAVJSW010000016.1:0-80071 GCA_040219255.1 Sumerlaeia bacterium
TTCGTCGGGACCGGCCTTTGCCTCGGGCTTCCTTCAGACCCCGCCTCGCGGCGACGCCCTTGCCTCCGGCTACTTGTTCCGGTCGTTACGGCCAAGAGAGGACTCTCACCTCCAAGAAGTCGCGCCATGCGTGGCGCACAATGAAAGCAGCCCCCGCCGGGGCGGGGGCCGAGCTCCTCCTACGCATGGCAGGTGAGTTGCTTATAGGCTCCGCATGTTCGACGCCTCGCGCAAGAGAAATCAGCAGGACCAAGGTCAGAAGAGGATGAAGTTGCCCCAGGAAATGCCCAACACGAACACCGAAATGCAGCATGAAGCCTTCTGGGTGGTCAGGTTCGCCCCTTTTCGCACGCCCTGGAAGGAGGTGGTGAAGCGCGGGATTTTCACGCCCAGGGGGATCAAGTCGGCTGAGGCTCGGAAGCACCTCCTGGCGATGCGAAAGGGAGACCCTGTGTTCTTCTATGAGACCCACGACACGAAGGCCGTGGTTGGCTGCATGGAGGTCTCCAAAGAGGCCTATCCCGATCCCACCATCGCCGAAGGAGCATGGGTTACCTGTGACTTCATCCCCGTCAGGTCACTCAGGCGTCCCGTAGGGTTGTCCCAGATCAAGGACGACCCGCTGCTGCGAGACACCGCCCTCGTCAAGCAGCCGAGGCTCTCGGTGGTTCATCTGGGACGACCGGCCTTTCAAGCTATCGAGCGTCTCGGCTCGGACAAGAGTGCGGCTGGTATGAATACTCGGGAGGAGTCACGTAATGAGGAGGCGACATGAATGATCCGATCAACATCAACGTTGGTTTAGGTCCCGCCACCCTGGACCTCAATGCGCTGCGTCGCTGGTTCAAGGAAGCCCCTGTCCGCACCGTCGCATATCGGTTCCTGAAGGTCTTCAACGACTATGGGGTCAAGAATACGCAAATCCAGCGACTGGTGCCCGAGATCACCCTGGACCGTGTCAGCAGCCCAGAGGCCCTCCTACCAGCGCTGACGAATGACGTATTGACCAGGACGGCCCAGCCCCTTGGGATTGAGCGTGCGTGGCTGGATGGCGTCCAGGAGCGCATGTACCGCCCTCGCGGCAGCTACCAGCATGCTGCGGCCTTCTTCGAGGTCGTAAAGGGCCTGGAAAGGCCATTCGTGTGGCATCCTCTGCGGGCCTACTGCCTGGACCCGAAGCTCGACTTCCGGAAGGGGCGTCCGCAGCCCCTCGTGCTGACCTTCGCCGAGAAGATCTGCGACTGGGACGACGATGGGGAACTGGTCCGCTTCATCCCCTTCACCGAGGAGTGGGACTGGGGCTACCCGAAGAGCCGCCTCCAGTTGAAGGCCACCGTCCTCGCCTGCCATGACTACCTGGGCATCGCGGTCGTTCCCCTCTACCAGGTCGACAGGAAGACCCTGAAGGACCTCTCCGAGGGCGAAGCCGTGCCACCTGACGTCCCCTGGAGCAGGGATGTTTCTCTGGAGGACTACGTCTTCTCACCAGACGAAAGCCACGTCTCCAAGGAGGCCGAGGAACTGGAAGCCGTGTTCTCCTGGATGAAGAGCATGAAGATGGAGGAACTGGCGAAGAGTGCAGCAGCCAACCAGGAGCGACTCAACGAGGAGTTTGAACCATGATCTGGACTGAATCCGGCGGCCATTACCTGCCCTGGGCCTACGACAAGGAAGTCGAACTGGAATCCGCGATCACCCAGGTCGCCCCCCAGCTCTTCGGGAGGGCCAGGATCTACCTGGAAGTGAAGAAGCTGATCGGCGCGAAAGGCAAGACGCGCAACATCCCCGATGGCTACCTGCTCGATTTTACGAGTCCGAAACGACCAGTCCTGTATCTGGTGGAGGTTGAGCTGGCGAAGCATGACCCGCTCCGGCACATTGCTCAGCAGCTTCTGGAGTTCTCGCTGTCGTTCAAGAGCACCCCGCAGAAGATGAAGGGTTTCCTGAGGGACACGATCCAGCAGGACCCACAGGTGCTCAAGACCTGTGAGGAATACGCGATCAAGAATGGCTTCAACAATATCGACTACCTGCTGGAACGGATGATCTACGAGGAGGACGCCTTCAACACCCTGCTGATCATCGATGAACTCGACGAGGAGCTGGAGAGTATCGTCAGGAGTTCCTTGGCGTTTCCGGTGGAGACGCTGACCCTCCAAAGGTTCCGAACAGAGGATGGGCAGGTCGCGTACTCCTTCGACCCGTTCCTGTATGATCTGAGCATCCAGGCCTCAACGACGGGCATGGATGAAGGGAATCAGCCGTCTGTGGATCCCGCTGACATCGACACAATCGTTGTGCCCGCCCGGAAGGAGGGATTCGAGGAGGTCTTCCTCGGGGAGGACATGTGGAGGGCAGTGAGGATCCACTCCAGCATGATCCCGAAGATCAAGTACATCGCGTCCTACCAGGTTGCACCTATCTCCGCCATCACGCACATCGCGCCTGTAGCGCGGATTGAGCCCTGGAAGGACACTGGGAAGTACGCCCTGATCTTCTTGGAACCGGCTCAGAAGGTTGGCCCCTTGAAGTTGGTCCAGCGAGGTAAGGTAAGCGCTCCCCAGGCAAGCCGCTACACCTCGCGTGAACGAATCATAAATGCGAAGAGCCTGGATGATGTCTTTGGATGATTACTCCGCAATGAAGCTCAGGGGAGGTGGCGATGTTCTGGGCATCGAGTGCCACGAGTGCCAGGCGAAATGACCAGGGACTCGCCCTCGGCTCCGCAGATCTCGCAGATGCGCTCAGAACGACGCATGGCTTCTTCCCGTATGGCGCGTCCTACGGGGGCAGATTGGTCCTCGAAGTACACGCGCATGGTGCCCAGCTTCTGCTTCGTGCAGGTGATGAGAGGGGCCCCATCACGGCGGCAACGATCCAGCATCTCCGCGAACAAGCCCGTCCAACCGGTTAGGAACTCCACCCCCGACCACCGCGGGTGGAAGAGGTCTGCGTTTTCCCGTATCAGGATTCCAAGCTCTTCGGTAGGCATGGTTCAATCCAGGTCGAGTGAGCAACGGGAGGACGTGCAGTTCTGATCGAACCAACCGGCGGGCATGACGGCGGCGGCAACGTATGGGTGCCGAGGCTCGATGACTTCCGCCCCTGGTTCCCACACCTCAACAACTTGACCGCTGAGTGAGATGAGCGCGACCTCAACGTTCGGGGGTAGGACCGCGGGGTCAAGATGGTGGACGTCGGGCCAGTGCCAGAAAAGGAGGGCTCCACACTCCTCGGTCACGCTCAACTTGCCCATGACTTCCACAATGAGCGTGCCGGGGTAGCTGATGACGTTTGTCCAGGCACCGCCGAGCATTATCTCATGGGATTTTGCGTACATCAGAGTTGGATCCTCTTGGCGGCGTTCTCGCTGAAAACCGTCCCTGCCTGTATGTACGTGCGCAGTATGCGGAGACTTCGGTGGCCTGTGCTTCTGGCGATTTCACGTTCGGATGCCCCGGCCTTCGCCGCTGAAGTGCAAAATCCCGAGCGCAGGGAGTGCCCAGAAAGCAGCTCTGGATCCAGGCCCGCCTGCATCGCCCTTTCCTTGATCAGGCAGGCCACCGCGTTTCCACTGAGCCCGCGACCAGTTGGCCGTCCTCCTCGATAAAGGGACTGAAAGACAGGTCCCTCGGAGCTGCCTGCTGTCTGAAGCCAAGCCGTCAGCGCAAGGACTGGACACGTTTCGGCCCGGTTGCCCACCGGCACGCCGACTTCCCTTCCCTCGGAATCCTGGTCGGTCTTCGACTTTCTGATCCTGATCCTGAGTCCCTCGTCTTCAATTTGGATGTCGTCGCGTTCCAGGGCGACCAGTTCAGACCGGCGAAACCCGCCGAGGAATCCAACCAGAAGAAGTGCCCGATCTCGCCTACCTTTGGGGCTGGCGTCACAGGTCGCAACCAGTCCTCGCAGCTCCGCGACCGAGATGGCCTTCTTTCGAGAAGGAGCGCAGCCCCGGACTCGACGGATACCTTTGAGAACCTCTCGAACCGCAGCATCCTTGGTGGGCGACCCATGACCAGCGAGCTGATGGGCCTGGGAAATCGTCGCCAGACGCCGTTCGATCGTGCTCACCCGCAGGCCATGGTCTGCGAGGCTTGTGATGTACAGAGCGACGGTTTCTGAAGATGCCGGAATCGCCCCCCTCGATCGCTCCATGCACCAGGACTCGAAGTCTCTCCAGTCAGCCTTGTAAGCTCTCCTGGTGTTGGCGGCTCGGGACTCTCCGGCGTACTGCTGGGCACGCTGAACGACCGTGACGGTTGCGCCATCAGCGTGAGCGACAACTGGCAGGCATTCGTCGAGGGAGTGCTTCTCCATGGTCGAGGGCTCCTTTTACCGGTGATAAGGTTCCATTATCACAGCCTAAATTACTCATCTAATTACTCGCCTTCTTGCGGGGCGTCTTCGCTTTCTTGGCCGACTTTTTCCTCGGCTTCTTCTTGGGCTCCGGTTCCAGTTGGAACCACCCAGGTTTGACCGAGGGACCATCTACCATTCCGACTGCATCAAGGTCTTCCAGCTCGTCGAACTGCCCAGGTTCCATATGCCGGTACTTGCGCGGGACGCGAGGCAGAGGCCAACCCATGACCTGCTCCTGCCATTCGGCGGCAGGAGGATACCCTGTGACCCTAAAGTGCTCACCGCCGTTCAGGTAGATGGTGCAGACCGGATACCGCGGGACACCCTTTGAGGGCCCCGGAAGCCTTACCAGTCGACCATCGTCGCAGTACATCAGAGGGATGGGCTTTACGCCCACTTCCACGCGGTGAAGAACCCGATGGATGGCGACACGGAGCTGTTCCCGAGACGCTTCATCCTGAGCCAACAGAGCATCTTGAGAGGCTTGGAATCTGACCAGCTCCGCCTGGGGGGAGTTCTCTTGCTGGAGATCCGAGATCTCGGCCTCGACCGATCTGATCCTCCCTCGCAAGTCCGCCAGCTCTGCCTCTGCCTGGGAGAGTTCCCCCTGGAGGCGGTCGTACTTGTCATCGTCCTTTTCCTTGAGAAGCCTCCGCTTTCCGAGGGCTATGTCGTCGTCGAGTTCGGTCCGTCGGGAAGTGAGCCTGTCGAGTTGCTCTTCGAGGGGCCTCGTATCGGGCCGTTCTGGTGCCAGGTCCTGCGCGTCGATTTCTCGAAAGAGGTAGAAGAGCACCAAGCCCTCGACCAGTGCTTGCTGGGGCATGAAGTGGTTGTCGCATGCCTGCCCAGGTGTCTTGAGTCCCGTGATCTGCGCTTTTCGGGAGTACTGGTGACACCTGTAGCGGCGGTATTGGTACTTGTCGGTAGGCCCCTCGCCGACCAGGTGCATCGCCCCTTTGCACCGTGAGCAAAAGATCTTGCCGTCGAATAGGTTGGGCGTCTCCCTTATCTGCCTACCCCCTCCCGTCTTTCTGAACTTGTCGCTGAGGCTCTGTAGCTTCAGCCACTCGCCCCTCTTCATCAGCGGAGGGTAGTATCCTGCCACGGGGGGTGGGGTCTTTCCATTCACCGGGCGATCAAAACGATACTCGCCGTAGAGCGCCGGGTGGGTGAGAATCCACTTCACTGAAGAGTCGCTCCAGGCGGTGCACGGCCTGCCATTGTAGACGGCTTGAAAGGGCTTGCGTCCCAGCTTATTCAATTCCCGAGCGATTCGGGTGTAGCCGTACACAGGTTTCGGTGGCTCTCGCCGTCGATCCGCCTTCCTCAGGGCGATAATCTCCTTCACGATCTTTGCCCGCTCGGGGTGCAGGACATACTTCCCTGGTACGATGATGCGTTCGTTCCGCTTCTTCTGCCCCTGGACCTTCAACCAACCGGGGCACCTGGAGCTGATGGGGACCCTGGCCTGAATCTGGGCAACCTTTAGCTTCCAGTTGGTGAACCCCATCCTCGACTTCTCTGCGGACTGGAAGTGGGCGAGTTCGATGTCGCGTCGCATCTGGTCAAGGACCCTGTTGCTCGGATCCCTTACCTTGTATTGGTCTACCTCGATCTCTTCCCGGTAGAGTATGACGAGAATGATCCCTGCATCCAATACTTCTCGTACGGTCTGCTCAGCGTCGTACGGGTTTTCGCGTGTCAGCCGGTTGATGGCCTCGATGACAAGGAATGACCCGGATGGAATCCTCCCCGACTTCACATCGAAGAGAAATCTCCCCAACTCCCCACGCTTGTTCGAGCCATCGAAGCCAGGCTTCTTTCGGTCGATGAACTCTTCGACCAGTCGTACACCCTTCCGTGCCGCCCAGTCCCTGGCCTTCTCGATTTGCCTGTCTTCCGAAGATCCAACCTCCTGCTTGCCGGAGCTGTACCGGGTGTAGCTGTAAGCTACCCGCCCATCAGTTGGAGCCTTGCTTGTCTTGGATGATGCCATGGCTGATTCACCAGAAGGAGTAATCAGATGAATAATCTATTCCGACTACTGTGTAAAGCCAAAAGATGACACGCCGGGCTGCACCAAGGAATCCTGCGGCTTCACCAACCTGAAGCCGGAGTTCGAGAAGCTCGGCGCGGTCGTCATGAGCGTGTCGATTATGGACTCGGCGTCGAAAGCTAAGTTCGCCAAGAAGCATGGCCTCAGCCACGTTCTGCTCTCCGACGAAGACAACGTGGTCGCCGAGAAGTATGGGGTCTGGAAGGAGAAGTCCATGTACGGCAAGAAGTTCATGGGCGTGAACCGCGAGACGTTCGTGATCGGACCGGACGGAATTATCGCCATGCACTGGCCAAAGGCCAAAGGCAGCGAGGAGCACCCGGCCGAAGTGTTGGGGTGGCTCAAGGAGCATGCGGGATAGATTCCCAGGGGCGGAGTATGGGACGGCGCTGGCTCAGGCGGCAGGCTGGGCCTGGCGCTTCTTCACATACCGCTCGAAAGCCCACCCCGCGGTGTAATAGGCCAGAATGCCGAAAATCGATCCCAGCAGGAGCAAGCCGACCCACATGTTGACGAGGAGAAACTGAGGGGTGGATTCGTTGATCGCCGCTTGCCAGATCTCTTCCGTTTCGTCGGGAACGCGGACGGGAAGGAAGTATCCGGTGACCCAGCTGCCCAGCCGATAGGAAGCCGGGTAAATCAGCGGCATCGTGAGCGGATTGGAAACGAAGACTCCCAGAGCGGTCGCGACGCGGGAAGCCCCCATCAGGGAGGCGATGAGCAAGCCGGGAATCAATTGAAGCCCGGGGGGAGCGGCGAACGCGAGAAAGATCCCGAGGGCGGCGCCCTGGGAAATTTCTCTCGTGGTGGCCTTCTGCGTTCGCACGAGTCTCCAGATGGCTTCGGCCTTTCTCCGTGTAAACCGGACGCAATGGAGGATCTGCCGTTGAAGGAAATTCGGGTGATAGGTTTTCACGGGGAGGACCTCGGTTCAGTCACGGAATTCGTCGCGCAACGGACGACAAGGGCCCAGCGCTCTGTCCTCCTGTCCGGCTATTCTGATCGGCCTCGGCGAATCGTCGAAGCCGCTTCGCACCATCCCGGCCGGGCCGGAAAAGACCGGGCGGTTGTGAGCAGAATCGCCGCATACGCCGGGGACCATGTCAAAGGCAACACGCTCTCTGGCGAGCGGTTCCATCTCGCTGGGGCCCGCGGTGAGTTCCAACGCTTTTCCCTTGCACTTACTTGGCGAATTGGCCAACTATGCAATAGAAGCTTGCGAGAGGAGCGCCACATGTCCGACATCACGCCCAAGACCGAAGCCCGTGCCGGGATTCTGAAGGCCATGGCCCATCCCGCCCGGCTCTTCATGATGGAGGAACTGGCGAAGGGCGAGCGCTGCGTGTGTGAACTGCGCGAGATGGTGGGCACCGACCTGTCGACGGTGTCGAAGCACCTCTCCGTCTTGCGGAACGCCGGACTGGTGGAGATCGACAAGCGCGGGCCGCAGATTTTCTACAGTCTGACGACGCCGTGCATCCTCAAGTTTGTGGACTGCATCGACGCGGTGGTGCGATCAAACGCCGAGAAGCAGATGGAACTGGTGAATTGACCACGAAACCCTCTCCCCTTTTTTTGAACAAGGACTTGGCGACTTCGCCAACAGACCAAGAGCTTTGCCGCTCCTGGCGCGAACGCCTGGGGCCGCTCTTCGGCACGGAGGGCAAGATACTCCTGGCACTGATCGCCGTCTTTCTCGTGGCGTACTTTCTCCCCATCGAGCAGGCCCGTTTCAACAACGCCGTTCACGAGTCGCTGGCGCTGACGAAGTGGTACGCGCAGGAGCACGTGCTGCTCTGCCTGATCCCGGCGTTCTTCATCGCCGGAGCCATCGGCGCGTTTGTCAGCCAGGCCGCCGTGATGAAGTACCTCGGGGCAAAGGCGAACAAGCTCGTGGCCTACGGCGTGGCATCCACGAGCGGGACGCTTCTCGCGGTCTGTTCCTGCACGGTGCTGCCGCTCTTTGCGGGCATCTGGAAGCGGGGCGCGGGGCTGGGTCCGGCGGCGGCGTTTCTCTACAGCGGCCCCGCCATCAACATCCTCGCGATCATCCTGACGGCGCGGGTGCTGGGGTTTGAGTTGGGCCTGGCGCGGGCGATCTTTGCCATCGTGTTCAGCGTCGTCATCGGGCTCGCCATGGCGTTCCTCTTTGCAAAGGATGAGGCGCAGAAGGCCGCCGAGGCCGCGAAGCAACCGCCGGTTCCGGAGAGCCGCCCCCTCTGGCAGAGCGCCACGATGCTGGCGGCGATGACTGGCATCCTGATCTTCGCGAACTGGGGTCATCCGGCGGAGCAGGCCGGTCTCTGGTACGCGATCTGGTCCTGGCGCTGGATCGCGACGGCGGGCTTCGCGCTCATGCTCGCAGCGGGGCTGCACCTCTTCTATGCCGTGCGCTTGGCAGAGGTCATCCTCTCCGTCGTCGCCGTCGGAGCCCTCGCTTTCCTCTTCCCGGCTTACCCGCTCATCCCCTTCGTCGCGGGCGTTATCGCCCTGGCGCTGATGGCGACCAGTGGCAACGAGGACCTTTCCGACTGGCTCGGCCAGACGTGGGACTTCACGAAGAAGATCCTGCCGCTGCTCCTCGCGGGCGTTGTTGTTGCCGGGCTGCTGCTGGGCCGCCCGGGACACGAAGGCCTGATCCCGTCGGCCTGGGTCGAGAGCGCCCTCGGCGGCAATTCCTTCGGCGCGAACGCCTTCGCCTCCATCGCCGGGGCGCTCATGTACTTCGCGACGCTCACCGAAGTACCGATCCTCCAGGGCCTGCTAGGCGCGGGCATGGGCGAAGGCCCGGCCCTGGCGCTGCTTCTCGCGGGTCCGGCCCTTTCCCTTCCCAACATGATCGTCATCCGAAGCGTGATGGGCACGAAGAAGACCCTCGTCTTCGTCGGACTCGTTGTCGTGTTGGCGACGCTCAGTGGCCTCCTTTACGGGGCCCTGTTCACCTGACCATTTTCCCGATCGCAGGAGATCGTTCCATGAAGAAGCTACAGATCCTGGGCACCGGATGCCCGAAATGCAAGAAGCTCACCGAGATGACCGAGGCCGCCGCGAAGGACGCGGGCATCGAGTACGAGTTGGAGAAGGTGACCGGCATCGACGACATCGTGGCCTTCGGCGTGATGACCACGCCAGCGCTTGTCGTCGATGGCGAAGTGAAGGTCGCGGGCAAGCTGCCCACGGCGAGCGAACTCCAGTCGATGCTGAGCTAAGGAGAACACCATGAAGCCCAAGGTCATCGTTACCGCAGCACTTCTTCTCTTCGTCGGGATCAGCCTCGCCGCCATCGTGGTGAAGGAGATGGGAGCAGAGCCCGCGCCCGCCGCCGCGACGCCTTCCGTACCTGACGCGGCCTCGCCAGCCGAGGCGAGGACTGCTGAAGCCTTGCCATCCGAAGCGCCGGAGGAAACCCGCTTCGTCGTCTACTACTTCCACGGCAATCTGCGGTGCAAGACCTGCACAAACATCGAAAACCAGTCCCACGACGCCATCACGACGATGTTCGCCGACCAGCTTGCCTCCGGCGAACTGGAGTGGCGGCTTGTGAACTTTGACACGCCGGAGTACGAGCACTTCCGCGACGACTTCCAACTCGCCTTCCAGTCCGTCGTGCTGGCGGAGGAGCGCGGCGGCAAGATCGTCCGGTGGGAGAACCTGGCCGACGTGTGGACGAAGATTCTCGGAAGTCCCCGGGAGTTCGAGGAGTACGTAGTCGACAGCACCGTCACCTTCATGGCGGGCGGCGCATGATGAACGAGTGGCTTCTGGGAGCGGGCACGGCGCTCTGGCTCGGCATCCTCACGTCGATCAGCCCGTGCCCCCTCGCCACCAACATCGCGGCGGTTTCGTACATCTCCCGCCGGGTGGAGAAGACGCGGCTGGCGGTGTTCTCAGGACTGCTCTACACCGCGGGGCGGACGCTCACGTATCTCGTTCTCGGCGTCGTGCTCTCCGCCAGCCTGCTCGCCGTGCCGCAGCTTTCCCACTTCCTCCAGAAGTACATGAACATGCTCATGGGGCCGCTGCTCATCATCGTCGGCATGTTCCTACTGGAGTTGCTGACGCTACCGTCGGGCTCCGGGTCGAACTGGGGCCAGAAGATGCAAGCCCACGCCGACAAGCTCGGCGTCTGGGGCGCGGGCCTTCTTGGGATTGTCTTCGCGCTTTCGTTCTGCCCCACGTCGGCGGCGCTCTTCTTCGGCAGCCTTCTGCCGCTCACGATCAAGAGCGGCTCCTCCGTCATCTACCCAGGCCTCTACGGCATCGGCACGGCCTTGCCCGTGCTCGGCTTCGCGCTCGTCATCGCCTTCGGAGCAAAGGGGCTTGGTGCGGCTTTCAAGCGCGTCAGCGTGTTCGAGCTGTGGGCACGGCGCATCACCGGAGGCCTCTTCATCGCCATCGGCGTGTGGATGAGTGTGCGGTTCGTTCTGATGGCATGAGGGCAAGGCTCAATCCGCCCTGTTCCCCAGGTAGATCACCGCCGTTCCTGCCAGACATAAGCCCACGCCAAGAAGGTCGGCCAGCGACAGCCTCTCCTTGTCCACGAGCACGAGCCACAGCGTCGCGGCAAAGATATAGACCCCGCCGTAGGCGGCGTAGATCCTGCCGCTCGCGTGCGGGTGCAACGTGAGGAGCCAAGCAAAGATCGCGAGTGATGCCAGCCCCGGCAGCCACAGCCACGGCGACTTGTCCTGCCGCAGCGCGAGCCACGGCAGGTAGCACCCCAGGATCTCGAAGAACGCGGTGATGAAGAAGAGCAGCATGTTGGTCACGGCGGTTGGCTCCCAGCGCAGGTGACGAAGGTTGGTAAGGCGCGAGTAAGTGCCGCCAGAAAAAACGCTACTGAGCGTTGAAGGGCTTGACACAGAGGGGCCGTTCATTTCGTCTTATGGCGAAATAACGGAGACGTAAACGCCATGCGAAACATCCTCGCCATTACCAAAGCCCTCGCGGACCTGAACCGGATCCGCATTCTCTGCGCTCTTTCCGAGCGCGGGGAGCTTTGCGTTTGCCAGGTGCAGGAACTCCTCGCTCTCGCGCCGTCGTCGACCTCCAAGCATCTGAGCATCCTCGCCAGTGCCGGTCTTCTCTCCGTCCGCAAGGAAGGCCGCTGGGCCTACTACTCGGTGGCCGAGGAAGCGGATCAGCCCGAGGAAGCCGCCGAGGTCGTGGCCTGGGTGACGCGCCAGGCGGCGAAGGAAAGGGCGATCCACGAGGACCGCCAACGACTGAAACTCATTCTATCCATCTCCCCGGAGGAGCTATGTCAGCGACAAGCCAACGGACAAAGGTGCTGTTCCTCTGCACCGGAAACTCATGCCGCAGCCAGATCGCGGAAGGCTACGCCCGCGATCTGAAAGGCGCCACCATCGACGCCTACAGCGCCGGGATCGTGGCTCATGGCCAAAACCCGAACGCCATCAAGGTGATGGCCGAGGACGGCATCGACATCACGACCCAAGCGTCGAAAACGCTTCAGTCGCTTCTCGATGCCGGCGCCGTCTTCGATGTCGTCTATACGGTCTGCGGCCACGCCGACGACAACTGCCCGGTGTTTCCCGGCGCCACGCGGGTCGTGCACCACAACTTCGACGATCCGCCGAAACTGGCGAAGGACGCCAAAACCGAGGAAGAAGCCCTGAACCACTATCGCCGGGTTCGCGACGCGATCCGCGCCTGGATCGAAACGCTGTAACGCCAACTTTTTTTTAGGAGTCACTTCGCTATGTCTAGAAACGACGAACAAAGCAAACAACAGGAAGTCCGCGAGAAAGTCCGCGCTGGATACGCCTCCATCGCCGTCGCCGAACCCCAGCCCAAGGCGAACGGCTGCTGCGGCGGAACGTCCTGCTGCGGCCCCGACAACGCCGACGATGCCACGGCTCTCGCCACGGCCGTCGGCTATGCGGCGCAGGATCTCGCGTCGCTGCCCGAAGGCGCGAACATGGGCCTTTCCTGCGGCAACCCCACGGCCCTGGCCGCTCTCAAGGAAGGCGAGGTGGTCGTCGATCTTGGCTCCGGTGGCGGCTTCGACGTCTTCATCGCGGGCGGCAAGGTCGGCCCCGCCGGCCGTGCCATCGGCGTGGACATGACGCCGGAGATGCTCAGCAAGGCCCGCCGCAACGCCGCCACATACCGCGAGCGCACCGGCCTCGACAACGTCGAGTTCCGCCTCGGCGAAATCGAGCATCTTCCCCTCCCCGACAACAGCGCCGACGTCATCATCAGCAACTGCGTGATCAACCTCTCGCCCGCCAAGGACCAGGTCTGGCGCGAGATCGCCCGCGTCCTGAAGCCCGGCGGGCGCGTCGCCGTCAGCGACCTGGCGCTCGTGCAACCTCTCCCCGCAGAGATCGCCGCCATGGTCGAAGCCCTCGTCGGCTGCGTCGCCGGGGCGGTCTTGATATCGGAGACGGAACGCATGGCGAAGGATGCTGGGCTGTCGAACATCGTCCTCGAACGCAAGGACGATTACGTCGACGCCATGACCTCCTGGAACGACCCGCTCTACGCGAAGATCATCTCCGCTCTCCCCGAGGGCTCGAAGATCTCCGACTACGTGACGAGCCTCAACGTCTCGGCTCGAAAGGATTAGGACCGCCATGTCGGAACGAAACATCCTCGTCCTGTGTACCGGGAACTCCTGCCGCAGCCAAATGGCCGAGGCTTTCATCCGCCGGCTTGCCGGAGAAAGGTTTGAAGTCTTCAGCGCCGGGCTGGAACCGGCTCCGGAGATTCATCCGCTGGCCCTGCGCGTCATGGACGAAATCGGCGAGATCATGGAAGGGCAGCATCCCAAGAGCGTGAAAACCTATTTGGGCC
Source organism: Sumerlaeia bacterium (assembly GCA_040219255.1). GTDB lineage: Bacteria > Sumerlaeota > Sumerlaeia > SLMS01 > JAHLLQ01 > JAVJSW01. Next base: position 13,238 of record JAVJSW010000016.1, read on the forward strand.
GAATGGGCTTTCGGTACGTCGTCTTCGTTTGCGCCGACGCGGAGAACAGTTGTCCCAGGATTTTTCCCGGGGTGCTCAACTTCGTGAACCTGACCGTCGACGACCCCGCCAAGGCGGAAGGCACGCAGGAGGAACGCCTCGAAGTCTTCCGCCGCGTTCGCGATGAACTGCACGACAAGATCGAGCGCTGGGTCGGCACCCTCGACGCCTAGCCCAACCGGAGAAGAGTTATCATGTCAGATGCTACGAGCACCGGCGACGCCGGTTGCCCCACAACGACCGGCGGACGCCTTTCCTTCCTTGATCGCTACCTTACCGTCTGGATTTTCCTGGCGATGGGGATCGGCGTCGGTCTCGGATACTTTTTCCAGAGCGGTATCGCTTCCTTCAACGCGGCCCTGACGGTTGGCGAGCACACCAACCTGCTGATCGCGGCGGGCTTGATCCTCATGATGTACCCGCCGCTGGCAAAGGTGAAGTACGAACTCATGGGCAAGGTCTTCGCCGACCACAAGGTCCTCAGCCTGTCGCTCGTTCAGAACTGGATCGTCGGGCCGACTCTGATGTTCCTCCTCGCCGTTGGCTTCTTCGGCTTCATCGCACCGGCCGTATTCGGTCCCGATGAACGCTGGGGGCTCTACATGACGGGGCTGATCCTGGTCGGCATCGCGCGGTGCATCGCCATGGTGCTCGTCTGGAATCAGCTCGCCCGCGGCAGCAGCGAATACGCCGCCGGGCTGGTCGCTCTCAACAGCGTCTTTCAGATCGTCACCTTCGGCCTCTACGCCTGGATTTTCGTCACCGTTCTTCCGCCCCTCTTCGGCCTCGCAGGGGCCGTGGTCGAAGTGAGCATGGGCGAGATTTTCGCCAGCGTCATCATCTATCTCGGCATTCCCTTCGCTGCCGGCATCATGAGCCGTCTGATCCTCGTTCGGACCAAAGGCGCCGAGTGGTACGACCGCACCTTCATTCCCGCCATTTCACCGATTACACTGGTCGCCCTCCTCTTCACCATCGTTGTGATGTTTTCCACGCAAGGCGAGCGGATCATCCAGCAACCGCTGGATGTCCTGTGGATCGCGATCCCGCTGGCCGCCTACTTCGCCATCATGTTCCTGGTCAGCTTCTTCATGGCGTGGAAAGTCGGCGCGGACTACGCCCGGTCCGCGACCTTGGCCTTCACCGCCTCGGGCAACAACTTCGAACTGGCCATCGCCGTCGCCATCGCCGTCTTCGGCATCGGCTCCCCCGTCGCGTTCGCGACCGTCGTTGGGCCGCTGGTGGAAGTCCCAGTCTTGATCGGATTGGTGCACGTGTCGCTGTGGTTTCAGGGCAAGCTGTTCTCCCATGAAAAGGCCCCATCGGCGGCGTAAGCGGGCGAGGGCTGGCTAAGCGTTTGCGCCTCGGAATCGCCTTGGGCGGCGGCCTCTGTCTCTTCGAAGGCAGAGCTTCATGCAAGCGCTTTTACGCTTGACCTGAAGACGTCCTAATCGTATTCAAACGCTCCAAGGTCATCGGGAAGGAAAGAACCAGATGGCGGCATCCTCCGCCAAAGCGCCCTCCAAGGACTGAATTCGGACCACCCTCTGACGGGTGTCTTTTTTGCCCTCTTTGTCAAAGCGCTTTTACAAGAGCCTCCCCGAAGCCTCCCATCCACGGAAACTCTATCTCCCACCACGAAAGAGGATCACTATGAAGTCTTCCATTCTGTCTCTCGCTCTCCTCTCCGGCTTGGGCCTGTGCGCCGCGCACAGCCACGCCGGCCTGGTCGCCAGCGACGACGCCGCCGATTCCGCCTACGACAGCGGCCTCAGCGATGGCCTCAACGGCGGCTCCGGCTTCGGCCCCTGGAGCATTACCACTGGCGCGAATTCCGACAGCTTCACCACCACGTCGCTCTCCAACGGCTTTGGCGCCGGCCCGGGCATCGACGCGCCTTACAACGGCGGCCGGGCCTGGGGCCTGTCCGCCTCCGATGCGGATGTCGCCTCCGCCGTGCGCCCCCTCGACTCCAGCCTCCAGGTCGGCCACACGCTGCGCTTCGCGTTCGACTACGGCTTCGCCGAAACCGGCGGCGTCGTTGGCATCGCCCTGCAGAACAGCACCGGCGAGGACCTGCTGGAAATCGCCTTCACCGGCGGCGGCAACCTGGACGTGACCGATGGCGCGGGAACGTCGAACTCGGGCCTGTCGTTCTCGACCGATGGCTTCGAAGCTCAGATCACCCTCGACAGCGCCACCACCTACTCGGGCCGCATCGTTCGGCTCGACGACCATTCCGTTGCCACCATTTCCGGCACCCTCCTCGCCCCCGCCGGCGGCCAGGACGTGGATCAGGTCCGCTTCTTCACCGACAACATCGCCCCCCCCGGCAGCAGCGGCGACCCCGGTTGGTTCTTCTTCTTCAACGATCTGGAAGTGGACGACAATATCTCCGGCGAAACCGTCATCGCTGCCGACGACTCCTCCAACGCGGCCTATGACAGCGGCTTCAGCGACGGCCTCAATGGCGGCACCGGCTTCAACCCGTGGAACATCACCACCGGCGCCAACGCCAACGCCTTCCTCGCCAACTCCATCGCCAACGGCTTTGGCGAAGGGCCCGGTGTCAACGCGCCCTATGGCCAGCCGGGCGACGCCTGGGGTCTTGCCTCCTCCGACGGCTCCAACGCCACGGCCGCGCGTCCCTTCGCCGCCGCCATGCAACCCGGCCAGACGATCCGCTTCGGCTTCGACTACGGCTTCGTCGAGACCGGCGCCATCCTCGGCGCCCGCATCCAGAACGCCTCCGGCGAAGACCTGATCCTCATCAGCTTCTCCGGCGGTGGCACCGGCATGTTCGTTACCCATGGAACCGACAGCACGGCGATCGGGCTGGGCTATTCGAGCGACGGCTTCGAGGTGGAGATCACCCTGGACACCACCACCACATTCTCCGGAACCATCACCCGCCTGGGCAACCGGACCTCGGAAGCGATTTCCGGCACGCTGTTCTCGCCCGGCGGCGGACAAGCCATCGCGCAGGTCGCCTTCTTCGCCAACAACGTCGCGCCTTCCGGCATGAGCGGCGACCAGGGCTGGTTCTACCACTTCAACAACCTGGAAATCGTCGCCCCCGCCAGCAGTGTGGGCGATTGGGCGCTGTTCGACTAAACCGGCCCCGCCTCCCCCAGTCTCCGTCCTTCGTGCGGAGGTTCTCCTGGCCGGCGCCTTCCTTTCGAGGAGGGCGCCGGTTTTTTCATGGGTCTTCCCCCGTCTTGCCAAGGACCGGATTGCTGGCGGGAAACGCAGGGACTCTGCCGTTGCCACCGGCACGCCGAGATGCAACTGATTGCATGCCATTCGAAGACTTCCTCGGGGGAACATTACGGCATGCGGATTCGACTTCATTTTCTCGGACCTTTCATCCTCGGCCTGCTGGTTCCCGGCCTGCTGGTTCTTTTCGCGCCAGCGGCTCTTGCCCACCCCGAATTCGCCGTCCGCGCCCGGATCGCGCCCGAGCCGGGACGCGAGTCGATCCGCTTTGTCGTGCTGGCCGATTCCCAGCTCCAGAACAAAAGCCTCTTCGAACGCATGGCCCACGAGATCGAGCTGCTCCAGCCCGACTTCGTCATCCAGGCCGGCGACATGATCGATGGCTACACGGAGGACACCGGGCGAATCGTTTCGGAATGGCGCGAATTCGCCCGCCAGATCGCCCCCTTGACGATGCCTTATTTTCCCGTGCCGGGGAACCACGACGTGGTGACCTCGGAGAGCGCCCGCCTCTATGGCGAGGTCTTCGGCCGTGATCGCTATCACTACTCCTTCGATTACGGCCCGGCGCATTTTGTGGTCCTGAATACCTGGAGTCCCGGCGAAATCAACCGCGTGGCGCCCTGGCAGCGCGAGTGGCTGCGCGACGATCTGGCCGCGTGGGCCGAGCGTTCCGGCGGCCTGACCAGCGACACCCTGGCCAACCGCCACGTCTTCCTCTTCACCCACAGCCCACTCTGGCGCTATGAAGAGGACGAGGCGGGGTTCGAGGATTGGCGGGCCGTCGAGGAAATCCTCGCGCCGTACCCGTTCCGTCTCGCCATCGCCGGTCACACGCACGAGCACGTCTGGCAGCAGACCGCCGGCCGCGAAGGCCCCATCGAGGACGGTGGCAACCTGCTGGTGATGAATACCAGCGGCTCTCTGAAAGGCGTCCCCGGCCAGTTCGAACGCGGCGGCGACTTGTTCAGTTACCTGCATGTGACTATCGACGGGCCGGAGATTCACTACGCGACCATCCGCGCGGGCAGCATCTTTCCGCTCGATACGATCGACTCCGCCGAGCGCGACCGGGCCGAGCTGCTGGAAATCCCGCCGGGTACGATCCGCCTGCGCGAGTGGCAGCCGGGCGAAAGCCTCGCCACGACGGTGACGACGACGCTGAAAAACGACCTGGACGAGCCGCGGCTGTACCGCCTGACGTGGCGAACCGCGCGCGGCGCCGAGGTCGACATCGACCCGCAAACCCAATGGATTGAAGTCCCGGCTCAATCCACCGCCACACCCGCGTTCCGCATCAGCAGCCCCGCCGCTCCCCCGCTGGATCGGATGCCGTGGCTGGAAATCGAGAACGAAATGGTGCTGCGCACGGGCGTTGTCTCGCGCCAGGAGGAAGTGCGCCTGCGCGAGGACCCGGCCTCGAAGATCGCCCTCGAAGCCCCCGTCAGCTTCTCGGCGCGGCGCGATCTGTTCCTGCCGCCGGTCGTGCGGGCCGAGCGGGCGGGCGGCGCCAGCATCGAACCGGATGGGGTGCTGGACGAGCCGGCGTGGGAGCGGGCGACGCCGCTGTTGCTTCTCGACGAAGGCATCGCCACCCGGGTGCGCCTGCTCTACGACGCCGGGCACCTCTACATCGGCGGGGAAATGCAGGAACCCGATCCGGGCGCTATGAAGCGCGCCGTCACCGGCACGGAGCCGGAAATCCCGCTGACGTGGAACGACGACGACATCGAGTTCTTCTTCGACCCGGAGCAGTCCCAACTCGATTACTGGCGCCTCTTCCAGACCTCTGCTGGAACACGATTCAGCAGCAAACCGCGCCACCTGCCGGATCACATCAAGTACGCGCCGACCAGCTATGAATCCGGGATTACGGTCGGCGATGACCGGTGGGTTTTGGAGATGGCGGTGCCGTGGAGCGATCTGGACCGCCCCGGTCCGGCGGCGCCGGGTGAGGCCTGGAGCTTCAACGTGGGCCGCCACCGGCATCAGAACGCCTCGCCGCGCGCCTCGTGGTCCGGGGGGCTCTATGAAATCGATCGTTGGGGGCTGCTCCTTTTCGAGTAGTGAATCGCAGCGGCGGCGATACGTCCCCGTCATCGTCCAAGTTTTGCCTTTGCAGCAACCCATGGGAGAGGACATGATGGCTCCGAAATCGCTGATTCCCCAGGTGTTCCGCTCCCTATGGCCGAAGAAACCGCTCTCGCGAACGAACAACTTCAGATCCATCTCGCCAATCAAGACAAGGAGGCGCTGGACGCTTTTCTCTGGGGCCTTCCCTTCGAGGACCGCGCCCGGCTGATCAATCGGCTCGAGGCGCCTCAGCGTGAGGCGCTGATGACGCAGCTCTCGCCGGAGGACGCCGCCGCGCTGCTGGAAGAACTGGCCGAGGAGCAGGCGCGGCTCCTGTTTATGGCCGTGCCCGCGGAGCAGGCCGCCCAGATCGCCGATGAGATCCACAGTAACGTGCGCGCCGATATCATCGGCGGCATGGATGCGAAAAGCACGGACGCGATCCTGCGGTTCATGGAGCCGGAGGAGGCGAAGGATCTGCGGGAACTGATCAGCTATGCCGCCGATACCGCCGGCGGTCTGATGATTACCGAGTTCCTGTCCTATCGCGACACCATGACGGTGGGCGACATCCTCGACGATCTCCGCACCCACGGCGAGGAATACGCCGACTACGATGTGCAGTACGCCTACATCGAGGACGAGGCGGGGAAACTGGTGGGTGTGCTGCGGATGCGGGATTTGCTCTTCGCGCAGAAATCGCGCAAGGCCTCCGCCGTCATGATCAAGAATCCGGTTTCCGTGAATGCCACGGATCCGCTGGACCGGTTGATCCGCTTTTTCGACGACCACGGATTTTTCGGGGTGCCGGTCGTCGGCGACTCCGACGAACTTTGCGGCGTTTTGCGCCGGTCCGACGTGGGCAAGGCCGCCGCTGCCCGGGCCAACAGCATCTTTCTGCGCGTGAGCGGTATTATCGGCGGCGAGGAATTGCGCGACATGCCGCTGAAGACGCGCTTCTCGCGGCGCCTGAGTTTCCTGTCGATCAACATCTTCCTGAACATCATCGCCGCCAGCGTCATCGCCATGAAGATGGACGTCCTGGATCAGGTGATCGCCCTGGCGGTGTTCATGCCCATCATCAGCGACATGTCGGGATGCAGCGGCAACCAGGCGGTTGCCGTCAGTATCCGGGAATTGGCGCTCGGCCTCGTGAAGCCCAAGGAATTTTTCCGTGTCTTCAAGAAAGAAGCGGCCGTCGGCGTCATCAACGGCATCTGCCTGGGCGTTCTGCTCGGCATCGTGGCGTACCTGTGGAAGGGCAACATCTGGCTCGGCGCGGTGGCGGCGGTGGCGCTGTGCATCAACACGCTTGTAGCGGTCTGCTTCGGCGGATTGATTCCGCTGCTGCTCAAGGGCATGCGCCTCGATCCGGCGCTGGTCAGCGGTCCGGTGCTGACCACGGTGACGGATATGTGCGGGTTCTTCCTGGTGCTGACGCTGGCCGGGTTCGTTCTGGAGAAGCTGGTTTAGACCGGGAAAACGGCGGGTCGCGATGAGGGTGGTCATGGGGATCGGGTCCTGCGCGAGGGGTTTGGCTGACTTCTGGGAAGGAGCCTCGCACAGGCCGAACGGTTTGTCCCCTCATGTGGCAACTCGGGGACAAGAAAGACAAGATACACTTATCCGACAAAAGCGACTTAAACGACCTAAACGACAAAACCGACAACTGGCGTGAGCGCGGCGGCCTCGTAGCGCGTTGACAGACAACGACTTACCACCTGGATTCGAAGAAAAGGGACGGCTCCCCGCTACTCGCGCTGGCCGATCAGCATCACCGCCTTGTCGGTGCTGGCGGCGACGTGCTGAATCAGGTTTCCGAGAACCCGGCGCCGCTTGTCCACTTGGCCGAGCCCCAGGAGAATGAGGTCGCAGTCTTTGGCCGCCTTGAGCACCGCCGAGCCGATGTTGTTCCAGGCGAGCACCTCGACGTAGCCCTTCGCCGCCGATTCGTCGGTCACCAGGCGGGTCCACAACTCCTTCATGCGGCGCTGCTCGGCCTCGCTGGTCCCCTCCTTGACTACGATCAAGTAGCAAATTTCCAGATCGGCGACGGCGCGCTGGTGCATGGCGGTCAGGAGCCGCGCCCGCAAGGCGTTGTGCACGCCGCGCCCGCCGAGGGGAACCAGGACGCGGCGCACCTGCGAGGGTTTCCATCCCGGAGGGGACCGCACAATGGCGACGTTGCCAGGCAGTTCGCTGGCCAATTTCTCCACGCGGGCGCGGATCGCCTCGTTGTTCAGGTCCGACATGCCCAGGAGCGTCATGGCGCAGCGGTGGCTGCGGGCGACGCGTTCGATTTCCGCCCAGGGGTCTTTGGCGATGGAGGCCATGCACTCAACGCCGAGGCCGGCCTCAAGCGACACGGCCATGGACTTCTTGAGCACGTTCGCCATGGCGTCCAATTCGTCGCCGTACTCGGGGTGCTGACCCGGCTGCACGACGTTGAGGAGCAGGACGCGCCCGGCCCGGGGCGGCGAGAGGTAGACGGCCAAGGTGGCCAGCGCCGCGGCGTTCGACGGGTTGGCGATGGGGACGAGGACGAGGGGGCTGCGGCCGCGGAGTTCGAGCAGGTCGGGATCGGCGAGTTCGCTGGCGGCATCCGTGATGCGGGCGCGCTGGCCGAAAATCCACAGGTAACAGAAGAATCCCGCCACCAGCCAGACACCGGTGATGGCACCCGCGGCGGGGACGACGAAGCCCTGGAAAACGGCCAGCGCTCCGCAGGTCAGAACACCGAAGGCCGGCAAGTAGGGCCAGCCGGGCAAGCGAAAGCCATCGTGGTTGGGCCGCCGGCGGCGGGCCAGAATGCAGATGACATGGGTCAGGGCGAAGCTGATGAGGAAAATCAGGGACGAAGCCGCGCCGGCCTGGGCCACGTCGCCCACCGCCACGAGGGTTGCGCAAGCCAGCGTCGCGGTGACCCATAACGCTCGCAAGGGGGTGCCGCGCTTAGAGCCGACGCGCTCGAGATGGGCGGGCAGGGTGCGGTCGCGGCCCATGGCCTGGGCGATGCGAGAAGCAGCGAAGATGTTCGCCACAAGCGCGGAGAACATCGCCAGGACGCCCGAAGCCATGACCAGCCAGAAGCCGAATGTGCCCAGGTAATTGCGCGCCGCGATGGCGACCACGGTGTCGGGGTTGGCCTCGGACATGGCGGTGATGGTCTCGCCCGCCGGAACGCCCACGACCAACACCACCAACAGCAGCGGCAGGTAAACCACGAGAGCGATGCCGAGGGAAAACAGCATGGCTTTGGGCAGGACCCGGCGCGGCTCCTTGACCTCGCCGGCCACGGCCGCGATCAGGTCGAAGCCTTGCAGGGCGATGAACGTGAAGCCCATGGCGGAAATGACGCCGCCGAATCCCGCCGGCATGAAGGGCGTCAAGCGATCGAGGGCGGGGGGTTGTTCCCTGGCCCAGACGACGAAACCGCCGGCGATGAGAACACCGAAGACGATGACCTTCAAGACGTTGATCCAGTTCCCGCCCGAACCCGCCGAGCGCGAGAGGAACGCCGTGCAACCCAGAACCGTCAGCGCCGAAGCAGTCGTCATGGTGGATGGCAAAGTTAGCCAGTCCGGCGCGGCGGGCCACAGCGCCACCACCGACCCGATGGCGAAGGATGCGAAACCCAGGGCGTACAAGGCCGACGCGACGATGGACGCGAACCAGACGACCCAGCCGACGCTGAACGCCGCGCCGACGGTGAGCGTGCGGCGCGCGAAGAGGTAGGTACCGCCGGATTGGGGGTTGGCGCTGGAGAGTTCGGCGAAACTGAGCGCCGTAACGACCGCGATAACGCCGTTCAGGGCGAAGGCCAGGATGGCCGCCGGACCCGCCGCGGCGAAACCTGTTCCCGCGAGGGCCAGAATGCCGCCGCCGACGATGGCTCCGACGCCGATGCTGGTGGCGGCGAAAAGCCCGATGTGTCGTTTCGGTTCCGGCATGGAGTCTCCTAGGGTCGGCGTGCTTGCGATCGGATCGCACGACACCCATTCTTTCGGGGCAGGGCCCCAGCCAGCGTCAACTCGCTTGCGGGAAAATGACAGGCACCTGGAGCCATTCCCCGCTTACCAATTTCTGGGCCGGACCTGGTTTTTCGCCGCCCCTTCCGCCTCCGGTTCCGCACCCTCCAGAATGGAAAGAGCCTGGCGCGCCCTGGTCAGGTCCGGCTGCTCCTGCAGTGCCGCCTGGAAGGTCCGCCTCGCTCGGTCGATCAGGCCCAGTTGCGCCATCACCATGCCCGCGTTGGTCAGCGCCTCGGCTTTGGGGACGACTTCCTGGAATTCGGTGATGGCCAGATCGAAGTGCCCCTGTTGAGCCAGTGCGAGCCCCAGGTTGATATGCGCCCTTTCCATCTCCGGGTTGTGGCGCAGAGCCTCGCGGAAGGCGTTTTCCGCCTCCTCCCACGCACCGGTCTGATAAAGGAAATACCCGTAATCGTTGTGCAGTTCGGCGTCGGCTGGCGACTGCTCCAGGGCCCGGCGGAACTCCTTTCGGGCGCGGGTGGATTCCCCCAGCCGCCCGTAGGAAACCGCCATGCGGTGCGCCAAATTGGGATAATCGGCGTCGTGCGTGCGCGCCACGGCGAAGTTCTTGATCGCTTTGCGGTCGAAGCCATTGTTGGCCATTTCGACGCCGAGCAAGTAGGACATGCGCGCCGCGTCGCGGTCGTCGATTTCGGTCGCCTGATTCCGGGCGCAGCCGCCAGCGAAGACTAGCATTCCGGCCAACAGAACCAGTATTGAGGCGCATTTTGCGAAGAATGGGCATTCCGCCCGTGACCCGCCACGCCCGGCCCCCGCCACTGACTCCAAGACAAACCCACATCTCATGGCTTCTCCAACCCCTTCTGAATGATGGGAACGTCCGGCGATTGGAGTCCCAGGGCGCGCGACTCGCCGACGACCACGAGCGAGTCCGCCTGGTCGCGGGGCAGGCCCCGCTCCGCCAGCGCCTGCGCCACCGCAGCCTTGCGCGCCGCGTTCAGGTCATCTTCTCCCAGGGCTTCCTCCACGATCACCGTTTCCTGGCGCGTCAGAAGCGCCTGCGCGATGCGGTCGAGTTGTCTCATTCCCGCCGGGCCCAACCGGGTGGAGTTGCCGATCCAGGCCTGACGATAGACGACGAATTTGTCGGCCTGGGCTTTCTGGATTTGCACCTCGCGGAACATCGCCGAGGACTCGCCGGCCGCGCGCGGCGGGTTGAGCATCGGCGCGCCGGCCGACGAAAACTGGCCGCAGCCCGCCAGCGCCAAGGCGAATAAGGTGAGCGGAATCAAAGCTTTCACTCTTCCACCTCCGAACGGCCGCGCGTATAGCCTGATGGCCCTTCGATGAATTGCTCATCGCCAGTCTGAAAGGCGCGGAGCCGCTCCTGGCCGCCTTCCTCTTCATCGAAGAGGTTCAGGCTTTCCAGCCGGTTCAACAGATAGAATTCCAGATCCGACGGCTCGTTCATATCCGAACCCGGCAGCGGCGGCACTTCGCCTTCTTCCATGGGATAGACCAGGGACGGGCTGACCAGGATGATGAGTTCCTGCTCGCTGGCCGACGTCCGGTTGAATCCGAACATCGCGCCCACGATGGGCAGATCGCCGAGGATCGGCACCCGGTCGGCGGTCGAGCCGAAGTTCGTCTGGAGCAGCCCCGCCACCGCCAGCGTCTGTCCGTCACGCAGATCCACGGTCGTCTGGAACGTCCGCGTGTCCAGGCCGGGAATGCTGGAGTTCCCGACGCTGGTGCCGGAGGCTGTCTGGCGGGTGCTGACTTCCGCGTTGATCGAGAGGCGAATGCGGTCGCGTTCGGTGACGAAAGGCGTGAATTCCAACTGCACGCCGAAGGGCACGAATTCGACGCCCTGCAGGCCCGTGTTGGTGGCGCCCGTGACGACGGGAATGGGGAACTGGCCGCCGGCCAGGAAGGAGGCCTTGCGCCCGTTCAGGGTCACCAGGTTCGGTTCCGCCAGCGATTTCGCCAAGTTCAAAGACCTCAATATATTGAGCGCCGCGTCCAGCTCGTAGCCGGTGGGGTCTTCCTCGCCCACTTCCTCCATGATGTTGAAGGGCACGTTGACCAGTCCCGCCTCGCGAATGCCGCCGGTCAGGTTCGTGATCATCACCGTGCCGTCTTCGCTGATGTAGTCGAAGTTCACGCCGATGCTGCGCAGCGCCGAGCGATTCACCTCCGCCACCACAACCCGCAGCATGACCTGGGCTTCGCCGGGAATGGTCAGGGCGTTGATGATGTTGGCCTTGGTGGAAATCAGGAAGTTTTCCAGAGCCTGGGGCGGCAATCCGTCCGGGCCCAAGTCTTCGAGATTCAGTTCGATGCGATCGACCGGGATCGTTTCCGCTTTGCCGGGCGCGTTGGCTTCCACGACCTTGAGGATCTGGTTCGCTTCCAGGATGTCGTAGGCCTCGCCCCGCACCACGAGCTTGTCGCCGACCAGGATCAGTTCGACGTAGCTGTTGGGAAAGGCTTCGTTGATTTCCCGCTCCAGCGCCTCGTACACGCGTTCGAGGCGCTCGCGGGCTTCCGGGTCGGGAAAGACGCGGACCAGGTAGGACCAGGCCAGTTCCTCGTCGGCGTTCTCCGGATCGGGGAACCAGAGGGTCAGGATGGTGGTCCCCGTTTCCTTGCCCGTGACGAGGATTTGCCGGTCCGTGACAAGGTCGTAGGTGGCGATGTCTTCGCCGGGGATTTGCACGCGGAGCGGGCGCTGCTTGAGCATCATCAGCCTTGGACGTCCCGCCACCAGGTCCAGCGTCAGTTCCGGGTCCACGATGCGTTCGATGAAGCGGTCGAGGAGCTGCTGGGCGCCCGCGTCCTCTGGGGGACGCGAGCCGATGGGCAGGGGGTCCATGCGCGACAGGCGCGTGCGCTCGGTATTCGCCGCGTCGAGCGGCGGTTCCTGGGCGAAGGCGGCGGTGGCGATGACGATGGAAAAGGCGAGCATGGCCCACCGGAACCCGTTAATCATGCGCGACCATCCGTTCCAGTCCGCCCGGAGGCAACTTAATGCTTTCATCTGTATTTGGCGCCGAGATGGCGAGGCGCTCCCCGGCCTCGACGGCGAGGGCATCCGCCGGGGTTTCCAAGACCGCGGCCGTTCCCGGCGGCCCGGTCAGCGCCCGGAACGGCCGCACCCTCCGCACAACCCGCAGGACCAGGCCCTCCGCATCGAGGAACGCCACGTCGATCACAAACAGCATCCCCACCGTGTGAATCGACCGGCAGGGCGCGATCAGCAACCCCCATGTGTCCGCCGGGCGACGGCGAAGCTGCCAGCCCCAAAAACGCGGCCAGAACCGTGCCGCGATCGACAGCTTGGCGACGCGCAGGTTGCCACTCCTTGCCTCGACCATTAACCATCCCATCATCGCACCCCCGCCAGCAAGTCCAGCAATTGCAGGATCTCATAGAAAATTGGCCCGAGCATCACGACAAACAGCGCGGGGAGGAAGCAGAGCACCAGCGGGAGCAGCCGCTTCACCGGCATGGCCATCGCCTGCTCGAGGGCGCGCTCGCGCCGTTCGCGGCGGAAATCCTCGGCCTGGCGCCGAAGCACCGGCGAGAGACTGGCTCCCGCCTGCTCGGCCTGCACGACGGCCGAGACGAAGGTTGTGACCGCCGGGACGTCGATCCGGCGGGCCAGCCGGCGAAAGGCTGTAACACGGTCCTCGCCCGCTTGCAGGTCCCGCTGAAAGCCATGGAATTCCTGGCGCAAGGGCCCATCGCGCAAACCGTCCCGCACGACCCGGTCCACCGCCGCGTCGAAGGCCAGCCCGGCCTGGGTGAGCGCCGCCAACAGATCGAGGGCGAGCGGGAAATCCGCGGCGATGGCTTGCTGGCGCCGTTTGCGCCGGTCGCTCAGGACCATCCAGGGCAACGCCGCAACCATCCCCCCCAGCACCCAGGGCACCAGCCACGTCAGGGGAATCAACACGTCGCCGAATCCGGCGGGCAGATCGGCCAAGCCGAACCGAACCTTTCGCAGCAAGAGCGAGCCCTGGGAGACCCAAACGACAAGGCCGCCAGCGGCCAGCGCCGCCAATGCCACAAGGGCGAACGACCGGGCCGCGCCGGAGCGCCGGATGCCGGCGCTCTGCAGCGAATAATCGAGGAAGCGCTCCCAGACCGGGCGCTGCGTTTGCGGCGGGCCGGACGCGGATTCGCCGAGGCGCTGCCGGATTCGCCGCGCCAGCCACGCCTCGTGCCCCCACCACGCGGCCAAGGCCAACGCCGCCAACCACAACAAAGTCAGTGCCCAGGAAGTTGCGCTCATCGCCGCCTCAGAACCTCGGGCGGCTCATGCGAGCCTGCCAGACGATGCCGATCGGTTGCAGCAGAAGCGCCCCCGCCAGGAGCCAGCGCCCTGTCTCCGTTGCCAGAAAGCTCTCCATTCTCGCCGGGTCCTGGCGCCAGACGATCAGGAACAGCACGAAGGTCATGCCCACCAGCACCGCCGTGGAAACCTTCGCCTGAGCTCCCAGGGTCCGTGTCCGCCGCGCGATATCCATGCGGTCGTGGATCGTCCGCGCCACCGAGGCCAAGGTCGGCGCCAGACTGCCGCCAACGCTCGAATGCACCGCCAAAGTCGTGGCCGTCAGGCGGAAGCTTTCCATCGGCACGCGGTCCGCCATGGATTGATAGACGCGGGCGGGATCGTCGCCGAGGCGAATGCGGCGCAGCACGTCCTGCAGGTGAGCCCGGAAGGGCTGGCGGGCTTCGCGGGCGGCGGCTTCGAGGGCCTGCGTCACGCCCCCGCCCGCGTAGAGCGCGCCGATGGCGATGTCGAGGGCCTCGGCCAGTTGGGCCTCGATGGCGGCGCGCTGGCGATCCGCCCACCAGGCCTCCACCTGGCCCGTCAGGAGGCCCGCCAAGGCGGCGAGCGAGAACACGAAAACACCGCCCAGACCCGCTAGCCAGGCGCCGAGCGCCATGAGCGCCGCCGCCAGCCAAGGCACCCAGAGCCATCGCTTTGGAAAGGACTTGTGCAGCGTTGCGGGGGTACGCTCGGCGGCGGGCCGGGCGAGTCTGGCCGGCGTGGTTTTGCCTTCGACGCGCTCGCGCAGCGCCCGGCGCCGAGCCAGGTTCAACTGCATCGCGCGCATGGCTGCCCAGAGCGCGAAGGTCCCCGCGACCGCGAATGCGACCAACCACCCCGGCCCCATCACGCGCCCCCGATGCGGCGCGAAGGGGCCGGCCCGCCGCCCTGGAACAACTTCGCCGTCAGCGGAATACCCCGCGCCTTGATTTCGCGCAGACAGCGCGGCACGACGCCTTGGGCCTGGAATTGGCCTTCCACGCGGCGCCCCGCCCGGCCAGAGCGCTCGAAACGGAAAATCTCCTGGATTTGGGGTGTTTCGCCCTCCAGGTCCAGCACCTCGGCGATGCTCTCGACGCGCCGCACGCCATCCTCGTAGCGCCGCAAATGCACGATGATCTGGAGCGCGGAGACGATCTGCTCGCGAATGGCGCGGCTCGGCAAGTCCACGCCCGCCAGCAGCACCGCCGTCTCCACGCGAGACAAAGCATCGCGGGGGCTGTTGGCGTGGATGGTGGTCATGCTGCCGTCGTGGCCGGTGTTCATCGCTTGCAGCATGTCGAGCGCCTCGCCGCCGCGCACTTCGCCGATGATGATGCGGTCGGGGCGCATGCGCAGGCTGTTGATGACCAACTGGCGGGTGGTGATTTCGCCGCGGCCCTCCACGTTCGGCGGCCGTGTTTCCATGCGTACCACATGCTCTTGCTGGAGGGACAACTCCGCCGCGTCTTCGATGGTGACGATGCGTTCGTTGTTCGGGATCGATTCGGCCAGGGCGCTGAGAAACGTGGACTTGCCGGTACCGGTGCCACCGGCGATGAGGACGTTCCGCCGGGCCTTGACCGCCGCGTCCAGGAACAGTTCCATCCCCTCCGACATCATCCGGGCGTTCATGAGTTCGGCGCGGCGCAGGCGGCGGCCGAAACGCCGGATCGAGAGCGTGGGCCCGTCGATGCTGATGGGCGGAATGGTCGCGTTCAGGCGGCTGCCGTCGGGCAGGCGGGCGTCCACCATGGGGCTGGCTTCGTCGATGCGGCGGCCGACCTGGGCGACGATGCGCTGGATGATGCGGAGCAGGTGGGCGTCGTTGCGGAATCGCAGGCGGGTTTTCTCCAGGCGTCCGAAGCGCTCGACAAAGACCGCGTCGGGGCCGTTGACCAGAATGTCGGTCACCGCCGGGTCCGCCATGAGTGGCGCCAGCGGCCCCGTGCCGAGCGCTTCCTGCAACAAATCGCGCGAGAGGCGGCGCCGTTCGTCCTCGTTCAACGCCAGGTCCGGCCGCGTCAGCGCCGCGTCGGTGAATTCCGTCACGGCCCGTGCCAGTTCGTCCTCGTCCGCCTCGGTCAGGCCTTTTTTCTCGATGTGATCAATCAGAAGGGTGTGCAGTTCGCCCCGGATCTGGTCGGAGTTGGTCGGGCGTGAGGGCCGGGGACTTCGGCTTTCGAAGGCGCCTGTCGCGGGGCGGCGCGCCGATGGGTCGGATGCGGGTGGTTCCGTCCCAGGCCGCGGGGAAGGGGAAGGGCCGCCGAGACGGGCCTTCGACAAGCGTTTTCGGATTTCCGCGGAACGGTCGTCAGTGCTCATCGCGTCGCCTCCGCACCGCTCGCCGGGGATGTCTCCAGCGCCGCCATGTCGGCGGCCAGAGCTTCAACCGCCTTGCGGAATTTGGACCAGCGCCCCGCCTGCTCGATGGCGGGAACGCCGAGGTTCGCCGCTCGCAGCACTTGCTTATCGAACGGCAACACCGGGTCGAGAGCTTCGCCCAGTCGCGCCGCCAATTCCTCCGGCCTCAGAGCCCCTGAAAAGGCGTCGGCGCGATTGAGCACCACGCGCCTTTTGGACTTCGGAAACTGCAGGCCTTCCATCACACGAAGCAAATCCTCGGTCCCGCGAAGGGTTGGCACGGATGGCTCCATGACGATGTAAACGCGCGTCGCCAAATCCAGGATCGCCAGCGTCAAACGGTCCAGCATCGGATAGCAGTCAACCACCACCAGATCGTACGCGCGGCGGGCCGTGGTGAGGAGGCGGCTGAGCAGTTCCTCGTCGATCTCCGCGCCCTCGAGCGCCTGCCCGGGCGCCGCCAGGACGTGGAGGCCGCTCTTGTGCGGCGTCGCAAGTTCCCGCACCAGCGTGGGGTCAAGGCGCGAGCGTTCCGCGATGGCGTCGGCCAGGGTGGTTTTCGGCGCCAGGTCCAGAAGCGAACCGCAAACTCCGAGCTGGATCGACGCGTCCACCAGGAGCACCCGCCCGGGGCGGGTCTTCGCCAGATGAACCGACGTGTTCACCGCCAGAGTGGATTTCCCCACGCCGCCTTTGGTCGCGAAAAACGCCGCGATGGGTGCCGTTCGAGCCGGAACGGCCACCACCGACGACCGCGTGTCGCGGCCCGCCAGGACGTGGTCCAGGTCCTCGGATGCAATGGGACGCCGCAGCACATCCATGACGCCGCCGCGGAACGCGCGGACGATCATGGCGCTGGTGGCGGAATCCTGATCCTGGGGGCGGTAGAGGCCGACGATGGACGACGCGGGCGAGACGAGGGCCAATTCCTCGACGAAGTGCCGCAGCGCCCCATTTTCCAGCGGCAGCCCCACCAGTACCAGGTCGGGCTGGCGGCCGCGGGCGATTTCCGCCGCGTCGTGGAGCGATGGCGCCTCGAGAAAAGTCGCCCCGGCTCGCAGTGGCCCATCGAGCGCCGCCGTGATTTCGGCAATCAATTCATCATCGGGGGAAACGGCCAGGATTCGCATGGTCAGCGGCTCTCCGCCCGCACGAGCCCGGGGGCCAGCAGGCCGGTGCGGAGGGTGTCGAACTCGCGCAGGAAGAGACGCGCGCCGGGTTCGCTCAGTGGAGCCATCTCGCCCGTCAAGGCCACCGTGGCGTTTGCGGGGGCGCGTTGGCTCGCCAAGCGCGTCACGACGACGCGAGCGGGGAACTGATTCCCCAATCCGCCAACGCGACGGAATTGCACGCGGCCAAAGCCGACGGCGCGGCCGGTGGCCTCCGGTTCCCCGGGCAGCGCGGCGAAGATCACGGCGTAGCCCTCGCGCGGTGCGGCGGGCAGTTCGAACTCCGTCGGCAGCTGGGCCAGGAACGCCTCGCCGGCGCTGATCGCCCGGGGGACGAAGAGCCGCACGGAACCGGTTTCGGTGGCTTGAAACTCAGCTTCGGTGCCGGGGATCAAGCCCTCCCACGTCGCTCGGTCCATGGCGATGGGCGCGGCTCCCACGAGCCCAAGCTCGGGATATGCCCGCCCGACGGAAAGCGCGCGGTTCCAGCGTGCGATGGCCGTGGCCTGGACCCCGATACCGGTCTCGCGGGCTTCACGGGGACGGTTCACAGTCTGGCCGAAAACGAACGGTACGGCCTCGCGATTCGACGCCACGCCCGGCTGTTGCTCGCCACCGGTCGCCCGGATGCGGACGATGAAGGCGTCGGCGTTCGCGGCGCCGGGCTCGAAGTCCTCGCGCCGGCCATCCTCCCCCACCGCGTGCGATTCGCCGGGGAGATAGCGCCCCGCCACCAGATCACCGCGAGGGGCGTTTCCCGCGTTCAATTCCAAAGTCCACTCATCACCCGATTCCACGTCCCAGTCGGTGTCGAGGGCCAGCCCGGCGAATTGCCGCGCGGCCTCGCGGCCGTTGCGCAGGCCTTCCAGCGCCGCAGCGTCCGCGGCCCCCGCGATTCGCGCCCGTTGCCATCGCGCCAACCCCGAGTCCACAACCAGCGCCCCCATCGCCAGAATCACGAACAGCGCGAGAACCAGCAGAACCAGAACGGCGCCTCTGCGTCGGTGGCGGAGCGAACCCTTGCCCATCAGTTTCCACCCCTTGCGGGCGATTCGAGCCGGGTTTCGCCCTCGAACTTCGCGGTGCCTTCTTTTTCCCACTTCTCCTGATCCAGGAACCGGATCACCTCGCGCTGATTGCCGACGATGGATTCGACCAGGACCTGCGGCGGCGTCGGCGTGGGCTTGGGTTTGGGTTTCTCGGGAGCGGGCGGTTTGGGTGTCGGATACACGGCGCTGCTTTCCTCCGGTTGGCCCGACCGGGCGACGGCAAAGAGTTTCTCGCCGCGGGCGATGGCACCCATCACCGTTTCCACTTCCTGGGGCGTCACCGCCAGGGTCGCCTCCTCGACGATTTTTCCGCCGGAGCCAGCGATTTCCCGCGCCTCCACGGGCGCGACCACCCGCGCTTCCTCCGCCAGAACCTTCAACTTTCCGTCCTTGTCGGTCGTCAGCACGTCCAATTGGTCATCGCGCCGGAGGCTGTGCAGCCCCGGCACTTCGGCGGCGTTCAGCACCAGTGCCCGGCGGTCCGACGGGACACCGGCAACGACGCCCTCGCGCGTGCCGAGGGGAAAGAAATCGGCTTCTGTGAAGGCCCGGTTGGGTTCCTTGTCGCGGCGCAGAACCCGCCCCACCACGGCGTCCAGGCCGACCAGCACGGGCGGTTCGCCCTCCTGGGGGGGGAAGTAGCTCGCCGGCAAGGTCCGAAATCGGAACGAGCCCGGCTCCATCAGCATTTCCGCCGTCACGCGGTCGTAGGCCTTCAACGGCTTCACGGTCAGAAAGACCTTTTCGCCTTCAGCTTTCTGGCCGGACGTTGTGGGCGCTTCGCCCTGCACCGCCACCACGCGCTTTCCGAGGCCCGGAAGCGCGATCCGGCCCGAGATCCAAAGCGTTCCCAGCACGGCGGCTATGAGTAGCAACCCCAGGCTTATCGGTGCGATCCAGCTCTTCATCGAAGCGTTGACCATCCTATTCGTAAACCTCGCGGCGGGCGATGCTCTGCGCCGTCAGGACCCGGCGGAACGGGCGGACTTCCTCGCCAAAGGCCAATTGCCGCCCCAACCCGTAGGGACCGGCGTTCGTGCCAGCCTCCGCCTCATCGCCGACGGGCGTGCCGAGCTGAGGCGTGTTGATTTGCTGTACGGCGTCGTCGCGGGCGCGGAAACGATCCCCCGCCCGGCCCGTTTCGGAAGCCGACAGCAGCGCCGACTGAAACGGCAGCGCCAGCCGCAACGCCGCAACGCCACGCAGGTCGCTCTCGGCGGTTAACGCAAAGGGATCAGGGCGCGGACCGGTGTTGTCTTCTGGATCGTCTTCCGTATCGATTTCTTCCAGAACCCGCACCCAGGCAATCGTTTCGGTGCCGTCCTCCGCCCGTCCCACCACGAGGGGAACCTCCACCGTCAGGCCGCTGGGTGCGGTCTGGCTCGTCACCAAAGCGCCGGGATAGGCCAGCAGCGTGCGGCCTTCGCGCTCGCGCACGGTCATGACGGGCACCAGCAAGCGGTTCGCCGCCGGGATCGCGAGGTCCTCGTCGAGAAACCGCAGCAGCGACCGCCCATCGCGGCTTTGTACCCAGGGCGTGATGTCCAGCACGAGGTGGTCCTCGCTGAAGACCCTTTGGCGGAAGAGGCCTTCCGGGTCGTCGCGGACCTGCTCGAAGGTGGCTTCGGGAGGAAGAGGCGTGCGGGCCAATTCGCGGGTGGTGAAATCGACGGTTTGCTGGGCTACCTGGGCGCTGTGGAGCAGGCGGCCGAAGCTAACGATGGCGGCGAACAGCAGGTAGAGAACGGTCGAGACGATGGCGAATTCCACGAGCATCTGACCCCGCTGCGCGCGAGGTCCCCAAAACGCGCCGTGGCGGCGGTGGGTGCTCATGGCGGCGATGCTACTTGGCCTCCGCCGGATCGACGACGAGGGCCCGCAGATCGTCTTCGTTCAGCCCCAGGTTCGTCGAGAGGCGCGAGGTGTTCGCGTTCGCGCCGCCGATGGCGTTCGCGTCGAGGACGAGGGCACCGTCCTCGTTGGTTGTCGTTTCGATCAGTTTGCCACTGACGATGGGGGCGTTATCCGCGGGCGAGGCGCCCGGCAGCGTCGTCGCCACCGTGGAAACCATGTCGTTGGTCTTGCGGCCCAGAATGGCCACGGCGACCAGGCAGACCAGGGCCACCCCCGAAAGGACAATCGCGTACTCCACAAGGCTCTGGCCGGAGCGGCGGCTGCGATCGAATGGCGTCAAAGTCCGGATCATGGGCGTATTCTCCACGTGAAGGGGTCAAAAACAAAGGGGCGCAATAATCGTGCGACAGGAACGTGGCGGCTTGTGTTCCCGTCGGATCACCGCTTTTTTTCATGGATGGAGAGAACCATGGCAACTGGTTTCCTGCCCAAAGTTGCCAGAGCTTATTGCGGGATGCGGATCAGGAACGCCGTTCCTTCCCCCTTCGCGTCGATGAATTCGGCCCGCCCGCCGTGTTTTGCCGCCACCTCGCGCACGTTGGCCAGGCCGAGTCCGGTGCCCTTGTGGCCCTTGGTGGAAAAAAAAGCCTCGAAGACCCGGCGGCGATCCGGCCCGTTGATTCCGGGTCCGGTGTCGGAAACGGAGAGAACGAGTTCCGTGCCCTCCTGGCGTCCTGCCAGAGTCAGCACCCCTCCCGTCTCCATCGCCTCGACCGCGTTGATGGCCAGGTTGGCCAGCGCGTGGCCCACGGCGTTGCGATCCAGCACCCAGGTTTCGGGGCAATCCGCAAGTTCCACGACGACCTCGATGTGGTTGCGTTCGGCCAAGGGTCCGATGTCCTCTGCCGCCTCGTTCAGGAGCCGATGGATCGAGGACACAGCCCGCAGCGCCGGCCGGTCTTTGCTGTAGTCGACCATTTCGAGCACCAGCAGGTTGAGCCGGCGCGCCGACCGGTCGATCAACCGGAAGGCGTGCCCGGCCGCGGCCCAGTCTCGATCCTGCTGGGCCTGCGCCAGAAGATGCGCCCCGCCGGAGAGCGAAGTCAGGATGTTGCGGATCGAATGAGCCGCCCCCGCCACGGCCTGGCCGATGGCGGCCAGGCGCTCCTGCTGACGGACTTGCTCGCGCAATTCCATGCGCTCGCGCTGATCGGCCCGCTCCTGCGTGATGTCCTTCTTCACCGCCACGAAGTGGGCCGTTCGGCCCGCGCCATCGCTGACCGAGGAAATCGTCGCCGATTCCCAGAAGAGGCGGCCGTCCTTGCGCCGATTGCAGAACTCGCCATGCCAATCCTTACCCGCCGTGATCGTTTGCCAAAGGGTCCGGTAGTACTCCGGCGGATGATGGCCGCTTTTCAGGAAACTGAGGCGCTTGCCCATCACCTCCTCTTCCGTCCAGCCCGTCAGGTCGTAGAAGAACGGATTGGCGTAGACCAGTTCGCCGCCGGCATTGGCGATCACAACGGACAGGGGCGCCTGCTCGACGGCCCGGGTCAGGAGCGAACTGTGTTCGCAGGCCGCCTGATGATACATTTTCTGGAGAGACAGGCGGTGATTCGCATCGGCCAGATCGCGTTGCTGGTAATAGACCCGCTGCTCCAGCAAGGATTGGACTTCGCGCAGATCGTGCTCCGCGCGGCATTGGTCAGTCACATCCACATGGGTTCCGAGAAGCAACCCCGGGCAGCCCTCCATCAGCCCGCCGCGCGACAGGACCCAGTGCCACTCACCATCCGCGCCCCTCATGCGGTAGCGCAGGGAATGGCGGGTCCGGCCGCCGGAGCGGTACTCACCCAGGACGTTCTCGACAACCGCCAAGTCGTCCGCGTGGGCCAATTCGCGCCATGACTCGAAGGTCGCGGCGAAAGCCCCCGGTTCATAGCCCAGAAGACTGTAGTACATCTCGTCGAAGACGACCCGGTTGTTGAGCAGGTCGTACTGCCAGACCCCCACCTGGGCGCATCGAAGGGCCCACTTGAGATTGCCGCAATCGATCTCGGTGCTTTGCCTGTCCATGTGCGCTCTCCTCGATGGGGTCTCGTGGTTCGGAGCGATGCAAGTTTAGTGTGGACGGGGACGGAGAAGCAAAATGACTTCCCACTATGACACATAAATATAGTCAAGATGGATAGTATTTGTCTTGTTTTGCTATTGGCACTACAATTCGAATAGGAATCCCCGCTCTTTCAACCGCTCGTAAGCCTCTTGATCGAAGGAGTAGAAGCGGGCGGCGCGGTGGGGAACGTTCTGCTGTTTTTCGTCAAGGGCCTTGAGGATGCCCATGCCGAGGATTTTCTTGCGGAAGTTGCGCTTGTCCAGCTCGCGCTCCAGGATGCCCTCGTAAAGCCGCTGCAAGTCGGTGAGGACGAACTTTTCGGGCAGAAGCTCGAAGCCGATCGGTTCGTAGCGAATTTTGTTGCGGAGGCGCTGGCGCGCCATGTCCAGGATGCGGGCGTGATCGAAGGCCAGCGCGGGGGTGGCGGCGGCGGGGAACCACGCCGCCTCACTGGCAGCGTCGCTGGTCGAGACGGGCGCCGCCTCGGGTTTGCGGATCAGGGAAAAATACGCCACCGTCAGGACCCGCCCGCGCGGATCGCGGCCCAGGTCGCCGAAGGTGTAGAGCTGTTCCAGGTAGGCATCGGCGATGCCGGTTTTCTCGCGCAGTTTGCTGCGGGCGGTGTCTTCCAGCGACATTTCGACGCCGACAAAGCCGCCGGGAATGGCCCATTCGCCTTTGTAAGGCTCGACGCCGCGCCGCACGAGCAGAACTTGCAGTTCGCTGCTTTCGACGGCGAACATCACGCAGTCGGCGGTGACGCTTGGCTGGGGGTAATCGGTCAGGCGTTCGGCGTTCGGCGTGGCGGCCGAAGCTTTCGGTGGCGTCATTGGGCGTTCGCTCCCGCGGAATGGGTTTGGGGCAGCTCATCGCTGAGCCGTTGCAGTTCTTCGGCGTAACCGCTCGACAGGATCGGAAAGCGGCACCACGTCTTCGGATCCAGGTTCTCGTCGTCCAGGTGGAATGACGGCGCGTAGCGCTCGCGCTTCCATTGGTTGCGGCACCACAGACGGAAGAAGCGGCTGACGAAGAAGGCGAGTTGCTCCTCGCCCCCGACGCGCGGCGCCCAGGCGCTCCGGAGCGTCGCGTACACATCCTCCGGTGCCAGACGGTCGCGAATCGCGCACCGTTCGATGGCGTCGAGCAAATCGTAAGGCATCAAATCGCCCTCGTCGGTTTGGCGGGCCTCGCCGGGGCGCAATTCCGCCATCGGCGGCAGCTCGAGAACCTCGGCGATTTGCGGCAGGGGGCCCATGCCTTGGGGGCCGACCTCGGCCATCCAACGCAGCCACCGCCGCAGGTAATACTTATCGATGCCCGCGATGGGGGCCAGGCTGCCGGCCGTATCGCCGTCCATCGTGGCGTAGCCGACGGCGGCTTCGCTGCGGTTGCTGGTGGTGAGCAGCAGCCCGTTGCGCACGTTCGCCAGCATCCAGATGCCAGGGGCGCGGACACGGGCCTGGATGTTCTGGAGCGTGATGTCGTCGTGCTCCCAGGTCAGCGGCCGGCCCAGGGTGCCTTCGACCAGTTGGCGATAGCCCTGCACCTGGGCCTCCACATCCCAGACGCTGTGGCGGGCGCCGAGGGCATCGGCGAGCACCTGGGCCGCGTTGCGCGTGACGGCGCCGCTGTTGGCGGTGGCCTGATAGGCCGTGTCGAGGATGCCGCCACTGTAGCAATCGGGATCGAGTTTGAGCTGGGGCAGGCGCCGGTCCGCTTCCTCGAAACCGATTTCCGACACCGCCAGCCGAAACCCCATGCCCGCCAGCGTGGCGCAGGCCGCTGAATCCGCTCCGCCCGAGAGCGACACCACAAAGCCGCCGGCCCGCGACTTCCGGAGGTAGTCGAACAAGCCTAGCGAGACCGCTCGGGCGAATTCCTCTTCCTTGATGTAGGGCCCATCGCGCCAGTCGCCGAACTTGTCCATCGCCGGCGTCGGAGCCTCGTCCACATCCGGCCAGTCGAAATCCACCTCGATGGCTTCCGGGCCGGTTTCGACGATACGGAAGCTGGTCTGGCGGGCGCGGCGCATCTTGAGCAAATCGACGTCCACGACCGCGCTGGCGACGTTCAGTTCGTCAAACGACAGCCGCGTCGTGCGAGCCAGAATATCGCCGCCGTGGGCGATGATGGCTTCGCCGTCATAGATGACGCGGCCCGCTTCGTTGCCCAGCAGGTTGGCGTACACATAGCTCACGGCGAGGCTGCGCGATCCTTCGCCGACGATGCTGTGGCGGACCTTCCACTTGCCGAGGGCGAAGTGGCTCGCCGACGGATTGGCCACGATGTCGCAGCCCGCCTGGGCCAGGCGCATGCCCGGCCGGTCCGGCACCCAGGCGTCCTCGCAGATTTCCGCCCCCACGCGCACACCGCCGATGTCGAAGATGAGATCGCCAAAGGGCACCTCGCGCCCGGCGACGTCGATCCAGGCCTTCTTACCCGCCTCCCACGCGCGGAAGTAACGCGGTTCGTAGTGGATGCCGTCGCCCGCCAGGTACTGCTTCGCCACAAAACCCACGACGCGCCCATCGACGATAAAGGCGACGGCGTTGTAGAGCCCCTGATAGAGCCGCACCGGCAGGCCCACGGCCACCACCATGCCGCGCGTTTCCTCCGCCAGATCGAGCAGGCTTTCCATCGCATGGCGGCTCGTGCTGATGGCGTGGAAAGCGTCCTCGCATCCGTAGCCGGAGAGGGCCAACTCCGGCAAAACCAGGAAGCTGACCCCGGCCTCGCGGGCTTCGCCGATGGCGGCGGCGGCCCGCTGGCGGTTGCCGCCCCAATCGAGCGGCAGTTGGTTGAGCGCTCCCGCGCCGAGTTTGATCCAACGCATCGTTGTTATCCTTTCCGGGCCGTGGCGCGTTCGCGCACGTTGGCGATCATGGTGGCTTTCGTTTCCGCCAGGGCGGGCGTCAGGCCGGTGAAGTAGGGCTCCGGGGCGTCGAGGCGGCGGTGCGCCTCGGGCAAGCTGGCCAGTTGCGCTCGGGCGCGGGCGGCGATGGCTTTCACGCAAGAGGTGCGCGCGAGCGGTTCGTTCCCCCGCCAGACCGGTTCCAGCAGAGTCTCCGCCCGCCACGCCGGGTCGAGCGCAAACCGTTCCCGATGATTTGTCTGACCCACGAGGTACTCGACCGGCGCGAGGGCCGATTCCGTCACATCGCCGATGCCGTCGGCGCGCATCGTGCCGTCGCCATCGCGCCAGCGCCGGACCTGCTGGATGCCCGGGTTGGTGGTAATGATCTCCGTCGAGCTGAGTTTGAGGCAGCGCCGCCAGCCCGAGCCGTCGTCGATGGCCGCCAGCTTGTAGACCCCGCCCAGGGCCGCCTGATCGCCGCCCGTGGCGAGGCGCGTTCCGACGCCCCAGACGTCGATGGGGGCACCGTCGGCGCGCAGGCGGGCGATCTCGTATTCGTCGAGGTCGCTGCTCGCCACGATTTGCGCGTTGGGGAAACCGGCCGCGTCGAGGATGATGCGGGCCTCTTTGCTCAGCGCCCCCAGGTCTCCCGAGTCGAGCCGCACGCCGGCCAGTTCGTGGCCCCGCTCGCGCAACCGCTCGCCCACCGCGCAGGCTTTGCGTACGCCCTCCAGTGTGTCGTAGGTATCCACCAGCAGGATGGTGTTGTTGGGCTGGGTTTTGACGTAGGTTTCGAAAGCCTCTTCCTCCGAATCGAAGGACATGACCCAACTGTGGGCGTGGGTGCCCTTGACCGGCACGCCGAGGAGCTTGCCCGCGAGGGCGTTGCTGGTGGCGTCGCAGCCGCCGATCATCGCGGCCCGCGCCGCCGAAAGCCCGCCGTCCTGGCCCTGGGCGCGGCGCAGGCCGAACTCCAGGACCTTGCCCCCGGGCCCCGCGGCCTGGCGCACGCGGGCCGCTTTGGTGGCGATCAGGGTCTGGAAATTGACGATGTTCAGCAGCGGCGTCTCGACGATCTGGGCCAGCCACATCGGCCCCACCACGCGCAGGAGCGGTTCGTTGGAGAAGACAGGCGTGCCCTCCGACACGGCGTCGATTTCCAGGTCGAGGGGTTCGGTGCGGAGGAATCGGAGGTACTCATCCTCGAAGATTGGGCGGCCATCACTGCCCGTCACCGACCGCAGATAATCCGTGACGTCGCTGTCGAAGCGCAGCGCCGACAGGAAATCGAGCGCCGAGTCGAGCCCCGCCGCCAGCGCGTAGGCCCCGCCAAAGGGGGCCCGCCGGAAGAAGAGATGGAAACACGCCCGATGACGCGCCCGGCCCGCTTTCCAATAGCCATAGGACATGGTGAATTGGTACAGATCGGTGAGAAGCGCCGGGAGAAACGGTTGGGTCATGAGCATCGGAGTCGTGTCCTTTCCCAAGGTCTATGTGTATTTTACACACGAAGAATCGCGGGTCAAGGGGGAAAGTGATTGCCCTGGGCCAGCTTTAGCTCAGACTCATTCTTTCAGTTCCTCACGCGAAAGCCCTCCTTTCCATGTCCGAGTCCCCTCCTCCCCCGCCTACGCCCAGTCCCCAGCCAGGGCCGCATCAACACGGCGTACTGTATTACAAGCCACCGACGTCCGGCTGGGCCATCGCGGCCATGACGCTTGGGTTCACCTCGCTGTTGTGCTCGTTCCTGACGGGAATTCCGGCGCTGATCGCGGGCATCATCGCCCGTGTGCGAATCAACCGTAGCGGCGGGCAATTGGGAGGCGGCGGCTATGCGTTGACGGGGATTTTACTCGGCATCGGGACGCTGTTTTGCTCCATGGCGCACTTTCTGGCAGCCATCGCTGTACCGAATTTTCTGGAGGCCCAGGTGCGGGCGAAGGTCTCGCGCACGAGGAGCGAACTCCGTGTGCTGAGTACCGCGCTCGATGCGTACCGGGTGGACGAAAGGCGTTACCCGCCGGACCTGGATCTTCTCTTGGATTCGGGCTATTACATCACGGCGATGCCGCAGGACCCCTTTAGCGAAATGGCCGACAAGCGCTATGGCTATTGGACGAATGGCGAGCATGCCATCGTGGCGGGCCAAGGCCCCGACATGCGCCCGGACTTAGTTATGTACGAGTACGGAGAGCTTTATCTCCAGGACATCGCCGACGGCCAATACGATGCGGATTTCATCGATTCCATCTACGACCCGACGAACGGCACGGTCAGCTACGGCGACATTCTTCGCCCGATTCCTTGAACAACGTTTTCCCGCAAAGGCTCTTGCCATGAATCCTCCGATGCCTCCCGCGACTCCATCGCCCTACGGCTCCTATCCGCCGCCTTATCCAATGCGCCCGCCGACTTCGAGTCTGGCCATTTCGTCTTTGATTCTCGGATGCATGGGTTTTCTTTGCTCGATCATTACGGGCCTCCCAGCGTTGATCCTCGGCATCGCGGCGCTCGTGAAGATCCGGCGCAGCGAGGGTGCCCTCGGCGGGTCCGGGCTGGCCGTGGCAGGCATTGTTTTGTCGTTCGTTACGGTCGTTCTTTCCATTTTGCCCGTGATGGTTGCCATCGCGGTGCCCGGTTTCCTCAGAGCCCGGCAGCAATCGCGCTTGCGTGCCAGCGAAATCAACTTGGCCACGCTCGACAGTGCGATTTACGATTACCATTTAGATCATGGCGTTTACCCCCAGGAACTTTCGCAACTGGACAACATCAACAATGTCTCGTCCCTATCTATCGATCCGTTCCTTGCGCCGCCGGACAACACCTTCGACTACTGGACGAATGGCCAAGTAGCCATCCTCCGCGGCGCCGGTCCGGACGGCGTCCGCAGTTACCCTATGGAAACCATCGCCGAAGCCATGATCCTCGATGTCGCCGATGACGCGCCGGACGATGAATGCCTGCGCTATATCTACGACCCCATGAATGGGATTCAGAGTCAGGGGGATTTGTTGTATGTGAATTGGGAGTAGGGCCTGCTCTTTTTCACGTACCGAACGGCTTCATCTACCTACCTTGCTTCGGCCTCTCAAGAGGCTGGAAATCGCTAGAACCCCAGCCACCCCCAACGCCATCGGCGCCACCGCCAGCCCCATCAGCAACCCCGCCACCGACCGCCGCCGGGGTTTACTTTCGGGTTCGGGATTCATGACCTCGGGACCCGCCGCGGCAGGACCCGGAGCGGCGGCCGCCGGGCGCCGCTCCGGGTTGCGGCACCAGGCCGCCAAGGGCTCGATGGTGCGGTCCCAGGAGTAGCGCTCGCGCACGAGGCGGCGCGTGTTGTCCGCCCGCCGCTCGCGCTCGTCTCGATCGGTCAGAATCGTTCGGAGCGCCCGCGCCAGACCCTCCCGGTCTCCCGGCCTGAGCGCCCACCCTGCCTGGGCTTCGGCGATGGCGGGGGCCAGTTCGTCGTAGTCATTATGAAGCACCGGCAGCCCCGCCGCCAGATACTGCACCGTGCGCGTGGGAAAGGCCAGTTCGCGCTCGGGATTGCGGGGCATCAGATCCAGCGCGGCGCCGAAGCGGGTCAGCTCGCGCGCGTAGTCGTCGAACGCCATCGGCCCCCGCAACGTCACGCGAGAGTGCGACTTCAGGCGTTCGAGGAGGGCGTCGTGCCGCCCGGCGCTGACATCGCCAGAGGGATGGGCCCCGCCGATGATCGTCAAGTGCCCGGCGCCGGCTTCGTCCATGATTTCAAGAGTGGTTTCGATGGCCCAACTCGGGTCTTGCCAGGGCAGGAAGAACCCGCCCAGGACCAGATGCGCCCCGTCGCGGTCGTCATTGGGCGGGGCCAAATCCGGGTCCACGGAAAAGGCAATGGCGGGGCACAAGTCGCCGTTGGCCATATCCCAGCCCGCCATAGCGAGAAAGCCCAGAAAGTAGCGCCTCTGGTATTCGCCCGAGCACACAACGTGGTCGGCGCGGCGCAGGACGGCGAGTTTTTCCGCCAGATCGCTCTCTCGATGGCGCGAGCCCCAGAGGCAGCGCTCGAGCAAGTGCGGTCCGGCGAGATCGACGGCGAGGGGCTGGGCGATCTCCGGCAGGTCGCGCCCGAGGCCCCAGTGCTGCAGGATGACCGTGTCCGGCGCCAAATCGGCGATGAACGCCGCGAGGCCGCTTCGCTCGAAGGTGCGCACGCCTTCGGGCCAAGCCGACCGATCCACGCTACGGCCCCGAATGGCGTCGGCGGCGAAGGCCACAGCGACCTCGCCAACGCCGGCGCTCTGCAAACCCCGAAACAGCGCCCACGCCCGCAGTCCCGCTCCGGTGGCGGGGAGCCCCGGCAAGGGTAGCGGTTCGGTGGTGAGGATCAGGTGGCGCAAGGCGGGGTTACTTCAGGCCGGTACGGGCGATGCCCTGGATGAAGAAGCGCTGCATCAGGAAGAACAGAATCACGATGGGCAGAATCGCCATGGTGGAGGCCGCCATCAGCAGGTGAAACTCCGACCCGGCGTCCTGGCTGAAAGCCTGGAGGCCCACCATGAGGGTGCGCATCTCGGGGCTGCTGGTCACGATCAACGGCCACAAGAGCGCGTTCCAGTTGCCCAGGAACAGGAAAATCCCCGCCGTGATATAGACCGGCTTGGACAAAGGTGTGATGATCTGCCAGAGGAAGCGGAACCGCCCTGCGCCGTCG
The DNA here is from genome assembly GCA_040219255.1 of Sumerlaeia bacterium. GTDB lineage: Bacteria > Sumerlaeota > Sumerlaeia > SLMS01 > JAHLLQ01 > JAVJSW01. The sequence continues at coordinate 42,978 of JAVJSW010000016.1, forward strand.
ATCTGGGCGGCATCCCACAAATCGTCCGGGACGCCCATGAAGAACTGGCGCATCAGGAAAATCGTGAAGACGCTCGCCAGATACGGCACGATCAGCGCGAAATAGGTGTCCAACCAGCCGATCTTGGCCAGAATCAAGAAGTTGGGAATGAGTAAGACCTGGCCCGGCACCATCATGGTCAGGAGCACGATGTAGAAGAACGCGCCCTTGCCCCAGAAACGCATCTTGGCGAAGGCGAAGGCCGCGAGGGCGCTGGTGATGAGCGTTCCGAACGTCGAGACGATCCCGGTGAAGGAAGACACCCAGAAGTACTGGCCAAAGTTCACGCGGCCGCGGGTCGCTTCCTCGGGCCGGAACCAGGCCACCAGGAAGTTTCGTCCGTCGAGCCGATTGACCGGGTCGCTGGCGAGCATCTCGGGATCGACCTGAAACAGGGAGCCTTCCTTCGGCTGGAGCCGCGGACGCGTGATGCCGTCCGTCTCCTCCAGCACAAAGTCCACGTCTTCAACCGGGGCGACGTCCACGGTTTCGCCTTGGCGGCGGCGCTGAGACAACACCATCACGGCCTGCTGATCCGCCTCCGGGGCGTTGGCCGGATAGCGGTACTCCATATGCTGGGGCAGGAAGATAGGGTTGGGCGAGGAGGCCATCTCGGCGTCCTTGAACGACGTGACGACCATCCAGTAAAACGGCAGGAGCATGAACAGGGCACCCGCGACCAGGGTCTCGTAGAGCAGAAAAGATTTGCACGCGCGGCTGATTTTGATCAGGCGGCCGGTGCGCTCGGGCAGGTAGTAGATGACCGTCACAGCCGCGATAGCCGCAACATTCAGGAGGAGAAAGAGAAACGCGATGAACTGAAGATCGATCATTGTCCGTACTCGACTTTCTTGCCAAAGACACGGTTCTGAGCGACGGTCAGGACCAGGATGATGATCGTCAGGATGTAGGCGATGGCCGAGGCGTAACTGAGTTCCCACTGACCGGTGAAGCCGATCGAGTACATGTAGAACACGATGGGCGAGGTCGTTCCGTCTGGCCCGCCGTCGGGCGTCATCACCAGCATGGGCACGAAAATCTTGAAGGCGCCGATCATAGAAATGACCAGCAGGAAGAACGTCACCGGCGACAGCAGGGGGAAGGTGATGGCCCAGAACTTCTGGAACGGCGTGGCGCCATCGATGTCGGCGGCTTCGTAGTAGGAGTGGTCGATGCTCTGGAGCCCCGCCAAGAAGATAATCATGAAGTAGCCGATGTCGCGCCAGATGCTGGTGACGATGATGCAGAACATGGCCAGGCTGGGGCCTTCGGGGATGGCGTTCAGCCCCAGGGCCAAGTCCGGCACGGTGTAGCCGAACATCATTTCGAAGATGCCCTTGGGTTCGGCGAGCCAGGCGAGATCCTGGTAGGAGCCGCCGAGAATGTCCTCGGTGATGACCCGGAAGAGCCAGTTGGCCAGTCCCGCCTCGCGGTTGAACAGATAGGTCCACACGATCGAGATGGCGACCCAGGTGGTGACGTAGGGCAGGAAGAAAGCGGTTCGGAAGAAGGCGCGGCCCTTGATCTTAGAGTTCAGCAGGAGCGCGGCGATCAGCGACAGCGCCAACGTCGGCGGCACGCTGTAAACCGTGTAGTTGAGCGTGTTCCACAGGGACTGGACAAAGTCCTCGTCCTGGAAGGCGCGGGTGTATTGGCTCAGCCCGACCCAATTGAAATCGCCGATGGGGGTCAGGGCGGTGGCGTCGAAGAAGCTGACGATGAGCGCCAAGAGCACCGGCAGGAACCAGAAAATGAGCAGAATCAGGCCCGCGGGCGCCAGATAGGCGAAGGCCTCGAGCTGATCCCGCATTCGGCGTTTTTGCGCACCCGTCATGAGTCGTTGTCGCGTCGGAAGAAAAATGGGCGAGGAAGGCACCAGCCTCCCAATCAATCCCCGCAGGACCTAGGGGACAATAAAATGCAGTGGCAAGGAGAGTCTGCCTTGGAGCGGTGGGAACGCCGGTAAAGCGAACGGAATTCTCGATTTCCTAACAGTTCCGCTTTGAAACGCCATCGGGCTTTCCCACCCGCCGAAACAGGATTGACAGTCCTTCCCCTTGCCCCAAACCCTGGAGCTGTTGAGGGAATCGGGACTGGGAGACGAAGGGCGATCGTCTTCCCGTCATTGTCTCGCGAGATTTCGCCCCAACATCGGACGGTGATTTTATGCTCTCTTTCTTCAAGAAAAAAGCGGAGGTCGAGGAGGAACCCCCATCTGGAAGCCAGCGCTCGTCGGGATCGTCGACCAAAGTGTCCGCCGCGAAGAATCAGAATCGCCTGCGCGTCGGATACTTCTCCGACCTCACCACACTGCCCCTCACCTATGGCATCGAAAACAACGTCCGCAGCACCTCGAGCGTTCGCAAAGCCAGCGTGGACGAACTTCGCGGCGGGCTCGAGGAGGGCGAGTACGAGGCCGCTCTGCTGCCCGTGTGGGACTTCGTCAAGACCATCAACAAACTGACGCTGATTCCCGGAACGTGCGTCTCGCTGCTCGGCACCGCGAACATGTTTCTGCTCTGCAGCAAAGTCCTGCCGACGGAAATCCAACGCGTTCTCGTCGACTACGAATCCTTTGGGGGGCGCAGCCTCGCCGAGATCGTCTTGCCCAACCAGATGAGCATCCGGCCTGAGTTCACCCGCTCGCCAGTGCCGATCAACCCGCTCACCTATGACTTTCAGTCCGATCCCCACGACGCCTACCTGATCGCGGGCGAGCACGCCCTGCTCGTCAATCGCGCCTCCTTCGTGTGGGTTTACGACCTGACCAAGGCCTGGCACAATTACAACAAGCAAACCTACGTCATGCACGTCTGGTGCGCGCGGCGCGGCGTGAACCTTCGCAAGCTGCCGGACGAACTGACCGCCCTGGCCCGCATGAACGAAGGCCGCTCGGACGAGTTGGCCGCCAAGGAGGCGGACCGTCTTGGCCTTCCCATGGAAACGATGAAGCTGATCCTCAAGCACGCCCTGCGCGTCGGCCTGGGGCCACAGGAGCTGACCGGAGTCCGCCATTACGCCAAAGAACTGGCCGCCAACCGGTTGATTTCCGGCACCATCGCTTTCAGCGTGTATCAGCCGAAGAAGCAGACCGTTGCCTGAGGTGGCCGAACTCTCGCCCCTGGCTCTCGATGGCTGGGGGCTTTTTCGCGGGATTCTCTGGGCTCTTCTGATCACAGCCCACGGTGCGGCGCTGACGTGGCTGCTGCGCGCGGGCAAGCCCATGCGCTGGAGCCTGGCGTTTCCCTTGGGCTGCGTTTTCGCTATGGGGTTTGTGGCGCTGACGTCCTTCTGGCGTTCGCCCGCGATGGTATGGCTACTGATGGGATTGCCGACGCTAGTCCTCTGTGTTAAGGTCTTTCTGCGCGACAGGGGCGTCCCGCCCATGTCCGGCCACGCCGCAGGGTTATCCGACCAGAACTCAGTGGCTGGATCCTCGGAGAAAAAACGCCGCGGGACACGGGCGGGACGCCCGTGTTACCTTCCTCAAGGTCTTGCCGAATGGAGCCTCGCCTTGGCCATCCTGGCGGCGGCGGGGCTGTCCCTGGGCTTCCTCACCAAGCCGAACCTGAACTACGACGTGCTGAGTTATCACCTTCCGCTCGCCCACGAAGTGCTGGAGCGAAATCTCGGCTACGTTCCAGGGAACTACTACAGCCGTCTGCCACGCGCCGATTCGCTGATCTTCGCGCCCGCGCTTTCCGACCGAACCGAATTCGCCGACGAGGCCGGGCCCCGCGCCGTGCTGGCGTTCGCGTACCTGTCCGCCATCGGTCTCTGCGGCCTGATCGCCGGCCATTTGCGGGCGCGGCGGAAGGGCCGCCTCCTGGCGATGGCGCTCTTCGCGTGGCAACCGATGGCGTGGAAAGCCCTGGCGAACGCGCAGAGCGACCTCCTCGTCGCGTGTCTCGCGCTGGCGGCGCTCGAACGTGCTTTGGCCGCGACCGCGCAGCGCAGCCCGGCGCAGGCGCAATTGGCCGGTTTGCTGGCGGGAACGGCCGCCGCGGTGAAGTTCGGGGCGGTGGGGATTTTCGTCGTTCCACTTCTGGGCGGCTTCATGCTGGCGGGATTGGTTCGCCGCAAGCTCTCCCTTCCCTTCGCCGCCGCGCTCGGCGCGACAATAAGCCTGGGTCCATGGCTCCTGCGGGCGTGGGCGCTTTCCGGCCATCCGCTTCATCCCTTCGCGGGGGAAACGCCCGATTTCAGCGCCGAACAAGCCCGCTTCGTCGTACAGGTCCACGATCCCCTCTCTCCCCTCACTTTGTCCTATTGGCTTCACCTCTTCGACAGCTTCGACTTCTCCGGTTATTCGCTGGAACTGTTCGAGCCCGGCTTTCTCCTGCCGCCATTGATTCTGCTGCCGCTGCTGGCCGCGTTCGCCCAGAAGCCAGCCCGGTGGCTTCAGAGCCCGTGGACTTTGGTGACGCTGATGGCCGCCGCGGGCTATGGCGCGTGGGGCCTTGTCGGCCAGAACCCGGACCGTTTCCTGATCCCATGGGCCGGGGTCCTCGGAGCCATCGCTGCCACTTGGCTTTTCTCGGGCAGCGTCCGGCTGGCCTGGCGCCTGGCCGGCGGAGCCCTCCTCGTTCTCGGCGCCGCCCTCTCGCTCCTGAGACCCTGGCTCCCTGCTGGCGGCGTCAGCGGCCCCTCCCTGGCCCTCGAAGCCCTCCGCCCGCGCGAGGTCTGGCTTGACATCGCCGACCGCTCCCTGCCGTCCGACGCCTACCTTCCGCTTTGGGAGTCCGAGGACGATGCCACCACGCTGCTGATTTTCGAATCCCGCGCCCGGCGCTTTCCGCCCCCGGTCCGGATGAACACCGTGTGGGACCGACCGCCCTGGATCGACGCGTTGCAAACCTCCCGCGACGCCGACGCATTTGTCCGGGCGCTCCGCGAATCGGGCGTCGACCGCGTCGTAGTGAACGAATTCGAACTCGCCCGCCTCGTTTCCTTCTACGGCGTCGCCGACCCTCCGGTGGATTCGGCAGGGGTCTGGGCCGGCAGTCCCCCCGAGCAGTTCCGGGCGGTTCTGGCCGCCTATCCTCCCTTCCACTTCGCCGGTCTGACCGAGCGGGACTACAAAGTGCTGGCGGATTTCCTGCGCTTGTGCCGCCGTCACGCCCTTCGTACCGTTCCTCCGCGTCCCGGGCCCGCCCTTGTCGTTTGTCCGCTGGACCGCATCCTCATCGATTCCTGAAATTTCGAACGTTAGTTCTCCATGTCCCGTTTTTCCGCTTTCCTCTTCCTCCCGATTCTCGTTGCCTGCGTCCTGGCCTCGTCCGCATTTGCCCAGCCACAGATCGGCGGCTGGGACGTGCTGCGCGGCGATGACGTTTATCTCACCGACGATGGCCGCCACGTCATTCAGGCCCTTCCGCCCCAGGCCAACCTCGCGGCCAACGGGCAGCTTCGCGTCCACTTCACCGAGCCCGTCGCCCGGTCGAACCAGCACGCCCTGCGCCTCCGCCTCAAGTACGCCGATGACATCGACGTCGGCGCGGTCGCTCATTTGCGAAGCGGTCTCGAAGAGCTTTGGCTGTCGCGCGAAGCGGTCGACTCCGCCAACGGCGGACAGCAAATCCTCTGGACCTTCGACCCCCGGCTCGGGGCGCCCGACAGCGTCACCTCGCTGACGCTGGCCTTTCGGTCGCGAGCGGGCCGTCAGAAGGTCCAACTGCTGGATATCGAACTCGTCCCCGCCCCTCAGCTCTCCGCCGCGGACTGGCTCCAGGCCTCCGTCTTCGAGCCCGTGTCGCTGGCTTTCCACGCCCTGCCGCGTTCGAGCACAGGCCAGCAAGCCATCATCTCGCTCCCCGGGCCTTTCGTGTTTCACTTCGAGGGCGGCGAGTTGCGGCTGCGGCTCAACGACCGCGACTTGCCCCCGATCCCGCTCCAGATCGTTTCCGCCAGTGACGCCGAAACGTTCTTCCGCCGCGTCAACATCCCCACCTACGGCCAGCCGGGCGATGTGCGAACTCTGCGCGTGACCGCCCACGGCCCGGCTGGCAATGAATTCCTTGTCTCGGAGAAGTCCTTCCGAATCCTGCCCGAGGAACGCTCCTTCGGCCAGTTCGAAGCCCCCTTCCAGTCCATCGTCGATTACACCGTTCACGACGCTGGCGCGGACTCGGTCATCACGGCGATCCTGCAAGACCCCTACGCCGCCCAGGAACCGCCGACCGCCCTGACCGCCACCCATCAGGTCGACGCCTTCACCTTCAGCTTCCGCTCGGGCATGTTCGAAGCGGAAACGATCTGGCAAGTCCCCGCCTATGGCCATTGGGCCAGCGCAGGGTTCCGCTCCCTCGCCCATGGCGCCAATGGCGACGCCAACGGGCTGTATGCCTCGGCTAACAATCTCACCGGCCGCGCCGTGATGGGACTCGCTTCCGCCGCGGGCAACACCCGGCCCATTCCCGCCGAACTCATCAATCCCGCCTTCGTTCCCGTGCCGCTCGCTCCCCCGCCGGACGAGCATGAGGAGCGCGAGATCCTGGCGCACACCATCGCCCCCTACGGCCGGGGCCACGTGATGCTGACCTGGATGACCGTCAATAGGCAGCCGCCGGTCCTGGTGGCATCCGTTTCGCCAACGCTGCGGTTCTGGATGGACGCGGGCCAGCTCGACATCCCGTCCCTTCCCGCAGGCACCAGCCACCTATCGCTCCATCGCCGCGGTCCTCAATGGCTCCTTTTGACCGACGACCCCACCCGCGTCTGGGTTTCCAGCGATCCCCTGCGCCACTGGGTTCCCATCGCCGCCGATTTCCCACGCGACTGGCATGCGTTCAGCCTCCACGACATCGACGGCAAACCGCACCTGTTCGGCCTGACCGGCGAATACGGACGGGACGTTCTGCGCTGGCTGCCCGTCGATTGGCGGCCGAACCCGGACGGTCTTGCCTTGCCCGTTCTGGTCGAGAATTCGCAAGCTGCCGGAGAAACGATCCCCTACTAGGGACTTTCTCAAAGTTTCGGATTTCGCTGGGTCAAGTGTTCTTGGTGCCGATTCGGCGCCGAGCCTGCAAGAACGCCAAGGTTCGATTTCGCCTCCGGCTTTCCAAACCGCTCCGACGGACATATTGAACGTCGCCCGAGAGAAATCGCGAACAAGAATCCGAGACAACTCCCAGTTCCCCCCCAACCGTCAGGACCTTCCCCCATGGCCACTCGCCCCCCCGCCCGCCCCCGCCCGAAAGCCTTTCGTGGCCGCCTGCAAGTCACCCGCAGCGGCGCCGGTTTCGTTCGCCTCGAAGGCCCCACCAGCGTCGATATCTTCGTCAAGGAAGACGATCAAGGCGACGCCCTCGATGGCGATGTGGTTCTGGTAACGTTCCTGAAATCCACGTCGAAGAGCCCCATCGGCCGCATCGTCAAAGTGGTCGAACGCGCCACGACAACTGTTGTCGGCCTGTATCAGCGCATCGGCGCCCGCGAAGGCGAAGTCCAGCCCCGCAACACCTCCCTCAACCGCCGCGTCCTGGTGCCCCTGCCGCCGCCGGAACTGGGCGTCAACGACTGGGAATTCGTCGTCGCCGAGATCACGCGCTACACCCCGCCGGGCCGGCCCCTGAACGCCCGGATCATCGAACGCCTCGGGCCCCAGGACGAGCAGGGCATGGACGTCCTGCTGCTCCTGCGCGACCGGGGCATGGTGGCTGAATTCCCCGCCAGCGTCGAAGCCGCCGCCGCGAAACTCGAACTCGACATCGAGAGCGAACTCCCCCGCCGCCGCGACTTGCGCAAACTGACGACCGCCACCATCGACCCGGCCACCGCCAAGGACTTCGACGATGCCCTCTCGATCGAGCGCATCGACGGCCAGCACTGGCGCCTCTACGTCCACATCGCCGACGTCAGCCACTACGTCCGCCCCGACGACCCCATCGACCGCGAAGCCCAGCACCGCTGCACCAGCGTCTATCCCGTGGATCGCGTCGTGCCGATGCTTCCGGAAAAGCTCTGTAACGACCTGTGCAGCCTCAAGCCCCAGGTGGACCGCCTCGCGCTGACCGCCGAGATGGTCGTCGATCGCCAGGGCCGCGTGCACGAAACGGACTTCTATTCCTCGATCATCCACTCGAACCAGCGCCTGACCTACGAGCAAGCGCAAGCCATCATCACGGAAGCGGAGGACGCCGAGAAGGAGCGTTTCGCCGACGTGGTGGACGACATTTTCCAGCTCTGCTACTGCGCCCGCGCACTGCGCGAAGAGCGCCACAAGCGCGGCGCCCTCGACCTGGACATTCCGGAAGCCACCATCGTTTTCAAAGCCGGTGGCGAAGTGGACGACCTCGCCTACCGCAAGCGCTTCGAAGCCCACATGCTCGTCGAAGACTGCATGCTCGCCGCCAACGAAGCCGTCGCCCGATTCCTGACCAAGCACAGCGCCCCCATGCTCTACCGCATCCACGAGTCCGCCGACGCGGAGAAGCTCGAGCGGTTGCAGGAAATGCTCAAGGTCCTTGGCGTGCGCCTGCCGGTCCAGCGCGACGGCCTGATTTCCCAGCGCGACGTGCAAGTCGCCCTGAAGGACGCGGAGAAAATCGAAGGCGGCCACATCATCCGGCGCCTGGTGCTGCGCGCCCTGAAGCGCGCCGAGTACAACCGCAAGAACAAGGGCCATTTCGGCCTCGCCAGCAAATGCTACTGCCACTTCACCTCGCCCATCCGGCGCTACCCCGACGTCGTCGTCCACCGGCAAACCCGCGCCATCGAGCGCAAAGAGCCCCTGCCGTACCCCAACAACGACGAAGGCCAAGCCGTGGTGGATGCGCTGGCGCAAACGACCTCCATGCGCGAGCGCGAGGCCCAGGACGCCGAAATGGAGAGTATGCGCATCAAGAGCCTGGAGTACATCAAGCAGTTCGAAGGCGACGAATTCCAAGCCCTCGTCAGCGGCGTCGCGCCCTATGGCATGTACGTCGAACTGCAACCGAGCGGCGTCGAAGGCCTCATCCCCGCCAAGTCGATCCGAGGCGACCGCTTCGACATGGACGACCTGGGCGTCGCTCTGGTCGGCGAATACACCGGCAAGGTCTACAAACTGACCGACAAAATCACCGTCCGCATCGTCCGCGCCTCCCCCATGGAGCAACGCCTCGACCTGAGCCTTGTCACCGACGAGGAAGACGGCGAAGCGGGCGACGATGGCGGGCCGAAGAAACCGCCGAAGTGGGTGCGGATGAAGCAGGGGAAGCGATAAGCTCTGATGCCCGGGGCCGGGCTCGAACCGGCGGCCTTCTTGCCGTCCTGACAAGACGGGGACGCTCTCCCACTGAGCTACAGCCTCCCCAATATTCACGCTGCGGGCCCGGGGCCGGGCTCGAACCGGCGGCCTCCGTTCATCCCACAGTTTTGCAGACTGGGGCGGCGCTCTCCCACTGAGCTACCCGGAACCCTGGCGTTAGGGTAGACATTACGCTGCCGTCGTGACAACACAAACGCGCTGCCCGCGAAGACGAGTCGCCCCATGGCCCTGCCTCCGATCGAAATCGACCCCGTCAAAGCCATGCTCCGCGCCGCCGCCCAGGGCGACATCGGCACCCTTCGCGCCTGCTTGGCGATGGGCGTGGATGTGAATTGCCGCGACCGCCGAGGTCTGACACCCCTCCACATGGCGGCCCGCAAGGGTCGGGTTTTGGCCATCGAGTTTCTGGTGGAACGTGGGGCTGATGTGAATGCCGCACGCCAGCGCGCCGCAAACGCCGATACGCCACTCTATCAGTGTCTCAAGTACCGGCAGGAAGAAGCCGTGCGGGCACTCGTGGCGAAGGGAAGCGACACGCGCTCAACCTTGCCCGGAGGTTGGAATTCTTGGAAATACGCCTCGGCCGTTGGATTATGGGTTCTCGCACCTTTCCTCGAACAATCGGCGCGCATACTTGCCAGACAGGCAGAAGAAAAGAACCGGCTTCTGATTCAAGGCGCGCGTGAGCGTTGGATGGCCGATCAAACCGAGCGGCAGAATCCAACAAGACTCAGCCCACGCGAATGGCTGAGACGCGACGCATCCAATCGCCAACGGGTCGAGCAGCAAGGTGCAAAACGAGCCGAGAGCATCACCCCCGCCCACGGCCTCCTCGGCAGACTCCTCTCTACCATTCGGCGCTTCGGAAATTCTTGAGCAACTCCCCCGCCCGGCTCTCGCCGTCGAGCGCCTCCCAGAACGGCTGGAGAATACGGGCGGCGGCGTCTTCCGGAGTGAGGGGTGGCTGGAAATCGCCCGCCTGACCTTCGTTCATGCCTGAAAACCAACCCGGATCGATGCTGACCATCGCGATGCCATCGGCGGCGTAATCGGCGGCGCAAGTGCGCGTCAGTATGTTCAGCGACGCCTTGGCCATGTTCGTGTGGGGATGGTGGCCGCAGGCGTCGCGGCGGGCGAAGCGGCCCTCCTGCGACGTCACATAGACGATGGTACGCCCCGCAAGTGGCGCTCTCGCCAGCAAAGGCCGCAAGGCGCGGCAGAGGACGAATGGCGCCGTGACGTTGATGAGCTGGACCGCCACCATCTCGCGAATCCTCACATCTCCGATTTTACTGTTCCAAGCGAGAGTTGCATTCGCAGAAGAATCTTGTAATCCGGTCTCCCGTGCCGCCTCCACTTCCAGCCCTCCGGGCAGAAACCCCGCCGGGCGCTCCGCCGCGAGAAGCGCCCGCATTTCACCATCCGGCATCGGGTTTGTCCGCGCCGCGTTGTTCACCAGAAGGTCCAAATGGGGCAGAACGGACAGGCATTGCCCGGCGAAGGCTTCGAGAGCGGGCACGTCGCGGAAGTCGAGCCCATGAACGAACAGCCGGTCCCGCCACGTTTCGAACCCCGCCTCCGCTCCAAACCGGCGCCAGGCATCCGCTGGAAAGCGGGTCGTCACATGCACCTCGGCGCCGCAAGCGAGCAGTCGCCGCGCCACCGCGAATCCCGACTTCACCCGGCCTCCGGTGACCAGCGCCACCCGGCCCCGCAGGTCAGCCGTCCGCTCGCGCCACATCAGGTTATCTTCGCCGCAGAGAAAGCAGCAGGCGGCGTAATCGGGATGGCGTTCCGCGCTCTGGCGCCCGCACTGGTAGCAGGCCGGTGGCGAGTCTCGCCCGGGTCCGGCGGGCGGGGCGGCGGGCGGCCGCTGGAGCGCTCCGAAAATCCGCTGGCGGCTCCGCTTGCGCCCCTGCTTGTAAAGACGGGTGACGAGTCCCTTCAGCACTTGCTCGTCGGGAATCGGCGCCTGTCCGCGCGCGAGGGATCGCAGCACCCGGAGGCAATTGTTCCAGTCCGCCTGGGAAATGTCGCGTTGGGGTTTCATTCCGCGCCGTTACAAAGGCCTGTGTAAGTCCTGCAAATCGGGGTTGCCATGGTCTAAATGACTCGCCACAGTATTTAGGACACTTGAGTGCGCAAAGGGTTTTCCGCAATGCCTCGCTTCCCACGCCGTGAAGGCGAAATGATTATCCTCTCGGACAACATGATCTCCGGGTTGACCATGTACGCGAAGTATTTCCCCAACGCGGACGTCGACGGGCTCAACGCCCTTCGCCAGGACTACCAGGACAAAAAGGAATCGCAGCTCGAAGCGCTCGAGAAGTACAAAGCGACCACCGAAGCCAAGGACGAAGCGCTCGTCGAGCTGGTGCGCAAAATGAAGCTCGAGTTGCGGCAAGCTGAGATTGACGTCAAAGACGATCCCGACAAACTGGAACGGATCGGGTGGGGTGGCGAATCGGAAGTCACCATGACGCCTCCCCCCGGCGAACCTCGCGATTTGACCCTCGTGGGCGTCGAGCCCGATGGCATCCGGCTGACTTGGAAACCGCCCGCCCGCGGCACCGGCGGCAAGGTCGCAGTCTATGTCATCGAACGGCAAGACAACGGCGAAGGGGAATGGCTTCGAGTTGACAATGCCTACGACACCGAAATCAAACTCTCGAACCAGCCCCGCGGGATGGACATGCGCTTTCGCGTCTCCGCCGAAAACCAAAAAGGCACCTCCGTCCCCAGCAACGTTATCACCGTCAGCCTCTAAGACCCACCGGCCCTCGCCAAAATCCAATCGATAGGCCCACATGGATACCGAGCGACGGGAGACCGAGGACACCCCGCCCCCTATCAACAGGCTGCCCGCGACCGATACCTATATCGGCGATAGTCAAACAGGCTCGCTCATCCCGAAAGCGGACATCTCGGAGACCTTTCTTCTCGATGACGAGGATGATCTTCTTCCCATCCTCGAAGACTCCACCGATCTGAAAATCGCCCACCCGGACACTGAATTCCCGGACGAGGACGACGAGGATGAGATCGCCGTCCTGGCCGAGCCCGCGCTTCCCACTCCGCCCCGCAAACCGGCCTCGGAAACCCGTCCCTCCTCCAAGTCCTATCCCCCACCCTCCCCGGTCTCCGGCGCCCTCGCGCCCTTTGCCCCCTCCTACCGCCTCGAAAAGCTTCTCGGCCGCGGCGGCTACGGCGAAGTCTGGGAGACGGTCCAGGTCTCCCTCGGCCGCGTCATCGCCGTCAAACGCCCCCGCAAATTCGACAGCTCGACCCCCACCTCGACCTGCCCCGACCCCAGCAATGTCGAATTCAACTTCCGCCACGAGGCCCTGATCACCGCCGCCCTCGAGCACCCCAACATCGTCCCTGTCCACGAACTGAGCTACAGCCCCGACGGCCAGCCCCAGCTCGCCATGAAGCTCGTTCGCGGTCAGTCCTGGCAGCAATACCTCTGGCAGGACGAGGACCTGCCCATCGAGGATTATCTGGCCAAGCATCTGCCCATCCTGATCAGCATGGCCCAGGCCGTCGCCTTCGCCCACAGCAAAGGCATCGTCCACCGCGACCTCAAGCCGCAGCAGGTCATGGTCGGCAGCTACGGCGAAGCGCTGCTGATGGACTGGGGCCTGGCGCTGGTCTTCGATCGCGAGCGCGCCTCCGTCTCCTCGCCCCACCTTCTCGAAGAAGGCTTCGTCCTGACCCCCGAATCGGCCCCCAATCCGGCCGGAACGCCCGCCTACATGGCTCCCGAGCAGACCGAACGTTCGGCCCAGAACATCGGCCCCTGGACGGACATTTACCTCCTCGGCGGCACGCTCTACTACATGTTGTCCGGCCGGACGCCCCACGGCTCGAAGGACGTCGAGGACGCCTTCTCCAAAGCCCAGAAGGGCGAAGTCCGCCCCTTCCGTCCCCGCAAGAAGGAATCGCCTCCCCCCGACGAACTGATCGAACTCTGCATGCGATCCATGGACGGCGACTTCGCCAGCCGCCCCAAGTCCGTCGAGGAATTCATCCAGCCCCTGCAAGACTATCTCTCTGGCGCCGGACGCCGGCGCGAGAGCCGCGCCATCGGCCGCCGCGTCAGCCGACGCCTGCAGGAAACGCGCGGCGGCGAAGACATGGAGTATCAGGAGCTGAACGAACTGCGCTCGGAAGTGGAAACGGCGCTCCAGCTCTGGCCCTCTAGCGGCCAGGCCAAGGCTCTGCGCTCCGCCATCCTCACCGTCCACGCGCGCCAGGCCGTCCAATCCGGCGACCTGCGCCTTGCCGAATCGCTCGCCGGAATCATGCGCCAGGGCGAGGAACGGAATCAAATCCTGAATCAAATCCAGGCCGCCCGGTCCCAACGCCGGCGCCTGCGCGATCAGCGCCGATTCCTCATCGGAGCCATCACGACCCTGGCCTTCCTCCTCCTGGCCGCCCTCGCCACCTTCTTCGGCTATCGCTCCCGTCAGGCCCAGCTCGCCGCCACCGCCGCCGCCGAACGGCTCCAGGAAGCCCGCCGCACCCAGTACGCCGCCAGCATGAAATTCGCTCAGAGCCGCATCGACGACGGCGATATGCGCGAGGCCGAAACCATCCTGATTTCCTCCCCCACCGAGGAGCGCGGCGCCGAATGGGGCTTCCTCATGCGCCAGGTCCACCCCGAGCTGCTCGAGCTCAAGGGCCCCGCCGGCACCCTCACCTCTATCAGTTTCAGCGCCAACGGCTCCCACCTGATCCTGACGTCCGAGGACTCCAACGCCTTCGTTTACGACCTTACCAGCGGGACCCTCCAGCGCAAGCTCACGGGCCGGGGCAAGCGCCTCATCGCCGGCGCCATCAGTCCCAACGGCCACTTCGCCGCCACCCTCGAGGACGCGGGCAAACTCCGAGTCTTCTCCAACGCGACCGGCTCCCTCCTCGGCGATTGGGACATCAACGGCACTCTGGTCGAGTTCTCCCCCACCGAACCCAAACTCGTCGTCGGCGGCCGCAGCGGCGCCGCCTACCTTGTCGAAAAAATCAACGCCGACGGCTCCGACCTGATCCAGGTCCACACGCTCCAAGCCCACAGCCGCGAGCTGCGCGCCGCGCGCTTCGACCCTCGCGGCCGCTTTCTCGTTACCGCCTCCTACGACAACACCGCCAAAGTCTGGGACCTGAGCACCAAGCGCGTGATCTACTCCCTCTTCGGCCACAATTCGGGCCTGACGGATGCCCGATTCAGCCAGGACGGATCGCGCATCGCCACCTTTTCCTACGATGGGACCGCCCGCCTCTGGGACTCGGTCCAGGGCTCTCTCCTCCTCGTCCTCCGCAGCGTCCACTCCCAAGGCATGACCTCCGGCGATTTCAGCCCCGACGGCCGCCATCTTGTCAGCGCCGGCCGCAACGGCGACCTCTACCTTTGGGAAGTCGCCACCGGCTCCCAGCTCTACCAGATCTCGGCCCACGACTCGGAAGTTTTCTCCGCCCAGTTCTCCCCCGATGGCACCCAAATCCTCACCCAGGACGTGAACGGCGTGATCCGCGTCTGGGACGCCCCCTCGGGTCAACTGGTGCGCGAGTTGACCGGCGACGCCAGTCCCTTCGCCGCCCCACGATACAGCCCCGAAGGCCGCCTCCTGGCCTATTCCTCGGGCATCGGCATCGCCCACATCAGCACCGCCCGCCCCGGCCTTTACAGCCTGCGCTTCGGAACCGGACTCCACGAAGGCAGACCCTTCTCCACCGCCGTCTCGCCCGATGGCAAGACGGTCGCCCTCGCCTATTCCAACGGCACCGTCGGCCTCTTCGACCGTGAATCCGGCACCCTCCTCAGGTCCTTCAAGGCCCACCCCCGCGAAGTCTCCGGCGTCGCCTTCACCCCCTCGGGAGAGCAGCTCGTATCCGGTTCCTACGACGGTACGGCCAAGATTTGGCAGATCGACACCGGCGATCTCCTCCACACCCTGCAGGGCCACGACAAGGAAGTCACCAGCGTCGCCGTCTCCTCCCTCGGCACCGTGGCCACCTCCTCCTTCGACGGCACCGTGCGCCTCTGGTCCGGACGCGACGGCAAGCCTGTCGCCGTCCTCAGGGGCCACGAAGGTCCCGTCTTATCCATCGCCTTCTCGCGCAACGGCCGCGCCCTCGCCTCTGGCAGCAGCGACCTCACCGCCCGTCTCTGGACCCTGCCCCGAGGCGAGAACGCTCTCGTCTTCGCCGGCCATGGCGACGCCGTCTCCGCCGTCGAGTTCAACCCAAGTGGCTCGCGAATCATTACCGGTTCCCGGGACCGCCGCCTGCGCCTTTGGGACACGGAAACCGGGTCCGGTCTCATGTGGTTCGTCGGCCACGAAGACAGCGTCACCGACATCGTCTATCCGCCCGACGAACGCACCTTCATCTCGACTTCGACAGACGGGACATTCCGCGTCTGGGACCGCGTCACCGGTGTGGAACTGAGTCACCTCGACACTGGGGTCCCGCTCATCTCCGCCGTCTGGCTCGCCGACACCAGCTCGCTCCTGACCGCGTCGCCACGCCACGGCGCTCAGATCTGGCAACCGACCCCCTGGCTCTGGCCGGGCGGCGAAGCGGACTTCGAATCGCAATTCGCCCAGTGGCAGCGCGAAACCTATCGCAAGCGCCTTCGCCAGATGCCCCCCGCCCGCTCCCTCCAGATTCCCGACAACGCCGACGAGGAACGCGATCTCTCTCCCTTCGCCTGGTACATTCGCGAAGCCAAAGGCCCCCTGCGCGTCGACGATCAGGGCCGCCTCGAACGCGGAACGCCCCTGCGCGTTCTGGTCTTCACCCGCCGCAACGAACCGGGAGCCCGCATGTACATCGCGGGCAACACGCCTCAGATCGGCGACTGGGAACCGGGCGCCGTCGCCTTCGACTACCTGGAAGAAACCCCCTACGGTCACATCTGGGAATTGAATCTGAAATACGAACCGATGAGCTTCAAATTCACCTACGGCCAACCGGGAGAAGGCTGGGCCGCCGGCGAATGGTGGGGCGACGACAATCGCTCCCTCCCCTCCCAGGCCGCTCGCCTCTACAGCCTTCCCGACGGCTCCCTGCTTTTGCTTGCCGAATTCGGTAAACGTCCTTCCCAGTAGCCTCATGCTGTCAACCTACGCCCGCATCAAACGCCGCACCTGGCTCATTCTCGAGGTCGCCGACACCGATGATACGGCCTCGCGCGCCTTCGATTTCTTCATCATGGCCCTCATCCTGGCCAACATTCTGGCCGTTATCCTCGAAACGGTCGAGTCCCTGCGGGAGGATTATGGCCCTTTCTTCATGGCTTTCGAGGCCTTCTCCGTCGCCGTTTTCCTCGCCGAATACCTCCTGCGCGTCTGGTCCTGCACCAGTTCCACCCGCTTCCCGGGCTCCCTCACCGGACGGACGCGCTTCGCCGTCACGCCCCTGGCGATCGTCGATCTGCTGGCCATCCTTCCGGCCCTGCTTCCCCTCTTCGGCACAATGGACGCCCGCATGCTGCGCGCCTTGCGGCTCTTGCGCATCTTCCGCCTCCTCAAACTCGGCCGCTACGCCGAGACCTCCTCTCTCTTCGCCAAGACGCTGAAGTCCAAGCGCGAGGAGCTCACCATCACCCTCGCCGTCCTCAGCGTCCTCCTCGTGATCGCATCCAGCCTCATGTACCAGGCCGAGCACCAAGCGCAGCCCGAAGCCTTTCCCGACATTCCATCGGCCATGTGGTGGGGCATTATCACCCTCACGACGGTTGGCTATGGCGACATTTCGCCGGTGACGCCCATGGGCAAACTCATCGGCGGATTCATCGCCGTGCTCGGCGTGGGACTCTTCGCACTACCCGCGGGCATCCTCGCCTCCGGTTTTTCTGAAGCCATCAAGGCCGCCAAAGGCCAAGCGCGCCGCTGCCCCAGTTGCGGCTGTCCCCTGCCCGATGACGATTAAGCCGCCGTCCGCTTGACCCAGATCGGGCTCGACCACGCCATGTGCTCGCCCTCGAACTCGACCCGCAGATAATAAAAGTGCTCCTCGCCGGGGGCGATCTCATCGCCGATCGTGAAGCGCTGATCGAAATCGCCGCCGCCGTACTCGTACCAGACCTTGTTGTCCTTCACGACGGTCATCCACAGAATGTCCTCGCGCGAAGTGACCCGCGCCAGGATTTCAACCTCGCCGTTTTCCGTTTCGAACTCCGAACCCATCACGTGGTCGTCGATGCGGAAATCCAGCCGGGGTTTGTTCCCTGTGGTGCCATAGGTTCGGCGGCGTTTCATGGCGTCGAAGATGGCCTCGCGAGTCAGCTCCGGAGCCAGCACCACCGCCAGCCCCGTCCTGTGGCAGTCGCGCCGCCGCGCCATGTGGTGGTGCCAGATCAATCCGTGGCTGTCCGATCCGCCAATGATCCCGATGCGCAATCCCATCGCCAGCGCGTCCTGCACAAAACCCCCGCGCATGCCGCCCCGGTGCGGGATCGGGCGATTGCCCATGTACTCGAACCGCCCATGGTTCGAGCAAATCTCGACCAGCGGCTGCACGTCCACCTCCGCCTCTTCCCAGTCCGTCCCGAGCCACCCCGTGTGATGCGGAATCCAGATCCCGCCACGCTCTCGCAGCGCCGCGTTCACCTGCGGCGTTGTGCGGTAATCCGGGTTTGTGTGATCCATCAGCGGCACATCCTTACGCGTCGAAAGGATGCACTTATGCCCGATGCGGATGGGGACTCGGCCGGTGGTGTATTCCTGGCCGAAGAGCGTCACGAAGCGCCCGTCTACGTGATAGTGATCGGTCAGCTCCTTCTGGTACTCGAACTCCGATGGCAGGATACTGTTGCGGACAAAGGTGTCGTGGTCCGTCAGGGCGCAGAAATCGTCCTCGTAGTACTCACGCCGCGTGCGGAAATACTCGTCCACATCGCCCACGCCGTCCGACATCCACGTGTGGCCGTGGACGTCACCAAAGTACCCCAGCAGCGGCTCCCCGATCCCTTCCAGGTCCTCCAGCGCGTCCCACCGCTTGGGCGCGTGATTGATGTTGGCGAGGGCGGCAGCCGCCCCGTCCGCTTCTCTACTCGGCATCAATCTCGGCACGCCATCAAAGCCATCGAGCCCCGTCAGGCGTTGCAAGACATTCGCCCCCAGGTCGCGCCGCACGACCCAGAGCCCGCCCTCGCCGTCGGCTTCGGCACAGAGGAACTGCCCGCGCCCGCCCCAGCCGTCCTGCGGGAGCCGGTACAGCGGTGACCAACCGGCCGCGCCCAGCGCCTGCACGCAGAAGTTGTGCGATGGCCGCCCCGTGATCACGACTCCTCCGCCGGGCAGGGCCGCCAACCGTGCGAACTCAAAGCTCTGATCCGTGCCTTCCTTATCCAGGTTCTTGTCGCGCATCGGCTCCGCGGGATCGAGAAACTCGCCGCCCCGCAGGCAACGCACATAAATCCAGCGGGGAATATCCCACCGGTCCTCGCCTCGCCGGTTCGAATGCCAGGCAACCCACACATCGCCGTTCGCCCCCAGA
This sequence comes from Sumerlaeia bacterium, assembly GCA_040219255.1. GTDB lineage: Bacteria > Sumerlaeota > Sumerlaeia > SLMS01 > JAHLLQ01 > JAVJSW01. The sequence goes on from JAVJSW010000016.1 coordinate 61,768, forward strand.
GTCAGCGCCGGCGCGTGGTTGAAGGCGGGATGATGCGTCACGCGAAGCTCTTCGCCCACCCCGCCATCCGCCGCCAGATGCCGCATCCGCACCCCCGAGCCCCCCTGCCTCTCCGCATGATCCCAGGCTACCCAGACCCCACCCTCGCCATCGGGCGCCACCGCCGGGCGCCGGGCGTCCTTGCCTTCTCCGTGGGAGACCGGGGTGATCTTGCCGAGCCCCCCCTGCCCATCGATCCACCGCCCCACGATCTCGAAGGCGCCCCCCACCTTCCGCTCCCACGCCACGAACGCCCGCTCGCCCGCCACAGCCACGGCCGGGTGCCAGTTCAGCTCCGCTTCGCCCTCATCCATCTCCACCGCCTCGCCCCAGTCGGGGCCGAACGCCCCGCGCAAGGCCCACCGCTCCCCCGCCTTCTGGGCCCAGACCGCCAATGCCCCAAAGACCTCTCCATAGGCCAACGCCGGATGCATCACACCTTCGTCCCGGACGAGGGTGTGTCCCGCCCCGAATGCCCCGTCCACGAACTCCCCCGCCCACAGCGTCTCCGCCACATGATCCGCCGTCACCCACAACAGCAGCACCTTGCCCTCGTCCGCCAGCGCCAGCCTCGGCGACTCGCTCCGCAATCCCTCGCCCACTTCCTCTGGGCGCGTCAGAGCGAGCCGCTCGTCATCCGCCACCGGCGTCGATTCCTTCTCGTCCTCCCACGGAATCTGGGCGAGCGCCCGCTCGCCTCCAAAGGTCCAGAGCGCACCCATGCCGAGGGCGGTCGCTTTGAAAAAATGGCGGCGGTTCATCATAGCGCGATTTCCAAATCGAGAGATTGCCGTCACTCTCCGCCTTATGACAATCAACCGCAACCGGACAGTCGCGCTCCTTCAGGAAACCATTGTGCCCACGCCTCCTTGCCCTGCATCCCTCCTCAATCCCCCGCCCGCCAAGGAGCTGGCCCATGTCCGATCGGTCCAATGACCCCGTCGATTTCGACGCCGCGAAACAGAAGTCCGAAATCTTCGAGCCCCTCTTCGAACACTTTCCCCCCGAGGAAGCCGCCGCCTTCCAGGCTATGGACTTTCAGGCCGAACGCGATGCCTGGGTCGAGCGCACCGCAGCCATCCTGCGCGACAATCCCATTCCCGACACGATCGACCACCTTCAGTTCGTCATTGTCTACATCCCGATCGCGGGTGACGAAGACGGCGTCTATGCCGACATCATGGTGGGCGCTTCCGAGGACTACGATCCCCTCGCGGAAGGCGACGCCTTCTACGAGGACTATTGCCCTTACCCCAAGCTTTCAAAGCATCACTCCCCCGTCCTCTCAACCATCGGCCGGGCCTTCGAAGACCTCGATGTGGATGACGTCGGTCTTCCCGAATCCTTCGAACTCGAAATGATGTGGGCGGCCGGTTGTGTCGATGCGCTCTGCCGGAAATACCCGGACCTTATTGCCGCGCCCCTTGCCAGCCGGACCGTCTATATTGGCTGGAACGAAAACATGTCCCTGCTCGGCGTGGCCAAGCCAGGCGCCTGGCATCTCTGGGACAACGAGAGCGAGCCCGAGGATTTCCTCGAAGCCATGAGCTAACGCCGCCGGTCCTTCGTCGTCACCTCGTCATCGGTCGCCAGCCGAACCACTTCCTCGGCCCATGAACCGCCGCCCTAATTCGACAACCGCTCGTAGGTCTCGATTCGATTCCGGGCCTCGCGGGTGAAGCGGTCCTCACCCTCCAGGTGCCTCCGCCAGGCGTCCTCCATGGCGATGCTCAGATCGATTTCGTAAGCCCAATGGGCCGAGAGTTTTCTGGCCGCTGTGGGGCGCGTCACGGACGCTGTTTCGCCCGGTTCCCATGCCTCCACCGTGGCCGTCCAGAGGCCCGGCTCCAGCTGAAAGCGCTCCGTCGTCTGCGGCGGCAGCAGAAGCACCAGCGGCGGCTGGTCCTCCGCCGCGAGCGTCAACCGAACCCGCATCAAGCGAAACCGGTTTGCGATCGTCATCGCCGCCAGATCGCCGGGGATCGATGGGTCCCGGCCCTTTTCGACGATCGCGGGCGCCGGCAGCCGGTCTTCCGGCTTCGTTGCCAGCACCCTCGGCATGAGCTTGGGCATGTTGGCGGGAAAGCTCTGGTCGCCGATGATTTCAAAACGCAGCCGTTCGCCGCCGCCCGTTCCCTCCCCCACCGGTTGTGGAGCAGGCCCCTCTCCGGGGCCGAGCACCTCGAACCGCACGACGCCGTCGTCGTAAGGCTGAACCGTCGTCTTCTCCGGAGCCGGCGGCGCCGAAGTCGCGGCGGGTTCGAATCGGAAAAGCGCGTCGAGCCGCAGCGTCGGCGTCGTTTCCTGCGCTCCGGCGAGAGACCCGGCACTCAACCAGAACGCCGGGCACAGCAGGGCCAGCGGGCCGAATCGAAGACCAGGGCGGCGGGCTTTGTCGAGTTTCGTTCTCATCTGGAATGCATCGTGCTCCCCTCTACTTGGCGTAGCGAATCACTCCTTCGCCGTCCTCGCAACGGCGGATTTTTGAAGGGATCATTGTCACTATGCCAAACATGCAGCAATCCATCGTCATCGATCAACCCGCCTCCGTCGTGGCACGCCATTACACCGACTGGGAAAAGTACCCTGAATTCATGCCCGCCGTCGAAAAATGCGTTCCCAGCGCCGATGGCCGGCGCGTCGAAACCCACCTGAAGGTGGCCGGGATGTCGTTCCACTGGACATCGCAGATCGAAGCCACCGGTGACACGAGTTTTGCTTGGAAGACGGTGGACGGCAACGTCTCGCATCGCGGAACCACCGTTATCGAGCCGTTGTCCGAAGAGCGGAGCCGCATGACCATGACGGTCGAGTACGACACACCGGCGGGAAGCCTCCTGAGCAAATTCGCCAACTGGCTCAACCTGGCGGACTCGGGGCTCAAGCACTCGCTGGAAAACTTTAAGGCCTACGTCGAGAACCAACCGGCGCGGGTCTGAAAGAACCCCAACCCTATCTCGCTTCCATCGGTTGGGTGGGCCGCTTTCCGGAGTTGGGACCGGAGAGCGGCCCGTTTCTATTTAATCGCAAAATCTTCGCTTGCATTCCTCCCGCCCCCTGTCCTAACCTTCGCTCGTTGTTCGCCAATTGACGCCAAACACTTGGGCTCACGAGCCTTTGGAGGAACGCCATGTCCCCAGTTGTCGCCCCCGAAATCCGGGCCATTCCCGAACGTGTTGTACTCACCGTGACCCGCCGCGGCATGATCGACGGCACCTTCATGGTTGCCGCCAACCAAGCCTTCACCGCGCTGATGCAGCACCTCGGCCGTCACGGCCTGATGGACGCCATCACCGGCTGCCTCGCCATCTGCGCCGACGACCCCAGCCGAGTCGCCCCGCAGGACTGCCGCTATATCGCCGGTCCCATCCTCTCGCGCGGGATGGAGGATGCCGTTGAGGGAGAATTCGAACGCACCGTGGTCCCCGCCGGCCGATGGGCGGTCTTCACCCACCGCGGTTCCTACCAGGGCCTTGGCCCAGCCTGGCACCAGATCTACTCGCAATGGCTGCCCGCCAGCGGCGAGCGACACGCCGGCACCGCCCCCGTTGAGGTCTACCTCAACGCCCCCGATCAAGTTCCGGAGGACCAGCTGCTCACCGAAATCCAGATCCCCCTCCTCTAGCCGATCCACCCGGCGATTCATTCCGGCTTGTCCTGGCGCCCCCCGTTCCCGGTCAATGGCGCCATGACGAACGCTATGCCTTCGCCCAGCTCAAATCCTCAACCCGCCTCCGGTTCCGGCCAACCGCTGCTGGAACTTCGTGGCGTCGTGTCCGGCTACGGACCCTTTGAAATCCTCAAGGAACTGACCTTCACCGTCCGCGAAGGCGAAATCCTCACGCTGATCGGCGCCAACGGCGCGGGCAAGTCCACCACCCTGAACACCATTTGCGGCATCGTTCCGGTGCGCCGGGGGGAAATCCGGTTTCGCGGCGAGCGCATCGACCGCCTCGCGCCGCAAAGCATCGTTGGCCGAGGCATCAGCCAATCGCCGGAAGGCCGCCGTCTCTTCAGCGAACTCACCGTGGAGGAGAATCTCGATCTCGGCGCTTATTTGCGCAAGGACCGCGACGGGATCCGCCGCGACCGCGCCCATGTGTACGAGCTGTTCCCCCGCCTGGGCGAACGCAAGACCCAGCGCGCCGGTTCGCTCTCCGGCGGCGAGCAGCAGATGTGCGCCATCGGCCGCGCGCTCATGGCGCGTCCGAAACTTCTCCTGATGGACGAACCTTCGCTGGGCCTCGCCCCCATTATTGTGAAGCAGATTTTCGACATCGTTCGCGAAATCAACCGCGACGGCACCTCGATCCTCCTCGTCGAACAGAACGCCCACCTGGCCCTCGGCTGCGCCCACCACGGCCACGTCCTCTCCCTGGGGGAAATCGCTCTGTCCGGCACGGGCCGGGAACTGCTCGGCAACCCGGATGTGAAGCGCATGTACCTGGGAGAGATCTAAAAAAACAAAAAGCCCCCGGACCGGGAGCTCTCTGCGGAAGTACTCATGATTTGCCGCCGGACGGCGATCAGAGGTCGTAGCCTTCGACGTCGGCCATGTAATCGAGCCAGGCCTGCGGAGCGACATCGGGCTCGGTGTTCACTTCCGCCATGCGAAAATCGGCCGGCATGGGGTGCAGATGATCGTGCAGCTTGCTGTAGTCGATCGTGGGATACGGCGAGCGGAAGGAATCTGAGTGACTCATGAGGGGGCTCCTGAAGGGGAAGGGTAGGTGAGGAACGAATAACAACGGCAAGAACAAAATGAATTTTCAAGGCAGCGAAAACTTAGCGGGTGGATTATGACCCGTAAAGGAGAAAAAACCTTTGGAGCGAAAAAACCGGGGGAAATGAGGAGGTCCGCCATCTTCGATGTCGTGGCCTTCATTTCCTGCAACTATTTTTATCGCTTATTTCTGAACTCCTGAAGTCATCGGCCTAATTCACACGCCCCCACCGCAAGCAGACCCGCTGCAGCACCAGCGCCACCAGCCACACGCCCAGGCTCCACACCCCCCAACCCATAAGAGGCCGCAGAATCGACTTCGGGTTCCCCCACCAGGCGAAGGAGCCGAGTACAAAGAAAATGACCGCCACAAAAAACGCCCATCGCGAGAGCGCCAGAAACACCCCCGCCATCGTCTGATGCGAAGCCCGTGGGGCTGTGGGCTCAGCGGTGGCTTTCTTCGATGGAGGCACCGGTCCACTCCCGCGGAATGCGCCGCCCCACCTGGCAGGTGATTTCGTAGGGGATGGTCCCCACGATCCCCGCCACCTCCTCCGTGCTGACGAACTCGGGCCCTTGCGCTCCGTAGAGGACCACTTCGTCGCCCACCGCCACGTCGGGAAAGGGAGTCAAGTCGATCAGGGTCTGATCCATGCAGACGCGCCCCACGATGGGGACGCGCCGCCCGCCGATCAGAACCCGGCCGCCATCGCCCTGGCCCGTGGCCCCGTAGGCTCTCGGCAATCCGTCGCCATAGCCCACCGGCAGCAGGCCGATGCGCCCGTCGCGCGGCATGCGGTACTTGCGGCCATAGCTGATCGAGTCCCTTTCCGCGTGGGAGTGGATACTGACCACCTGGGTCCTCAGCGTCATGGGCTGGCGTAGTTCGATCCCCGGCACGCGATGGACCGGGTCGGGCTGGGCGCCATAGAGCATGATCCCCGGGCGAACGGCGTCGAAGGTGGCCGCGGGATGGCGGATGATGGCGCCACTGTTCGCCGCGTGCACAATGGGCCTCGGCCCGCGGTCGCGCACCAGAGCGGCGACCGCGGCGAAGTCCTGGATTTGCTTGCCGGTGTACTCGACATCGTCGGGCACGCCGCTGTCGCTGACGGAAAAGTGGGTCATGAGTCCCGCGAAAGCGCCCGCCTCCCGGGCCATGGCGTCAAGCGCCCCATCCCACTCCGCCGGGCCGAAGCCAAAGCGCCCCATCCCGGTGTCCAGGTGCAGGTGCATCTTGGGCGCCGCGTTGCGGCGACGGCCTTCCGCCAGGTGGGCCTCCATCAGCGGCCGATTGCCGATCGCCACAGCGATTCCGGCGCACTGGAGTTCCGCTGCGTCTGCGGGCATTGTCGGCCCGACGATCAGGATTTCCGCCTCTCCGATGCCCGGGCTCTCGCGCAGACAAAGCGCTTCGTCAGGCGTCGCCACGGCAAGGGCGTCCGCGCCCCAGGCGAGTGCTTCCCGCGCCACGGCCAGCATGCCGTGGCCATAGGCGTCGGCCTTTACGACGGCGAAGACGCGGGCGGCGGGGCCGGAGAGTTCACGCACCGTGCTGAGGTTGTGTCGGATGGCGGACAAATCGATCGTGGCGCGGGTGGGGCGCAGCGGCGGTTTTCCCAGCCGTCGGCCATCGCTGTCCATGGGAGGAGCACTGGGGCGGCGGGGGGTCGGATCGGCGGGCATAGTGGGAACGTCGCTGGGTTTCTGGGTTCGTCCTAATCGATGCGGCGGAATTCGACGTCGATGGCGTCTTGCGATTCGGCGGCCGATTCCGGTTCGGGCGTTTGCTGCGGCCCGGGCGCCTCGGTCGATTCGCTCGCGTAGGAGCCGGGGGGAGCTTCAAAAGCGCCATTGCCCGGTTGCGCCCCAAAGGTCGCCCGTCCGCCATCCATGCGGAACGTACCCGGCGACGGCGCGTCGACAAAGAAAAACTGAGCCTTGGAGCGCAGCAGCTTCAGCGCCAAATGCACATAGAAGCGCCGGCAGGCGGGGACCAAGGTGGTGAATCCGATCAGGTCCGTGATCAAACCGGGCGTCAGCAGAAAGGCGCCGCCGATCACGACGAAGACGCCATCCACCAGAGTCCGCGCCGGAAAGCCTCCGCGCATCACCTCGCGCTTGAGTTTGGCGATCACCACCAGCCCCTCGCGCTTCCACATATAGGCGCCGACGACGCCCGAAACGATGATGATGGCGAAGGTGGTCCAAAGGTTTGTCAGCTTGGTGAGTTGCACCAGGATGAACAGTTCGAGGGTGGTCATGACGACGATCAGCAGAAAAAGACTGCTGAAAACCCCGAACGGCCAGCGGAGGCGCCGCCGGACTTCCGGTTGCTCTTTGGCGGTGGAGGAATTCATCGGCTCAAGGAACTCCAATCCAGCGGAACGTCTTCGAAAGTCAAGGTGTCGCGTTCGCTATCCCAGGTCATCACAACGATTTGCGGGGAGTCTCGAAAGCGGGGCTTGCCGGCGGGGCCGGGGTTCACCAGCCAAACGCCGTCCACTTCCTCGCGCAAGGGTTTATGTGTGTGGCCGAAAACGATCAGCCGGGGAGCCTGTGTTCGAAAATGACGCGCCAACCGCGCCGCGCCGCCCCCCAGCGGCTCAATCAGGTGACTATGGGTCAAAACGCACCGGCCGAAAGGAAAATCCAGAACCCGAAGCGGCGGCAGACTCGGCGCGGGCTGATCGCAATTGCCCAGCACCCCATGGGTCGGGGCGATGGTTTCCAGGTCTGAAAGGATGAAATCGCTGCACACATCGCCCGCGTGCAGGATCGCCTCGATGCCCTTGAATGCTTCGAAGACCGCCGGATGCAGGCTGCCATGAGTATCGGAAATCAAGCCGTAGCGATGCAGTGTCAAGGGGGGAGGAGAACCTTCGGAGCGGGGTTGGAGCATGGGAACAGCCCAAGTGTGCCAATCTCATGCCACCGGTCGGTCCAGATTGGTTCATGTCTCCCGGGCGAGGGAAAACGAAATCTCGCGCCGGGCAACCTGAAGGCGGGCTCGCGAAGATGCCGCCGGGCTCAGGAGGCGACCGCCTCGCGTTTCTCCGCGCCCTCGCCCGGCGTGATCATGAACTCGCCAGTTTTCTTGAAGAAGGCGATAATGTCCTCGCGAATGACATAGAGCGCGGGAACGAGGATCAAGATGATCGCCGTGGCGAAGAGCAAGCCGTAGCCCAAGGAAATCGCCATGGGCACCATGAAGCGGGCTTGCAGCGAGGTCTCGAAAATCATCGGCGCCAACCCCCCGAAGGTCGTCAGCGTCGTCAGCAGGATGGGGCGGAACCGCCTCACCCCCGCCGCGTAGATCGCGTCGAAGGCGCTCTCGCCTTGATCGCGCAGCTGGTTCGCGTACACCACCATGACCAGGGCATCGTTGATCACCACGCCCGAGAGTGCGATGATGCCCATCATGCTGATGACGCTGAGGCTGTAGTCCATGATATAATGGCCAAGGATGGCGCCGACGGTGCCGAAGGGAATGGCGATCACGACGAGAAGCGGCTGGGTGTAGCTCTTGAACGGAATGGCCAGGAGCGCGTAGATCGCCAGCAACGCCAGCAGAAAGGTGTTTCCCAGGGCCGCCATGGATTCGGCGCGGTCTTGCTGGCGGCCGCCAAAGGACCAGACCAGTCCCGGGATGTCTTGCGTGAGCTGGGGCAGGATGTCGTTCACCAGTGCTTCCTGCACGAGGTTCGTTTCGTCCTCGGGGAAAATGTTGGCGGTGACCTCGACGGTTCGGCGGGCGTCGTTGCGTTCGATGGCGGTGTAGGCCCGGCCGCGCTCCACATCGGCGATGAGGCGCAGGGGGACATCGGAGCCGGAGGGGGTGCGAATCATCAGTTGCTCGATGTCGAATTCGCGGGAACGCTGCTCCTCGGGCAGCATCACCCGGACGATGACTTCGTCGCGGCCGCGGAGTTGACGCATGGCCTGGGCGCCTTCGAAGGCGTTACGGATTTGCCGGCCTACTTCCTCGGCGGTCAGACCGAGGCTGCGGCCTTCGGGGCGGAGCTGGAAGTTGTACTGAGGCTTGCCCTGGGCGGTGCCATCGTCGATGTCGCGGACCTGGGGGAACTCGGTCAGGATTTCCGCGAGCCGAACGCCGGCCATCTTCAAGGTCGGAATGTCCGGATGGTTCAGATCCACGGTCAGGGAGGCTCCCCCGCCGGGGCCGCCGCGGTCGGACTCGAAGAGCAGCGTATCCACGCCGGGCAGTTCGCCGAGTTCTTCACGCCAGAGCCGGGCGACTTCGCGGGTCGGGATCGGGCGTTCCTCAGGCGAGGTCAGGTAGAGTTCGGACTCGACCGTTTCGCCTTCTATGCTGGTGTAGACGCCGGTGGAGAGGTTCTCGCCGCCATGCTTCTCGACGACGCGGGCGGCGGCGGCTTCCAGAATGCCGCGGATTTCTTCCGTGCGTTCCAGAGAACTGCCGACCGGCAAGGTCGCCGTGACGACCGCGCTGTCGGCCTCGACGCGCGGCAAGAACGTCAGGCCCATGCGCCCCGACATGGCATAGGCCACGGAAATCATGAGGATCGCCAGGCTGGTGGCGACCACCAGGTAACGTCCGTGGATGCAGGCCCTCAAGACGGGAGCGAAGAGGTTGTCGATGGCCTTCTGCAAACCGACGGCGAAGACATGCTGAACCGCGCGAATTCCCAGAAGAATCTTGTTCTTCGGCTTCGGCGCCAAATGCGACAGGTGATTCGGCAGGACGAACAAACTTTCGATCAGGGACAGAATGAAAACCGTGTTCACCACGACAGGGATCACGAACCAGATCTTGCCGACATTCCCCGGCACCAAGGCCAGCGGCAGAAACGCCACGCAGTTCGTGATGATACTGAAGGTCACGGGCATCGCCACGTCCTTGGCGCCGCGGACGGCAGCCTCGAGTTGTCCCAGGCCCTGACTTCGGTACTCGTGGACGTTTTCGCCCACCACGATCGCGTCATCCACCACGATTCCCAACGCGATGATGAACGCGAACATGGAAATCATGTTGATGGAAACGCCCAATTGATTGAGAACCAGGAACGATCCAAGGAAGGAAATGGGAATGCCCAGGGTGACCCAGAAGGCCAGGCGCGGTTCCAGGAAGAGCCCGAGGAAGGTCAGGACCAGGATAAGGCCGATGCCCATGTTACGCAGCAGCAGGTCGCGCCGCTGTTTGAAGACCTCGGAGTCGTCATCGTTGATGGCGATGCCGATGCCGACGGGCAGATCCTGCTGGATTTCATCGAGCGCGGCCCGCACCGCGCGAGACACGCCGATGGGCGTTTCGTCGCCGATGCGGAAGACTTCGATGCCGATGGCTGGCTTGCCATTGAAGGTGGCGAACTCATCGACGTCTTCGAAGCCTTCGCGCACGACGCCGATGTCGCGCAGGAGGATTTTCGAACCCTCCGGCGTCGTAATGATGGGAACCTCGCCGAATTCGGAGGCGAAGTCGCGGCGCTCGTCGAAGCGGACCAGCAACTCGCCGCCTTCCGTCTTCACGGAGCCGCCGGGCACTTCGACGGAATTCTCCGCGACCCGGTTCGCCACCTCCTGAATGGTGAGGCCGTAGGTGCGAAGCTTCTCGCGGCTGACCTCGATGTGGACTTCATAGTCGCGCGCGCCCTGCAGTTCGACCTGCGTGACGCCGTCGGCCAGGACCAGTTGATCCCGGATGTCGCCCGCGATGTTTCGCAGCGACCAATAGGGCACATCGCCGTAGACCTGGATGTCCATCACGTCGCGGCGGCGGGTCGCGATGGTGATTTCCGGCTCTTCCGCTTCCTCGGGAAAGGTGCGGATGCGGTCGATGGCTTGCTGAATGTCCTGGTAAACTTTCTGCGGATCGGCGGACGGTTCGTAGTCGATGTTCACGCGGGCCGAGCCCTCGCCGGAGCGCGACCACAACTCGATCACGTTCTCCAGGCCACGCACCGCTTCCTCGATGGGCATAACGACGCCGCGCTCGATTTCCTCCGGGCTCGCGCCGGGATAGGAAACGGTCACCGTCACCGCATCGCGGGTGAACTCGGGAAAGACTTCCTGCTTCATGCTGGACGCGGCGAAGATTCCGCCCACGATCAGAAAAATCATCAGCAGGTTCGACGTAACGTGGTTCTGGGCCATCCAGGCGATGGGGCCCAGGTGTTCGCCGGTGTGCTCCTTGAGCCGGAGTCGCTTGGGTTTGCTCATCCTTCGACGCGCTCCTTGGCACCCGCCTGGGCTTCCGCTTCGTAGGTCATGGGTTCGGTGCCGGGCTCGCCGGTCTCGGGGTTGACCGGTGCGTCTTCACTGCGCAGAAGCATGCCCTCGACGGGCGCCGAGAGGTTCGTGTTCACCAGCCAATCGCCGGGATTGACCACGCTGTCCACGATGATGCGGTCGGGGCCGGACCAGAGAACCCGCAGGCGCCGGATGTCGAGCCGGCTCTCGCCATTCATGATCCACACAGCGTCGTCCTCGCGGACGTATTGGCGATCGATGGCGATAGCATTGGGAAAGATATGGCCGTCGATTTCCGCGCGCACGTAGCTGTTCAGCAGCAGAGGAGGTTCGCCCGCGTTGGGCTGCTCGAGCGCCAGCGGGTCGTCCACCTGAACGATGACGCGGGCCATTCGGCTCTCGGCGTCCACATTGGGCGTGAAGCGCACGATGCGACCCTGGCGGGAGACTTCCGGCCCCCAGGCCGCGCGGTCATAGATGCGCACCGTCGAGCCCCCTTCGCCATCGGGCCCCGGCAGCGTAATCCAGCGCAATTCATCCACCGGCACGGACAGTTCGATCCAGAACGCGTCGGTTCCCACCAAGGAAACCGGCGAGGAGTTGGTCGTCGCCAGGACGCCCAGTTCGACATCTTCTTCGATGACGAGTGCGTTGAAGGGGGCGCGGACCGTCGTGCGGCGCAAATCGATGCGGGCATCTTCGAGTTCCGCTTCCGCCGCATCGAGATTGGCCCTGGCCTCGGCCATCTGGGGCTCGCGCAGGATCAGACCGCGGTCACCCTCCGCCAGGTCTTCGCCGAGAAGTTCAAACTCTTCGAGGGCGACGCGCTGCTGACCCTCCTCCAGGTCGATGGCGCTTCTCATGCGGGCGACTTGCGCATCCATCCGGCGAATCGCGATTTCGTAATCTGTTGGATCGATGCGAAAGAGCACCTCGCCCTTCTTGACCAATCCGCCGGGCTCCAGGTTCTCCGTGAACTCGACGATTTCGCCGTTTACCAGGGGTTGAATCATGGCCTCGCGGGCCGGTTGCACCAGACCCATCACGCGAATCACGGCTTGCTGGGGACCGGCCTGCAACCGCTCCACCTGCACCAAGCGTGCCCGCTCTTCCCCTTTGGCCGCCTGCCTTTCGGCCTGCGGAGCGGTGTCAATCAGGCGTTTGGCACCATAGATTCCGCCCACGAGAATCGCCAACGGTACGAGGATTCCGAAGATGGTCGTGACGATCCACCGTAGGAATCGGCGGCCTTTCGATTCGTGCTCGCTCATGAAGCGACTCCTGCTGGAACGGGGATGGGAAGGGGATAGTTCATGTCTGGGCCGCCGTCGCCGGGCGGCGGCACGCTGGGTTCTTGAAGGTCCCAGCCGGCGGAAAGAGCCCGGCACAAATCGATGCGGAAGCCGAGTAGTTGTTGCCTTGCGGAAAGCAGGTCGCGCTCCAGACTCTGCTGCGATTGCTGAGCGTCCAGCACCCGCAGGAACTCGCTGCGTCCGCCGATGTACTCGGCGCGGATGCGTTCGGTCACTTGGCGCGACAGAACCAGTTGCTTCTCGATGCTCTCGACCACAGCGCGTTGATGGCGTTCGGCCACGAGTGCATCTTCCACTTCGCCCAATGCTTCGAGCAATTGCTGAGCGTAGAGATGGAATCGCTCGGCCGCGACCGCCCGCGAGCGATCCACTTCCGCCCGCCGGGCGCCGCCGTCCAGCACCGGCACCACCAGGTCCGCCGCCAGCACCGCCACCCAGTTCTCGAACAGGTCTTCGAGACGATCATCCGAATCGGAGAACGAACCGGTCAGCGTCAATTGCGGATAGCGATTCGCGATCGCGGCGGCAAGTTCCTGGTCCGCGGATTGGACGCCCAGATAGGCGGAGCGCACATCAGGGCGGAGCGTCACCCGTTCGGCCGGAATCCCGGTGGCGGGCAGCGGCGGCAGCGTGACGAGCCCGGCACCCGCATCGATCTGATAGTCTACCGGCTCCGCGCCGGTCAGCACCGCCAGCGCGATCCTCAACCGCTCCAGTTCGCTCACGGCGCGCTCGCGCTCCTCAAAGCGCGATTCGAGCAGTTGGCGTTGCTGCAAAACGTCGCTGGCGGGCGCCGAGCCCCGTTTGAAGCGGGACTCGATCACCTGAAGGGTATCGCGCGTGGTTTCGATTTGCTCGTCAAGGAGGGCGATTTGCTCCTGCTGTTCCTGAAACTGATACCAGGTGCGCGCCACATTGGCCGACAGGGAAATCGCCGCGCTGTGAATATCCGATTCGGTGGCCTGGAGATCGAGCAGCGCGGCGTTGCGCTCTGACCGGATGCGCCCCCACAGGTCCACTTCGTAGCGCGCCGCCAGACCCAGCGACCACGGGTCGCTGTTGATCGTCTCGCGTGACGTATTGCCCGTCGCGGGGTTGGTGCGGTCGACACGCGACCAGCGTTCCTCCGCCCCGCCGGAGAGATCGAGAGTTGGCCATAATCCCGCACCGGACCGGCGAACCAGCGCGTTGGCCTGAGCCAGTCTGTCCCATGTGCTTCGCAGGCTGAAGTTCTCCGTGAGGGCCTTTTCCACCAAAGCGTCGAGCGCCGGGTCGTTGAAATCCTCCCACCACCGGTCCGGCAGAAATGCGTCCCCCGTTGCGGAGAAGGCGGGTGGCATGGCGATGGGCGCGGGAACGTCTTCGATCTTCGTGGCGCAGGAGATCGAGGCGGCCGCCAGGAGGGCCAGGATGATCGTGGGAAAACAGCTTTTCATCAAAAGTCCGGGCAATGTTTCCGTGCGGGGGATGACTTCACGTGGAAGCGGACGAAAACGAGTGGAGTAGCTATTCCTATGCCGGAGCGCGCGCATCCGGATTCGCGGGACAGTACGCCATGGCCCCACGCACAAGGGAGCGAGCGCGGAGCGGATCTTAGGACGCAAGGGACGGTGGGGAGTGCAATCAGTTGCGCAAATCCCCCCTTGCGCCCGGGGGAACGGTCCAGTCACAAACCGGGCGCGGTTTCTCGCAAAACGAATCGAACCGCCACGAATTCCAATCTCACTACTGTGGACCGAATCGCCATGACGTACAAAGTTCTGGTCAGCGACAAGTTGAGTGAAGACGGTCTGGAAGTCTTCCGCAAGGCCGGTTTCCAGGTCGATCACACTCCGACCATCACCCAAGAGGAAATCAAAGCCAGCATCGGCGAATACGATGCGTGGGTGGTGCGATCTCGCTCCCGGGCCACGCCGGAGATTCTGGAGCACGCGGCCAATCTGAAGGTCATCGGCCGCGCCGGTGTCGGCATCGACAACGTGGACCTGCATTCCGCCAGCAAGCGCGGAATCGTGGTCATGAACACTCCTGGCGGCAACACCATCTCGACCGCCGAGCACGCCATCTCCATGCTGATGGCCTGCGCGCGCCTGATCCCCGCCGCCGACGCCAGCATGAAGGCCGGCAAGTGGGACAAGAAAGCCTTCATGGGCAGCGAACTCAACGGCAAGACCCTTGGCATCATCGGCCTCGGCCGCATCGGTCAGGAAGTGGCCAAGCGCATGGTCGGTTTCGGAATGACGATCCTGGGCTACGACCCCTTCGTCTCTGGCGAGCGGATGAACCAATTGGGCGTCACCAGCGCCTCCGTCGACGAAATCTGCGAAAAAGCGGATTTCATCACGCTCCACTCGCCGCTGACCGATGAGACCCGCAACATCATCAACGCCGAGCGTCTCGCCAAGATGAAGAAGGGCGCCCGTATCGTGAACTGCGCGCGCGGCGGCCTTGTGGATGAAGAAGCCCTGGCCAAGGCCCTGACGGACGGCCCGGTGGCCGGAGCCGCTTTCGACGTCTTCGCCACCGAACCCCTGCCTGTGGACAGCCCCCTGCGCAGCCTGCCGAACATGGTGCTGACCCCGCACGTCGCCGCCTCGACCACCGAAGCGCAGGAGAAAGTGGCCGTGCAGGTCGCCGAGCAGATCGTCGACCTCCTGCAGAACGGCAAGATCGTCAACGCCATCAACGCCCCGAGCATCCCGCCGGAAATTCTCAAGCGCCTTAAGCCGTACCTGGACTTGTGCGAAAAGCTGGGGCGCTTCGCCGCCCAATTCCACAAGGCCGCGGCCACGAATCTGGAATGCCGCTTCAGCGGTTCCATCCTCGAATACAACACGGAACCCCTTGCCCGCGCGTTGGCCAAGGGCTTCATCAGCGCCACCACGGACGACACGGTGAATGAAATCAACGCTCTGTCGATGCTCCGCGAGCGCGGCATCTCCATCCAGGACACGCGCCTGAGCGGCAGTTACCGCTTCAGCAACCTGATGTCGCTGTCCGTGACCTTCGAAGACGGCAAGATTCACTGCGTCAGCGGAACCGTCTTCGAACCCGATCACGGCCGCATCGTGATGGTGGACGACAAGACTTTCGCCGCCGTCCCGGAAGGCAATCTGATCGTCCTGGAGAACGACGACGTCCCCGGCATCATCGGCCGCGTGGGCACCTACTTCGGCGAGAAGGGTGTCAACATCGCGGAAATGACCTGGGGCCGCCGCGAGGCGCACTCCGACGCCATGACCATCATCAACGTGGACGGCGAAGTGACCAACGAAATGCTCGAGGAACTCGCCGCCATCCCGAATATCCGGTGGGCGAAGTCGATCAAGCTGTAAGTGATCGGCGGCCTGAGAATTGGCCGCAGATTACGCAGATCAACACAACTCACGGGGTGCTTTCGCGGCTTTGCGAAGCACCCCGTTTCTCATTGAAACCACAGCCCCGCTCTCACTTCTCCATCTGTGCCTATCTGCGGCTAAGAACAAGTTCCTACGCCAGCGTCTCCAACTGATCGCCCAGCCGGCTCAGATGCAGATAGGCGTCTGTGCCGTAGCCTTCCATCGAGATGATTTGCAGGTCCCCTCCGAAGTAGCGCGCGTAGAGCCGGCTGATGGCGAGGCCGAAACCGTAACCGGCCATCGGGTCGATTTCCGGCGCGTAGGGCGAGGGGTTTTCGTCGGGCAGTTTTGCTGTCGTGTACAGGTAGGTGAACAGGCGTCCGAGGCCGCTGCGGGGGATGCCGCCGCCTTCGTCGCTGATCTTGATCGTGATGTCTTCTTTGCCGTCGGCGATGATGACTTTCACCTCCGGCATAGTGTCGCGATGACCGTGCGTCTCCACAGTGGCGCGCAGCGAGTTCTTCAGCAATTCGAACAGCATACGATAAAGGTGGGTAGGAATGTAGGTGAACTTGACGTCGGTCTGGCCCACGATGCGCACCTTGGGAACATCGCCGTAGTGAACCTGGCAGAGATGGCTGGCGTGCTCGGCGGCGTCGCGGGCGACGTGGGCGGGCGAGCAATCGCCGCAGATAATTCCCACCCAACCGGGCTGGTGGGCCTCGTGAATCGCCACGTGCTGACCGATCAGCATGCGGATGCCGATGCGCGAAATATAGAAACGGTCGAGTGAGGTGTGCACATCGATGTCGAGTTCCCGGTCGCCTAGGTGGGTCTTCAGCTCCTTGACGCCCCGAGCCATCAACTGAAAGACCGGGTTGTGGCGCGTCTTGATGCTGTCGAGAAGTGTGATGAACTCCTGCTCTTCCTGCATGTTGTGCGGGTGCACGGCGTCGCGGATGTCGCGAAAGGTATCGACGTACATCTGCCAGACCTGGCGCACGGCGGGCATCATGGAGAGTCCGTGGGGCATGTTCTCCAGTTCGACGACGCGCTTGGCCACGCGGATCGGCAATTCGACGTGCAAGTATTGGGAGCCATGGATGAGCGTGTCTTCGGAGCGGTCGCGGCCGAAGTCGAAGAGCTGCTTGAGCGTCAGCGGCGTTTCGTTGCGGCGGGCGTAGATTCGGATGTCGTTGGCGAGTCGTTCGGGCAGTTCGGCGATCATGGGCGGACTTCTAGTGATCTGCGGCAAAAGTCAGGCCTTCCATCAGGCCCACCGCGTTGGCTTTTCGCGAGCCTTGGAAACCATGTGGAGAAAGTCAAGCCGTCGCGGGACGATTTCCCGTTGCCGGTGCGATTGAGGGCCGTCATACCCTGACGCCGCCCCTCTGATTCCAGCTCTCAACCGGTACATGTCCCTCCCGCCCCTGCTTCGTCCCGATCTCGAACAACGTCCCGCGGACCTAGCCGATTGGGGGCGCCTGCTCTGGATTCCGCTGGCGGTCTATGCGCTCCTCTGCGCCCTCGGCGCCGCCCGGGGCCTGGCGATCCTCAGCATCGACGACCACATGCGGCACCTGATCGCGGTCATGCTCTTCGATCCAGCGCGCGAACTCTTCCCGGAAGCCGTCCGCGAGGACACTCTCGTCTGGCCCTGGGGGCATATTCTTATTGTGCGTTGGTGGGCGCTCAGCATCGGGCAGATCTGGGAGGAAGACAAAGCCCTCGTTTTCTTGCACTTCCTCTTCGGCTGCGGGGGAATCGCCGGCGCCGGCGCCCTGACCCGCGCCATCGGAGGCCGCGGCCGTGCCATTTTCACCGCCGCCTTAGCTTTTGCCACCATGCCGTGGGCGCTCCGCTTCGGGTTGTCGATTCTTTCCGATCAGCCAACGACCGTTCTGCTGATTTGGGGCGTGGCACTCCACTGGACGGGCATACGCCCGGGCCTGCGCGAGGGCGGCGCGCTCCGCTGGCACTGGGTTTTCGCCGGGGACGTTCTCCTTTGCCTCGCCACGACGATGCGTTACGAGGCCTGGGCGCTGATGGGCGCCGCCTGGGGACTGACCAGCCTGGTCGCCGCCTGGCATTCCGCCGACCGCCTCCGCGCCGCCGCCCGCTGTGCCTTGCGCCTGCCGATTGTCGCGGGGTTTCCGCTCTTCTGGATGGGTCTCCACGCCTACGCGTTCGATGGGAACGCGCTCTTCTTCCAGCTCATGGCGGCTCACCGCGTCGTCGAGCATTACGACTGGCAGACGGAACTCGTGCACGCGCTGCGGCTCCTGGCGCTGACGGCCCCGGTGCTTTGGCTGGCGGGGCTGGCGGCGGGCGGGCGGATGCTGTTCCTCTGGCGCCATCACCTCGTCAACCGCTCGCGCGCTGAGTGGCTACCCGCCCTCAGCCTTCTCGTCATCGCCGCCACCTACATCGCCTTCTACATCTGGTCCAGTCACAAGGCGGGTCGGCCGTCGAACCTGGGAGGGCGTTTCATGTACATGACCACATGCTTCGCGCTGCCGGTGGCGGCCCTGGGGATCGGCCGGGCAGTGCGCGGCGGGGCGAGCCGATGGCTGTGGCTGTTGGCGTTAGGCACCATGGTGGGCTTTGCTACGCACGCCATGGTGTCCGATCGGACCCATCGCGCGGGCATGCCCCTCGCC
>JAVJSW010000017.1:0-39901 GCA_040219255.1 Sumerlaeia bacterium
GGGCCCTGCTCCACGCCCTCAAGCTTCGCCTCCCCAACCGACCAAAACGCTTCCAGAATGTAGTGGCGACTTCAACGGTCCAAAAAACGTAACTCCAGCAATTGCAAGAAACATCGCCTCACAACTGTCGAAGTTGGGCTAGGCATCGATGATGCCAATGGGAGGGATGGATTGAATCACCACCGAGCCACCGAGGACACAGAGAGTAAGATGACTTGCGAGAAATCTCAAACTGTAATATAGGGTATCTGGCGATGCAGAATGTTCATTCAGAAAGACTTAGTCATCCCCCCCTCCGTGTCCTCGGTGACTCTGTGGTGATTCCTCACAAAAGCGGCGCCATCAAACCAACCGCATTTTGCGCCCATTCGGTGTGGCGGGGGCGGGCGTGCCATTCGTCGAGCCGCACCGGCACCGCCTCCTGGAGGTAGCGCTCCTGGATCGCCCGCACCCGCTCGGTTTCTTCCGGGCAGAAGATGTGGGCTTGCAGCTCGAAGTTCAGCTCGAAGCTGCGGCGGTCCAGGTTCGCCGTCGAGATGACCGCGATGCGCCGGTCGATGACCACCGTCTTGCTGTGCAGCAGCCCTTTGGTGTACTCGTAGATTTCGCCCCCCGCTTCCAGGAACGGTTCGTAGAGGCTGCGGCTCGCCAGGTGCACCAGCTTCGAGTCGTTGCGCGCCGGGACGATCAGCACCACCCGCACGCCTGATCGTACCGCGGCGATCAGCGACGTCATGGTCGAGTGATCGGGCATGAAATAGGGCGTGGTGATGACCAGTTCCTGGCGCGCGTCGCCAAAGCCGTAAACGGCCATCATCCGCAACGACAACAGGGGCAGGTGCGGGCCCGTGCCCATGATCTGGAGCGGCTTGCCGCCGGGCAGCGGCTCGGGCTGGGGCGTCCACAATTCGTCCACTTCGTCGCTGTCGGTGTCGGCCAGCCAGTTCTCGATGAAGAGGCCTTGGAGGTCGTAGACGGCGGGGCCTTCGAAGCGCATCGCCACATCGACCCAGGGGGCGAATTTGGCTTTGATGCGGAATTCCGGGTCCGCCACGTTCAGGCTGCCGGTCCATCCCACCACGCCGTCGATCACGGCCAGCTTGCGGTGGTTGCGGTGGTCGAAGCGTTCGAAGGGATGGCGCAGTCCGGCGGTGTAAACCGGCACCGCTTCGGCCACCTCGACGCCTTTCGCTTCCATGCGTTCGCGCAAATCGGACTTCAGGAACAGGTAGGAGCCGACCTGATCCAGAAGCACGCGGCATCGCACGCCGCGCCCGGCGGCCCGCATCAGGGCCTCGCCCACCGCCGTGCCGGAGTTGTCATCCAGGTAGATGTAGGCCAGCAGATGCACCGAGCGCGAGGCGCCCTCGATGTCTTCGACAAGGCGGGCGACGGCCCGCGGGGTTTCGTCGAACAGTTCAAGCCGGTTTCCGGCGCGGGCGGGAAGGGAGCCGAGCGACTCCGCCAGCCGGATCCCACGCTCGACGCGCTGACAGGGATCGCCGGCGCCGTCCGGGCACCAGGAGCCCTCGCTGGCCCGCTGCTTCATCGTCTCGCGGATGTTCTCGTAGCGGTGGCGTTTTTTCTTGGGCAGCCGCAAGTTCCCGAAAATCAAGTAGATGATGCCGCCGATCAGCGGCGCCACGAGCACCACTAGAAACCACGACGTGCGCACCGCCGGTTCGCGTTGCGGACGCGTGACAATGTAGGCGGCGAGGCTGAGTTGAAAGGCGATCTCGCAGCCGATCAAGATCAGGGAAATAAGATGCAGAGGGTCGATGGGTCAGCGAGTCCGGACATTGGGAATGGAGCGGGCGGACCGGTGCCAATTTTCCGGCGCCCCCGCGAGGAAGAAGCAAACGGCGGGCTCAGCGGCTACATCAGGATGTCGCGATGGCTGCGCAGGCGTCGATGCAGCTCGGCCCGGCATTGCGGACACAGGGAAAAGCGGAACTCCTCGTACACCTGATCCTCCACCTCGCGCTTCTGCTCCTCGTCGAGCTTCTCGAGCTTGGCGATCAACTCCTCCAGCTCCTCCATCGGCGGCCGGTCCGCCTTTTCGAGGGAGGCCTCCAAATCCCACAGTCTCGGTTCCGCCGCGATTTCGATCCGCACGTTATAGAGCATCTCCGCGCGTTCGATCCACCGCCCGCAGTTCTCGCAAACGCGGTCGTTCGACGAACCGTGGCGGGGGATTTCGGAAGAACTCATGGCTGAACGGGCGGAGCGAAACGCATGGGGGTAAGAAAGCCTTCAAGGTCAACGCGCTCAGCACCCGGCACCATATCGCGCGGCACGTCGCACGTCCTACTTCGCCATCCCCTCCATTCGCTCGGCCATCTCCGCTTTGCGCAGGGCCGAAATCATCGACTCGATGTCGCCCTCGATCAACCGGTCGAGGCTGTACAGCGTCAGGTTGATACGGTGGTCCGTCACGCGGTTCTGGGGAAAGTTATAGGTGCGGATGCGTTCGCTGCGGTCGCCGCTGCCGACCATGGATTTGCGGGCCGCGCTGCGGGCCGCGCGGTCCTTTTCCAGTTGGGCTTCCAGCAGCCGCGCCCGCAGCACCGTCAGCGCCTTGGCCTTGTTGCGCGTTTGGCTCCGCTCGTCCTGGCAAGTGACGATCAGGCCCGTTGGCAGGTGCAGGATGCGCACGGCGCTGTACGTCGTATTGACGCCCTGGCCGCCGGGGCCGCTGGCGCACATCGTATCGACGCGGATGTCCGTTTCCTTGATTTCCACGTCCGTTTCTTCCGCCTCCGGCAAAACGGCCACGGTGGCGGCGCTGGTGTGGATGCGTCCTTGCGTTTCCGTGGCGGGCACGCGCTGGACGCGGTGGACCCCGCTCTCGTACTTCAGGCGGCTGTAGGCCCCGTTGCCCTTCACGTTGACCACGACTTCGCGCAGCCCGCCGACGGCGCCTTCGGTCTCGCTGACCATTTCCATCTTCCAGCCCCGTTCCTCGGCATAGCGCGTGTACATGCGCAGCAAATCCGCCGCGAAGAGCCCCGCTTCGTCGCCACCGGTGCCGGCGCGGATTTCCAGCAGAATGTTGCGGTCGTCCAGCGGATCGCGCGGCACCAGGCGGTACTCCAGCTCCTCGGTCAGGCGCTCCACCTCGCCCTCCGTCTCCTCCGCTTCCAGCTCCGCCAACTCGCGCATTTCCTCGTCGCCCTCGGTTTTCAGGATGTCGCGGGCCTGGGCCAGACGATCCTCCGCATCGGCCAGGCGCTCGGCCACCTTGATCGTCTCTGTCAAATCAGCGTGCTCGCGGCCCAGTTCAGAAAGCCGCTTCGAATCCTTCGCGACTCCCGGATCGGCCAACTGGCCCTCCACCGCTTCAAAGCGTTCGCGCAGGTGTTTGAGTCGATTGGCAGTGGAGGCGGGGGCGGGCATGGCGACCTGAAAAAGGGAGTGATGCAAAACGAAAGCGGTCCCGGCGGAAACCGGGACCACTGAAGAGCAAACGAGGGGCCGCCTTCGCGTCAAGGGCGTTGGCGGAGCGAGGACCGATGGGGCCGCTTACTCGCTCTGGCCCTTCTGCGACCGAATCACGTCGCCGCCGGAGACGGTGCCGTTCGTTGGGTCGTAGATCAGTTCGGTCAGAAGGAAGCTGGTGTTGGCCGATTGGTCCGGACCGGCGGAGGACAGCTTGTAGAGGCCAAAGTTCTCCGTCGCGGTCTCGAACTGGGCTTGGTTAATGGTCGGTGCCCAGGCAGGGCGGGTTGAGGCGGTGAAGGGGCCGGGGTAGGGGCTCGGCGGCCAACCCGGTGTGACGGTGGACATGTAGTTGATGTAGCGGAACCGGCGGGCGTCGGTCGAAGCGGTGCCCGTACCCCCAACGCGGAACGGATCTTCCAGGATACTGCCCGATGTCAGGTAGGCGATCGGCGTGGAAATCACGTCGGTCATGTACCACGGCCATCCGCGGCTGTCGATGTCGAACGGGTACTTGTTGTTGTTGTCGACCGCATAGGACTCGACAGCGGTGGCGATCGAGCGGATGTCGGATTTCACACGGCTCACCTTCGCGCGGACCTGAGCCTCCAGGAAGTTCGGCACAGCGATGGCCGCCAGGATGGCAATGATCGCCACGACGATCAGCAGTTCGATCAGAGTGAAGGCTTCGGGTTTCTTGGTCTGTTCAGTTCGCATATTCTGGTCAACTCCTCCCACAAGGAATTGATCACAGTATACGGCGTTGTGGCAGATTGTCCACGTCAAACTGTTGCATGTATTAGTTGAATGGAAAAATAAGCCCTGAAGTCTACGCCTAAATCCGCTTCGCCCTCGGCAGATTGGGGGCCACACCGCCCACGCTGCTGGTGCGGGGGCGATTGGCTTCCGCTTCCTTCATGGCCTTCTTCTGGGCGCGGCTCCAACGCACCTGGCGTCCGGTGCCGGTGCCGCCGTCCTTGGGGCTGCCGTCTTCGTTGAAGCGCCAGCCGATGCGCGGCTCGTGGTACCAGCAGCCTTCCTTGCGCAGACCCGCCTTGGTCATGACGCGTTCGATCACGTTCATGCCCTTGAACCAGGCCAGACGCGCCTTGTCGCTCTTGAACAGCTTCATGAAGGCCCGCGTCGCATGGAACGCCACCGGGTAATCCACCATGAAGTAACTGTTCAACCCGATGGCGTTCAGCACGTCCTTGTGCGGGATGTTGAGCGACAAGCCGGTGTGGTACGTCTCCGGCAGCATGTCGAAGTTTCCGTCGAACATGCCCATTTCCTGGGCGATCTCGCCCAGCTTCGTCATCGGGTACGGCATGAAGAAGTAGTGAATGAACACCTCGGGCTGGATGCGCATGTTCATTTCGACGGTTTTCATGGCCGTTTCCGGCGTTTCGCCGGGGATGCCGAACATGTTCTGGGTCAGCAGTTCGATGCCGTAGCGATGGCAGCGCTCGGCGCTGGCGTACAGCTCCTCGTCCTTCACGCGCTTGTCCATCACGCGTTGGCGCAGCTCTTCGTCGCCGCTTTCCAGGCCCACGATCATCCGCACACAGCCCGCGTCGTGCATCGCCTTCACGGCGCGCTCGGTGGCGAGATCGCTGCGGTAATGGCACATGAAGGGCAGCTTGATCCGGTCACGATAAATGGGGGCGAATTTCTCCAGCCATTTCACGTCAATGCCGAAGATATCGTCCTGGAACGACACGAGTTCGATGCCGTACTTGGACCTCACCATGTCGATTTCTTCGCAGACCTTGTCCGGGTCGCGATAGCGCACGTAGCGCCCTTTCTGCATCTTCATCATGGCGTCGTTGAAGCAGAAGGTACACTTGAACGGACAGCCGCGCCCCGCGATGAAGAAGCCGACTTTTTTCTCCTTCAGGTGCGGAAAGCGGGCCTTGATGTCGTGATCGGGAAAGGGCAGCTCGTCCAGATGGGGCAGGAACGGGCGCTTCTCGTTTTCCTTGATCGTGCCGTCGGGCATCTTGCAGTGCAGATTCTGAATCCCCGTCCAGTCGTCGCCCTTTTCCAGCGCGTTGAGCAGCTCGCCCATCGGCTCCTCGCCCTCGCCGATGCAGGTCGCATCGACGCCCTCGGCCAGGATCATGTTCTGGAAGAAGGTGGGATGGGGGCCGCCGAAGACCGAGAACTTGGCGTTCGGCAACGTCTCGCGCAGGTGGCGGTTCGCCTTCAGGAGGCGCGGGTGCTGGCCCGTGGAGACGCTGAAGGCCAGGACCTGTGGGTCGTACTGGCGCATCAGCCGCTCGTAATCCGGTTCGTCGACGGAGAAATACTCCACGTCGTGGCCGAATTGACGGACGTAGCTGGCGATGTACATTGGCCCCAGCGGTTCGTGCTGGAGGATGTGGGCGTCGAAGACAAAGGCCAAGCGCATAGCGCGGTACTCCCGAGGAGGCGTTTGGTGGTTGCGGGCGAAGGAAATAGGACTCCGCCGGTCCCATCAGACAGGCTCACCCCTCGCGAATTGCCCCAACCGTGTCAATGCGGATAGGAGCCAATGCGGGGGGAAGCGGACCGGTCACCGCAAGAATCGTCCCGGCCCTTCGCAAAGCTTGGGGCACCGGGCGCCACGTGGCAAGTCCTGTCGTAACAAAGACTTTCGCGCTACATATACTCCTCGATCGCGTCGCCGATGCGCTTGGCCATTTTCTCATGTCCCGCCGCGTTGGGATGAATGCTGTCGGCCATCAGCGACGGCCGGCCGAACACCCCGCCCATCGCGTTGGGCACGTAGCCGGTGCCCATCTCGCGCGCCACCTCTTCATAGAGATCGCCGTAATCGGTGCTCGACATCAGCGGCGGCGCCTCCAGCCCCACCAGAATGACGAAGGCCCCGGTGGCTTGGATGCGGCGGACGATTTCCCGCAGGTCGCGGAATTGGGACTCGGGCGCGGTCTTGCGCAGCATGTCGTTGCCGCCCAGGAAAACCAGCACGATCCGCGGGTCTTCGCTCAGCACGTCGCGGTCCAGCCGCTTCAGCCCATCGGCGGTCACATTGCCCGAAATCCCGGCGTTGACGATCGACACGCCGAAGCGCTGCTCGAGCCGGTCGACGTAGCTCTCGCCTGGGTTCACACTATGCCCTGAGGTCAGACTATCCCCAAGGACCACAATGGTTGAGCCGCCGCTCGGGGGCCAATTCATCAAGGGCCAACCGGGGCCGCCGGATCGGAGAAACAGAAAACCCGCCACTAGGGCGACGGCGGCGGCGACAATCAAGGCTTTTCGGTTCATGGCTCTGCGGGGTCCTTTGCCGGGCAAAATGCTCTGTGGAATATTATGGAACTGAAGTGATCCGTTACCCTCACAAACTTTCCCTCAGCCGCCGCCGCAAGCGCGCGATTCGTGCCGCCGGTTCCACAATCTGACCCTCGCAGGTCACAAACACCCGGTCGCCCTCCCGCGCCTCGACCGGGCCGCAGCCCGTAAACGACCCGAAGCTCGGCAAAATCAACTGCCGGGGCATCATCCAGAAGCACGGCGCCCTCAGCCGATCACGCCCCGGTCCGGTCAGCGTCACCCCCGGATGCAAGTGCCCCGCCAGCACCGGCGCCCCCGCGTCCAAGGCGTCGCGCCCGAGCGGATGGTGCCTCAGCGCGAACGGCCCCAGGGCGAACGGTTCGTCCTCGCACCGAAAGCCCCAGTCCGCCGGCGGGTCGCCCGCCTCCAGGTCGTGGTTGCCGCGCACCAGCAGGCACTCCAGCCCCCGCCAGCGCCCGCGCCAAGCCGCCAAGGCCTCCATCGCCGCCTCGGTGCGGCCTGTCTCCGCGTGCAGAAAATCCCCCAGAACGATCAGCCGCGCCGCCCCGGTTTGCCCCAGCAACTCCTCCAGCCGGCGCAGGTCCGACGCCAGCGACTCGCTCGAAACCGGAATGCCCGCGTGGCGAAACGCCGCGTCCTTGCCAAAGTGCGTATCCGCCACCAGCAACGCCTCGCGCGCCGGCCAATACACCGCCCGCCCAGCCAGCGCCATCAGGCGCTGGCCATGGTATTCAAAGGGGAGCTGGGACGAGGGCGAACCCATCGGCAAAGCCATCGGTGTGGGCGTCGATCCTTCCGGCCCTGGCGGACCTAGCACGAAAAAACGTCCCTCACCACGAGGGCAAGGGACGGGAAGATTAACCGAAACCGGTTCGCTTTGGGTAGGGAAAAATCGCCCCGTTGTCTATCTTGTCTATTTTGTTCCCTAAGCGCCACATGAGGGGACAAACGCGAGGACCCATGAAACACTCCAGCCCATTCAAACCGGCCGGAGCCCATCATGTCGCCACAACTCAAGTCCACACCCCCGCGGGACACCCCCCTTTGCACCTTCGCTTCTTTGCGCCTTTGCGATAAAACCAGTCTTTCCAGCGACTCACAGCGCCGTCAGTTGATCGTAAGTCTCCGGCCGGCGGTCGCGGAAGAACTGCCACGTGTTGCGCACTTCGCGGATCAGGTCCAGGTTCAGGTCGGCGATGACGATGTCGTCCTCGCTGCGCTTGCCCTCCGCGACGATCTTGCCGCGCGGGTCGCAGAAGTAGGACTGGCCGTAGAACTCGCCGAACTTCCAGGGCTCCTCGAAGCCCGGGCGGTTGATGGCGCCGACGAAGTACTGGTTCGCGACGGCGTGGGCCGGCTGCTCCAGCTTCCACAGGTATTCGCTGAGCCCCGCCACCGTCGCCGATGGATTGAAGACAATCTCCGCCCCGCCCAGCCCCAGGCACCGAGCGCCATCGGGGAAATGCCGGTCGTAGCAGATATACACCGCCACCTTGCCGACCTTCGTGTTGAAGACGGGGTAGCCGAGGTTGCCGGGTTTGAAGTAAAACTTCTCGAAAAACCCGGGCTGACAATGGGGGATGTGCATTTTGCGGAACTTGCCCAGGTACTCGCCATCGGCGTCGATCACGGCGGCGGTGTTGTAGTACACGCCGGTGATGTCTTCCTCGTACATGGGGAGGACCAGGACCACGCCGAGCTTCTTGGCCAGGTCGCGCATCAGCTTGGTGGTGGGGCCGTCGGGGATGCGCTCCGTGGTGTCGTACCACTTCGTGTCCTGCTCGCAGCAGAAGTAGGGCCCGTAGAAGATTTCCTGCAGGCAGATGACCTGGGCGCCTTGCTCGGCGGCCTGCTTGATCATCTCCACATGCTTCTCGATCATGTTCTTCTTGATCGTCAGGACGGGCGCGTCTCCGGGATCGGTGCAGGTGGCCTGGATCAAACCGCCACGAACGATACGTTCTGCCATGGGTTGTGTGTCTCCCTCTTCGAAATCAGACCGTCCACTGTGCCCAGCGGCCAGGACGATGCAAGTGTTAGTTCGGCCTGAGAAGCCATGGAGCGCAACAATTTGGTGAAGGGGGAGCTGGAAGTGCCTTCGCGCCATCCGAACACGGAGGGACAGTGTCTAACAACCGATTGACGCCCCCATCGTAATTCTCAACAAAAGGATTATCATCCCGAAGGATTGGTTTCCGATGACACCTGCGCAATTCAGGCGGCCGCTGCTTGCCCATTTCCTTTTGGGCCTCCTCTTTCTCGCCCCTCTCCCGGCCGGAGGCCAGAGCTGGGTCGTCGCCGGACTCGAGGACCCGGACGGTGATGGCCTCTCTTCTCGCCTCGAGGAACGCCTCGGCCTTGATCCCGGTCTCGACGACAGTGATGGCGACGGGATTCTCGATGGCGACGAAGACTCCGACGAAGACGGCCTCACCAACCTGGAAGAACTGGCCCTCGGCCTCGACCCCGGCGAGCCCGACACCGATGGCGACCGCGTCCCCGACGGCGAAGAAATCGACCGCGGTCTCGACCCTCTGGCCTATGACTCCGATTCCGACGGCTTCAGCGACGGAGAGGAAACCGAGGATGGCTCGGATCCGCTCCTCGCCCAAAGCGTCCCGATCTTCAACGACGTCCTTGTATTCTCCATCCAGAACGCCACTGGACAGTTCGCCGACAACGCTTCCTTCACTTTCAGTCTCGCCAACGAAGTTCACCCGGCTAGCGCCCTCGGGCGTATCGATGGCCCCTGTTTCACCATCGAAAACACTCCCCCTTCCGAGGACAAATCGCGATGAATTTCCCCTCGACCTTCTGCCTGCTGGCCCTCCTTGCCGCCACCCCCGGCCTGTCCGCTGCCCAATCCTTCGACTCCGGCTCCGACGGATCGGATGGGGCCTTGGTCTTGAGCGGCGGAAGTTCCGGAGTCCCAATCATCTTTGATCCCGCCACCTTCGATCCGCCTCTCGATCCCGACGGCGACAACATCTACCATTTCACGACCATCACGGTCGAAGCAGACTCCTATATCCGCCTGCGGTCCCAGGAATTGGGAAGCCTCCCCGTGGTCTGGCTCGCCCAGGGCGATGTCGTCATCGACGGCACCCTTGACTTGAGCGGCGAGGAAAGCAATATGGGAGGCTTAAGTCTCAATGGCAGAGGCGGGGCCGGAGGCTTTGACGGTGGCCGCGGCGGCACCGGTTCGACCCAGGGAAGACCCGGCGCAGGACCCGGTGGCGGCGGTGTCGCTCCTCCGGCCGGAGAAGACGATTTCGTCGTGACCTCCGGCAGTGCCGGCCACGTCTTCAGCCTGCGCGGCGAAAACGGCGAAGGTCTTGGCGGCCTCAGCTATGGCAACCGCTACCTGATCCCCCTCCTTGGCGGTTCCGGTGGAGGTGGTTCTCCTCGATACACCTCACCGGATCCCGGGGTTACTATCAACGGCGCCGGTGGCGGCGGCGCTCTCCTCATTGCCAGTTCGACCAGGATCAACCTCAATGAGGGCGGCGGCCGGATTCTTGCCACTGGTGGCGACGGTTTCTGGGTTCAAGACACGAGTCCTTTCGTTGAGTTCTCGGAAACCGGCTCTGGCGCTGGCAGTGGCGGCTCCGTCCGCCTGATTGCTCCGACGCTGCGCGCCCATGGCTCTATCAACGTCAACGGCGGAACCACCTACAACGCCACAGCCAGCCGGGGACGCGTTTCCTTGGAAGCGTTCGACTTCGACATGGATAACCTCCCCTATGAGCATGCCCAGCTCCGCCGCCCCACCGAAGTTTTCCCCCAAATCCCCGTATCTGTCCGCGTCACCAGCATCGACGGCGTCCCCGTCCCCGCCAATCCCGCCGCCGGCATCGTTGTGCCGGATGTCACGGTAAACAACCCCGGACCCATGACCGTCGGCTTCGAGGCGCGCTTCGTTCCCCCAGGAACCACCGTCACCCTGCGATTTGCATCGGAAGACAACGCTCCCTTGGAGGTCGCCTCCACGCCCCTCGAAGGCACCATGGAGCTCTCCACCGCCACCGCGACCGTCACCCTGCCGCGCGGCTTCGCCATCGCCTCGGTCCACGCCATGTGGAACCCGATGCGGAAGGCTGGTCCCGCGGAGTAGCAACCCGTTCGCGAAGCCGGCTACTCCTCCGAACCGCAGACAATGCAGGTGATGCACTTTTTGGGGCCAGGACATGGGTTAAACTTTCACCTCGTCAGGTCATATTCTCTGGGTCAAGGGTGGCGTCGGTCACGACCGGGCGAAGCGGCGAGAGCGCCTCGGTCCCGCTTGACCAGCCACCCGCAACTGTGCAGTCTGAGTGTGTTGTTCAAGGAGGCAGCCTGCGATGAAGATGACCTTTGTCGAGCTTCGCCGTGATCCCGCCAAATTGATGGAAGCCCTCGAACGGAACGAGGAGGTGACCCTGTCGCGGCGCGGCCGGGAAGTCGCTCGCGTGATCCCCTCCGGTCAGCCCGCCGTCGGCGCCGAAGTCAAGAACCACCCCGCCTTTGGCATGTGGGCCGATCGCGACGACGCCGCCGATCCCGCTGCCTACGTCCGGAACCTCCGCAAGGGCCGCTTCGTTGATCTTTGACACCGACGTGTTGATCTGGTGCCTGCGCGGAAACCCGCGAGCCGCGAAGGTCATCGACTCGGCCAAAAGCCGCGCGATCTCGGTGGTCAGCTACATGGAGTTGATGCAGGGCGCCCGCAATCGCCGCGAGGCGACCATGATCCGTTCCTTCCTCAAGGATCTCGGCTTTCAGACCCTGCCTCTCACCGAGGCTGTCGGCCACCGCGCGACCGTTTACATCGAGGAATATGCCCTGAAGTCTGGTCTGATGCTCGCCGACGCATTGGTGGCTGGCACGGCCGTCGAAGCCCACGAACCGCTGTGCAGCGGCAACGCGAAGCACTTCCGCAGCATCACCGAGCTGGAGTTGAAGGCGTTCAAACCGGAGTAGGCTCATTCTGGCTTCACCTCCCGGCCCTTCTTCGGCAGCGTCGTTGCCCGGTCGGCAGGCGTCGTTTCCGTCCCCTCGTCCCTTTGCGCCGATTTCTATGAGGGTTCACGTTGCGGAGCCAGCGCCGATCACGGAGGACGCCCTCCTCCAACGTGTGAAACTCATTGCAATCCACTCATTGCTCCGCTCTCATCCCTCCGACTTCAACGACCAATCTGCCTACGGCAGACAAAGGACGATTCCGATGATTCTCTCACGGCTAACACCCGCGCTGGGCTTGGGCTCGGTGCCGGCATTGAGCGCCTGGGCCCAAGCCCAGGTGGTGATTGTGGACAACAGCGACGCCGAGTTCGCGACCGCTGGCACCGGCTGGTTCGCCTCGGCGAACGTCGGCGCGGTGGGGGCGAACAGCCTCCTGAACGCGTCGGGCACGGGCACGGCGACGGCGACCTGGGCCCCGGATTTGCCCTCGGCTGGGCTTTACGATGTGTATGCGTGGTGGGTGCCGTCGGGCAATCGCACCGTGGCCGCGCCCTTTACCGTGACCCACGCGGGCGGCACCAGCACCGTGCTGGCCAATCAGGAAGGCGACGGCGATCATTGGAATTTCCTGGGCCGGTGGGAATTCGCCGCCGGTACCGGCGGCAATGTCTCCGTCTCGGACGCTATCCCGGAAGCCGGACTCGGCGACCCAGGGAACCACTTTGTTTCCGCCGACGCGGTGCGGTTCGAGTTCGCCGGCGGCGCCGCCCCCGCGGCCAACGCGGCGCTGGTTTCGGCCGGCAGCCTGGAGCCGTGTAACCTCTGCTCCGCCAGTGTCTTGCCCGGCGCCCTCGAACCTCATCCAGAGAGCACCTACCTGATCGTCAGCGACATGCCCGAGGCCTTTGGCTATCCCAGCAGCGGCCCCACCACCCGCAGCGACGGCATCCTCTACACCACCAGCGGCACCCTGCCCTCCTATGAAGGCACGAACGCCGCGCCCTACGACGTGCAGGTGAACAGCGGCTTTACCACCATCGACGACGATTTCGACATCTTCCTGTTCCACATCGCCCAGCCCGGCGACACCTCGGCGCCGCGCCGCATCGTGATTTACGCCCGCAACGAAGGCGCCAACAGCGTCGATGTCACGCCCGATCAGGTTCTCGTCACCGACGGCGTCATCGGCAATGTGCACGAAATGGAGTCGAACCTGGCCGAGGACTTCATCGAAGGCAATTTCGACGCCACCGGCCTCGGCACCGTGTCCATCGCGCCCGGCGCGGGCGAGGTGATCGGCTTTTCGAAAAAATTCGCGCTCCTGGGCAATGGCACCTTCAAGAGCCAGAACATCAACTGCTTCGGCAAACTGCGCGGCACCGTCGCCGGGGTGGACCCGGACCTGACGCTGTACATCGTGGCCATCGACACCACCAACACCGATGTGGCGCCGAATGTGGCGACGATGAAGAGCGAGGCCGAGAGCCTGATCGCCGGCAACATTGGCGCCCCCGAGCTGGAATCCTTCGCCTTCAACACCTCGCCCACGGGCTGTACCCTGCGCCGCTCCACCGGCGTTTACCCGCACGAGGTCTGGCGCTCGAACTTCGATTTCGACCTGAACACGCTGCCCGGCGGCGCCACGTTCCAGATTGGCCTGGACGACGTGCGCACCGATGGCTGCCCGGATATGAGCCAGACCAGCGAAGCCCTCCTCGCGCCCCTTTACCTGCGCCAGGAAAGCATCGGCAACTACATGATGGATTACCGCCTGGAAGTCCGCGTGCAGAACAGCGACGCCGTGGCCCGCGAGTTCGACCTGCAGTTCGGCAACACCGCCGCCGACATCGGTCTCGCCTGGCAGGTTACGACCAACACGCTTTCCGCCGCCGACGCCTTTGTGGATATCATGCCGGTCACGACGCGCTGGGCCGGGCCGAATCAGGCGAACCTGACCGAGTCCTTCCTCGCCGCGCCGTTCAGCCTCAACCCCGGCGAAGTCGCCTTCGTCAACCTGCGGTTCCAGATCCTCGGCAACTCCTCGACCCCCTTCCAGATCGCCATCCCCGACACCCGCGGCCCGGCCTTTGACCGCGTCGTAGCCACCCCCGCCACCATCGGCGCCAGCGAAGCCACCACCCTGGGCTTCCTCGCCTCCGAGACCCCCGCCGCCAACCCGGCGGTCACCGTCAATGGCGGCGCGGCGGCCTTCTCCAGCGCCAGCCACCCCAACTACAGCTACACCTTCACCACCGGAGCCACCCCCGCCAACGGCCCCGCCACCCTCGTCCTCAGCGGCCAAGACGCCCTCGCCAACGCGGGCGAGGACACCGACACCTCGGCCCTGACGATCAGCACCAACGCCCGGATTCGGGGGGATTGGGAGGTTTTGGAGTAGGGGGCGAAGAATTCGATAGAGTGGAGCTGGCAGGCATCATGGTCCAGCGAGCAATTTGGATCGACAATCCAGCGCCAAGCATCTCTGGGGTTCGCTGGATGAGCTCTGGATTTGTCTTGAGCGAACTCCCCAGCTTCCATGGGCTTCGGGCGGGCCGGTTGACAAGATGCAGCCTTTGCTTCCGTCGCTCCGGTCAGTTGGGATTTTTCTAAGATTTTTGGGCGCGCGCTTGGCGCAAAATAAACACCGCTTCTCGCTTGGCACTTCC
The DNA here is from genome assembly GCA_040219255.1 of Sumerlaeia bacterium. GTDB lineage: Bacteria > Sumerlaeota > Sumerlaeia > SLMS01 > JAHLLQ01 > JAVJSW01. Next base: position 14,343 of record JAVJSW010000017.1, read on the forward strand.
AACGCGCTACCGTCCTGTCATCTCAGTCCCAAAAACCACCCAAGGAAAAATTTATGAATTCTCGAAATATCCAGCGTCTTGTGCGCCGTTCGCCCCTCGCGGCGTTCGGACTGATCTTCGGGCTGTTTCTGGTCGCGTTTTCGCTCGAACTGGGCGCCACCAAGGCGGATGCCTTGGTTATGCCCACATGCCCTCCGGAATACATGAACGTTTGCGACGGCAACTACGCCTGCAATAGTAATACCGCTCAGGGCGGATGGTGTCTGTCGGTCGGAATTGCCCCGTTCGCCGTTTGCGTCGGGGTTTGCCCCGACTACTGCGTCAGCACGGATACCTACGATGAATGCGAAGCCTTTACCGATGGTCCTCCCGGATGTCCGCTCCCGTGTGACGGTTGCACCGGCGGCACCAAGTTCCGCTCGGCCAACAGTTGTTTGGGTGTCGCCGTCTGTACCTGCAACTACACCATTCCGCTCGGTGGATGCTAACACGTAGTCACCTTAACTTGATCCTCAGTAGGGCATCCAGGTAAGATTGTAATCGTTGTGCGGTTCAACAACCGCAATTTGGATAAAGAAATTCTATTCTTCGCGGGGAAGCCTCATCGTCAGGCTTCCCTTTTTAGTTAGGACGAACACATGAACAGGCTTTCCCTCACCTTTGCATGTTGCACCATTTTCGTGATGCTCCAATGCTCCGCATACGCGATGCCCAGTGCTGATTTTTTCGAGGATCTCCTTCTGGCGCGCGACAGCGAAAGCAAATCGTTTCGAGCCAATTACCAGATCAAGCAAACAGGAAACGACGACGAATCTTACAACCTGGAAGAGAATCATTCCGCTCTTTTCTTTGAAGATGACTATAGGATATCCAGGCAATACGATTACTCCGATGGTGTGAAAATCGAAATTCTGGCCTACGTCGCGGGTGTCTACAGCACCTTTCTCACCGGCGATCATGTGAACGAAAGAAGTCACGCGGCGGGCATTATCGGATGGAAGGATAGGCCGATTCCGGAAGGGGCCTATCTCGATCCCAGGATAATCTGGGGACATTTTCAAGGGAAGTCGGTGCGGAAATGGTTGGAGAGATTGGACCGGAGATCCGTTCGCCAGGAAGAGGATGCCTATATCTTCTCCATCTCGTCGGATGAAAGCGGGGAAAGAATCGACTATCACTTCTCGCCGGACTTCGGCCATATCGACGCCTTGCTGTATGGCTATCACGCGGGGGAGAAAATGGGTGTGTTGGAACATCTCGATGCCTCAAAAAAAGAAGCCGTCAGGCGGCAGTTCATTGTGAACGAAGCCGTAAGCTTCGAAGATTTCGAAACCATAGACTCGGTATCGATACCTACATTAGTGACTCGAGGGGTCTATGGACCGGCCAAGCAAGAGGCATCGCGAAGAAGCGCCATCTCCGGAAGACTACAGGCGAATCCGGAAAGCCTGGATTCGGCAACGATTAAGGAAATCATCGAACTGAATTTTCTTGGCTCCCGCGAATTGATCATGCAGCAAGAAATGGTGTTCACACCCAATTCCATCAAGGTCAACCAGCCGATCGCCGTCGAAGAAATCGCCATCGAGTTCCCAGAAGGCACCAGCGTCCGAGACAACATCGCCGGAATTGGCTACAAGGTTGGCGAGTCTCCCCGTCTGCCTCTGGCGGAACTGGCCAAACGAGGGGCGGATGCGCCTGCTGAGGTCGCGGCGGCCGTGCAGGAAAACGATGAAGCTCCGGACGTGCAAAGCTCGGGCGCGAATAGCGAAGAAAACGAAAAAGCGAGCGCCGCCGTCAGGCGGGACGATACTCCCAAGGGCAATGGTCGATCGGGGCTTATGAGATACATCGTGGCCGCGCTTGGTTGTGTGATCATTGGGCTGAGCATCGTTCGGTTGACTAAATCCAAGACTCGAGAGTGATAGGAAGAGACCAAGACTATGAAGCGACTCGCGATTTGTTCTGCGATAATATGCATTGGCTTCGCAAATGTTTACGCCCAGCCAAAGCTTTCTATAGAAAGCCACATCGATTTTGGCGAAGTCGAAATCGGTGAGAACATGGAGCTGGTAATACCGGCAAAAAACGTGGGCGATCAAACTCTGGAATTACAGAGAGCTTCCAAGTCATGCGTCTGCACGGAAGTTACCGTCCCGAAAAGCACAATCGAACCCGGCGAAGAGATGCCCATAACGGTAGCGCTCGATCCTGAAAAAATTTCCGGTTCCCAGCGGACCGTTACCATTTCACTTTTCACGAACGACCCCAAAAAGCTACACGCTGTCACCCTTGATTTCACTCTTGTGGAGCCCTACACTTATCGTCCCAAAGTTGTCGCCTTCGACGAGAATACGTCCAGGACAACCGTTCACATCTATAAAAGGGCCGGGAAAGACCTCACGGTCAAGACCGTGGAATCTTCTATCGATGGTGTCAGCCACAAACTATCGACGGGACGCTCTGGCGAGATCGAAGTGGAATTCTTCTACTCCGGCGCAGAAATTGCCAAGAGCCTGGACGGTGTAACCACCATCCGGTTCCAAGAGGATGTTCCCAATCTAGAGATTCAGACAAAACTGATCAGCCCAAGCGAAATTATCTTCGCGCCGACTGTCGTACTCGTAAGTTTTAAATCCAGCGCAAACACGGAAGTTCATGTAGCCTCTATCGAGCTGAATTCCAAGAATGAATTCGGCATCGTAAGTACGAAAGTGGAAAGCGGCTATCTCCGCGTCGAGCACGCAGAAGGTGCAAGTCGCGACCACAAGGTTCTTCTGTATTGGCAAGAAGGGCAGGTGCCCGAGACCTCACAGTTTATGAAGTCCAAGATTCTCATCACGACTTCCGTTCAAGACGAGCCAATCGAACTGCCAATCTACTTTACACCGTAGTGCCCGTGGCCTTGGGCCCCGATCTGGAATGCGCGACTGACAACTTTCTGAGCGGATGGCCGGTGTGCTTCATTTACCGCACAGGCGCACCGAAGGCTGCACAGCAAGAGGCGGAATCGTCACGAGCGGCTGACGATTCTTCAACCCTTCTCCAGTTTCGCCACATGCTGTCGAACTTTCCAACTCGTGTCCCAGGCCAAGTCGCCCGGAACCTTTCTTGTTACCTATCGTGGCAGGGATAGCTTTCCCACCCCCATCCACCCCACGAAAGGCCCACACCATGAGCACACGCAGCGAAGGCAACACCATACTGCGATACGACTTCGAGCCCGCCGTGGCTCGGCCCGAGGAACTGCGCGACGAAGGCGGCGTCTTTGTCGTCGAGAAAATCAACGGCGACGCCCACATCATCGTCGATGCCGGCCACGGCGATAACGTCCGCGCCGACGTCGAGAGCCATGCCCGCCGGGGCCAATGGGAGGAAACGGCCATCGGCAATCTCGCCTTCCGCGCCTTCTACACCGGCGACCGCATCTCCGCCGCCGGGCGCCGGGAAATCGTCGAGGAAATCCGCCGCGAGACCTCGCCCGCCTGCGGTCCGGGCTGAGGCGCCGCCCGGGCCGGGGCGCTCCTGGCTCTATGAAAACTTTATCGCAATGACCTTTTCCCCGGCCCCGCCCGCCCTTGACGTCGTGCTTCGCCCGCCCGCACCCTCCGCGCCATCGACTTCACCGCGCGGAGGCTTCCCGCCATGGCTGTTCCCTTTATCGACTTGCGACGCTTCGAGCCCGATTTTCTTTCCCGCTGGGCCGAGATCAGCGCGAAGGTCGCGGCCAACACGATGTTTGTCGGTGGACCGGAAGGCGCCCGGCTCGAGGAGCGCCTGATGGAACGCACCGGAGCCGCCGCCGCTGTGGGCTGCGCCAATGGCACGGACGCCCTCCAGCTCACCCTGCGCGCCGCCGGCGTCGGCCCCGGCGATGTCGTTGTCCTGCCCGACTCGACCTTCTGGGCCACCTTCGAAGCCGTCGTCAACGTCGGCGCCCGGCCCGTCACCGTCGATATCGACCTCGACGACCTCGCCATGGACTTCGACCTCTACCGCCAGGCGGTGGCCGAGTACCGCCCCAAAGCCGCCTTCCTCGTCCACCTCTACGGCTGGGGCAGTGCGCGTCTCGACGACTTCCGCGCCTTCAGCCGCGAAAGCGGCGTCGCGCTGATCGAGGACGGGGCACAAGCCTTCGATGTCCTCTGGCGCGGCGAATCGATCTACAAAGACGCCTACATGAGCACCTGCTCGTTTTACCCGGCCAAGGTCCTCGGCTCCTGTGGCGATGCCGGCGCGGTCTTCTGCTCGACGGAAGAACTGGGCACCACCGTGCGCCAGCTCAGCAACCACGGCCGCACGTCCCACTACGGCCACGGCCTCGTCGGCTGGAACAGCCGTATGGGGGGCTACGACGCCGCGTTCCTGAACCTGAGCCTGGATTACATCGACGCCCGCATCGCGAGCCGCCGCCGCGCCGCCGCCCAATATCGCGATCGCCTCGCCGCCATGGGCGTCCGCACCGTCGGCCCGCCCGATGGCTACACGGAAAACGGCTACCTGAACGTCACGCTCCACGACCCGTCGGACCGCCCCGCCATCGAAGCCGTCCTGAAAGAACGCGGCATCGGCTTCGGCAACGTCTATCCCGGCGCCATGTCGAAACAGCCCGGCGCGGCGCAATACCTCGCGGGCCAGGTCGGCGGCGAAAAAGCCGAATGGCTCTCAAAGGCCGTCCTCAACCTGCCGCTCTTCGCCTACATGAAGGACGAGGAAGTCGAGGAAGTGCTGGAGGCGTTGGGGGCGGCGCTGGGGGCGAAGGCGTAGTCAGAGGGCTAAGTTCAATAATCTCCGTGTAGCACGAGTAGTGCGAAGCGCCACCTGCGAAACCTCTGTGGTGAAGGATCGCGGACCGTCCACGCCTGCCACAGGATGGCGTCGTCATTCAGCCCTCGGCTTCCAGCACCGGAGTGCGATCGGCGCCCGGCGGCAGTGCCCCGCCCGCCGCGAGGGCCCGGTAAAGCCGCCCGTGGGCCGCCGCGTGGGCGTCGAGGTCGAAGCGGCGCAGGGCGAATTCCTGTCCCGCGGCGGCGAGACGCTCCCGAAGCGCCGCGTCCCGAACCAATCGCACCATGGCCTGGGCCGCCGCCCCGGCATCGCGAAAGGGCACGATCAGGCCCGTCTCGCCATCGGCGACGATTTCCGGCACCCCCCCGGCGGGCGTGGAAATCACCGGCAGACCCGCCGCCATAGCCTCCGCCAGGGCCGTGGGCAGACCCTCGGTGTCGCTGGTCAGGAGGAAGAGATCGGCCGCGCGCAGAAGCGGCGCGGGGTCGTCCACGCTGCCCGCGAGAACGACGGCGCCTTCGAGCCCGAGTTCGCGGATCAGGGCCTCGACCTTGCCCTGCTCGCCGCTGTCGCGCCCGGCGAGGAGGCCCTTGAGACCGGGGGCGGACTGGCGGGCCTCGGCCAACGCCCGCAGCCAGACATCGTGGCGCTTCTCTGGCCGAAGATTCGCCACGCAAATCGCGACCGCTTCCGCATCTGCGAGGGCCGGGTAGCGCTCGCCAAGGTCGACGGGCGCCGCATCGCGAAAGCGCTCTGTCGCGATGCCGTTGTAAATCACGCGCATTTTCTCGCCAAGAAAACGTTCCTGATCGTGGCACGCCGCGTACACCCCCAGCGAATTCCCCACCACGGCGTCCGTGCGCAGGTTGATGGCGTTCTCGATGACCTGATAGTGTGGCCGCCCGGCCTTCCAATGGCCCAGGTTCAGCCGCCCCGTCACCAGCCGCCGGGGGAACCCGCCGCGCCGCAGGGCCAACATCGCCAGCGGGTTCTCCCAGAAAAGGAACGCGTGAATCACGGCGCAGCGATGCGCCGCGCAGGCCACCCGGATGCGGCGCGCCGTGGTGAAGAGATTGCGCCAGAAGGCCGGGCTCGACTTGGGGCGCCAACGCTCGGCGTTCAGGAATTCCACGGGAACGCCCGCCTTGCGCAGGACGTGCTCCAGCGGCCCGCTTTCGTCCGCCACCAGCACCAGCGGCCGGATGCCCTGGCGCGGCAGGGCGCAGGCCAAATCCACCGCGTTGCGTTCCGCGCCGCCGGTCTTCAGGTTCGACACCAGGAGCGCCACGCCGGGCGCGTCAGGGGGCGGGGGCGGAGTCATGGGCGGCGGGTCCTTTGCGCGGTGTGCAGGGCGATGGCCTCGCGGTAAACGTCCAGCATCCGGCCCATACAACGCGCGGCCTCGTGGTGCTCGCGGGCCACGGCGGCATTGCGGGCGCCGATGCTTTGCCGCTGATCTTGCGGCATTTGAATGACTTTCAGGAGCCCTTGCAGGATCGAGGAGGGCGCTTGGGACTCCATGAGAATAGCCTGCCCCTGCTGGGCTTTCGGCGTAACATCCACCGATGCTACGGCCGAGCGATAAGCCGGCAAGTCGAGCAACAGCGGCAGGGTCCCGCAAGCCAGCGCCTCCAACACCGACATCGCGAGCAGGTCCGTCCTTGGCAACTGGACGGACGCCACAGCCCCGCTAATCAACGCCGCTAGGTCTCCCACCGAGAGAAACTCATCCACAAACCGCACTCCCGATTCCGGAGTTCCAAGGGAGAGCATTTGCTCCCATTCCGCTTGCGGCGCCCCACACCGCAAGACGACCAGGTCGTAGCCTCGCAATGCCTCCGATTGCTCCCAACCCACGAGCCATGCTTTGAGAAGCTTGTCGAGACCCCAGTTTGGAGCGGCAAGCCGAGGACTGAGAAAATAGGGACGCTTTTCCCTCAGACCGAGTTTCTTGCAAACGCGGTCGATTTCTTTGGGAGTGGATGGCGAGAACGCCTGGGTATCAACGCCCCATGAAAAGAAGCGAAACTTTTCCCGCGGCGCCGCTGTCAGCCTTTTCCAATGTTCCTCCAAGCCTTCGGCATTGGTTGAAATCAGTGTCGCGGCTTGAACTCCGCTCAAGATCAGTCGCCTCTTGAGACGCCCGCAATCCGCTCGGCCCAGATCCTCAATCTCTGGTCCCCAAGGCGTCAGCACGCTCGGAAACTGGGCGAAGTGAGGCAGGACAGGTCCGTAGCCGAGCGCCTCGTGAGCGTGAATCACGGCGGGACCTTCGGCAATCAGCTTCATCCGATAGGCTCGCCATTTATCTCGTTCGTTCGCCAGGGGGTGAGGCCGCAGTTTGAAGCTCCAAAGATTTCGCAGCAGCGTCCACTCCGGCGTAACAACGCGAAAACCCGCCGCTGATAAATCCTCTTGGGGGCGGTCGCTAAAGATCGCGAGGTCGATTCCTTTCGACACGAGAAATCGCGCCCAACGTTTGACATGGCTGTTTTTTGCCGTCCCCAGCATCACGACTTTCATGATGAGCTGGTGACTCGACGAGAGATTCTTTCCGCTGCCCGCAGGAAATCGCCAACACAGGTTTCTTCACAGTAACTGCGCGACGCATGCTGTCTTGCTTGAATCGCAAGGTCTTCTCGCAGCGAGGCATCGTCGAGCAGACGGAGCATTGCATCCGTCAATGCCTCGGGATCGCCCGTGGGGACGATCAGGCCGCCGATTCCCTGGAAAAACTCCCCAGCCGGAATTGGCTCCGGGGCTTTGCCTTCCGGGTCCAAGGTATCGCGAACGCCGCTGACATCCGTGGTAATGGCGGGCGTTCCGCAGGACAGGGTCTCGACCAGCACATTGGAGAGCCCCTCGGCGTGGGTCGCCGTGACCGTGGCCAGAGATCTACGAAATTCCTGAACGGGATTGTCCGTCCATTCTTCAAGAGTAATCGCGTCGCGGGCTGGAGATCGTGCGATAGCTTTCTCGACCGTATCTCGTTCAACTCCGTTGCCTATCACCCGGAGGCGCGCATGAGGACGAACTTTCCAAACGGCGCTGAAAGCCTCGATCAACAACGGCAGGTTCTTCTGCTTACGGAAGCGGCCGAGATAAAGAAACTCGTTGGGATTGTGAGAAGCCTCTTGGGAGGGAGAAAATTCCTCCATGTCCACGAAGTTTCGATAACTCTCAATCCGGGCTATCGGGACTCCTTTCTCGATCAATTCCCGTTCGCTCAGCCGCGAAAGGGTGAAAAAGCTGTCCATTTTCAGGCTTTCGCGGACCAGCCATTTTCCACCTTTGTGGCTTCTGAGCATGATCAGGTCACTGTAGTCACCTGCGTTTACGAGCAACGTCGCGCTTGGCTTTCCCAATTCCCGCGCGACTCGGGCAGCCATGATGCTGTGAAGATAGAGCTCATGACAAAGGACGAAATCCCAGTCATTTTTTAGCTTACGCAACCATTTGGCCGTCTGACGCATGTACGTCAAACCCCACAAGGGGCCGAAAGCCAAGGGCTTGATCACGCGTAGCACGCGGACCCCGTGCTCCATTCGATCCACGGGCAGATCCGCGGAACTTGCGGTCAGGACAGTTGTAGGATGACCGCACTTGACGAGAGCCCGGGCAAGACGCTCGGCGGCGTTTTCCATGCCGGCCTTCTTCGCAGGGGGGTAGCCATTCAAGACAAAAAGAAATCGCATGTAAATGGAGTTAGCCTTTCAAGCCGAGAATTTCCCGGTACGCCGCCACGTGGGCGTCGATCATGCGGGTCATGGGGAATTGGGTGCGGAGGAATTGGGCGGCGGCCTGGCCCATGCGGTGGCGCTCGGCGTCGTTTTTCAGGAGCCGGAGGAGCGCCGCGGCCAACTCGGCGGGCGCGTGGGGCGGCACGATGAGGCCCGTTTCGCCGTCGCGGAGCGCTTCCGGGCTGCCTCCGGCGCGGGTGGCGACGGCGGCGAGGCCGCAGGCCTGGGCCTCGAGCACGACGTTCGGCAGACCTTCCTCGTGCGAGGGCAGGACGAACAGATCGCAGGCCCGCAAAATCCCCGGCACATCACGCCGCGAACCCAGCAAGTGCACGACGCCGGAAAGCCCCGCCTCAGCAGCCGCCGAGCGAATGCGTTCGGCCATGCCATCGTCGCGCCCCACCAGGATCAGATGCGCCCCCGGCAGGCGTTCGTGCACCGCGCGCCAAGCCGCGATCAGGTCCAGATGGCCTTTGTACTCCAGCAGATTCGCCACGCAAACGACGCGGTGCGTCGCGCCCGCCAGAGTTGGAATCTCCGCCTCCAGCACCACGCGCCGCGCTGCGGCCACCCGCTCGGCGTGAATGCCGTTGGGGATCACGCGGATGCCGAGGCGGGGCAGGTTGGCTTCGCGGGCGCGGGCGTCCTCGGCGACAGCTTCGGCGTTCGCGATAACGAGGCGGCTGAGGCGATTGTACTGGTTCTGGACGCGCTGTTTCCAGGGCGCGGCGTCTTTGAAGCGGCCGATGCTGCGGCGGCTGGTGATCAAGGCCCCGGGCGCGCCGCCGAGCTTGGCTAGCGCCGCCCAGGCATCCGCCTCGAACAACCAACTGTGCAGCACGTCGGGCCGGAAACGCCGCAAATCGCCAATGGTCCGCGCCAGAGCCCGCACCGCGCCGATCTTCGACGCCGGATTCCAGAGCGGCCGCAGCTTGGGCAGGGCGATGCCGAAGACCTCGAAGCCCTCGGCCCGGAGGACCTCCATGCGCGGGCCCTCGGGGTGGAGCAAGTATAGCCGAACGATATGGCCGCGTTCGCGCAGGCCCCGCATCAGTTCCACAACCTGACCCTCGGCGCCGCCTTCGCGCATCGAGCCAATCATCAGCGCCACGCGCAGGGGTTTGCCGCCGCCGTCCGCCCCGCTCATCGGTCCGTCCCCGCTGGCGCGACGTCTTCGAACAGGTGGCGCGTAATCCAGCCCTCCATCAGCACATCCGGGCCGATGGTCTCGAACCGCGCGTGATGCAGGCGCAGGGCGTCGCTCATGGTCGTGATCGGGTCGTCGCCGGTCAGGGCCGACAGCGGCGCCCCGCCCGCGCCGATCAGCACCGGCGCCAGGAACGCCGCCACGCGGTCGGCGAAGCCAAAGCGGATCATCTGGCCCGCGACACGGCGGCCGCCCTCGACCAGGACGCTTTGAATGCCATGGCCGCGCAATGTCAGCATCAGGTCCGCCAGAGACACCCGCCCATCCACACCCGGGCGCAGGCGCCAGACTTCGGCGCCCTCGCTGGTCAGGGCCATTTCGCGATCCGCCGGGGCGTTGTCGGCGCAGACCACGACAGCGCGCCCCTGCGTTTCCGTGACGAGCGGATGGCCCGGTGGCAGGCGCAGTTGGCTGTCGAGCACGATGCGCCGCAGGGGCGGGCCGGGGGGCTGCTCGACGTGGCGGATGGTCAGCTTGGCGCCGTCCATCAGGGCCGTTTCCACCCCCACCAGAACGGCGTCGTGGGCGGCGCGCATGGCGTGGGCGCGGGTGCGGGACTCGGGGCTGGTAATCCAGGCGCTGTGGCCGCTGCTCGACGCCGTGCAGCCGTCGGCGCTCATCGCCCATTTCAGCGTCACCAGGGGCCGGCCGAGTTGATGATACGTATTGAAGGCCGGATTGAGCAGCATCGCCTCCTGCTCCATCACGCCGGTTTCGACGGCGACGCCGGCTTCGCGCAGCCGTTCGACGCCGCCGCGGGCGAGGGGGTTCGGGTCGCGCTGGGCGATGACGACGCGGGCGATACCGGCGCGGATGACGGCGTCGCTGCACGGCGGCGTGCGGCCGTGGTGGCTGCATGGCTCCAGCGTGACGACCATCGTGGCGCCGCGGGGATCTTCGGTGGCCTGGGTCAGGGCCTGGGCCTCGGCGTGGGGTTCGCCGGCGCGGGCGTGAAAGCCCTCGCCGATGACGCGGCCCTCGCGCAGGATCACGGCCCCGACCAGGGGGTTGGGGCGGGTCTGGCCCTCGGCCCGGCGCGCCAGATCGAGCGCGCGGCGCATGGCCGATTCGATGGCGGCGGGCGTTTCCGGGGGCGGAGTCATGGGGCGGGTGCGAAGCCTCTGGGGATAGTGCTCGGCCGGGGGCGCGTGTCTCCGGGCGGATCGAAGCGCCGGACCGTGCCTCAGCGGCGCGGCGCGCGTCGAGCGCAGACCCGGGTTGGGGGCGAAAATTCTGGCGCCGGGGCGGTGCGGCGAAGGCGCCGAAAGCTGTGGCGGGGGGGTCCTGGGGGTGGTGGCGATCATGGGGACGGGGTCCTGTGCGAGGGGGTTTGGCTGACTTCCGAGCAGGAGCCTCGCACAGGGGGTTTCGTTTGTCCCCTCATGTGGAGCTTACGGAGCAAGATAGACAAAAGACACTTATCAGACTTGTGGAGCTTCTGGGCGGGATTTAAATTTAGCCACAGATGAACACGGATGGCGCGGATGGGGTGGCAGGCGAAAAAAAGGGCAGGCCGGGGATGATAGGGGAAGATTGCTGGGCGAGTCCCTGTTCCTCCCCTTCATCGGCGGCCAATTCGCACAACCCATCTGTGCCCATCGGTGTCATCCGCGGCAAAGAACACAAGCGCCTGCCCATCATTCGACATCGGCTTGCCACCGGGCGCCCCGCCCGCGCATGGTCGGCGCAACTCTTTGTGCCCCGGGGGCTTGTCGCGATGCGGACCGTTCTTTTTCCATTTTGTCTTTTGGCGCTGATTGTCGTGGCGGCGGGATGCGCCTCGGGGCGCACGTCTCGGCCGTTAGTGGACGTGCCGCTGCCGGACCGGGGCGAGGACATCGACCCCGCCGTGTGGCAGGTCACGGAAGCCACGCCCGCCGGGGCCGAGCTGGTGTCGTCGCGGGCCGTGATCAACTGGCTGCCGCTGGTGTCGAACAAGAGGTGGTTCGAGACGCAGGGCCAGGCCGAGCGTGCCGCTTCGTCGCACGTCTTCGATTTCGCGCTGGGGATTCCGTACTGGAACTTTCCGATCTGGCGCACTGTGGCCCAGGACGTGTACCAGCAGGGCGAGGCCGAACCGGTAGGGCGGGTGCGGCACCTGTGGACGCCGCTGTGGACCGGCGCGAAGTCGACCGGCGAGGGCGGCGCCGACCTGGGCGTCCAGGCGTCGGGCGTGCCGCTGCTGTGGGAGACCTGGGACGCGCGCGGCAGCACCTGGTATTTCGACGCGCTGGTGACCGAGCAGAAGCATTACCGCGAGACGCGGGGCTGGCAAACGCTGATGAGCTTCGGCCCGGCCTGGGCGCGGGGCGTGAAGACGGAAGTGTACACCAACGGCCTCTCGCGCACGTACACGACGCGGCGGTTCTTTCCGCTGAAGCTCGGCGGGCTGCTGGGGTGGATTTTGTGGAGCGACTACTCGATCGTCTCCGAGCTGGACGAAATCCGTGGCGAGCAAGTGGGTCACGGCCCTCTCGGCGGGTTGCCGACATACTACTCCCAGGTGGAAACGGACGACGTGAACCGCCGGGCGAAGCGCTTTGTCCTGATGGGACTGGCGTGGTACGACAGCTCGCTCTCGGCCCCGCAAGGGACGCAGGCGGTCGAAAGCGTTCACGGGCCCCTGTGGGGGCTGTTTGGCTGGGGGCGGCAAAAGGGCGAGCCGGTGGTGTATTTGTTCCGGGTTCCGGTGGGGGGGTGAGGGTGATGGATGCCGAGATTCTCACGGGTCTGTATGTTTCTGAGTTCAAAGCTTTGCGAAGCATAAATACAAGAATCGAACCCTTGACAATAGTGATTGGTGGCAATGGAACTGGAAAGACCAGTTTGTTACAATCTATTATTCATACAAAGGACTTGCTTGGCTCCGGGACTGAGGCGCAGCAATTAGCAACTAAATCAACAAACCAATACTTCCACATACAATGCCCGCACATTGTAATTTCCAAGAACAGTAGGGCGAATTCATCTCCCAGTGATCCGGGCGATGCGTTAATGATAGAGCATTTGGGCGCTCATATAAAATACTCTCACATGATGACCCCTGCTGCTCCCGACTGTGACGGTTGGGTCAAAGTAGGCAGCGAAGATGTCATTCTTCGAACATTCGCGGGAGTACTACGAAATATTGGTTATTTCAGACTAGAAAGTGAAATGCTGACTCGAGCCGATTACTCAGAAGACTTGCGACCTACTATCTCTTCCAATGGAATTGGAATCGCCTCAACGCTTACCCAACTACAACTGGAGGGCCACGAGAACTATCTACGACTTAACGAAATGGTATCCGAGGTTGTGCCGCAATTCCGGCGAGTCCGCGCCAGACGAGCTAAAGTGAATAGGCAGGTTGAGACGCTCGTCGAGATTGCCGGTAAATCTCATGCCTTTCCAGAAGAGAAGGAATATGCTGGCTACGAACTCATCTTCGACATGGCCAACGTCAAAGACCTCCCCGCCCGCTTCGTCAGCGAAGGCACCCTCCTGGTCCTCGGTCTGCTGACGATCATCCTTGGCCCGAACAAGCAGCGCATTCTCCTCCTCGACGACATCGATCGGGGCCTGCATCCGGTGGCTCAGGGGAGGTTGATGGAGTTGTTGCGCAAGTTGGTGAACGAAATCCCCGGCCTGCAAATCATCGCCACCACCCATTCCCCCGAAGTCGTGGCCCACATGAAACCGGAGGAGGTTTTGGTGTTGGCATTGGATGATGAAGGCTATTCGCATTGTGCGCGAATGGATGAGCATCCGGAGTTTGAGCGCTGGAAAGACGAAATGAATCCCGGCGAATTCTGGAGCGTTTTTGGGGAGGATTGGGTGACGAAAAAGGATAAGGCTGATGAGTGAAGCAGCCTATACCTTTGCCATCGTATGCGAGGCAGATGCGGACCGGCGGATCGCGTGTGACTTGGCGGATCGGGTTCTACTGGAGAGTGAGCGGCTATCATGGATCGATAACCAAGAGATGTTGCATTCAATGAGGGACTGGCTGCGGCATGATGGAGAGCATTTTTATCTGGCATGGAAAACAGTGAAGGATCGATACGAAGATTCGATCAAGGGCAAGCGCGAGTGGAAAGCGTTTGGGAACTTCTCGGGCAACAAGGGAAAACCAGATGCGCTGACAGCCCGAAAGGCTCTTATTTACCTAGAACTCTGTATGCCAAGGCCGAAAGCAGTCTTTCTCATACGTGACAGCGATGGATATCCAGAGCGAAAAGAAGGCTTGGAACAAGCCCGAGACGAGCCGTCAAGGCGTCCTTTCGAGGTGATTATTGGAGTTGCGGAGCCCTGCCGCGAAGCTTGGGTCTTGGCTGGTTTCGTGCCTGAGGAGCATGAGGCGTCAAAGCTGAGCGACGAGCAGAGGCGCCTCGGTTTCTGTCCGGTAGAACGCAGTCATCTCCTGAAACCTCGCGAGAACAAGCAACTCAAGAAGGGCCAAAGTTCCACGTCCGCCAAAGCCGTCCACGCCAACCTCCTCCCCAACCCCGACCGCGAAGCCCAATGCTGGCGCGAAACCCCGCTGCCGCTGCTGCGCGAACGCGGCCACGGCTGCGGTCTGACCGCGTACCTGGACGAACTGGACACGCGCCTGATTCCCCTGTTCGCCGAGCGCCCCTCGTGACACCCCGCCTCCGCCCCGCCCTCGAAGCCCTCGCCGTCGCGCTGCTCGTGGCGGCGTTTTACTGGACGCATTTCGATCTGTCGCGGATGCAGAGCGGGGGGGATTTCGCGAATCTGTTTTGGCCGATGAAGGAATTTCGGCTGATGGCGCTGCGCGAGGCGGGGGCGTTGCCGCTTTGGAATCCGTACATCTTCATGGGAACGCCGGCGGCGGCGACGTTGCAGCACGCGACGTATTATCCGCTGGATTGGCTGGTGTTCTGGCGCAGCCCGGCGGTGGGGGCGCTGACGTTGTATGTGCTGCTGCACAACGTGCTGGCGGGCGTGGGGGCTTGGTTTCTGGGGCGTTACGGGGTGCGGGTGGGCGCGGCGGGGGCGATGCTGGCGGGGGTCGTGTGGCCGTGCTCGGCGTGGTTCTGGGGCCATCAGGAGCACATCAACCAGGTCGGCACGGCGGCGTGGCTGCCGTGGATTGTGGGGGTGGCGTGGATGTTTGGGAGGCGGGGATCGACGATGCGGTGGCGGGCGTTCTTCCTGGCCTATTCGGGGTTGTCGGCGGTGCAGTTGCTCGTCGGGCATCCGCAGTCGGCCTTCTACACTCATGCGACAGCGGGGTTGCTGTTGCTGGGGATGGTGGTGTCGGCGGGGCGGGATCGGCGCTGGGCCGAGGCGCGGCGGCTGTTCCCGCCGTTCCTGGCGGCGGGGGTATTGGCGGGCGTGATGGCGGCGGTGCAGTTGCTGCCGGGGATCGAGTTGAGCAAGCTCTCCTATCGCCAGTTCAGCGGCGACGACCCGGCCTACGCCCTGAGCTATTCCATGCCGCCGGATTTGCTGAGGACTTACCTCCAGCCCCACGCCTTTGGCGATTACCCCACCGGCTATCAGGACCGCCGCGCCTATGGCGAGTACGGGCTCTTCGTGGGCCTGCCGGTGTTGGTGCTGGCGCTGGCGGGGGCGGTGCTGGCGTGGCGTGGGCGGCGGCGGACGGTGCTGTTTCTGGGCGGGTTGATCGCGGTGACGCTGGTGTTCGCGCTGGGGGGCAATTTCAGCCCGCGGCGCCTGGCGACCGCTGACTTCACGGAATTCCCCCAGCCAGCGCTCTCCGGCGCCGCCGTGATGCGCGATGTCCGCACAGACGCCGACGCCGCCACGGGCAATTGGCTCGATCTCTCGCCCCAGGAAATCCTGATCCGCGTGGTGCCGACGGCCGCCAGCTTTCGCGTCCCGGCGCGCACCATCGTGGTGGCGGCGCTGGCGTGGGCGCTGCTGGCGGGGCTGGGGCTGGGGGCGATACTCGGTTGGCTAGCGCGAAAGGGCGCGCCGCTCTGGGCCGCTGTGGCGCTGTCCGCGGGGGCGATCGCCGCTGCCTGGGCCAGTTTGGCGGTGCCCTCCATGGGCGAGAAATTCCGCCACCCCAAGGACGCGGCTCCCCTGATCGCCGAGTTCCACGAGGACCGCGACCTGCGCCCCGGGCGCTCCCTCGACGACCGCCTGTTCCGGCTGTCGATCACCGATTTGGACCTGCTGGTGGCCGAGCGCGATTTCCCCAGCGAAGCCCCCACCATCGCCGAAACGGATCGCACCAGCCTTTGGCTGCGCTGGCGGCGGCTCTATGAAAACAACAACGTCGCCATCGCCTACCCCACGGTCGAGGGCTACGAGGAAGGCCTGGCCCCCACGGTGCGGACCAAGGACTTCCTCTTCGATTTCAACCGCCACATGCGTTCGCCCCAGCCCGACACGCAGTTCCTCGCTCTCTTAGGCGTGGGGCGGTACTGGACGGACCTGTACGTCGATCCGGCGGTGCTGCCGCCGGTGCCCGGGGAATCACAGCCCTATCGCAACATCCAGCGCGTGCCCTCGGCGCGGGGCGCGGCGTTGTGGCTGGACGCGGCGAAGGGCGTGGACTTCAGCCGGTTGGAGGGCCCCTTCGCGCGCGGCGACAACCGGCCCCTGGGTCAGCGCGCGACCGAACTGCGCACCTACGGCGAGGCCCGGCGATGGGGCGAGGACTGGCCCCTCCTGACCACCGACGTGACGAACCCAAACCGCGTCGTGGTGCGGGCGCCGAGCGTCGCGGGCGATGCCGTGGTGGCGATGGCGGCCTATCCGGGATGGGAAATCGGCGGCGCACCGGTCGAGTGGCTTTCCGCCGTGCATGCCTTCGTACCCGAGGCCGCGTTCGCCGACGGCGAGGCGGTTCTGGAATTCCGCCCGGCGAGCCACCGCGCGGGGTTGTTCCTGAGCGCGGCGGGGTTGGCGTTCTGGTTCGGGCTGCTGGGCATGGGCGGCAGGCGCCGGGGATAGTTTGGGCGCGGCGGCGTCCCGCTAAGCGCCCAACGGTTCCTTGCTGAGGGTGATGCGGCACAGACCCTTGATGGTGGCGCACTTATCGAGGGGCGCGGTTTTGCAGGCGGCGGCGTCCACGATAAAGAGCCGGAAGGGTCCGCCGTCGGCGGGCGAGAGGGGCTGGCGGTCTTTCTGATAAATCACCACGGCGCGCTCCAGGGCTTCGTCCAGGGGAAGGCGGGCGCTATGCCCGTCGGCGCCTTCGAGCAACATGGAGCGGGCGCCTTTGCGGTCGTCGTCGGCGATCAGGGCGCTGAGAACGGCGGCGGTGCAGTGCTCGGGTGCGGCCTTGTCAAGGGCGCGCACGTCGTCCACGCGGGCGAAGGGCGGCAGGCTGCGGAGGAAGTCGTAGCTGATGGCCATGGGGTCGCCGTTGGCGGCGATGATTTCCAGGTCCTGTTTGCTCATGCTGGGGCGGGGCTCTCTGTGGCGGGAATGTGCGGCTTGGTGGTCG
Source organism: Sumerlaeia bacterium (assembly GCA_040219255.1). Taxonomy (GTDB): domain Bacteria; phylum Sumerlaeota; class Sumerlaeia; order SLMS01; family JAHLLQ01; genus JAVJSW01. The sequence goes on from JAVJSW010000017.1 coordinate 31,501, forward strand.
GCGAAGGGGGCGGGCGCGGTCAAGGCGAGTCGGCGCCGCGGGCTGGCTGATCCTTGGCGCGGCCGTTGGCGGTGGTGGTGATGGCGACGCCGAGGAGGATGGCGGCGCTGCCGGCGATGCGCCAGGGGCCGAAGTCCTCGCCGCGCACCAGCCAGCCGAGCAGTACGGCGATGAGCGGCGCGCCATAGCCGTAGATGCTGGCGCGGGCGGGGGGCAGCTTGCCCATCATGTACACGAAGAGGCCGTAGCCTCCCCAGGTCAGCACCGTCACCATCCAGGCGATGCCGGCGGCGCCCTGCCAGGTCCACTCGATGCGGGGCCACTCGCCCAGCAGAAACGAGAGTGGGACCATGGCGATGCCGGCGATGATGCACTGGATCGCCGAGCCCATGAAGGGCGAGACCTGGAAGGTCCAGGCGTTGATCATGAAGGCGCCGGACGCCCAGATCAGCGCCACCAGGAACAGCAGGCCGGTGCCGATCCAGAAGCGGTCGCCGTGTGCGGTGCCGTTATCCGTCCACAAACCGGACAGATCCGGCCAGAAGAGGAGAAGCATTCCGGCCAGCCCGATTCCCAGGCCAGCCCACGCCCAGGGAGGAACGGTGCGGCCGGCGATGGCGGCCATGGCGACGAGGAAAAAGGGCAGCGTGGCGGTGATGATGGCGGCGAGGGCGCTGGGGACATATTGCAGGCACCAGATGAAGAGGAACTGGGCGACGATGAGGTTGGCGGCGGAGACGAGAAACTGGCGCCCCCAGGCCCCGGCGCCGGAGGGAAGGGCGTGACCCCTCCAGCGAAGAAAGGCCGCCAGCAGCGCCCCGGCGATCAGGAAGCGCAGGGCCTGGGCGGTGGCGGGCGGGACCCGCTCGACCGTTTCCGCCATGGCGAGGGGCCCGGTGCCCCAGCAGAGGCAAACCCCGGCGAGGGCGAGGTCGGCCTTTGCGAAGCGGGGCGGCGGGGGCATGCGGGATCGATCCTGGAGAACTGGGGGCGGTGTCCGCGCCGGAAGGCGGCGGGGGTAGAGGGGCGAGAGCGAGAACCGGACCGGGCTCGGGGGGGCGGAAAATGGCTTTGCCTCCGGGGCGGGGGCATCTGAAAAGGAGGCGTGGTCATGCCCCCTTATCAGTTGCGCTCGCGCGATGAGGGTGGTTTTTTCGCCTTGGCATCCTAGCGCCGAAGTTCTAGCCCCAAATGGTTAGCGTCCGGCCGATGGACAGCCCCGACACCCCTTGCCGGTCGCGTGAGACAGAGGAGCCCCATGCCCGAGATCATCGTCAAACTGGGCGATCAGGTCGTACAGCGCTACAAAATGGACAAGGACGTCCTGTCCATCGGACGCGCCCGCGATAACGATATCGTGGTCGAGAACCTTTCCGTGTCGCGCAACCACGCGCGCATCCGCCATGAGGGCGGCCGCTTCGTCTTGACCGACTTGAACTCCGCCAACGGCTCCTTCGTCAATGGGGTCAAGATCAGCAAGGCGGAGCTGAAAGACGACGACATCATTTCGATCGGCAAACACAAGCTGCACTTCATCAGCCCGGAAATGATGTCGGAGAAGGCCTCGGCGCCGCAGAAGGGCCCCGCTCCGCAGGCGCCCCCCCGCGCCGACGGCGACATCCCGGCGCTGCTGGTGGTTCTGCGGGGCAAGCAGGCGGACCGGCGCTTTCCCCTCTCGCGCGGCTCGATCGCCATCGGGCGCGCCAACGACAACGACATCCGGCTGCACGACTGGTTCGTTTCGAAAAAGCATGCCGTCGTGAGCTTCGAGAACGAGGAGTTCATTTTACGCGATCTCGGCTCCTGGCGCGGCACCATGGTCAACGGCCAGCCGGTCAAGGAATCGAAGCTCCATCAGAGCGACAAGATCATGTTCGGCAACACGGTGCTGGAGTTCCGCTTCGCCACGCCGGAGGAGCTGGAAAAACTGGCGGCCATGCCGCCGGAGCAGATTCCCGACAACGCCAGCGAACTCGACGAGTTGGTCACCGGGCTGGCTCCGAGTCATGGCGCCGGTGCGGACGACTCCTCCATCTCCTCGATTCAGGCCTTCCGGGACGGCGATTCGCAACGCGCCACCCGCGACGTGGTCGAAGAAGACCGCATGCCGAGCGCCATGGACTTGGGCGATGACATTTTCTCCTCCGAGGGCGGCGATGACGAATTCGAGCCGATGAGCGAAGAGGAACTGGAGGCTTTGGAATCGGAGGCGGACCAGGACTGGGGCGCGCCGATGGACTCGGAAGCGGCCGAGTGGGAGCAGATTCAGGCCGAGAAGATGCTTCAGGAAGGCGCGGGCTGGACCGCCCGGGGGGAGAAAGCTCCCCTGGTGCAGGACGAAAAGACCCAGCACGCCGACGAGCAGCTTCTCGTGGGGCAAGGGGCCGAGAGCCTGATCGAGATCGTGGACGAGTCGGCGGGCCAGGAGTTGTCCGAAATCGATCACGAGGAAGAAGACGCACTCTTTGGCGGGGAGGTTTCCGATACGGAGGTCCCAACCGCCAGCCCCGGGGCCTCCTCGGCTTCGAAGGCGGAACCGGCCTCTGGCGCGGAAAAAGCATTGGCACAAATGGAACTGCCGGAGGGAGTGGACCCCAGCGAGGTCCGCCCCTATCTCCGGGCCCTTCAAAATAAGAGCCGCGTGATCCGCCGGGAAGCGGCGAGAAAACTGAAAGAGTTGACTGGAATTGACTATGACTGGGAATCCGACCCCAAGTAGCCGCGCCCTCGACAAGCCCGCCAAGAAGATCGCCATCTTCTCCGACATCCACGGAAACTACCATGCGATGCAGGCGGTGCTTGAGAAGATCGACGCGGAGAACTGCGATCTCGTCGTCTGCTGCGGCGACATCGTGGGCTACGGAGCCCGGCCCAACGAGTGCGTCGACGAAATCCGGCGCCGCGAAATTCCCGTCATCGCGGGCAATCACGATCACGCTTGCCTGATGCTCACCGACATCTCGAACTTCAACGACATCGCCAAGGCGGCGGTGCTTTGGACCAAGAAAGTCCTCACCGACGAGAACGTCGCCTTCCTGCGCCAAATGCCCCTCACCATCCGCGATTCGGCCAACGACGTGTTCTTCGTGCATGCCTCGCCCAAAGATCCGGGCGAGTGGAATTACGTCCTCACCATGGGCGAAGCGCGCATGAACTTCAATTACTACAACGAACGCATCTGCTTCATCGGCCACAGCCACCAGCCCTTCATCATTGAGAACGACGGTGGCAATCTGGCGTGCCCGTCCAAGCCGGAAATCGAACTGCGGCCCGACCGCCGTTACCTGGTCAACGTGGGCAGCGTGGGCCAGCCCCGCGATCACAACCCGGACGCGGCCTACGTGATCCTCGATCTCGAAAAGAACCATCTGAAAATCCATCGCACGCCCTACGATCTCGACGGCGCTCAGAAGGCCATCCGGGCCGCGGGCCTGCCGCCGGAATTGGCGGAACGCCTCGCCCACGGCATGTAGGCCGATAACGGGCTCCGATCGTTCGGTGACTCTCCCCGGTCGAAGAAGCGATCGATCGGCCAAGGCCCGCCGCTATCCCTCGCCCCGATCCTCGCCCCGGGTGCGGGGGCCGCTGTCACGGCGCTGGCGGATGCGCGGATAGATCCATCGGAGGCGGCGCTGCTCGTCCGCACGGCCCGAATCCATACACAGCAGATTGTCGATTTCCCAGACTTCCGCCTCGTCGGAACAACGCCGCATGTCCACCACGTCGCCCTCGATCAGGGGGATTTGCAGCGGATTGTTATCCGCCGCCAGGATCGCCGGTCCCCGCGCGATGCGCACGCGGATGGTCGATTCCTCGTCCAGGACGAGGTGATTCACCGGCTGGTTCGAGTTGTTGAACGCCAGCCCGATCCCGACGTGGATGACCGAGTTGGTGATGGTCTTATAATAGGCCGACGACCCGAAGGGCGTGGCGGCCACGAGCCCATCGCCGACGATTTCGCCGAAGTACTCGACCCCTTCGATTTCCACCCGATAGCGCACGCCGCTGGTCACGTTGCCGTTACGCACGATCAGATCGTTGAGGGCGTAGAGCCGGTGATGGCGTGTGGAGGCCATCAGCTTCGGCAGATAGGTGACGGTGACCCGGCCCTGGCGGACGCTCTCGAGCAAATTGCGCAGCCGTCCGTCATCGTCCCGCTCGTCTTCCTTGCGCTTGCGGATGGGGACTTTGGGAAAGCCGGGGTGGTCGCGCTCGGCCCCCAGCAGCGTCCCATCCCCCCCATAGCACAGCACCACATCGAAACCGGACTCGACGATTTCGAGTCCCACGGCTCGAACGTGGGAGACAATGCGAGGCGATTCACGGCCGAGGAGAAGGACTTTCATGGGCGGGGCGGGGGGGGGCGTGGCCTTCTTCGTGCGCCTGTGATCCAGGTCGCTGGGTATGCTACTGGAAAGGTGCTCGCTGGATTGGGCCAGTGTCAAGGCGTGGCCAAAGGAAGTCAGGCGAGGGCCGATTTAATTGATCCCGTGCTCGCTGCGAATAGTGGGCCTGGCAAAGCTCTTCTGGGGCGGGTGTTACCCGTTCGTGCCACTCTTGTTGTTTTCCAGCAGATTCCCTCCCCCTTCAGGGTTTCGGGATTTTTCGGCCTGCTTGCGGATTTCGTGCTCGTCGTTTGCGAGGTCGCCTTCCGCTTCGGTGACCTCGGCCTTTTCTTTGCTGACCATCTTCGGTTCGGCTCGATCTCGGGGCGGCTTGGGCGGTTTGGCATCTTCCAGGCTGTCGATCATCTTGACTGGCACGCCGCCGGGGAAGACGACCTCGCGGGCTTCGTCGGGCATGGATATTCCCGCCTCTGTCAGGGCGACTTTGGTCAGGCGGATGACCGACGATTTGACCTTCAGACCATCGTGTATGGAAATGTCCACCCAGAAATAGAACCTCATATTCACCGTCGAGGCAGCCAGTTGTTCCACCAGGATCATCGGCTCGGGGTTCTCAAGCACGGCTTTATGGGCCTTGAGCACACCCATGGCGACCTCCTGTGCCTCGGTGATGAGGTCGTCGTAGCCGATGCCGACCATGAAATCGAAGCGGGCCTTGGGATTGGCCGTGTAATTGATTATGACGTTCTTGTAGATAATCGTGTTGGGTATCTGGACGTGGTTGCCTTCGAAAGTCATCATCAGCGTGCTGCGCGTGTTGACACTTTGAATGATGCCGAGGTGGTCCTCGATCTTCACGACGTCGCCCATGGCAAAGGGCCGCTGAACGCTGATGAGAATGCTGGCGAGAAAATTCTCGGCGATGTCGCGAAAGGCAAAACCGATGATCAGACCCAAGACGCCGGTGCCGCTCAACAAGGTGACCGCCAGACGCGTGAGACCGGAAATCCTCAGCACGAAATAAAAGCCCAGGACGAACAGCCCAACGGCGATAGCTTTGACGGCCACACTGCGCAGAATCTGGTTCTTGAAACGCCTCTTGAGGAGACTATCGGAGAGGCTGGCGGCCCAGCGAACCAGAATCCAGGTCAGGATAAACACCACGAGACTGACCACAATCAGCGGCAGTTCCCGGATGAACGCTTTGCAGAGGTTTCGAATCTCTTCCCAGGATTCGGAAAAATCGAGGAAGGGTTTTTCGCGCACTTGGACCCGATTGACGACCGCCACGACGGACTCGGTCTTGCCAGCCAATTGGCCGATCCATTCGCGGTGACGTTCGATATCGACGGTACCGCCGATGAAAACGACCCCTTCGTCCACCTCAACGCTGGGTTGGTCGAACCATTCGGTGGCCTTCATGATGCGCAGCAAACGGGTGGCGATTTTCTCGTCGTCCGCCACCGGCTCCACATCCACCCTTTCCGGCAGATTCTCGGACACCTCTTCCCGCGAGGACTCGCCGTTGCCAGTCGGCAATCCCAGACTCCCCTGGCCCAGTCCTGTCACAGGAGACCCGAGGAGGATGAGTAACAGAAAGACTATGGAGAGAATTGGCAAAGGGCGGGGTACTCCGGTTCGGTTCTGGTGTCCCGAAGCAAGGTTGATCGCCGGAAAACGGTCAATGCCAGAGACGCCCACCCAAGGCCATGGAAAACGCGGCGACAGGCACTGTGGCGCCCGCCAAGCCCTCGCCTACTTCCCCATCCCGGCCGACTGACGGAAGGGTCCCCCAAGGAAGCGATTTCGCGGCGCCGAAAAGGAACGCCATCCGTTTAAGACAGAGTGGAATGACTGACGGGAAAGGCTCTGCGGCGAATGAACGATTTTATCCGCATATTTTTCTTGCCCCCCCCCAATCTCCGCAAAACGTCACATATCCCAAAAGCAATCGCATTCCGAATTGGAGAATTTCCATGAAAACTCTGTCGTTCGCGTTGGCCTGTGCCTTCGCTCTTGCCCTCTCCACCCCTGTCTTTTCCTCGTGCCAGTGCTCGAAGAGTGGGAATGGCGGGTGCCCAGAGCTCATCGAGAATACGGCCAGTTGTATTTGTACGACTGAGAGTAATACGCACAAGCCGGCTGCCGAATGCAATGGCGAGGCTGGCGCGTGCGAGACCGAGGTTCAAGACGAGACCTGTCCCAAACTTCTGGAGTATCGCCCCGAATACAATACCGATGGCAGTTGCAAGGGTTGCCGCGCCGAGTACAAGTATAACCAAGACGGCGACGTCGAGGAAGAAACTTTCACCTATGACGTATGCGCCTCCTAATGGCGCTCACGGAGCTGAGGTGCGTTGTGGGGCATGCAAGATTTGAGTTTTTGCCTGCCCAGCGAGCCGTCCGCCGTTGCTTGGTGTGTTGGTTATGGTTGATCTCCCTGCCCTTTGCCGGCTCTCATGCGTGGTCTTATGAGACTCTGGCACAAGATTACCTTGATACATTCGACCAAGATAAGTTGAAGGGTTTTGGGCTGACTGGATATTATTACGGCACTGAACATACAACTCCCACACTCGTTTTCGAGATTACGAAGAGCAGGGACTCATACCTCTTCTCCAAGAAGCTCCGGACAAATGTGGGGACTCTCGCGCAGGTCATCGCTTACGATGGATCGCAAGCTGTTTACTTCACTGATCGCGCCAACGCTCCTGTTCACATTTATCCGAGGGAAACGGACGGACGTTCACCCCTTGCGGCGGATGATATTATTGCGTTCTTGGGCTATCGTCCCACGCAGAATCTTGCGGCCAACGCCGAGATATCCCAGACATCCGATTCACAGTTAGAATTTGTGGTTTCGAAAAATGGAAAGGATTTCACTACCGTTATCGACTTCGACCTTGCTGGTGAACTCCCCTTGCCAATCAAGGAGGAGTTCTATGTGGACAACATCTTGCACCAATCCTTCGCATATTCGGAATGGCGAATGGTACCATCAGACAATGGAAGCCGGTTCCCGATTCCAACCTGGAGTGAATGGTCTTTTTATGACTTCGCAACAGGAGAATTTGTAGACATGTCTCGCTTGGAATTGCTGGATGTCGACATATTCCAGAATCCGCGCGAACTCGAACTTCCAGATATCCCCAAGGGAGCTCCCGTCCTGGATCACCGCGTGGATCCTCCTCGAAACTACTCTTGGGGGATAGTGGACCGAAGGTTCCGTGAATCCGTCGAACGCATTTCCGGCGGTCTCACCCTCAACCTGCTAACCGTAGAGGAAGTTCAAGACATCGGCGAAACGGTCGAGACCATGCGGGACGCCCTTAGGGCGGAACGCGAGGCGGATGCCACCCCAGCCCACGCTCCCGCCACCCCGCCGCCCTCCAAGGCCGAGCCAGTTCTTACTCATCAGAGCGAAACGGACAAGACCAACCCTTGGTTGCGCATCGCGCTGCTCTTGTCCGCCATCGTGAACGTGCTCTTGCTGGTCCTGATTGGGCTATTGCTGAGACGGGGCAGGCCGGTCCGCTAAGCGACGAAGCCGCAAAGCGTCCCGCCCGCCCCCCTTACTTACCCATCCCGATCCGCTGCGTCTTCTGGTACAGCTTGCCTTCGCTCTTGATCGAGGGGGCGATGATGATTTCCGCCTCGTGCATGTCGCGCAGGGTCCGTGCGCCCAGGTTGCCCATGCAGGTCTTCAGGGCGCCGACCAGGTTCTGGGACCCGTCGTCCATGTTGGCGGGGCCGAAGAGGATTTCCTCGAGCGAACCGGTGGTGTTGACGCGGACGCGGGTGCCGCGGGGCAGGTTGGCGTGGGGGGTGGCCATGCCCCAGTGGTTGCCTTGGCCGGGGGCTTCCTTGGCTTTGGCGAGGGCGCTGCCCACCACGACGGCGTCGGCGCCGCAGGCGAAGGCTTTGCAGATCGAGCCGCCGTTGCTCATGCCGCCGTCGGTGATGATGGGAATGTAGTTGCCCGAGCGGGTGTAGTGCTTGTCGCGGGCACAGGCGCAGTCCGCGGTGGCGGTGACCTGGGGTACGCCGAGGCCCAG
>JAVJSW010000018.1:0-79053 GCA_040219255.1 Sumerlaeia bacterium
TCCGATCTGGTGCTGGCCGAGCACGGGCGGGTCGAACTGGACGCGCTGGCGGCGGCGTTGGCGGCGCGGTACGAGGCCGAGCCCTGGCGCGGATATGGGGCGCAGACGCATATTCTGCTGGGCAAAATCCACGGGGGCGGAAATTGGCGCGAACTGGCCCGCGCCATCAACGATGGCCAGGGGAGTTACGGCAACGACGCGGCGGCCCGCGTTGCGCCGCTGGGGGCGTATTTCCAGGACGACGGCGACGAGCGCATCGCGGCCCAGGCGCGGCTTTCCGCCGAGGTGACCCACTCCCATCCCCTCGCCCGCGACGGCGCGGCGGCGGTGGCCTTGGCGGCGGCGTGGATGGGGCGGCAGGGGGAAGCCATCGCGGCGGGCGAGGCGGACTCGGACGGGATGTTCGCGCTGGTGCTGGAGCACGTGCGCGAGGAACCGCTGCGGGCGTTGATCGAGCAGGCGCGGGCGCTGAGCGCCGACACTCCGGTGCGCGACGTGACCGATGCCCTCGGGTGCGGCCGCCAGGTCACGGCCCAGGACACGGTGCCCTTCTGCCTCTGGGCCGCCGCCCGAAACGCGGGAAATTTCGAGGCGGCGATGTGGACGACGGTCAGCGGCCTGGGCGACCGGGATACGAACTGCGCGATCGTGGGGGGGATAGTGGCCGCGGGGGCTGGGGTGCCGGGCGGGTGGGTGAAAAGGCGGGAGCGGGTGTAGGTTGGGATTGCGCTTTGGATGGCCGTGGGTATTTTGCTGGATTTATTTCCAGAAACGACATTCTGTTCATGCGTCTCGCTGTCCCGGTTCTGATCTTCGCCTCGCTCGCTCAATTCGCAGAGGGAGAAGATTATCAGCCACTCTATACTTACGAAGGTAGAGAGTACATCACTTCTGGCGGTGGTGCGCAGGATTTGTTGATGGTTCCGGACGCGGATACGGACGGCGTGGAAGACATCGCTGTCTTGCAGAGCGGTGATGTGACGCTGGTCTCTGGGGCGACAGGGAATATTTTATGGGACCATGAATTTTCAGTCCGTATCCGCCCGGCTGGGCAGCATCTTATGGAAAGTGGCGACGACATCGATGGCGACGGGATCTCGGATTTGTACTTTGTTCAGGAGGCAGCCCTCAACCGCGAAGACTGCGGTTGTTGGTTCTATGCTACGGTCTTGAGCGGAGTCGACGGAACGGTTCTGCGGGATCTGACTTTGGATTGGGATGAATCGACAACCGGTAGCAATATCGTTGTCACGGGCCTTTCCACCGGACCGGATCTCTCCGGCGATGGAATTCGGGATTTGGCTCTGACAGTAAGTCATCATTTTCCGCCGGTGGGCAGAGAAGAGTTGTATCTTTTTTGGAATCCGATTAGGCAAAAGTTTTTTCGAAAGCACGAAATTGAAGGCTACACAGGCGGAGTTTTGCGCGAGGACCTTGTTCCGCTCGGCGACTTGACCGGCGACGGCCTTCCAGAGCTAGCCAATCATGGTTGGGAGGTTGAGGAGGAGGCGGGACATAGCGATAAGACCGACTTCTATATTCGCGACGGAGCGACCTTTGAGGTGATTCAAATCTTAAAGAACGATCCTGATCGTACGCGCACATACGCGTCCGTCACCGACGCGTTTTCATACCGCGATGTTGATAACAGCGTATTGTTGGCGGTCGCCGGGCGCACAGCGAATTTTTACTCAGGTCAGATTTATATTCTTGACTGGCAAACTGCCACCATCGTGGATCAATTCGGACATCCCGAAATTACCGAATTTGCCGGCTTTGCCGGCCCCGACATGAGGCCCATCCCCGACATGACAGGCGATGGTATTCCCGAGTTGGCGGCGTTGACGATGGTGGGACGCGAGGAGATGGAATTGCTCGTGTTTAAGAATGTTACGAACGAAGTCTTCGCGCGGATCACCTTTCCTTATGATCTGGATGCAGGTTTCTTCTCTTATATCATTGGCCTCAGCGACATCACAGGCGACGGTCGGGGCCATTTTGGCTATTTCTCGAACGATGGAACGCTGACGGTTTTTCGTTCCCAAGTGGCAATGCCTGGTCCGGGCGCCGTGATGGTGGGGTCGTGAGATGAGACGGTCTCTTGTTCTTGGAATGAGCGCCATGCTTTTTGCGGTGGCTGTGCAGGGGGGCGACACGCCGGAACTGCTCTACGCCAGTGAAAAGTACAACGCAACATGGCCGGCGCAGGCGATCGAAGATTTGAACAGCGACGGCGTCCGGGATTTCGTGGTGATCGATTGCTCATGGACGCGTGACTGCAACGGCATTGTAACGGTCAGCGGCAAAGACGGAACCAACCTCAATGTCTTTCCACCGGTCTTTGATAATCGTTTCTTTTCCGAGTCCTTCCTGGGAGTCATTTCCGATCAGAACGGCGACGGCCTGGAAGACATCATGGTTTACGATGCGCATTCTCCTTTTGGTGTGGAAGAGGGGGCGGAGTTTGAGGGCAGCATCTACTGTATTTCCAGCGTGTCGGGAGAATTGCTCTGGAACTATGAGAAGGACGGCTACAATCTGGAGCGCCATCCTATCAATCTGATCGGCATGCCGGACCTGGATGGAGACGGCCGGGCTGATTTCTTTGCCACGATTCGAGTCCATAGTCGGTCGGAAGGCTGGATTTCTGTCGATTTGTTCAGCACGGGTCAAAACAAAGTCATAGCGACCATTATCCCACCGGATGGAATGGAGTACGATCCCCCCGATAACCGAATGGGGATTCGGCTCCCTGACGTGACAGGCGACGGTATCGATGACCTGGGAGTTCCCTGGACGGTGGAACGCAGCCAGCCAGGCGCGAACGAGGTCGAGGCACTATCGATCTACGATAGCAAAACATTGGAACTTGTTCATACGTTCACTTCGAATCGGAGCGAAGAGACAGCCTACTACGGGCAATTCATGGCGGCCACCGAAACGGATTCGGGTGCGAAATATTTAGCTGTCGCCAGCCCGGCGGAACTGATCGATGCGGAGACGCAATTGTATGGGCGGATTTATCTCTACGACCTCAATGAGATGAAGTTATTGCGCACGCTGATCTATCCAGAGAACACCCGCCAAGTTTTCTATCCGTATAACGGGACGGGATTCCTGGGCGATATCACTGACGATGGCACTCCGGAGCTTGGTGCCTTGAACTACGTAGGCGATGACGATTCGGAGTTTATTATTTATAGAAACAGCACGTCTGACCTCTATACGCGGTTCGTGCTCGGGTTTCCAGCGCCGGGAAGCCCGGAAGGCATTTTCCCGCTTCCCGATATTTCAGGGGATGGCATTCCGGATTTCGCGCTGTTTTCCGGCGACCGGATGCAAGGCTACGCCGCTTTCTCTCTGGGGGTGCCGCCTGAGGAGGGGGACGGGTGGATGGCGCGGTAGAATGAAAAAACGCCTCCGGCAAGTGCCGGAGGCGTTTCGTCCATTAGGGAGATGAAGGAGAGTAGCTCCTACCCCTTCTCTTCCTTCTTCTTCACATCCGTCTTGATGCTCAGTTCCTTCAGGCTCGCGGCCGGCACTTGGCTGGGGGCGCCGGTGAGGAGGTCGGTGCCGGTTTGGGTTTTGGGGAAGGGGATGACGGCGCGGATGTTATCTTCGCCAAGCAGCAGCATCAGCAGGCGGTCGAAGCCGAAGGCGAGGCCGCCGTGGGGCGGGGCGCCGTATTGGAGGGCGTCGAGCAGGAAGCCGAACTTCTCGCGGGCCGCTTCGTCGCTGATGCCGATGGCGCGGAAGATTTTTTCCTGCACGTCCTGGCGGTGGATACGGATCGAGCCGCCGCCGATTTCTTCGCCGTTGAGGGCCAGGTCGTAGGCGACGGAGCGAATCTGATCGAGCGCGGCGCCTTCCTGATCGAGCAGGTGCAGGTCGCCGGGGTGGGGGCTGGTGAAGGGGTGGTGCAGCGGTTCGAAGCGTTTTTCGTCGGGGTTGTACTCGAAGAGCGGAAAGTCCACGACCCAGGTGAAGGCCCATTTGCGGCCGGCGGCGACGGCTTCGTCGATGAAGCCGTTCTCGCGGCCGATCTTCAGGCGCAGGCGGCCGATGCCGTCGAGGACGACTTTCTTCTCGGGCCCGGCGACGAGGAACAGGACGTCGCCCGGTTTGCCGCCGACGTGGGCGCAGATCGAGGCGAGGGTTTCTTCCGTCAGGAACTTGGCGATGCTGCTTTCGAGCTTACCCTCGGCGTTCACCTTGAACCAGGCGTAGTTCTTGATGCCGGTTTCGCGGGTGATGTTCTGGCTGAATTTCGAGTCCGGCCGCAGTTCGGAGTTGCTGAACGCCTCGGCTTTGCCGGGCACGCAGAGGGCGCGCACGGTGCCGCCCTTCTCCAGGATCGAGTCGAAGACCTTGAAGCCGGACCCGGCGAGAACGCCGCTCAGGTCCTGGATTTCGAGGCCGAATCGCAGGTCCGGTTTGTCGCTGCCGTACTTCTCCATGGCCTCGTGATAGTCCATGCGGGGCAGGGGCAGGGGCAGTTCTTCGCCGAGGCATTCGCGCCAGATGGCGGCGACGAGAGCCTCCATGGCCTCGATCACGTCGTCCTGATCGACGAAACTCATTTCGACGTCGATCTGGGTGAACTCGGGCTGGCGGTTGGCGCGCAGGTCTTCGTCGCGGAAACAGCGGGCGATCTGATAATAGCGGTCGTATCCCGACACCATCAGGAGCTGCTTGAAGAGCTGGGGCGATTGGGGCAGGGCGTAGAACTCGCCGGGCGAGAGGCGGCTCGGGACCAGGAAATCGCGGGCGCCTTCCGGCGTGGCCTTGCCCAGGATCGGCGTTTCGAACTCCAGGAAGCCCATGGCGTTCATGGCGTTGCGGGTGGCGGTGTAGAGTTTGTGGCGCATCAGGAAGTTGCGCTGCATTTCCGGCCGGCGCAGGTCCAGGAAGCGGTATCGCAGGCGGATTTCCTCGCCGGTGTCGGGGCTCCACTCGTCGATCTGGAAGGGGAGCGGCTTGCTGGGCGCGAGGATTTCGAGGTCGGCGACGACGATTTCCACGGCGCCGGTGTCGAGGCGCGGGTTCTCGCTGCCTTCGGGGCGGCGGACGACTTGGCCGCGCACGGCGATACAGTACTCATAGCGCAGATGATGCGCCTGGGCCATGCCGTCGCCGCTGACGTGATCGGGGTCGATGCGGAGCTGCACGAGACCGGTGCGGTCCCTCAAGTCGATGAAAACCAGACCGCCATGATCGCGGCGCAGGTGCACCCAGCCCTTGAGTACGAGGGTCTCGCCGACGTTGTTGGCGCGGGGCTCGCCGCAGTACATGCTGCGTTTGGCGGCGGAGAGGGAGGTGGCGGATGGGGACTGGGGAGTGGATGTGGTCATGGTTCCGTGCGCTGTCGAACACTTCGTCGTGTGGGGATTCGAATGGGACAAAACAAGCCCCGCGGGGCGGGCATCAAGCCGCAAGGCGGGGCCTCAGCGCAAGGGGAAGGGTTGGAGCGCGGCGGATTTTGGGGTGGGGGTGGGGGGGCGGAGGGGGAGTCAGGACGGTGTTGTCTGGAAAAAGGCAACAGACTTGGGTCAGGAAATGGGATATCCTCTCACCTCGCCAGGTAACAGTATTTGGCACAAGAGGGCGTTGTTGACCCAGAGGTCGCGGCGGCGGTGGGGTGATTCTGGCTGTATTCGGCGATGTCCTCGCCGGGTTGTTTTCTGACGTGCTCCCGGTCTGTCTTAGCTTCAAGCTTGTGAAGGACCTTCGAATTGATCCTGGTGATCTTGCCCGGTTTATCGGAAGCCACCTTCAGAAGCCTGTAGGATCAGGAGATATCTCCCTCGCCTACACCTCCACCTGGCGTCCCATCTTGATGGGGTTGTGGCCGCCTTCGCTGGTGACGGCGCCTTCGCTGGCGGGGCCGACGAGTTGGGCGAACTTGGCGATGGCTCCGCTGCGGTAGCGGGGTTCGATGGCGGGCTTCCACGTCTTGCGGCGCTCGGCCAGAACGGCTTCGTCGACCAGTAAATCGAGGGTGCCCGCTTCCGCGTCGATGCGGATTTGGTCACCTTCTTCGACGAGGGCGATGGGGCCGCCTTCCATCGCTTCCGGAGTGACGTGGCCCAGCATCAGGCCGCGGGTGCCGCCGCTGAAGCGGCCGTCGGTGACCATGGCGCAGTCGTAGCCGAGACCCTGGCCGACGAGGGCGGCGGTGGGGGCGAGCATTTCGCGCATGCCGGGGCCGCCTTTGGGGCCTTCGTAGCGGATCACCACGACGTCGCCTTTGACGATTTTCTGCTCGTCGATGGCTTTGAAGGCGTCGTCTTCGCAGTTGAAGACGCGGGCCGGGCCGGTGTGGTGCAGGTTCTTGACGCCGACGATCTTGATGACGGCGCCTTCGGGGGCGAGGTTGCCGTAGAGGGCGACGAGACCGCCGCTGGGGAAGAGGGCCTTTTCCTTGGGCAGGACGACGTCCTGGCCGCTGGGGATGCTCACGCCTTCCAGGTTCTGGGCGATCGTCTTGCCCGTCACGGTCATGCAGTCGCCGTGCAGCAGCCCCGCGTCGAGCATGGCTTTCATGATGACTGGGACGCCGCCGACGTTGTGGACGTCGAGGGCGACGTACTTGCCGCCGGGTTTGAGATCGGCGAGGATGGGGGTGCGCCGGCTGACGCGCTCGATGTCTTTGAGGGTGAGCTTGATGCCGCATTCGTTGGCGATGGCGGGCAGGTGCAGGGCTGCGTTGGTGCTGCCGCCGGTGGCGGCCACGATGGCGATGGCATTTTCAAAGGCCTCGAAGGTCAGGATATCGCGGGGCAGGATACCCATCTCCAGGAGCGCCATGGTGGCTTTGCCGACGCGTTCGTTGACGGCGCGGCGGTTTTCGTCGATGGCGGGGTAGGACGCGGTGCCGGGCAGTGAGAGGCCGAGGGCTTCGCCGACGCAGGCCATGGTGTTGGCGGTGAACTGGCCACCGCAGGACCCGGCGCCGGGGCAGGCGTTTTTCTCCAGTTCTTCGAGTTCTTCATCGGTCATCTTGCCCGCGGCGTGGGCGCCGACGCCTTCGTAAACGTCCACGATGGTCACGTCACGGCCCTGGAATTTGCCGGGCATGATCGTGCCGCCGTAGAGGAAAATGCCGGGCAGGTTGAGGCGGGCGAGGGCCATCAGCATGCCCGGCAGGCTCTTGTCACAACCGGCGATGCCGACCAGGGCGTCGTAGCAGTGGGCGCGCATCATCAGCTCGACACTGTCGGCGATGACTTCGCGGCTGACGAGGCTGGCCTTCATGCCTTCGTGGCCCATGCCGATGCCGTCGGAGACGGAGATGGTGTTGAATTCCCGGGGCGAGCCGCCGTTGGCGTACACACCGCGCTTCACGCCCTGGGCGTGGGCCTGGAGCATGATGTTGCAGGGGGTGGCTTCGTTCCAGGAGGAAGCGACGCCGACGAGGGGGCGGGCGATGTCCTCGTCGGTCATGCCCATGGATCGGAGCATGGCGCGGGCCGGAGCGCGCGAGGGTCCGATGAATTCGTCGGAGGGAAGGCCTTTGGGTTCAGGTCGGCCAGAGGGGGAAGTCATGATCGTCTCGTCATCCGTTCTCAGGAAGAGTTCTTGAAGGCGGAAACGGTAGCGGCAAAGGCCGCGGGGGATCAACGAGAGATGGCGGGTTTAAGGGACTGCCGTTGAGCGGGAGCTTGGCTGGCGCGGGCGCGCTGCTGGACTTGGCGGACGTGGAGTGGAATGACGCCCGAGCCGGTGGTGCGCGAGAGGACCTTCTTGCGCGAAACGAAGGCGATCAGTCCGAGGAAGAACACGTTGTAGATGAGATCGGGCAGGAAGGAGATGGTGCCGTGGGTGACGGCTCGCATGGAGGGGCCCAGGAGCATGATGTAGAAGATTTGGATCAGAGGACTTTCGTATCGGTGGGCCGCCGCCCAGAGGGATCGGAAGCACCAGGCGATGAGTACGAAAACCAGGCTGCCGAACAACCCGAACTCAAGGAACGTGTCGGCGACGCCGGTGATGGTGGTGCCGTTGGGAATTTCATAATTGTATTCATCGTGGAGAATGTCGGGGTACTTGACCGTGTTGGCCATCAGGGAGGCCTTCGTGCCGATGCCGACGATCTGGGCGGGGACGAAGCGGAAGACCATCATGTCCCAATAGCCGAGCCCGTAGTTTCGCAGGCCCATCTCGCGCGCCATATAGTATACCATGGCGGCGTTGCGCAGTTCGAGGTGCTCCTTTTCCATCTGCTCTTCGATGCCGATGGTGACGTTGACGCGGGTGAGGTGCTGCCAGTCTTTTTCTTGAACGGCGTAGCGATAGTGGTGGATGGCGGGAATGGCCAGGGCCGCCACGGCGATGGCGGCGATGACCATCCAGCGCTGGGGCAGGACGCGCCGGCGGAAATAGAACGCCAGGGCGATGGTGAGGATGAGGGTCGCGGCGGCTTCCCGCCTGCCCGCCAGGAGCACGATGCGGATCGGCAGGTAGCAGGCCAGCGCCGTCAGGATTACCAATTGGACCGACGGACGTCTGAGCGTATAGAAGAGGATGATGGCGAAGCCGGGGAACATGAGCTTGCCGAAGAACGCGGCAATGGTGATCGAGCCGGACCATTGGGTGCCGACGGTGCCCGTGGCGTAGATTCGGCCGATCAGCAGGTTCATGAAGTAGCCGATGGCGACGAAGAAGAGGCCGCAGTAGAGGAGGCGGATCTCGCAGATGGGGATGTTGAGTTTATGGACGATGGCGGGCGAGGGCTTGATGCCGTATCCCGCGAAGCCCGCGAGCAGGCAGATTGTGGCGATGATGAAGTAGCCCGAGATGGCGTCCTCCGGTACGGGGCCCGGGTTCTGAATCAGGGCGATGGCCTGAGGAATGATAAAGGCGCAGTAGATCGCCGCCATGAAGAAGGGAAATTGGTAGATGCGCCTCCGAATGAGGAGGGACCAGCACAAAACCGTCGCAGTCATCCCGGCCAGCAGGAAGAACGTGAAATCGATCACTCTTCGGCGCCTCGAACCGCTTTTCGAAGAGGGGGAGGATCGGGTGGAGTGGGTGAGTGGCGGACGGAGGCGGTGGTCCGGGACATCAGGAGGGTTCCATAGAGTTCCGAGAGCAGCCTGGCGCCGGTGGTCCAATCGTAGGGGCTCAGGTTGGGGCGGGGGGGCCTGGGGCCGTCGAGGACGCGCGCCAGAACCTGGGCGAGGGCCTCGGGTGTTCGCGTGTCCACCATCGTGCCGATGCCGTCGGCCAGAATGTCGCCCACGCCACCCTGACAGGTGAAGGCCACCACCGGCAGACCGCAGGCGAGAGCTTCGACCACCACGAGGCCGAAGAGTTCAAACCGGGAGGTGAGGGCGAAAGCGTCCATAGCGTGGTAGGCGGCGAGGGGATCGGCCAGGGGGCCGGTGAAGACCACGCGGTTGGCGATGCCCAGTTCTTGCGCCATGGCTTTGAGTTTGGCTTCGTCTGGACCGCCGCCCGCCAGCAGCCCCCAGATCGAGGCCTCCAAGGTGGCCAGCGAACGCAGGAAATCGTCCGCTCCCTTGGTGTCGCAGTCCAGGCGGCCGACGAATCCGGCGACGCGGGCGTCCTTCGGCAGGCCAAAGCGCTCGCGGACGGCGAGACGCTGCGACTCGGTGGGGGGGCGGAAATGCTCCTGATCGACGCCGTTGGCGACGACGTAGGTTTTGTCATCGGGCCAGGAGGCTTCGACCCGCATGACGCTCCGCATGGTTTCCGAGGTGCAGATCATCTTCTGGGCGGTGAGGCGCTGGAGAAAGCGGGTTAGCGTGGCGCGGCGGCATTCTTCCGTTTTCCGCGGCAGGCAGTGCCCGTGGATCACCTTGGGTGCGGAGGTGATGGCCGTGAGGCCGTAAACCCACAGCAGGCCGTCGTGATGGTGGATGATTTGGGGGGCGAGTTCGCGAATAAAGGTCCTCAGCGTTCCCATGCGGCGGAAATCGCGAGAGGACTCGAGGCCAAGGTGATGGGCTTTCTCGCCGAGTTGCTCCTTGAAGATCCCCTCGGGCCCGTAAACGAAAAGGATGTGGGCGTCATGGCCCATCAGGTTGAGACGTTTGACGAGTTCGACGGCGACGCGGGTGGCGCCTCCCGATGTGGGATCGTCGCGCTGGCAGATGTGAAGGACGCGGATCGGTACGGTCTTCATGCCGTGGCCACTCCCGCCGTTGCCGTTTGTGGCGGGCATGACGCGACCCAGTGGGCGAGCCGAGCGGCTCGATGTTTCCAGGTGTGTGATTGGGCGAACTCCCATCGGGCGCGGGCCTGTGTGTCCGTAGTCTCCAAGAATTGTGCGATCATTTGTGCGAATTCTGACGGAGTCGAGGCAATCTTTAGTCCGTTGCCAGGAAAAATCAACTCGGATACCCGGTCGCTGCCCACCATCGGGCGCGTCGAAGCCAAGCATTCCCAATACTTGATAGGGCTGGCGGAGCGATTGAACGCTATGTCTGAATAGGGGAGCATGAGAACGTCGCAACTTTGTAGAAAGGAAGGGACGATCGTGTGGGAAAGGCGTCCCACAAAATGAATATTTGAAAAATTGCCGCACTGCGCGAGGCTTGCCTTCCACTGCTCGTCACCCTCGATGCCCTTCGGCGGGGTCCCGGCGAGGACGAATTGGGCATGGGGAAGGAGGCGCGCCGCTTCCGCGACCCATGCGTAGTCGAAACGCGCGCACAGAGCCCCCACCCAGCCCACGACGGGCCGGGGCAGTTGGGGAAGCTCGGGAGGGACGGGCCCCGGTTCGGCCAGGGGCTCGGGAGGCAGGAAGCGCTCGCTGGCGGCGTGGGGGAGGTATTGGATGCGCTCGGCGCGTTCGGGGATGCGGGCGGCGAGTTCCTCGCGCCGCGCCCGCGAGACGCAAACGGTCAAGGCCGCGCTTTGGACGCTTTCCCGTTCGCGCCGGGCGGTCAGGGCTTCGCGCCCGGGCCAATAGTTGGTGTAGTCGTCGACGCAGTAATAGATGGCGCGCTCCCAGAGCCCGGCATAATGGGGCAGGTTATGGACGAGCCAAAGGGGGGCTCCGGCGGCGAACCTGCTCAGGAACGACCGGAGGAACAAGCGGGTGGCGGCCCAGCCATGGAAGAGCCAGCCGGGCGGCATGGCAAGGCGCTGCTCCCAGAGGCCGGGGCCGGTGGGGCGGGGGCGGAAATCGATGGCGCGAAGGCTTGTGTTCTGGCGCAGGAAGGTGCGCACTTCGCGGGGCCGAAGCATCAGCACGTCGCAATGTTCGGCACACGCGCCGAACAGATCGGTGGTCCACGAATCGTTGGCGTCCAAAACGGCAAGCTTCCAGGGATATTTCTCGGCCATGGACAGGACGCCTTACAAGCCGCGGAGCACGCTGGCAAGATGTTCCGCGTAACGATTCCAGGAAAATTCCCGGGCGCGGTTCTTCGCGTTGGAGGCGAGGCGAGTACGCAAGTCTCGGTCCGCCGCGATTTCGGCGATCGCTTCGGCCAGGGCGTGGGGATCGCGTTCGGGGACAATGCGGCCCTCGAACTCATCGCGGACGATGGAGCCCGCGGCGGCGGTCGTGACCACGGGCAGACCGGCGCCAAGGGCTTCGTAAACGGCGCCAGCCGAACCTTCGCAGAGCGTCGGAAGGACAAAAAGGTCAGCGCGGCGGAATTCTTCCAGCATCGCGGAATATGGCAATCGGCCTAGGAATCTCATCTGGGGAGCAATCTCGTGGCAATAGGCTCTCACCCGTTCCGTTACATTCCCCGCCACGCGGAAGGCAAGAGGGGACGGAGCGATTTTCATGACATTGGCGGCCTGGGCCAGATAGTGGATGCCTTTGCGGACGTCGGCGGTGCCGGCGAAGAGCACCCGTCCCGGCTCCGGCTCGTTCTCGATCGCCAGGGCGCTTTCCGGCACCCCGAAGGGCACCACGAAAGATTTCTCGCGCGGGAAGCCCAGCGTCTCCGAGAGGTCGTCTGCGACGCGTTCGCTGGGGCAGATGGCGTAATCCGTGGCGTCAGCGACGCGCTGGACATAGCCCATGCGGGCCTCGGCCAGGTCCGGCGGGGGGGGCTCGGCGAGCATCGGGTAGTCGCGCGCCTCGCGGATCGTGATGGCCTGGCCGCTGGGCATGATGAAGAAATCGGAGACGACGGTCAGGCCGCGGCTGCGCGCGTACTCGACGAAGGTGATGACCTGGCCGAGCATTGAGTAGACGTGAGTGGCCCGGCCCACGCCGCGCCGGATCATGGCGGGTCCGGCGCCGTGGGCGGCTGCGTCGCGAAGGCGTCCGCGCCGGTCGCGGTCGCGGGTCAGGGAACCGAGCGCCGCGCCCCGCATTTCGCGCCAGGCGAAACTGACGGTCTTGTCGAGGAGTTCGGCCGGGATCTGACGCGACGCCAAGCTTTCCAGCGCCGCGCCCCGCAGGGCCTTCGGAAGGCAGGCCGCCAGTCGCCCCAGGCCAAGGTTCCCGCACGCGTCGGTATAGAGGGTTTCGAGCATGCCCTCGCGGGCGAGGGCCGCCGGGACGGCGTAGCGCCGCCGCGCGCCCAATTGGACCGCCAGATAGCGGGGGGCGGTGGCATGCGGCGCCGCCGCCCCGGCCGTGGACTCAGGGCCGGGGCGGGGAAGGGTTTCTGGCGTCAAAGGACGTCAACTTTCCGCTGTGGCCCCGGAGGCCGCCGCCACAGTCTCGCTTTCATTTGTCCGGCTTTCGGCCGCCTTGGCCTCCGGCAGGGTCTTGAAGTTCGCGGGCAGCGCCTCCGCCGCCGCGCGGGCCGTTGGCTCGGGCGTGGGCGCTTCCTTGCGCTCGCCCTGGAGCTGCAACTCTTTGGCCTTGGCGATGCCCAGGAATTCATAGAACCCGAGCAGCGTACACATGATGAACCCGCGCCGTCCGTCGAGGAAGCCTTTGCGGACGATGTAATGATACACGAAGCGCTGGAAGGGGCGGAAGGGCAGCTTGTAAGCCATCTTCTTAATCCAGCGCTTGCGCTCGAGCGGCGTGCCGAAGGGGCTGGCTTGCAGGCTCCCCTCGGCGGTCTGGCCTTTGCGGACGCCTTCGATGACGCGCGCTTCCCAGTTCGAGTAGCGGTTGTGTTTCTCGACCCAGACACTGATGTCCGGATAGGCGTAGTGGAGGAAGTCTTCCTTGGCCCAGCCCGCCTCCAACTCCTTGCCCTCGGCGTCGCGCAGCAGCACGTGCTCGTGCACTTCGTTGTCGCCGCTGCCCGTATCACCCACGTCGTCGAGGCGCTCGTAGCGCCCGAGAGCGTGCTTGAACAGCCGCAGGTTCCAGGAGGGATAGTAGCCGCAGTGCTTGAGCCAGCCACCCATGAACATGAAGCGTCGGTTGAGGTAATACCCGTCGAGGGAATCCGGGTCGGTGACGATGCGGGCGATTTCGGCGGCTCCGGCGGGCGTGATGTGCTCGTCCGCGTCCAGGATCAGCAGCCACTCGTGCTTCCAATCCACGTTCATAATGGCCCAGTTCTTCTTCTTGGGGAACTTGCCGTCCCAATCGAACTGCACCACGCGGGCGCCCATTTCCTCGGCCATCTCGATCGTGCCGTCGGTGCTGTGGCTGTCGATGACGACCACTTCGTCGGCGAAGGCCACGCTCTGGATGACCGCCTTGATATTGGCTTTCTCGTTCTTGACGGGAATCAGGACAGAGACGGGCACCTTGGGCAGTGCGGCCGCCGAATCAGTTGCCGGCATGGGGAGAGCCTCCCTTGAGGATTCGATCTTTCACAGGCCGCGCGGGATTTCCGGCGACCACTTTCCAGGGCTTGACGCTGCGCGTCACCACGGCCCGCGCCCCGATCACGGCGCCCTTGCCCACGGTCACGTTGGGGCCCACGAAGGCATCGGCGCAGATCCAGACCTGGTCTTCGACCACGATGGGGGGCTTGATCAGCGGCATGGCCGGGTCCGTGTAATCGTGCGTTCCGGCGCAAAGGTGGGCGCGTTGGCTGATGGTGGCGCTCTTGCCGATCGTGACCGGGCCGAGGTTGTAAATCAGGGCGCCCTCGCCAATCGAAGACCAATCGCCGATCTCCAGGTTCCACGGAAAATACACCACGGCGTCGGGATAGATGTTCACGTTCTGGCCGACCTTGGCGCCGAAGAGCTTGAGCAGCCATCGCCGAAACCCGAATAAGGGCCGGGGGCTGAGGCGGAAAGCCAGCTTGCCCCCGCCCCAAAGCACCCGCATCGCCAATTCCTTGCGCGTGTACTTGGCCACGCGCCGGTTGTCGGCGATGTCGAGGTCGGCGGAGGAGTTGGGAGGGGAGATGTCGCTCATAAGCAAAGACGCATCGAGGCCAGGGGGAGGCCGGAATCGGGTCAGAATACCACCCCACCATGCCCGCCGCCCCAGCCACCAAGGCAAGGCGGATTGGGAGGCGGAAGAGGGCGGCCTGATGAAACGGATGATAGAGAGGGGATTATGACGGGAAGAGTGGCGGGCGGGGATAGTATTCACCGCAGAGACGCAGGGAACGCAGAGATTTATGAATTTGTGAGGGTTAAGGGGAGATGCTGTGGATAGGAAGAGTGATCTGAAACGCCGTGAGAAGGGGTTGACTTAGAACATTCCGATAAAAATGTTTCTTGTTTTTCTTATGGGCAAAAGCCAGGTAATCTCCGAAAAGCCGAGAAGTGATGGGCGATCTTTGGGGTTGCCTCTCATCATCCAGTGAATTCTTGAAGATCTCAGCGTCCTCCGCGTCTCTGCGGTGAATTTCCCTTCCCCCCAGCCACCCCTCCTCTCCATCGCGCCTTGCCCCCGCCCGCCTCGTTCTCTTACGTAGAGCGGAAACGCGCCGGGGGGCCAGTTCGCGCCCCGGACACATTGTTGCAAGGAGCGACGACGCAATGGCGATCAAAGGCAATCTCGTGGTGGGCCAGAGCGGTGGCCCCACCGCCGTTATCAATCAATCCATGGTGGGCGTGGTGCAGGAAGCCCTCAAGCACCCCGACATCGAAGGCATTTACGGCGCCATGAATGGCGTGGAAGGCGTCCTCCGCGAGGACTTTATCGACCTGCGCGCCGAACACCCTTCGACCCTGGAAGCGGTGGCCGCGACCGCCAGCGCCGGCCTCGGCTCCTGCCGCTTCAAGCCCAAGGAAGAAGACTGCCGCAAGATTTTCGACGTCTTCGAAAAGCACGGCGTCCGCTATTTCTTCTACATCGGCGGCAATGATTCCGCTCTTTCCGCCGGCATTATCAACAAAATCGCCCGCGAGGCGAACTACGAACTGCGCGTCTTCCACGTCCCCAAGACCATCGACAACGACCTGCTGGTGACCGATCACTGCCCGGGCTATGGCTCGGCGGCGAAGTACGTGGCTCAGTGCTTTATGGGCAACGACCTGGATAACCGGGCGCTGAACGGCATCAAGATCGACGTGGTGATGGGCCGCAACGCGGGCTGGCTGACGGCGGCGTCGGCGCTGGCGCGCGTGAACCCGGGCGATGGCCCGCACCGCATCTACCTGCCCGAGCGCCACTACACGCTGAAGCAGATCCTCGACGACATCGACGCGGTGTACCAGCAGCAGGGCCGCGCCCTGATCGCGGTGAGCGAAGGCGTCGCCGACATGGATGGCTACACCTTCCTGGAGAGCGAAAAGATCCGCGGAGAAATCCGCGACCTCGGCATGGACGCGATCCTGGAGAGTTTCGACGCGGCGGGCCGGGTCGAAGAACTGTCCGGCGGCGCCAAGAAGGACGCTTTCGGCCACACCCAGCTTTCGGGCACGGGCGCGTTGGCGGATTTCCTGGCGGCGGCGACGAAGATTTACCTCTACCGCAAGCACGGCAAGAAGTTCCGCATCCGCGCCGACACGCTCGGTTACGCGCAGCGTTCCATGGCCGGCGTGGTCAGCGAAGTGGACGCCATGGAAGCCCGGGAAACCGGCATGGCGGCGGTGCGCACGGCGATGCTGGGCGACATCGACGGCTCGATCTGCATCCGGCGGCTGGACAGCAACTTCGGCAAGTACCACGCCGAGCCGTTCCGCGCGGCACTCGAGGACGTGTCGGGCGTGAACTTCCCGGCGGGCATGAAGCAGTACCGCCCGATGGAAGACAAGTTCATCGCCGAAGCGGGCAACGACGTAACCCCGGAATTCGTGGAATGGTGCCGCCCGCTGCTCGGCACCCTCCCGACGAAGGGCATCTTGAGTTACAAGAAGCCTTGATTCGATAGGGCTTAAGGGGAGAATTCAAGTTGGCCGGGTCCGCCGAAACTGTGGCGGACCCGGCTTTTTTTGATGTTACCGGAGAGTCGAAGAAGGAATTATTCCAGAAAAAGAACATGTGGGAAGAGGAAAGAAGCGAAATATTCCTGGAAAGTTTTCCACAGGAAAAATGCATTTTGCTCTTTACAACCGGAAGGGGTCAGACTTACGAAACGGAATTGAAGATGGGAATCATCATCACTACAAAAGGATAGAGCAATGGCAGCAAAATCGTCCACCGCCCGCCCCCGGGCCGCGAAAACAACCGACAAGTCGGAAAACGGCAGCATCAAAGCTAAAGTGGCGGAGATCGAGAGTCAGCAAAAGGAATTGGAGAATCGGAAAAAAGAGCTGCTGAAAGGCATGATCGACGAGAAGGAGGCGGAAGTGCGCGAAGCTCGTGAAGCGGTTCGCGCCGCCCAAGCCCAACTCGCCGCCAAGGAGAAGGAAATGCTGGACTTCAAGGTCGAGGCCGGCGTCATCAGCCCGGCCCAGGCCAAGAGCAAAGTGGTCCGCCGTTCCTCCGGCAAGGCGCGCAAGAAGCGCACCGACGTCGGCACCAAGAAGGAATATCTGGTTGGCCTTCTGGAAAAGCAGTCCGGAAAAGGTCCGATGCCCTGGAGCAATTTGAAGGCCGTCCTTAAAGATAGCGGAATCTTCTCCCAGGCCGATTTCAACAGCGCCAAGACCTTCGCCGATAAGTATCTGCCGGAAGGCTGGAAGCTCGAAGGCACTCGCTTCGACGCCCAATTCGTCAAGGCGTAAAGAGCACTCGCTCCACCCCACCTTCGACGCGTAATTCCGATAGGCGTCATCGGTCCTAACAAAGGCAATTCCCCTCCCCGCGAATCGCACGCCGGAGTTCATCTCCGTCTTGCCTTCCGCGGGGAGTTTAGTTTTTCTCTTCCCTCGTCTTGCCGGCGCTTTGCTCGTCCGGCCGAACATTGTCCGTACCGAAAGTTTCCCAGCTCCAGCCGTGCCGAAAATCCCGCCGCCTCAAGAACCCCACGCAATCCCGCCGGAGTCCGCGCCCGACGATGGCGGCGCCCCGGGCCACGCGAACGGACCCGCCACGCCTCCTCAACCCGGAGGCTTTCACAATTGGGCCTGGTGGCTGGGGGTGGTCGCCGTTTTGATCGCCTTCGATCACGCGGTCAAACTGTGGGCGGTCAGCGAACTCGCCCCCCGCCTTTTCGATCCCACCCTCCCCGACAGCATCCCCATCATCCCCGGACTGTTTCGACTCACCTACGCCGAGAATACCGGCGCCGCCTTCTCGCTGCTCGATGGGCGGGTCGGATTCCTGGCGATCGTCAGCGCCGTCGCCACCATCGCCCTGACCTATTGGTGGACGCGCATTCCCAAAGAAGAGTCGTTGGGCCGGGCCGGGGTGGCGCTGGTACTGGCGGGTACCGTCGGCAACCTCATCGACCGGGCCTTCCGCGGTTTTGTCGTCGATATGTTCGACGCCTACTACCGCGGTTACAGTTGGCCGGTCTTCAACGTGGCCGACAGCCTGATTTGCGTGGGCGTGGGGATCTTGATTCTGCGGACGCTCCAAGGCAAGATCTGAGACTTCCATGCGTATCCTTTACATTTTTCCCCATCCCGACGACGAGTCCTTCGGCCCCGGGCCGGTCATGGCCAGCCAGGTTCGCGCGGGCCATCAGGTGGGCCTGCTGACCCTGACGAAGGGCGAGGCGACGAAGGTGCGGCACGACCTCGGGCTCTCGAAAGAGGAGATGGGGGCGATTCGCGCTCGCGAGACGGAAGCGGCGGCGCAGGCGCTCGGCGTGTCCTGGTTTCGCATTCTGGATTTGCCCGACGGAGAATTCCTCGATCTGGACCCGCGCAAGCTGGAAGCCCCCGTCGCTGCCCACATTCACAAATTCAAGCCCGACGTCGTCGTGACGTACGAGCCCTATGGCGTCAGCGGTTTCCCCGATCACATCGCGATCCATCCAGTGGTCAAGCGCGTCTATTGCGAATTGCGCGAGCGGGCCGGACCGTCTCCCCGGCGCCTGGCGTTCTTCTGTCTCTATCGAGACCAGGAGCCCGATCACAGCGTCCGCCTGTTCGAAAGCGATCCGGAGCGGGTGGGTTGTGTGGTGACCCCTTCGGACGAGGATTTCGCCCGGGGGCACGAGGCGCTGGCGTGCTACGAAACGTATGCGGAGACGATCGCCAGGCACGACCCGCTGGGGCGCATGGGGCGCGAAATCGGATTTCAGCTCTTTCAGGAAAATCCCCGGCCTCGGCTGACCGACTTGTTCGAAGGCCTATAGTCTAAGCATGGCGCCCTTATTTAGGAGAGGATGAGGCGGCGGCCCGCTCGCGCTCGGCTTCTCCTTCGTGCAGAGCCATGGGCGACAGAGGTACGAGGGGCCGGCCTCCGGGCGCGGACTGAGCCACCGTCTCGGGGGGCGTCCGCCAGTTCGCCTCGACGCGCCGCAGCCGCAAACCCAGCATCATCAATCCGGACAGCAGAATCAGAACGACCGCGGACAGGAACGGCACCACGGCGCCAAAGGCCGCGAAAAGCGAGGTGGCCATCCAGGGCCCCAACCCCCGCCCCAGAGTCTGGGCGCTTTGGCTGATGCCCATGATTGTTCCCTGATCTTCGTTGCGCACCAACTGCGAGAGCAGGGCCGTCAGCGTCGGCAACGCCAGCCCGGCTCCCAGCGACATGATCGCGATGGCGATGTAGGACTGCGTCAGATTGGCCGTCAGAAAGGCGATCCCGCCCATGCCGGCCGCCATGATGATCACCCCCGCCAGGATCAAGCGCTTCTCGCCCAGGCGGGGAATCAGCGGCCTCAGCAGCCCGCCCTGGGCGATGGCGCTTGCCAGACCGACGACGGCGAAGGCGTACCCGAGGGTTTTCGTCGCGTCCGCTTCCCCGAGCCCGAACCAGGTCTCGATAGCCAGCGGATAGGCGCTCATGAAGTGCGTGTAGCCAACGGTCAGGACAATGCTGAGGGCCAGGACCCACACGGCCTGGCGGTTGGAGAAAAGACCGCTCCAGGTCTCCCGGTTGAAAAGATCGCGGCGGGGCGTGGCGGAGCGCGACTGGCGCAGGGGCTCGGGAAGGGTTTCCGGCAAGGCCAGAAGGATCAGCAGCAGGGCGGCTCCCTGAAGCGCGAACATGATCCAGCCGAGCTGGGCGTAGCCGATGCCGGGACCCAGGAGGCCGCCGGTCAACGGACCGATGGTGAACGCGAGGCTGACCGCCGCGCCGATGGCGCCCATCCCCGCAGCTCGCTTCTCCAGGGGCGTGGCGTCGGCGACGATGGCCTGCGCGACGCCGCTTTGGCCCGAGAGGACACTGTCGACGAGGCGGCTGGCGATGAGCAGGGTGACGCTGCCGGCGGCGGCCCAGAGCACCGACCCGGCCATCATGGCGAGGGTGCCGATCACCATGACCGGTTTGCGGCCCCACCGGTCGCTCACCATGCCCCAAAATGGCGCACTGACGGCGCGCGGACCGGACAGGGCGAACCAGAGCAGGCCAAGGGTTTCGGCGGTACCGCCGAGCGTGTCGTTGTAACCCGCCAGGGTACTGAAATTGATCCCCAGACAGGTGAGCTGGAGAAAGACGATCAGGGCGAGAGTCAGGAGAACGGGCATGGGATCGGGCGGTAAGCGGAGGGCGCCGGGAGTGTTTGGGCAAGCGTGCCACGGAGACCGGCGGATTTAGGGAACAAGAATCCTGCCGGGTGGCGAGAGCTATTCGCGGGGGTGCGTGTTTGGGTTGTCAAACAAAGTGTGAGGTATTCAATGCGAGGGAAAAGGGTTTTGGCGCCTTGCGCGAGATCTTGTGGAAAATAGGAAAAGATGAGCGGCATCAGTGATTTTACGGGTCTGAAATTGAGGGTTGAACTCTTGTGTTTGCAACGAACCGGGAGAGATTTTTCATTCCATAGAAGACAAATATGGGTGTATTTAGCTGAAAAAGATGGGGATTCCAAAAGGGTTGGAAAAGGGCTGAAAAGCCCTTGCGTGTCCGGGGCCATTCCGTAGTGTCTCCGCACGCCGTGACTGGGAATTGGCGGGCCAAGAGTTGGCCGCGAGTCCGTGAAAAAATTCACAAACCCTTCGGAACGGCCTTGACCACCTTCGCCGCTTTTGCGCCCACTCGCCCTCCCTTTACGCTATGGGTCCAAACTCGGCACCTTGATACAGGAGATTGCTGGAAATTATGAGTGTGACGGTCCGATCGCTCTTGTCTCGCTGGCGCGTTGTCTTTCTGGGCGGCGCCCTTCTTGTCGGCGGCGGCATCAAGGCGCTCTCACTTTCCAATAACCAGGGTTATCAGCCCACCCAGCCTATCTACTACAGTCACGCTTTGCATGCAGGCGCGATCGAGGATGGGGGTCTGGGCATGGAGTGTCTTTATTGCCACGGCAACGCCGAGGTGAGTCACCACGCCTCGGTGCCGAGCGTGGACACCTGCATGACGTGCCACGCCTACGTTCAGACGCAGACCGAGAATATCCAGAAGCTGACCGAGTACTACGAAAATAATGAGTCGGTTCCGTGGGTGCGCATTCACCGCCTTCCCGACCACGTCTATTTCCCGCATAAGCAGCATGTGGCGGCGGGCGTGTCCTGCCAGACCTGTCACGGTCCGATGCAGGACATGGAGGTGGTCTATCAGGCGGAAGTGCTGTCGATGGGTTGGTGCATCAGCTGCCACCGCGACGACAACTACCTGAAGACGCCGGCGACGCGGGACTTCGCGAAGTTCACGACGCACAACGCGGCGAGCGAATTCCACTCGTTCCGTCAGACGGACGCGAAAGCGACCCTCGACATCGAGTACGTGAGCATCGCCGAGGGCGCCGAGTTCCAGACCGTGGACGAGTTGAAGGAAATCACCAAGGCGTTGAACGCGGAGGTGAAGCGCGGCAAATTCGCGAAGAACGAGGTTGAGAAGCGTCTCGACATGATCGTCACGAATACGCTGGGTTACAACAACTACGCCAAGCAAACGGGCCCGGGAGCGATCGATCACGTGACGGAATTCCAGAACGCGAACATCTCCTGCGTGTTCTGCCACCACTAATTCCCCGCCCTTCTCTGCTGAGATTCACTCCCCATTGGAAGAGACGCCGATTTCGACCATGTCCGATCAGAAGACGCCTCACGCCCCGCTCGTTTGGTCCACCACGGAAGAGTTAGAGCGCGATCCCGATGCGCTCGCTCGCCAAGGCGGGGGCGATTGGAACAGTAAGCCAAAGGGCTTCCAGACGCCTTTGGGCGAGCTTTCGCTGCCGGAGATGAATCTCCGGCGCCGCGATTTCCTCAAGCTCAGCGGGTTCGCCGCGGTGCTGGCGGCGGTGGGCTGCTACGAGCGCCCCGAGTCCGAGCTGCGCCCCTACGTCGTCCAGCCCGAGGAAGTGACCGGCGGCATTCCCAACTACTATTCCTCCACCTGCCAGGGCTGCTCCGCTGCCTGCGGCATCGTGGTGAAGACCTATCAGGGCCGGCCCATCAAGCTGGAAGGCAATCCCTTCCACCCGGTGAATCACGGTGCGCTCTGCAGCAAGGGCCAGGCCCAGGTCCTCGGTCTTTACGATCCGGACCGCCTGCGCCGACCCGGCCGCATCAAGGCCGGCGAGCTGGCGCAAGAAGAGCTGGACTGGGACGTGGCATACGCCGAGCTGGCCGATCGGCTGAAGTCGGCGAAGAACCCGGTTCTTCTGACCACGTCGATTCACGGCCCGGCGCGCACCGAACTGCTCGCGCGTTTCAAGAAGGTTTTCCCCAAGCTGCGCCACGTGTCGTTCGAGGCTTTTGGCGACAACACGCTGCTGCGTCACGAGGAAGCGGTCTACGGCAAAGCGCTGCGCCCGCGCTATCGCTTCGACAAGTGCGAAACGGTTGTGTTGCTCGGCGCCGACCCGATGAGCCAGGGCGGCAGTCCGCTCGAATACCAGCGGGGCCTCGGCGGCGTGCGCAAGGTGCGCAGGGACGACCACGGCCACGTCACTATGGGTAAGGTGTTCGCCTTCGAGCCGGTGATGACCCTCTCGGGCATGAACGCGGACGAGCGCTATCCGGTTCGCCCGGATCAGATGCTGGACCTGGCGCTGGCGCTGGCGGCGCAGCTCGCCGCCGACGGCCACGTGGTGGGCGGCGCGAACGTCGCCAACATCGCCAGAAACGCCGCCGATCCGGCAGCGGTCGAGGCGGAGCTGGGCCTGCCCAAGGGCGTCGTCAAGCGCTGCGCCGATCAGCTCTGGGCCTCCAAGGGCAAGAGCCTGGTCTATTCGAACAGCCTGATGAACGCGATGGGCGCGGAGTGGGAGGCGCAGTTGGCGCTGACCACGGCGCTGCTGAACGCGATGCTGGGCAACGATGGCGAGACGATCGAGCGCTCGCGCCCGGCCAATCAGCTTCAGGGTTCGCCGGACGCTTTCGCTGGCCTGATGGAAGAGATGAAGGCGGGCGAGGTGGACGTGCTCCTGGTCGCCGACGCCAACCCGGCTTACAGCCTGCCCGAATCGGCCGATTTCGCCGACGCGATGCGGCGCGTGGCGTATTCGGTCAGCTTCTCGAGCCACCTCGACGAGACCGCCCGCCTGTGCCGGGTGGCCCTGCCGGGGCTGCACTTCCTGGAGAACTGGGGCGACGCCGAGCCCTACGCGGGAATCTACAGCATTCAGCAGCCGGCCATCGGCCCGATCTGGAACAATCGCGCGATGGAGGACTCCCTCATCGCGGTCGCCAAGAAAGCCGGTGGCACCGAATTCGACATCGAGAAATACAAGATTCTCCGCCCCGCTCTGCAGGGCGCCCAGGGCAACCCGCCACCCTTGCCGGACACGCCCCCGTGGTACGATTTCGTGCGCAACGTGTGGAGCACCACCGTTCGCGAAGCGGTGGCTCCCGACCTGGGCGAGGAAGAATTCTGGCACGACTGCCTGCGCAAGGGCGTAGCGGTGGCCGAACCCAAAGGCCAGGAATCGCAACTGAATCCCGGCGCCGTGAAGCTGGCCAGCGCCGACGAACGCCAGCGCATGAAGGGCAAAGCGGGCCAGGGGTTGACCCTGGTGACCTATGCGATGCCCAACCTGGGCGACGGGCGATTCGCCAATAACCCTTGGCTGCTCGAGTTGCCGGACCCGGTCTCGCGCATTTGCTGGGATAACTTCGCCGCCGTTTCGTATGGCTTGGCGAAGCGGGAGAAACTCAAAGACGGGGATGTGATCGAACTGACCGCCAACGGCGTGACCAAGCGTGTGCCGGTGCGGATTCTGTTCGGTGCCCACCAGGACGTCATCGGCGTCGGCACGGGCTGGGGCCGCGAGCACGCGGGCACGGTGCGCGACGAGGACTCATTGTCTTTCAACGCCTTCGAATACGGCCGCGTGGTCGGCAAAGGCGACAGCGCTCATCTTGTTTACTCCGGCGCGCTGGCCACGATCAAGAAAACCGGCGACACCTATCGCCTGGCCGACATCATGGGCCACAACTACCTGAAAGCCGACCCGGCGGATGCGGAAGAATTTCGCCGGCCGATCGTTCAGGAAGTCGCCCTGGAGGATTACCTCCACGACGACACGGCGGCCCAGCCTCCGCACCACATCCCCTATCACAAGGGCCACGATCCGTACGACAGCCTGTGGGGCGAGACGCCGGCGGAGGACCGCTACTGGCGCCACAAGTGGCACATGACGATCGATCTGAACGCCTGCACCGGCTGCAACGCCTGCATGGTGGCCTGTCAGGCGGAGAACAACATCCCGGTCGTGGGCAAGCGCGAAGTGCTGGTCGGCCGCGAGATGCACTGGATCCGCATCGACCGCTACTACAAGGCGAACGAGGACTACCTGGACAACCCGGACGTCCTGAAGCACCCGATGCTTTGCCAGCACTGCGACAACGCGCCCTGCGAAACGGTCTGCCCGGTGCTCGCCACGGTGCACAACGACGAAGGCCTGAACACACAGATCTACAACCGCTGCGTGGGTACGCGGTACTGCGCGAACAACTGCCCGTACAAGGTGCGCCGCTTCAACTTCTATCAATACAGCGATTACCGCCGCGGGCCTCACTTCCCGGATCAGAAGCTGAAGGGCACACCGCTCATCATGGCGCTGAACCCGGAAGTGACCGTCCGCACCAAGGGCATCATGGAGAAGTGCACGTTCTGCTATCAACGCATCGCCGACGCGAAATGGCACGCGAAGCAGGAGAAGCGCAACATCCGCGAGGGTGAAGTGCTGACCGCTTGCCAGCAGACCTGCCCGACGCAGGCGATCAATTTTGGCGACGCGCTCAATCCGGAGCACTCGGTGAACACGGTTTACAAAGAGCACGCGTACCGGCTGGGCTTCAAGGTCCTGGACGAAACGAACACTCGCCCCAACGTGCTGTACCTGGCCCAGGTGCGCAACCGCGCGCCCGGCGCCTGGGACAAGGAGCGCCAGGCCGAGAAGCATCACGGCTATGGCGACGACCACGGCAAGGACGGAAAGAAGGGTCACGGCAAGGGCGACGACCACATGCCCGAGGCCCCCGATCACGTGATCGACCATAGCAACGTCGAGCCGGAACCGGCTCCCCTGACTCCCGCCGCGCACACGGAGAGCCATTGATCATGAGCATTATCGAACGCGAACCGACGACGACCGAGGTGGTCACGACGCGCGGCGAGGGATTGACTTCCCATCCTCCGGGTGAGGGTCAGCACGGCCACGGCGGCATGACGCCCGACGGCACGGCGCCGCTGGTCGATCCCAAGTACTCGATGAACGACATCACCCGCGATGTCTTGAAGCCGATGTTCACCTGGCCGCCGCTGGGGTGGCACATCGCCTTCGGCGCGGCCCAGACCGCGCTTCTGATCGGCGCCATCGTGGTGGCGATCCAGATCAAGCAGGGCCTCGGCATCCTGGGTATCAACAACCCGGTCGGCTGGGGCGTTTACATCACCGACTTCGTCTTCTGGGTCGGTATCGGTCACGCCGGTACGCTGATCTCCGCCATTCTGTTCCTCTTCCGCCAGAAGTGGCGCACCGCCATCAACCGCTCGGCGGAAGCCATGACGATCTTCGCCGTGCAGTGCGCCGGTCTTTTCCCGCTGCTGCATGTCGGTCGAACCTGGAAGGCTTTCTGGCTCATTCCCTATCCGAACGAACGATTGCTTTGGGTGAACTTCCGCTCCCCGCTGCTCTGGGACGTGTTCGCGGTCACGACCTACGTGACGATTTCGGCGCTGTTCTGGTACATGGGCATGATCCCGGACATCGCCACCGCGCGCGACAAGGCGCCGAGCAAAATCCAGAAGTTCGCCTACGGGATTCTGTCCATGGGATGGACCGGGTCGGTGCGCGACTGGGCCCACTACGAGCGCGCCTACGCGCAGTTCGCCTGGCTCGCGACGCCGCTGGTGCTTTCCGTGCACTCGGTCGTGTCCTTCGACTTCGCCGTCTCCATGATCCCGGGCTGGCATACGACGATCTTCCCGCCCTACTTCGTCGCGGGCGCCATTTTCTCCGGCTTCGGCATGGTGATTACGCTGCTGGTTCCGATGCGGCGGCTGCTGCGCCTCGAGCACATCATCACCATCAACCACCTCGATCTCTGTAATAAGGTCATTCTGCTGACGTCGATGCTGGTGGGGTACGCGTA
Organism: Sumerlaeia bacterium; assembly: GCA_040219255.1. GTDB lineage: Bacteria > Sumerlaeota > Sumerlaeia > SLMS01 > JAHLLQ01 > JAVJSW01. Next base: position 25,849 of record JAVJSW010000018.1, read on the forward strand.
CATCAGCGAACTCTTCGTGGCGCTGTTCTACGCGGGAGCGCCGTACGAAGAGGCGCAGTTCGTGTACCGCCTGATGGGCGAGCACGCGTGGGCGTTTTGGCTGATGATGTTCTGCAACGTGATGCTGCCCCAGGTTTTCTGGTTCAAGAAGATCCGGCGCCACCTCGGCATCATGTTCGTGATCAGTTTGTTCATCAACGTGGGCATGTGGTTCGAACGCTTCAACATCTTCATTCTGTCGCTCGAGCACGATTACCTGCCGGCGAACTGGGCCTACTTCCGGCCGACGCTGTTCGACTTCGGCACGACGCTCGGGTCTTTCGGATTGTTTTTCACGCTATTCCTCCTGTTCTGCCGGGTGTTGCCGACGATCGCCATCGCGGAACTCAAGACCGTTCTGCACAAGCCGGCGGGCGACAAGCCGCGCGAGCGCGATTTCCAGGTCCTCGCTTGGCCCGCCAAGAATGGCCACGCCAACGGTCACGCCACCAAGGAGGCTCACTGAGGGATTATGGGTACGCTTCCAAAACACTCGCTGGTGGGATTCTTCAACGATCCCGACGAATTGATGCACGCCGCGGCCCAGGCCCGCAGCGAGGGCTTCCAGCATCTCGACGCCTACACGCCCTTCCCCATCCACGGCATCGAAGAGGTGCTGGGGCTGGACGAGGAGCGCAGCGGCCGCTTTCCCATTCCGCCCGTTCCCTTCACGAAGTTCAAGGGCGTGGGCTTTCATTTGCAGCGCTACCGCCGCATTCCGCAACTCGCCCTGACGGCGCTCTGTATCGGAGCGCTGGGCGGTTTCGTGCTCCAGTGGTGGACCCACGGCTACGACTGGCCGATCAACGTGGGCGGCCGGCCGGAAGGTATCGGCGCCTGGCCCGCCTACATCGTCATTACCTTCGAGAGCGGCATTCTGCTGGCGGGTCTGACGACCTTCTTCAGTCTGTTCGCCTTCACCAAGCTGTTTCCGAATCCCTTCGTGAAGACCCTGGATCCGGATTTGACGAACGACCGATTCGCGCTGGTCATTCCGGTGGATCCGGAGAACGAGGATTACGAAACCGAAGCCGCCAAGTTGCTCCAAAGGATGGGTGCCGATGAAATTCTCAAAGTGGACTAAGGCGCTCGCCGTGGCCGTTATGGCGTTTGGCCTTGGCTCCTGCGACGGTGTCCGGGAAACGCGCGAAATCATTTTCACTGGCGATATGCACTGGTCTCCCGCGGTGAAGAATCAGGAACCGGACTCGCTCGGTATCTCGCCCACCGGGTCCTTCAACCTGATTCCGCCCCCGGGTACGGTGGCCCACGACGCCGAGATCTACACGATTTCGAACGAGCAGGCGGACGCCCTGGCCAACAAGCTGGAGAACCCCGTGCCGCTGAACGCGGAAACGCTCAAGCTCGGCCAGAAGTACTACAACGTCAGCTGCCTGCCCTGCCACGGCCAGTTCGGCATGGGCTTCGGTCCGGTCGTGATGGTGCAGAAGGGCATGCCCCAGCCACCCTCGCTTCTCTCCGAGAAGGTCATGAACGAGTGGGGCGACGGCCGCATCTACCACGTGATCACCATGGGCCAGGCCCAGATGGCGTCCTACGCGGCGCGCGTCTCGCCCGAGCACCGCTGGATGATCGTTCATTACATTCGCGCCATGCAGCGCGCCACCCAGCCCGAGGGCGGGGCTCAAGCCTCCGCCCCGGAGGCCGAATCGGGCGAACAAGCCCCCGCCAAAGGAGGCTGACGGTTAGCCCGCTCTTCTTTCCCGCAACGCCAAGAAAGACTGACTGACCCAACCCGATTATGTCCGCTCACGCTGTGAAATTCCAAAAGATCGAGAACCCAGGTCCGGTGCCGCTTTCCGCGGCGGTGACGCTGGGGGCGCTGGTGGCGGCCGTCGCTGGCGGCGTGCTCTGGTTCCTCTGCACCGGCGCCAATCCGCTCGGCGGCTATCAGGCCCTGCTGCTCCACTACATGCTGTTCATGATGCTGGCTCTAGGCGGCGTGGTCTTCGCCGCGATCCAGTACGTGGCCAGCGCCCGCTGGAGCATCGTCGTCCGCCGCCTGGCGGAAGGCATGGCGGCGTTCCTGCCCATCGCCTTTCTCGTCTTCCTGCTCCTGTGGGCCATGGGCGGCGAGACGCTCTATCACTCGGAGGTCGTCCGCGATGTGATGACCAAGCAGGTCGGCGTGGCGGGCGAAATCACCGGCGCCACGGAAGTCGAGGTGGTGCGCCCCGACTTCGCCCACGAACTGCACCATTCCAAGGCCGTTTACCTGAGCCACAACGCGATGCTCATCAAGGGGATCGTCTATTATGCGATCTGGCTGGCGATGGCCTTCGTCATGATCAAGGTGAACTCCGTCGATCAGGACAAGAAGAAGGACCCGGCGGCGCACAACCGGAACAAAAAGCTTTCCATCGCGTTCCTGATTCTGTTCGCGGCGACGTTCTCGCTGCACAGTCTGGACATGCTCTCGGCGCTCGAAGCGCGGTTCTTCTCGACGATGTTCGGCGTGTACACGTTCGCGGGGCTTTTCCTCAGCACGCTGGCCGTTCTCACCATGCTGACGCACTATATGCGCCGCCGCAGCCCCGCCGTGCGCGAGGTCATCCAGGAGCGCCACATCTACGACCTGGGAACCTGGATGATGGCGTTCTCGGTCTTCATGATCTACATCGGCTTCTCGCAGTACATGCTGATCTGGTACGCGAACCTGCCGGAAGAAACCTTCTACATGATCCACCGGACGCAGAACGGCTGGGAGTACGTCTTCGCCCTGCTGCCGTTCCTCAAGTGGTTCATTCCCTTCGCCGTGCTGATGCCCCAGCCCTTTCGCGCCAATCCGAAGATTCAGATCATCGTGGCGCTGGCGATCCTGACGGGCCAGTGGTTCGATCTCTACTGGATGATTTATCCGGTCTTCAGCAAGGCCGGCCCCTTCATGACGGGTGCGGCGGGCATGGGCGCGCTGCTCGGCTCGTTCCTTGCACTTTTCGGTTTGTTCGCCCTGGCGACGGGCTTTTTCTTCAAGACCACGTCGCCCCTGGCCGTGGGCGACCCGCACATTCTTTCCAGCGCGAACGGGAGTTATCTCTAACATGTCACAGCACGGAGCAGGCGAGCGCGAAGCCACCAGCGTTTGGGCCTATGTACCCATGGCGGTCATCGGTATCGTCCTGGTGGCCTGGGTTTTCGCCACAGGCTATCTGCGTGGCGCGCATCAGGGCGCCCAGACGCCGGTCGATCCCAACGTTCTTCCCAAAGACAACAAACCGGCCGTGAACGTGCGGGCCCTGGCACAGCCGGATGAAGAGTTGCTCAAGGAACTCTCCCGCGAGGGCAAGGTGCTCTACGAAGTGAACTGCGCCTCCTGCCACGGCAAGGAAGGCTACGGCGACGGCGATAAGGGCGTTGGCTTGAATCCGCCGGTGCGCAACTTCCACGAGAGCAATCCGGCCGCCTGGACGAACGGCAAGTCCTTCGCCGCGTTGTGGAAGACCCTTCACGAGGGCGCCAACGGCTCGATGTCCAATTACCGCCACCTTCCGGAAGACGACCGGGTTGCCATCGTCCACTATATGTCGAAGTGGATCCCCGAGCAGCCGGAGTTGACGGAAGACGACCTGGCGAGCCTGCCGACGGGCCGCGAAGCGGGTGCCGGCACCGTTGCCCCGATGGAAGCGCCAGAGCCGCCGCCGGTCGAAATCGGTGTGGCGATGAAATTGCTCTTGGAAGAGCGCGGCACCGAACCGGCTCGTTCGGTCCAGTAAGTTGGAAAAAACCCCTGCGAGAGTAGGAAATCAAAAATTCCTTGCATGGCAAATGCTCATCATGAAGTTTGTGAATGATTTCACAGGGAGGTCGCCCTTGGGACGGCACTGCACTGTTCACCTGAAGACGATTTTGACCTTGGGCCTGCTCTGCGTGGCGTCCGGGGCGTACGCGCAAGCCGGACCCGGCTTGGACGATCCGATCACCAACTGGATCAACGAGCCGGTGACTTCGATCGCCCGCGAGGTTCGTAACAACTTCTGGTTCCTGACGCTGATGTTCGCGCCGTTCCTGATCATCCCCCAGTTGGTCCTGCTGATCGGCATTTTCAAGTTCAAGGACTCGGCGAACCGCAAGCCCGCCACCTTCCACGAGAACGTGCCGCTGGAAATCGCCTGGACCGCCATCCCGGCGCTCGTGCTGGTGGTGACGGCGGTGTCGAGTTTCCCGCTGATCAAGAAGATCGAAACGCCACCCCCCGCGGATGTGCGCATCGAAGTGATCGGGCACCAGTTCTTCTGGGAGTACCGCTATCCGGAATACGGCATCGCGATGTCGAACGAACCCCTCGTTCTGCCCAAGGGCGAGAACATCGTGGCGGACCTGACGAGCGTGGATGTGAACCATGCCTTCTGGGTTCCGGCCTTCGGTGTAAAAATGGACTGCGTTCCGGGCCGGATCAATCAGATTTGGTGGAATGTGGAGAAGACGGGCTGGTACAAAGGGCAATGCGCCGAACTGTGCGGCGCGCTGCACGCGGCGATGCTGCTGGATGTTCACGTGGTCGAGCCGGCGGAGTTTGAAGCCTGGATCGATGCGAAGCTGGCCGAACTGAACGGCGAACCGGGGGACGCGGCGGGCGCCGGCGAGTCCATCGCGGAGCAGGCCGACATCGACGACGCCGAGAACCAGGAAGCGGACCCGATCCGCCGCGAGGTCGATTTCATCAATCCGCCTCTGGACGAGCAGGGCCGGGCGACGGATGCCGCCACGGAAACCACCGAATAATCGACGACTGACCTTTAGATTTTTTTGACGTTTGAGAAGGGGGGACTCGCCGAAGTGTCCGCACTGATTGAAGAACCGAAATCCAAGCCGAGTGCCGACGAGAAAGGCACTCCGGCTCCCCATTTCCCCGAGCATCCGCTCAAGCCCCAACGCAATTACGGGGCGTTTTTGAACACGCTCGGCTCGACGGACCACAAAGTCCTCGGCATCCTGTACCTGGTGTTCGCACTGGCGGCGGGTATTCTGGGCGGAGCGTTCGCCGGTGTGATCCGCGCCCAGTTGACCTCCAGCAATCTGGAGGTGGTGTCGCCGGAAGTGTACAACATGATGGTGACGATGCACGCCTCGGTGATGATCTTTTTCGTGATCATCCCGGCGATGGCGGGCTTCGGCAATTACCTGGTGCCGCTGATGATCGGGGCGCGCGACATGGCGTTCCCCCGCATGAACGCGTTCAGCTTCTGGATCCTGATCCCGGCGGCGATCCTGGCGCTGGGCAGCTTCTTCGTGGAAGGCGGCGCCGCCCAGGCGGGCTGGACCGCCTATCCGCCCCTGTCGCTGAAAGAATACAGCGGTGGCCCGGGCGTGGACATGTGGGTCCTGGCGGTTCACCTGGCGGGTATTTCCTCGATCACCGGCGCGATCAACTTCATCGTGACGATCTTCAACATGCGCTGCCCCGGCATGAGCCTGATGAAGATGCCGCTGTTCGTCTGGACCTGGCTGGTCAACGCCTGGATGATCCTGGTGGGCACGCCGGTTCTGGCGGGCGCGGTGACGATGATTCTGACGGACCGCGCGTTCGGCACGAATTTCTTCAAGCCCGCTTCCGGTGGCGATCCGGTGCTCTATCAGCACCTGTTCTGGTTCTACTCACACCCGGCGGTGTACATCATGGTGCTGCCCGGCTTCGGCATTATCAGCCACGTGCTCGCGTCCTTTTCGCGCAAACGCATCTTCGGTTACGTGGGCATGGTGTGGGCCATCGCGCTGATCGGCGTGATCGGGTTCCTGGTGTGGGGCCACCATATGTTCAGCGCCGGCATTTCGCCGAGCCTGCGCCTCTACTTCTCGTTCATGACGATGCTGATCGCGTTGCCCACGGGCATCAAGATTTTCTCCTGGCTGGCGACCATGTGGGGCGGCACGATCCGCTTCACGGCGGCCATGAAGTTCGCCTTCGGCTTCGTGTCCCTGTTCACCATCGGTGGATTCGGCGGCCTCTACCTGGCCAACGTGCCGTTCGACATTCAGGTTCACGACTCCTACTTCGTGGTCGGTCACTTCCACTACGTGCTGGTGGGCGGGTCGATCATGGCGATGTTCGCGGGCGCTTACTTCTTCTTTCCGAAGATGGCGGGCCGTTTCCTGGACGAGAAGCTCGGTAACCTGGTCTTCTGGCTCTGGTTCATTGGCGTGAACGTGACGTTCCTGCCGATGCACCTGCTGGGAGTGATGGGCATGGCGCGGCGCATTTGGCAGTACCGCCCCGAATTCGAGGCACTGAACGCCGTCGTGTCCCTGGGCTATGTCTTCATGGCGGCGGCGGGGGTGATCTTCGTGTACTCGATCGTGAAGGCCCTGCGCCAGCCGCGGATCGATCCCTCGATCCAGGATCCATGGCACATCAACGACGTGCAGCAAACCTTGATTTGGGCCGTTCCAAGCCCTCCGCCCGCCTACAACTTCGACAAGATTCCTGTCATCAAGTAGGCCGGAGCACACCCCCCGACGGAAGGTCGTATCGTGGCCGATTCCAGTGCCAACAAGAGCGATTCTGTGCGGGAGACCTCCCTGGCCGGGGAGGTCTCCGCCATGTCAGAGAACCCATCGGCGCAGTCTGTGGACAGCCCCGGTCCGAAACCCTGGAATCGCCGGGAGCTGGCGGCGCTGATTCTTCTGCGCGGCCTGATCGTGTGGGTGTTCCTGCTGATGTGCGCCGGGGGACTGGTGCGCCTCACCGGTTCGGGCATGTCCATTCCTGACTGGCCAATCATCACTTATGGCCCCGAACACCATTCGATCCTTCCCCCCTTCACCGATACCGGTTGGCAAACCGCCTACGACACTTATCACCGGGAAGTGATCCACAAGAAAAACCCGGGCGTGTTCCTGACGATGGAGCGCTTTCAGCGCGAGTTCTGGACCGAGTACGCGCACCGTGCCCTCGCCAAGACCTTCGCTTTGGGATACCTTGTGCTGCTGAGCCTGACATTCACGAGCCGGCGCCTGACCCGAATGATGGGGTCGTTCCTTCTCGCGTCGGGACTGGTGCTGGTGGCGCAGGCGATCCTGGGTGGGCTGGTCGTACTGAGCCACACGCAGCCGCTGAAGGTGGCGATTCATCTGACGACGGCCTTTCTTTTTTCCGCGTTGCTTCTGTGGGCGACGCTGCGGACGACGCGAATGTTTCCCGCCAAGGTTTCCAAGCCCCCTCGGGTGGCTTTCTGGGCCTATGTGGCGGTCGCGATCACGCTGGCTCAGGTGTTCAGCGGCGGCCTGATGGCCAAAGCGCGGGCCTACGAAGTGGCGCCGACCTGGCCAAAGATGTTCGATACCTGGATGCCGGTGCACGCGATGTGGACGGAAGGGTATTCGCACCCGCTTCTGAACCTGGTGCAGAACGAGGTGCTGATCAATTTCACCCATCGCTGGTTGTCGTTCGTGGTGGTGTTTCTGGTGATCGCGCTGATCGCGAGGACGATGACGATGCCGTATTCGCGGTTGGGACGGATTTCGCTGCGGGCTCTGGGGACGGTGCTGACGCTGCAAATGGTTCTCGGGGTCATGGCGCTCATCAATCTGGTGCCGCTGCCTCTCGGTCTGCTGCACTTGGCGACGGGCCTGATGCTGTTCTGGCTTCTCGTAACCCTGGCGTTCGAATTGCGCCACAGTCCCGCCATCGCCGCGCACGAGGCCAACCGCTTCGCCGCGCGGGCCAAACACTCCGCCACAGCGGAGGCGACGAACTTGGAGAGAACTTTTGAAGCCCACCCCGCGTGATTTTCTGCAACTGACCAAGCCCACCATCATGCTGCTGGTGCTGCTGACGGGCGCTTCCGCGCTGATGGTCGAGGGATCGATGATGTCCGATCCGCTCGGCTTTCTGCTGGTGCTCCTCGGCCTGTTCGCAACGGGCGGCTGCGCCAACGCCCTGAACCAGTATTTCGAGCGCGACATCGACGCGCAAATGGAGCGCACGGCGAAGAAGCGTCCTCTGCCAAGCGGACGAATCTCTCCGGGAGCCGCGCTCGTGTTCACGATTTGCCTCGGCATTTTCGGAGTGGTGCTGTTCGCGGTGGCCTTCAATTGGGCCAGCGCGGCGCTGGCGCTGGCAACGGTTCTGTTCTACGGGTTTTTCTACACGCTGTACCTCAAGCCCAGGACGCACTTCAACATTGTGATCGGCGGAGCCGCTGGCGCCATGGCGCCTCCCATCGCCTGGGCCGCGGCCACCGGTTCGGTGGCCGCGGTGGCGCCCTGGGTGATGTTCGCGATTATCTTCTTCTGGACGCCGCCCCACTTCTGGGCGCTGGCCTACTGCCTGCGCGATCAGTACAAAAAGGTCGATTACCCGATGCTGCCGGTGGTCAAAGGCGGTCCCGAAACGCTGCGCCAGATCGTGATGTACACGGTGCTTCTGATCGCGATCACGCTCCTGATGCCGCTAAGCCAGGTCGGCGTGATCTACATCGCTTTGGCCGTGGTGCTGGGCGCGGTCTTCCTCATGCTGGCGCTCAAGGTCCGCTCGACTGGCGAAATCCGCGACTCCTGGGGTCTTTTCGGTTACTCGATCGTTTACCTGCTGGTGCTGTTCACCGGGATCATGGTGGACGCGGCGCTGACTTACCAGCCCTGGAAGGGCTAACCCTCGTTCGACGTTTGTCTTGGGAAGGAGGCCGCCATGTCGGCCATACACGATGAATTCCGCGAGAGCGCTCCGGAACCGGACCCCTTCGAGCCGGAGGAGAAGTCCCCTTCGGAAACGAACAAGCCGTTCCTGATCCTGCTGGTCGTCATCGGCATCGGGATGTTCGGGTTCGCGTTCGCCAATGTACCGTTGTTCCAGATGGTTTGCGGGGCCCTGGGTTTTGGCTTGAACCCGAACAACGAATCGGTGGCGGCGGGAACGGGCGTCAGCGAACGGACCACGGAAGTCCTCTTCATGGGCAATGTGGCCGATAAACTGCCGATCGCTTTCAAACCGCTCGACAGCCTGAAAACGGTGCGCCTGGGCGAGGAAGCCCTGGTCGACTATCAGTTCATCAACCTGAGCGACGAACCGGTTTACTTCAAGGCGGTGCATACGATCCGCCCGACCAAGGCGGACCCGCACATCGGCCTGAGCCAATGCTTCTGCTTCGACCACCAGATGCTCCAACCCAAGCAGGTGGCCAACCTGCCGGTGGTTTTCCGCATCAGCCCGGAACTGGGCGAGGACGTCCACAACCTGACGTTCAACTACACCCTCTTCAAGCTCGATCCCTCGGAGTACAACCCGCAGGGCGACGTGAAGAAGCAGGGTTACCTGAACGATGAGACGAACGAAGGCGGAACGCCATGAGCGCGGATGGAAAACCTGCGTTGACGGATCCCCGGCAGGGGGAAATCCGCGAGGAACCGATGGGCGAGGAACGCGAGCGGGCGCTGCTCGACGAGCAGAAGCAGCGAAATCGCAAGGCGCTGATGATCCTGGTTGCGCTGATTTTGATCCTTGGCTTGCCTGTCGGCCTCTGGCTGATGAACCATTTTTACAATCCCTACATCGCCGCCGGAGCGCATTGATCCGAGATTCGCGCGGCTGATACGACCCGAAGGAAGAGCGACACGCCCCGACCATGAGCACGACCCACGCAGCTACCGAGCAAGAGTTGCCCCCGAACGCGATGGAGGCCGAGGAGAGCCACAGTCACGGGGATCATGACGACCACCCGCCGGAGTCCTTCAATCCGCTGCCGAGCTTCTGGCCGGCCGCTTTGTCCGCCACGCTGACGTTCCTGCCGGTCGGCGCCCTGGTGCTGCTCTGGGGCGGCCCCGAGCGCACCTGGCTCGGCATGCTGCTGGTTGGCCTGGGTGTTCTGTCTTCCCTCGTGCCGACCTTCGGTTGGTTCAACAGCGTCATCATCGACAAGACGGAAGGCCACTTTGGCCCGGAAGCGCAGGGCTACGACCTGACCATGGGCGTGCTGCTGTTTTTCCTGTCCGAGTTGGCCGTCTTCGGCGCCCTTTTCGCCTACTTCTTCGTGCGCCTTTTCGGGCCCCACGACTTCGGCTCCGGCGTCATCGAGATGGGGCTGATGCTGCCGGCCCTCGGTACCGGTATTCTGATGATCAGTTCGATCACCTGCGAACTAGCGCACAAAGCGCTCAAAGCCGGCCGCCGTAGCCTTTGCAAGAACTGGCTGCTGCTGACCATGGCGCTCGGCACGCTGTTCCTCGGCGTCCAGGGTTTCGAGTACGGCTATCTGATCCACCACTACGGATTCACCCTGACCTTCAGCTCGTTCTCGACCATCTTCTACGTGCTCACCGGGTTCCACGCGCTCCACGTGATGACGGGTCTCATCATGCTGATCCTGGTCTACGGCCGCACCGAAATGGGCCACTATACCAAGAAGCGCCATGTGTCTTTCAACGCGGCTTCCTGGTACTGGCACTTCGTGGACGTGATCTGGGTCTTCCTGTTCTTGTCGGTCTACATCGTGGGCATCGAACTGGCCACGCACCACTAAATCCCAAGAGTTTCCATGAAGAGTGGGTGGCGGCTCCGGGCGAGCCGCCCCTTTTCTTTTTACCCCCCCGGTGAGGAAGCCGCACGGACCTTGCTATCAACCGGTTGATCCCATTGAGTGCCAGGGTGGCCCCGCGCCGCCCGCCATCCGACGCTGTCAGGAGTTTGCCGATGAAAGATCCGACCTTTGAGGATGCGCGCCCGCGCCCGCCACAAGACGACGAAACCGCCAACCCGCTTCGGTCCAAGGCCTCCCGGCGCTCGTTCCTGAAGGGAATGGGCTTGGCCACGGGGGCGGCGTTCCTCGGCGGAAACGCGGCGGCGGACGATTCGGGCCCCGCCAAGCCCAAGCCGCGCGAAATCCCCGGCCTGAAGCAATTCGCCAAAGGCAAGACCCACCGTGTCACGCTGACGCTCAATGGACAAACCCGCACCCTGGAAGTCGAGCCCCGGACCACGCTGCTGGACGCCGTGCGTGAGAACGCGGGGCTGACGGGCTGCAAGCAGGTCTGCGACCGTGGCGCTTGCGGGGCCTGCACGATGCGGGTCGGCGGCGAAACCGTTTCCGCTTGCCTGACTCTGGCCATCGACTGCGAAGGCGAGCGGGTGACCACCATCGAAGGCATCGCCGCCGATCCGAAGTACAAGGCGCTGATCGATAACTTCTGCGAGCACGATGCGGCGCAATGCGGCTACTGCATTCCCGGGATCGTGGTGCGCAGCGCGGCGATGTTGGACGAGAAGCCCACCATGACGCGCGAGGAAATCCAGCAGGGCCTCGCTGGCAATATCTGCCGCTGCGGGACTTATGTGAAAATCTTCGACGCTCTGGAAGCCACCGCCGGCAAGGGAGGTGTTGCATGAGCCCGATGACGAAAAAGCCGGACAACAACGTGGCCCTGGAAAACGACAAGGCCCGCGTCGGCATCATCGAGAAAGTCGCCGGCCGAGGCAAGTACACCACCGACATCCCCATGGCGAACGCGGTGTTCGCCATGCACATCCGCTTCCCCTTTGGCGCGGGCGAGGTCACGAGCAAAAACCTCGACGCCGCCCGCAAAGTCCCCGGTGTTCTGAAGGTTCACTGGGAGAAGGACGACGCGCGCTATGCGGGCCAGATTCTTGGCCACGTCGTTGGTGAAAGCCAGGTGGCGTGCGAAGACTCCATCGAGGCCCTGGCGATGAAGTACAAGCTGGGCGAGGTCCGTGCCGACGAACAGGCACTGGCGCGCGAGCATGGCTTCAATAAGAAGGAGGAGGACAAGACCCTGAAGGGTATCTTCGCCAAGGCCGGTGCCGTGGTGGAAAGCGAGTACGGCACCCAGGTGCAGATGCACTGTTCGCTGGAGCCGCACTGCGCGCTGACTGAACTGAAAGATGGCAAGGCGGAGATCTGGGCCAGCGCCCAAGGCGTGATTTCCTATCGCGGCGGAGCGGCCAAGGTCCTCGACATGAAGGAAAGCGACGTCACGGTGCGATCCGAATACGTGGGCGGGGGGTTTGGCTCGAAGGGCGGTCCGAACGCGGAAATTCGCCTGGCGTGTTCCGTGGCCAAGGACATGGGCCGGCCCTGCCGCGTGATCTACGACCGGCGCGAGGAGCAGCTCGATACCGGAAACCGCCCCGGCAGCGCCCAGTACTACAAGATCGCCGTGGAGAAGAACGGGAAAATCCTCGGCGGGCGCATTCATTCGCTGGGCCTGGATGGTTACCTGACTGGCCGGGGCGGGGTTCGCACGCCGAGTTACTACGATTTCGGCGAGGCAGACGCCACCCACGAAGACGTGGCCATGACGGCGGGCCTGCCCCGGCCGTTCCGCGCGCCGGGCTATCCGCAAGCCAGCTTCGCCATCGAAGGCGTGATGGACGAACTGGCGGCGAAGCTCGGCATGGACCCGCTGGAATTCCGCAAGATCAATGAAACCAGCGATCGCCGTAAACGCCAGTACGACACCGGCGCCGAACTGATCGGCTGGGGCAAACGCCAGCCCGATGGCTCGGCCAAGGGGCGCCACCGCACCGGCTATGGCGTGGGGGCTTCCACTTGGTTCATCTGGCCCACGCAGGCCGGGGCCATTTGCGAAATCCATCGCGATGGTCACGTGGTCATCAAGTCCGGCACCCAGGACATCGGCACCGGCACCATCACCGTGGTGGCCGACACGGCGGCGAACGAGCTGGGCATCCCGCGCGAGAAGATCATTCCGAAAATCGGAAACAGCGACTTCCCCGAAGCCCCCACCAGCGGTGGCTCGCAAACCGCCCGCAGCGTGGTGCCGGCGGTGCAGGACGCCTGCCGCAAGGCCCTCGCCCGGCTCGTCGAACTGGCCGCCGAGGAATTCGGCGATGAACGGGCGCTCTATCAGGGGGACTCGACCTTCCAGAAGATGAAGTCGCCGGAGCGGATGAGCTGGGATGAGGTTTGTGCCCTGATGACCAGCGAATCCATCAGCGAGCAGGGCCGCTGCGAACGGCGCATCTATGGCCAGGGCGACAGCGACGGGGTTCAGTTCGCCAAGGTGACCGTCGATACGGACACCGGCATCGTGACCGTGGACAAGGTGGTCGCCGTGCAGGCGGCCGGGCTCTACATCAACCGGCTGACCGCGGAGAACCAGGTCTATGGCGGCGTGATCCAGGGCTTGAGCTACGCGCTCTTCGAAGAGCGAGCCCTGGATCCGGTGACGGGGGCGCTGCTGAACGACAACATGGACCAGTACAAAATCGCCGGCAGCGCCGATGTGCCGGAAATCGTCGCGGTGCTCGACGCCACATCCGAGGATACGGGCGTGCGCGGCCTGGGCGAACCGACCACCATCCCGACCTGCGCCGCCATCGGCAACGCCGTGGCCAACGCCATCGGCGCCCGCGTCTATCGCCTGCCCCTGACCCCCGACCGCGTCCTGGACGCAATGGAACGCGCCCCGAAAGGAGCCCGCGCATGAAGACCTTCGATTACGCGAAAGCGGAAAACCTGAGCGGCTACGACGCCGCCGCCAAGATGGGCTACGCGCCGAAAGCGGGCGGCGTCGATCTGCTGGATTTGCTGAAGTTACGCATTCCCGGCACACCGAACAAGCTGGTCGATGTGCGGGCCCTGGACGGCATGAAAGCCATCCGCCGCGAGGACGACGGCGCTCTGTGGATCGGGGCCGCCGCCACGCTGAAGCAGATCGGCGACAGCGCGCTTCTGAAGGAAAACCTGCCGGCCCTGGCCCACGCCGCCGGCGAGGCCGCCACGCCCCAGGTGCGCGCCGCCGCCACCGCCGCGGGCAATGTGCTCCAGCGCCCGCGCGACTGGTACTGGCGCAATCCGGAATTCCACGACCTGCCCGAAGGCGCCCAGATGCCGCTTGGCGAGTTGGTGGCCAAGGGCGACGACCGCTATGCCGCCATCTTCGGCAACACGTCCAATCGGACCGTCTGCGGCAGCAACATCGCGCCGGTCCTGGCCGCCGCCCGAGCCAAGGCCATCGTCCACACACCCGGTGCGGACGAACCCCGGGCCGTGCCAATGAGCGAATTTTTCGCCCTGCCAGAGGAGCATGGCGCCCCCATCACGACCCTGAAACCGGGCGAGTTGGTGCTGGCGTTTCGCATCCCCAAGGCCCCCAAGGCCAGCGGCTTTGTGGAAGTCCGGCACAAGAAGTCCTACGACTGGGCCTTGGCAATGGCCGCCGCCGTGCAGCACGCGGATGGGACCTGGGAGGTTTCATTGGGCGCCGTGGCTCCGGTGCCATGGAATGCCAGCGGGGCCGCAAAAGTCTTGTCCGAGGCCTCTACCATTGATAGGACTGTGGCCATGGAAGCCGCCGAGGCCTCCGTGGCCGGCGCCAACCCCAGCGACAAAAACCGCTATCGCGTCCACCTGACCAAAGTCGCCGTGCGCGACGCCATCTTGACCGCCGCCGGATTGGAGATTGCCTGATGGATCCGTTTGAAAAAGAAGAATTCCGCAAATCCCCCACCGTCAAGATCCCCGCCCCCGGCAACATCCGCATCCACCCCGAGGACCCGGAGTACCATCCGGGCAGCCCGGCGGAAACGCCCACGTCCTGCTGCGTTCATTTGCGTTGCAAATCCATGTACTACCGCGCCGACGAACGCCCCGGCCTGCTGCACAAGGAAGAGCAGATGGGCTACTGGTGCGACAAAACGGTCGATGACCTCGGCCCCGACGAAGGCCTCGCCACCCACCGCGGCTGCCAGCCGGGGCGCGGGTGCTATGAGAAGGGGCCGGGAGGACAGCGGGGCTAGAAAAGCGGCCCCTCGCCTTCGGACTGATGAAGGACCTGGCGTAAGCGATGGGCGCGGATTACCACCCGATAGAGAGTCTGTGCGCCGAGCACATCCTGAACGAACTTACGTTGAAGCCAAGTTGAAGTTCGCCGGATCGATCCGTACATGCGAAACGACGGCTTGGACCGTTTGGCACAAATGCAGCTTACGGGGTGCCATTTTCAATAAAATGGTACAAAATAGGTTGTCGGTCCTATCCTTAAGTTGTTGTCAATTTTTTTCGATTTTCATAATCACAACGATCTTCTTCAAATCCCCACGGAATTTCAAGGGGGGTGGGAGAAAAGTTTCTGCCTTCCTCGGCTCGCCGTGATTTTTCTCCGCTTTGGAGCGCTAAATTTCGGGGCTTCAATACCCTGCGCTCCCTTCTGGCCGGTGTCTCGACGCCCGAACGCTCTCTCCGCTGTCGATTCCGATTTCGGCCAATAGGCTTGTCGAAGGATCTGTAACCTGTTTCAAATCAGTAATCAGCATGTCCTCAGGGAGTTGGGTCGGGAGCCGCTCGAGTTGACCCACAGGAGAGGGCAACGGACATCAGGCAACGGAAACCACGCAAATTTTTTCTTGCCTTCTCCTTTTTCACTTCGCAATGTGAGCGGACCATAGAAGCTAGATCAGTTTCATTCCACACAGGAGATCAATCCATGCGGAAAGACCGTCCCCCTAATCCTGTTCGCTCGACAGTCGAGGTTTCGCTGTTGAGTGGGGCCTTTGTGTTGTTTGCTTCCCTATTGTCCGCCGATGTCGTTCTCGACGATTTCGGCTCCGGCGTCACCGCCGCCAATCATCCCGAGGGCGCCGGTGTGGCGGGTGTCTGGTACGATGCCAGCAGCTCCACCTTCGGCACGCCCTCCGCCAGCACGCTCGATGGCAGCCCCGCCATGCGCATCGACGACGGCGGCTTCACCAACGGTGTCTACGCGATTTACGACGGGGTCGTTCCCGCCGATGGCGAGTATCAGATCGAAATCGCCATGGACGTGAACGAGCCCGGCTCCGCCACCGGCTTCAGCGCTTATCAGATCGGCATCGCCGTCGGCGCTGACGCGGTGCATCGGGGTTTGAACCCGAGCGCCGTTGCGCCCCTCGCCCTCATCGGCAACTACACCGGCCTGACCGCTGGCGACGACACCGCCAATCCCACGGAAACCGTGGTGACCGGAACCTTCGCGGCCCAGGCTGGCGACAGTATCCTCATCGCTCTCGGCACCGACGTGCAGACCGGCGGGTGGAACGCCAACTCTTCGTCCTGGGCTGGCAACTTCGTGCTCGTGGACAACATCGTCCTCAAGGACGTGACGCCTCCTCCGCCCCCGCCAACCGGCGAGGTCGTCGTCGATAACTTCGATGGCGGTGTGGTGGCTCAGAACAACCCCACCGGCGGCGGCGCCTTTGGCATCTGGTACGATACCACGCCCTCGACCTTCGGCACGCCGAGCGCCTCGACCCTCGACGGCAGCTCGGCTATGCGCATCACCGACGGCGGCTTCGCCAACGGCGTCTACGCCATCTACGAAGGCGTCGTCCCCGCCACCGGTAGCTATGAAGTCGAAATCCTGATGGACATCGACGAGAGCGCCGGCAGCCCCGACGGCATCCGCGCCTTTTCCGTCGGCGTCGCCTCGGGCGCCGACGCCGCCCACCGTGCTGAGAGTGGCAACCTGCCCTCTATGGCGATCACAGGAACCTACATTGGCCTGACGCCGAGTGACGACACCGCCAACCCGACCCAGGCCGTCTCGACCGGAATCTTCACCGCCAACGCGGGCGACAATCTGCTGATCGCGCTGTCCACCGACGTCGAGAGCGGCACCTGGGGCGGCAACTCCGGCCTCTGGAGCGGCAGCTTCGCCACCGTCGACTCCATCGTCCTGCGCGGCGTCGAAGTCGAACCCCCGCCGTTCGAGCTGGTCCTCGACAACGACGACGGCCCCGCCGTTTACCAGACCACGGGAAGCTGGACCACCAGCGGCTCGCCGGGCTACAACGGCGGCACCGATCAGTTCGCCGCCACCCAGGCCCCCAGCACCGCCACCTGGCTCGGCAGCATCCCCGAAACCGGCTTCTACGAAATCGCCGTCCAGTACCGCGCCGGGGCGAACCGCGCCTCTGTGACCACCTACGAAATCTCCACCCTCGAGGGAACCGTCGTTTCCTCCACCGACCAGCGCATCAACAACCTGACCTGGGTCGTGCTCGGCGAGTACGAACTGGCCGAGGGCGCCTTCAACATCACGCTGAACGCGGAAACCTGCGAACCGGCCGGAGCGGTCGTTCTGGCCGACGCCGTGCGCATCCGCGAACTGCCCGGCCCGCCGCCCATCGACGATCCGGAAATGCGCATCGCCATCTTCCTGGCTTTCGATCCGGGCATGGATGACGTCGGCACGATCCAGGCCTACGTCAACGACGCGGTCCGCAAGCGCTACAACGCCATCGCGGTGCACGCCCGCTATCGCGGCGACGCCACCTACTTCCCGAACAAGACCGACGCGACCTTCCCGAACAACGAACCGCGCAGCGAACTCGTCGGCGATGTCGACGTGATCGAGGAATTCGTGACCCGCGGCCATGCCGCCGGGCTCAAGGTCTTCGCCTACGTGAACACCAACCTGGTCACCGATGGCGCCGACACCGATCCGCGCCCGAACCACATCGTGAACCTGCACCCGGAATGGGCCACCTACGAGTGGAACTACGGCAACCCGATCCCGCAGAACACCGCCGAAGACCCCGACGGCATCTGGCTCGATCCGGGCCTGCCGGAAGTCCGCGCCTACACCGCCAACATCCTCGGCGATATCGTCATGAACTACGATGTGGACGGGATCTTCATCGATCGCCAGCGCTACCCGGACACCCGCTTCAACCGCGAAGAAGGCGACTTCGGCTACCATCCCTACAACATTGCCCAGTTCAACTCCATCTACGGCAAGTCCGGCGTCCCCAGCCCCTTCGACGAAGACTGGCATCAGTACCGCCGCGATCAGAACACCGCCGCGATGCAGCTCTACTACTCCACCATCACCAGCCTCGACCCCGACGCGCTGCTGCTGGCCTACCCCATCGGCCGCTTCAACGACGCCGTGAACTTCAACTATCAGGATTGGCCCGCCTGGCTGAACAACCGCGTGGTGGATGCGGTGCTGCCTCAGATCTACACCAGCAGCACCTCCGAGTTCTCCGCCCGCGCCGCCGAGCACCGCGCCGCCTACAACGGCGAGCGCCTCCTCGGCCTGGCCATCGACACCTTCCGCCCCGGCGTGGACATCATCACCCAGATCGACATCGCCCGCCAACTCGGCTTCGACGGCCAGTCGCCCTTCACCCACGTGTCGGCCGGCCAGCTCGATTATTTCCAGGACCTCGCCGTGGCCTGGAACGGTATCGCCGCCTTCCCGGAAACACCCTGGAAAGCCGAGGCCGTGGATTGCGACGGCATCGACATGATCGGTGACGATCAGGACAATCTCCTGGTCGGTACCGCCTGCGACGAACTGATCGTCGGCGGCATCGGCAACGACACCATCATCGCCAGCGGCGGTGACGATGTGATCGTGCCCGACTCGAGCCAGGAAGAGGAAGGCGACAACCCGCGCCGCAACGAACGCGACGATTTCATCGACGGCGGCGACGGCGAAGACACGGTGGATTACTCCAACGTCCGCGCCCCGATCCGTGTCGACCTGTCCGAAGGCTACGCCCGCAAAGCCCGCGGCAACGATGGCATCGGCAGCGACACCCTTGTCCTGATCGAGAACATCATTGGCCGTGAAGGCGGCGACGATGTCTACATCGGCGACGACGGCCCGAACAAGATCTGGTCGAACGGTCTGTACCCGACCAATCCCTCCCTGGCCGGCGAGCACATCGACGGCCGCGGCGGCGACGACTACATCCACACCGGCGGCCCCGGCGTCGGCAGCAACGCCACCCATATCCGCGGCGGCGAAGGCGACGACGAAATCCACGGCAACGACGGCCGCTCGAACAAGCAATGGGGCGGCCCGGGCAACGACACCATCTACGCCTACGGCGGCATGGATCATGTCTGGGGCGAAGACGGCGACGACTACCTCGATGGTGGCGACGGAACCGACTTCCTCTTCGGCGGCCCCGGCAACGACACCCTGATGGGCGGCCCCGGCAAGGACAAGGTTCTCGAAGGGGGCCCCGGCGACGATATCATCGATGGCGGACCCACCAACGAGGACGACCGTGCCCAGTTCAGCGGCACCTCCGCCGACTATACGGTCTGCGAGTACGCCGACGGCACCGTGATCGTCACCGACCTGCGCGGAATCGACGGCACCGACACGCTGACGAACATCAACCGCCTGAGCTTCTCGGACCGGATGATCACCCGCTCCGATTGGGCTCAGAAAATCCCAGGCTACTCGCTCTGCGACTAAGGATCGAACCATGATCCGACTCTCGAACTGAAACCGCGCCCCCTGGAGCTTTCCGGGGGGTGCAACAATTTGCACCTCCGCCCTGTTGCGGGTTGCGGTCCGGTCCAAGTTCAGGTCATAGTCCCAGGCTGTCCGACATGGCTGGTAGGAGACTCTCGAACCTCAGCCCTTGAGGACGGTCCGATCACCACATGGCGTTCGCGCGGGCTCCCTTCGCCCCATCAATCAATCCCCAGGAAGTTCCCGAAGATGACGACACCCATCCGCCAAGCCATTGTCTCCACTCTGCTCTTATTGCTCGCGGTGCCCTGCTATTCCCAATACAAGCAGTTCGCCATTCAAGACTTCGAGGACCCCCAGAAAAACTGGCCCGACATTCTGGTCCACGGTCACCACAGCACCCCCCTGACCACCCGGCTTCTCGACTGGCCCTCGAGCGACTACGGCCCTGGCCTGGCGGAGGGCGCGGCGGCGGATGTCATCGGCGGCTATGGTCTCGAACTCCGCCCCCTGGAAACGGACCCCCACCTGAGCGTCATGTTCAAGCGGGCCCTCAATCGCCAGAAACTCGGCCCCAACGGCGCCGCCCTCTTCCAGGTCGATTTCTACTTCCCCGAAGACACGGCCTCTCACCCGACGATGGCCATCCTGGGGAACGCCAGCGACGACACAGGCCGCGGCGGCTACCGCTTCTATCGCTTCGGCATCGACCGCGACCGAATCTATTTCTCCTTCACGAACGGCAAGTCCTCGCCCGATATCTACCTGCGCCAACCGCTGTCGGAATTCAACTTGCCGACCCCGGGCTGGCACCGCTTGCAGATGATCTTCAACGGCCAGGAAGAAATCCTCTGCGCCATCGACGGCCAGATCACCTCCTTCTCTCCCATCAAGGACGCCACACTTTCCGTTCTCGAACCCGGCGTCATGGTGACCCGGCCCAAGGAAGGCGGCGAAAAAGCCGTCTACGCCGATAACCTGGAGATCATGTGGACGGCCAACGCCGCCGACGATCCCCCGGTCGCCCCCTGGCTCCTGCAGAACACCTCCTCGCTTCCCGTGCGCGGCCTCCAGGCCAACCTCTGGAACCTCGGCGGTTTCGAATGGACACTCAGCCCGTCGGAAGCCTGGAAGCAGGCCAACGAGGAAAGCAAAGTCATCTTCGCCGTCTTCCATGGCGACGATCAGGCCGCCAATGAAGAGGTCATGAAAATCCTCAGCGCGGAAGACGCTAAGTTCATCCTGTCCCAGTGCGTGCCCCTGCGCGTCGACGTGGGCACCAACTCCGGCCAGGTCTTCGCCCAGCGCTACTCCCTCGGCGAATTCCCCTCCGTCGCCGTCATCCGCGTCGACGGGCGCATGACCAACAGCGTACACATCCAGACCGACTCCGGCATCGAGTGGACCGGCCTCTATCAGAAGTTGAGCGGGACGTAAGCCCGCCCTCGCCGAATGGGCGAACGGCAGAAACCCGGAAGCGGAGCCCTCGATGACAGCATCGGCGGCTCCGCTTCGGCGTTTTTGGGATCGCGAAGAAATCAGGGGGTGGCGCGATCGCCCCGTACGAAGGCCCTCAGAGCGCTCGCGAATTCCGCCGGGTCGGCTCCCGGCTCGAAGCGGCCATGGACTTCTCCCGCGCTGTCGATCAGCAGCAGTTCGGCCCTGGTCACGCCGAATTTCCCCGCCAGCAGGTTCCGCCCGTCGGGCCGCACCACGATGCGCACCACGTCGCGCGCCAGAGCCTCGACGGCTCCGTCCGCGTAAAGGCGCTCCACCGCCTCGCGCGTGGCGGGCTGGCGATCGTCGAAAATCACCAGCGCCGGGTTCTTCCACGGCATCGAATTCGGAGTCATCACCGCCACCTGAAAGTGCCCCGGCCAATCCCCGGCTGGCACCAGCCAGGCGTTTCCACTGCCGAGCGGCTCGGGAGTGGCTGTCGGTGTGGCGGTGTTGTGGGTCTCTTCCTCTGGCAGGATGAACTGTGCGGGCATTTCCGGCTGGGAGGCCGGCGAGTCCGCCGCCGGGGGCGGCACGGCGGCGGCTACCTCCGCGTTCTTCTCCTCGGCCGACGACTCGCCCTTCAGCACGATCGGCATCAGCACGAAGCCCCCCACCGGCAGAATCACCAAGGCCGCCATCGCGGCCACCATCAGCTTGCGCGAGTTGCCCGTTTTCCTCATCCTCATGGCCGCCCCCGAGGCCGCGGACGGCAGGGACACTTCGTCACAAGACGGATTCGTCGGCGAGTCCTCGATGCAGTGCAACTGGAGGAACTCCTCGTAGAACTCCGAGATGTGGCCGTGGCGGCGTTCCGGGTCGGCCGCCATCGCCCGCCGTAGACAGGGGCGCAGACTTCGCGGCTCGTCCGGATCTTCCGGTAGCCGGTCCCAGTTCGGCCCGCCCTTTCGCCCGAAATGAAGAGCCGCGAAAAGCGCCCCCAGCGAATAAACCTCCGAACGCTCTGTCAGCGGCCCTCCCGCCAGCACCTCCGGCGCGCAGAAAAACTTCTGCTCGTCCAGCACCGGCGGAGCCAACTGTCCGTATTCCTGCACCAACTGGGGGAATCCGTAGCCCGAACAGATGATCGCCTCGTTGGCCGTGAAGAAAAACGTGCTGGGGCTGATGTTGCCATGGAGCAGGCCTTCGGAGCGCAGGACCGTGAGGGCCTCGGCGACCTGGCCGTAAATCTTGATCTTGTCCTTGGGCAGAAAGTGATCGCTCTCGATGCCGATGGAAAGTGCGAAGCCATCGACCGGCGGTTCAGCCACATAGAAGAAATCTCCTGTACGGCCCGCTTCCCGCACGGCCAGCAGGCTGGGATGGGAGAGTGTTCTCAGCCGCGCCGCCAGGGCCTCGAAGGCCTCGCCAAAGGCCCCATCCCGCGCCACGAACTCCTGGCGCAGCAGCTTGAGGAAAACCGGTTGGCCAGTGGGTCCGTGCACCGCCTTGAACTTGCGGAAGAACCGGTCGGGCCGCGACTCGGACTCGAGTCTGTAATCGCCCAGCGTGTCGCCGGGGCGCGGCGCGACGCCCGCCCCGGAAGGCGCCGGGCCGGAGTCGCCGTCGGACACCGGAGTGCCGGCTCGGCGATTTTGTTCACGGGAAGAAGAAAGGTCCATAGACAGGCAGGCGAACGGAGAGGAAACCGGGTTTTGAGGGAAATCCAGACTTCCCTGCCGCTCGGGGCTGATCCTTGTTTTGGTCTCGTGCCAATGCCCTGCGAGGAAAGGAGAAAGCGGATCGCATTGCAACCATTTTCATAGATTTCTGCCGTCCAAAGTCGATCCCGATTTTGCTCCCCCGCCCAATGGCCCCACCCCCTCCCGAATTCCAGGCCGGAAGGCGGGTGGACCAGGAATCCCCGGCGCGCCGGGTCGCGGCCGTACCCCTGTGCCAACGACCGTTGGACCGGTCCGGAGACCGGGCGGTCCGATTGTCCAGGCCGCTCCCCGTTCCCGCCGGTGCCTCAAGCGGCTCCTGAAACCTCCTCGAACACCGGGTGTCGATGCTGCCGGCTTCGCCTTGCGAGGGGTCGAATCGGGGCGGGTTCAGGGAGAAAGAAGTTTTGGAACATTCCGCCCTTGACAAGGCGGAGGCCTTGCGCATCAATCGGGCCCGCTTTCGGAAGAGGAAGCGGCCCGCCGTAGCGGGTTCTGTTTGAAGTAGAAGCCTCTCCGCTTCTCACCCTTAGCGCCCCCAAGGGGCTGCGACCGGGTTCGCGACAAGTCCGGCCATCGGTCCGGATGTCATTTGCGGCCAATGCCTGAAGGAACGTGCTCGAACGCGCGCTCTTTCTTGTGTTTTGCGTGCGGAGGGGTCTGCTGTCGAGCAGCCTCTCCGCACATTTCGTTTTTAGCTTTCCGGCGCCACCCCTGTGCGGCGCGAAGCGATCCATACGGAGGAAACCACCCATTCGTCCTGACGCACGTACGAACCGGCAAATTCGCGCCCGCGAGGTGATGCTGATCCTGAGCGACGGCACCAAGATGGGCGTCGTCCCCATCGAGGAAGCGCTCCAGCGCGCCCAAGAAGCTTCCCTGGACCTGGTCGAGGTGGCCGCGCCCCCCAACCAACCCCCCGTCTGCCGCCTGGAGGACTTCAAGAAAGTCCTCTATGAACAGAAACGCAAGCTGAAGCAGGGCAAGAAAAAGGCGAAGACGGAGCTGAAGGAAGTGAAAATGCGGGTGATTATCGACCCTCACGATCGCGGAACGAAGCTGAACAAGGCCCGCAAATTCCTGGAGAAGGGCGACAAAGTGAAGTTCACCCTCCAGTTCCGCGGCCGCGAAGTCACCAAGCCGCAACTCGGCGAGTCCCTGGTCAAGTCGATCCTCCAGGATCTGGAAGACATCGCGGAGGTGGAATTGCCCGCCCGCCGCGCCGACCGCTTCATCCACATGGTGGTGGCCCGCCGCAAGGATTGGAAGCCCCCGAAGGAAGAAAAGGGCAAGGACGAGAAAGCCACCGACGCCGAGCCGGGCCCGCCCAAGGAACCCAAGGAAGCGCAAACGCCGGGTTGATCGGAAAGTTCCAGAAGGAACATCCAAGATCCGGAGCGCTCAAGATCCGGAGCACCCAAGAGCCGGAGCATTCAGGGCCGTGGCGAATCGCCTCGGCCTCTTTTTCCGGCCACCGAATTTGAAACCGACTAATCTCGGGCCGTCCTAACCTGTCCGCGCCCGAGGGGGAGAGAAACCAACCATGCCGAAAATGAAGACCCGCAGAGCCGCCGCCAAGCGCGTCAAGCTCACCGCCTCAGGCAAAGTGAAGCACAAGAAGCGCAACCTCCGCCACATCCTGACGAAGAAGACCGCGAAGCGTAAGCGCCAACTGCGCAAGCACGACACGCTGCATCCGATCGAGGCCAAGAAGATCAAGCAAATGCTGCACTAAGCGGCGCTCCCCCGGCCCTCCCGTCAACCGATCCAACACCCCGAGACGAACGCCAAGACAAGAGGTAACGCCCCATGGCTCGTGTAAAAAATAGCGTCGCAACCCGCGCACGCCGCAAGAAAGTCCTCAAGGCCGCGCGTGGCGCCTACAGCGGACGGCACCGCTTATTCAAGAACGCCAAGGAAACGGTCAAGCGTGGTCTCGTCTACGCCTATCGCGACCGCAAGGCCAAGAAGCGCGAGTTCCGCCGCCTCTGGATCGCCCGCATCAACGCCTCCTGCCGCGCCAATGGCATCAGCTATTCCCGCATGATGAACGGCCTGCACATCGCCGGAATCGACATCGACCGCAAGATGCTCAGCGAGGTCGCCATCCACGATCCCGCCGCGTTCACCCAGCTCGTCGAGGAAGCCCGCAAGGCCCTGGAAACCCAGTCGCCTGACAAGACCGCTTCCCGCGACGTGGCCCTGATCTAATCACGCCCGCATCCAGGCATCCCCGAATCCAGGCGGCATCCCCGCATCGAGGCATCCCCCGTAACCGGCCAGCCCCCCGCCCCAAAGCGCGGTCTGGCCGGTTTTCCTTTTTTACCCCGCCCCACCGCAGAGATTCTCATTCCCCCGCCCTCTCCAAGTCCGCTCTGATAGGTCCCACTTCGCGCCAGAAAGGCCCTCTGCCGTTCCCCTTGGATCGCCCATGACCCCGCCTCGACCCTCCACCGACGCCGCTCCCCAGACCTGCCTTCCGCCTTACGCGCCGGCGGGCGTGCTGGTTATCGCCGGCGTCGGATTGCTCGGCGGATCGCTCGGCCTCGCGGCCAAGGAACTCGGCCTCGTCCGCCATGTGATCGGCGTCGGCCGACGCTCCGGCGACCTGGAAGAGGCCCGCCGCGCCGGGGTTATCGACGAAGCCACCACCGAACTCCTGCCCGCCATCGCCCGCGCCGATATCGCCATCCTCTGCCAGCCCGTCGAAATCATCCAGCGCTGCCTCCCTGAGGTCCTCGATGCCGCCCGCGAAGACGTCCTCTTCCTCACCGACGTCGGCAGCACCAAGGGTCGCCTCGTCGCCGCCGCCGAAGCCCATCCCCGGTCCCGCCTCTTCGTCGGCAGCCACCCCATGGCCGGCAGCGACAAAACCGGTTGGCGCCACGCGCGGGCCGATCTGTTCGCCGGGGCCACCTGCTATGTGACGGCGACGGACCGCAGCGATCTGGTGCGCTGCGCCCGCGCCAGCGCCTTCTGGCGGGCCCTCTCCATGCGCACCGTGCTCGCCGCCCCGGACCGCCACGATCAACTCGCCGCCCTGCTGTCCCACATGCCCCACATGGCCGCCGTGGCCGTTATCGAAGGCCTCGCCGCCAGCCACGAAGATCTCTCCCTCCTGCGCCTCGTCTCCGGCAGTGGCTTGCGCGACACAACCCGTGTGGCCGGCGGCGGCCCCGACCTGTGGACCGACATCTGCGCCCACAACGCTGACGCCATCGCCGAAGAACTCGATGCCCTCGCCGAACGCCTTCAGGGCCTCGCCCGCCTCGTCCGCAAAGGCCACCACGAGGAACTGCGCGCCCGCCTCGCGACCGCTCGCGACACACGACTCAGTCTGGATTGAACGGCCAAGAGCGGGGGTTTGCCGGACGAATTCCATGCCCCCGCGTCCGGGCCCCTCGCCCGGTGGGCGCCCTAATACCCCATGCCGCCGTCGATGCTGGTGATCGAGCCGCTGATGAAATCGGCTTCCGGCGAGGCCAGGAAAATCGCCAGCCGGGCCACTTCCTCCGGCGCGCCCAGGCGGCCGAAGGGCACCATCTGCTGCATCGATTGGCGGGCCTCCTCGCGGTCCTTGTCGGTCGCCAGGGGCTCGAAAAGGCCCTTCGTATCCGTCGGCCCCGGGGCGATCGCGTTCACGCGGATCGGCGCCAGCTCCTTCGCCTGCACCTTGGTGAAGGTGTTCACGGCGGCCTTGCTGGCCTCGAATGCGCCCATGCCCGGGTCGAATCGCGTCCCGGCGATGGAGGATATATTGATGATGTTGGCGCCGCTACGGCCCTGCATCAGGGGCAGCGCGTGTCTCGTGACGAGCCACACCGAGCGCACGTTCGTGTCGAGCACCTCGTCGAATTCGTCGGCGTCCATTTCATGGAGCTTCCCTGTCCGGTAAACCCCCGCGTTATTGACCAAAACATCCAAACCCCGCCCCGCGGCGTCGATGCGTGCCATGATCTTCTCAACGTCGGAGGCATAGCGCACGTCGCCGGTGAGGATCTCGCAGTGACCGGCGGCTTCCGCGATCAAGTGCTGGGTTTCCTTGAGATGTGCTTCGTTCCGGCCCGCGCAGAACAGATGCCCGCCGCGCCGCGCCATCGCCACCGCGATGGCCCTCCCGATTCCACTGCCGGCGCCAGTCACCAAAATGGTGCGTTGATCTAAGAATTTGGAATCGCTCATGGATCGTCCTCCTGCGCTTCACCTTCGCGCAAGCAAACGCCGGGCACAAGCTCAGGCTTTGCGAAATCGAGGGGCGGAGAAGATGAATCTCAAGGTCACACGGGCGTCCCGCCCGCGACCAGCCACGCCCATCCCACGCCAGGAGGTCTTTCCTAAGACGAACGTTCGTAGAGCTTTGCAGAGCAGGGAAGATTGGCCGTTCACTTTGGCCGCCGCCAAGCCCACGCCACCATCCCCAGCCACAGCGCCACCGCCCCGAGGCTGACGCCCCGGCCGGTGCGCCAGCCTGGGGGTTCGAAACGCAGTTCGATCACCTGATGGCCTCCGCCTTCCAGGCCGACGCCCTGCATAATGCCCCAGGCGCGCTCGACCCGCTTCCATTCCGGGTCCTTGGCGCCGGGCAGGCGGTACTCCCAGCCGGGCCACCAGGTCTTGCGGATCACGATCACGGCGTCGCCTTCGGCCCGCGCCCAGAGGCGCTTGTAATTGCCGCGGTCCTCGATGACGTCCACCTTGCCGCCCGAGAGAGGCTTGTACTCCTGCGGCAGGCGCTTGCGCGACGGGTTGTAGATCGGCACTGGCCGCTGGCGGATCTCCGGCTCGGTGCGCCAGAGAATTTCGCCCGCCCAGCCCGGATCGCCCAGCTCGTACCAATGCCCGGGGGCGTAGTCGTAGATCGGCCGGGCCTGTGTCAGTTCGACCAGCACGGTGCCGCTCTCGTGGCGCCGCACGACCCGGAACCGGCCCGACGCGAGGTGCGCGTCGTAGTGCGCCCGACCCTCGGTTTTCATGGTGGTTTCCTGCACGACGATGTGGCTGACACCGTAGAGTTCCAGCGGCGCGGGATTTTCCAGGTACTTGGCGTCCAGCCAGCTATTGCCGGTGCTGCTCATGCGCATCGTGTTCATGAACTGGGCGAAGATCAGAGGCGTGTAGCCACCCAGAGCCGCTTCGTCGAGCAGCAGCCAGCCGTTGCCCTTGATCACATGCGGCCCCACGGCGCCCGGCCCATCCGGCATCAGGCTGTAGACGCGGGCGATGTCGTCTTCGTCCATGTCCTCAAGAAGCGGGTAGGCAGCGCGGTCGGTCCATTCCGTCAGGTCGCCGGGGTCGAAGATGCTGGCCTTGAGGAGGACTTTCCATTCGGCCGCCATGAGAAGCAGAGCGAGTGCGCCGGCGAGCCACGGGAGTCTGCGCCCGAGCGGCAGCACCCCGAGCGCGAAGACGAGCGGCACGACGCCATGGACCCAATCGCGGGGTTCGTCGCGGAAGAAGGTGGCGAGCACCTGCGCCGGTTCCCGCCCATCCAGCAGCGTCGTCCCCAACAGCAGAAACAGCCCGATCGTCACCGCGCCCAGCACCACCCAGCCGCCGGCGAAGAGGAGACTCCGGCGCCACCAGGACAGGCGCATCAGCTCGTGCACGCCGTGCGCCGCCAGCACCGACCCAAAGGCCAGCGCCAAAACCATGATGCGCGCCGGAATGCGGAACAGGCTGAAGGGTGGGACCTCGAACAGCGCGGCATAGAAGGGCAGGCCCTCGAGCCCGCCCGCCAGCGCCAGCGTCACCACCAGCCCGAGCAGCATGACTGCCCGGTGCCTCCACCGGGGCGACCGGCACCGGATCGCGAAGCCAAGCCCAATGCCCACCACGGCCAGCGCCCAGATGGCGGCGCTGGTGGTGTTCCATTGCTCGCCAAACCAGGACGAGCCGAGCCACGCGTGGCTGGTGCGCAGGGCCCGGGGCCAGAAAAACGTGATCGCGTAGGCGGGGGGAAAGGGCGCCTCGGCCCACATCTCCAGCGTCAGCCATTGGCGCGGCGTCTGGTCCGCGTGCTCCAGCGTCGGCAGAATCTGCACCGCCAGCATCGCCATTCCGATCAAGCCGCCCACCGCCATCCAGACGGTGGCGCGGGTAAAGCGCCGGGCCCACACGGCGCGCCAGAAACCGGCGCTCTCGGGCAGCAGAGCGGGCCGTTTCCAGCGCATCCGGGCGAGCCATTCCAGCCCGACCCAGCCAACGGTGAACAGGACGATCTGCATGTAGCCACAGGCGCCCTGCACCGCTAGGGCCGCCGCGAACGCCGCCGCCCGCCCGGGGCCCGGTTTCTTCGCCAGCCGCGCCGCCAGCCACGCCACCCACGGCGCCACACAGGCGGCTTCCCGCATCGAAATATGCCCCGAGTGCATTATCAGAAAGGTGCTGCACCCATACCCCAACGACCCCACGAACGCCGCCAGCGGCACCAGCCGCCAATGCCTCAGGTACAGCGCCATCCCCACGAGCGCCAGGAACGTGTGGAGAACCTCGAGGATGTTGGCCGCCGTGATCGGCGGCGCCACCAGGTACAACGCGTTAAGCGGATAGAGCACGCCCACGTAGGCCGTCGTGAACAGCGGCATGCCGCCGAAGACGCGGTCGGTCCAGAGGGGAAACTGACCGTCGAGAATCAGCCGGGCGGCCTCGGCGCGCCAGGGCACGTACTCCGCCATGCGCTCGTCCCAGAGGATGTCGCCGGTGAACACCTGCGGGGTCTGGAACAGCGACAGCGCCAGGAAGGCCAAAAGCATCAGCGGCCAGACCCAGCGGGGCGGGCGGATTAGGCCAAGGGAAGGCGGGGGGTCTTCGTTATCAGGAGTCAAGCGCCCCCTCCATCCACCGCACGAACCGCGACAGCAGCAGCGTCAGCACGAGGTACACGAGCGCCAGCGCGAAGTAGGTGGTAAAGTAATCGAACGTTCGCCCGGCGTACTCGTACCCGGCTTTCGTCAGGTCGCGCAGGGCGATGATCATGACGATGGAGGAGTCCTTGAGCAGGGCGATGAATTCGTTGCCGACAGCGGGCATGATGGTGCGAAACGCGCGCGGCCCGGTGATGTGAATAAAACGCGGCAGGGGCGCGGCGTCCAGGCTGGCGGCCTCGATTTCCTCCTGCGGAATGGCTTCGATGCCGGCGCGGATCGCTTCGCCGATAAAGGCCCCGTAAGCCAGGCTGAAGCAAAGCACCGCGGCGGCGAAGGGATCGAGTTTCCACCCCATCGGCAAGAACTGATTCAGGCCATAGTAGCTCATGAACAGCAGCACCAGGATCGGAAGGCCCCGGATGGACTCGATGTAAACGGACCCGGCGATGTTGATGGCCGGATGGCGCGATGTGCGGGCCGTCCCCGCGATCGTCCCCAGCACCAGCGCCCCCGCGAGCGACGCGAAAACCAACTGCACCGTGGTCAGGAAGCCGAAGGAGAACAGGTACTTGAAAGCGGGGAGGAACTGGTCCGGATCGCTGATCGTCAGCAGGGCGGCGGTGATCAGCGCGCCCGCCAAGGCGATGCGCCAGGCCCATTCGGACTGGCGCCCTCGGCGCGACTGGGGTGTGTGAACGGAGGCGGCGACCATAACTGGCTCAGCCACGCACGGCGGCGCGCCCCGCCGCAAGAGGGGGTTTCAGCGGCAAGGGATCGAGCGGCGCCGCCGTGATTCTTCAACGCACCATCTCTGTGGTGACGGAGCGCGCGGGGTCGATTCCCTCGCCCAATGGCCTTGACAGGCGGTGGCTCGCTCCTTACCGTTCGCGGTCCCTTCGGGCGGAGCCTGTGTCTACCGCCCGCACCATAGACACTGGAGTCCAACCGACCGTGCCGAATAAGAAGTCCGCCATCAAGCGAGTCCGCCAGAGCGAGAAGCGCCGTGCGCGCAACCGCTCGCGCCGCAGCGAAATGCGCACCTGGATCAAGAAGGTCCACGCCGCCGCTGAGGAAGGCAATATCGAAGCCGCCGAGGCCAATCTGCGCGAGGCGCAGAGCCAAATCCTCACCGCCGCCAAGGGCCCCGTCATCAAGAAGCACACCGCCTCCCGCACTATCTCCCGCCTGGCCGCCGTCGTGAACAAGGCCAAAGCGGCAACCGCCGCTTCCTAAAGCCCCCCCGCAGCCGCGGCGCCGATCGCGGCGCCCGCTCCGAGGCGGGAAAAGCGGCTCGCTCCCCGATCCCTCCAGAACACACCCCGCTTGCGCCCACGGCTCCAGGGCGCATGCGGGCCTTTGTCGTTTCTTGTGACAAGCTGTCTCGTTGACTCCCTGCCGGCGCTCCGGTAAGACAACGCCTTGTAGCTGTCAAAACCCCGTGCATGGGAGCGAGCGAGCCGTGGCCGAACAACACCGATACCGCATTCTGGTGGTGGACGACGAGGAGGACATCCGGACCATCCTGACGGCTCTGCTCCGCCCCCATTACGAGGTTGTGCAGGCCAAGCACGGCCTGGACGCCCTTCTGAAGTTCCCCAGGTACGAACCCGATCTGGCCCTCATCGACATCATGATGCCGCTGATGGACGGCCTCCAACTGGCGCGCCGAATCCGCACGATGCCGGGTTTCGAGCGCACGCCCCTGATCGCCGTTTCGGCCCGCGATACCCGCGACGATATGAAGGCCGGCTACGAAGCCGGCACCAGCGTCTACATCACCAAGCCCTTCGAACCCGAACGCGTGCTCAAGAACGTGGCGGTCAGCCTGGAGGGCTCGCCGCCCCGCCCCAAGAAGTTGAGCATGGCGGAAGCGGACGAGCAGGAACGGCACCTCGAGCAGCGCAAGCTCCTCGCGCTCTCGCGGTCGCAGACCGAGATTCGCAAGCTCGATGAGGAACCGGCCGGCCCTCCCCGCGGCGAATCGGACGATCTTCGCAAGCGCCTGGAGGGCATGAAGGAACTGCGCGAGAGCAAGCTGGTGAAGAAGTACGCGCCGTCGGCCGCGCCCAAGCCGGCGGAAGAGGCCCCCGCGCCGCCCCCGGCGCCAACCGACCGGGAAGCCCCGCTGGCCCCCGGCGAGCTTCCCAAGTCCCCCTCCGGAACGCCCCCCCGCGTTCTGGTCGTGGAGGACGACGAAGACCTTGTGAAGATGGTGCGGGCGATTCTGGAGAACGAAGGCTTCGAAGTCGTGACCGCCCGCGATGGGCTCGTCGGTCTGAATAAGATTTCAGATTGCCAGCCGGACCTGTTCATTCTGGACGGCATGATGCCGAAACTGAGCGGCTATCAGCTTCTCGAAATGATTCGCAGCGCTTCGGAAACGAGAGCCAAACCGGTCGTTTTCTCCTCGGGCAAAGCCCGCCCCAGGGACATGCAGACGGCGATGTCCAAGGGCGCGACGGCCTACCTGGCCAAGCCCTACGAGAACTGGCAACTGGCCGATCTGGTCCGCAAAATCTGCCGGGCCCCCGGCTTCGAAGTCGGCGACAAGCGCGTCCCCATCGAAGATTTCCATTATCGCGAAGGGGTGCAGGAAGACCGCCACAAACGCACGGAAGAACGCATCGGGCTCTGGCAGACCCGCAAAGCGCTGAACAATTTCTTCGACAAATATGGGGACAAAGACCCGTTCGGGAAGGAATCTGGCGAGGAGTCTTAGGTGCCGGCCACCGCTTCGGTGTTCGGCCCTATTCCCCCCACCGCGATTCCAAGGAGACTCTATGTCCACCCCCGCCCCAGCCCCCTTTCCACCCCCAGTCTTCGCGCTGCTGACACCCATGTCCGGAGAAAACGGGCGCCCGGACCACGGCGCTTTGAGGGACTATCTGGCGTTCCTGGAGGAACGCGGCGTTCAAAGCGTCATGGTCTGCGGCACCACCGGCGAATTCGCTTCTTTGCAAGAGAAGGAACGCATCCGCCTTCTGGCGACCACCCGCGAATGCTTCGCCGGCACCGTGATCTACCACGCGAGCGACCCCTGCATGGAAACCGTTCGCGAATACCTAGACGCCTGCCGCGAACTGGCCGACGGCGTCATGATGCTGCCGCCGTACTACTACGCCTACCCCTGCGACGAAGGCCTGCTGGCATATTTCCGCGCCGTGCTGACGGGCTACCGCGGTCCGCCGGTGATTCTGTATCACTTCCCCCGCCACAGCCAGGCGATCGTTTCGCCCAGCTTGTTCGCCCAACTGGTGGAAGAATTCCCCGAGGTGGCTGGCATGAAGGATTCTGGCGGCGACTTGGCCCACGCCCAGGAATGCATGAAGCGCGGCAACGCCATCCGGCCGGTGTCGATCTACATCGGCAGCGACCGCATGGCGCTGCAAAGTCTTCAAATCGGCATGAGCGGGAGTGTGACCGGTGCCGGAAATCCAGTGCCGGAGGCGCTGGTGGAATTGACGGAGCGCTTTCGGGCGGGCGAGGAAGCCGACGCCCGCGCCGCGCAGGACCGTCTGGACGATTGGTCCGCTTTCCGTAAGAATCTGCCGGCCAGCGAAATCGCCATCGCCAAAGCCGGACTGGCGGCCCGCCTTCCCGGCTTCCCCACCGCTGTACGGCCTCCGCTAGTGGAGGCTTCCCCGCGGATCAAATCGCTGGTGCGCGATTTCCTCAGCGGCTTCGCCGATTCGGAGGAAGGCGCCGCCTAGCGAATCTGTGCCAGAGTGCGGCTTTCCTTGGTGGCTGCGGGCTGCGCCGTGTCGCTGCTCAAGCCCCGCTCCAGAAAGCCCACGAACGCTTCCTCGTCGCGCGTCAGACCCTCGAAGGTCGAGATCACGGTCTCGCCGTCGGGCGACAGGATCGCGTAGAACGGCAGCGCCAGCGTGCCGAAGTGCTCGATCTGGTAGGACTGGTACTTGTCGCCCACGTCCTTGTCGTCGGTATAGAGCGAGACGCGCACGAATTGGTCGAGCCGTTCGCTGACCGCCGGGCGGGGGAACATGTCCTTTTCCATCAGGCGGCAATTCGTGCAGGTCCACCCCGTGAAGTCGATGAACAGCGGCTTGTTCTCGTTCCTGGCCTGGGCCATGGCGCCTTCCAGGTCGTTGAGGATAAAGGGCGGATGGCCGGCGTCTTCCGTGGCGCGAGCGAGGCCGGCGGCGCCCTGGGACGCCAGCGTTCGCGAACCGGTCATGGCTTTGTCCGGCGGCATGAAGGCCTCGATCTGGCCGTTGAGGCGTCCGCCGAAGAGACCGAAAGCCAGATACAGCGCCAGGGCGCCAAAGCTCAAACCGCCAAGCAGGCGCCCCGCCGAAAGGCCCTCCACCGGCGCGTCGTGCGAGAGGCGGATCTGACCCAGCAGGTACATCGCCACCGCCACCGCCACCATCACCCAGAGGGCCAGCAGGACCTCGCGCGTCAGCACGCCCCAGCCCCAGACCAGGTCGGCGCGGGATAGGTACAGCGCGGCGAGGGCCAACTCGATCAGACCGACGGTGACCTTCAGCGTGTTCATCCAGCCCCCCGCCCTGGGCAGCGAGGAGATCATTCCGGGCGCCAGGCCGAGCAGGAAAAACGGCAACGAAAACCCGAGGCCGAAGAACAGGAAGCCCAGCAACGGCCGCAGCACATCGCCCGTCAGCAATTGCGGAATCAGCAAGCCCATGAAGGGCGCCGTGCAGGTGAAGGAAATAATCACGAAGGCCGTCGCCATGGCCATCGCGCTGAGCGCCAGACCGCGCTGGCTCTTGGCTCCGCCGCCTTGGAGCTTGTTGGCCCAGGAGGCAGGGAGGCTGATTTCGAAGGCCCCGAAGAAACTGAGCGCGAACGCCAGGAACAACCCCGCCAGCGCGAGGTTCACCCACGGATTGGCGGCGAACTGATTGGCGATTCCGCCCTGCTCGGCGCCCCAGCCGAGGGCGAACCGCGCGATCGTCAGGAACACGCCGATGGCCGCGAACCCGGCCAGCATCGTCCCGGCGTAAAGCGCCACCAGGCCGACGCGGCGCCCGCCGTCATCGCCCGTTTTCTTGCTGAAGAATCCGATCGTGATCGGAATCATCGGGTACGAGCAGGGCATCAACAGCGCCCCGAAACCGGCCAGCATCGCCGCCAGCAGGAAGAACGGCAGCGTCGCCGATTCGCGCTCCGATTCGGTCTCGGTCGAGGCCGTCATGGCAGCCGGCTTCGCCGCTTCGATGGCTGGAGCGGCGGTCGGATCGGGCGCTGGCGGGGATTGGGAAGCTGCCGCGGGCGGCTCCGTTCCAGCGGGAGCCGGGGCGGCCGCCGCTTCCTCGCCCGTCCGTTCGCGGATCAGCACCGAAGCCTCGAACGGAATGCGCCGGGGCGGCAGGCACGAGGTGGCGTCGCACACCTGGAGCATGATCGTGCCGCTGGTGCGCAACTCTCCTTCGGTGGCGGACTCGGCGACGCGGAAGGTGCGCTCGAAGGTGACCGTGCCGTTGAAGGTGTTGACCTCGATTTCAAAGCCCTCGTCGAACTTGCGCTTGGGCTGGGGCTCGCGCCAGTCCTGGCCTTCGATGGGCTCGAGGAGTGTGTTGGGGTTGATTTTCGGCTGAGACGGAACCGGCCCCACGCCGTCCTGCCGCATCGCGTAGATGTAATATCCGGGTTCGATGTCGGCTTTGACCTGAACGGTCACTTCGCCGCCCGGGTAGGCCACGCTGGGGTAGAAGCCGGCGGTGACCTTGACGGGGTACTTGAAGCCCCCGGGGCCGGCCGCTTTCGGGGGTCCGAAACTCAACTGGGCTTGCACGGCGGAAACCGCCAGCACACACCACCCAAAAATCAATGCCATCCAGCTCAGTTGTCGAAGTCGCACGTAGTCGTCAGCTCCCAATTCCAAACATTCTTGGGGGGCTGTCAGGCAAAACGGGTGCCGCCCTGCGGGGCCTGTCCTACATGGCGGCGGGCCAGAGCTTCCAGGCCAGAACCAAAGCCGCCGCCCCGGCGGAGGAAGCGTTGAACAGGATGTGGGTCGCGATACTGGCGCCCAAGCCATGCCAGCGCCGCACCAGTCCCCAGACAATGGCGACAAAAAAAATCTGAAGTTCCTTAACCCCCGGCGGACTCAGCATTCCCGCGTGCGCGACGGCGAAGATGGCGGCCTGCGCCACCACCGCGATCATCGGCGATTTGCCCGCGCGGACGCAGGCCACTTCCAGAACGCCCTGCAGCGCGCCCCGGTACAGGATCTCCTCCCACGCCGCCGCCACCAGCGCCAGCGCGCAGATCGCCCCGATGCCGGCCGCCGACCGAGTCACCTCGTCGAGCATCCCTTGGGCCTCAACCGGGACAAATTGACTCAACGCGAAAACGATCGCGTGGGAGCCGAGCAGCGTTCCCATCGCCGCCACCAGGATCGTGGGCACGGGCCGGCGGAAGAGCTTCGGCGGGGGTTGGCGCAACGCCAAATCCGTCGTGATGGCGGCGGGCAGCGCCGCCAGCGCGAAGGCGCTCCGGAAAACCGTCATCAGCACCGCTGTCTTCAGCAAACCTTCCGCCGCGAAGGTCGCCCGCTCCGACAACACCGTCGCCAGACAAAGACCCAGAAGCGCCACCGCGATCCAGGCCAGGCCCCGCTGTCCCAGGAGCGCGGCGCACTTCGCCCGCTCGCGCATCCACCAAGCCGCCCCCCACCCCGCCAGGAGGGCTTCCACAAGAAGGGCGAACATGAGGGCGATCGTGACGTAGGTGGACATAGCGGGCGGAGCTTAGGCCGAAGCGGTGGAGCGATGGAAAGCGAAAAGCCCCCGGCCCCTTCGCGATCCGTTACCCGAACATGAACCGCGTCAGGATGAAGTCGAAGAGCAGGATGCAGGTCAGGCTAGTAACCACCGCGCGGGTGGTGGAACGGCCCACTCCCGCGGCGCCACCCCGGGTTTCGAGCCCGTGCCAGACACAGATGCTGGAGTACAGACCGCCGAAAACCAACGCCTTTCCCAGGCCGTTGGCCAGTTCCTTGAAGTCCACGAAGCCGAACACGTTGTCCCAGTACACATGGGTTGGAACGGAGAAGTAGGTGCTGCTGATGATGGCGCCGCCAAGCAGGCTAAAGGCGATGGAGTAGAGCGTCAGGACGGGGTTGAGGACGAGCGAGCTGACGATGCGGGGCATGGCCAGGAACCGGGTGGGCCGGATGCCCATGGCGCGCAAAGCGTCGATCTCGTCGTTGACGGCCATCGTGCCCAACTCGGCGGTCATGGCGGCGCCGACGCGGGCGGCGATGATAAAGGCGGTGAA
This sequence comes from Sumerlaeia bacterium, assembly GCA_040219255.1. Lineage (GTDB taxonomy): Bacteria > Sumerlaeota > Sumerlaeia > SLMS01 > JAHLLQ01 > JAVJSW01. The sequence continues at coordinate 62,360 of JAVJSW010000018.1, forward strand.
GACGGGGGCGAACTCGCGGACAATGGAGATGCCGAGCGGTTCGCCGATCCGTTCCTCGACCCCGAAGTCTTCGAGTGGGATGCCGATGTTGATGGCGATAATCATTCCGGTGAAGAGGCCGACGAGGCAAGCCAGCGGGGCGGTCTGGACGCCGATGACGAGTCCCTGCCGCAGAAGCCGGCGTATGTCGCCTTTGCTCAGCCGCAACATGCTCAGGCTTTCCACGAACAGCAGCGCGATGCCGCCGGTGGTCAGGAACAGGGTCTCGAAAACCTTGTGGATACTCTTGAAGAGATTGGGCGTTTGGTCGGTACGTTCAGCCATGGAGGCGGGCATCCTGCTTGCGGATATTTTTCGAGGATTACGCTGGAGGGGCTCGCTGGCGAGGTGCAAGGGCGAACCCCAAGTGTCATCTTTCCCGCGACACCGCCGCCCGCCTGTCCCAGACTTTTCCCCATCACAAGGAGACCTCAGCCATGGCCACTGCGCTCGTTCCCCTGATCGACGGCTTTGAAGAAACCGAGGCGATCGCCACCGTCGACATCCTGCGCCGCGGCGGGGTGACGGTCACCACCGCCGGAATCGCCGACCTGAGGGTGGGCGGCAGCCGGGGCATAGTGGTTCAAGCCGACACGCGTTACGCGGACACGTTGCTGGCGCGCTACGATGCGATTGTCCTGCCAGGTGGTCCGGGGGCGCGAAAACTCAACCAAGTCGAAGGTCTCCACGCCCGGTTGCGTCAGCAGGCGCGCGAGGGCGTGGTGGCGGCGATCTGCGCCGCGCCGGTGGTGCTGGCGGCGGCGGGCCTCCTGGAAGGCCAGCCAGCGGCCTGCCACCCATCCGCCGAAGGCGAGATGGGCGGAGCCCGCCTTCTCCGTCAGCCCGTCGTGCGGGCCGGCAATATCCTCACGAGCCGAGGGGTCGGCACGGCGCTGGACTTCGCGCTGGCGCTGGTGGCTCGGCTGCGGGGCGAGGAAGCCGCGCGGAGCGTGGCGGAAGCCATCGTGTACGACGGCCCGGGCTGGAAATCGGCGGTGCCGGCCTGAGATCCGGCCAAATCGTCCAGGGCTGGGCACGAAGTTTGTTCCTGATTATGACTCAACGCCGGACCCTGTCGAAAAATTGAATTTACGGCGAACACGGAACTGGAAAAAAGCGGGACGGCAAGAATCATCTTGCTTTCCTTCTATAGACCGGTCCAAACACAACGAATTGATCCGATTAAGCGATTTATAGCGAGGTCTAAAAATGCCTTCGATGCTCAAAGAGGAGAAGTCGGCGACCCTTTCATCCGACGCCGCTTGGCCCGTTTCTCCCGAACAATCCGCTCCCACCCGTCCCTCATCCTCCAAAACCCGTTCCCGAGTTTCCTCCATTGGCATTCTGTTTGACCCTCAAGACTCCAGCCAGAAGGCCTTCGCCCGTGTGTTGACGGCCGATGGCGAGGCGTTCCACGACGCGAGCCGGGAAACCGGCAGGCAGTCCCTGGCGCCTCTGCTGGCCTTCGATTGCGGGGCTCTCGCGGATCAGGACCCGCTCGATCGTCCCCTGTGGCTTTTCCTGACCGAGTTCCAGCGCCTCGACACTCCCGCCGCGATGGCCGATCTGGATGGCGTGTTCTGCCCCAGCGACGAGCTGGCCTGGCGCATTCGCAACGAATTCCCCGAACTCCCCGTTCACGTCACCGGCCTGCCGGTTTGCTCCGGACTCTTCATGGATGAAGATGGCGATGTGACACGCCGCCAGCTCGGGGCGGAGGAGGGCCAGCTCGTGGTGTTCTGCCGTGAGGAGACGGCCGCGCTGTCGCAAGCGATGGATCGCGTGATGGAGGACGAGCGTTTTTTCCTGATCACACAGGAGCACCTGCGGATCATCGATCACGATCCCTGCCGCGCCACCGGGCGGGCGCTGAGCGCCTGCGATCTGATGGTGGCGGAGCCGTCGGCCTGGCGCCTGGCGGAGGCGTTGGCCTGCAACCTGCCCGTGGTGGCGTGGGCGGACACACAGAGTCCGTATTTCCAGAACGCCCTTTACCTGACGCAGCACGGGGCGGGTCAGATTTGCCAGGATGGCCTCGATCTGGTCTACCGTCTAGGAATCTTCGCGAGCAAACCGGAGCGCATCAGGCGCCTGCGCGAGGCCGTCCGGGGGCTCTCGCGCACCTTCGACGCCGGCCAACTGGCCAAAACGATCAATCAGTCGATGGCCTGCGCGGCCTGATTGGCGGGGCAGGGGAGGGTCCGACGGCCTTCCCGCGCCCGGCCTTTACCCGGCGGGAACTTCCGCCCGGCCCCAATGCGTCCATTCCGCCGCCACGCCTTTGTGGGCGGATGGCGGCGCGAAATATTCCGTAGCCTGGCCAATACCCTCGGTCCCGGGCTGGGTGCTCCAGTAGCGCAGGCCGATGGCATCGCCGTCTTCGTTCCGAACCCAGCCGAGGAAGATGACGCTGTGGCCGCTGCCGTGGGTTTTGCCTTCCGCGGGGCGGCGCCAGATCTGAACGAAATCACCCGGCATGGCGGCGGCCATGGCGAGGGTGCGGCCCGCGCCGAATTCTTCGAGCGCGGCGGAGGGGCCGGAGGCATTGATTTCCGGTACGAACCAGAGGGATTGAAAGCGCTGCCAGTCTTTCGGCTGCAGCGGCGAGGCGCCGGGGTTGGGCGCCCAGGCGTCAGTCCAGGCGCGGGCGAAGACCTCCAGGGTCAGGCCACAGCAGAACGTCCGGCCGCCCGGTTCGCCTTCCATCACGGGCTCGCCGAAGAGCAGCACGTTCGTGGTGCAGCCATCGTAGGCGCTCTCTCCCGCGCGCGGCCACCAATAGGCGTGGGTGCCGTCGATCGGATAGGACCCGGCGATGTCGAGGACCCGCTCGTTGAACGGAGGCAGAGGGGCCGCGCCCTTCTCCCAGTCGGCGAGGGGAATGGCCTGGGGCGCGATGGGATGCTCCGGCTGGCCCGGGGCGAGCGCGGGCGACAGGAGGAGAAGGCAAAGCAGTGCCGGTAGATGACGAATGGGGAAGAGCATGGCGTGTCCCGGAGAGCGAAATGTCAGGCCAGTGTGACGTGGCGCACAGCATTGCGGCCATCGTTTTTTGCCCGGTAGAGGGCCTGGTCGGCGTGCGAGATGAGGCGCGAAAGGTCGGCCGCGGGATTGGGCTGGCAGGGGAAGAAGCAAAGGCCGGCGCTGAGGGTGACGGTGAGCACTTCGTTTCCGGCGCGCATGGGTTCGGCGGAAATGCTCAGGCGCAGGCGCTCGGCGACGGCGAGGAGGGCGTCGAAGCTGGCGCCGGAGGCGAGAACGATGAATTCCTCACCGCCATAGCGTCCGCAGAGGTCGGTGCTGCGGACGGTGCGTTGCAGGCGGCGGGCGACCTCGCGCAGAACCTCGTCGCCGGCCAGATGTCCGTAGGTGTCGTTGATGGCCTTGAAATGATCCAGGTCCGCCAGTATCAGCGCCATCGGCTGGCCCGCCGGGGGGCGCTTCAGGGCGGCCTCCGCCTGGGCCAGAAAGCCCTCGCGGTTCGAAAGGCCGGTGAGCGCGTCGTGGGTCGCTTTGAATTCGAGAAGGCGGGCGTCCGACTTGGTCTGCCGCAGTTCCGAATCCAAGGTGAAGATGCGCCGGTTGAGCGCCATGAAGCGTTGCGTCTTGTCCTCGTTGAAATACAGGCGCACCAGGATGCGGGCATCGTCCGGATTAGGGTTGGGTTCGGCCAGCGAGCCTTCCGCCCGATAAGCCACCGATTGACCGTTGGCGCCCTCAATCAGGAGCGTCATGGGCACCGGTTCGCGGCAACTGCAACAGATCCAGAGCCATTCGCGGACCTGCTTGGCGGAGGTGCCGAAGTCGATCAGGGAGGACGGTTCGCGCTCGAGCCCCAACTCCTCGATCATCCGCCGGGCCGCCCGATTGGCGCAAAGGATCGCGCCCTTGCCGGTCACGACCAGCGAGGGTTCGGCGAGGGCGTTGAGCAGGCCTTCGACGGTGACGGCTCTCATAACTCCATTTCGGTCTCGACTCGGAAGTACTCGCGCCCCTCGGCCAGGGCGGCCTCCCTTTCATCGAGGTAGATGGTGACGCGGCATTCGCTGTCGCCCCGGGCGATGGCCTTCTCCACATCGACCTTGGCATAGCCGAGGTTACGAGCCGCGACAACACCGAAAACGCTGCTGGTCATCATGCACAGCGAGGGCCGGCCACGCACCAGATCGCCAAAGGGACAACGCCGATTGCCCAGCACAAGGCGCCGGTCGTTCTCCTCGAGAATGTAGAAGTCCCCGCCGATGCGCCGCTTCAAATCGAGCAGCACGGCCGCCACCTGCTCGCGGTTGAGGCGTTGCAGCTTCAGAGCGTCGCGGTACTGCTCGTTGATGTCGTGGCCGACTCGCGTGCCGACGATGCCGATGAATCCGGCGCATTCCCGCTCGCCCACGACCTCCTGCAGGCTCTGGGTCAATTCGCCGATCAGCTTGCGCAGAAAGCTCCCGTCGCTGTGCTCAATAGAACAGGCGGCGATGCGTTCCGTTTCCTTTTGAGAAACCATGGTGATCCTTTGGAGACGGTGCGGAACGGACCGCGAAGTATCGCAAGGAAACCGCCTTTGATCTTCTCGCAGACGTGAAAACGAAAAGCAAGCGCCAAACCCGATCCGACGGGTCTGAGTTCATTGGGCGCGGAATTGAGAATGCGGAAAAACGATGGGAAAAGAAAGCTGGAGCTGGAGCCTGTCCTCGATGCCTTCGGGCGGCATACCAGCAAGGTGCAACGGGCGAGAAGATCGGGCTGTTTCGGGATTGACAGCGGCGGCATGATATTGAGAATGATTTTCATTCCTTTGGGGCTCCGCCCGATCCACTCCCATCTTGTTTCAAGAAAGCCCATCCGATGCGCGCTTCAACTCCCGAGACCCGGCTGCCAGTCACCGTCTTGTCCGGTTTTCTCGGCGCCGGAAAGACAACCCTCCTGAACCACGTCCTGAGAAACCGGGAGGGGTTGAAAGTGGCCGTGATCGTCAACGACATGAGCGAAATCAACATGGATGGCGCGTTGATCCGAAAGGGCGGCGCGGCCCTGAGCCGGGTCGATGAGAAGCTGGTGGAGATGAGCAACGGCTGCATTTGCTGCACGCTGCGCGAGGACTTGCTGGTGGAGGTGCGCCGGCTGGCCCGCGAGGGGCGATTCGACTATCTGCTGATCGAGTCGAGCGGGGTCAGCGAGCCGCTGCCGGTGGCGGAGACCTTCGAGTTCGAAGACGAGGAGGGGCATTGCCTGGGGGAGTTCGCACGGCTCGATACGATGCTGACGGTGGTCGACGCGGCGAACTTCATGGACGATTTTTTGTCTACCGAGGAACTGCGGAGCCGGGGCCTTTCCATGGGAGAGGAGGATGATCGCTGCGTGGTGCATCTACTGACGGATCAGATCGAATTCGCCGACGTGATTGTACTGAACAAGTGCGACGCGGTGGAGGAGAAGACGCGCCATAAAGTCCGCCGGATCGTCGAAGAGTTGAACCCGAGAGCGCGCCTGATCGAGGCAACGCGCGGCGCCATTCCCCTCGGGGAGGTGCTCCATACGGGGCGTTTCGACCTGGAGAAAGCGCGTGAAGGCAGCAACTGGCTGAGGGAAGAACGCATCGGCGAACACACGCCAGAGACGGAAGAGTATGGGATCGGCCACTTCGTCTATCGGGCGAGGCGGCCGTTCCACCCCGAGCGCCTGATGGATTTTCTGCACTCGGGATTTCGAGGCATTTACCGGTCAAAGGGTTACTTCTGGCTGGCCAGCAAGATGGACGTGGCCTGCTTCTGGTCCCAGGCGGGGCGGACCGTCGACTACATGCCAGCGGGCATTTGGGGCGCGGCGGTGCCCCGGCCTCAATGGCCCGATGACGAGGCGACGCGGCGGGAAATCCTGACCAATTGGGCCGAACCCTGGGGAGACCGGCGCCAGGAAATCGTCTTCATCGGCCGCCATCTCGAACGCCAGGAGGCCGAGCGGCGGCTCGGCGCCTGCCTTCTGGATGACGAGGAATACGCGCTGGGCCCGGAGTCCTGGGCCTTGGTTCCAGACCCGTTCCCCGACTGGAAACTGGTTCCGCCGCAAGTCCCGGCGGCAGGCGGAGAGTGACGGCACGATGCGGGAAAGCTTTTCTATCTCTTGGAGTAGTTCTCGAGACCCTTTCCGCAAGAAGGTATCACGGCGCGTCCCGCCCGTGACCGGCCATCATTCGCAACCCGAGCGTCCTCAGTCCTCGGGAAAGCGCGGCTGATCATGGCCGGGACGGCCATGTTACCTTGAATTTCAAGAAGCGTTCTCGACTTTCCCTTTGCGTGAAGCCCAGACCGGATCGACGATTGGCTCGACTTCGCCGATGGATGATGCTCCGCCCCCATGCCCCCGCCCACCCCATCGCCAAACGCCTGGATGACACCGCCGCCCGGCTCGCGGGGGGATCTGTGGGATGGGCAGGTCTGGCTGCCGGGCCAGGAACGCGTGGCCGAGGAATCGGGCATTCCGGCGGAATTGTTTCTGGAGGACGAAGGCGAACTGACCGAGGAAGAACGCTCGCGCCTGCGGCGTCAGGAACGGCGCCGCAAACGGCAATCGGTGCGGTTTCAAGAATGGGCGCCCAAGACGCATGTGCTGGTCATCGCGGCGTGGGTTGCGGGGGCGATGGCGGCATTGTCCACGGGGCCGGCGCTGGTGCTGCTGCCGTTTCTGGCGGGGCTGGGGATTTTGCTGTCGGCGGGGGCGGCGACGCTGCTCTACACGATTCACAAGGACAAAGCGAGCGGCCACGGCCAGGTCTGGGCGGCCATGGCGCTGGCGGTGGTTCTGCTGGCGGTGGATCAGCAGCGGCCCGAGGGTGGGCTCTGGCGCGCCATGTACATCGACTCGGCGGCGGAACCGCGCTTCTACACGGCCGACGGCCGCACGGAAGCCACCGAGGAACGCATGGTGCTCCTGTCGCGCATCGTCGCCTGCGCCAGCCATCGCCTCGGGCCCGAGAAGGTCCTCGCCGTGGGGCGCGACGGCGCCAACTTCGCTGTCAATCCCCGGTCCGAATACTTCGCCGTCTCGACCATCGCCAAGCCCGACCCGAATGCGGTGGATGCAGGGCTTGGCTTCAGCGACTACACACAGGCCGACCTGCCGCTCGATCCCTACGCCGACGACCCGGGCGCGACCTTTGGCGCGTACTTCACTGAAAAGCATCTGCTGATTTACAGCCGTGGCCCCGACGGCGACTGGGACATCAACCCGCGCCGTCCGGTCAGTGAACACAGCGCCGACCCGAGCGCCGACCTCGCCCCCTTCCTCGCCGCCGGCACCCCCGACACTCCGGGCCCGGAAGGCGACATCCTGATGGTCTTCCCGAGAGCGACTCTCCTTGAGGACGCGGACTGCGGCGCGCTGCGCGAGGAGCTGCGGGGGGAAAAGGGGAGCTGGTTTTAAGGGGACACGGAGGCGAAGTGGCCACGGATGGGCACGGGTAGGGGAATCGGATTTTCCTACTTTGAAAGAGTCGAAGTGCCACTTGGCCAGCCGGTTTCAGCCCGGCCCCATCTGAATCCTATCCGTGCAAATCCGTGGCGTCGATTCTCTGTGTAACCTCTCTCCTCTGAGCCCTCTGTGGTTTTTACTACACCCCCACCCACGGGTCCAGCGTTCCCGCCACCCAGCGCTCGCAGAACACGCCGATTTCCTTGGCGGTCGGGCCGCGGCCTTCGCGGACGTAGAAGCCGCTGACGGCTTTGCCGATGGCGAGGGCGAGACGGGGTTCGAGGCCCAGCAGGCGCGCGAAGCAGTAGCCGCCGTTGAAGTGATCGCCCGCCCCGGTGGTCAGTTTGGGCGCGGCGCACATCGGGCCCTGGATGGTGCCTTCGCCGTCGGCGCCATAGGCGCTGGCGAAGGTGCGCGGGTGGATCACGATTTCCCCGATGCCGCTGGCGTCGGCGATGCGGCGGGCGCGATCGATCAGGCCTGGGCCGTCGGACTCGCCGTAGGGCAGGCTCAAGGCCTCGCACACTTCCTCGCTCTCTTTTTCGTTCAGGCCGAGAATGGGCGTGGCTTTGGTGCGGCCAAAGGATGAAATGACCTCGACGCATTCGCGCAGGTCCTCGCGGCTGCGCTTCTGCGGATCGCAGAGGTCGAAGAAAATGAAGTCGGGGCCCTTGTCGCCGACGGCTTCCGCGAGGCGGTCGCTGAGGTCGCGCCAGACGCTGGTCAGGTGGGGGATCATGGTCCAGTTCACCATGGCCACGATGTCCGCGTCGGCCATCATGCTATCGAGGACGCCCTGGCCCCCGAGGCGCTCGACCATGTTGGGATAGGTAATTTGCGAGAGGGTCTGCAACTTGCCGTGCATGATTTTGCCGTCGTCGAATTCGGCGGCGGTGGTGACGCCCGGGTCGGCGATGCTGGCGACCGAGCCCCAGCGCTTCAGCGGATCGAAGGTCGGGTTCATCATCGGCCAGCCGAGGGCGCCGACGTAGTTCACCTTGGTCCCGAGAGCCCCCATGGCGTCGGCCATCAGGGGCCCGTTGCCGCCCATCTTGATCTGCTGGATCACAAATTCCACGTTCGTCGATTTGCCCGCCGCGCCGGCCAGCCGGTGCGCGTAATCGGTGATGGTGCGGACCGGTGTGTATTGGGTGGGGGTCACGCGTTGATCGACGACTTGCACGATTTCATCGATGAATCCATCGAGGCCGACAAAGGCGCGAGGGGCGCGCTTGCTCGAGAAAAGGGATTCGGCCAGAGTGCCGGCGGCTTCGGAAATGTGGCTTTTCAGGTCGGGGGCAGTCATAGGGTCAGAGGCTCCAGGGGGTCCGTGGATCGGTTACGAAAACGGCGTGCATGGTGCGTTCCAACCGCGTGCGGGAACAAGGGCGATTCGGGAGGCTATGTCAGGGAAGAGGAAGACTTGGAGGGGTGGAATCGCCCCCCGTCTTCACCTCATACTCCTGCGCCATGGCCCGGTACTCCCAGCCCCGGCCGCGGTTGTTCACGCCTTCGTAGGCTTCGGCGATGGTGGTGGCCAGGGCGACGCCCATTTCGCGGTACAGGACGTTGTCCGGCGGCAGGGCGCTGGGCGGGGGAACGCGGCGCAGGAACGGCAGGGCGGTCGAGACCACGTCTTCATATCGGCCCTGGACCAGATAGGCGCGGGCCAGGCTGTTGGCGATCCATTGGGCGTTGATCCAGAGCGGTGAACCCATCTCGCGCGGGTTTTCCAGTTCTTCCCGGGTCAGGCGCCGCAGGTCGTCGAACTCCAGGAGGCGGTCGATGCTGTCGTCTTCCGGAGCGATTTTCCGGGCTTCCACATAGGCGCGGGCGGCGCCGGGGAAATCGTGGAAGCGATAGAGGCTATGGCCTTCGAAGAGCGCGAGGTTGGCCTTCTGATAGCGCGCCACTTTTCGCTCAAGGCTGCGGTCGCCTTGGGCCTCCTCCGAAACCAGATCCCAGGCCGGGACCTGTACCGCGTAGATGTTGCCCATGTTCTCGGCCACGGGCTTGGGGCCGTAGCCGTAACGCGGCGAGAGGAACTCGATGATGGGCGTGTTTTCCGTGTTCAGAGGCCCCTCGCCGACGTAGGCGTCGAGCCCGCGCTCGTCGGCGACGAAACTGGCGATCAGCTTGGCCGGTTCGCGCAGGCCGATTTCGTCCAGATCGCCCTGGATCGCTTGGTTTACGAGGGCGCGCTCGATGGCGGCGGGATCGATTTCGAGCTGTCCCCGGCCTCCGATGAACAGGCAGTAGTGGATCGGCTGGTTCGTGAAGTACCAGACAGACATCTGGGGGAAGACTTCCTTGAAGGTTCGCAGAACGATCCGGAAGGCTTCGTCGCTCAGTCCACCGAGCGGCATCCAGACCACGCAGAGGCCACGCTCGGTGAGCCGTTCGCGGCACAGTTCGAAGTACTGCAAGTCGTAGAGGTTGGCGTTCGATTTGTAGCGCAAATCCGTGCAATCGGTCGCGATCACATCGTAGGACAAATCGGTGAAGCGCAGGTAGCTGCGCGCGTCGTCCACGATCACGCGATAGCGCGGGTCAAAGGTGCGGAAACCGGGCACCGGTTCGACGGTGTAATCCGCCAGCGGATGGGCGGCGCCGGGCAGGCGGTCGAGGCCCTCGGCGATCGCCTCCTCGACCTGCTCCTCGGGATAGAGAATGCCGTGGTTGGCGCCGGTCATGGTGGGGGCCGCTTCCAGGACCTCGGGGCTGATTTCGATGGCGTGGATTTCCTCGATGTCCGGGTACAGCGTATAGGACCACGACGCCCCGCCGGCGCCAAAGCCAACGGTCAGGACGCGGGTCGCCTCGCCGCCCAGCAGCACCGCCGGCACGTGGGCCAGGGACTTCTGATCCGTCTGGAGATAGGGCTCGGTGCCCGCAACGCCGACGGCATCGACGTAGATGGTGCGCCAGCCGCGGTTGTCTTCGAAGACGGAAACGGTGGCCAGGGGGCCTTCTTCGTAGTAGATGGTCTTCTCGCCCGCCGTCGTCTGATGGAATTGGGTGGCGGCGCTCCGGATGGCCACGATCAGCACCGCCGCCAGCGCCATCGCCCCCAGCACGCCGACGCGCAGGGGCTGGCCTTTGGCCGTGGCCGCCGGGTGGATGGCCAGCAGCGCGCACGCCGCCAGAGCCCCCGCCACCGCCAGAATCGCAATGGTCGTCGAAATCCCCAGCAGCGGAATCAGCACGAAGCCGCCGAGGAAGCTCCCCAGAATCGCCCCCAGCGTGTTCAGCGCGTACACCACGCCGATGTCGTGACCGAGTTGGGCCAGCCGGCCGACGCTCAACCGCGCCACCACCGGGAACGCCATGCCCATCAGGAGCGTCGGCAAGCCGATGGCCAACGTCGTCCGGAAGAAGATGTTGCCGATGGCGGCCCACCACCGAAGGCGGTCGCCGTCCAGCTCTTCCATGACCAGCCAGGGCGGCAGGTCGGTCTTGATCACGAAACTGGACAGCGCGCCCGTCAGCGCGATGCCGAAGATCAGTGTGATATAAACCGCGAGAGGATCTCGCAGGCGGTCCACGATGGCCTGCATGGCGGCGCTGCCGATGGCCAGTCCGAGCAGGAAAACCGTCAACATGCCAGCGAAACTGTAGGTGGTGGCTTTCAAGGTCTCGAACCCGAAAATCAACGACCGCGTCCAGGCGATTTGGTAACAAAGGGCGATCAAGCCGCAAAGAAAGTACGTGGCCAGCACGAGCCGCAGGGCGCCCTTGGCCGAAATGCGCGCCGTATCGCGCAGCACCGGCGGCGCGGCGATCGCATTGGTGTATGGCTCGTGGGTGGCCTCCGGCGTCAGGAGCGACCAACCGATGGCCGCCGCCAGCGCCGCCACGATCACGTTCACCGTCACCGCGACAAACGTGGTGCCGGAAATGCCAAGGGCCTCGATCAGGTAGAACCCGGTCAGGAACGTACCCACCACGGCGCCGGTCGTGTTCAAGGCGTACAGCCCGCCCACGCGGCGTCCGACGCGCTCGAAATCCGCCGTGATGGCCTTCGACATCACCGGCAGCGTCGCCCCCATCAGCGTCGTCGGCACCAGGAGCAGCGCTCCCGCCAACGCAAAGCGCAAAAGGCTGAAGACAAAGAACGTGCCTTCGCCACCGGTGGCGTAGAAGGCCCCGAGGATCGGTTCGGTCAGGCGCAAGGCCAGCGGAAACAGCAGTCCCGCCACGGCGATGCCAACCTCGAGCCCGCCGTAGAACAGCAGCGGCCGCTTCAGGCTGTCCGCCTTCTTGCCGAACAACCACGACCCGAGAGCCAAGCCGCCCATAAAGGCCGTCAGCACCGTCGCCACAGCATAGAGCGTGGCGCCGAACATGGTGGTCAGTTGGCGCGTCCACACGACCTGATAAACCAGACCGGCGGCGCCGCTGAGCAAAAACATCAAGGCAATGGCGAACCGCCGCGTTCCCCCCAGGGGGTCTTCGGCGGGTGCGGTGCGGTGCGGTCTGTCTGGCTGGGATTCTTGAGTCGAGGGTTTGGTGGCAAGGTCGCTCATGATCGGCTGGGGGGCGGCTATCCTCTCGCGGCAATGGGTCTGTCAAAACCCGGGAACGCTGCCGGAGGGCGGGAACCAAGGCAATCGGGAAGTCAGCGGGCGAAGGACGGGGCGGGGGAGAGGGAAGGCGCGGGGCTTGCCGCCGTTGGCTGCGGCGCCCGGGCGAGCGCTCGTGTTCTTCGTGGCAATTTTCTCTCCCCGCCTACTCTTCCTCCTCGTCGAGGGGTACCAGAATTTTCGAGGGTTTGTACCAGGGCGCGGGGGAGCCGCGGAATTCGTGGGGCGGCGGGCTGGGGGGAGCGGGCAGGACTTCGGCGAGCGCGATGGCGTCCGATTCCGGCGGACAGAGGAACACGAGATCGCCGAACTCCGGTTGCACCGCGTTGTCGGCTGAGAGTGTCACGAGATCGGACGGTATGGCCTGGCCGCGCTTGATCCAGCGGGCGGCGCCCTCGCCGACATAGGCGATGGGCCAATCGGGCAGGGCGTCGATCATGGGGGCCATATACTGGCCGAAATCGTCCTCTTCGGTCGCGCGCAGGACATCCAGTGCGACCGCTTCCTCCAGCGTGTAGTCGCCGACGGCGGTGCGGCGCAGCGCCGATACCATTGCCCCGCAGCCCGCGTCGCGCCCCAGTTCGTGAACCAGCGACCGCACGTAAGTCCCCGAGGAGCAGGCGATAACGAAGCGCGCCGTGGTGCGCCCTTCTTCGTCCTGGCCGAGGTCGCTGATGGTGTATTCGTCCACGGTGACGGGCCGCGCTTCGACCTCGACATCCTCGCCTTTGCGGGCGTACTCATAGAGTTTCTTGCCGGCGACGCGCTTGGCGCTGTAGGGCGGAGGGACCTGATCGATGTCGCCGGTGAAGTCCTGGGTCAGTTCTTGCAGGCGGGCGAGGTCCGGCACGGGGCCACCGGGGCCGGCGACGACCTCGCCGTCGGTGTCGTAGGTGTCGGACTGAAAGCCCAGAACCATGGTGCCTTCGTAGGTTTTGTCGAGCCCCACGAGGTATTCGTTCAGCCGGGTGGCTTCGCCGAGAAGAACGACCAAAAGGCCCGTTGCCAAGGGATCGAGCGTGCCTGTATGTCCCACGCGGCGTGTTCCGGCGGCGCGGCGCACCACATTGACCACGTCCTGCGACGTCATGCCGGTGGGTTTGTCCACCGCCACCACTCCGTGATAGCGAGATAACCTTCTTGAACGCCTCCGAGACATCGTCGTCTGCTCCTGTATCGTCTGGTAGTTCCGGGGCGGAAGGAGGCCCGCCGCCGATCGAGATGCACGATCCGCAGGGGGAATTGACCAATCCGCTGTGGCTCTTGACGCTGCCGCAGATTTGGGTTTTCGCCGCGGTGGCGCTCTACTTCCCGGTCTTTCCGCTGTTCTTTCGCGAAGTGGGCATGAGCGACGGCCAGATCGCCGTGCTCTTCGCAGTGCCAGGCATGATCGGTTTCCTGGCCCTGCAATCGTGGGGTTATGTTGCCGATGTGCTGCTCAACCGCAAGTGGGTCTTGCTGGTCATGAGCCTTCTGGCCGCTGGAGTCGCCGCCCTCTTCCCCTATTTCACGTCCTTCTGGGCCCTGTTTTTTCTCAGCGCCCTGCGCGCCTTCTTCAGCGACGCCCGCATTCCCATGGTGCAGTCGCTGACGCTGGCGAACCGTGGCGGCGAGAAGCACTTCGGCCCGATCCGCCTCTTCGGCACTTTTTCCTTCATCGGCCTGGCGTGGCTGGTGGGCTGGTGGGCCGACCGGCCCGGCGGCCCCGGCATCTTCATCACGTTCCCGCTGCTGATCGTCATGAACCTGGCGATGGTGGTGACGATGTTTTTCGTGAAGGGCGCCCCCCGCGGCCACGTCCACCAGCAGCACGAAATGACCCGCCCCGGTTTCTGGCACGTCCAACGCACGCTGCTGGCCAACCCGGTGGTGCGGACGTTCCTGCTGTTTCTCTTCGTCTATCAATTGCCCCACAACATTTCCCACGGCTTCCAGTCGGTGCTGATCCAGGACCTCGGCGGCGACAACAGCGCCGCCATCTGGCCGGTGAACATCGCCGCCATCGCCGAGATCCCGGTTTTCATTTTCGCTGCCGGCTTGCTGAAGAAAGTGCGCATCGTGCCGCTCTTGCTGGTGGGCGCCATCGCCCAGGTGCTGCGCTGGTCGCTGGTCGCCGCCGTGCCCAGCATCCCCGTCATCTACGCCTCGAACCTCTTTCACGCGCTGACCTTCGGGATCATGTATCTGGGGGCGGTGATGCTGATGAATCGCGAGATTCCCAAGGCCTATCGCTCATCCGGCCAGACGCTCATGACGCTGGTCTATTCGTCCATGGCGGGGATGCTGGGGCCGCTGACGTCGGCGGTGGCGTTCCGGTTCATTCCCGGCGAGGAAAACGACGTCCACCTGTGGTATTGGGTGGCGGCGGCGATCGCGGCGTGCTCGATTCCGTTGTGGTTTCTGGTAGCCCGCGCCTATCGCGAGCGCCATGGTACGGTCCGATTTTGGATCGGAGAGCCCGTTTCCGTCTCAGGCATCTGGCGCCGAGGCTCTTCCCGGAGTTTACAGTGACGACCGTGTGGTATCTGCTTCAGCCCATTCTGCTGCTCATCCTGGCGGGCATCTGGGTCTGGTCTATCCAGGACGCCCTTCGCAGCCACCGCGCCTGGTTCTGGGTGCTCCTGGTGGTTTTTCTGCCGCCGCTGGCCGTTCCGGCCTATTACCTGAACTTTTTCCTGCTGGCCCGGCCCGACGGTCGAGGCGCCTTCGACGCCAACTGGCACGACTGGCGCCGCGCGCGCGAGCTGCACCGCCAGCTCGAAACCAACGATGCCCCCGGCGTCCGCGAGGAACTCGCCATGGTGGAGCTTCATCGCGGCCAGCCCCGCGAAGCCCTCGCCCACCTCAAGGAAGTCCTCGAGCGCGACGAAGAAAGCCTGCGCCCCCAGTTTCTCGCGGGCCGCGCCTTCATGGACCTTGGCCAGCCAGACCGGGCCCTGCCGCACCTGGAGTATGTGGTCGAGGAAGATCCGCGCTACGCCCTCGGCGAAGCCCGCATGCTGCTCGCCGAGGCCTTTGGCCGCACCGGCCAGAAAGACCGCGCCCGCCGCGAGCTGGACGAACTGAACGCCTACACCACCTATCCGCAGGCCGTGGTGCGCCGCGCCGAGCTTTTTCTGGAAGACGGCGACCAGGACGCCGCCCGCGCCATACTGCTGGAAATGCTCGGCAACGCCGGCCATCTGCCCCGCGAGCGCAAGATCGCCGGCCGGCGCTGGATCAAACGCGCGGCGGAACTGCTGCGCACGGAAGCAAAGGGCTGATCGGAACATCCTCTCCATCGACACAATCCCATCGACGAATTCGCCAACCCCATGAACGACACCCTTCGATCACTGCCTCTCGCCCGCCTCCATACCAGCCCCGACGGGGGCCTGACCGGTGTGCAGGGTTGGGCGGTGCCCGCCACCTTCGGCAACCGCGCCGCGGAATACCGCCAACTGATCGAGGGCGCCGCCCTTCTCGATGTGTCCTTCCTGACCATTGTGCGCGCCGCCGGGCCGGACCGCGAGGACTACCTGAACCGGCGCCTGAGCCAGAAAATGCTCGCCTTCGCCGAGGGCGAAGGCCGCCGCGCCGCCCTCCTCGACTCGGTCGGCAAAATGGAAGCGGACATGGAGGTCTTCGCCTCCGGCGAGGAACTGATCCTTCTGGCCCCGCCGGTGTTGCGGGTGCATTTGCGGAGCAAACTCGACCTCTACGTCTTTTCGGAGGACGTCCAATTCCGCGACGCCAGCGAAGCGATGGCCTCTTTCGCCCTGATCGGCCCGAAGCGAGCCGAAGTGTTGAAGATAATCGGCCTGGAGAATCCGGCCGCTCGGGACCGGCGGTTCGTCATGGGACAGGTTCAGGACGGACCGGAGGTGGCCGCCCTGAGCAGCGAACTCTTTCCCGGCGGCGTTGTCTTCATGTGCGCTCAAGATCGCGGGGCCGAACTGTGGCAGCGCCTTGAGGAGCAGACGATCCAAGGCGGCGGCGCTCTATGCGGCTGGGAGGCTTTCGAAGCCTATCGCATCCTCCACGGCGCGCCCTGGTACGGCACCGATCTGGACGACGGCACAATCCCCCTGGAAGCGGACCTGCTCCAGGCCCTGCACTTCGACAAGGGCTGCTATCCGGGTCAGGAAACCATCGCGAAAATTTCAAACCTCGGCCACCCGGCGCGCAAGCTGGTGCGGCTGCGATTCTCTCACGCGAAAGCCGTGGCCCCGGACCTCGAACTGACCAACGAAGCCGGTGCCGTTTGTGGCCGCATCAGAAGCTGCGCCGCCATTCCAAACGAAGACAGCGTGGTCGCCCTGGCCATGGTCAAATGGCCCCAGCGCGAACCCGGCACGGTGCTCAGCCTGACCCAGTACCCGGACGTGAAGGGCATTGTGGAGGCCTTGAGGACCGATGGCTGAGACAACGAGGGAAAACGCCGATTGGTCCGCCACGGGCCTGCGGATCGGATCGCACATGTCCATCGCCGGAGGCGTCGAATGCGCCCCCGCCCGCGCCGCCGAGCTGGGGACAACGGCCATGCAGGTCTTTGTGAAGAACAACCGCCAGTGGTCGGGCCCGCCGATTTCCGGCGCGAGCGCCGCCGCCTACACCGAAGCCCTCGCT
>JAVJSW010000019.1:0-7729 GCA_040219255.1 Sumerlaeia bacterium
ACCGCGAGAGTTACGCTCGCCACCGCAACCAGGACCCGGCGCAAATCGCGCTCGTCGAACGCCGGCGGCACGCGCACCGTCGCCGGACCGATCACGACCTCCAGCCAGGCGCCGCGTTCTTGATCGTTCCGGCTCAGCGCCTGACTATCGGTTTTATCGGTTTTATCTTCCCCAACCTGCGAAACACGCACCTCGCGGAAGCTGATCGCCCGCGACTCCGAAGCGATCCGGCCGCCTTGCCGATCGTGTTCCACATCGCCCCGCCCTTCGGTGGCTAAGCGCTTGCGCCAAGAGATAAACGACTGATAACTCAGGCCTTGCTCGCGGCAGAAGGCGGCGGCCGAGAGTCCGCTAAGCTCCTGCTGGGCGACAGCTGCCTGCCAGTGCGTTCGCTTCGCGCCGGATGTGAAGCCGGGGGTCTTGTGTTCCATGACCTGCTCTCCGTGTATAAAATGAGGAGACAGAATCGCACAGGGCCACGGCGATGGTCAACATGGGGCTCGTAGGACGTTTACGGAAGAGCAGCACGAACGCTGAGGCGATTGGTCACGGGTTGCCGCCGCTGGGGACCGTGCTCTTGGTTGCTCGGGGTAAAAGGTGCCCAAGATGAGAGTTTGTGCATATGAGCGCATCAACAGCAGCTTGCCGAATGGTGCCTCAATGGATGACGAATCCCGAGGCTCCCAGCCCATCTGGGATCGTCGCAAGGTTCCGAACACGGAGTGCGCCCCGGTCTTCCGCACTGTAGAGGTATCCGCCAGCAATGAGAACCGACCACGTGAGGCCAGTGCCTCTAATGCTCGCGATTTCCTGAATCGACGAGGTGCTGGAGACGTTCAATGCGCGGATTCCTTGCCGACCGTGCCACCCGAAAGTCGCCAAGTAGACGATGTTGCCGTCGACAGCGATGTCTGAGCCTTCCAGTTCAGTGGTCGTGAACGTCCCGAGAACTGTCGGGTTCGCGGGGGCCGAGATGTCCACGATTGCGTAGCCCTTGCGACCGTAAAGCAGATGGAGTCGATCCCCACTCACCTCAGCGGCGGCGTTGAAGCCTGATCCAGTGTTTGCAAACACAGTTCTCGTGGTCGTGAGCGAGGGCAGAGCTGGGTTGGACAGGTTGTAGGCTCGCAGCGTACCGTCGGTGAGTGCAACATATGCTATTGTGCCAGCGACCGCCACTGCGTTCGCGCCAGTTGGCATCGGCGTACTGGACCTCAAGGTCAGTGTACCGTCAGGATTTCGAGAGTAGATGACCAAGAGATCGCTGGCGGTCGCGGCCACGAGCGATGGTGTGCCCGAAAGCCGCAGTGTACCCCAAGCACCCGAGATTGGATAATCCGCGAGGTAGATTGGGGCCGAGGGAGTGGTGACATCGTAGACTTGCAGCACACCCCACGGCGACGCATTGTAGAGTGTGGATCCTACGACCTCCAGATCACCTGTCCAACTGGTCGAGAGAAGTTGGAGGAGTTGAGGTTGGGTTGGGTTCGAGATGTCCAGCACTGCAATCCCCGGCCCTGTGCCGAGGTAGAGCAGATCGTCTTTGGTGGCAATCGCACCTCCCCATCCCGTTCCAGGCGTTAGGGCTCGGACGTCAGTACTCGTTCCGGCACTCGTGTTGGCAAGTGTCAGAGCATGCGTTCTCGCAGCCAGGGCAACTCCAGAGAAGGCGGCAATCTGGCGGACTTGGTGTTGAGGCCCACCTTCAATTGACTTGAACGGAGCAGGCGCATCTGGACTCGCGAGCTGCCAAACGTCCAACTTCGCCCAGTCGGCGACATAGAGGAGTCCACGATCCACGTCCAACGTCGTGTCGTAGAATCTGTCCTCCGTTTCGACCCGACCAATCAACCGTGGCGACGTTCTGTCCGCGATATCGTATGCGTGCGTGCCATCCTCCTGGCCAACATAGAGTACGTCTCCGAAGACAGCAAGGGAGTTCCACCTGCGCGAATATGCGCTGTTCCCAGGGATCGTGCTGAGGAGCACGGGGTTCGTCGGGGTGACGAGGCTGTAAATCCTTACCCGAGTCGTCGGCCCATCCGTGGCTACGTACAGATAGCCCCCGTCGCCCGTGATGGATTCCACGCAGGACTCCATCGCGCCCAAAGAGCGTACCCGTGAAGGGGCGGTCTTGTTGCGAACGTCAATGACCTCGACCGTTGAACAAACTCCAAGGTAGGCGTAGTCACCTCCACGGCGCACCCATACCGCGTTCTTCCAGGCTTCCCAGTCGATTGAGCCCGAGATCGACGGCGCATTTATGTTCGAGATGTCCACCACGCTGAAAGGGCCGGTATAACCCGCGACGTACGCGTAGTTCTCGGCGACGAACATGCCGGTCGGGACTGTCCCCAACTCCGCGCTGCCTTTGAAGCTTGGTGCCGTGGGGTTACTCACGTCGACGACCCTGAGCGAAGTACCCTCGTTCAGCACACCATTCGTTCCGTCGATCGCGATGGTTCCGATGTTCTCTCCGTAATGGCCGACCTCTGCCAGCGGCTGGGCAAAGGCGAGCCCGGTCGCGCAAATGATGAGAATCGCAAGAAGTGCCAAGCGCATGGGGATTCCTCCAGATCAACGGTCCCACGAAAGCCATGGGTTGGTGACACGGGCCAGCGTCGCCCCCTCCGCAGCCCCTGTTCGGGCGCTCGCCCTCACGGACGCAACTCCAGCCCGCCCAGCGGTCTTCAAAGCCCCAACGCCCGGCAGAAGCTCCAGCGACCACAGCGCCGCCTGGAACGACTCGGCCCCCGCCGCGCCGAGCTCGCCCTCCGAAAGGTAGCCGATCGCATCGCCCGCGTTCGCCACTGTCCAGAACGCGCCGATCGTCGCCAACACCGGCACCGTCACCACGGCCGCTGGCGGGAAAGCGATGGTCGCCTGGCCCAGCGCCGCAGCCACGGCGGCAGACGCCTGCTCCCACTTGCTCTGATGCCAGGCTTGCTCTCTGAGTTTCTCCTTGAGTTGCTTGAGATGTTCGTCGTGCCGGAAACCGCCGAAGTACTCCGCGAGGACCACTTCGCCGCCGCCTTCGCCCAGCGCGTTCGCCTGGTTAAGTTCCCTTTCCGCAAGCCTCTGCGGCGCGTGCGACGCCTCCGGGTTCACCGCCTGGAACGCGACCATCGAGTTCGCCGTCGGCCCCGCAACGCCCGCGCGCACCGTCATCCCCACAGGCCCGCCGCCCATCAAACCCCAGCTCTCGCCCCGGGCGGCCACCACCCGGATCGCTCCCGCCGCCAGCATCGCCGGGTCGAAAGCCCCCGCGAACGGGCTCCGCGTGCTCAGCACCGCGCCGCCGAGGCTCCCCGGTTCGGCCTCGAAAAAGTGGCTCTCCATCACCCGCGCGAACTGCCACGCCACCTCGGCCCCGCGCGCCAGCGACCCCGGCGCGTGCCGGTTGGCGCTGTCGAAACTGATGAAGAGGTGGTTGCCCAAGCCCGCGTTCGGCGTCTTGTAGCCTTCGTCCACCAGCCCGCCAATGATCGTTCCGTCGCGCCGCGCGCCCAGCCAGGCGCGGACGCCGGGATCGAAGGTCCAGGTTTGCTCCAAGGCTTGATAAGTCGGCGAAGGCGAGTAAGTCGCGTAGGAAGAAGCGTTTAGCACCACATAGGGTTTGAAGTACACATCGCCCGAGCCGCGGCGGAGTTGCTGGGTGTGGAAGTTGTTGATCGGCTCCCACACATTGCCGGAATAGGTGCCGCGCGGGTCGGCGAAGGCCACCGGATTGGCCCTCGCGTACTGATACGGGGCGGTGCCCCAGGGCACGCCGATGACGCCCTCGACGATGTCGCGCGAGAGCAGCGTGCCGCTCTCCGTATCCAGATGGCGGGCGCGCAGATACGTCAGCGGCGGGCCGCCGGGAAGGGCGGCGGCCTCGTCCCACTCGCCAAAAGCCCGGTGCGCGCCGGAGGGGATAAAGCACTGAATTGGGGGGATGTCAAAGAATTGTTGAATATTCACCTATAAGGTTCTTATGGGCAAACCAAATAAGTGCTGACGCCCAACGACGGCTCTGGAATTTCTCGCAAGCTGAAAATCCGCCAGGGAAGTCGGCCTAAGTCAGAGGAGGCAGCTCTTAGCTCTGCTCTATCCTCGACCCTGGAGTCACTATGGATACAACAACAAAGTAATTACGTCGGGCAAGCAAAAGCCGCGCACAAGGAAAATAACACTAGTAGCCAAACCTGGAGAAGAGGTCGGCGGTCTAGCTCGCTTAAATAAACGCTTCCACATTCACGCATTCAAAACAGACAAATATGTATATAAGACCACGATCCGCGAGAGTGTACTCGTCATTCAAGGAGTCCAATTGCGGATAGAAAATCATCGCGTCACCACACTCCGCGCATGTAGGCCAATGACTGTCTCGTGTAATTTCAGACTCTCCCTCGAGTTGATGCTTTAGATCATATTTCTCCATCATTTGCTCGGTCTGCTGGAAAATCTTAACAGCGGTAGCGTTGGGAAGCAACTTGATCCATTCAGCCCAGCCTATGTTCCATCTTCCTGGCATTTAGCCTGGAAAGTATGAGTTTATTGTCAAACCTCCATAAAGGCATCATTGTCATAGTAGTACAAGAAGGCGCCTAGCAAAGATTGGCAATCTGGCATTAGATCCTTATTTGTTAGTCTTAGTGCTATGCTCTGCACCACATCCATTCCTATAACATATTGCATCCCGCTGTCCTCTGCTTTGGAATGTCTTAACTCGTCATCACACTCTGCCATGTCAAGTACAAGACATTCTGTCTCCAGTTGCCATTCAGTATCAAAAGACATGAAAAGCCCATAATTCCATGGGAATTTTCCTGGATTGCGTAGGACTTCTTTGAGTCGAATCATTTATCGCATTCTCCCTTTTCTGCCGCCTCCCCATACTTCCATTCCACCGCGGCCATCTGGATGTAGAGTTTTTTGCACTGCTCCGGGAGCAGAATGTTGGGACCGCGGAACCAATTGCAAAACCCCCTCTCGGGTTGTATGGTGATGCCAAGTTACGTCGGGTGTTGGAGGCGTTCTAGGAAAAGCGCCACGTGCACCTGGTGAAACTCCTTCAGTAATGCCTGGATAAAGGTTCTCCATCATGTGCGCAAATCTTGCATCTCCATTCATAACCTCGTACAGTTGCTTGTTGGCTTCTTGAAAGTGGATTGCGTCGCTTCTACCAGGAAAATGCACTCCGCGTTCAAGTTCGACCTCGTACGCAACTGAATAAATCGGACTATCTGCAGGACGGGCAACACGTTTGGCCGCATTGAACCCCCGCCCCGCCCTCAGCGCCTCATCCACACCCTCTCCCACAGCCCCCAGGCCGCTCAACCCAAAAGGATCCGAGAAGGCCAGTCCGTGGCTGCGTTGCAGGCCCCGCTCAAACCCCCGGCCGAACCCTTGAGCCATCGCCCGGACCAGCGCCGCCCCCTCCGCAGCCCCTGTTCGGGCGCTCGCCCTGACGGACGCAACCCCAGCTCGCCCAGCGGTCTTCACAGCCCCGATGCCCGGCAAGACCTCCAGCGACCACAGCGCCGCCTGGAACGTCTCGGCCCCCGCCGCGCCCAGTTCGCCCTCGGTCAGGTAGCCAATCGCATCGCCCGCGTTCGCCGCCGCCATGACCACGCCGATCGCCGCCATCGCCGGCACCGTCACGACGCCCGCCGGCGGAAAGAGCAGCGTCGCGTAACCGAGCGACGCCGCCGCGACCCCCGCGCGCTGCTCCCATTCGCTCTGCTCCCAGACTTGGCCGCGTAGTTGCTCCTCGATCTGGCGCAAATCCTCGGCGTGGATGAACCCGCCGAAGTACGCCGCTGTGGTGACTTCGCCGCCACCTTCGCCCAGCGCCACGGCCAGGTTAAGTTCCCTTTCCGCATTCCTCTGCGGCGCCCGGTAGGCCTCCGCGTTGACGGCCTGGAACTCGACCATGTAGTTCGCCATCGGCCCCGCCACGCCCGCGCGCACCGTCATGCCGACGGGCCCGCCGCCCATCAAACCCCAGCTCTCGCCCCGCGCGGCGACCACCCGGATCGCCCCCGCCGCCAGCATCGCCGGGTCGTAGGCGCCGGCGAACGGGCTGCGCGTGCCCAGCACCGCGCCGCTTTCCGTGTCCTGCCTGCGCGCGCAGGCAGGACATGGAGAGGGCGGCCAGGACGATTATTGGGTCGATCCTCGAGCGTGAGTTGGCTCACTAGGGTTGTGAAAACACTGTGCTGAGGATATCAAAGAACTAGGTATATACGATACTGCAGGTGACAAGATGGTCGGGACAAGCGCCATGGTCTAGGACAATCGCTCAGAAGGTTAATGTTCTTGCTCACAAAAAACAATGAGTCTACCTTCGGGAAATACTCCAGACCACCCGCAAGGCCAACTCCCCATACGATACGCGGCAAACAGTTTCTCAAAAAACGGGCTTTCCTTTCCAAAAACATACCTACTCATCATACATCCTTGGTAGTCGGCAAGGATTTCGTCCAATGCTTCTTTTAGTGGACCACGGAGTTGTCTGTCAATTATTCTGCTCATTTCATCAAGTTTGACACCCTCTGCACGAAATCTTGCAGATCCTTCTAGCTTGTATAATTCGCCTCGAATGACGGCCATCTCCTCTGATTTTATTTCCGACCACGTCCGGCCTCCATATCTTTGGTTCCACGCAAAATTAAAAGCACGGTCGAGGGTTGTCACAATCTGACAACCAGCAGTAAACAACGTCCTCGACCCTGTAAAGCTCAGCGCGCTAAACTGCTCGACAACTTCTTCAATTAGTACAGAGTTCATTTCATACGTCATTCCGATAATAGGCGATTCCAAAGTTCCAAACTTGCTCCATCTCGGTTTCGAAGTGGTACTCCTTGTTGGAGAAGCCCTTCCGCTCTGAGCTGAAGATTCCGCACCTGTTGCCTCAGAACATCAATGTTTGCTGTAGGATCAAGCATGTCAAGCTGACTTGCAATAGCTTCGGAATAGGCTGGATGACTCCCTGTGTGACGCGGAAGGGCACTAGGAATTCCCGCAGGCTTCCCACGCGTTGCAGGCAAGAACATTCCGTTGCTAGCATGGTCCAAGTCAATGCTGATCCTCCTAAGCACTGGGTGATTCCGCAACTGCGAAGGTATAAGGTGTTGCGCTTGATAGCCACCCCATGGTGTACTTCGGGGAAGTCCCATCGACTCCATTAGATTCCGCCCAAGAGCCGAAGAGTCGCCTCCAGTGACGCTCCCGGCAAGCACCCCCCTCCCCGCCCTCAACGCCTCACCCACACCCTCTCCCACAGCCCCCAGTCCGCTCAACCCAAAAGGATCCGAGAAGGCCAGTCCGTGAGAGCGTTGCAGGCCCCGCTCAAACCCCCGCCCGAACCCTTGAGCCATCGCCCGGGCCAGCACCGCACCCTCCGCAGCGCCTGTTCGGGCGCTCGCCCTCACGGACGCAACTCCAGCCCGCCCCGCGGTCTTCACAGCCCCAATGCCCGGCAGAACCTCCAGCGACCACAGCGCCGCCTGGAACGTCTCGGCCCCCGCCGCCCCGAGTTCGCCCTCGGTCAGGTAGCCGATCGCATCGCCCGCGTTCGCCGCCGCCATGACCACGCCGATCGCCGCCATAGCCGGCACCGTCACGACGCCCGCCGGCGGAAAGAGCAGCGTCGCGTAACCGAGCGACGCCGCCGCGACCCCCGCGCGCTGCTCCCATTCGCTCTGCTCCCAGACTTGGCCGCGTAGTTGCTCCTCGATCTGGC
>JAVJSW010000020.1:0-30341 GCA_040219255.1 Sumerlaeia bacterium
TTCGTCGGGACCGGCCTTTGCCTCGGGCTTCCTTCAGACCCCGCCTCGCGGCGACGCCCTTGCCTCCGGCTACTTGTTCCGGTCGTTACGGCCAAGAGAGGACTCTCACCTCCAAGAAGTCGCGCCATGCGTGGCGCACAAAAAGAGGGCACCGGCGAACCACCGGTGCCCCCCTGGGAAGGTGCGGTTTTCCGGTTCGCCCGGGGCGGGTTAAGCGGGAATCATTCCCTGGGTCTTGGCGTATTCGAAGACGTTGCCGGCTTCCAGAATGGGCAGGATCTCGCCCAACGGGTTGAGCTGGATTTCCTCGCCGCTGGTCAGGTTCTTGAACACGCAGGTTTCGACGTTGATTTCCACTTCGTCGCCAGTGCGGACCTTGGCGCTGAAGCCTTCGAACGCTTCGAAGGGAATCAGGTAACCGCCGTTGACGCAGTTGCGGAAGAAGATCCGCGCGTAGAATTCGGCGATCACACAGGTGGCGCCGGCTTCGGCGATGGACAGGGGGGCGTGCTCGCGCGAGGAGCCGCAGCCGAAGTTCTTGCCGCCGATGACGACTTTGAACTCGCTCTTCATCTCGCCGTCCTTGACGAACGGGATGTTGCCCTGGGGCAGACCGGCTTGGGCCGGGGGCACGCCGCACAGGCTGTACTTGCCGAACATCTTGCGCTCTTCCGGATCGGAAGGGTTGTAGGTCAGGTGCTCCGCCGGAATGATCTGGTCCGTGTCGATGTCATTCCCCAGAACGTAGGCCAGGCCTTTGATCACTTTTTCCATAATAGCTCGATCTCTTCCGCGAAAAGTCGGGGGGGGGGTTGAAGGGTGGTTCGGGACCGTTTACTGGCCCGTGATGTTGAATTCCGGTTCGACGGTTCGAACCTTGGACTCGACCGCGCCGGCGAGGTTCACAAGCGCCTCGGCGAACTCCGCCAGCGTTTGCTCCTGGCGGGTGATCTGGGCGTCGCGGGTGCGGCTGCCCAGGAACGTCAACTCGATGCTGGCGCTGTCGAAAACGGCCATGTCGCGCTTGACCCGTTCGAGCGTTTCCTGACCGACCTCGTTCATGGTGCCTTCATAGCCCGATTCCTTGAAGGAATTGGCCAGGGCCACGATGCCTTCCTGGGCGCCGAGGGCGGCGCGATGGGCCTGATTCAGCAGTTCCTTGGCTTCCCGCTGGGCTTCCGTCTCGCCCGTCAGGGTCGAATTGAGGCGACCCGGGACGCGCTCCTCGGGCAGCAGGATTTCGATCGGTTGCTTGCGCCGCTGGGCCAACATATCCCCCGCGCCCGCCGCATCCTGATACATGGTCTGGAGCGCCAGATGCTCCTCCGAGCTTCCAGCGAACGCTTCCTCGCGGCGCTTGGCCAATTCGGCCAGCAACAGCGCGTTCTGCTTTTCGCCTTCCACGTTCACGATGCGCAGATTGTCCATCCGCGATTCCAGCTCGGTTTTCGGAAAGCGGTACAGAAAGCGCGCGGTCTTGTCGATACCCCAGCTTTCCACCTTGAACATCTGACCCGCCGGATAGAGCCGCGAACGGAACGTGACGTAGGCCGGTTTCCAGAAGTTTCCCGAACGGTTCAGCACCACCAGCTCGACCTCGATCAACTCGGCCTCGGGCAGCATGCGGCGCGTGACGTCAAAGGGATAGAGTTCCGGAGCCGGGGGGGTGCCCCGGGGCAGTTCGTAGACCGGACCGACAAAGGCCGCTTCCGTATCCACTTTGGTGTCGGTGGGTAAATCGCCGGCGCGCAGCTTGGGAGGCCGGCGGCGCGGAGGCGGAGTTCCCGCCTCCGCGGATTCGGCGCCGCCCTCGGCCGCGCCAGTCGAGGCCCCGCCCCGCCGGGACAGACCGCTCAGGGGAGACGTGGACGCCGTGGTCTCGAGCACGCCGCCGCCGCCAAAGAGGGCGCCGCGCACCTCGGCCGGTTTCAGGATCACATAGGTGAACCCGCCGGCGAGGCAGAGAAGATTGAAGAGAACCAAAGTCCAGAGAAAGTTTTTCACGGTCCGCCTTTACGCCGCCAGGCTGTATCGGAGCGCCCGGCCGCCGTGTTGGATCCTGCTTAGACCGCGGCGACGCTCATCACGTCGCGCGGGTCGGTGATCACGCCCCGGATCGCGCTGGCCGCCACGGTCAGTGGCGAAGCCAGGTAAACCTGGGACTGCTTATGGCCCATGCGGCCGGGGAAGTTGCGGTTCGTCGCCGAAATGCAGACTTCCTCCGCCGTATTCAGGCGGCCAAAGGTATCGGCCGGTCCGCCCAGGCAAGCCGAGCAGGACGCGCCGCCAATCTGAGCCCCGCAATCCAGGAAGATCTGACGAAGCGTCTTGCCTTCGTGGGTGTGGGTGTCAAGGGCGGCATCCACTTCCGTCGTGGCGGGCACCACGAAGGTCGGGATTTTCACTTCCTCGCCGTGGAGAATTCGGGCCGCGGCCACGAAGTCGCCGATTTTGCCGCCGGTGCAGCTTCCGATGTACGCGCGGGTCAGGGCCGTGCCCTTCACCTCGCGCACCGTGGCTTTGTTGTCGGGGCTGTGGGGCTTGGCCACCATCGGCTCCATCGTCGCCAGGTTATAGGTCTTCTCGAAGATGTACTTCGCGTCGGCGTCGCGGGTCACCGCTTCCCAGGTGTTGCGGGTGCCGGCCTTGCGGATGCGCTCGCTGATGTAGGCTTCCGTCACGGCGTCGGATTCGATGACGCCGTTCTTGCCGCCGGCCTCGATGACCATGTTGGTCAGGGTCATGCGCTCTTCGATGTTCAGGGACAGAACGCCCTCGCCGGCGAATTCCATGGCGCGGTAGGTGGCGCCGTCGCAGCCGATGTCGCCGATGATCGCCAGGATCATGTCCTTGGCCATCATCCACTCGGGCAGCTCGCCGTTGAAATTGAAGCGCATCGTCGGGGGGATCTTGACCCAGGTCTTGCCGGTGCCCAGGGCGAAGGCCGCGTCCGTGTTGCCGACGCCGGTGGCGAACATGCCGAAGGCGCCCGCCGTGCAGGTATGGCTGTCCGTGCCGAGCATCGTTTCGCCGGGACGCACATGGCCTTCCTCGGGCAGGGCAATGTGACACACGCCCTTATAGGACGTCTTGTTCGGGTCCGCGTAGGGGCTGGGCATGCCCTCTTCCTTCACGAATTCCGGGTCGTAGTAATACTTCAGGCCCTGCTCTTTGACGAAATCGCGCAGGATGCCGATGTTGCGATGGGCCTGGGGATTGGCCGTGAAGATGTAGTGATCGGGAATAATGACGACGCGGTCCTTGTCCCAAACCTTGGCGTCTTGGCCGAACTCGCGCTTGAAAATACCGATGGTGCCCGGGCCGCACACATCGTGCGTCATGAGCGTATCCACCGTGATCCAGACGTTTTCGCCCGGCGCGACGCGGTCGCGGCCCGCATGACGAGCCAGGATCTTTTCCGTGAGGGTCATACCCATCTTGCGTCGTCCCCTTAGAGAAGAATAATCGAAGCCCGGCGCGCGGCAAAAGAGACCCACGCGGTCCGGGGCCACGAAGTGTGCAATAAGAGGGCCAGCCCGCGCAAGGGGGGAGTGGCAGAATCGGCCGATTCCAGACTCGATCTATTCAACCAAACGTTCCCGCCTGCGAGCGCGAAACCTCACACTCTCCCATGCCGCCACCGCTGCCGCCACCGCCACAGCCCCCCAGGAGCCCCAGGCCAAGGCGGCCGGCGAGATGATTTCCGGCTTCGTGATATCGACAATCAAGACTGCTAGATAGACGACATAGGCGCATAAAAACAAGGCGGCTTCGGTCCGCGAAATCTCCCACCCCGACAGGAAAATCGGGAAACACACCACCGCCACCGCCAGCATCACCGGCAGGTGAAAGCCGATCACCTCGGCATCGACCGGGACGCCGCCGCCCGCAATCAGCGACGACAGACCCAGCACGCCGAGCAGGTTGAAGACGTTGCTGCCGACGACGTTGCCGACGGCGATGTCGCGCTCGCCGCGGAAGGCGGCGACGATCGAGGTGGCCAATTCGGGCAGCGAGGTCCCCGCCGCGACGAGGGTCACGCCGATGACCATTTCACTGACCCCGAGAGCCCCGGCGAAGACCACCGCCGATTCGACCATCCAGCCCGATCCGAGAACCAAAGCGCCGATACCGATGACGCACAAGCCAATCTGGACCAGCCAATGGTTCATGAAGCGGGGGCCGGCGCCAGTCGACTCCTCGCCGGCCAGGGGCTTGGGTTCGCGTTTGCTCTGCCAGATCAGAAAACCGGTATAGAGGAGGAGCAGCAGCAGCAGGGCGCCGCCCTCCCACTGGGCAACCACGCTGCCGCTCCACGCGAAGAACGCGGCCAGGACCGACACCCCGATCATGACAGGCACGTCGAGCCGGATCAGTTGGCGCTGCACCGCCAGCGGCGTAATGATCCCCGCGATGCCCAGGATCGCCACGATGTTGAAGATGTTGCTGCCGACGATGTTTCCGAGAGTCAGGTCCGGTTGGTTGAGAAGACTGGCTTTGGCGCTGACAGCCATCTCGGGGGCGCTGGTGCCCCAGGCGACGATGGTGAGGCCGATAAGCAGGCTGGACATACCCAGCCGGCGGGCGAGGCCGCTGGCGCCGCGAACGAGCCATTCGGCTCCCAGGACGAGAATGACTAAACCGGCGATGAACTGAAGTATGACCATGCGTGTCCCTTTTGCAACCTCGGCCTCAGACGGGTGGATTGCGGTGACGCAAATCCCGTGCGGGCGTCAGGGTTGGGGGCGGTATGTGCAGGAGCCGGGCCAGATTCGGAGGGTTGAGGTGGTGGGTGTTCGAAAATCACCACAGAGTCACAGAGAGCACGGAGATTGTTGTTTTTACTTGGGTTGCGTGTTCGATCGGGAAGTGGGGCTAGTCTCTTGATAAAAGGGGGGGCAAGAGAGCGAGAATCACGAGTGATGGACGATTGGTGCAACCGCATAGAGCATTCATTTTATTGTGATTCCATGAGTATGGCTGGATTTCCCCACCCGGTTTCCCATGTACCTCTGTGAAACCTCCATCCTCTGCGATCTCTGTGGTTAGCCCTTTCCCATTGAGCCCGGCGCCGCCTGCGGCTTGCTTCGGCGTGCGGAATTCCGCCGGGCCTTATGATCGACGCGCTTCCTTTTCTTTGCCTCGCCACGTTTTTCTTCACCGGTTGGACGTCGGCGGAGAATTGGCTGCGGCGTGATGCGTCGCTGTCGCGGGCCGAGCGTTGGGCCGCGGCGGCCACGTTCGTGCTCTTCGTCTGGGCGCTGCTGCTGATCGGGCTGGGGTTCCTGGGCCAGTTCGCGTACCTGCCGATCATTGGCGCCATTGCGGTTCTCAGCACCGCCGCGGCCGCCATCGGCGTCCGCCACCCGCACCCTCGCCCGATTGGCGAGCCTTCTCTCGGCCAAGTCCTGAGGAGCATCCATCCGTTCGCCTGGGGGATTTTCGCTCTGGCGGCGCTGGCGATGGCCAAGCAGCTTTGGCTTGGCTGGGTGCTGCCGATTCAGTTCTTCGACGACTTGCATTACCATGTGCCGATCGCTGTGAACACGGTGCACGACGCCGGGTTCCGCGAACTGCCGGGCGCCAGCTTCTACGTGAACAACTTCCCGCGGCTGGGCGAACTGTGGCAAGCGTTGGCGCTGCTGGCCTTTGGGGGTCTGCGGGCGGTGGATCTGGTGCAATGGCCTTTCGCGTGGCTGACGGCGCTGGCGGTGTACGGGCTGGCGCGGCGTCTGGGGGCGGGGCCGAGCGCGGCGCTGGCGGGGGCGGCGCTGCCGATGCTGACGCCGCTGGTGCTTTACCAATCGATGTCGGCGTACGTGGACTTGCAGGTGCACGGGTGGATCGTGCTGGCGGCAGCGGCGGTGATCGGAGGCCGCGCCGAGCCGGACCAGACCATTTCGCCCGGCCGCATCCTCTGGTTCTTCGCGGCCTGCGGCCTGGGCGTTTCGACCAAGTACAACGCCATCTATGCCGCGGTGGTGCTGGGGTTTGTGGCGCTGTGGTATTGGGGTGGGCGGAGCATGTTCAGCGGGGGACGGTGGCGCGTCACCTTGCTGGCGGCGCTGCTGTCGCTGGTCGTGGGCACGCCGTGGATGGTGCGCAACTGGGTCAACCACGGGTCGCCGACGTACCCGTTTTATGTCGAGCTGTTCGGCACGATGGTTTTCGAGGCGCCCTATGACCCGAGCGACATCGGCGAGGCCAAGCCCTGGGGCGAGATGCCCTTCGCCGATAAGTGGCTCGGGGCCTGGATCGGGCTGGATTGGGACACCTGGACGCGGTTTGGCCTGGTGGGGATCGAGGCTACGGAGAACGACCGCGAGGAGCTGTTCGATCCCGCCCGCGCTATGACGCCCGACCGGCGCGACACAGGCTTTGGGCTGGTGTGGATCGTGGTGATCCTGCCGGGGTTGCTGGCCGGCTACATGGCCAGCCGCCTGCTGGCCGGGATGCCGCCCGGGCGCCGGCGGGCGTGGGTGGCGTTGCTGCTGGCGGTGGTGTTGATTTTCTGGCTCAGCCCCTCGTCCTGGAAACCGCGCTTCGCGCTTTTCACGATCTGGCTGGGGGCGGCGGGGGCGGCGGCGTTCTGGCCGATGGTGGCGCGGCGGCGGTCGCTGGCCCGGATTCTGGCGGGGGCGGTGCTGCTGGCGTGCCTGTTCGACGCGTACCTGGGGATTTGGCTCAATCGCGAGGCGGCGAAGAAACACCTCTGGCTCGACAGCGGCCGCCGCCTTCCCGTCGCCAGCGCCGAGTGGTTTTCCTGGGCCTCGCCGGACAACGCCTTCTACGAGGCCTACGCCGAGATGGTGCGCCTCGCCGGGCCGGGCGAGCACGTGGCTGTCTATTCCCCAGGCACGGTCACCCTGACGGGATACCTGTACGACGCCGCGGGCAGCTATCGCGTGTGGCCCATCGGCACCGAAATCGAGGGGCCGGAGCTGGCGCGCGAGGAGTTCCTGGCGCAGATCGAGGAGTCCGGCGCCCAATGGGTTTTCCTGACCAAGACTTTCGAGTCGCAAATCGGCCAGCGCTGGATCCGGCGCGAACGGCGGGCGAAACGCGTTTTCGAGAACGAGGCGGCGGAGATTTGGTCGTTCCGGACCGAATGAATCACGGGCCCGAAACGGGGCCATCGACCTGCGAAGTATGAGATTGAGGTTTGGGTGGAGAAGACTTGCGGGGGCGCCCCCGAGTTTTCCACAGGCCATGGGGAAAAGTTTCTGCTGAGCCCCTGTTTTTCCCCACTTGACAGGTTCTTATCCTCAAAGGATTCAATCGTCTGTCAAGTTTTCCACAACCCCTGTGGGAAACTCTCGTCTGGGGAGAAGTCCTGTGGGGAAAAATTCCCCTGCGAGGCCCGTGCGCTCGTTCCAGGTCGCACGTAAGTCAAGTTTCGGGAACCGTGCGTAAGTTCTTCACAAACCCGCTGGGAATTCTCCACAGGCGCCTGTGTAAAAGGGGATAAGTTAAGCGTTCCGTGGGCTTTAAACAGGTTTTCCACAGGCTGTCCCCAGCGGATTCACCCCGCTTCCCCTTAACCCATCCCTCACAAACCCCGCCCCAGCCAGGACCTCCGCCGTTCCTCCCCAATTTCACAGGCCCTAATACGGATACTATAGCTGTTAAGATCCTGTTTAAAACCCTCGTAGGATTCGGCTTAGTCAAAGCGTCTCCTCGAACGCCCCAACCTCGTCGCCGAAAGGACTCAAACCAGCAACGGAAAGGCCCCCGGCGCGAACGCTAGGGGCCTGTGGTCTTCTTCGATATTGGCGCTCGATGGCGGCGGGGGGGGACCCT
Source organism: Sumerlaeia bacterium (assembly GCA_040219255.1). Classification (GTDB taxonomy): domain Bacteria; phylum Sumerlaeota; class Sumerlaeia; order SLMS01; family JAHLLQ01; genus JAVJSW01. The sequence continues at coordinate 7,801 of JAVJSW010000020.1, forward strand.
TACCGAAGTATCCGGATAGCTTTCGGGGCTTCGGGTTCGCCGGCGGAGACGAACTGATCGGCGGAGTAGCCTTGCAGGTAGAGCAGCGCCGTCAGGTCGGAGTGGTTGATCTGAAGATCGAGGCGGTGGCGCAGAAGGGATTTGGCGCGATAGGCCACGCCATAGCCCGCCGCGGTCAGCATGGACAGATCGTTGGCGCCGTCGCCGACGGCCATGGCGTCGTCCGGGTCGATCCCCAACTCGGCGGCGTGGCGGGCGAGGGCCTCGCCTTTCGAGTCGCGGTTGAGGATGGGATCGCGCACGCCGGCGACGCGGCCGTCGGGGGTTTCTTCGAAGATGTTGGATTGGATGACATCGAAGCCGGCGAGGGTCTGGACGTGCTGGGCGAATTGGCGGAAACCGCTGGTGACCAGGACGGTGCGGGCTCCATGGGCGCGCATGGTGTGTACCAGGGTGGCGGCGCCGGGGTTGCAGGCGATATCGGGCAACATATCGGCGACATGACTGAGCGGCAGGCCCTCGATCAGTGCCACGCGGGCGCGCAGGCTTTCGTTGTAATCCAGCTCTCCGGCCATGGCGCGGGTGGTGATATCGGCCACCTCGGCCTCCACACCGGCGAAAGCGGCGAGATCGTCGAGGCTTTCATGGGGGATGATGGTCGAGTCCATGTCGGCCAGCAGGAGGCGTTTGCGGCGGTTCTCGGCGGGAACGACGAAGACATCGACGGGGTTCTGGCCGAGGTGGGCGCGCATCTGTCGCATCAGGATGGCGGGGTCGCAATTGCCGGTAAGGGAAATCTCGACGGCTTGGCCGGCCTTGAGCCAGCGGGTCGCGCCGGCTTTCAGACCATGGCGGGTGGCGGCCAGGGAGGTACCCCGGACGATGGGCAGCGTCAAAGCCGGTTGGGCTTGGGCTGTGGTCAGGACGAGGAAAAACTGTTCGGTCTTCATGGCGCGGACGGTGGGGACGGGGGAGGGGCCAGGGCAAGTGGGATCTGGCGGGTCCGCGAAAATTTTATAGGATTCTTGCAAATCGTTGCCAACAAGGAAGAAATGCCCCGTCCGGCCGGGTTCGAACCTTCAGGTCCTGCCCGCGTCCCACTCTGGTCTTGAATTTCAGCAAGTGGGATGCGGTGGGCAGGCAGGCCACCTTGACAACTACGCCAGATCAGCGTCTTGTTGGTTATCCTCGACCTAACTTGGAGCTTTAACCATGCGGAAGCGTTCTCTCCGAACCGCCTTTAGCGCCGTGTTCGCCGCTCTTATGTCGGTGTGTGCCGTACCGGCCCAAGCCGCGTGGCGGGAACTGCCGCTTCCGAAACTGGCCACCGACCGCGTTCTCTCGATTTCGTTTATCGACGACGACCGGGGCTTCGTCCTGACCGGGACCTTCGATTGGGAGCTGTATTACACCGGCGACAGCGGCGAAACGTGGGAGAAGCGCAGCGAGGGCGAGGACGTCGAGGCGTTCAGCCCGGTCGGCAAAATTCACTTTCTTGACGAGAATACGGGGTTCTTCACGCCTGGTGATACCTTCAACTCCGTTCTGCTGAAAACGACCGACGGCGGCCGGACGTGGGAGGTGGTGGATACGCCCCTCATGGGCACGTCCGATGATCCGGATGTCGAGAACATGTTCTGGGTCGATGCGATCACGGGCTGGATCAATGGCCGCGGTGAAACGGAAGAGGGCGATCGTTTTTCCCTGGCGCGGACGGAGGATGGCGGGGCGACTTGGACACCGGTGTTCTCGCTGATCCGGAACACGGCTTCGTCCATGTACTTCGACAAGGAAGGACTCGGCTGTTATGTTCTGGATTTTCCCGGCGGGATCGTGGTGTCGCGGGACGGTGGAACGAGTTGGACCATTCCCGCGTTCGACGAGATGGGTTCGCTGAAGGCGCTGCACTTTCGCGACAACCAGACCGGTTGGGCGGGGGGCGACGGAGGGGTGCTGCTGCGGACGACGAATGGTGGTCTCAACTGGCAATCGGCGGCCCCCGGCAACGTGGGCAGGGTCCAGGCGATCCTGGCTACCCGCGAAGGGCCGGTGTACGTCGGGACGTTCCAGGCGGGGGGCGGCCATTTCCTGATCACCGACGACAACGGCATTACCTGGCGGCGCCAGAACACGCCGAAATACCCGGTGGCCGGCGGGGCTTCCTTCGTCAACGTTCAGACCATCATCCAGACACCAGGCGGTAAAATCCTGGCGGGGGGAGAGCGCCTTTTCGTTCGCGTCGAAGGCGACGAGCCCGTGATCAAGCCGGTGGTGCCGCCATCGGGGACACGAGGCGTCCGGTACGAATACACCTTCCGCACGCGGGGCGGGGTCGAGCCCATGACCTGGACATCGAGCCGGGATTTGCCTCCGGGGCTGTCGCTCGACGCGGCGACGGGCCGGGTCTCGGGGACGCCTACGAATGCGGCGCCTCCTTTCGACCTGACGGTGACGGACTCTGAGGGGCGGACGGATACGCTGGTTTCGGTTTCGATTCCGATCCGGGGCGAGGTGCTCAGCTTTTTGGCCAGCGACCTGCCCGATGCGACGCACCGGCGGACCTATCGCGAGCCGCTGGCGATTGAGGGCGGCGTGCGGCCGTTTACCTTCCGGGTGCTCAATGGAGCGCTGCCGCGGGGCATGGACGTCGATTCCAATGGGATTCTGGCGGGCGCGCCGCAGGAACTGGGCGAATTCCAGTTCTCCATCGAAGTGACCGATTCGAACTCGATCCCGCAACGAATCACGCGCGAACTGAGCCTGACCGTGGGGCCCTCGCAGGAGTCGGGGTGGGACGTTCAGCACGCCCAGAACCGGATCACGTCGATTCACTTCTTTGACGATCAGAGCGGGTTGGCTACGAGCTGGAGCGGCGCCCTGATCCGGACGGACAACGGGGGCCGGACGTGGGACATCGAGGGGCGTGTGGAGGTCTTCAATTCCGAGATTTACGACGCTGCGTGGCACGGTGAGACGGGTCTGCTGGCGGCGAACGCGGGCATCCATCGCACCACCGACCGGGGGCGGACCTTCGAGCTGACGGCGCAGGCGGACCAGGAACCGGTCGGATCGGTCGCGCCACTGGTGCGTTTCGCGCGCAATGGGCTGGCATTCCTGCTGAACGACCGGTTGGTGCGTTCGGCGGACGACGGCCAGACATGGGCAGCAACCCAAACGCCAGCCGATTACACGGGCCAATTCTGGGACGTGGAGTTCATCGACGAAACGACGGGCTACGCGACGGGCGAATTCAAAGGCTTCTTCAAATCCACCGATGGGGGCTTGACGTGGCAGAGGGAGCCCATTGCCGGGCTCACCGATGACGACACGATCCCGAACGAAGTCTGGCTCTTCGGTCTGGAGGCCATCGGCGACAAGATTTGGGTGGGGGCGACTCTGGCGGAATTCGCCCAGGGCATCAAAGTCTATCGCACGGAAGACGCGGGCGAGACGTGGATCGAAGAAAGCGTGCTGCCGTCGTCCGGCGCGCCGATGGAGATCGATTTCGCCGATGACGGCCTGCGCGGTTGGATGGGGGGATTCGGGCGTTCGCGCTTTTCCTATACGACCAATGGCGGCGACTCGTGGGGTGGTGCCAACACCTGGCGGAACGACGTGAACCCCACGGAGTTCACCTTCCTGGACGATGGGGTGACCGGCTGGGTGGTGCTGAACCAGGCTGGCCGGTCGGTGAACAATTCGTTGGCGGATATGCAGGGCACGATTTGGAAGACCACCGACGGCGGCCGGACGATGGAACGCCAGTTTGGTTTCGCCCTCGATTCCGAGGTGCTCTCGCAGGTGGGGCGCGAGTCCCAGGCCAACTATCCGGGGCCGAACCTGCTGGCGGTTTCCTTTCCCACGGACTCGGTGGGGTACGCGCTGGCGCTCGATCCGGTGTTCGAGTCGCTCAATACGGCCAATCTGCTGAAGACGACGACGGCCGGGGCGACATGGGAGTTTGTCACCGAGGTGCGCGGCGGTTCGCGCATTCTGTTCACGACCGAGCAGCACGGGTGGCTCTATCATCCCGAGGACATCGGCAACCCCATCTATGAAACGCGCGATGGCGGCTTGAACTGGTTTCCCCGCATCGACATCTACAGCGGCGGAACCTTCAACAAAATCCTGCCCAGCGTTGGCTGGGACGACATGGTGTTCCTGAACGATCAGGTGGGGTGGATTTCCGTGGCGGGGAGTGTGATCAAGACGACCGACAGCGGCCGCTCCTGGACCCGGACCGCGGCTGAGGACACCAGCGATCGCTATGGGTTGGAAATGGTCGATGCCCAAGTCGGCTGGCGTTACCGCATCGACGGTAGCGCCGTCGAAGTCACCACCGATGGCGCCGATTCCTTCACGCCGGTGACCTCGCCCACGTCGGATGCTCCTGTGCGCATTCAAGCCTTCGCGGCGCTGGACGACCAGATCGCCTGGTTCGCCGGGGACGACGGCGTGACGGGCAAAACGACCGATGGCGGCGCGACCTGGGACGTGACCACGCGGCTTTTCGGTGGCAGCGAAACGCACTGGGGCGTGATCGCGTTCCAGGATTGTCTCGGCGGCTTGATTGCCGGGACCAAACCACGCCAGGAGGGCACCGACATCGGCACCCCGGTGCTGATTCAAACCATGACCGGCGATTTCGAGACCGCTCCCGTGACGACCTTTGGCGTGACGAACCACCGGATCCGCACCGCCGATTCGGTCGATTCGCTGAACATCTGGGCCTACGGCGATCTCGGATTCGGGACCAAGTTCGGGGCGGCGTCGGATGCGTTGGCAATCACGACACCGGACCTGCTCGCGGGCGATCAGGGCGTCGCCTATCAGGGCCAGTTGACCGCGGCAAACGGCACGGGAACCCTGACGTGGCAGGTCTGCGGCGGGGCCCTGCCCGATGGCATGACGCTCGAACCCGGCGGCGCGCTCAGCGGCACGCCCACCGAGGGCGGCCATTTCCGCTTCATCGCCGGCGTGGTGGACGAATCGGGCCAGACAGCGGGGAGGCGCTACTTCCTGGCGATTCGCCCGGCGAACTCGCCCGAGATCACCACCGCCAGCCTGCCCGGCGGGATGCTCGGCGAACCGTACTCGCTGCCCCTCGAAGCCACCGGAGGCCAACCGCCCTACACCTGGCGCGTCGTCGAGGGCGACTTGCCGCGCGGTCTCGACCTCGTCAGCTTCGGAGGCCTCGGCGGCATCCCCTCCGTCCCCGGCGAATACCGCCTGACCCTGGAAGTCCGCGACGACGCCTCGCCCCAAGGCTTCGACCGCCAGCCTTTCGTTCTCACCATCGGCGGCATGACGACGCAGGACGTGGCGGCCGAGCCGGAGGTGGGGTGGGTGATGCGGTAGGGGCGGACCGGCATTGACCCCGCGTTTTTCCTCAAGAAGAGATAAAGCAATCTCTTCTTCGATCCAGAAACGGAAGCGGGTTCCCAACCGATGGCGAAATTCCTGAATACTTCGGCGACAACTTATCACCTGGAGGAGCTGATCAAGCAGGCCCGCGAGCGCCTGATTCTGATCAGCCCGTTCCTGCGATTTAACGAACGCATCCGTGAACTGCTCGAGGACCAGAACCGCCTCAAGATCGACATCCGCGTCGTATACGGCAAGAGCGAGCTGCAACCGGAGGAAATCGCCTGGCTGAAATCGCTGGAGTTCGTGCGCTTGAGTTTCTGCAAGAACCTCCACGCCAAGTGCTATCTCAACGAGCAGAAGGCCATCGTGACCTCGATGAACCTTTACGAGTTCTCGCAGGTGAACAACAACGAGATGGGCATCCTGATGGAGCGCGACGCGGACGGGCCACTGTTCCTGGAAACCTACCAGGAAGCGCAGCGCCTGATTCGCGTCAGCGAGGAAGTGAAACTGTCGGTGGAGCGGGTCTCGCCCGGACAGGAAGCGGCGACGGCCCCCGCCTCCGCCGCCGAGGAGGAGGACGAGGGCGATTCGGCCGGGCAGGCGGGCCAGTTCCTGTCCACAACGCGGCTGGCGAAGTCCCTCGACTTGAAGCCCAAGGATCTCTTCACCAAGCTTCAGGAGGCGGGCTGGATTGACCGCGCGGGGGATAAATGGGTCCTGACGGCGAAGGGCAAAGAGGCGGGGGGCGAGACGCGCTTCAGCCGCCAGTATGGAGAGTTCATCGTGTGGCCGACGGGGATCCGAGTGCCGTAGGGCACCTGTGAGGTTGCCTGAACGTTCCCCTGACCATCTTTGATCCGCACTTCGATAAACCCACGCTGCCGGTCCTCCTCGTCCGATGGGAGGGCTCACTTCCGGCCTTCGTCGCGGGCCGACAGAATTTCCGTCACGGTGGCGCCACCGCCTTGGGCGACGACCTCGTTTCTCAGCTCTCGGATTTGGGTCACGAAATCCAAAGCCTGTTGCCGCTGGTCTTGAGTTGTGTGCGAGCCGGTGCGCTCGCTGGTGCGGAGGGAGTCGTCCTTGTCTGCTTTCATAGGAGTTGGCTCCTTCGCTCCTGGGGGATGGGCCAATTTACCCACGCCCCGCAGGCCGTCAAATCCCCTAAACCCGCCACCCCTCCAGCAGCCACTGCACCCGCGCCCGGCATTCGTCCACGGCGTTCCAGCCGCGATCCCAGCGGGGAGGCTGCATGCGGCGGGCGCGCGATTTCAGGAGGGCGAGGTCCACCAGCGCGTGGGCGTAGGCTCGGCGGTGGGTCCACCAGGGGGCCCAGGTGCCGCGGCGGCCTCGCCAGCGCGAGACGGCCCGCGGGTGGTCCGGCGGGATCAGGCCGTGGGCCGCTTCCTCGTGTAGTTCGTGCAGGATCAGGCGGCGCTCCCACCCGAGCGCCATCAGCAGCAGCGCCAGCAGCGCAAAGCCCGTGGCCGCCAGCAGCGCCATGCCGAGCAGCGAGCCGAAGCCCTTGGTCATCAGCTCGTCCAGAGAAGCCAGCGCGTTCCACGTCAGGTGGATCACCATGGCCAGCACCAGCGCCGGGGCGCTGTAAAAAACCGTCCCCACAATCCACCGCCCGTGCATGTACGCCAGCCCCAGCGCCGCCCCCACCAGGGCCGTGTTCAGCGCGTGGAGCCCGGCGGTAAAGGTGGTGCGGATCACCACCGTGGCGGCCCACTCGCCGGTGCCGCCGTAGAGGTAGGCGTGTTCGAAATACATCAGGTTTTCGGAAATGGCGAATCCGATCCCGGCGCCCAGGCCGAACAGCGCTCCATCGGCCAGCGTCCGCATCCGCCCCAGCGCCACGATGGGGATCAGGACCAGGGCCTTCCAGAATTCCTCGACCACGGGGGCCATGAAGACGGCGGTGAAGACATCGAGTTTGCCGGCGGAGACGCGCCCCTCGACGGGCGCCAGGGTGATTTCGTAAGTCCAGATGGACGAGTATGCGGCGCCGATGGCCCCCCAGACGATGACCGCCGCCAGCAGCGCCAGGCTCTTGCCCCCGAGCCGGTCCGCCACCAACGCCACAATCAACGCCGCCACGATGGGCAGCAGCGCGAAGACGACGGACAGGATTTCGACGGCGAGGGTGGTCATGGGCGGGGCGAGAGGGCGGGTGAGTTAGGACATGTGAGGGAAGCGTGGGCAACGCTAGAAATTAAAGGGAATTTTTGCTTGCGCTCTAATCGTGAGAAAAAGAACCACCGAGCAATCCAAGTGAATTTACCCACTCAATGACGCTGCATGCCATGGGAAAAAACGAAAAGCAGACGGCGATCGATCCCAGGTTCGCGATTTTTTCCCTTCGCGGGGATACCGCTCCCGGGCAACCGCCCAATGTGTTCAGGATCGCTTGGTGGCTGGACGAATGGCGGAGACCGTTCCTCTCGTTCCTTAATACTCCTTGGAAGAGGAAGTGTCAGAATATGAGTTGTAAAGAACTTCGCCCGCCCATTGGCCCGCTCGTGGGGTTGCTTATCGCGTTTCTGTGTGCAAGTGTGGCGCGCTCGGAGGAAGACGATCAGGCCGCATTGAAGAAGATCTTTGAAACGATCATCGTGGAGTCGGAAATCGATCCGACACCCATCTATGCGGAAATGCTCATCAGAAAGCACCAGCCCGCCTATACCCTCGATGATTTTCCCATTGAAGAGAACAAGCTCGCTGGCAACGAACGAAGGTTTCGTCAAATGCTGGCCGAGCGCTTCTCGGTCAACTTTGAAATCGAGCCTTTGAACCAGTTCGAAGCGGTCAAAGTCTATCTCGAGGGTGGCCTTGAGCGCAAGGATCAGGCTCTCGTCGACGAGGAGCAATTCGCCGCTCTCCTGGCGACCGGAGATTTCAGTCAGCTCGAGTTCGAGAAATACTACGAGGAAGGTTCAAAGACCACGGCCATACTTGACGTCGGACCGAACCAGCATCATCCGCAAGCGGTCATTTCTGGGATCGGCCTGGAAGTGCCTCCTGTCCGTCAGTTCGGTGGGTTCCTCACAAAACCTCAATATCTCCAGGGGCTGACCGGACTCCTGGATTCCTTCGAATTCATATCAGCAGAAACGGAATTGGGTACGCGCATCGTGGCCCACCGACACGATATGACCCTGTCCACTATCGAAGTGCTCTTCGACTGGGAACTTTATCCAAAGTTGAAGCACATCACGCTGTTCGGGGCGCCTTCCATCGTCACGGAAGAGATCTCCTATGCCGATTATCGCGAAGTGAAGAAAGGGCTTAACTTGCCCTTTTACGTGAAGAGAACACGTTACGCTCCATCGCCCGATCCGCCGGCGCCCGGCGCCGAGTTGGATAAAGTGCCGCAAAAGATAAGCTACGTGGAAGAAATCTACGTGACGAAGCTGAACGTCGATGTGGCGCACGACGAGGACACCTTTGTCCCCGACCTGTATGCAGGAATACAGGTTTATGACGAATCCGGCGATGAAGTGAAGCAATACATTGTCCCGGGCAAGGTCGAGGAAAAGGACATCGCCATGGCTCAGAAGCAAATTCTGGCCATGGATGTGGAAACTGAAGAGGAAGTCGAGCCGAGTCGAGCGGAGCTGGCCAATTCGCCCACCGCGGGTCCGCCTCAGTCTGCTTCACTCGGCGAGGGCATGCGGCTTGCGTTGGAAGACCGGAAAACCTGGACAGGGCAAGTCACACGGCTCATTCTCCTGCTGTCCATACCGCTTGTCCTGATTTCCACACTCCTCGCCTGGCGGAGGAAGAAACGAGCCTCCTCTCTTTCATAGTGCCAGCTTCGGCCGCAATCCCCCCAAGACGGGGGCGACGGCCGACGGCGGCTCGCTCAATCCTCGCTGTCGTCGTAGCCGTGGAGGCGTTCGAAGTACTCGGGGCCTTCCGTTTCGAGCAACCGAGCCACCTCCGGGTCCTGGGCTTGCAGGAAGAAATCGCCGCCTTGGCAGCCGATGGCGAAGGCGCTGCCGTAGAAGTCGTTGAAGGTGGTGTCCTGGAATTCGGCGAAATCGCCGTCGGCGGCATCGCTGAGATAAACCAGATCGGCGACGGCCCCCATCACATCGCGCATCAGGTCCTCGTCCTGCTCGCGTTCGCTGAAGCCGACGTAGGACTCGCCGTTTTCGTCGGAGAGCCGCACCAGCAGCGCGGCCGGCTGGGGGCGTTCGCGCTCCAGGAGGAGGCCGTATTCCATACAGCTCATTTCGATGCGCTGGTCTTCCGCGGGGGATTGCAGACCGGGAAAGATGGCCTCGACCCGCGCCCGCACCCAGAGCGCGTCGAAGCGCATTTCGAGCAATTGGTAGAGGGGTTCGGGCACGACGTGGCCTTCGAGAACGGGTTCGAGGCCGTACTCGTCGGTGAGCGGGTCGGCGTCCAGGTCGAGCTTCACGGGCGTGATGGTCCACCCTTCGTGTTCGGCGGGCGGTGCGAGGGCTTTGGTGTAGGCGCCGTGGCGCGGGCGTGGGGACATGGCGGGGCGGGGGGCCTCCTGGGCGGATGGGCTGGGCGAAGAAGAACGCCGGTGGGGGGGGCGGTGTGAAGGCGATTCTGGAGGTTGGGGTGGCGAAGGTGGCTTGCGGTGGATTCTCAATTCTGTTGACAGAAGGGGGGTGGGGGGGTGGTAATTGTCATAAAAACCGCTCTCATTTCACCGCAGGAGAATCAAAAACATGATCGAGAGGACTTTTGTCCCATGGAAGCTCCCGTGGAGGGGGCTGCTGCTGGCGATGCTGGTTGGCTTCGCGTCCGTGACGCAGGCCACCGTCTGCGAAATTTCACCGGGCGCGACGCGCGCCGCGTCCCAGGATCTGGCCCGCGGCACGGCGTTCACCGTCGACAATCTGGAAACGCTCGAGTCGTTCTCGGTCGAGCTGGTTTTCCTGCTGGCTTCGGAGGCCGAGTTGACCTTTTTCCTGATCGAGCAGGATGGGAACGGCGACTGGTCTTATGTTTGGCAGGACACCCGCGTTGTGGTCAATGCGGGGCGCGCGTTTATCTCGTCCGGCCTGATCAATCAGGCCCTCGACCCCGGCGTTCAATACGCCGTGGGCGTGGGCTGGGATACCGACTATGTGCGGTATTTCTATGATCGCAACAGCGCCCCGATCGTGTTTTCGAACATCCCTGGCGTGATCGATGGCGGGTTACAGGGTGTCGGCAGCGATCCGGTGGCGGGCGGAGAAATCTTCCTAAGCACGACGACCTACTCGAGCCAGGTCTGCTTTGTCGATCCCACGCCCATCGTCTGCGAAACGGTGATCGGCAGCGAACCGGCCTCGAACACGCTGCTGGCCCGAGGTGCCGTCTTCGATGTGCAATCGACTCAGGAGCTGCGCCGCTTTTCGATGCCGCTCGATCTCTATGGCGCCACGACCGACCTGAATTTCTTCGTGCTGTCCGGCCCCACCGCCAGCGGTCCCTGGTCGTTGGTTACCAGCCATCAGCGCAGCGAAACGGGCAGCGGCCTTCTGAGCTACGAGTCCGACGCACTTGAGGTCCAACTCGCGCCCGGAACGTTCTACGTGGCGGGCATCGGCTGGGACAACGTCCAGGTCGGCTACACCTACTCGCCCGATCTGCTTCCCATCGCCTTTGGCACCGTTCCGGCCACCGTCCACAATGGATTCCAGGGCGTCGGTCCCAACCCGGTGGGCGGCGGCACCTTCAGTTCGCAATTCATCTATGGCATCACGCTGTGCTTCTCCGATGTGGGTGTGAACCCGCCACTGCTGGATATCGACCCCAGCGACGCGTTCTTTGTTAAGACGAACGAGGGAACGGACGCGGCGACGGAGACGCTGACGATCGCGAACCTGCGCGATGGCCTGATGAACTGGAGTGTCAGCACGCCGACGTCTTGGCTCTCGCTGACGCCCACCTCGGGCAGCAGCACCGGCGAGGCGGACCCGGTCGACGTGGTCTTCGACACCGACGCACTGGCCCCTGGCTACTACCTGGGCGAGATCGTCATCACGTCTCCGGAAGCCTCGAACAGTCCTCAGACGGTGCTGGTGGAATTGGAAATCGTCAGCCTGAGCCTCGGAAGCTGCGCTTCCATCCCTGGCCCGAACCGGGCCCAGGGCAGCGGAATCTCTCGCGGCGCGGTCGTCGTGCCCAGCAACGACGTCATCCTGACCGACTTCGGTCTGGAGGTGATCGTCAACGACGGTCAGGCCGAGGGAACGTTCTTCGTCCTGCAACAAAGCGGTCCCGCCTGGACTCCCATCTGGACCGACACGCGCACCATCCTGGGCAAGGGCAAGCAATTGGCCAACTCCGGATATGTAGGCATCCCGCTGACTTCTGGGGTGACCTACGCCGTTGGCCTCGCCTGGCCCAACGGCGAGACGATCTACTATCAGTACGATCGCAACGCGCCGCTGCCGGGGGGCTTGCCCCCGACCAACCTGACGCTGATCGGTGGTTTCCTTTATGGCGACACGGCCAATTACAACCTGGCCTTCAATGCCATCAGCTCGACAGTCTACGGTATGGAAATCTGCACGATCCTGCCGCCGCCCTGATGGCGACTCCGTCCCGAAAGCCTGATGTCGCGCACCCTCCCGGTGCGTGACTAACCCGCAAAGCGCCGCCCAGGCCCATTCCTCTGACCGAGGAAAGATCGCCCGGGCGGCGTTTTTTCGATTCTTCCCTGGAAATGCGAGCGGGGTTTGGTCCACGCTTGATGGGCTCGGGCGTTGGGGCCCGGATTTTGCCCGCTCTCCCCGCGGGCGACGAGGACTCGATGGCGATGACTTCCGATCTGCTGATCACCACAAACCCGGCCAACGCGGCGTTTCAGATGCCCGCCGTGCGTCCCCCCGCGGACCCGCGCCCGGCGCTTCGCGCCATGACCCAGGAGGAAATCGTCGCGCTCCTGAAGGACAACGGCCAGCAGGCCTTTCGCGGCAAGCAGGTGTACCACTGGATTCAGAAAAAAGGCGCCGTGGATTTCGACGAGATGGGCAACATCCCGAAAGACCTGAAAGCCTGGCTCTCTGAAAACACGCGCTTCGGCGGCATGGAAGCCCTCGCCACCACACGCGAGAGCGCCGACGGCAGCGTCAAGTTCCTGTTCCGCCTGCGGGGCGGCCTCCACATCGAAAGCGTCCTCATGCCCGGCGTGACCCACGATCCGCTGAACATGACCCTCTGCGTCAGCAGCCAGGTCGGCTGCGCCGTCGACTGCAAGTTCTGCGTCACCGGCGCCAACGGTTTTTTCCGCAACATGTCGGCCGACGAAATCCTGGATCAGGCTCTCACGGCGCGGCGGTTTCTCGCCGAAAAGGACGATGGCCGGCGCCTGCGCAACATCGTCTTCATGGGCATGGGAGAGCCCCTCCTGAACCCCGACAACGTGATCCGCGCGATCCGCCTGATGACCGACTCGGACGGGATGGATCTCTCGGCGCGGCGCATCACGGTTTCCACGAGCGGCATCCTGCCTGGGCTGGAAGCCCTCGCCCAGGCCGACACCGGCGTTGGCCTCGCCATCAGCCTGAACGGCGTCACCCAGGCCGAGCGCGAGGCCGTGATGCCCATCACGCGGCGCTATCCGCTGAGCGACCTGCTGGCCGCGCTCAAACGCTATCCGCTGCGCAATCGCGGCCGGATCACCTTCGAGTACGTGCTGCTCAAGGGGGTGAACGATTCCATCAAACACGCGCACCAGATGGCCAAGCTGCTCCACGGTATCCCCAGCAAAGTCAACGTCATCCCCTTCAACCCCGACCCGGCGCTACCCTTCGAACGGCCCGACCGCGAAGACGTCGAGGAATTCGCCACCGCCGTCGCCACCCACAACCTGACGGTCAGCGTGCGCTGGAGCAAAGCCCTCGATGTGGACGGCGCCTGCGGCCAACTCGCGGGCCAATACGCCATGAAGGACGCCAAAGGCACCCGCATGGTGATCCCGCGCTACGCCGAGGCAGCCCCCGTCGGCGAAGGCTAACTCTCCCCAAGTCAGGAGCCCACACCATGAGCATCGTCCACGCCAAGTTCTCCCTCGCGGATTACCATCGGATGATCGACGCGGGGATTCTGGACCATCGCAAGGTGGAATTGATCGAGGGAGAAATCGTCGAAATGAGTCCGAGTGGCCCGCCCCATATTCGCGCCATTATGAACCTGCTCGAGGCCTTCGCCGGGCTCGTGGCCGCGCAGCACGCGTCGCTGCTTTGCCAGAGCGGTCTCGCCATTCCCGATCAGGACTCCTGCCCGGAACCCGATTTGGCGCTGGTGACCTATGGCCTGGGTCGCAGCGACAATGCCATCGAGGCCACGCAGGCCTTCGCCGTCATCGAAGTCGCCGACTCCACCCTCGCCACCGACCGCCGGGTTAAACTCCCCCTCTACGCCCGGGCCGGCATCGCCGAGTTCTGGATCGTGAACTTGATCGACGACTGCATCGAGGTGTACCGCGCACCGGATCAGACATCGGGAACGTACAGCGAGAAACGTATTGTACGTCGCGGCGAGAGCGTTTGCCTCCTGGCCTTTCCTGATTTCGAGGTCGCCGGCTCGGCCATTCTGCCCCGCAAGGAGGCGCCCTGACCATGACCACGCTGACCAGGACCGCCAAGTTCTCCCTCGCGGATTACCACCGGATGATCGACGCGGGAATTCTGGACCATCGCAAGGTGGAGTTGATCGAGGGAGAAATCGTTGAAATGAGCCCGAGCGGAGACCCGCATTACTTCTCGATTTGGGACATGCTGATTCTGTTTCAGGAGCATGTTCCCCAGCAAGGCTTTGTCACCGTATCGCAATCACCGATCGCACTGCCCAAGCAAGATTCCGAGCCCGAACCCGATTTTTACGTCGCACGAAAGGTCCTGCCGGGACGCCAGACAAAGCCGACCCCGGAAAGCCTCGTCCTTGTCGTCGAAGTGTCGGAATCGACCCTCGCCTATGACCGCCGGGTCAAACTCCCCCTCTACGCCCGGGCGGGCATCGCCGAGTTCTGGATCGTGAACTTGATCGACGACTGCATCGAGGTGTACCGCAGCCCCGATCAGACATCCGGCACCTACGCCGAGAAACGTGTCGTCGCCCGCGGCGAATCCATCCACCCCCTCGCCTTCCCGGACTTCGAAGTTCACGCCTCCGCCATTCTGCCCCGCAAGGAGGCGCCCTGACCATGACCGTTGCTGCGACGCGGGCGCGATTTGGCGTCCAGGACTACTACAAAATGATCGAGGCCGGGGTCTTTGAAGACCGGCGGGTGGAGTTGCTGGATGGAGAAATCGTCGAAATGAGCCCGAGCGAGAACCCCCACCACTTCACCGTCCACCGCATTGCCCGGCTGTTTCGGGCGCTCGAGGCGCGGCACGGGCTTTACACTTTTGTCCAAAGCCCCTTCGCGATCCCCGATCAAGCCTCCGAACCCGAGCCCGACCTCTATGTGACGCGCGCTTCGCTCCTCGACCAGGCAGAGCAGAAGGCCGGGCCGCAGGACGTGCTGCTCCTGATCGAAGTTGCCGATTCCTCCCTGCGCAAAGACCGCATGGACAAGCTCCCCCTCTACGCCCGCGCCGGCATCGCCGAGTTCTGGATCGTGAACCTGGCCGAGGACTGCATCGAGGTGTACCGCTCGCCGGACCAAGCTATGGGGGTTTACGGTGAAGAGCGCATCATCGCCCGCGGGGAGGCAATTTGTCCTAAGGCTTTCCCTGAATTCTCGGTCGCCGCGAACGTCATCCTGCCCAACAGAGGAGACGAGTAACGATGTCCACCCTGACAAAGACCGCCCTTTTCTCCCTTTCCGATTATTATCTGATGATCGATGCGGGGATTCTGGAGAACCGAAAAGTCGAGTTGATCAAGGGAGAAATCGTCGAAATGAGCCCGAGCGGAAATCTCCACTACCTGACGATTGGCCGCATCGCGGCGCTGTTCATCCCGCTCACCGCCAAGCACGGCTTGATCGGCTATCAGCAATCCGGCCTCGCCATCCCGGAACTCGACTCCGAGCCGGAGCCGGATTTTTACCTCATTTCTCAGACGATCCTCGATGGCGAAGTCAAAGCCGAGCCGGAACAAGCCTTCCTGGTTGTCGAAGTCGCCGACTCCTCTCTGCGCAAAGACCGCATGGTTAAACTCCCCCTCTACGCCCGGGCCGGCATCGCCGAGTTTTGGATCGTGAACTTGGCCGAGGACTGCATCGAAGTGTACCGCGTCCCGGACCGTGCGGCGGGAGCCTATGGCGATCAGAAATCCTATCGCCGGGGTGATCGGTTCGCGCTGCTTGCATTTCCCGATTTCGAGGTGGCGGCGGATGCGGTTCTGCCGCGCAGCCCCCAAGCCTGAACCTCGATGTCCTCGGTGGCTCGGTGGTGAAATCCCAACGTTCCCCCATTGCCACGCGGCGCGCGTTGGGGTTTGTGGTGGAGGTTGGCTGGCCCGATGACCAGCAAGTGTCTGAAAACCACCCCGAGAATTCCCCTTTCTTTCGATTATGAGCACCTCCTCCGCTTCCGCCGCCAAGACCGCCGTTCTTCGTCTCAATTGCCCCGACCGCCCCGGGATCGTGCATGCGGTGTCGGGTTTTATCGCCGAGCGCGGCGGCAATATCCTGACCAGTCAGCAGCACTGCGAAGAACTCGGTCAGCGGTTTTTCATGCGCGTGCACTTCGATTGCAGCGCCGCCACCGTCACGCGCCATCAAGTGCGCGAGGACCTCGCCGCCCTCGCCGCCAAATACGAAATGGACGCCACGCTGAATTTCGCCGACGAGCGCAAGCGCATGGCCATCATGGTGTCCAAGGCCGACCATTGCCTCTACGACCTGCTGCTGCGGCATCAATACGGCGAACTGCTGGTCGATGTGGCCTGCGTCGTGTCGAACCATCTCGATCTGGAACATGTCGCCGGCAACTTCCGCGTCCCCTTTTTCTACATCCCCATGGCCAAGGAGCAGAAGGTTGAGGGCGAGGCGCGCCAGCAGGAAATTTTCCGCCAGCACCACATCGATTTTCTGGTCATGGCGCGGTACATGCAGATTTTGTCGGGCGAATTCTGCGCCTTCTGGAAAAACCGCGTCATCAACGTGCACCACGGTCTCCTGCCGGCGTTCAAAGGCGCCAAGCCGTACCACCAGGCCTATGCCCGCGGGGTGAAGCTGATCGGCGCCACGGCGCATTACGCCACCGAGGACCTGGACGACGGCCCCATCATCGCCCAGCAGGCCCTGCCGGTGACGCACAGCCACAGCGTCCAGGACATGATCGCCCTGGGCCGCGAGGCGGAAAAACGCGCCCTGGCCGAAGCCGTGCGCGCCCACGCCGAAGACCGGATTCTGGTCTATGAAGACCGGACGATCGTGTTCTAAGGGACGCTTGGGAGTGTGTGCAGTGATCGGGTTCATGGGTGTGGGCTCCTGGGCGAGGGGTTCGGGTGACTTCTGAGAAGAACCCTCTCACAGGCGCCGCCGTTTGTCCCCTCATGTGGAGCTTACGGGACAAGATAGACAAGATACACTTACGAGACTTGTGGAGCTTAGGCGAGTCGCGGTGCGCAAGCTTTGCTTGCCCAAGGGTCGGCGGCACCGAGTTTGGCGGGATTCACATTCTGTGAACACCCAGCGGTCGTGGACCGGCAGCTTGCAATTCCCCTGAACGAAGCTTTGCCGATCTTTCCGAGCGTATGTGAGGAAGCGCTCGCCTTGGCTTCGGAAGTTGCTGGAAAGTCCTCCGCAAATCTGAGGGAGCACTTGGCGGAGTCGTTTGATCGGCGGGGCGAGCGGCTTCGCCAATCCATAACGCCAGAAGCAACAGCTTCCTTTCAGTACGGCGCCTGTCGCCGGTCAAATGTCATCCCATTGAAATCATACAGCAATTTAGGCTTCAGGCCGTCGTCGGCTTTGGGAAGGGGGGCACGATAGAGGCAGCCGCCTTGCGCCCACACGAGGGACTTTCGCTCGGCGTCCCAGTCGGCCCATTCCCAGTTGGGGCAGGGGATCGAGGCGATGTCCGGATCTTGGCTGAAGAGGGTGTGGTCTTCATAATCGATCAGTTTCCCCGGGATGGAGTTGGCGGGAAACTCCTTTTGCAGGACCCAGCGGTCCGAGAGCTTCTTGCCGTAGGAGGTGAGGCCTGTCCGTGAGCGAATCACTTCCCAGCCGTTCCGAGCCAACGTGATCCCATAGACTCCAGCGCAACCGCCGGCACTGAGAACGACGGCATCATCCGGCTCCCGTAGAAAATGGCCGCTCTCACGGATCACCACATCGCAATCCAGGCTGTCTTTATTAAACCAGAAGGTCTTGTTTGTAGTAAAGATCCCTCCGCCATTCCAGGTGTCTCCGTCGGGTTTGCGAAACACGGTGAGCGCCTTCAGTTCTGGAACGCGTGCAATGGCCGTCCAGGAGCCACGAAAAGCATGGCGGGCAAAGTAGATCCAATGCTTTCCGTCGGGCGAAATGCTGCCGCGCATGCCGTAAATCCGTCCGCGAAAGGAATCGCCGGAGATAAAGGAGTCGTCGCCGCGGTTCCAGCCGAAGGTGGTGTGGCGCTGTGACGGCCCGCGCCGCACCACCACCGCCATCGGCGATTCCGAAGCGAGCAAAACGTGAAGGCGAGCGGGTACGGATTCGGGCGGAGACATAGC
Organism: Sumerlaeia bacterium; assembly: GCA_040219255.1. Classification (GTDB taxonomy): domain Bacteria; phylum Sumerlaeota; class Sumerlaeia; order SLMS01; family JAHLLQ01; genus JAVJSW01. Next base: position 25,816 of record JAVJSW010000020.1, read on the forward strand.
CTGCCTGCGGATGATCTCTATCCCGAACCTGCAAGGGGGCAAAGAACGGTGGGCAACGAGTGCCTTGGCCAAGGACTTGAGTACAAGCGTTTCCTCAAGGGAGCGGCGGTGGAAGTCTGGAGCGGGCGCTCCTTCAAGTCCCGCTTGGCGATGAATCGCTATCGGTTCAACCACAGATTCACGACAGGCGCTTCGTATCGTTCAGCGACCAATCGTAATCCATCGCTTTGATGTCCGTCTTTGGCGTCACGTTGGACGCCAGATCGCTGGGCAGATAGGGCGTCAGGAACCGCACCAGGGCGTCGTCGGTGCCGCCGAAGTCTTCCTGGAAATGGGTGAAGATCCAGGACACGCGCAGGTCGCCATCGGGTTCGAGCCGGGCGCCTTTCTGCTCGTTCGCGAGCCACGCATGCATTTGCTCGTCCAGTTGGGCGCCGAGGTGGCTGGCCGTGTAGGCTTCGCGGCGCAGGTCGGGGCAACTGACCGATGCGCAATTGATGGCAGCGTGGATGCGGGGTTCGCCCATAGGGCGCAGGATCGAGTGCTCGATCTCGTCGAGCGTCACCTCGCGGCCGCCCACGGTTCCAGCGGGGCGTTTCCACACCGGTTTGAACAGCGATCCGATGTCGCGGATGCTCTCGACCGGGTATTCTTTTAGGACAACTTCAATGGCCAGAATGTTGTACGCGTTGATCCAGTAGGCCAACCGGGCGTCGCGTTCGGCCGGTTCCGGGTCCGTGGCCAGCTTCGACAGGAGCAGACTCCAGCGCGGATCGGACTTGATCGCCGCGTAATCCACCGCCACGAGGGGCACGCCATCGATGGCGCCCTCGCGGGTGTGGTCCTTCAGCATGGCGGTCCAGGTGTCCGCCAGCGTGCGGCGCGGCGGGATGTCCTGGGCCGGGGCGGCCATGGCAAAGGCCAGGAGCAAAAAAAGAAGAACGAAGCGTAGCATGGAAACCGACCGATCGGTGCGAAATTCGGCGGCGCGGGAAGTACCGCCGGGTCCTTTGACAAGGCCGGCGGAGAAAAGGATCCCGCCCCCCTACGGAAAAGCCGATGACCGCGCCGCGCCGCATTTTGACAGGCCTCACCGATAACGGCTCGCCTGCACCTCGAACATCTCGGCGTAAATCCCGCCCCGCGCCACCAATTCGTCGTGCGATCCCTCCTCGGCCACGCGCCCCTCGTGCAGCACATAAATGCGATCGGCGATGCGGACCGACGAGAGGCGATGGCTGATCAGGAGGGCGGCGCGGCCCCGCAGCAGCTCGCGGGCGCGGGCGAAGAGTTCGGCTTCGGCGCGTGGGTCCAGGGCGCTGCTCGGTTCGTCCAGGACGATGACCTGGGCGTCCTCGCGCAGGAACGCCCGGGCGAGAGCCACCTTCTGCCATTGGCCCAGGCTCAGCTCGGCGCCGTCCTCCAGGTACTTGCCCAGTGGCGTGTCGTAGCCCCTCGGCAGCCCCCGCAGCACCGGGTCGGCGCCCGAGTCGCGGGCGGCGGCGGCGATGCGCTCGGCGGGCGGCGGGGGTTCGAGGCCTTCGCCGATGGCGATGTTCTCCGCCGCCGTCATGTCGTAACGGACAAAGTCCTGCGTCACGGCCCCGAACAGGCGCCTCAACGGCACCGGGTCGTAGGCCGGGAGCGGCTCGCCGTCCAGGGTGACGCGCCCCTCTTGAGGGTCGTAAAGCCGCGCCAGGAGGCGGGCCACGGTGGATTTGCCGGCGCCGTTTTCGCCCACCAGGGCCACGATCTCCCCCGGCCCGACGCGGAGGCTGGCGCCATCGAGGGCGAAGCGAGTGCTGCCCGGATAGCGAAAGCGCACGTCCTCCAGCGCCAGGCCCCGCGCCATCGGCCTGGGCACCGGCAGCGGGCTAGCGGGGCGGCGGATGCGCGGTTCCTGCGCCAGGAAATCGCGGAACAACGCCAGGAAGAGTTGGTTTTCATAAAGCATGGCCCCGCCCCGCAGCAGGTCCGCCAGCGAGGTCTGGCCCCGCTGGATCGCCCCCAGCACCAGCACCAGGGTGCCCAGCGTGATGGCCCCCGCGGCGGTATCGCGCACCGCCCACCAGAGGAGGGCGAAGACCACGGCGACGGCCGCGAGCTGGGCCGCGAAGTCGGCCGCCGCGCGCCGGCCGTGGAGCGACAAGCGCTCGCGGAAGAGCTGGCGCCGCAGGGTTCGGAACCGCTCGGCGAAGGTCCCGCCCAGGCCGTACAGGCGCACCTCCTGGGCATAGCGCGTCAGCCGCAGCAGCATGTCGTAGTAATCCGCCCGGCGTTCCGTGGCGGCTTGCCGCCGCGCCAGATCGTAGCCCCGCCGCGAGTACCACAGCCGAACCGCCAGCCCCGGCACCCCCGCCAACGCCAGCAGCGGCACCGCCTCCCATCGCCATTGCCCGATCAGCACCGCCAGGCCGGCCACCGTGATGCCCGTGCGGGCGGTCTGGGCCAGCCCCGTCACGATCTGCAGGGGTTTCGTCAGGGCCTGGGTCTGGGCCAGGCGCAGATTGTCGAAATGGGCGGGGTCTTCGAAGAAGGCCAGGTCGAGCGCCACCGACTGGGCGTGGACCCGCGCGCAGAGATCGTCGGTGACGAAGTGGGCCTGGGCCTGCTGCACCACACCCGCCAGCGCCGACACCAGGAAGCCGGCCGCCAGCACGCCCGCCAGCGCGGCAAGCAGCAGGCCGGCGCGCGGCGCCTCGCCGCCCTCAATGGCCCGCGTCAGCTCGTCCACCAGCAGTTTCGCCAGCGCCAGCGCCGCCAGGGGCAGGAGGCCCTGGAGCAGGAGCAGAGCGCCATTGGCGAGAAAGAGGCGGGGCGCGGGACGCCAGACGAGGCGGATCGCGTAAAGCAGGGAATAAAAAAAACGCTTCCCTTTTGGGGAAGCGGAAAAAAGTGAGGTCATGGCGCGGGGACGTTCAGCGGGGATTGCCTCCGCCGGTGCGGCTTAGCTGGTGATATCGCCCAGCGGATCGGGATCCGTTGGGTCGATGGGGGTCCCGATCGGCACGTCGATCTTGGTCCGGTTGTTGTTCATCATCGTCAGCTCAGCCACGTTCCCATGCTTCACGAGAATGGGAGCTGCGTAGGCCTTCTTGGCAGTGGCTTCGGGGGTATTCATGTGGACACCGTTCGTTTGGGGTATCGTTACGAGCGATTATTTACGGAATTTCACGGAGGAGTGTAAAGCGGGAAAAATGTCATGCCACAACTGGCGCGCATTTTTCCCGGAAACTCCGCGAAAAAATCCCAACGCATCCCAATCGGGGACGCGCTTCGCCTAACGATTACGCCTCAGACGGCGTCCTTGTCAACCGGGCAATGCCCCGGCGGCGTTCACAAAACTTGGAATCCGGCACCTCGCTCGTCTTCTCCGGCGGAGACACGCCGGCTTCTTGTCACGAATCGCGACCCTCCCCTTTCGGGGGGGGCTGCGGGTCGCTGGGAAAAACGGGTCGGGGTTCGCTTTGCGGGGAAAGCCCCGCAGGCGCGGTTCAACTGGTGATATCGCCGAGCGGATCCGGAGAGTCGAGGTCGATGGGCGTACCCACGGGCACGTCGACCTTCGTTCGGTTATTGTTCATCCTCGTCAACTCGGCGATCTTGCCGTGCTTCAGGAGAACGGGAGCCCGGTAGGCTTTTTTGAGGGGTGCTTGGAGAGTCTTCATTTCGACACCATCCAGGGTGGGCATCGGGACTACGAAAAATCGTGGAATTTTCGGCTCATGCTCTATGGGAGAAGTGCGCAAATCGCCGGGCCTGCGCCCCTCGATACGGCACTCCTCAGCCAAACGTTCTACCAGAAGCCACCGTCCCCACCAAGAAGAATCGCCTTTCTCGTCTAAGCCCATCGTTCTCAAGAACCCGCGAGCCCCCATGGGGCGATGCGAAAAAAGGGACGTTTTTTTTGCAATTTTCCACCCGCTCCGGCGTCTATAGTAGGTGAAGGGAGTCCGCCGGAGAAAAGTCTCACGGCTGCTCAGCGGCGTGTGGATTTCGCCGGTGGACTCGCAACCTGTCTTGTAACATCCGCCGCTTTCGGGCGTCATGACACCGAACGGCACTTCTCCCGGAAGGAGATCTCCCTATGACACGCCGCGGCCCTCGGGCCTTCACCCTCATCGAACTTCTCATCACTGTCGCCATCATCGCCATTCTGGCGGCCATCGCCGTGCCCAACTTTCTCGAAGCCCAAACCCGCGCCAAGGTCAGCCGCGTCAAGAACGACCTGCGCACCCTGGCCACCAGCATCGAAGCCTACACCGTCGACAACAACCGCCCGCCCTACGATGGCGAGCCGGGCACCGATCATTATGGCTGGGCCTCGATCTTCGCCCAGGTCACCACGCCGGTCGCCTACCTGACCACCATCCCGACCGATGTTTTCCAGGACGACGGCCTGCCCGACGCCGCCCGCCCGGGCCAGAGCAACTACGTCAACGGCCGCCACTCCTACGATTACGCCACGGCCTACTGGGAGGACCTTGACGGGATCGCTGGCAAGGTCCTAGATCGGAAGAGCACAC
>JAVJSW010000021.1:0-1484 GCA_040219255.1 Sumerlaeia bacterium
CCCGAAGCTCCACATGAGGGGACAAACGGCGCCGCCTGTGAGAGGCTCCCTCCAGTCGAACGCCAAGACCCAGGAGCCCCCGCGCCATGACCCTTCGCCTCGCAACCTCGCCCCACCGCCACAATGACCTTGCCGGTCTTCCCTTAGCCACCGCGAGAGACCGCCCCGCCGCGATGCGCCACCCTAAATCCCGTGTTTCCAAGTCCCTCCGTGCTCCTGGTGACCTGCCCGTTCCCACCCCCTCCCCACTTGCTCTTGCATTCCGGCGCGTGGCGCCGATGCTCGCGCCCCGCTTTTCGAGGACCGCCCCCATGACCGAGTTCGTTTTCCCCCCCATCGCCGACCTGCTGCGCCAGCAGGGCATCTGGCTGTCCAAGCACAAGAGCCAGCACTTCCTGCGCAACGCCGGCGTCTGTGCCCAGATCGCCGATGTGGCGGGCCTATCCGCCGCGCACGTGGCGCTGGAAATCGGCGCCGGGGCCGGCAACCTGACGGTCGAGCTGGCGCGCCGCGCCGGCGATGTGCTGGCCATCGAGATGGACCGCGCCTTCGCCGAATGGCACACCGAGCTGCAAGGGCGCTTCGAGAACCTGACCATCGAGTACGCCGACTTCCTCAAGACCGACCTGGACTCGCTGCCGGGGCGTTTTCCGGGGCGGCCGCTCGTGGCGGTGGGCAATCTGCCGTATCAGATCACGGCGCCGATCCTGTTCAAAATCGTCGAGAGCGGCGTGCCCTTCGAACGCCTCGTTTTCATGGTGCAGCGCGAGGTGGCTGAACGCATCGTGACCGGCGTGCCCGGCCGCCGGGCCAGCGCGCTGACCTACAAACTGGCCTTCCTCTACAACACGCGAATCGCGATGAAGTTGGGGCCGAACGAATTCCTGCCGCCGCCCAAGGTGAACAGCGCCGTCGTGGTGCTCGAACCGCGCCCCGATTCGCTCCTCCGCGACAACGCCCACCGCGTCCGCGCCTTTCGCGTGGTGCATCAGATTTTCCAGCATCGGCGCCGCTCGCTGGCCAACGCCATGAGCCTCGGCCTCCTAACCCCCACGCGCCAGGACGCCGAAGCCGTCCTGACCGCCGCCAGCGTCGATCCCGGGCGGCGGGCGGAGACGTTGTCGCTGGAGGAAATTGTGGCCATCGAGGCGGCGTTGTCCGAGTTCGTGTCCACGAGGGGCTGAGCGCGCCAAGTTCCTAGTCCCGCCTTCAGGCGGAATAGACTCTTGAGGTTTGATGGGCGGACGGACCGGCCGCGTCGGACACGTTGTCTCCGTCGGTATCCCACTGCGACGGATCGGTGCCCACGATGTACTCGCCCATGCCACCCAGGCCGTCGCCATCGGCGTCGCCCCACGGGTCCGGACCCAGATCGAACGTCGGCAGCTCCATTCTGAGGCCGACGGCTGGCGAGACGAAGTCGGCGTACCCGACCTGAAGCGTCTCCGCATCCAACACGAACTCGCGAAACAGCCGGTCCGCCG
>JAVJSW010000022.1:0-21751 GCA_040219255.1 Sumerlaeia bacterium
CTCGACAGCAGTCAACCTCCGCAAAAGACCAACGCGAGCGAAACGGTGCTTCCTCAGGCCAAGCGGCCTCGAGGTTCGTGGAGACGCTACGCCCCGCCACGGAGGATGGCAAGGCCGTCGGGGACGTGGCTCAGCTGACGCTTACACACTTCCCCGGACGTTTACCGCACTGGCGGCATGGGTCCGGAAAAATATGTCCTTGGTGGGAGTCCCTAAAGCTTCACCCCCTGGGTAAGGATCGTCATTTGATGCGACAACGAACAGGGTATCAGAATCGGGGATAAACTCCATTGTGTATACCTGATTTGCCGTAATCGGTGCGGGCGAAATCAGCGGGAATTCTTCCCACTGTCTGATGCCGGGGACGACGCTGAATCTCTGGGTCGCCAACAACGCCCCGTTTGTGCCGGCTCCCTCGTAGATATTTAGCGTGCCGCCGGATGCCGTATTCAATTCGTGCACTTGAAACGCGACCATCGAGAGAACACCGGATACACCTGCCGTAAATGATTGCGCCAGGCTAAACTGAGGATTGCCAGCTTCTTGGGTAGTAGTAGGAGCGCTCTCAACCGCCTGATCCAGGACGGGTTCTCCCCCCACAGTCACGTTGCCTTCCTCATCCACGAACACGACGTCCACAGGATCTCCATCGGAGGCGTCGAGCGAGTGGCCATCAAGGCCATTGGTCAACGACGAAAGGTCTTGCGACAGGGTGCTGCCGGCGTCCGTCAGCTCCAGGGTCGTCCCATTGAGGACCAACGAAGAGTTGAGTTCGTTGGCGGGGTCGGCGTCGATGCCCGTGAGCGCGGAGCCGTCGCCCGCGAAAGCGGTGGCCGTCACCGTGCCGGTCACGTCCAACGCCGTGGAGGGTGAGTCCGTGTTGATGCCAACGCGCGTGGCGGATGTCAAAACGTAGGTGCGGAATAGCAAGTCCAGGGAGCTGCCCACTGGAAAGTTAACAATCTGACCTCCAGGGTAAGCATCGCCGGTATTCCTGCTGAGTCGGAACTCGTCACCGCTGGAGTTGAACTGGAAGGTGTAGACTTGACCGGCGGTTACGGGTGGCGGCGAGTTTAAGACAAACTCTTCGAATTGCTCCACACCGGTGACGATCGTGAAGCTTTGGCTCGCCAAAAGAGTTCCTTCGGTTCCATAGCCCTCGTAAATATTGAGGGTGCCAGAGGTAGCCGTGCTATCAGCCCTTTGCTGGATGTCCACCTGCGTCAGCAAGCCGGTGGCTCCAGCGGTGAACGATTGCCCGAGGCTGGTTCCGGACGAAGTACCAGCGCCAGATTCCAGGGCTTGATCCAGAATTGGCTGCCCCCCGCCCATCGTCACAACGCCGTCCGTGTTCACAAACACCACATCCGTTGGCGATCCGTCGCTGGCGTCCAGCGAGGAGATGCTGATGCCAGTCAGCGCGGAGCCGTCGCCGCTGAAGCTGGATGCAGAGACCGTACCGAGGTTGGTCAGGCTTGCGCCCCCGGCATCATTGCCCTGGGCCAGGACGCTTGAGATGCTCTGTAGTTCGTTGGTCGGGTCAGCGTCCGCATCATCCACGTTGATGCCCGTCAGACGGGAGCCGTCCCCGATAAAGGCGTTGGCCATGATGGTTCCATCAGCCAGCAGGCTTAGGCCCTCGCTGACCTCGAAAACCGCCATCGACGGTGAACCGTTGGCTACGTAGGCGAAGCGGCCGGAGTAAGCCACCGAGGTCGGTCCGGTAAGACCCGCCGAGGTGGTATCAAGCGGACTGATGTTCGACGGATCGGTGACATCGAAAGTAAAAAGTTCATTCGAGAAGCGATCCACCACGGCAGCGAAGCGTCCCTGGACACTCACCGAGAGCGGATCCGTCAGGCCAGGATCGATAGAATCGAGCGGGGTGATCGAAGAGGGGTTAGACACATCGAACGTGGCCAGTCCACCCTGGCCCACCACATAGGCAATCCCGTCCAATACCGCCACGGATTCCGTTGTCGAGAGGCCCGTATCCACTTTGCCGTTTAGTTGCATCGCCGTGGATAGATCAAAACTCGCCAGTTCGCCATTTTCGATGATGAACCCCGTCCCATCTGCTACCGTGATGTCGCTTGCGGCGCCTACCTGGTCGGAATTGGAGCCGATCTGGACGATGTTGTCGGGATCGGACACATCGAAGCTTACCAGTCCAACTCCGAAGCTAAATATTTGAGGAGACAGAACATAAGCCGTGGTTCCCGAAACGGCTACTCTCAATGGCAGTTCCACGCTGATCGTGCCCCGGGGGACGATGTTGTCGGGGTCGGTAACGTCGAAGATCGCCAGGACCTCTGCACCATTGTCTACAACATAGGCGAAGTTGCCCTCGACGGCGATATCGGAGGGTGACGTGAGGCCCGTCCCATCGGCGTCGCGCGGAACAATATTGTCGGGGTCGGACACATCAAAGATGGCCAGGACGCCACTGCTGTCGGCAACGTAAGCGAAGTCGCCGGACACAGCGACCGACTGGGGTGAGGAAAGGCCTGTTGAATCGGCGTCACGGAGGATGAGTGAACCGAAGTCAGGGGTACCGTCGATCTCCATGCGCGCCGCTGCGAGGGTTGTCCCCACACCGACATTACCGGCGCCATCAACGAAGACGGCATCCACGGGAGTTCCGTCATTGGCATCGAGCGAGTGGCCATCGCCAGCACCGCCTCCTCCAGCCAGGGAGGACAGGTCAGCGGTCAGGGTGCCAGCGGCGTCGGTCAGCTCCAGGGTCGTCCCATTGAGCGTCAGGCCCGTGTTCAGCTCGTTGGTCGGGTTGGGATCTGCGTCGTCCACATTGTCCGTGAGACCCGTCAGCGCGGAGCCATCACCCACGAAGTTGTTGGCGAAGACGGTTCCGCCCGCTTCGATATCATCCGCCACCCACAGGTCAGAATCGCCGGCTCGACCGAAGTCCACGTTTGCGTCAGGATCAATCGTCGACAACTGCGTTTCCGCCCTCGGCACCCACCGCGAGGCTGTCGTGAAACTGGCTGGCATAGCCAGCTTCGGCGGGGCCGATTGCAGAGAAACGGGTCGCCCCTCCCGAGCTTCGAACGCTTAGAAGCCGGTAGCCGCCCTCGGTGGTGGGGTTGTCCTGGGTTTGGATGGTAAGTCCCTGGGAAGCGCTGCTTGAGCTACTGGTAAAGATCTGCTGGTTGCCAATCACAATATTGCCATAGCTGTTGCCGGGCTCGGCGGAAGTATTGAGTCCGCCGTCCACACCCACCCGCAGGCCACTGTTGCCTCGGGAACTATTGAAGGCCCCTGTTGTTGTCGGCCCGTTGATATCCACTCGCCTCAGGTTTCCCACGTTGGCGTTGCCCGCATCGTTGCCCGTTCCCAGCACACTCGAGAGGTCCTGCAGCTCGTTCGTCGGATCCGCATCCGCGTCGTCCACGGCGTCATTGATCACCGACTGGGCGATGCCCGCATTCTCCGCGTAGATGGCGTAGGGAGCGGGGAGAATGTGTACTCGGGGTGTCAGCGTGTCGAACCCTGCGGGTCCGGCCGTGCCATCGGGATCCACTTCTAATTCCAGCCAGCGCGCCGTCCCATCGAAGGCATCGCCGAAGTCCAGCTTCGCGTAGATCAGGCCATTGGTCACGGCCACATCCAATTGTTCCACCGTCGCCGGGGCGCCCACCGTGCTTCCGCCGCTTTCTGCATCATAGATCGTGAAGCGAAGTGAAACCGTGCCGCTCAGCGGAGCACCGCCATTCTCTATGCTTCCCTGGTAGTGAAACGCGCTCTGGGCGAAGCTGTCGCCGCCAAAGGCAAGGCAGGACAATAGTGAGGGCAGAATCAGTCTGTTTTTCATGGGAATCACTTTCACACGGATCAAATCTTAAGCAGACTGAACCGTGCGTTCCAGTTTCGCGCAACCATAAAAAGAGAGTCCCTCTGTTAATATACCCCTGCATCTTAGGATTGTCCCCTGGATATTAGCCCACGTAGAGATTCCTGGTCTTCTTGATGAACAAGGCACACGGTGACACATGAAGCGAAAAAAGGGCGAAGCCAGCCGCGAAAGAATTCTGGATACTGCGGAGCAGGTTTTCCGGAAGAAGGGTTTCTTGCATTCGAGCGTCAACGACATCATGTCTGCGCTGGGGGCATCCTCCGGCGCTATTTATTATCATTTCCCAACGAAAAAAAGCATTTTGGAGTCCATCGCCGAGCGCGGCATCCGCAACGCTCGACAGAAAATTCACGGCTGGGTCCACGATCCTACGCTTACCCCGTATGAGAAGCTGGACCTGATTTTTGAGCAGGTTGAATCCGGCAGGCGACTGCGCGTGGCCATCGACCATCTTGGGCTGGGTCTGGTGCGCGAAGACCGCGACATGCACGAACTCTTCGTTCAAAGGAGTCTCAAATCCTTTACGGAAGAATTCGTCAAGCTCATCGAGGACGGAATCGAGCGGGGGGACTTCCAGGTCAAACACCCCAAAGCGGCAGCCGTCACGATTATCCTGCTCTTCTCAGAACTCATCCATCGGGCCGGCAGAACGGAAGAGATCGTGCCGTGGAAGCACCTGTTCGAAAACTTCAGGGACACGGTGCTGCTGATGCTCGGGGCCGAGCAAAACCGGCAAGATTCCCCCAGGAAGGCTGCCCGAGGAAGAGCGACCCGAACCGCCGAAGCGAAGAACCCGAGGAAACCACCCGACCAGACCTGAGAGAGTATGTGTGGAAGGTGACGGAGTTGGACATCTCGTTAGAAGAGTCCGATGCTCAGTGCGGAGATAGGAAAGTGGTTCATTTCGAGGGCCCTTTTACGCCGAGGATCCAGACCGGAGCCGCTGGTTCCTCGACAATGTGGTCACCTTTGCCAGCCAGGGCATTCGTTACCCGAACACGGTTCTGGCGATCGTGGAGAAGCCCGACGGCACGCTGTACGCGGGGGGGCGGCGCATGATGCGCCTCGCCAACAGCACCCCGCCGGTGCTGCGCATGGTGCGCGACGACGAACCATTTTGGGATCTGCCTCCCGCCGTCGTGGGTCTTCCCTGGGTGTTTCAATTCAAAGCCCGCAGCGGCGTCGGTCCGCTTCGCTTCAGCAGCGATGATCTGCCACTGGAACTCCGGCTCGATGCCGAGACGGGCATCCTGTCCGGTACCTTTTCTAGTCCTGGGCCACGGTCCTTCGATGTGACGGTGACCGACTCGCAGGGGCAGACGGATACGCTTGTCGTTCTCAGGCTGGCCGTCGCCGCAGAGCCCGTTACTCTCGCTTCCGCACCCATCGAACCGATGACGCACCGCATGACCAATCGCCGGAGCGTGGACGTGACCGGCGGCAATCCCCCCTATGCGTGGCGGGTGGTCGATGGCGCCCTTCCCGAAGGCGTCACCGTGGAAGGCCCGGGCATCCTCTCCGGCACGCCGCAGGAAACCGGCACGTTCGACTTCACGCTGGAAGCGAGCGATGTCTCCGCTCAGCCTTCCATCGCCTCGGCCCAATATACTCTGACGGTGAATGACCTCGAGGAAGACACGTGGCAAATCCAGAGCAGTCACAACCGGCTGAACTTCCTGCACTTCTTCGATGAAAATGAGGGGGTCGCCGGTGGATTGAGCGGCGTGATCATCCGCACCATCGACGGCGGCAAGACCTGGAGTTTCGAATCGACTTTGGATCCGTTCGAGTCCGATATGATCGACGCTTCTTTCTTTGACGATGTGGGACTCGTTGGAACCGTGACCGGTATCTATCGCAGCACCGACAGGGGCCGAACCTGGACCCACGTCCATGCGCCGAACCATCCACAGGCCCCGCTGACGCTCCCCAGTGTCGAGTTCGCGAGCGAGTCGCTCGCCTTCGCCTGGAACAACAAAGTCATCCGGTCCACCGACGGCGGCCTCACCTGGGAGCCAACGAACGCCCCCGAGCGCGGAGACCGATACTTCGATCTGGCCATGGGAACGGAGCAGCTCGGTTGGCTGGCCGGTCATGACGGCGAGTTCTTCAAGACCACGGATGGCGGCGTGAACTGGACGCTCCAGGAAATTCTCGACGCTGAAGGCGAAGGTCCCGGAGACGCCGATATCGCTTCCGTCGCGGCCGTTGGAAATCAGGTTTGGGTCGGCACGAGCCTCAACCTCGGCTTCGCGATCGCGCTCTATCGCAGCGAGGACGCGGGGGCGACATGGACCGAGGAGGGCGTTACGCCGGGCCTGGGTTTCCTTACCCACCTCGAATTCCTCGACGATGGCCAGAACGGCTGGGCCGTGGGTTTTGGCCGGGGTTCCATTTCGCGGACCACCGATGGCGGCGACGTATGGTCCCGGGTGAGCAGTTTCTCCAACGCGAGAAACGTCACCCACACCTCCTTTATCGACGATCAGACCGGCTGGGTGGCTATTCAGGCCAACGGCCGCGGCATCGACGGCGCGACGGTGGACCTGCAAGGCACGATCTGGAAGACGACAGATGGCGGCGAAACGTGGGCCATTCAGTATGGTCTTCCCCTTCGCGATAACGACATCCTCTTGGAAGATGCGGATTTCGACAATCACTACCCCGGCGGAGATTTGAACGCGATCTCTTTCCCCACGGCGACCCGGGGATACGCGGTGGTGCAGGATCCGGCGGCCCGGGGCCTCAATATTGGCGATCTCATTACGACGGAGAACGGCGGCGCGACCTGGGACTGGATCCGCAGGGTCTCCTCCAGCACGGACATGGTCTTTGTGACCGAAGATCACGGTTGGATCTACAAAGACGAACCCCGCACCCGAGACATCTTCGAGACACGCGACGGAGGCCGAACCTGGAGCTACCGTGGCGACATCATGTCTGATATCTTGGGCGACCTGAATTTCAATTTCGAAACTGGCATGGACGACCTCTTCTTTATCGACGATCAGAACGGGTGGATTTCCTACGACGGCAGCATCGTCCGCACCCGCGACAGCGGCCTGACCTGGGAAGTCGCCAACACCGAGGGAGTCACCAGGGGTAGCGCCGGCTGGGTCCTCCATTTCGTGGACCGGATGAATGGTTGGCGAGGGGAACTCGATGGTCAGAAAGTCGAGACAACCTCAGACGGCGGGGTGAATTGGACCCCGGCGACCCGCATTTCGACGACGGGAGCCAATCGGATTCAGGACATCTACGCCCTCGATACGCAGAACGCCTGGGCCACCACGCAATGCGGCCAGATTCATCGGACCTCTGACGGAGGCGCCACATGGGAAACGAAGCAGTTTGGCGGCGACCCCGCGGCCGTGTGGACGGGCATCGACTTCACAAGCTGCCTGCGCGGCTACGCCATCGGCTATCGCCCACGGGAGGCGTTCGTGGAAGTCGGCAAACCGATCCTGGCCGAAACCACCAATGCCAGCTTCGCTGACTCCCCAGAGCAGGACTTCGGCTTGCTCAACCATGCGCTCCTCGGATTCCACGCCGTTGACAGCGCCAATGCCTGGGCCGCCGGCTCCTACGGTGGTTCTCTGAAGTATTCCGCGGCCACCGGCAATCTCAGCATCGGGACCACCGGCCTGCCCCTGGGAACCGTCGGCATCGCATACGAGACGGCTCTCGAAGCGATCAACGCGGACGGAGCCGTGACCTGGGAAGTCTGCAGCGGTGCTCTCCCACCGGGGCTCACGCTGGGTTCCACCGGCTCCATCTCCGGCACCCCGACCGAGGCCGGAGGCTTCTGGGCGATCATCGCCGTCACGGATTCCTCCGGCGCGAGTTTCGGCCGGCGCTTCACCTTCGCCATCAACCCGGCGGAAAGCCCAACGATTGTGACCGATACGCTACCCGAGGGCCAGATCTTTGCCGACTTCGGCGCCGCCCTCGAAGCCACCGGAACCAACGCGCCGTACACGTGGTATCGCACCACCGGCAATCTCCCCCCAGGGCTCACACTGCTCTCCACCGGAGCGGTCTCCGGCCGCCCCACCCTCGCCGGGACTTACCGATTTGGCGTCGAGGTGCGGGACAATCGCACCCCGTTCGGCCGCGACCGGAAGATCCTCGAACTCAAAATCAACGGCGCTCCAGACCCTCCGCCACCCCCCGCTGCCGCCGAAACCGGCTGGGTCTTGAAGTGAGGCCGGCAAGAGAGAGAGAGAGCGTATGCCAGCAGGGGCACCATACTCTCCAACGAATCAGGGCTGATCGCTAGCCTGCAACAAGGCCTCGGATGACCGAACCACGGCGTCGGGGGGAGGTGTGTTCGGCTGGGCGAGCGCTTCGGATTGGAGCAACTTCGCCTTGGCCCCTTCTCCCCGAGCGTCCAGAATCCGGCTCAGCAGAAGCGCGTTTTCCAGCGATGGCAGTTCCTCGTACGCCGCTCTGGCGTGGCTTTCGGCGTCGGAAAGGCTGCTCTTGGGCTTGCCGAAGCTCATGACTTTGGCGATTCCGGGCAAGGTCTCCAGGCGGTAGTTCAGGATCGCAAGGGTCTGATGAGCCACCGGGTTGGCGGGTTCGAGCGCGAGGGCCCGTTCGGCGGCGCGCTCGGTCTTGCGGGCGTGGCCGGCGCGCGCCATCATGGGCGCCAAATGCGTCGTTCCGCCCAAAGCATAGGCGTACCAGGCGGCGGCCTCGGGGTCTTCCGGAGCGGCGGCCACGGCCCGTTTCGCGTACTCGGCGGCGCTGAGGGCCGCCATGGCTCGCTGGTCTTTCTCGTGCGCGTGGTGCAGCAGGACGGCGTCGCTCTCGGCTCGGGCGGCCCGCCAGAGGACGGAGCCGTCGTCGGGATGTTCCGCCGCCAAAGCGAGCGCCAGCGACCGCGACGCCCTCAGGTCACCGGCGTTTCGGAGTTCATCCACAGCCGCGAGGTCTTCCTGAAGCGAGCCTCTGGCTGCCTCGGCGCGCGGTTGGGAAGCGACCGTTTGCCAGGTGGCGAGGTCATAGTTCGCCGCGCATCCGGTCAGCGTCAGCAGAGTGGTGATGACGATAAGCCGCCAGATCATAAGTCAGATTTCCTTTGTCTGGAATTCGAAGCATTTGCTCCAGGAGTGTGGGGTAGGTGTAGCGGTACTGATCGAAATGAATCAGATGAGTCCCCCGAATGCGGGGCGTGCCGGGATGATACATTCCCGAGGGGAAGAGCAGCGCCGCCTCGGGCCGGTCGGCGCCCCGGACGAGACCGTCCTTTCCAAAGACCGAGACTGTTTCTCCACCCCAAGGCAGCAGTTCCAGATCGCGTGAGGGAAGTTGATCGTAAGCCAGCGTTTCCCGGGCGGCGGGAACGGACTCGGTGAATCGGACGGCCGCAATCAGGTGGAATCCGCTCCGCACCCAAACCACCGGATGAGGTTGCGCCGGCGAAAACCGGCCACCGGTTTCGGGAATGGCGGGATCGATGCGGCCTTTGATGTGCCGGGCCAGAACGAAATCCCCCTGCTCCGGCGTACCATGGGCTTGCTTGGCGGCTTCCTCCAAATCATCGAGGGGATAGATCCGGTGATAGCATCCGCAGGCGTAAACCGCCTCCGAAACAAGAGGCCGATGGGTGGCGTCGAGCGTGATGCGCACGAGTTGGCCTTCGGCGCGGCCCGCTTCCGGATCGCGAGCTTTCAATTCGGGATGGTCGTGATACCAGAAGGAGTAGTTGAGTTGGGTCAGCCAGCGCCCCCCCACATAGGCGTGCGTCAGATGCCCATAGACTGTGGGTTGGGATTCATCGACTTCCGCCACCGGATCGCCCGATCGATCAGGGATCAGACCCACTCGCCCGATCGAGTCGTCGCGGCGGTCGGGAGGCGATTCGCCGGGAATTTCCTGGACAATCAGGGGCGCGTAGAGCTGGAGCAGTTCCTCCTCGGTGGCGCCCGCCAAGTGATCCAGTATGGCCTGGTCGCCCGAGGTGTCGGGTTCGTAGAGGCGTTGTGCGGCGAAGTCGCGCCAATTGGCGCCGCGCCACTCGTGCTTCGCGTGATTGGCGATCCAGAGCTTGACGAAGGGAACCGCCGGCAACGTAGCCAGCATGCGCAGGGTCTTGCCATGATTCGTGTCAGGGAGTTCGGCGGAATCGAGTAACTGCTGCGCCCACTCGCGGCGGTCCTCGGGCGAGTGGAGAGCGGCGAGACGGGACTGTTCCGCGATGCCTTGCTTGGCCAGGGCGCGGGTCATTTCGGGCGCTTGGGCGAGCCCAGCGCTTCCGACCACAAAGTCTTCGCGCCCCTTCGCCAGCATCAGATCCAGGGTTTCCTGGGCGGTCGGGGTAAACCGGTCTGGCTGGTCGGCCAGGGCCTTCAACTGCTCCAGTCGGAAAACGATCTCGGCGTTGACCCCGAGCCACGGGCGCCCGGCGATTCCGCGATGCGTGACGTTCCAGGTTCGTGAGTTCTGTTCCATCCGTTTCGCCGCATCGAGCAATTCGCGGTCGGGTCTTGAGTCCGACCGCCGATTCGCCAAGCCGGCGGCGCATCCACTGAGAGCCATAGCTCCGGAGCACACCAGGATCAGGAACATCAATCGATAGGGGGGTCTCAGCATCAAAGGCACCTCGCGAGCCATCGGACTAACCTGGTTTTCGGCAAGGTCTCTGCCACGCGGAAATCCCGGCAGAAGGCGGTGAAGGGCACTTGGTTCCGGTAAGAGCTATAGGACTCGATCTGTAAGAACTTCCCGATTTGACGCCGCTTCCCCCGGCAAGGGCCGTTTCGGGGCGGACACCCGCTTGGACTCGCCCTTGCACTGAGGGGCGAGGCTCTTGAAAGGAGGCCTCCTCTATGTTTTCGCGAATCTCCTGGATTGCGCTCCTGTGCGTCGCCCTCACCGCTTTGGCGGGCGCCGCCGAGCCGGAGTCCGCTCCCGCCGCGCCTTCCCTCGCTGAACGTCTCGAAACGGCCGTGCGATCCAGCGACGATGCCCGGATCGAGAAGGTTCATCAGGACGTTCTGGCGGCGGCGGAACGGGAAGCCAATCAGTACGAATGGCGTATCCTGGCCGCAAAGGGCTATCTGGCGCGGGCGGATTTGCTCCGCGTTCAACGGCAAATGGGAAAGGTCAGCGAAGAGGAAAACTCGGCGATGCGCGAACAACAGGCGATCTGGGGCAAGGCCGGCGCCGAACACGCCGAGGCCGCCAAACGCTTGGCCACCACGGACCAGGAAAAATCGGAAGCTTATCGTCTCTCTGGCGAATGCACGGTCCATCGAATCAACGGACCTTTCGCCGGGATGCGCTATGGCCCCACCGCCAAGTCGGACATCGAGTACGCCCTGGAAAAGAATCCAGAGAATTGGGAGGCGCACCGCGCCCAGGGGCTCATGTTCCTCAACAATCCACCCATCAACGGCGGAGACCTGGACAAGGCTCTCGAAACATTCTCCGAATGCGCGGAGAATGATGGGGACCGCGACGCGTATCACGCCTTGCTGGCGCAAACCTGGATGAAGAAGGATCGCCCTGAACGGGCCCGTCTGGAAGTCCAAAAGGCTCTGGCCGGCAACCCGGATAATCTGTTGGCGCGACTGACCAAAGAGCGTCTGGAGGAACGGAAAGCATGGTAACCGGTTCCCTTCGCGCCTTGGCGCTCCTCGCCTGCTTCTTGATGATGATGGTTGCCGCCGGGTGCTCATCGACCCGGGCGTTGCGGAGCGGCGACTATGGCAGTGTGGCGCCCGATGACCTGGTGAAAGCCGGCAAGTCGCACGACAGCGAACTGGCACCGCCGCTGCGGCAACTGCTGGAAACGCGCCTGAACCAGGGCGAGGACGCCGTTTCCGAAGACCAGGCCATCGAGGCCGTGATCGCCTTGGGCAAGGTGGGCGGAAGACGCGACTCGGCGATCCTGCTAAAGGTCCTGGAGACCGAGCCCTCGGCCGACGTGCGCTTCTTCGCCGTCGATGCGCTGCATGCCCTCGACGCCGTGGCCTTTCAAGAGGCTGCTCCGCGATTGCGCGAGAGCGAAGGCAGCGATCTTGTCCGTGGACGCTACGATCAACCCCTGGCGCCATGATCGCTTCGCCGGACCCGCCTTTGAGCTTTCGGCGGCGGCGCGATCGAGATATTCTCCATCCTCGGTATCCCGTCGGAGGTCCGGCCCGATGTCCCTCAAGGCCCGTTTTTTTCTACTCACGCTCATTTTCCTGAGCTTGACCGCCGCGTTCTGCGTCGTTCTCAGCCGCCGAAACGGGGACCTGCGCTCCGCCCGCCACCATATCGAAGACGACTGGATTGAAATCCGTCATCTGCTGGAGTTGGAGCAGGCTCTCAATTACGTTCACGGCGAGATCGAAACCAATGGCGTCCGGACGGACCGGGCGCTGGCGAGCGGCTACCTCCAGCAGGCCGTGGAGCACTCGGAGAAAATTCGCGATCATGCCCAATCGGACCTCGTGGGCGAGAGCGGTGAGCGTGATGAACTGACCGCCCTAGCCGCTTTGGAAACCAATCTGGAGCGGTGGCAACAGTTCCTCGACACCGCCACCTTCGACTCCTCGGACATTCGCGAGATGAATGAACTCCACAAGCAAAGTATGCTGGCTTCCAATCTCTACAGCCGAGGAGCGTTGCGGGAACTCGAAGGGTCCATCGGTCGGCTGGATCGAACGGAAGACTTGATCAGCGCGCTCCTGCGCAATTGGTCCGTGGGCATGATCATGCTCCTGGTCTTCACTTGGGCGGGCTTCGGAATCTGGCTGATTCGTCCCATCCGGAATCTGCGTACTATGGTCGCCCAGGTGCGCGCGCGACAGTACGACGCGATCACTTCGAAGAAGGCAACCGGCGAAATCGGCGAAGTCATCCTCTCGGTACAGGAAATGGCCCAGGAAATTCAATCCTTCACCACTGGCTTGGAACAGCGCGTTCATGAACGAACTCGGGAACTCGAAGCTTCCCGCCACCAACTCCGCACCATGCTCGATCATCTCCCCGACGCCGTGGGGCTGGTGGGCCCCGGCAACCGGGTCTTGATGGCTAACGAGACCTACCACCTGCTCTTTGGCGAGAACGGCTCTTCGCCCGCCGCCTCGCTCCGCCAAGCCCCCCGCACGCCCCATGGTTATTTCCTATGGGAAGATGAACATGCGGTGTCCTACGTGCTCGACGCGCAAAGCTTCGAGCTGCCCGGCGGCGAGGACGGCGACACCATCGTGCTGGAGCACATCCGTGACATGACCCGCCAAACGGGGGTTGAGCGAGCTCTGGCCTCTTCGCAGAAGCTGGCCGCCATCGGCCGCATCGCTTCCGGCATGGCCCACGAAATCAACAATCCCCTCACGGCCATCGGAGCCTGCGCGGAGGGTTTGATGAGGCGCATCGACCGCCCGGAACTCGATCACGAGACCTTTCGCGATTACCTGCGAACGATCCGCGACGAAGTCTTCCGCTGTAAGGAAATCACCGAGGGACTGCTCGATCTGTCGCGCCAACGGGGACAGGCTCTGATAAATTGTTCTCCATCCGCCATCATCACCGAAATCGTGCGGTTGGTCGCCCAGCTCGCGGACAAGAAGGGCATCGATCTTGTCTGGAACGAAGCCGGCGAATTGGAAATCATAACGAGTCCCTCCGCTCTGCGGCAGATCGTCCTCAATCTGACGCTCAATGCCATTGAAGCCTGCGAGGAGGATGGCCGGATCGAATTCCATTTGGAGCCCGAGAACGACCAGCTTGTGCTCACGATCGAGGACAACGGGCGAGGCATCCGGGGCGAGGATTTACCACAGATTTTCGAACCCTTCTTCAGCCGACGGCGCGACGAATCGGGAACGGGCCTTGGACTCTACGTTTGTCAAAGCCTGGCCGACGCCATCGGAGGGGTTCTTTCGGCGGAGAGCGCCGGTTTGGGCCAAGGGGCGTTATTCGCACTACGCCTGCCTTTGACCTCGCGCCAAGCGGCGGGTCCCATCGATCATCGATTCGAATCGAACGAAAGGATCGCTCATGTCTGAGCGCGATGAGCCCACCGTCGTCCTGGTGGACGATGAAGCCAACATCCGCCGCATTCTGGCCCGCGAGTTGGAAAACCTGGGGCTAAAGACGCACGCCTGCGAAGACGCCGCAGCCGCTCGAAAGCTCCTCAAGGACGTCGATCCCGATGTCATCGTGCTCGATGTCCGTCTGCCAGGCGTGAAGGGCGATGCCTTCCTGGAGGAATTGCGCCAGACGGCGCCCCGCGTCCCCGTTATCATGCTGACTGGCCACGCCAACATCGATCTGGCCGTGAAGTGCATGAAGAGCGGGGCTGTCGATCTGCTGACAAAGCCCTGCTCGATCGAGCATCTTGAGCTCTCCATCCGCCGCGCCATCGAGAATCGCCAGCTCAAGGAACAGACGCAAACGATCACTCGCCACGCCCAGCCCCGGCGGCCGTTGCCGGATCTGGTGGGGTCGTCGCCCAAGATGGCGAAGCTGCGGCGCCTGATCGAAAAAGTCGCCGGATCGGAGGAAGCCATCCTGATCGGGGGCGAGAGCGGCACCGGCAAAGAACTGATCGCCCAAGCCATTCAACGCCGCAGCCGCCGCTCCCAGGCGCCCTATATCACGGTGAACTGCGCCGCCGTCACCGAGACACTCCTGGAGAGCGAGTTGTTCGGCCACGAAAAGGGAGCCTTTAGCGGAGCGGAAGACCGGCGTCTCGGCTTCTTCGAAATCGCCAGCGGCGGCACGCTCTTTCTGGATGAAATCGGCGACATGCCTCTCTCCATGCAGCCCAAACTGCTGCGTGTGCTGCAATCCGGCGAGTTCCGCCGCGTGGGGGGCAGCAAGACCCTCCACGCCGATGTGCGCATCATCGCCGCCACGAACAAGGACCTCTTCGAAGAAGTGCGCGAAGGGCGCTTTCGCGAGGACCTGATGCACCGCATCAACACAATCATGCTGGAAGCACCGGCACTGCGGGACCACATTGAGGACCTGGAAGAGCTCATCGCCTTTGTGGCGCGCGATTCGGGCGAGCCGGAAGGCCGCAAGACGTTCCAGCGGGAAACCCTCGATGTCATGCGGGTCTATCGTTGGCCTGGCAACATCCGCGAACTCCGCAATGTCGTCCGGCGAGCCTTCATCCTCTCGGAAGGCGATGAAATCGAACCGGAAGACCTGCCTCCCCACGTTCGATCAAGGGGTACCAATGGCCGGGGGTCCGCCGCCGAACCGGCCCGCGATCACGTTTTCGATTCCGAATTGACTCTGGCCGACTTGGAGAAACGCCACATCCTGGCGATGCTCGACGCCAAGGACGGAAACAAGACCCAGGCGGCCCGAGCGTTGGGCGTTTCGGTCAAAACGCTCTACAACAAGCTCGAAGCCTGGAATGCGGAACTGGAGGACAACTTGAATTGAGCGAGCCACTGGCGCGCTTCGGCACCGAGGGCTTCGCCTTGTCCGACAAACAAGTGGTCCGTGTCCGGTATTATCCGAACCGAGGGCGACTGCCGGCCGAGCCCCGTGTGGATTCGTAGCTCTTCCTCCGTGATCGCGAAGTCATTCTCGGCAAGCAGCACAACGCTCCCCAGGATCAGCCGCACGGGCGCCTGGAGCGCCCGCAACGGCGGGCTAACAGCAAGGGCGGGAGTCTTCAGCTCCTCCGCCTGGGACAAGGCGATCAGCGCTCCATAGGAATAGCCACCCACCGCCACAATTCCCACGTCCGTCCCCAACGGCAACTCGCGCAGGAGCCGGGCCACCCGGCGGGCATCCGCCATGTCGGGGGCGGTGCGGGGGTCGAAACGCTGGTCCGTCCAGAAGGCTTCACGAGCCGCCCCGGCCTCTCTCGAGGCGCTCTCTCCCAAGACTCGGTACTGCCAGACGAGGGCGGCGTATCCCAAGCCAGCGCAGGCATCGAGGAGCGCCAGAATGACCGGATGATCCATCGTGCCGCCAAGGAGCGGGTGGGGCGCGTGGAGCAGCATCCTCCCGGCGGCGATCGTTCCCTCGGGATAGACGAGGAGCCCCTCGATGGCACCGCTTTCCGCGGTCAAGACGACGCGTTCGTGCACGAGCTTCATCGCGAGCCCGCCAGCGGGGAGCAATCGAGGGCCAGGGCTTCGCTGACTTGGCTGACAGCGTATTCCATCTGGGCTTCGGTCACGATGAGGGGTGGTTCGAAGGTCAAGACATTGCGATGAGCACCCGTCTTGCCGGCCAGGATTCCGCAGTGCCTGAGTCTCATCAGCAAGGCATCGCAAAGGGTCGGATCGGGCGAGCCATCCTCCTGGCGCAGTTCCACGCCGATCATCAGCCCTTTGCCTCGGACCTCGGCGATTCTGGGGTCGTTGACCGTAGCCAGCAGGGCGCGGAAGAATCGGCCCTTTGCTTCCGCCGCCGAGGTCAGATTTGCGCGTTCGATGACCTCGATCACCTTTCGGGCCGCCGCCATGGCCACGAGGTTTCCCCCAAAGGTCGAGGCCTGGGGAGACGTCACCGCTCTCGCCACCTCCTCGGTCGCCAGCCAGGCCGCGACCGGCAACCCATTCCCAAGGGCCTTCGCCACCGACATCAGGTCCGGGGAAACATCCCAGTGCTCCATCCCGAACCATCGGCCCGTCCGGCCAAAACCGGTTTGAACTTCATCGGCAATGAGCAGGATTCCATGGCGATTCAGCAGGTCCTTCAAACGCCGGAAATACGCTGGCGGAGGGACCAAGATGCCTCCGTTGCCACAGATGGGCTCGGCGATAAAGGCCGCGAAGCGCTCGGCTCCCGTCGTTTGAATCACGTCTTCCAACGCCGCGAAGTGTTCCTCGATCGGTTGCAGCGCCGGGTGTTCGACAAACTGGACCACCGGCGGCGGAAAGGGGTCCGCGCGCCACATCGCCACGCCCGTCGCCGCCAAGGTGAGCGAAGTGCGCCCGTGCAATCCCGGGCGAAACGCGAGAAAACCGGGACGCCCCGTCGCGATCCGCGCCGCCACCAGGGCGCCTTCATTGGCACCGCTACCGTCGGCACAGAAAAACACGCGGGAAATCGGCTCCGGCGCGAGACGAACCAGGTCCTCAGCCAGCGCGATCGGCAACTCCGACAGGTAGATCGAAGTCGTGTGCTGCAGCGAATTCATCTGTGCGGAGGCGGCGGCGGTCACCTCCGGGTGGCAGTGCCCCAGGCTGTTCACGGCGACGCCCGCGAAGAAATCCAGGTACTGGCGGCCCTCCCGATCCCAAACCGTCATGCCTTGACCGCGAACGAGTTCCAGCGGGTTGTCGCCGTAGAAATGATAGAGGCAGGGCATCATCACCCGGCGTTTGCGTTCCAGCAGACTGGCAGTCATGTGCGAACCATCCTTTGCGGACACGATCAGTAAATCCCCCCGGCCACCAGGCTGCGCGTTTCGGCGGCGGGAGCGGGTGCATGAAAACGGTCGCCCCGCCGGATGGCTTCGTCCCGTTCATCGCAGTTGAGGAGCAACGCGGACTCATCGAAGCGATGAAAGACCAGGCGGCCGCGCGCACCCTCTGGAGCGCGGGCGAAGCCGCCGGGCCCCGGCTCACGCAACTCCACCACCCATCGGTCCGAGAATGACCCATAGGTCAGTGGGTCGCGGCGGTCTTCGATCAGGCAGCCGAAGAGCGAGTTGCCGAAGCCGTTGATCAACTGGCAATCCGCCGGCAGCCGTTCGCGCAGGACCTCCCACTCGGCAAGCGTGAGGCTCTGGCCACCGAGATGGACGAGGCGGAGTTGCTCGAAGCGGCTCGCGGACAGGCGGGCCAGCAGGACTTTCAGGATGCTCGGCGTGATGAACAAGGCATCCACCGGATGACGGTTGAAGTGACCGAGTGTTTGCTCGATCAGGTGCTCGAGATGGCGTGTGGAGGCGGTCGTTCCGGGCAGGAGCCTGCGATGCCACCGCGGGTCGAAATCGACCTTCAGCGCGTCGCAGCCGCTTGTGCGGCGGGCGATGGCGTCGGCCGCTTTGCCGATGATGTGCGGTCCTGTGGGGCCGGCGAAGAGCCATTGACGCAGGCCGGTGATCCCCAGCTCTCCCAATTCCTGGCAAAGCGGATCGAGGAATGCGGACTTGAAATCGGCCGCCGTCCAGCCGAGGGTCACTGGCGGCCCCGTCGTACCTCCAGTCTCGCCGAGGAGAAACGGCCCCTCGGTCTCCAGGATCGAGACCGGCACGAAATCGCGCCATGTGTGCCGCAGCATTTCCGCGCGATCCATGGGTCCAAAGGCGGCTCTCAGGTCTTCGATGGTGCGGAAATCATCGGCGCTCAGGCCCCGTTCCGCCGCCCGCCAGCGCCAGAACGGCGACCCCTCGCGCGGGTCCAGATGCAGCGCCAGGACGCGGCGTTGGTGCCCCGACAGAGGGTGCGCCCGAGGCGAGGTCTCGCGGCCCGCACCCCGGCCTGACTTGACGTGTCCATCCCAGGGAAGCCGCCGGAAAATCGAGTCCAGCAGACTGCCCAGCCGCACGGCGAGAAACTGGTCGCCGGAGAGCCGCAGCTTGCCCGTGAAGAGGGCACGCTGGGGGCTCATCTCGTTCGCCACAATCCGCAGGAATGTCTGCGCGCTGAGCCGATAACGGCAGACTGGCTCTCTGTCCCGGGGAAAGGTCAAACCCGCTTCCGTTTGCAGAAGCACCACTTCCTCGGTGCGTTCCCCATCATGCAATTCCATCGCCACGGGAACGCCGATGGAAAGCAGCAGGCGGGCGTCGTCCGGGCCGAGTCTCGGCGGGAGCCAATGCCTCAGGTAGTAGTCGCATCGCTGCAGATCGTTCATGCGGCATTCTCCATTTTGGCCACCGATTCGGACCACAGCATTGCCAGCGAGCGGAAATCCCCGGCGGTCATGTCATCGAAACGCACCGAAGCGGCCTCGGCCGCCGCCAGCGTCCGCTGCTGGCACCAGGCGCGCTGCTCCGAAAGATACAACTTCCAGGCGGCGAAAAGCCGGGACGAAGAGCGTTCGTCCAGTTCGAGCCGGGGGCAGAAGGGAACTTCCTGTAGCGCCTCCGCCAGCTCATCAACGCGGGGCGAACGGGGACTCACCAGGTTCCACACGGCTCGGTCCATAGCGGGCGAGCGAAGTCTGCCCAGGATGAAGTCCACGATGTCGGACAGGAAGCAGAAGCCGGGGCGCACCTCGGATCGCGCCGGCAGGAAACAGCGCTGGCCGCTGGCGGAACTCCAGGCGAGGGCGCGGAAGAAGGGGCCGAGGGGGCTCTGGCGCAGCGGTCCAATGCCATCCGATGGCTTGGACAGGATGATGCCGGGCCGGAAGACTTCGACAAAGGGAAGGGGGCCCTGCATCATCACCGCTTCCGCCCGGGTCTTTGTCAGTTCATAGGGGTTGCGGCAGGTCGATTCGACGGCGGCGGACTCGGACAAAAAGCCTTTGGCATCGGGGCCCACGTAGGCCGTGGAGAGATGGAAGAAGCGCGCCTCGGGATGGCGCTCCGCCAGACGGCTCAGGTTCCGCGCGGCCAAAACATGGGCCCGGCTCAACTCCTCGAGGCTGGCTCCGGCTAACTTCGGTTGGGCCGCGCAGTGGAGGATGAGGTCGAACGGCGCCCCGGCCGGCGAGTTGGCTTCGAATCGCGCTTCCGCCAAATCCGCGATCATCAACCGCAAACCGGGTTCCTCCGTTTGCCCTCCCAGCTTGTGCGCCGACTCGGGGCGAACGAGGGCCGTGACGCGATGTCCTTCGAAGAGCAGGCGCCGAAGAAGTCGGGACCCAAGGTAGCCCGTTGAGCCTGTGATCAGGATCGAGAGGCGCTTTGCGGAGTTGTCTGAGCCGGCCATAAGGACATGCCTTCGCTTCCAAAGTATAGCGGCTTGCGAGGGGCAATCCTTGTGCCGCGGCGAGGTTCCACCCAGAGGCCCGATACTGCCGGCTTGGCTGGACTTTTTTTCATGCGATGGCCGGTAAAGTTTTCTGGATAGGCGCCTTTGATGCCCCATTCCCCGGCCCGCGAGCCGGGTCCGGGGCTTGCCGGAGAGGGCCTCATCCAACGCGAAAGGGAACTCGCAAACTATGGCCGTCGCCGAAGAAACCCGTATTCTGACTTTATCGCATTCCCCCGACCCGGACGACGCCTTCACCTGGTGGGGTTTGGTCAGCGGACGGGTGCGCGTCCCCGGTGTCCGGTTCGAGGTCACACCCCGGACCATGGAGCAGGCCAATCGCGCGTGCCTGGCGGAGCGGGTGGATGTGGCGGCGATTTCCTCGGCGGCCTGGCCGCACTTCAGTCGAAAGTATGCGATCCTCGGCAGCGGCGCCTCGGTCGGCCGGGGCTACGGACCGGCGGTCGCGAGCCGTGTTTGCTCATCCGTCGCCGAACTCGACCGCGCCACCGTAGCCCTGCCCGGCTCGATGACCACCGGGGCATTGCTCTTCCGCCTGTTCCATCCTCTGGCGGCCACCATCGAAAAACCCTGCTCCGCCGTCGCCGAAGCCATTGTCAACGGCGACGTGGAAGGGGGTGTTCTGATCCACGAGGAATTGATGAACTACGCACACAAGGGGCTGCGCCGGCTGGAGTGCCTGGGCCGGCGGTGGCTCGATGAAACCGGCCTGCCCATTCCCGTGGGACTGATCGCCGTGCATCGCCGGCTGGGCGAGGAACTGATCGCGAGGATCGCCGCCGCTGTGGCCGAAAGCGTCGAATGCGGTTTCCGGCATCGCGACAAGGCCCTGACTTACGCCATGAACTTCAGCACCCAGGCGGTGGATGGCATCGGCGTGGACTTCGTCCGCATGTTCACCAACGAGGACACCCTCGCGCTGCCCGAGGACTGTCTCGCCGCATTGCGCCTTCTCTATGCGAAAGCCTACGTCGCCGACCTCATTCCCGAACTGCCCCCCGTCAATCCGGTCTATCCGGGAAAGCGCGAGCCAAAACCATCGCGCGTGGGGTTGGACTGGGACTACCAATATGCGATTTGATCACCTCGAAGCCCCCCTCTGTCAACTGGACGAAGGCCCCTTGGCGGGCCTCCGCCACCGGACCGTGATCGACGCCACCGCCGGGGCAAAGCAACTCGCGCTCTGGCAGGAAGAACACAAGAGCGGTTTCCGAGTTCCACCGCACCGCCACAATTGCGAGGAAATCATCACCGTTCTGGACGGAGAAATCCTGGCCGATATCGACGGTCAAAACCACACTGTCAAAGCTGGCGAAAGCATCCTGATCCCGGAGTGGGCCTCCCACGGATTCCAGGTTATGGGAGAAAGACCGGTTCGACTTTTGGCGATCTTCGGTTCCGCCAAGCCCGGAATCTACCGCGAAGACGGCACTCCCTCCACCCCTCCCTGGGAGGGGGGGAACTCCGCCCACCTGGAAAGTCCCGCGGACTCACAAGCCAACTGAGGCAGGACGACCTTTCCGGAACCTGTCAACCACATGAGAAACCCGGGGGGCGCTCCCTAATCCTTCAAGAAATTACCGCTGAGACGCAGAGAACGCTGAGATGATCGGCGCTTTTGAAGTTAACCGATGCAACCGGCGGGCCTCGGTTCGTGGCTGGATGACTGGAAAACGGCGGCCTATTTTTGTTAAAAAAAGAATTATCAATGCTGGAAAATGCCAGAATTGCCGCGACTCTATTTGGGTCTGACAAGTATTCTAATTTGGGATTCATTTGCATCCTTCTGACTCCGTTCGACTTGGTTCAGACAAGCCACTTTCCTAACTACACCTTTGAAATGATCTCTGTGGTGAAGGATCGCGGGGGCGCTAATTTGCGTCTTCATATTCTTGCGCGAGGCCTTTGGCCGAAGGCGCGTCCCTACCTGCCTATACCCATTGAGACACCCGGTCATCGAGTTTACAGAGTGGGCGCTTTGAAAGCAGGTTCTCCTTCATGACCCATCCCGATCAACGTC